>NZ_BAGE01000001.1 GCF_000308675.1 Nocardia paucivorans NBRC 100373 | reverse complement strand
CTGGGGGCGGCCGGCAAACCGGGTACCGGTTCCCTACTGCGTCCGGACCCGCCGGAGGAATCCACACACAATCTGGCCCGGGAACATATCGAAGAGCATCGGCAACTCGCCGTACTGCGCAAGGTTCAGGACACGAGCACCGACGGCCACGGGCACTGAATACCGGACAAATTTCGCATATCGTTCCGAACGCTCGGGAACCGAGAATTCCGGGTTCGAATTTCACACAGGCCCCGAGCCGTCCTTTCCGGCCCGGGGCCTGCCCCGATCGGCGCCCGAGGTTGTTTATCAGGCGTGACGGAAGGTCTTACCCGACATTCCGGACAGGAAAGCGCTCCACTCGGCGGGACCAAAGGTCAGCATCGGCCCGTTTCCACGGTCCTTGGTATCTCGAACCGCTACGTTTCCGTCGCCGAGAAATGCCACTTCCACGCAGTTCCCGTCCGGACCGCTGTATGAACTCTTACGCCATACAGCGCCCGTCGTATCAACCTTCACGGTACTGACTCCTTTGCTGCATCGATCACGAAATTCGTTTTCCAGACCTACTAACTCGCACTGCTATCCGACGCCATACGTCGAATATTGCGATGTGCCCGGGGATAGCGCGAAATCTTCGACGGTGTCGAGAGTGCATTCACACTTCCGTGGACACAACGCTCTTACGGCGAAAACGCCCTCGTGGGCTGCTGCCGCGCCATGCACCCTAGCAGTTCACTACCGGGTTCGGTAGCGGTTTGCCGAGCTCTTGCCCAGAGCGCCAACGCTTTTGCCGCCCAAGTGAAGGTGACATGTTGCCAATAAATTGCCCTGCACCGAAGAAATGGCTGGTAGATGGATTCTTACACCCAACAATAGTGAGTAGTAATAGTTGCATATTCGGGTGTTGATCAATGCGCCGAGACCCCACCTGAACGGACGACCACCCCGCGGTGTGGATGATGGTGCCATGGTGGAACGTGATCGCGATGCAACGGGTCGCGCGGCCAACGCACGACCGCGCGACCGATACGGGCGACCGCTGCCACCGGGCAGCATCGGGGTCCCCCGTATCCCCGACGACCTGGACCTTCCGCCGGAACAGACCCTCTCCTACGCCCAACGGCTTCTCGACGAAGGCCTGGCCTTCAACGCCCACGAGGTACTCGAGTCCGCCTGGAAGAAGGGGCCCGCCGCCGAACGGATGCTCTGGCAGGGGCTGGCCCAGTACGCGGTGGGTCTCACCCATATCCAGCGGAACAACCCCAAGGGCGCGCGCACACTACTGACCCGCGCCATCGATAGACTCGCCGCCTTCGACCCCGCCGCCGCGGGTCATCCCCCTTCCGCCCTGCCCTACCGTATCGACGGTCCCGGCCTGATCGCCCACGCGGAGAAACTACTGTCCGCACTGGCCGCCGGAGCGACCATTACCGACGGGCCGCTGATGCCGCGTCTGTGCGTCGACCCGCCGGCCGAATCGGAAACCGACCGGTCGCCCACCTCACAGTCCCGACCCGCCCCTGACACATACCATGGCGAGGATGCCGACCGTCCCTGATACCGCCGTCCGCGCACCCACGACCCCGCCGTATCTCGGTGGGGCCGGTCGGTACGCGCCGAGCCCCTCGGGCGACCTGCACCTGGGCAATCTGCGGACCGCCCTGCTGGCCTGGCTGTTCGCCCGGTCCACCGGCCGTCGATTCGTCCTGCGCGTGGACGATCTGGACCGGGTCCGACCAGGAGCTGCGCAACGTCAACTCGATGATCTGGCCCGCATCGGGTTGGACTGGGACGGTCCGGTGATCCGCCAATCGGATCGGATGGCGCACTACCGGGCGGCGATCGACCGACTCACCGAGGCGGGCCTGACCTACGAGTGCTTCTGCACCCGGCGGGAGATCCAGCAGGCGGCCACCGCACCACACGGCCCACTGGGCGCCTATCCCGGCACCTGCCGCAACCTGAGTGTCCGCGAACTGCACCGGCGCCGCGACTCCGGCCGGCCCGCGGCACTGCGGCTGCGGACGCCCCGCACCGATTTCGAGGTCACCGATCTACTACACGGCCGCTATCGCGGCCTGGTCGACGATGTGGTGCTGTGGCGCGGCGACGGTGTGCCCGCCTACAACCTGGCCGTGGTGGTGGACGACGCGGATATGGGCGTGGACCAGGTGGTGCGCGGCGACGACCTGCTCGCCTCGACACCCCGACAGGCATATCTGGCCACCCTGCTCGGCCTACCGGTACCGCACTACGTGCACGTCCCCCTGGTCCTCAACCGGGCCGGACAGCGACTGGCCAAACGCGACGGCGCGGTGACCCTCGCCGATCGACTCGCCCTCGGAGACAGCGTCGAGGACGTGATCGGGGCGCTGGCCCGATCACTCGGATTCACCGGCCGCACCGCCGCGGAACTGCTCGACGAATTCGATCCCACGCGACTACCACACCGGCCGTGGACCCTCGACTCGGATGGGTTGTTGCAAATGGATCGTTGTCCGTAACGTACCCGACGACCGGTCTCGGCGAGCAGGACGAGGTATGCGCTATGACCAGCGGTGGACACGCACCCGACCAACATCCGCGGTATACACCGCCGCCCGGCGGTCGACCCCACCCCGGGCCGAAACCGCCACCCGGGCCACCGGGGACCCGGCAGATGGCCCCACCGCCCCACAGCCCGGACCCTGCCGAATGGCAGCGCGGCCCTACCCCACCCCCGGGTTTCGCTCCGGGCTCCGACGGATGGTTGGCGACCCAACCGCTGCACCTGCTACGGCCCCCGAACCAGGCCGGGAGCCCACCACCGTACAGTCCGAATCCCGCCGAATGGCAACCGGACGGAGCCCCGGAACCGGTGTACGAAGGCGCGGAGTACGCGGCCCCACCGCGATACACCCGCGAGCCCTACGGACAGTCGCCGGACGTCGGTAATCCCGCTGGTCTGGGGCCTCGGTTCGGAGCACGGCTGATCGACAGCGCCATCGCGGGTATCCCCGGTGGAATCCTGAGCTATTTTCTCTCGGATCTGGGCACCGCACTCTCCCTGCTCGGCTACATGCTGTTCTTCGCCATCGTCTTCGGCTATTTCGTGTTGATGGAAACGAACAGCGGTGCAACGCTGGGCAAGAAGATGCTGCATATGCGCGTACTCGCGCCCGAGGGCGCGGCCACGGTCCCCGCCCCGGTAGCCATCCGGCGCAACAGCTACCTGGCAGTGAGTATCATCCCCTACCTCGGACCGCTGATCGGGCTCGTGCTGATGATCTACATCGCCGTCACCCTCGACAAAGATCCGAACAAACAGGGCTGGCACGACAAATTCGCCGGCGGCACCCTGGTAGTCCTGGACCGACCGGGCGGGCCACCGGGCCGGTAGGACCGGACCCCGTTGGTCGGCCGGGCCGAACCGTCAGCTCAGCAGGGCGAGGATGATGAAATACAGCACCCACAGCACCGGAATCGCGACACCGGCGCAGATACCGACCACAGCCAGGACTCGCCCCTCCTGACCGCTCTGCTTGATCTGGTTCAAGGCGATAACGCCGAGGATGATCCCGACGACCGAGGTGGCGCCGCAACTCGCGAAACCCAACATCGAGGTGATCAGCGAAGCGATCGCCAAACCGTTGGTTCCCCGGCTGTTCGGGTAGCCATAGGGCTGGTAGCCCGGCGGGTACCCGACGGCGGGCTGCGCCGGCGATTGGTAGCCGGCGTACTGCGGCTGGGGCGGGGTGGAAGGGTACTGCGAATTGGGTTGCGGCACCGCGGATTCCACCGGAGTCGACGAGTACTGCGGGGCCGACGGATACTGTGGCGCCGCCGGAGCCGATGGGTAGGAAGACGGTTCGGCGCTCGGGTACTGTGGGGGCGAACCGGCCGGCGTCGGGTCCGACGACACTCCCTCACCGCCGTACTGCTTCCACCACTCGTCGGCTCCACCCGCATTAGTCATGGCTACAGCCTATTCCACAACCTGGTTTGATGAGGCGGGTGAGAGGTTCGAAAGTATCACAGCACCCGGACAACCCTGGTCGCCCCGCGCCCGAACACGCGGCATTCGCCCAGGTGGCGCGGGGCTACTATCCGCCTATCGTCGCATTGTTCACCGCGACGCTGATCATCTCCAATATCTGCGCCACCAAAGGGGTGCAGTTCTTCGCCGACAGTTCGCTGAAACTGGGGCCGTTGGAGTTGCTGCCCATCACCACCGACGGCGCCTTCTTCCTGTTTCCGCTGGCCTATGTCCTCGGCGATGTGCTCAGTGAGGTGTACGGGTTCCGCGCCACCCGGCACGCCGTCTACTACGGTTTCGCCGCGCTGCTGCTGACCGTGGCGTGTTTCGCCATCGCCATCGCCCTGCCACCGGCGGTGTTCTACGAGAACCAGGACGCCTTCCGCAGCGTTATCGGCACCACCCCGCAGCTGGTCGCCGCCGGACTCGCCGGATATGTGGTGGGGCAGTTGCTCAACTCCGCCACCCTGGTGCTCATCAAGGAACGGACCCGGGAAAAGCACCTGTGGGCCCGACTGATCGGCTCCACCGTCGTGGGGGAACTGGCCGACACCCTGATCTTCTGCTCCATCGCCGCGACCGCCATCGGCATCGACGGCTGGGGCCAGTTCGCCAACTATGTGGTGGTCGGCTTCCTGTGGAAGACGGTGGTCGAGGTACTCGTGATGCCCATCACCTATCAGGTGATCGGGCTACTCAAGAAATATGAGCCCACCTACGCGCCAACCGATCACGCGCCCCTGCACTCCTGACCCCACACGTCGACGAAACGGGCCGCGCAGGGGCGGGGACGAGCGGATCAAGGTGCGGTGATCCGCCCCTGCCAGCGGCCCAGCGTCTCCTCCCGGAACTCGTCGAAATACCCGCCCTCGATACTCGCGCGAATACGATCCACCAACCGGATGGTGAACCGCTCGTTGTGGATCGTGCACAGTGTCGAGGCCAGCATCTCCCGGGCCTTGAACAGGTGATGGATATAGGCGCGGGTGTAGTTGGCGCAGGTATAGCAGTCGCAGTTCTCGTCGATCGGGGTGAAGTCGCGTCGGAACCGGCGAGTGTCGATATTGAAACGACCCGCGTCGACATAGATTCCGCCATTGCGACCGACCCGAGAGGGGTTGACACAGTCGAAGGTGTCCGCGCCCGCCTCGACGGCGGCGAAAAGATCCTCGGGTTCGCTGATTCCGAGCATATGGCGCGGCTTGTGTTCGGGCAGCTCATCACCGCACCAGCCGACAATGGTGCCGAGATTGTGCTTCTCCAAGGCACCACCGATACCGTAACCATCGAATTCCGTTCCGGCAGCGCCCCGAATCGCTTCCAGATCACGAGATGCCTTGCGACGCAGGTCTTCGTACTGGGCACCCTGTACCACCGCGAACAGTGCCTGGTACGGGCGGTGGTACCGCTGCTCGGTCAACCGCTCGTGCTCGTCTATACAGCGCTGCGCCCAATCGTGGGTGCGCTGCACCGACTGCTCCTGATAACCGCGGGTGTTCATGAGCGTGGTCAACTCGTCGAAGGCGAACATGATGTCTGCGCCCAATCGGTGCTGGATCCCCATCGACACCTCGGGGGTGAACCGGTGTCGGGAACCGTTCAGGTGGGAACGGAAGGTGACGCCGTCGTCGTCCACCGTGGCCAGACGTTCCTTACCGGCCGCGATCACCTCGTCACTGCGCACATCCACCGTTTCCATGGCCAGCACCTTCTTGAAGCCGACCCCCAGCGACATCACCTGGAAACCGCCGCTGTCGGTGAAGGTGGGGCCGGACCAGTTCATGAAGGCGGCCAACCCCCCGGCCTCGTCGACGATATCCGGCCCCGGCTGCAGGTACAGGTGATAGGCGTTCGCCAGCAGAGCCTGCGCTCCCAGCTCCCGCATCGTCTCCGGGAGCACCGCCTTGACCGTGGCCTTGGTCCCCACCGGGATGAATGCGGGGGTGGCGATACTGCCGTGCGGGGTCCGGATGACACCGGTTCGGCCGTGCCGCCCCTCCAGACGGGCATCGATATGGAAGGAGAACCCCTTGTCGGACGCGGTTGTAGGCTCGGACACGCCGGTCATCCTCTCAGGCGGCGTCCGAACGCCGAACAGCGGCGCGAGCGAAACGCTCAGGCCTCGGCCGCGGCGGCGACGAACTGGGCGTGGTAGAGCCGATGGTAGGCGCCGCGTTCGGCGAGGAGTCGCTCGTGGGTACCGTGCTCGACGATCCGCCCCTGCTCCATGACGACAATCAGGTCGGCATCGCGGATGGTGGACAACCGATGCGCGATGACGAAGCTGGTACGGTCGCGCCGCAGTTCCGCCGTGGCCTGCTGAACCAGCAGTTCGGTGCGGGTGTCCACCGAGCTGGTCGCCTCGTCCAGGATCAGGATGGACGGTTTCGCCAGGAAAGCGCGGGCAATGGTGATGAGCTGCTTCTCCCCCGCGCTCACCCCGGCGCCCTCCTCGTCGATGACGGTGTCGTAGCCGTCGGGCAGGGCGTGCACGAATCGGTCCACATAGGCGGCTCGGGCGGCGGCGAGGATCTCATCCTCGGACGCGCGCGGATCGCCGTAGGCGATGTTCTCCCGGATCGTTCCGTGGAACAACCAGGTGTCCTGCAACACCATCCCGATCCGGGATCGCAGGACCTCCCGGGGCAGCTCGGTGATATCGACCCCGTCGATGGTGATGGTGCCCGCGTCCAGTTCGTAGAACCGCATGAGCAGGTTCACCAGTGTCGTCTTACCGGCCCCGGTAGGGCCGACGATGGCCACCACATAACCGGGTTCGGCCACCAGCGACAGCCGTTCGATAACCGGCTTGTCCGGTTCGTACCGGAACGACACCGCCTCGAACTCGACCCGCCCCCGGTCCATCGGCAGGGCCGACGGCAGCGGCGGATCCGGGCTCTGTTCCTCCGCGTCGAGAATCTCGAAGATCCGCTCGGCCGAGGCCACCCCGGACTGCAGCAGATTGGCCATGGCGCCGAGCTGGGTGAGCGGCTGGCTGAACTGGCGAGAGTACTGGATGAACGCCTGCACCTCACCCAACGACAGCTGTCCCGTGGCCACCCGCAGACCACCGACCAGGGCGACCAGCACGAAGTTCACATTCCCCAGGAACATGATCGACGGCATGATCAACCCGGAGATGAACTGCGCCTTGAAACTGGCCTGGTACAACTGCTCGTTACGGCGGTCGAACTCGGCGATGACCTCCTGACCACGACCGAAGGCGGTCACCACCTCATGGCCGGTGTAGGCCTCCTCCACCTGGGCGTTCACCATGCCGGTGTGCTTCCACTGCGCCACGAAATGCGGTTTGGAGCGTTTGGCGATCTGCGCGGTGACCGCCCCTGCCACGGGTACCGTCACCAGCGCGACCACGGCCAGCAGCGGAGAGATCCAGAACATCATCACCAGAATGGCCACCACGCTGCACAGCGAGATCAGCAGCTGACTCATGGTCTGTTGCAGCGTCTGTGACACATTGTCGACGTCATTGGTGACGCGGCTGAGTACATCCCCGCGAGGAGCGGAGTCGAAATAGCGCAACGGCAGTTTGTGGATCTTGTCCTCGACATCGCCGCGCAGCCGTTTCACCGTGCGGTTGATAACCGTATTGAGCAGATAGCCTTGCAACCAGCCGAACAGCGCGGCGGCGAGGTAGCACGCGAGCACCCATGCCAGGACCCGGCCCACGGCCGCGAAATCGACGCCGAGCCCCGGCACCACATCCATACCGGTCAACATGTCCGCGAGGGTGTTCTGACCTCGAGCGCGCAACCCCTCGACGGCTTCGTCCTTGCTCAGCCCGGCGGGCAGCCGTTTACCGATGACACCGTCGAAGACGGTGTCGGTGGCCTTACCCAGCAGATATGGCCCCAGCGTGTTCAGCACCACCGAGGTGGCCGCCAATACCACGATGGCCACCACATACCTGCGTTCCGGGACGAGCCGGCTCAGCAACCGCCTCAGTGACGGCCCGAATGATTTGGGTTTCGCATCCGGAGCCCCCGGCCCCGGCATCCCCGGCCTCATCGCGCCTCCTTGCTCATGCGGGACACCCGCACCCGGTCGGCGCCGACGAGCACCGCGCGATTGTCGCTCATCGCGCCTGCTGTGCTCATGCGGGACACCCGCACCCGGTCGGCGCCGACGAGCACCGCGCAATTGTCGCTCATCGCGCCTCCTCGGCACTCAGCTGCGATTCGACGATCTCCCGGTACTCCGCGCATTCACGCAGGAGCTGCTCATGGGTGCCGAGACCGGCCATTCGTCCGTCCTCGAGGACCACGATCTGGTCGGCGTCGCGAATGGTGGCGACCCGCTGGGCCACGATGATCACCGCGGAGTCGGCGGTTTCCGGACGTAGCGCCTCCCGCAACCGGGCATCGGTGGCGACATCGAGTGCGGAGAACGAATCGTCGAACAAATAGATCCGCGGCCGGCGCACCAGGGCGCGGGCAATGGCCAATCGCTGCCGCTGCCCACCGGAGACCGTAGTGCCGCCCTGGGCGAGTGGAGTCTGTAGCCCTTGGGGCATCTCCCGGACGAAATCCGCGGCCTGGGCGATCTCCAGGGCATGCCACAGTTCCTCGTCGGTGGCATCCGGTTTCCCGTAACGGAGATTACTGGCCACCGTCCCGGAGAACAGATACGCCTTCTGCGGGACCAGGCCGATCTCGGCACGCAGCACGGCCGGGTCCAGCTCCCGCACATCGGTGCCGCCGACATGGACCGCGCCCTCCGTAACATCCATGAGCCGCGGAATCAGGTTGATCAGAGTGGTCTTGCCCGCCCCGGTGGAGCCGACGATGGCGGTGGTCCGTCCCGGTTCCACTCGAAAATCGATCCCGCTCAGCACCGGTTTCTCGGCGCCGGGGAAGCTGAATCCGGCCGAGCGCAGCTCCACCAGCCCAGGGTCCTCCCGGAACGGCTGCGGCACCGCCGGCGGCCGCACCGACGATTCGGTGCGCAACACCTCGCCGATCCGGTCCGCCGACACCGCCGCGCGGGGGGCCATCATGGCAAGGAACGACGCCATCATGACGGCCATCAGGATCTGCATGATGTAGGCCAGCATCGCGGTGAGCGAACCGATCTGCATCTGTCCGGAGTCGACGGCGTGACCGCCGAACCAGATCACCGCGACCGTGGTGAGGTTGCTGATCAGCATGACCGTCGGAAACATCAGCGCCATCAACCGACCGACCCGCAGGGCGGTATCGGTGAGCGCGGTATTGGCCAGGCCGAACCGCCAGACCTCCCGCCGCTCCCGCACGAAGGCGCGCACCACCCGGATACCGGTGATCTGTTCGCGCAGAATCCGATTGACCGTATCGAGACGGGCCTGCATCTCTCGGAAACCGGGCACCATCCGGGCTATGAGCACACCCATGCTCGATGCGAGTACCGGTACCGCGATCAACAGCACCCAGGACAGTCCGAGGCTTTCCCGCAGCGCCATGATGATGCCACCCACGCACATGATCGGCGCCATCACCAATACGGTGGACGCCATGACGATGAGCAGCTGCATCTGCTGAATATCGTTGGTATTGCGGGTGATCAGCGAGGGGGCGCCGAATAGGCCGACCTCCCGCGCGGAGAATGTGCCCACTCGATGCAATACCGCCGCGCGCAGATCACGACCCGCGGCCATGGCGGCATTGGCGGCGAGATACACCGACGCGGCCGAGGCGATGATCTGCACCCCCGACACCAGCAGCATGCGCATCCCGGCCGACCAGATATAGCCGATATCGCCCTTGGTGACGCCCTCGTCGATCAGGTCCGCGTTCAGGCTCGGCAGATACAACATGGCGATCACCGAGATCAGTTGCAGCACCACCACACCGGCCAACTGGGACCGGTAAGGGGCCATATATCTGCGGAGCAACGAGATGAGCATGATGATCGCAGGCTACCGGCAGACACCGACCTCGGTCTCGGCGATTTCCGCCGGGGCCGCGCGAGGTTCGCGGCGCACCCAGGCGCCGGGATCGGCGGTGAGTTCGACGAGGAAATCCGGTAGTTCACCCGCCGCGATATCGGCAATGGTCACATTCTCGAGCACGGCCCGGATATTCACGCGCAGCGCGATCCACACCCGCTGCAGCGCATCCGCCGCCCCGGTGTAGTGCACGTCCTCGGGCCGCTGCCCGCGCACCGAGGCCAGGGGTCCTTCCACCGCTCGGATCACATCGGCCACCGATATATCCGCGGCCGGACGCGCCAGCCGGTAGCCACCGTCGGGCCCACGCCGACTGGTGACCAGGCCGGTCCGCCGCAATTCCCCGAGCACACCTTCCAGCACCTTGGGCGGTATCTGCTGGGATATCGCGATCGTTTCGGATTTCACCGCCACCGACTGCGTCGCCGCCGCGATCTCGAGCAGGGTGCGAACAGCATGGTCCACCCTCGCGGAGATATGCACGACCAACCTGACCTTTCCGGCTGCTATGCCGTCTGCTGACCAGATCGAATCTACGCGGCGCGGCGCTCGAGCACCGCCGTTGCGGCGTCCAGGAGGGTGGACTCCACCAATTCGTCGGAGGCCTCGGGAACCATTTCCATGGACAGCAACGCCACCCGCAAGGCTTCGAGCGCGGCTGCGGCCCGTAGTTTCGCCTCTGCGGTGGGCTCGGGCCCCGCCAGCCAGGCACACAGGGTCTGGTGCGCGTTCCACAGTTCCGGGTAGCGATCGCCCATGGCGTTGAAGATCGCCACGGTGTCGCGCAAGATCAGCGCGCCGGCGTCACGGTGGCGCATCATGCCGCGCACATAGGTTCGCAGGACAGCGCGCCGGCCCTCGGCGTCGTAGGGCACACCCGCTATATCGGCAACCACGGTGCGCAGATGGTCGAGGATCGGATCGATGATCGCAACCAGCAGATCCAGTTTCGAGGAGTAGTGATAGTAGAGGGACGCCTTTGTGATTCCTACCGCATCGGCGACCTCCCGGAGGCTGGTGGGCTCGAACCCTTTGGTCCCGAACAGCCGTACAGCCGCGTCCCTGATCGCCTGTTTAGTGCCTCCAACTGCGGAAATACCGCAGGATGCATCACGTATGGCCATTCACTTCCTCTCATCAACCCTGACGCCGAGCGCACGATCCCCCGCACCGGACCGGGTTGTCCCGTTCCATAACCCACGGGTAGTCTACCTACCGCACGGTAGGCAAAGGCGCGTTTAATGGAGGCAGGCCGAGGAAGGCCGCGGTGAGGCGCTGTCTACAGGTTGTCCAAAGGTTTCGGATCGAAACCCCGCCCCAAGCACGTCCCAGCTATTGCTAGGAGAAACTCCTCGTGTCCGTATATCTATACCGATGGGGAAGGTTCGCTTTCCGCCGGAAATGGATAGTGCTACCGGCCTGGCTGCTGCTCCTCGTACTTCTCGGCGGCTTCTCCGCCACCGTGGCCAAACCATTCCAGGACAAGTTCGAAATGCCGGGCCTGCCCTCCGAACGAGCCACCCGAATCCTCGAAGAACATATGCCGGAAATGGCGTCGATGTTCAGCCTCGACGCCATCACCGGCACCTATGTCATCGCCGCACCGAGCGGCACCCTGACCGACGCGAACAACAAGAGCGCGCTACAGGCCTTCGTTCAGGAACTGAACCGGCTCGATATCGTCGATCACACCAAACCGCTGATCGATCCGGTCACCACGACCATGATGATGCCCGCGAGCTCTGCGGCCGCCGCCAAACAGGCCGAGGCCGCGGCAACGGGTGGCAAGCCGTCGGTACCGACGCCGAACTGCCTCGACGGTAAGGACTCCCCCGAGTTCAAGGCCCTGTGCGGCGGCGCCCCGCTGAACGTGCTCAATACCGAACGGCCCAATACCGTCGCCGTACTCGACGTCCCGTTCACCATGGCGTCCTTCTCCGATATCACCCCGGAGGACCGGGAGAAGGCCCAGGCGGTCGCCGACAAGGCACGCGCCGCGGGGCTCACCGTCGAGATGACCGGCTCCATCGCCCAGGAGCAGCCCGAAACGGGTCGGTCCGAGATGATCGGTATCGCTGTCGCGTTCATCGTGATGATGATCGCCTTCGGCGCCATCATCGCCTCGTTCGTGCCGATCGTCACCGGTGTGGTGGGTGTCGCCTGCGCCGGCGCGCTCATCCTGACCGGTACCTCGCTGACCGCGGTCCCAACCTTCACCCCGATACTGGCCTCGATGATCGGTCTGGCGCTGTCGATCGACTACGCCTTGTTCATCGTGTCCCGGTACAAGCACGAATTGGCCGTGCAGAAGTCCCCGGAAGAAGCGGCCGGTGTCGCGGTCGGCACCGCCGGGTCCGCGGTGGTGTTCGCCGGTCTCACGGTCGTCATCGCCCTGCTCGGCCTCAGCGTGGTCGGTGTCGGCTTCCTCACCATGATGGGTCTGGGCGGCGCGATCGCCGCGGCGTTCGCAGTCCTGGTCGCCATCACCCTGATGCCCGCCCTGCTGGGTGCGCTCGGCCGATTCCTGTTCAAGCCGAAGCTGCCCCTGGTCGCCCAGCACGACCCCGAGGACGACACCGTCGTCACCAATGGCGTGCGCTTCGCCCGGCTGATCGCCAAGGCACCGGCCGTGGCCCTGGTACTGAGCGCGGTCGTTCTCGGCGCCCTCGCGGCGCCCGCGCTGAACCTGAACCTGGGTCTGCCCGGCGGCGACAGCATGCCCGCGGACTCCTCCGCACGCAAGGCCTACGAGCTGCAGACCGAAGGCTTCGGCGAGGGTAGGAACGGCACCCTGATGGTCGCGGTCGATCTCTCCGCGGTGCCCGGGGACCAGCGCGACGTGGCCCTCACCGATCTGCGCGACCGGCTGGCCGGCTACGAGGGCATGGACTATCTGTCCGCCGCCCAGCCCAGCCCCGACGGTCAGGCCGCCCTGTTCTCGGCGGTGCCGAAGTCCGGCCCCAACAGCAAGGACACCCAGGATCTGGTGGTCCACGCCCGCGACGCCGAAGCCGAACTGAAGGATCGGTACGGCATGGAATACGGCATCACGGGTGTCACTGCCATCTATGCCGACGTCAACCGGGTGCTGCTCACCAGCATCCTGCCGTACCTGGCGATCGTGGCGAGCGCGGCCTTCGTGCTGCTGGTGATGGTGTTCCGGTCCATTCTGGTTCCGCTCACCGCGGCGATCGGATTCCTGCTGTCGATGGCCGCCACCTTCGGTGTCACGGTGCTGATCTTCCAGGAGGGCGCGTTCGGGATCATCGACGACACCCACCCGATCATCAGCTTCCTGCCGATCATGCTGATCGGCCTGGTATTCGGCCTCGCCATGGACTACCAGGTGTTCCTGGTGACCCGCATGCGCGAGGAATACGTGCACGGCAAGTCGCCCAAGCAGGCGATGGTCGACGGCTACCATCACGGCGCCCGTGTGGTGACCGCGGCGGCCGTCATCATGATCTCGGTCTTCGGCGGCTTCATGCTGGCGCCCGATATCACCTCGAAGTCCATGGGCTTCGCCATGGCCGCCGGCGTGTTCTTCGACGCCTTCCTGGTGCGCATGGTCCTGATCCCGTCACTGCTGGTGCTGCTGGGCGAACGGGCCTGGTGGATCCCCAAGTGGCTCGACCGCATCCTGCCGGATATCGACGTCGAGGGTGCCAAGGTCCGCGACCTGCAGCAGCGCGAGACCGATGCCGCCACGACCACCGATCGGCAACCCGCCGAGGTCGGCTGAGTCCGAACCGCCACGGCAGACGACCGACCGGTGCCCCACGATCGTGGGGCACCGGTCGGTCGTTTTTCTTCGACTACTGGCTCGGCTCGGGCAGATTACAGTCGCCGATTTGGGGATTCACCCCCATGTAGTTGAGCGGGCCGGCCAATACCGTGGCCGCGAGAGTGGCCAGTCCCGGGCAGGTTTCGGGCGCGGCGCTGAAATACCCCCGCTGCCCGGCGGCCACCAGGCCCGCCACCAACCAGATCAAGACGATCACACTGAGAAATCTGCTACCGGCATATGTGGTGCGCATGACAATCGGTCCTTCCGAGTCCCCGATATTGCGGGGATACCCGCTGCAAGCCGGTCTATCCGCACGCCCTTCACGCATATGGGAGATACCCACCTCGACCTCTGGCGAAGTATCGCCCTCGTCGACCTCGGTGGACAGAACCCGTCGGCCACCAGGCGTAGGTGCGCACCGGGTTCACGGTGATGACATCGGCGATCGACACCAGGGTCCGGGGCACGATGCCGTCGAAGTGCTCCAGGCCGGGGACGAACAGCGCTTCGACGCCGGCGCGACCGATCGCATACACCAATTCGCCGATCGGATCCTCGGTGAACTCGCCGAATACGATCGCCTTGCACAGGTCGTACCCGAATCGCTTGGCCAGACTGCGCATCTGCGCCTTGTCCCACTGCTGATGAACACCGGACTTGGCTTTCCGCAAATGTCCGAGCCTTCGGTTTCGTCATGTGATGATCCCCTGCCGTAATGAAATCCCCCAAGCGAATGGGTCCGCATACTCTGTTCGGTCGGTCACGTGCTTTTCAGCCCCATGACGACGCGCTCCAGCAGCACCACGTCATCACAGACGTCGGCATCCATGACGGAAAACCGTTGTCGGACGCCGTGAACGAACTATCCGTGCTGTTGACCGAAAGGCCGATACGCGCGAGCACTGGAACCTGGTTCACTGGCGCAGCTCGAGGCGGATCCGTCCACGGCACAGGATCTGTACCGCCGAGATCGCCCCCGGAAGACCATCGAGGTCCTACCCAACATCATCCGTCGACTGCATGGTGCCGCGAGGGAACTGTCCGAGGACGAGAAGGCCCACGTATACACACTTCTCACTGCCGCGTATGTACTCGCCGAACGGTCGGCTCGACGAACCGGCCACCTACTGCTCACTCTGCCCGCACTGGAGTTGGCCGACACCTACGCACCGATGGCCGATGACCCCAACTGGGGTGCGTTCTCCATCCTGGTCCGCGCCCGAGTGCTCACCCATTACGGGGAATCGGAAGTCACCGGACAACTCATCGACTCGGCAATAGTGATGGCCGACGACAGTCGTGCCGGTCTGGTCCTGGACGGCTACGCTCACCTTGCCGCCACGGTGAACGATGCCCGGAAACTGAACTACACGGGAGCGTCCGACCATATCGAGGCGGCTCGCGAGATCGCCGCACGCACCGGCGAGACAGACCTGCACCTGGTGGACTTCGGGCCGCTCAACACCGGGATCCACTCTCATGCGGTCGAGCTGGAAGCCGGCGACCCGAACCGGTCGGCGATCGAGGGAGCCGCGCTCACCTACCCGGCCGGAGCATCACGCACCCGGATAGCCCACCACTGGCAGGACAATGCGCGGGCCTGGCCGATGTCGGGCAAACCGGACAAGGCTCTGGCCTCGCTGCACCAGGCCCGCGCCGCGGCGCCCCAACAAACACGCCTGCACCCATCGGTACGGGAAACGGTGCGCGGGATAGCGGCGGCGCAACGGCGACAGAGCGAGGGGCCGGCGGGCTTCGCGTCCTGGCTCGGCACGATGCTGTAGCACCCGAAATCGCCGACACGACCGACGGATAGACATGAAAATGCCCCCCACCCGGTATTCCGGATGAGGGGCGTGAGCGGTGGCGGAGGGATTTGAACCCTCGGAGGGGGGTTACCCCTCACACGCTTTCGAGGCGTGCTCCTTAGGCCGCTCGGACACGCCACCGCGGACAACCATACCGTAACGTTGGGCTATCACTAAATCCGCTGGTCAGCGTTGACCGTGGAAGAACGTATCGAGGAGGGCGGCGCATTCGGCCTCCAGGATTCCGCCCCGGACCTGGGGGCGGTGGTTGAGCCGGCGGTCGCGCACCACATCCCACAGTGAGCAGACGGCTCCGGTTTTCGGTTCCCATGCCCCGAACAGGAGCCGCTCCACCCGAGCCAATACCAGGGCACCCGCGCACATGGTGCACGGTTCCAGGGTGACGGCCAGGGTGGCGCCTTCCAGCCGCCAACCGTCACCGTGGACCTGGGCGGCCCGGCGCAGCGCGAGAACTTCCGCGTGTGCCGTGGGGTCGCCGAACGCCTCCCGGGCATTGGCGGCGCGGGCCAGTTCGCGACCGTCCGCGTCGAATACCACCGCGCCCACCGGAACATCCCGGGGGTCGGCGGAGGCGGCGGCGTCCAGCGCCGCCCGCACCATCTCCTCCTCGGTCACCACCTCAACGGGAGAGTTTGTCCAGCACCGCCGAGTACTCGCCGGCGAAACCGAGTCGTTCGGCGATCTCGGCCAACTGTTCGTCGGCGTACAGGTCGCTTTCCGAGAGGATCACGCTGAGCACCGGTTCGGGTAGGCCCAGATCGGCGAGCACACCGAGGTCACCTTCCTCCCAGGGTTCGATCTCGTCCAGTTCGTCCGGGTCGATATCGGGGATTTCGATATTCAGTGCCTCCAGTACGTCGGCGGCGATGTCGTAGTCGATCGCGGCGGTGGCGTCCGAGAGCAGTAATCGGGTGCCGCTGGGGGCCGGGCGGACCACGACGAAGAACTCGTCGTCGACGTTCAATAATCCGAAGACCGCACCGGAACTGCGGAGAGCCTTGAGTTCGGTTTCGGCGGCGGATAGGTTGGTGAGCGTTTCCGGGCTCAACGGACTGCACCGCCAGGTTCCGTTTTCCCGGACAACGGCTATTGCGAACCCTTCCACGTCGTCGTAATCGTCCGACGCTGCCCTGTTCGTGCCGGAGCGCTGAGCTGCCATGGGCGCAACGGTAGTCGGCTCGAGGCCGATTGTTGAAGTCGTATGCCAATCTGTTCCGGTGACTGGTGACGGCCGAACCGCGCTCTGTGTTCTCGGGGTGGGATTGATCGGGGGTTCTCTGCTGCGTGCGGCGGACGCGGCGGGGTACGACGTGTGGGGGTTCAATCGTTCGGCGGCCGGGGCGGACGCCGCCCGCGCGGACGGGTTCGATGTCACCGTCGATCCCGTCGCCGCCCTGGAGCGCGCCGCCGCGACCGACGCGCTGATCACGGTGGCGGTGCCGATGCCCGCCGTCGACTCGGTTCTGGCCACCGTGGCCGCCACCGCGCCCGACTGCGCGCTGACCGATGTGGTGAGTGTGAAGGCCCCGGTCGCGGAGGCCGTGCGACGGCACGGGTTGACCGAGAACTATGTGGGCGGTCATCCGATGGCCGGTACCGCCAGTTCCGGCTGGTCGGCCACCGATCCCGATCTGTTCCGCGGTGCCGCCTGGGCCGTGGGGGTGGACGAGGGAACCCGACCGGGGCCGTGGACCCGCGTGGTGCGGCTGGCCCTGGACTGCGGTTCCGTGGTGGTGCCGGTGGTCGCCGAGGAACACGATCGCGCGGTCGCCCGAATCTCGCACCTACCGCATGTCCTGGCCGAGGCGCTGGCGTTGTCGGGCGCCGGCGGGGGCGCGCTCGCCCTGGGATTGGCGGCGGGCTCGTTCCGCGACGGCACCCGGGTCGCCGCGACCGCTCCGGAATTGGTGCGCGCCATCTGTGAACCGAACAGCGCGGCCCTGCTGGAAGTGCTGGACGAAACCCTCTCCGTTCTGTCAATGGCCCGTGACACGCTGGCCGCCGATGGCTCGCTCGCGGAACTGGCCGCGACCGGTCATGCCGCGCGGACGAGTTACGAGTCGGCGCGGCGGTGGGAGATCACCGATATCGAACCGGGTCGAGACGACTGGTTGGCACGGCTGCGGGAGGCCGGCCGGCGCGGTGGCGTGATCGGCCGGTTGCCGGCGGATCAGATACGTTCGGCCAACCCGGGATAGTTGAGGACGAAACCATCCGGATCGACGGTGAGGGTCGCGCTGGACACCGGTGACAACACGCTGATCCCGTCGCTACCGCTGCTGTAGGTGAGACTCGCCTCCTGCACGGTCAGCTCCGGTAGCCGCACATAGATCACCGGCACCTGCACGTCCTCCACCGCGTGCTGCAGGTCGAAACGCCGCACCGGCAGAGTGTTGAAGAACGGACTCAGCACCACGTCCACGTCCAGCGCCCCACCGAAGGTGGATCGGATATGTGTCTCGGTGGCGTCGACCATCCAGTAGTTCTCCCCGTCCCGCGCGATCGAGGCATGGCGTTCACCCGCCGCGGTGGTACTGCGCATGGAGAGCCGTTTGGTGGCGCCGTTCTCATCGGTGACCAGGTCGTAGGACGCGCTGAACGGCGGATGCTCGGCGCATTCGCCACCGATGATGCGGCCGGTGGCCCGGATACGGTTGCCGCTGAGCGTCACCCGGACCGATTCCATCCGGGTGGCATCGTGTGCGCGCCAGGTGAGAATCGTCGGCCGCCGCGCGGGCGCCGAACCGGGCCGTGGGCCCGAGGCTTGATCGCTCACATCCGTCACACCTCTACCGTAGGCGAGATGGCGGTGCCCGTCGCCGATGTTCACCCATGAGCCGCGGTATATCCGCGCTGCGGAATTATCGGCCCCGCCTCCGGCTCGAGTAACCTGCCTTTTCGACGGTCGAGCCGAATGAGGAGAGGATCTCGTGGCGGGCGCGCGGATGGTGGGGCTGTTCGCCGGGATCGGCGGACTCGAGCTCGGTCTTTCCCGGCACGGTTGGCGAACCGAACTGCTGTGCGAGATCGAACCCGGCGCCCAGGCCGTGCTCACCGCTCGGTTCCCCGACACACCCCTGCACCCGGATATCACCCGGTTGCGGGCACTACCTGAGGGAACCGAGCTGGTCGCGGCCGGTTTCCCCTGTCAGGACCTATCCCAGGCCGGGCGCACCGCCGGAATAACCGGCTCCCGCTCGGGCCTGGTGGACCAGGTGTTCCGGCTGGTCCGGCGCAAACGCGGGCCGCGCTGGCTGCTGATCGAGAACGTCCCGTTCATGCTGCAACTCGGGCGCGGTGCGGCCATGCGACATATCACCGACGCACTCGAAGAACTCGGTTACACCTGGGCCTACCGTGTGGTCGACGCCCGTTCCTTCGGGCTGCCGCAGCGCCGCAATCGGGTGCTCATGCTGGCCTCGCGCACCGAGGACCCCCGCCCGGTGCTCTTCGCCGACGACGCGGGATCGCGCACGGTGGGCGACCCCGAACACGACCCGTGCGGTTTCTATTGGACGGAGGGGGTGAGGGGGCTCGGCTGGGCGGTGAACGCGGTCCCCACCTTGAAGGGTGGTTCCGGTCTGGGTATCGCCAGCCCGCCGGCGGTGCGGCTGCCCTCCGGCGAGATCGTGACCCCGGGAATTTCGGATGGCGAACGGTTACAGGGGTTCGACCCCGGGTGGACGGCACCGGCACTGGAGGTGCCGGGATTCCGGCAGGGCCACCGCTGGAAACTGGTGGGCAATGCGGTGAGCGTGCGGATGGCGGACTGGGTGGGCGCCCGGTTGAGCTCCCCCGGCGACCCCATCCCCCCCGACCGGCCGCTCCCCGCGGACAAGCCGTGGCCGATCGCCGCCTGGGGGCATGCCGGCCGCGCCCACGCGGTGCCGGTGTCGACCTGGCCGGTGCACGAACCCTACGAGGATCTGAGCGGTTTCCTCACCGAGGCCCGGCTGCTCTCCGCCCGCGCCACCGCGGGTTTTCTGCGCCGCACCGGTATGGGCACCCTGCGCTTCCCCGACGGATTCCTCGACGATGTGCAGTCCCATCTCGCCCGCATGGGAGGGTGGGCGGCATGAGTGGCCGGCATCACACGATCGGGGAGCGCATCGCGTCATGACCGAGGAACACCGCGCACCCACTTCGGACGAGGCGGCGAAGCCACCGGAGCCGCGTCCGCGCAGCTATCGTCCCGGCACCGACCCGAAGACCAGCGCCCGCATGTCCCGGCAGCGCCGCGCCGACACCAAACCCGAGCTGGCCCTGCGCCGAGAACTACACCGCCGCGGCATCCGCTACTTCGTGGACCGCGCTCCCATCCGTGGCCAGCGGCGCCGCGCGGACCTGGTGTTCCCGCGTCGCCGCATCGCCGTTTACGTGGACGGTTGTTTCTGGCACTGCTGTCCCGAACACGCCACCTACCCGAAGAACAACGCCGAATGGTGGGCCGAGAAACTCGCCGGCAATGTCGCCAGGGACCGAGAAACCGACGCCGCCCTGGCCGCCGCCGGGTGGCGGGTCATCCGCATCTGGGAACACGAGGACGCCATACTCGCCGCGGACCGTGTGCAGGCCGCTCTCGGCGAATGAGAGCCTCCTCATACCGTTATCCCGGACCAACACCGCCTCGGCCTACGGTAGCCACGGCGCTAATGTCGTAGCGTGCCCAGCGAAGCCATCGAGCGCATCGAATCCCAGCTCGCGGTGGTGACCGCCGCGACCACCCGTCTACTGGCCACCGTCGACACCCTCGACGACGCCGCGATCCCCCAGCCGTCCCTGCTGCCGAACTGGACCCGCGGCCATGTCCTGGCGCACCTGTCCCGCAGTGCCGACGCCCTGGTCAATCTCCTGCTGTGGGCGCACACCGGCGTCGAGACCCCGCAATACGCCAATGACGCCTTGCGGGATGCCGATATCGAACTCGGCGCCCCGCGTCCCCTCGCCGAGCAGCGCGCCGACCTGGTGCAGTCCGCCGACCGCCTGCTCGGCCTGGCCAAGGCCCTACCGGCCGAGAAATGGAACGCCGAGGTGCGCACCCGACAGGGCCGGACCATCCCCGCGTCCCAGGTGCCATGGCTGCGGTTGCGGGAGGTCGAGATCCACCACGTCGATCTCGACGCCGGCTACACCCCGGCCGATTGGCCCGCCGATTTCGTGAACACCCTGCTGCCCGAGATCACCGCGAGTCTGAGCCCCGCGGCGGAAACCCCGTTCGCGATCCGCGCCGCCGACACCGGCTTCGAGGCGGTCGTGGGCTCCGGTGCCCCCGACCGAACCATCACCGCTCCCGCCTGCCGACTACTGGCGTGGCTCATCGGCCGCGGCGCGAGCGAGGACCTGCCCCGACCACTGCCCGCGCTACCCGCCTGGCTCTGAAATCCCCGACCGGCCGGAGCAGGATCGGTCCGCCTCATTTTCTTTGGGCCGCAACCCAATGCCGACGACCTTGCTAGCGTGTGTGACCATGGCCGCAGTGTTTCCGTCGCCACACGGGCTCCACGACAATATCGAGGCCCGCATCCTGGACGCGGCCCTGATCAGATTCGGCGAGTCCGGCGTCCGGAAAACCACCATCGAGGACATCGCCCGCGAAGCCGGTGTCGACCGGGCAACGGTGTACCGGCGGATCGGCTCCCGCGACGAGGTGGTACAGGCGGTCGCCAGCCGCGAGGTGGCCGCCGTGCTCACCGAGGTGGACGCCATCTCCACCCGGCACGACAACCTGGAAGACCTGATCGCCGACATCTTCGTCACCGTAATGACCCGCTGGCGCGAACACGCTCTGGTGCAGCGGATGCTCGAACAGGAACCGGAACGCCTACTGGAGAAACTCACCGTCGACGGCAGCCCGGTGGTCGCCATGTCGGTAGCGGCCACCCACTCGGCCCTGTGCCGCGCCGTCGACGCCGGCGCGCTCGACGAACCACCGGATCTGCTGAACCGAACCGAGGTGCTGTGCCGGGTGGTGCACTCTATGCTCCTGTGCCCGTCCGTGACGGTCCCCACGGACTCGGATTCCGACCTGGACGAGTTCGCCCGCATCTACCTGGTTCCCATCATCACCGGCTGACCCCGACGTCGAACTACCCGACGACCTTTTCCACGGGTCTGTGGCCGGGGAGGACATGGTCGACGCTTGCGACGAACTTTCGTTCAGGTGACAGCGGTCGGTGTGCCCACCATTGTGGTCAGCGTATCGACGAGGGACTGCGGGTCGGCGGTTCCGGTTGCCGCCCATGCGATGTAGCCATCCGGTTCCGGATGCGCCCTACATGGGCTCGTTCTTGGTAGCGCCAACTTCGAATCGCTGTCTGACTACCGATCACCGTTCAACGTTGTCGGCGAGTTGGATCTCTGCGTCCTCGACAAGCAGGAGTCGATCTTCCGGGCGATTTCATCGGCGATCTCCGTGGCATCTTGATGCTCCCAGAACCGCAGCACCGTCCAGCCTTGCTCGCGCAGCATCTCACTGACATGACGGTCGCGCTCGACATTTCGCTCGACCTTGGACGACCAGTAGTCACTGTTCGACTTAGGGGCCCGATGGTGCTCCTCGCAGCCGTGCCACCAGCATCCGTCGATGAACACAGCCACCTTTGCTCGCGTGAAAACGATGTCGGCTCGATTCCTGAGGTGTCTACGTTCGGGCGCGTAGTCAACGCGATACCGCAGGCCACGCGCGTGGAGCAGCTTTCGGACCGCGATTTCGGGAGCGGTGTCGCGTCGCCGGTTCGACCTCATAGACTTGCGCACTGCCGGCGTCGACGCCCAGCTTTCAGCCGCACTGTTGATTTGACAACGGCTGCGATAGCCATCGCCGTCGACCATCTCTCGCTGGGAGCCGGTCGGATCGTCGAGCGCCATACGACGATGATATTCGGGTGTGATGGATCAACGGGGCCGGCCAGGGGTGCTATGCGCCGACCCGGGTGTGCCTCTAGGCTAATCACATGCCTGTCATTCCATTGCGCCCTGGGCCCCGCGTGCTGGAGTTTTTCGCCGGGGTCGGACTCGCCCGGATGGGTTTAGAACAGGCTGGCTTCGAGACTGTCTGGGCCAATGACATTTCTCCGGACAAGGCTGCGATGTACCGCGCGCAGTTCAAGGATGATGTCATGGTAGTCGACGACGTCAACGATGTGAACCCGGCGACCCTCCCTGCCGCCGACCTGGCCTGGGCGAGCTCGCCGTGCACCGACTTGTCGCTGGCGGGAAACCGCACAGGCCTATCCGGCCGCGAATCCTCGGCATTTTACGCATTCACCAAAGTGCTGCGCGCCATCCCTGAGCACAGACGACCCACAGCGCTGGTGCTGGAAAATGTGATCGGACTGTCCACCTCGCACGGCGGCGACGACCTCACCGCCGCGATTCGCGAGTTCAACGACCTGGGATACTCGGTTGACATTCTCGCGATCGATGCGCTCCGCTTCGTTCCCCAATCCCGGCCACGACTGTTCCTCGTGGGCTCCCTCGAGCCGGTCGAGTCCGACGAGGAGGAGCATCCCTTGCGACCTGGTTGGACCGAAGCGTTCTTCAGCGATCCCACGCTACGCACCCATCGCGCAAGACTGGCCTTCCCCCCTAACTACCTCACGGAAGGGCTTAGCTCCAAATTGGAGAAGCTGCCCGACAACGATCCTCGCTGGTGGGACACCGACCGCGTGAACGCCTTTCTCAACTCCATGTCCAAGGTCCAGCTCGATCGGCTCAAAAAGTTGCGCTATCAGTGTCACAGCCACCAATATCGCACCGCTTACAGGCGCACCCGCGGGGGAATCCCCGTATGGGAGATGCGCTCCGATGATGTGTCGGGTTGTCTGCGGACCGCGCGCGGCGGATCGTCCAAACAGGCCGTCGTCCGCATGGGCTACGGAAAGGTCGCCGTTCGCTGGATGACCGGCGTGGAGTACGCCGCCCTGATGGGCGCCGAGAAATACAACATAGATGAATTCCGGGACTCCCAGGTGCAATTCGCCTTCGGAGACGCCGTGGCAGTACCGGCAGTCGGCTGGCTTGCCGAGAATTACTTGATGCCACTTGTCAAGGGGCATTTTGCCCGTGCAACGCTATTTGGTGAGGATCTCGTCGTTGGGTAGTAGGGGGATCGCCAGCTATAACGATCCGGACAGGAAGCCACCGGCCAAGAAGTCGATGCCGACCCGCTTTGTGCGGGGGTTTCGCGAGAAGTTATCCGAAGCCCTGGACACCGTGGACGAAACGAGCGGCGTCAAGCTGAACAAGTGCATGGGCGTGTACGTCTTCTACGACTATGACGACCAGCCGATCTATGTCGGACAGACCACCGAAGATTTCGGGACCCGAATCGGTCGTCACCTGCGCGGACAGCGCTCGGACACCCTGGCTTATCGAATCCTTGACCCGTTCGAAGTCGCAAAGATGAAGCTGTACCCTGTGGAGTATCTCCGTCAAGAGCCGGCCAAAGTACGGCGCGCACAAGTAGATGCCATCGAGTACTCCGCCTATGTGCACGCGATCGAGGAATCGAGCTATAAGGCGATCCTCAACGAGAAGATCCCTCCATTCTCTCCGATCGTCGACCTGCCCAGACCGTACTGCTTCGACCTCATCCCCAAGGATATGCGTGAGGACCGCGAGCATCCCGATGTGCGGATCGCGCGCCGGGCAGAAACTCTGGCCAGACTAGCAGCAGTTGCCCACGAGCGCGGCGAGGTCTCGCACGGACTCCGACGCGTCATCGTAATCCAGGCGGTGCGACTGGCCGATCTCGCAGCCGCGCGCCTGGCCTATGCAGAGGGCCGCGCACGACCCGCACCAGACGCCATCGACGTGTCCGCGCTCGTCGGAAACGTTATGGCGGAGTCCGAGGGAGCGGATTCAGACGATAGCTGAAACCGAACCGAGGTGCCGTGCCGGGTGGTGCACTCGATGCTCCTGTGCCCGTCCGTGACGGTCTCCATGGACTCGAATGCCGAGCTGGAGGAGTTCGCCCACGCCTACCTGGTTCCCATCATCACCGGCTGACGCCGACGTCGAATCACCCGACAACCTTTTCCACGGGTCTGCGGCCGGGGAGGACATCGTCGGCGCCTGCGGCGAACATTCGTTCAGGTGACGGCGGTCGGTGTGCCCATCATCGTGGTCAGCGTATCGACGAGGGACTGCGGGTCGGCGGTTCCGGTTGCCGCCCATGCGATGTAGCCGTCCGGGCGCAGGAGAAGCGCATCCGTGTCGGGCGGTGTGCCCGCGGGTGTCGCCGTGACGGCGGTCAGCCGGCCGGCCCACCGGTCGGCAACGGCCCGCAGATCGTGCCGAGCGGCGAGATCGATCAGAACGAACCGTCCCGCTCGTAGCAGTTCGGCCGGTCGCGTCGGTCCGGCCGGTGTCTCCAGAGGTAGATCGGTGTATAACGGCCGACGAGCGGATGTCCGGTCTCGCCGTGGGTGAGACGTGGGTTAGATATGTGATATCGAGTCCCGCGAGCCGTCGGGCCAGGCGGCGACCACCTTGTGGGGTGCCGGCAAGAGTGGCGACCACATCGCGAACTGCATCGATATCATGGCCCGGCCGCATGAGATGCACTTGTGCTCGAGTGTTTTCGATGACCCGCGCAACCACGGGGAATCGCTCGGCGTGATAGGTGTCCAGCAGGTCCGCACCGACATGGCCCGCGACGACCGAGGCGAGTTTCCATCCGAGATTTACCGCATCCTGCAACCCGCAGATTGAGCCCTTGTCCCCCCGGCGGGGAAGTGAACGTGGGCCGCGCCACCGGCCAGCGATACACGACCGAGGCGGTAGGCGTCGGCGTGACGGGTGTTGTCGGTGAATCGGATGATCCAGCGCAGGTTCTCGATCGCAACGTCGATACCGCTGACCCGATGGATACTCCGGCACAGTTCGTCACCGATGGCGCGCATGGATCCCGCGTGCCATCGGTGACGATCAGACTGTCGTATCGCGTTCGAGCACCGTAACCGATATCCCGGCCCGCCGTAGTTCACCTGCCGGCATCAGCCCGGTCGAACCGGCGCCCACGATGATCACGCCTGTATCGATGTCGCGATGCCGTCTTCGGCAGTGATTATCTTCTGCCTCCTTGTCTCGGATGCCGTTGGACGTATCGAGCGAATCGTTGATGGGCGGCTTGTTTACTGATCCCGAATGCCGCGCCGATCTCGCTCCATGAGCGACCGTGGTCGACCGCTATGACCACCGCGTGCGCACCGGCCTCCCGAGCTCCTCGTTCGAGGCGGGCAGCGATCGACAACGCTTGCAGCGGATCCGTCCCGCCGAGACGGACCAACTGATCCAACGCCGCGTCGACGGTGCGCACGATGACGTTGCCGTCCGGTCGGGGCGCCTCGACTGTGTCGTTCATAGCGTCAAGGTTATTTGACGATACTGCCGATCGTCAAGGAACCATGACGATTGGGTGCGTGGCGCGAACAGGACCGCGACCGCGGTAACGACACAGGCACTCACCGGGTTTGCGGCACCCACGGACCATCCGAACCGATGCGAATCCCCTCGGTTCGACCGAAGACTCTCGATACAACGTGAAGGCGACAGGAGAGACGGCACGGTTACTCGTGGCGTGCGATAGAGGAAGTAGATAGAGAAAGCAACGGAGTGGCCGGCCCTCCGTGCCCATAAAGAAAGTCCCCGACCCTTCATAACCGGCCGGGGACTTCCTGATGTGCGCCCGAAGGGATTCGAACCCCTAACCTTCTGATCCGTAGTCAGATGCTCTATCCGTTGAGCTACGGGCGCGTGGCGTGTTCAATTGTGGCCCGGTTACCCAGGCATGGCGGAGGCGAGAGGATTTGAACCTCCGGTCCCCGTGAAGGGACAACTCATTAGCAGTGAGTCCCATTCGGCCGCTCTGGCACGCCTCCTGGAGCCTTCTCTTCGAGGGCACCGGTCCTTTCGAACCGCCGAGCAGAAAGGCTACCCGACAGTGTCCCCGAATCGCAAAACGGCTGGTTGTTCAGCGTAAATTGCTGTCGAACCAGTCGAAGATACGGGTCTGGGGGTCGATGTGTTCCTCGCCCCCGATCCCATTTTCCTCATTTTCCTCTTCGGTGGACTGATCGGCACGGTGCAGCAGACCGGGATAAGAGACAACCAGACTCGCCACCGCCGCCCGCGCGCACGCATCGCGCAGTTCCTCCACCTCTTCGGGCGGGGTGCCCGCCTCGGCACCGAACATACCCAGCCAGGGCGCCTTCAGATTCGGGGCGGCGGTCACCAGGGCTTCGGCATCCTTGGTCAGCGGTTTCTTGATACCGGGGGCGCCGACGCTCACCGCCGCGCCGACCGGGCGGTTGGTGGCGACCAGGAAGGCGGCCGTACCGGCGGTATCGAAACCGAGCACACCGATACAGTCCGGGAACACTCCGTGACGGGTCAGCCAATCGAAACAGGCGTCGAAATCCTCGAACAGTTCGTTGCCGAAGACCCCGGTCGATTCGGCGGTGGCCCGGTGGAACAGATTGGGCGCTACGACCATCCACCCCTCGTCGGCCAGGGCCTGCATGAGTTCCAGCAGCGAGCCGGTGAACTCGCGGGACTCGTGCAGCAACACGATCCCGCCACGGGCGTGGTGCTCCGGTTCGACCACCGTGATAGGCACCTGCTCGACGACTTCCGGCACGCGTCGCACCTGGGCCGGTTCCTGTTCGGTACCGTTCGTCACCTCCGCGAAGCGACGCAACACCGCCACATCGTTATAAGTACCCGGCATGTTCCCAGCCTAGGGCGAGAACACGGGCACGTGAACGAACTGCCCGGTCAGCAGCCCAAACGTAACGCAAATCGAGCCGGAACTATGGTTTAAGCGTGACCGCGCACATCCGAGGAGACCTCGATTCCATCCCGGCCTACGTTCCGGGCCGTAGCCACCCCGGCGCGGTCAAACTGGCCAGTAACGAAACCACGGCGGGTCCGCTGCCCAGCACCGTGAAGGCCATAGCCGAGGCGGTCGAGGAGGCCAACCGGTACCCGGACAACCAGTCCGGGGAGTTGCGGGCCGCGCTCGCCGATTTCCTCGGCGTCGCGACAGCGAATGTCGCGGTGGGTTGCGGCAGTGTCGCGCTGTGTCAGGAGCTGGTGCAGATCACCTGCTCGGCGCCCACCGACGAGGTGGTGTTCGCATGGCGTTCGTTCGAGGCATATCCGATCATCACCCGGATCGGGAACGCCACCCCAGTGCCGGTGCCGCTCACCTCGGGGGCGGTACACGACCTGGACGCGCTCGCGGCCGCGGTGACCGAACACACCCGATTGATCTTCGTCTGCAACCCGAACAACCCCACCGGCACCGCGGTCGGCCGGACAGCGCTGACCCGGTTCCTCGATGCGATCCCGGCGCATGTGCTGGTGGCATTGGACGAGGCGTATTTCGAATACCTGCGACTCGACCCCGACGACCACCCGGACGGTATCGAGCTGGCCCGCACTCGGCCCAATGTGGTCGTGCTGCGCACCTTCTCCAAGGCGTACGGACTGGCCGGACTGCGGGTGGGTTACGCAGTGGGCGCGCCCGAGGTGATCACCGCCCTGCTCAAGGTGCATATTCCGTTCAGCGTGAGCCGGGTGGCCCAGGCCGCGGCCATCGCATCCCTCCAGGCCCGGCACGAACTGCTCGACCGCACCGAGCACGTCATCGCCGAACGGGAGCGGATGCGCGCGGAGCTGCTCGCCGCGGGATACCGGGTGCCCCCCAGCGAGGCCAACTTCGTCTGGCTCGATCTCGGCGCCGAAGCCACGGCGTTCACCGAGGCGAGCGCGGAGGCGGGAGTGCTGGTGCGGGGATTCACCGGCGAGGGTGTGCGGGTCACCGCCGGCGATCGGCACGAGAACGACCTCTTCCTACGGTTCGCGACCGCCTCGGAAACAGTCGAGCGGTTCACCCGGGGAAAGCGGTCCGCCGCAGTGTGAGACCGCCGCTCAGTCCATCCCCAGCCCGGCCGCAACGATAGGCCAGGAGCGGACCAGTTCATCCGCCCAGTACGGCCACGCGTGGGTGCCGGTGGGACGGAAATTGGCCGTGTAGGGGATGCCGATGGTGTCCAAACGAGCGGTGATCCGGTGCGTGCAGGCAGCGGTGGCGGCTTCCAGCGGACCGCCGAAACCGACGGCCGCGGGGTATTCGGGAGTACCGGGCACATCATGTTCGCCGGGGAGACCACTGCCGACGGACAGATAGATCGCCTTGCCCCGCAGGGCCTCTGCGTACAGGGTGACGTCATGGTCCAGCCAGGCGGGATCGTCGGGGCGACCGAACATATTGTCGGGGTCGCCGTCATAGGTGGCGACGACGGCGCGAGCCTGCGCCTGACCGAGATCGGTGCCGGTGGAGAAGCAACCGCTGTGCGCCGCGACGGCCGAGTACAGATGCGGTTTGCGGGTGGCCAGCATCATGGCCGCCTCCGCACCCATGGAAACTCCCATAACGGCATTGCGGCCGTTGCCCTCGAACTCGGCGTCGATCAGGGGCGGCAGCTCCTCGGTGAGGAAGGTTTCCCACATATTGGTGCCGAGTACCGGGTCGGGTTTGTGCCAGTCGGTGTAGAAGCTGGCCGGGCCACCCACGGTGAAGACGACATTGACATTTTTGTCGGCGTAGAACTCGGCGGCCCGACCCTGCTCGAGCCAGTTGTTGCTGTAGGGCAGGGTGGCGCGGCCGTCGAGCATGTAGACGGTGGGTCGGGGCGCGCTCCGATCACGCGGCACCAGCACCAGCACCTCCACCGTCCGGCTCATGGCGGGTGAGTCGACGTGCACGCGCAGCAGCCGATCGTCGAGCCGGGTGATGCGGGCAATCCTGGCGCCGGGCGCCATCGGGCGGGTTCGCTCGGCCGGGCCGGGGCCGTCGGACGAGCCGGTACCGGGTTTGTCCGGCGCGGCATGGGCCAGTGGTGCGGCCACGGTCGCATCGACCGGAAACGCGACGCTCAGCAATATGGCGGCCAGACCGGGCAGGAGGCGGTGCCGAGTCAGCATGCGCCCCATCCTGCCAGAGCACACGAGTCGGACAACCACCCCCTGGGCCGGGATCGGACCTGGTCAGGACGTCCACAGGGTTTCGAAGGGATTCGTTCTGCCGGGTGGTGCCCGGCGGCAGGGCGATTCGGAACGGGATCTCGGACCCGGGCGTGTCGGGCCCGGCCCCGTATCGACAACGGGGCCGGGCCCCTCCGAAACCAGCGGAGACGGAGGGATTTGAACCCCCGGTCGCTCTCACGACTCTCGCTTTCAAGGCGAGTGCATTCGGCCGCTCTGCCACGTCTCCAGGCCCCTGATGGTAACCGATACGCCGATCCATCCGATCCGATGCCGAAAACCACCCGTCCCGTTCACCGCTGGATGGCGAGCAGCCCCCGTCCGAGCGCGGCGAGATCGACACAACCGGAAAGACCCATGGCCGAATCGAAATCGGCGAGCAGCAGGCGCAGGGCATGCCGCACCCCGTCACGACCGGCCGTGCCGAGCGCATAGGCCCACGGACGGCCGTAGAGGACCGCCTTGGCGCCGAGCGCCAAGGCCACCAGCACATCCGACCCGGTGCGGATACCGGAATCGAACAGCACATCGGCGCGGTCGCCGATGGCCGCGACCACGGTCGGCAGCGCGTCCAGGGCGGCGATCGCATTGTCCACCTGACGGCCACCGTGGTTGCTGACCACCACGGCATCGGCTCCCGCATCCACGACCAGCCGCGCGTCCTCGGGGTGCAACACCCCCTTCACCGCGATCGGCAGATCGGTCCATTCCCGCAACCGCGCCACATCGGTCGGACGCAGGGTGTGATTACCGAACAACCCCACCCAGGTCAGGATGGCCAGGCGCATGGCCTCTTCGCTCTCCTCCGGCGGCGCGGACAACTTCGCCCGGAACACCGGATCGGAGAGGTAGTTGGCGATGCCCTTGCCGAACAGGAACGGCAGATGCGCCAATTCGAGGTCGCGGGGACGCCATCCCAGCGCGGGCGTGTCCACGGTGACCACGATCGCCTTGGCGCCCGCCGCCTCGGCCCGCCGCACGAAGGAGCAGGCCAGTTCGTCGTCGGCGGGCCAGTACAGCTGGAACCACCAGTCGGTGGCCACCGCCCCCACTTCCTCGATGGTCGACGACGACGCCGTGGACAGGACGGTGCCGATTCCGAGCTCCGCGGCGACCTCGGCGACCACCACCTCACCGTGTTCGTGCAGAAGTTCCAGCACTCCCACAGGCGCGGTCAGCACCGGAGCGGCGAGTCGGGTGCCCAATACCTCGACGCTCAGGTCGCGCGCATCGGGTCCACTGGCCGCGCGCAGCATGCGCGGCACGATCCGGTACCGCTCGAAGGCCGCCCGGTTGGCCGTGGCGGTTCGCTCACCGGACGCGCTTCCGGCCACATAGGCGTAGGCCCGCGCATCGAGCAGCTCCCGCGCCCGTGCCTCCAGCCCATCGGCCGTCATCGGCAGTTCGGGCACCAACCCGCCCATTCCGCGCAGATAGATCTCGTTCTGAAAATTTATGAAGCCGCTCACATTCGGCAACGCTAGTCCCTGTCCGGGCTTCGCATCGGTTCTCCACGCAATCCTCCAGGGTCGACACTGGCGACACACGGGCGCCGACCTGCGTTATTGAACCGAAACTCGCTGGGCGGCAGCATATCCCGCAACCGCAGGCCGAACGATCTGACAATGGTCCGATACATGCCGGTGGCCACCCCGCTACCCGGCCCGCCATCTGCGAGCAAACGACATCCGCGACCGAGGCGACGCGCACCGCAGCGGCATGCGAACCATCGGCCCTCGCCGGCCGGTGCGGCACTATGGGGCGATGCGCGCGATCAACGTGACCGAGTTCGGAGAGCCCGAAGTAATGCAGTGGGGTGAGGCACCCGACCCCGCTCCCGGAGCAGGCGAGGTGCTGATCGATATCGTCGCGGCCGGGGTGAACCGCGCCGATCTGCTCCAGCGGCGCGGGTACTACCAGCCGCCTCCGGGGGCGAGCGAGATCCCCGGGCTGGAATGTTCGGGGGTGATCGCGGCGGTCGGCGCGGGAGTGGACGAATGGGCGGTCGGCGATCGGGTGTGCGCCCTGCTGTCCGGTGGCGGATATGCCGAGAAGGTGGTGGTGCCCGCCGGACAGGTGCTGCCGGTTCCGGAGGGACTGGATCTGGTGGCGGCGGCCGGCCTGCCCGAGGTGGCGGCCACGGTGTGGTCGAACCTGGTGATGACGGCGGGGTTGCGGTCCGGTCACCTGCTGCTCGTCCACGGCGGCGGTAGCGGTATCGGCACCCACGCGATCCAGATCGGGGTCCGGCTGGGGGCCCGGGTCGCGGTGACCGCGGGATCGGCGGCGAAACTGGAACGCTGCCGGGAACTCGGCGCGAGTGTGCTCATCAACTATCGGGACGAGGACTTCGTGGCCGTCGTACGCGGCGAACAGGGGCTCGGCGGACCGGGCGCCGATATCATCCTCGACAATATGGGCGCCGCCTATCTGGCCCGCAATGTGGAAGCGCTGGCCCTCGACGGACAGCTGGTCGTCATCGGTATGCAGGGCGGTACCCGCGCCGAATTGGATCTGGGTGCCCTACTGCGCAAACGCGGTGCGGTGCGGGCCACGAACCTGCGCGGTCGCCCGGCCACCGGACGGGGCAGCAAGGCCGAGATCGTCGCCGAGCTCCGCACACACGTATGGCCACTACTCGCCGAGGGCGCCGTCGTACCGGTGATACACGCCGAGGTGCCGATCGCCGAGGCCGCCACCGCCCACCGCATGCTCGACGAATCCGACACCTTCGGCAAGGTCGTCCTGCGAGTCGGCGCGGACGCGGATCGGTAGCTCAGGTGAGCGCCGCGAGCGCGCTGCCCAGCTGTTCGATCTCGAATTTCGTGGTGTAGGGGGCCAGTCCCACGGTGACCGCTCCCCCCTCGTCGTTGACGCCGAGAGCGTCCAGCAGTCGACTGCCGCCATGGGTGCCGGCCAGGACGAGGATCCGCTCGCGGGCCAGTTCGGCGGCGATCTTCTCCGCCCGCATCCCGTCGATGGTGAAGCTGACGGTCGGGATGCGAGTGGCGGCCCGGCCGATCACATGCAGGCCGGGGATCTTCTCCAACAGGTCCAGCAGGAATTCGAACAGCTGCTCGTGGTAGTCCTGCAACGAGGTGATGGAGATCTCGAGCCGCTCGCGGCGGGAACCGGTGGCGTCATCGTCCAGTCCGGCCAGATAGTCGATGGAGGCGGTCAGCCCGGCCAGCAGCGCGTACTGGTGCGTTCCCATCTCGAGCCGCTCCACCCCTTTGGCGTAGGGGCTCAGCGACATGGACGGAATCCGGTCCAGAAACGCCGGATCGCGGAAGACCAGCGCACCCACCGCAGGCCCGCCCCAGGAGGCGGCGCTCAACGCCACCACATCGGCATTGAGTTCCTCGATATCGACCAGCGCGTACGGCGCCGCGCCGAGCGCGTCCGCGACCAGCAGCCCACCCACCTGATGCACCCGGTCCGCCGCGACCCGCACGGCGGGCGCGGATCCGACGATCGGGGAGGCCGCGGTCAGTGCGACCAATCGCGCGGTGGGACCGATCAACTCCTCGAACTGCCAGGACGGCATCTCACAGGTTTCGATCTCCACCTCCGCCCAGCGCACATGGGCGCCGTACCGGTTGGCGATCCGCAGCCAGGGAGCGACATTGGCCTCGTCGTCCAGCCGGGACAGCACGATCCCGGTGCCCAACCCCAGCCGGGAACTCAGCGATTCGGCCAGACCGGCCAGCAGGACCGCCCGATCCGCTCCGAGCACCACCCCGTCCGGGTCGCCACCCACCAGATCGGCGACGGCCTCACGCGCCGAGCGTAGGATCTCCGCGCTGTGCCGATGCACCGGGTGCGGCCCACCGTGGGAGAAGGATGTGGTGCGGAAGCCGGTCGAGACCGCCCGCGAGACCGATTCCGGAACCAACATGCCCAGCTGGGGGGCCAGATGGGTCCACCCGTCGCCCAGGGACGGTATCAGGCCCCGAACCCGCGCGACGTCGTAAGTCATGCTGGCCACTTTAAGGCCAGCGGTCATGACCCGGTAACCCTGGTCGGCCGCGGTGCGCTCGAACAATCCGTGCCGACACCACCGGCTTTAGCGTCTTCGCCGAGAACGCGCAATGATGGGGACCATGACGCAATCGGATGATCCCTCGGAACCCGTGGTGGTGATCGGGCCGGAAGGCCGTCGACTGATCCTGCCCGCACATCCCGAGTCGGGCGCGGCGTACACCGAGCGCGAGAAATCCGCGGAGGAGTCCGACGAGCACGCGGATTCGGGCGAATCGTTGACGGATATGGTCGAGCAGCCGGCGAAGGTCATGCGGATCGGCACCATGATCAAGCAGCTGCTGGAGGAGGTGCGCGCCGCCCCGCTCGACGATGCCAGCCGGACCCGCCTGGCCGAGATCCACAAATCGTCGATCCGGGAACTGGAGCAGGGGCTGGCCCCGGAACTGCGCGAGGAGCTGGAGCGGCTGGCGTTGCCGTTCAGCGAGGAGGCGGTGCCCTCGGATGCCGAACTGCGGGTGGCCCAGGCCCAGTTGGTGGGTTGGTTGGAGGGGCTGTTCCACGGTATCCAAACCGCGCTCTTCGCCCAGCAGATGGCGGCCCGGGCACAGCTGGAGCAGATGCGCCAAGGAGCGCTGCCGGCGGGTCTGCACGCCGCCGAGGGACGCGCCGCGCAGCACGGCCAGTCGATCGGCGGTACCGGACAGTATCTGTGAGTTCCCCGGCACAGGCGGACACGCAGGTCCCATGGGCCCCGAAACCCCACGGCAGTAGCCGTGAACACCACATCTGGGTGTGCGCTCCGGCCGCACCCGAGTAGTCTCGTGCATCGTGCCCGCAGCTGCCGCTCACTCCGATCAGGTGACAGACGAGACCACAGAGCGCCCCGACGAGAGCTCGGCGCGCCCTGACGACTCCCCAGTTGCAGATGAGAAGCCTGTGAGTTCCGAAACAACCTCGGTATCCGACAACGACACCGCAACCCCCGCGACGGTCGCCGAACCGGACCCGATCGTCAACGACTCACAATCCTTCGCCCGCGCCTGGCGCGATGTTCGTGACGGATTCGCCCAGCGGGAGCTGTGGCTGTCGCTGGGCTGGCAGGACATCAAACAGCGGTATCGCCGCTCGGTGATCGGCCCGTTCTGGATCACCATCGCCACCGCGGTGCAGGCCACCGCCATCGGCATTCTGTACGCGGCCTTGCTCGGCCAACCATTGGCCGATTATCTGCCCTATGTGGCGGTCGGTCTGATCGTGTGGAATGTCATCCAGGCCGGGATCCTCGAGGGCGCCGAGGTGTTCATCGCCAACGAAGGACTGATCAAACAGCTACCGTCGGCGCTGAGCGTGCACATCTACCGGCTGATTTGGCGGCAGATGCTGTTCTTCGCGCACAATATGCTGATCTACCTGGTCATTCTGGTGGCGTTCGGCGTGTGGCGGGATCTGCATCCCACGGCGATCATGGCCATCCCGGCCTTGGCGTTGATCTTCCTGAACGCCATGTGGGTGTCGATCGTGTTCGGCATCTTCAGCACCCGCTACCGCGATATCGCGCCGATCCTGAGCAGTATGACGTTGATGCTGTTCGTGCTGACGCCCGTGATGTGGAGCACCAAGAGCCTGTACGAGCAGGGTGGTGAGATCGCCAACCGCGCCCGGCTCGCCGAGATCGTCCCCACCTACCATTACCTGGAGATCGTCCGCGCTCCGCTGCTCGGGGACGATCAGCAGCTGTATCACTGGGGGATCGTCGGAGCCATTACCGCGGTGGGCTGGATCGTCGCTGTCTTCGCCCTGAAGCAGTACCGGTCGCGCGTGCCGTACTGGGTGTAGGAGGCAGGCGGATCATGACGGATCGAGTCAGTATCGAAACCCGCAACGCGTGGGTGGAGTTCCCGATCTTCGACGCGAAATCGCGGTCGTTGAAGAAGGCGTTCCTCGGCAAGGCAGGCGGCGCAATCGGGCGCAACCAGTCCGATGTGGTGGTTGTGGAGGCGTTGCGCGATATCACCCTGTCGCTGAAGGAAGGCGACCGGGTCGGGTTGGTCGGGCACAATGGCGCGGGCAAGTCCACCCTGCTGCGATTGCTGTCCGGAATCTACGAACCATCCCGTGGTAGCGCTCGCATCCGGGGGCGGGTGGCGCCGGTCTTCGACCTCGGCGTCGGCATGGACCCGGAGATCTCCGGCTACGAGAACATCATCATCCGCGGGTTGTTCCTCGGCCAGACCCGCAAGCAGATGTTGGCGAAGATCGATGAAATCGCCGATTTCACCGAGCTCGGCGAGTATCTGTCGATGCCGCTGCGCACCTATTCGACCGGTATGCGGGTGCGACTGGCGATGGGGGTGGTCACCTCCATCGACCCGGAGATCCTGCTGCTGGACGAGGGGATCGGCGCGGTGGACGCCGAATTCATGAAGAAGGCGCGGCTGCGACTACAGGAACTGGTCGCCCGTTCGGGCATCCTGGTATTCGCCAGCCATTCCAACGAATTCCTCGCCCAACTCTGCGATACCGCATTGTGGGTCGACCACGGACGGATCCGGTTGCAGGGCGGTATCGAGGAAGTCGTGCGAGCCTACGAGGGCCCGGATGCCGGTAACCACGTCGCGTCGATATTGCGCGAACTGGAGGCCGAACGCACCGCGGCGAGTGCGCCCGCGACCGTAGAGGGGTCCGAACCGGTCGGGGAGACGGAAAGAGAATTGGAGAAAAACCAGGTATGAGCGAGCCGACCGGCCAGAACACCGCGGCGTCCGCGGATTCGCGGACAGATGCCGATGCGGGGGCGGTGCTACCGGAGCCGGGGGCCGAGTCACCTGGGCCGGAAAGCGAGAAACCCGAATCGCCTTCCGAGCCCACCACATCCGAGACGGCGACCACCGAAGCCGGGGCCGGGTCCGACTCGGGAGACGGGGGCGCGGCGGAGACGGGGCCGCCCGAGCCCGGAACCGTGCTGCGGGAGGTCGAATTCGGTGAGACGGCGAAGATCGTCGCCGTCGTCGTCACGCACAAGCGGCGTGAACTGCTCGCCGAATCGCTGAAGGCCATTGCCGTCCAGACCCGCCCGGTCGACCACCTGATCGTGATCGACAACGGAAACGAGCCCGAGGTGGCCACCCTGGTGGGGGAGCAGCCGATGGAGACCACCTACCTCGGATCCGCCCATAATCTCGGCGGCGCGGGCGGTTTCGCGCTCGGTATCCTGCATGCCCTGGCGCTCGGCGCCGACTGGGTGTGGCTGGCCGACGACGACGGCCGCCCGGAGGGCCCGGAGGTGCTGGCCACGCTGTTCTCCTGCGCGCGTCGGCACCGTTTGGTCGAGGTGTCGCCGGTGGTCTGCGATATCGATGACCCCGACCGGTTGGCGTTCCCCTTGCGCCGCGGTGTGGTGTGGCGACGGCTACGCTCCGAACTCGGCAGCGACGATTTCCTGCCCGGTATCGCCTCGCTGTTCAACGGCGCACTTATCTCCGCCCAGGCCGTGGATGTGATCGGGGTTCCGGATCTGCGCCTGTTCGTCCGCGGGGACGAGGTGGAGGTGCATCGCCGACTGGTGCGCTCGGGTCTGCCCTTCGGCACCTGTCTGCAAACCGCGTATCTGCACCCCAACGGTTCGGCCGAGTTCAAACCCATTCTCGGGGGACGGATGCACACGCAGTATCCGGATGACCCCGTCAAGCGCTATTTCACCTACCGTAACCGCGGATATCTGATGTCGCAGCCGGGCATGCGCAAGCTGCTCCCCCAGGAATGGATCCGGTTCTCCTGGTTCTTCCTGGTCACCCGCCGCGACCCCGCGGGCCTGCGCGAATGGTTCCACCTGCGCAGCCTGGGCCGCAACGAACAGTTCCAGAAACCGGACTAGAGCGGGCGACCGAACCCGACAGTCTTTCGTCGAACCCGGGTTCCGCGGATATCTGCGCAACCCGGCACCGATGCCTACCCTCTAGATCGGAGGCCCGCCGCGGTCGGCCCGACCGTGGCAGCGACGACAGGAGGGCAGGCAATGACCGACCCCGCAGCCAAACCGTTGGCCGGCCGGACGATGATCATGTCGGGCGGCAGCCGCGGTATCGGCCTCGAAATAGCCCGACGGGCCGCGGCCGACGGCGCGAACATCACCCTGATCGCCAAAACCGACCAACCGCACCCCAAACTGCCCGGCACCATACACACGGCGGCCGCCGAACTCGAGGCCGCGGGCGGGACCGTGCTGCCGTTCGTCGGCGATATCCGCAACGACGACGCGGTCGCCGAGGCGGTGCGGCAAACCGCCGAGCGGTTCGGCGGGATCGATATCGTGGTCAACAACGCCTCGGCCATCGACCTGTCCCCCACCGAGACACTGTCGATGAAGAAGTACGACCTGATGCAGGACATCAACTGTCGAGGCAGTTTCCTGCTGTCCAAGCTGTGCCTGCCGTACCTGCGCGAATCGGCGAAGGCCGGGCGTAACCCGCATATCCTCACCCTGTCCCCGCCACTGAATCTCGACCCGAAGTGGGCAGGGGCCTCGCTCGGTTACACCATCGCCAAGTACGGCATGTCGCTGACCACGCTCGGTCTTGCCGAGGAGTTGAAGAACGACGGTGTCGGCGTGAACTCGCTGTGGCCGCGCACCACCATCGCCACCGCGGCAGTGCGCAATCTCCTCGGTGGGGAGCAGATGATCGCAACCTCGCGCACCCCCGATATCTACGCCGATGCCGCCTACCTGGTGCTCACCTCGCCCGCAGAGAAGACCACCGGCAATTTCTTCATCGACGAGGAGGTGCTCGCCGCGCACGGCATCACAGACCTCGACAAATACCGTGTCGTCCCGGGGGACTCCGAACTCACCACCGACCTGTTCCTCTGATCGGCGCCCGATCCGGGTGCCCTTGCGGACGCCCGGATCGGGGATCGCGCGGCTCAGTCGCCGATGCCGTAGAGGCGCTCCCAGTTGGCGCGCCCGGTGAGTTCCGGCATGGCGGCGCGGTAGCGCTCCTGCAAGGTGGGCAGTTCGCGGCGCAGGCGGCGCAGGACACGGAACGTGCGCAGCAGCAGTTGGCGCGCCCGGGCCTTGTCCCGTCGTCTGACCCGCACACCCGACTGCGAGGCATCGGTCACCACGACATGGTCGAACAGGGATACGTGCCACCAGTGCGCATCCTCGCGGGTGACCCCGACCGGTCCGTGCTCGACCCGGCCGGTCCACTGCATGATCGCGCGTTTGACGAGCACCGCGAGCAACCTGCTCGGTTCACCACCGGCTCGCCGGATCCGGATCTGGGATGACGGCACCGGCGGGTTCGCGGCCGGGTGTTTGATGGTCTCCGGGTAGTCGGCGCGGCTCGACCTGGCCTTCGCCAGGGCGGCGACTCCACCATCGGCCAGGATTTTCGGCCCCTCCAGGAAATCCTCGATGCCCTGCAGGGTGGTGTGGGCGAGGCCGTACTGCATGGCGACCAGGTATTCGGCCAAATTGCGGAACAACAGCCGGGTGACGACCTTGGGGTCGAGGTCGGTGTGCAGGGAGCAGACGATGAGCGAATTGCGGGTGCTGAAATACCGCGCCCAGTCGTCGAAGTCCTTCCAGTAGAAATCCGCGTGCCATACCGCCGCGTTCGGCAGCGTGACCGTGGGATAGCCGTGTTCGCGGGCACGCAGCCCGTATTCGACGTCGTCCCACTGGAAGAAGATCGGGATGGGCAGACCGATCTCGGCGACCACCTCGGCGGGGATCAGACAGGTCCACCAGGCGTTGTAGCCGGCGTCGACGCGGCGTTCCTGGTTGCGCTTGAGCATGCTGGTGTTGCGCAGCGCCTTGGGTACCCGTTGACCGTGCATGAGCTTGTCCAGCCGCACGTCCTCGGCCCCGACATTGAGGTAGTCGGGGTTGAGCAGAAACAGCATCTGCGCGCCGACCAGGGTCGGCTGGGTGGTGAGGTTGGCGAAGGCGTTGAGCCGCAGAACGGTCTCGGGCTCGCAGAGGATGTCGTCGTCCATCAGGATGACATCGGCGTGCTCGTTGACCGCCGACACCTCGTAGAGGCCACGGGTGAAACCGCCCGCACCGCCCAGGTTCGGCTGCCGAATGTAGCGCAGTTTGTCGCCGAAGGCCGGGCGAGTGCTCTGGTAGAGGGGCCGGTCGCAGACCAGGTCGGTGCCCTGATCCACCACGTACACCGCGTCGATGACCGCCAGTACGGTCGGGTCGGAGGCCAGCGCGGCGACGGTATCGGCGCAGTCCTCGGCCCGATTGAAGGTGCAGATGGCGATGGCGACCGGGCGCACATGTTCGGGCGCGGAGGCGGTCCAGGTCAGTTCGGAGACGGTGACCTCGCCGCCCACGGCGTCGAACTCCAGCCACAGCGCCCCACCGTCGACATACTGGTCCAGCGGCGCGGACAGCGTCACCGGACCGTCGGCATCGACCTCGGCGGATGTGATGATGCGGCGGTGACCGGCGATATCGGAGGCCACCAGACGGACCCGGGCCCGGGCAGCGACATCGAGCACCATGGTGGTCTCGATCTCGGTCACGGTGGTCCAGCGCTGCCAGTAGCTGGCGGCGAACCGGCCGAAATAGGTGTTGGTATGGGCGGTGGCGCCCTTCTCCAACCGCAGACTCAGCCGCTCACGCGACGACCGGCCCTTCACGACCGCGTACAGTTCGTCGCTCACTCTGGGCGACGGCCCCGTGAAGATACCCCGCTGTAGGACCAGCCGGTCGGACGCCCGCCGGTGTTCCGAGCGCAGCGACTCCGGCGCGGCCGACGAGAGGTCATTCGTTTCGGTAACTGCCTGCGTGGCCGACTGGTCCATGAACTCCTCGAAATTCCTCATAGTGCCGACGGGACAGGCGTAGCGTCCCCGGATACGGTTCGCGGCGGGAGCGAGGATATCAATCGGTCACGCCGCGCGCCCGTTCGGCAACCGGGGTATCACTTTCTCCGGTGAATACGAACTTGTCATAGGCCCAATATCGGAACAGCACCGCGACGATCTGGCCTATGAGCGTTCCGGAAATATTGTCCGCGACCGGCCCCGCCAGATCCAGGACATAACGAGAAAAGCCCAGACAACCCAGCTGAAGACCGATCGCGACCACATTGACGACGGCATACAGCAGATACTCCCGGACCCGTCCGTCGCTCTTCTTGTGGGAGAAGGTCCACCATTTGTTACCGAAATAGGTGACCACGGTGGCCACCGCGATGGCGATGATCTTGGCGGGCAGTGGCGCGTGGTAGAGCACGCCCTCCCCGTCGAATACCGTCCCGCCCTCCCAGAACACCAGCAGGTTGTAGGCGCCCGCGTCGACCACGAACCCCACGGCGCCGACCACCAGGAAGGCCGCGCCCCGGCGTAGCGCGGCGAACAACCGCGCGACCGGCGAGCGCGACACCGACTCCGCGGCGGGCGCCGACCCGTCCGGCGACACGGATTCGGCATCGGTATCCGATACGGCCGGTGACTCACTGGTTGACACGGGCCGACGGTACCGCAGCGCACCTTGCTCGGCCGACGCCGCGCGAACCCTGTAGTCTCCCGGTGTTCCGATATACCGCCGATCTCCGAGGATTGACCGGGTGGACTCCACCGACCTCCGCATTGCCGCCGTGGTCCCGTGCCACAACGAAGAGGCTTCGGTCGCCAAGGTCGTCACCGACCTGCAGGCCGCCGTGCCCGGAATCGTCGTCTATGTCTACGACAACCTGAGTACGGACGCGACCGCCGAAAAAGCGCGCGCCGCCGGCGCCATCGTGCGCACGGAACACGCCAAGGGCAAGGGCAATGTGGTGCGCCGCGCCTTCGCCGATATCGAGGCCGATGTGTACTTGATGATCGACGGCGACGACACCTACGAGGCGTCGGCGGCACCGCTGATGATCAAAACCCTGCTCGAGGGTCCGTACGACCATGTGTTGGGCATTCGGCAACAGGACGAGGGCGCCTCGGCATATCGAGCCGGCCACGAAACCGGTAACAAGGTGCTCAATGGTGTGGTCTGCAAGGTATTCGGCGAGAACGTCGAGGATATGCTCAGCGGTTTCCGGGTGTTCTCGCGCCGGTTCGTGAAGAGTTTCCCCGCGGTTTCGCGGGAATTCGAGATCGAGACCGAATTGACCGTGCATTCCCTGCACCTGCGAGTTCCGCAGACCTCGGTGCGCGTGGGATTCCGGGATCGCCCCGCAGGCAGCGAGAGCAAACTGCGCACCTATCACGACGGTTTCAAAATCCTCGCCCTGATCATCGGGTTGGCGCGCCATGAACGACCGGTGGCGTTCTACGGCCTGTTCGGTACATTGAGCTGGATTCTTTCGGTGGCGTTGAGTGTCCCGATCGTCGTCGAGTACTACAACACCCATCTGGTGCCGCGCTTCCCGACCCTGTTCGGGGCCTTCACCCTGCTACTGCTCGGCTGCCTGGCCTGGACCGCGGGCCTGATCCTGGACGGTATCCGTCGTTCCCGGCACGAGGCCGCACGTCTGGTGTATCTGCGCTATTCGGCGCCGGGCGTCACCGACGCGTCGTCCCGTTCCGCCGGCGAGGCAGCGCGTTGACCGCCTCGACCGAGGACACCGGCCCCACCGCTGCCCCGGAACGCGATACCGCTACCGCAACCTCCGGTGACGAGGCCGAGAACCCAATCGGGTCGGACGTTCCCGCAGCCCCCGCACCGAAGCGGTTCCGCGCGCTGTGGGCGGCGCTCATCACCCGCCTCGGCCCCGCAACCCTGGCCTTCGCCCTGCTCGCCGGATTCTTCGGCCTGGTGTTCACGGTGACCGCCCCACCCATGTGGGGACATGACGAGATCACCCAGTTCGGCCGCGCCTATCAGGTCGCCCACGGTGGCTTCCTGCCCACCGAGATCGAGGACGAGCGCGGTGTCGCCTACGGCGGCCCGGTACCGACGTCGATCGATGCGCTCATGGCCTATGCCCTGCACGATTACACCACCAACCCACCGGAACCCCACCCGATGGTGGCCGATCCGCACGACTACGACCGGCTCAAAGCCGCCGAGATCACTTCGGACAAGCGGGATGTGTGGTTCACCAATACCGCGGCCTATTCGGCGGTCCCCTATGTGCCCGCCGCCCTCGGTATCCGCACGGCCGAACTGATCGGCGCCGATGTGGGCGGCATGGTGCTGCTCACCCGGCTCGCCGGACTGCTCTCCTATCTGCTGGTGGTGGGCTTCGCGCTGTGGACGTTGCGCGGATATCGCATCCAATGGTTGGTGTTCGCCGTCGCGGTGCTGCCCATCGCGGTCTTCCAGGCCGGCACGGTCACCGCCGACACCCTGACCAACGCATTGGCCCTGCTGGTATCGGCGCTGCTGGTGAAGGGCCTGTTCCTCGGCGCGAACCTGAACCGGGTGGAGCTCGCAGCGCTGCTGATCACCGCCCTCGCCCTACCGTTGTGCAAACCGACCTATGTGCTGCTCGCCTTGCTGATTGTGCTCATTCCGAGCTCCCGGCTGGGGCTGGCGGGATGGTCGCGGGCGCTGCCGTGGATTTCCGCGGCGATGGGCGCGATCGGCTTCGCGATCTGGATGAAGATCGCCGCACCGACCGGTGAGGGCACCAGCCTCATGCGCCCCCCGCACCAGTGGTACACGGTGCACCCGGACGAACAGCTGCGCCATATCCTCGGCCATCCGCTGGATTTCCTCGACACCTTCGGCGACAGCATCCTGCGCCGCGACCAGGAATGGTTCACCGAGTTCTTCGGGGAACTCGGATTCGCCTACATCGACGTTCCCGCCACCACGATCGTCACCTGCCTGTTGGCGTTTGCGGTGAGTGTCGGTATCGCGGAACGGTTGAGCGCCCCCGATTTCCGGCGCACTCTGGTGGTGGCCCTGACCGTCGCCGCGGGCGTGGCCATGATCTACGTCACGCTGTACATGTCGTTCACGCCGGTCGCCTACTTCATCATCGACGGTGTGCAGGGCCGGTATTTCGTGCCTTTGGCGGTCCTGGCGTTCGCGGTTTTGCTGCGGTGGATGCCCTTCCGACTCACCGCGCCGAACGGGCGCACGCCGGGCCGCGGCGCCGCGATCACCGTGATCGCGGCGGCCGCCATCGCGCTACTGGCCGCCGCGGCCAAATATCACCTCATCGTGTGGGGGTGATGGTCACCTCGCCCGCCTCGGCGTACGCGCGTTCGGTGGCGGCCTTGTAGGGACGCCACCAGGATTCGTGTTCGCGATACCAGGCGATGGTGTCGGCGAGACCGGCTCGGAAATCGACATAGCGCGGTTCCCAACCGAGTTCGGTGCGCAGCGGGGTGGCGTCGATGGCGTAGCGTTGATCATGGCCCGCGCGGTCGGTGACATGGTCGAAATCGTTCGGGTCCCGGCCGAATTCGGCCAGGATCATGCCCACCACGGTGCGATTGTCGAGTTCGCCGTCGGCACCGATCAGATAGGTTCGACCGATCTGCCCGCGTTCCAGAATGGCCCAGACCGCGCGGTTGTGGTCGTCGACGTGAATCCAGTCCCGAACCTGGTGGCCGCCGCCGTACAACCGCGGCCGCACCCCATCGATGAGATTGGTGATCTGGCGCGGAATGAATTTCTCCACATGCTGATACGGACCGTAGTTGTTCGAACAGTTCGACAGCGTGGCGCGGATACCGAAGGAGCGCACCCAGGCCCGGACGAGCATATCGCCGGCCGCCTTGGTCGCCGAGTAGGGACTGGACGGGTTGTAGGCGGTGCGCTCGGTGAACGGGGGGTCCTCGGGCCCGAGATCACCGTAGACCTCGTCGGTGGAGACATGGTGATACCGCACCCCGTGACTGCGCACGGCCTGCAACAGCGAATAGGTGCCGACGATATTGGTCTGCACGAACGGCCACGGCTCGGACAGTGAGTTGTCGTTGTGCGACTCGGCGGCGAAGTGGACCACCGCATCGACCCCGCTGACCAGGTCGTCGACCAGGTCCAGATCGGCGATATCGCCGTGGACGAAATCGATCCGGTCGGCGACCGGATCCAGGGAGCTCCGATTGCCGGCGTAGGTCAACGCGTCCAGCACGGTCACCGTCACATCCGGTCGCTCGGTGACGGTTTGCCGTACGAAGTTCGCTCCGATGAAGCCGGCCCCGCCGGTCACTAGCAATCGCACCTTTGCAACTTTACGTCGAGGGCCGTATTGTGCCGGCCACTATGCCGAATCACGGAACATGTGTGACGGGCCACTACATCTCACTCGCCCGAGAGCTCCACTCCCCCACCAGAGTTCAGAAAACCGTATGGTCGGCAGATAAGCAGTTAACGGACAGTGAATAACTGCTCATAACACTTCACAATCATTCGCATCTCCTGAATCCTGATGATTCGGTCGACATGATCTTGCCGACAACACCCTTTCGATGAGGAAACGAGTATGCTGATCAAGAAATTCGCCACGACCGCGGCGCTGCTCATCACCGCCCTGGGTGTGAGCACCGCCACAGCGCATGCCGAGCCCACACCCCAGCCGGCGCCGGTCAACTTCACCGCTCGTGAAGAAGGGGGTCGGTCGATCATCACCACCGATTCCGGTTCCATGGTGGTCGAGGACGGCATCTTCAAGATCAAGGCAACGGACGGCACCGTCCTGGCCGGCACCCCGCTCGCCTTCCGCATCGACGATTTCGAACTGCCCATCGAAGCGGAGATCAACGGCCACACCGCCACACTCACCCCACAGCTGGACGTCTCGAAGGCCGTCTACAAGCCGGTGGCCCTGCCGCACCAGGACTCGGCGCCCTGGAAGACGCCCTACGACCGTGAGGTCGCCGCCTTCACTCGACTGAAGGACACCATCGCCACCGGTGCGGCCATCGGCACCACCGTCGGTTCGCTGGGCGGCGCCGCGATCGGTTGCGTGCTCGGCGGTATCGCGGGCGCCACCGTCGCCTCCGCGACGATCATCGGTCTGTTCGGCCCGTTCATCCCCGCCGCGATCATCGGTTGCCTCGGCGGCGTCATCGCCGTCGGCGCGCTGGGCACCATCGCCGGCCAGCTGTTGGTGACCGCGCCGGTCGCGATCGGAGCGATCATCCAGTACTTCACCACGATCAACGAACCGTTCCCCCCGGCCCAGTAATCGGCGGCGAACCAACGCCGAAGGTCCCGTTGCCCGATGGGTCTCCCACCGGGCAACGGGGCCTTCGGTGCATCGGGGAGACGCGCGGAAACCGCCGATTCTCCGCTCGCCGTGATGTGTCGGACGGCCCGCAGCACCCGGACCGACGGCTGCCGGCAGACTCGACGGACATGCGCGGAATCATCTTGGCCGGCGGCACGGGGTCACGACTGCATCCGATCACGCGCGGGGTCAGCAAACAGTTGGTCCCGGTCTACGACAAGCCGATGATCTACTATCCGCTGTCCACCCTCATGCTGGCGGGTATCCGCGACATCCTGGTGATCACCACCCCCGAGGACGCCGCGGCGTTCCGCCGATTGCTCGGGGACGGTTCGCAATTCGGTATCGCCATCGATTACGTGGTGCAGCCGGTGCCGGATGGACTGGCCCGGGCCTTCGTCCTGGGTGCCGACCATATCGGCACCGATCGGGTGGCCCTGGTGCTCGGCGACAATATCTTCCACGGCCCCGGCCTCGGCACCAGCCTGAACCGATTCGCCGAGATCGACGGTGGGGCGATATTCGCCTACCGGGTCTCGGATCCGAGCGCCTACGGGGTGGTGGAATTCGCCGACGGCAAGGCCATATCCATTGATGAGAAGCCCAAAGTGCCTCGATCGAACTTCGCCGTGCCCGGGCTGTACTTCTACGACAACGATGTGGTGTCCATCGCCCGCGGGCTGCGGCCGTCGGGACGGGGCGAGTACGAGATCAGCGATATCAACCGCGCCTACCTGGAGGCGGGCAAGTTGCACGTCGACGTATTGGCTCGCGGTACCGCCTGGTTGGACACCGGCACCTTCGATTCCCTGCTGGATGCCGCCAACTATGTCCGCACCATAGAGGAACGTCAGGGACTCAAGATCGGCTCCCCGGAGGAGGTCGCCTGGCGGATGGGATTCATCGATGACGACCAACTGCGCGCCCTGGCCGACCCGCTGCTCCGTTCCGGCTACGGTAGATACCTGCTCGATCTACTCGAGCGTGGACGAAGTTGGTGAGTATGCAGTTCAAGGAGATGGCGATACCGGGTGCGTGGGTGTGCACGCCTCGCGTCCTGCGCGATGACCGCGGCACTTTCGCCGAAATGTTCAAGGCCTCCGAATTCGAGAAGGCCACCGGCCGGTCGTTCGACCTGCTCCAGGTGAACACCTCCGTCTCGGCCGCGGGTGTGCTGCGCGGTATCCATTACACCGATACCCCGCCGGGGCAGGCGAAATACGTGAGCTGTGTCCGTGGCGCCTTCCTGGACGTGGTGGTGGACCTGCGGCCCACCTCCCCTACCTTCGGCCGATGGGACAGCGTGATCCTCGACGATATCGACCGTCGGTCGGTATTCCTGTCCGAAGGGCTGGGCCATGCCGTGCTGTCCCTGGCGGACGACTCCACCCTCACCTATCTGTGCTCGCTCGAATACACCCCCGAGCTCGACCACGATCTCGACGCGTTCGACCCGGATCTGGCCATCGATTGGCCCACCACCGATCGGGCGGGACGGCCGCTGCGGTACCTGCGCTCCGCCAAGGACGCGGCCGCGCCACGGCTCGAAACGATCGTCTCCGGCGGCCACTGACCGGCCCTGCCCCCGGAACCGCCGCCCATAACCGGTGGCCTTCCCGGATATTCCCCCGGAATCCAACGATTGACCTGCGTTTTCCCCTATAGCACCGACTTATGACACTTGTCTGCGAATGAGACGTATCCGACAGTCGCAAAAAATTTCGGAATTGGCGTAACGCTTTGGATGTCTGTCGTCGATACGACCTACGAGTGCCGGATCTGATCTGTACCGGGGAATGGAGATGACAGTGCGTACGACGTTTTCGACTTCCGTCTCGGCTGAAGCCAAGGCCGCGGCTGCGCGGGCCTATGGCGAGCGCGGCTGGACGGTTGCCGAAACGGCCAACGGTGTGTGCCTGATCACCGATGACAACTTGGCCGCCGTCGAGGTCAGCGGGGAGCTGGCCGGAGAAGTACGGCGTTTTCTGCGGGCGAACAACCTGTCCGGGCCGGTAATCGAGATCCCGGGTCAGGAGCGTCGGGAAATTCATCTGGTTACCGGTGTCCGCAAGGCCGCCATGGCGATCGAGGCGCTGCGCGCGGCCGGTGCGATCGTCCACATGGACGGCGCGGGTGTCCCACTGCCGCCCACCCACCTGTCCGCCGGCTCGGCCAGCTGGGGTGTGAGCCCCGACGAGGCCCGTTGGATCCCCCCGGTGGTCGCCATCGGGGCCGCCGTGCGGTCTGCGCTGGCCCGGCGTCGCGCACCGCTCACCAGCATCGCCTGCTGAGTCGAAGGCTCACCCGATCCGAGCGGCCTCGACCCTCGGCCTCCCATCTCGGGACACACCAGCGCTCAGTGCCCGGCCCCATCACCCCGTGGGCCGGGCACCACGCTGTTTTCGGCGGATTGCTGTTTTCGCCGAATTTCGAAGATCTTTTCAGCGGAGTTTGAAGATCACTACCCGCTGCACCACGAAATTGATCACCGTCGCCGTGCCCTGGGCCACCACGAAGGCCAGCGGCACCCGCCACCACAGCTCCTCGTCCAGGGCCCCATACACCAGCCCGTTGAGACCCACCTGCACCGCGAAGGTCACCGCATACAGCACCACCACCGCGATGAAGCGGGCCCGACTGGGCGGCGCCTGGAACGTCCAACGGCGGTTGATCAGATAGGCGGTCGTGGTCCCGGCGATAAAACCTATGGCCTTGGCCGGGTCGACCGGCAGACCCACCACCTTCAGCAGCAGGACGTAGAGCCCGAAGTCCACCACCGCGGACAGCCCACCGGTCAGCACGAACCGGATGATCTGCGTTTTCAGATCGACCTGGGTTCCGCCCGGCTCATCCGACAGCGGTATCTCGACCGGAAGCGCCTGCGGTCCGGCCTGCGGTTCGACGGCAACCGGTTCCTGCGCGGAGCGGACCTGCTCGGAAGACTCGGAAGACGCTCCGGCGGACTCCGGTGGCCGGGGGGTGGCGTTGCTGTGTGCGGGCATCGACCGAAATGTACTTGTCGACGACCTCGCGCACGACTACTGGGGTCCGCACGATGAACCGGATTCCGGTGATGCCTGTAGCCTCTATGCCGATGTCCACGAAAGCTCCGACCACCACGACCGGTGCCATGGGGACCGCAGGCAACGACGACCGCGATACGCAGGCCTCCGAGGGCGCGACAGCGTCCCCGCAGCCCGCCGCGGCGCTGCCGACGCGGACCCGGACGCTGACCGGGTGGGGTCGCACCGCACCAACCTCCGCAGAAGTGCTCTCGACCAGCGATCCGGAAGTGATCGCCAAGGCCGTCGCCATGGTCGCCGAGGACAACGACAGTAAGCCCGCCCATCTACGCCGCGGCATCATCGCCCGCGGTCTGGGTCGTTCCTATGGCGACAATGCCCAGAACGCCGGCGGGCTGGTCGTCGACATGACCGCGCTGAACAAGATCCACCGCATCGACCGGGACACCCGGCTGGTGGATGTCGACGCGGGTGTGAACCTGGACCAGCTGATGAAGGCCGCGCTACCGTTCGGCCTGTGGGTGCCGGTGCTGCCCGGCACCCGGCAGGTCACCGTCGGCGGCGCCATCGGCTCCGATATCCACGGTAAGAACCACCACAGCGCGGGTAGCTTCGGCAACCACGTGCGCTCGATCGACCTGCTCACCGCAGACGGCGAAGTCCAGCACATCACCCCCAAGAAGAACGCCAAACTGTTCTGGGCGACCATCGGCGGCTGTGGTCTGACCGGGATCATCCTGCGCGCGACCATCGAGATGACCCCGACGGAGACCGCGTACTTCATCGCCGACGGCGATGTGACCGCCGATCTGGACGAGACCATCGCCTTCCACAGCGACGGCTCCGAAGACCGTTACGAATACAGCTCGGCCTGGTTCGACGCGATCAGCCCGATGCCGAAACTGGGCCGCGCGGCCATCTCCCGCGGCAATCTGGCGAAGCTGGACGAGCTGCCGAAGAAACTGCGCAAGGACCCCCTGCGGTTCAACGGCAAAACCTTCTTCACCCTGCCGGATATCTTCCCCAACGGGCTGGCCAACAAATACACCTTCACCCCGATCGGCGAGCTCTGGTACCGCAAATCGGGCACCTATCGCGGCAAGGTGCAGAACCTGACGCAGTTCTATCACCCTCTGGACATGCTGGGTGAATGGAACCGCGGCTACGGTTCCAACGGCTTCCTGCAGTACCAGTTCGTGGTGCCGCCGGAGTCGGTGGACGAGTTCAAGCGCATCATCATCGACATTCAGAAGTCCGGGTTCTATTCCTTCCTGAACGTCTTCAAACTCTTCGGCCCCGGTAACCAGGCGCCGTTGAGCTTCCCGATGCCGGGTTGGAATATCTGCGTCGACTTCCCCATCGCACCCGGACTCAACGAGTTCGTCACCGAATTGGATCAGCGGGTGCTGGAATTCGGCGGCCGGCTGTACACCGGTAAGGACTCGCGCACGACCGCCGAGACCTTCCACCGGATGTATCCACGGATCGAGGAGTGGATCAAGGTTCGCCGCAGTGTCGATCCCACAGGCGTTTTCATGTCCGATATAGCGAGAAGGCTGGAGCTTTCGTGATCAATGCCGTTGGCAATCCGCAGACCATTCTGCTGCTCGGCGGAACCTCCGAAATCGGTTTGGCGATCTGCGCCGAGTACTTGAAGAAGAGTCCCGCCCGGATCGTGCTGGCCGCCTTGCCGAATGATCCGCTGCGGGAGAGCGCGGTCGAGCAGATGAAGGCCGCCGGTGCGAGCGAGGTCGACGTAATCGATTTCGACGCACTCGATACCGACGGCCACCCCAAGGTGATCGAGGCCGCCTGGGACCGCGGCGATATCGATGTCGCGATCGTGGCCTTCGCGCTGGACGGCGACGCCGAGGAACTATGGCAGAACCAGGCCAAGGCAGTGCGCGTCGCCGGCGTCAACTACACGGCCGGTGTCTCGGTGGGCGTGCTGCTCGGCGAGAAGATGAAGGCCCAGGGCTACGGCCGCATCATCACCATGTCGTCGGTGGCCGGTGAGCGGGTGCGCCGTTCCAATTTCGTGTACGGCTCCACCAAGGCCGGTCTGGACGGGTTCTACCTCGGCCTCGGTGAGGCCCTGCGGCCACACGGGGTGCGGGTCCTGGTCGTGCGCCCCGGACAGGTGCGCACCCGATTCAGCGCGCATGTCAAGGAAGCGCCGCTGACCGTCGACAAGGAAGAGGTCGCGGCACTGGCGGTCGCGGCATCGCAGAAAGGCAAGGAGATCGTCTGGGCGCCCGGCGCGTTCCGCTTCGTGATGATGATCCTGCGCCATATTCCGCGCCCGATCTTCCGCAGGCTGCCCATCTGAACCCGCTCGCACACCGCGGGCCGTATGCCGTCTCGACATACGGCCCGCGGTCGAGCTCGAACGAGTCGATGTGCACGAAGGACCGTCGGACTCGACGTCGTGATGTGGTCGTTGCGCCCCATCTTTCCGATACGGCACAACCGATCCGGCGCGAGGGCATGGCGCCGAAACTCCATTAGGCTGGCCCGGACGTGCAGGCGTATGGATGGAGCCGGAGGTTGGCACGCCGATGACGACGAACGACAGGGCGCGACCGGGACCGCTGGTGCGCCGGGCCGGGACCGCTCTCGGTGAGGCGTTGGCGGCGGCAGTGGTCGCCACGGTGGTCACCGCCATTGGGCTGGTCGCCTTTTCACAGGTGGATTGGCCCGCCTTCAATTCGTCGAATGTCACGCGGGCGCTCACCACGGTGGGGCAGGTGGTATCCGCCGTCATGGTGGCGGGCGCAATCGCGCTGCTGCGGTTGCGACGGGCACGGTGGATGGCGAAACTGCTGTCCTGGACGGGTATCGCCGCCTTCGTCACGGTGACCCTCGGCATGCCGCTGGCCGCCACCAAGCTGTATCTGTTCGGGGTTTCGGTGGACCAGGAGTTCCGCACCGAATACCTCACCCGACTCACCGACAGCCCGGCACTGCGCGATATGACCTATGCCGATCTGCCGCCGTTCTACCCGGCGGGCTGGTTCTGGGTCGGTGGACGGTTCGCCAACCTGCTCGGCATGGACGGCTGGGAAGCGTTCAAGCCGTACGCGATCGGTTCGATCGCGGTGGCCGCGGTGATCGCGCTGGTGCTGTGGTCGCAACTGGTGCGGGCGGACTGGGCGGTGGGGGTCGCGGCGGCCGTGACCGCCGTCACGGTGGCCTATGCCTCGCCCGAGGCCTACGGCGCGGTCATCGCGGTGCTGCTGCCGCCGGTTCTGGTCATGGCCTGGGGCGCCCTGCATCGACCCGCCGAATACGCACGGGATGCCTCGTCGCGGGATTCGGGTGCGACGGCACGGGGTTGGGGCGCCGCGCTCGGCACCGGCCTGTTCCTCGGGCTCGCGGCCGTCTGTTACACCCTGTACTTCGCCTTCGCGGTGTTCACCATCGTGCTGATGGCAGTGATCGCCGCCGGACTCGCCGTACACGCGCATCGCGTCGCCGAACGGGTGCGGCGCCGCACCGGTGGGGAACCGGTGGGCAGTGCGCGCCGGGCCGCGCTCACCCCGCTGCCACGACTGATCCTCATGGGTGTCGTCGCGGGGGCGATCGGCCTCATCGTCTACCTGCCGTTCCTGCTGCGGTTGCTCGAGGGCGTCGGCGCACGGTCCGGGACCGCCTTCCACTATCTGCCGGAAGCGGGCACCCAACTGCCTATGCCGATGACGAACCTGTCGCTGCTGGGTGGGCTGTGCCTGGTCGGCACGCTGTGGCTGGTGCTGCGGGCCGGGTCGTCCCGGCGGGCCCAATCACTCGGTATCGGGGTGCTGGCGGTTTATCTGTGGTCGCTGCTGTCCATGGCGGCCACGGCGGCGGGGACCACGCTGCTGTCCTTCCGGCTGGAACCCATCCTGCTGGTGTTGCTGGCCGCGGCGGGCGGTTTCGGCTTCGTGGAAGGGGCCCGCGCGGTCTACCGGGCTTTCAACGAACCGGCTCGGTTCCGGTTGGCCGCGGTGACGGTGGCTGCCATCGGCGCGCTCGCCTTCACCCAGGACATCCCTCGGGTATTGGCCGCGGAGATCACCACCGCCTACACCGATACCGACGGCGACGGTGTCCGCGCCGATCGCCGGGATCCGGCGGCCGAGGTGCACTACCGCGAGATCGACACCACGTTGCGGGAACAGACCGGTCGTCGACGCTCCGATACCGTGGTGCTCACCGGCGACACCACCTTCCTGGCCTTCTACCCCTACTTCGGTTTCCAGGGGATGACCTCGCACTACGCCAATCCGCTCGCCGATTTCGCGGCCCGGACCACCACCATCGAGGAGTGGAGCGAACTCGACACGCCCCAGCAACTGCTCGACGCCATGGCCGCGGCTCCCTGGCGGGCCCCGGACGCGTTCCTGTTCCGTCGTAGCGGGGAGAACTACACCTTGCGGCTCACCGAGGACGTCTACCCGAATGATCCGAACGTGCGGCGATTCACCGTCGCCTTCCCGCGGAAGATATTCGCAGACCCGCGTTTCACCAGCACGGATATCGGGCCGTTCACCCTCGTCGTGGTGCGGGATCGGTAGCTCGCTCGGATACCGGGGGCCGAGTGCGCTGCTAGGGTGCGGTCGATACCGGCCGGGCACCCGCGATCCGGGTGACGAGGAAGTCGAGCCGTTCCTCCTGCTCGTCCGGGGGTATACGGCCGCAGGCCGGTAGGACGACCATGCCGTGCAAGGCGCTCCAGAGGACTTCGGCGGCCGCCTCGCGTCGCTCGTCGTCCGGGGGGAAGCAGGCGACGAACTCGGCAAAAGCGGCCCGTAGCGGTGGCGGTGGGTCGGCGCTCGCGAACTTCGAGTCGATGGGCAGGATGAACATGGCCCGGTAGAGGGCGGGTCGCTCGGCCGCGAATTCCAGGTAGGCGCGGCAGATGGCACGCAGGGCCTGCTCGGGTTCGGCGACGGCCCGTCGGGCGTGGCGCAGGTGTGCGGCGAGTTCGTCGAACCCGTCCATGGCGACGGCGTTCACAATGGCGTCCTTGCCGTCGAAGTGGCTGTACAGAACCGGTTGGCTGTATTCCACCCGTTCGGCCAGCCGCCGTGTCGTCACCGCCTCCCAGCCCTCGGTCTCAGCGAGTTCGCGTGCGGCCGTGACGATCAGCCGATGGCGTTGCGCGCGTTCCCGTTCGCGGCGTTCGCTGATGGCGGACATGCCGGGATCATAGCAATGCTAGATATCCTGTCGCAGATAAAGCTTCCCGGCCGGATACGCCCCCGGCGGATACGCGCGCCCCGGAGGCGGCGCTCGGCGGGGAGGAGGCAGGTCATAGAGTCTCCCCGTGCGACCGGAACGAACCCCCCGAGCATCGACCCGCATCCGTCTGATCGCCCTCGTCTCCGGGCTTCTCGGATTCGTGCTGGCACTGCTGACGCCGCTGCTCCCGGTGCGGCAGGACCATGCCGCCCTGGACTGGCCCCAGGCGGGGGCGACCAGTGTCGAGGCGCCGCTGGTGAGTTACCAGCCGCTGCGAATGGATCTCACGGTGCCGTGCCAGGTCGTACGGGAAACCACCGGCACCCTGGTCTCGACCGTCCCGGTCGATTCGGGACAGGCCTCGTCGCGCGGTCTGGTGGTGGCGGTCCACGACGACACCCTCTCGGTGTTGCTGCGCGATGTGCCATTGCTCTCGGCGAGCCGCGATGAGCTCGCGAACTGCGAATCCCTCACCGTCTCCTCGACGGCCGCGGCCACCACGGCGGAGCTCGTCGGCGCGCAGCGGTCGGACGGAACATCGTTCGCCGCCCAGGTGGATCGGGATATCCGACCGCAACTGGTCGGGGTGTTCACCGATCTGGACGCCGACCGGCTCGACGGTATCCGGTTGCACGCCGACCTCGATTCCCGGTTCACCTCCTCACCCACCCCGCTGAAACTGGCCGCCATACTCGCGGCGGCGCTGTGCACGGTGATCGCCCTGATCGCCCTGCACCTGCTCGATGTCACCGACGGCCGACGGGCACGGCGCTTCCTGCCCGCGCACTGGTGGCGGTTCGGACTCGCCGATATCACAATCCTCGGCACCCTGGTCGGCTGGCATCTCTTCGGCGCCAACACCTCCGACGACGGCTACATCCTGAGCATGGCGCGCACCGTCGAGCGCTCCGGATACCTGGCCAACTACTACCGCTGGTTCGGGGTGCCGGAGGCACCGTTCGGCTGGTCGTACGAGGTATTGGGCTGGATGTCACGCATCTCCGACGCCAGCCCGTGGATCCGGCTACCAACCTTGCTCGCGGGAATCGTCTGCTGGATGGTGATCAGCCGCGAGGTGCTGCCCCGGCTGGGCGCCCGGATACGCGACAACAAGGTGGCGCTGTGGACCGCCGGACTGGTGTTCCTCACCTTCTGGCTCCCCTACGACAACGGTCTGCGCCCGGAACCGCTCATCGCCGCGGGCGCGCTGTTGACCTGGTGCTCCATCGAACGTGCCATCGCCACCGCCCGGCTGCTGCCCGCGGCCGTTGCGGTGCTCGTCGCGGCCTTCTCGCTGGCCGCCGGCCCCACCGGGCTCATCTGTATCGCGGCGCTGATCGCCGGATCCCGTCCGGTATTGCAGATCATCGTGAAACGGGCCGGCGGGCCCGCTCCGGGCGCGGTGCTGCGCTATGCATCGCTGCTCGCTCCCGGACTGGCGGCCGGGACGCTGGTACTGGTGGTGATCTTCGCCGACCAGACCTTGTCCACGGTGCTGGAGGCCACCCGGGTGCGCACAATCGTCGGCCCGAACGTGGCGTGGTTCGACGAGCGCACCCGCTGGGATTCGCTGCTCATGCTCTCGCCGGACGGTTCACTGGCCCGCCGGTTCGGCGTGCTGCTCATGCTGCTGTGCCTGCTGGTATGCGTATTGCAGGTGCTGCGCAAGGGACGGATCCCGGGGACCTCCCGCGGCCCGTCGGTGCGCATTCTCGGCATCGTGTTCGCCTCGCTGCTGCTGATGATGTTCACCCCGACGAAGTGGACCCATCATTTCGGCGTGTACGCGGGTCTGGCCGGGTCGCTGGCCGCGCTGGCCGCGGTGGCGGTGAGCACCAACGGTATTCGCGCCCCACGCAATCGGGCGTTGTTCGCCGCGGCGGTGCTGTTCCTGCTGGCGATCACTTTCACCGGTTCCAATGGCTGGTGGTATGTCTCCAGCTATGGTGTCCCGTGGTGGGACAAGGCGCCGCTGGTGGCGGGTAAGGGCTTTTCCACCCTGTTCCTCGGTCTCAGCGGAGTGGCGCTGTTGGTCGCGCTCTGGCTGCACTATCGCGCCGGATTATCGACCACGTCCCGCTCACGTGCCGGCTCCCCGTCCCGGACGGTCCGTTACGCCTCGGCCCCGCTGACCGTGGCCGCCGCGCTGCTGGTGCTGTTCGAGGTGGCCTCACTGGCCAAGGCAGCGGTGGGCCAGTATCCGGCGTATTCGGTGGGCAAATCGAATCTGCGCTCCTTGGCCGGCGATCCGTGCGGACTCGCCGACGACGTCCTGGTGGAAACCGATACCGCCGACTCCCTGCTGCTCCCCTACGAGGGCGCACCGGCGGACGGTCTCATCTCCACCGATCCGGATGCGCAGACGGTGGGTTTCACCCCCAATGGGGTGGCGCGCGATCTGACCGCCGACGCCGAGGAAACGGTGAGCGGAAGCGCGAACTCGGTCGAATCGGATACCGAGAACAAGACCACCGACACCACCGGCGCGGGCACCGGCGGCGGTACCACCGCAGAACCGGGAATCAACGGGTCCACGGTGGCACTACCGTTCGGCCTCGATCCGGCCCGCACCCCCGTACTCGGCAGCTATCGGCAGGGCGAACAGCAGCAGGCGAAACTCACCTCGCAGTGGTATCGCCTGGACCTGTCCGACAGCATGCGCGCCGATCCGGCCTATCGGGTGCTCGCCATCACCGCCGCCGGACGGATCCGGTCGGTCGACTCCGACGGTGTGGTCACCTATGGCCAGGAACTGCTGTTGGAGTACGGCACCCGCGCCGCGGATGGGTCCGTGCAGGTATTGGGCTCGGTGTCCCCGCTCGATATCGGCCCGTCGCCGTCCTGGCGGAACCTGCGGGTGCCGCTGGACCGGCTACCCCACGAGGTGAACGCGGTACGACTGGTGGCGGTGGACAACGACATCACCGAACGGCAGTGGTTGGCGGTCACCCCGCCCCGGCTACCACGCCTGGCCACCCTCGATTCCGTAGTGGGACACACCGATCCGGTGCTGTTGGACTGGCATGTCGGACTCGCTTTCCCCTGCCAGCGCCCGTTCGACCACCACGACGGTATCGCCGAGGTGCCCCGCTACCGCATTCTGCCCGACCGGGTCGGCTCCGACGCCTCCAATGCCTGGCAGGACCATATCGGCGGCGGCCCGCTGGGCTGGACGGAACTGCTGTTGCGGGCCGAGACCGTTCCCGCTTATCTGCGCGACGACTGGGGTCGCGACTGGGGCTCGTTGGAACGGTTCACTCCGTATGTGCCCGACGCCCGGACCGCGGATCCGACGGTGCAGGTGCGAACTCGCATGGGATGGGAGACCGACGACCCGATCCGGGTCCAGTGAATCGGGCGGGCGGGCAACCGCCTCTGACCGTTGTGGGTTTCCTCACAGTTTGAAACCCTCCCAGGTGAGGGAAAGGGTGTCGGATGACGGAATCCGGATCCGCTCGTAACCTGTGCTGCATGACGGCGGAACTCGATGACATGGACCTGCGCGATCTCGTCGGACTACTCACCGAGGAAGAGCAGCGCGAGCTGCGTCCTACGGTACTGCGGGTGCTCAACCGGCTACCCGATCCGGAAGTGCTGCGCCGCGAACTCAATATGCGGATGGCACGCGTCTGACGCACCGAACACCGAACGCGGGGCAGCCGGCTCGACCAGCCGAACTCCGCACCACCACTTCGGCACTGTGGGCCGCCGCCTCGGACAACCTGTCCGGGCGGCGGCCCACAGTGTTTCGTACCGCTTCGGTTTCGTGGCCCTTCGACCGGTTCCGCGGACCGGCCGGGCCGGCGATCCGCGGAACCGTATCGCGGCTCAGAACACCCGCAACCGGCCCGGGTCCCAGAAACCGGAGCGCGTGGCGGTTCCGGTTTCCAGCTTCGCCGGGGTGGCCTCGTAATACTGCTCGTAACGTTCCAACGAGCCCCAGTCCCGGGCCCAGTCGTCCCGCAGGTAAGTGGGGACGGTGACCGATTTCGCCAGCATCTGCGAGAAGCCGAGCGGTCCACCGAACTCCTGGGCCTGCCAGGTATTGGTGGAGCTCACCGCCAGTGGCCGGTCGGGCAGGATGCGGTAGCGGGGCACCTCGGCCACACCGTTGCGGTGGTAGAACGGCCGCTGGCAGGGGAACTGCAGACCCACCGCCCAGTCCAGCAGGATCGGCTGCTCGGAACCGAGGTAGCTGTTGATCGTCTGCAGGGTCGGCACCCGCGGCGGGGTGAAGGCCAGCCACTGGTCGCCGATCAGAATCGGATCGTTGGCAACGATACGTACCGCGTCGGCATCGGCAGCGATCTCGTCCAACGGCACCCGCAGATTCCGCCACGACGGAGCCGGACCGATATCGCGCGGCAGGTAGGTGCCCAACGCGGTGACCGTACCGTCGGACTGCCGTTTACCGTATTCCACCACGAGCGACTGGCCGTACTGCATGGCGCCGGTGTCGTCGTAGGACAGAATGCGGCCCGCCGCGCTGATCACGATCAGCGGGGCATCCGGCGAACGTTCGGGCAGGGCGTACCAGCTGGAGGTGAGATGCGCCGGCTGCTGTACCCCGTTCTGGTAGCTGCCCAGCACCGGAGTGGTGGCCGGGTCCAGGCCGAACGGCAGCGCAACCGTACTGCCGTTCACCCCGAGTGCACCCTGCCCACCGCCGGTGCCGGCGCTCTGGCCTTCGGCGAACGCCGCGCCCACCGATTGGCTGGAGGTATTGCCGGTACCCGGCTTCACCTCGACGGCGTCGGCGGACAGATCATCGGGCACCCCATTGGGATCGAAGCCCACCGGATCGACACCGGCGAGCGGATCGTTCGGATTGGTGGGCGGATTCGCCGGGTCGATGATCGGCTGCAACAGCCCGGCGTTCGGATCGGTCTCCACCAGCACATCATTGGCCAGACCGCAGCTCTTGCCGGTGAGCGCGTCGGTGTTCGAGCGGGCCAGCGAATACGCCGGGTACTGCGAATAGGCGCCTTTCGCCAGTGACAGCACCTCGAACAACACCATGGCCGCGGCCACCAGCGTCAATGGGATGGCGGCGAATTTCCGGATCCGTCGACCGCGCGTGGTACGCGACGAACTCGGCGGTTTGGCGTAGCCCTCTCGCAGCGAATGCCAGGCCACCAGGGCCAGGGCCACACCGAACAGGATCAGAATCGCGGTATTGGACTGGTATCCGTGCAACGACACCCGCTTGTCGAACCACGGAACACCGTAGCTGGACACATACCAGTACCCGTTGATGCCGGAGAACGCCACGGCCAGGACGAACAACAGACCGGCCAGGAAGATCGCCCGATTCTTGCGCGCCCGCAGCGCCGTCGCCGACACCGCCACCGCCGTCACCGCCGCCAGAGAACCGGCGATACCGGCGTATGCACCGAAGTGGTGGGTCCACTTCGTCGGGTTGAACATCATGAAGAAGATCGTTCCGTAGACCACGCCCATCAACCGCCAGGTCGGAGCGGCGGCGATACCCGGCACCCGACGCCGGCGCAGCAACACCAGCATGGTGGTGAACAGGCACAGCAACATCACCAGGAACGCGAACCGACGCGACAGCGAACCGTCGACGGTTTCCACGAACAGGTAGTAGTAGCGCAGGTAGTCCTCGTACCAGGCCAGGTTCGGACCGGTCAGCTGCCGCACACGGTTGGCCTCCATGATCCCGGCGAAGGTCTGATCGGAGAACACCACGGTCAGCACCAGGAACCCGGCCGCGGCGAGCGGCGCCAGCAACGCCACCGTGCCGTGTTCACGATGCCGACGCACCACCAGCCGGGTGATCGGCCGGATACCGGCCAGCAGCGCCGCCACACACATCAGACCGGTAGGCGCCGCCGCCAGGGTGAATGCCGCCACCACCACCGCGACCGCGGCGGGCAGCAGGCGGGCGGTGGCAATGGCCCGTTCGATCGACACCCAGGTCAGCAGAGCGCCCAGCGCCACGATCGGCTCGGAACGCAGACCGTTGTCGTAGGGCAGCCAGAACGCCAGGAAGACCAGACCACCGGTCCACAGCGGGACACTGCCGAACCGCAGCTGCGCCGCGCGGCTACCGCGCATACCGCGCAGGCCACGGCCCAGTCGCGGCACCACCTCGCGGCTGATCAGCATCCAGCACAGAATTCCGCAGGCCAGGGCCGGTAGACGCACCCACGGGCTGGCGGTGGAGACCTCTGCGAACAGCTGGATCACGTAGTAGTACCAGCCGAACGGCGCCTCCGGGACGCCGTACCAACGGAAATAGTTGGCCATATAGCCGGCCTCCGGGGCCACCCGGACCATGTTCAGGATGTAACCGTCGTCGGAGGTATTGGCACCGATGAAGTGCCAGAGCACCAAGGTGCCGATGACGGCGGCGTCCGCCCAGGTCGGTTTGAACCAGTTCGCCGGGAAGAACCGGCGATGACCGCGACCGTCGCTGGTATCCAGCCGGGCCAACGCACCCAGCGCGATAAGCGTGCACAACACCGCGGCGATCATCGCGACGAGCTTGATCACCGTCGGGCTGGAGCTGAACCGGGTGTCGATGGTCGCGTCGAACGTCAGACCCTCGGGCACTGCGCCCGTCAGATCGCTGAACACACCCACCACCTGCGGGCGCAGATCACCGATCAGCTGCCCTTCCAGAGGATCGCCCGCCTCATTGGTCAGGCCCTGGAACGTGGCCTGGGTTCGGTCGATATCGGAGTCGATGACAATCGACGAACAGTTGGTCATCTCCGCACGCGGAGCCGAGGCGACCACCGCATTGCGATCCACCACATCGACGGAGTCCTGCGAGACCCGCACGAACAGCGCCTCCAGCGCCGCCCGGTCGCCCTGCGGAGGTGCAGTGGCGAGCAACATGCCGCCCTGCGGAGGTAGCTGCTGCACCGCGGCGCAGGGGATGCTCGCCGTGAGCTCGATCGGCACCTGCGACATCAACGGCGCCTGCACATTGCCGAGCGCGCCGTTTTGCGGCCAACTCAGTGTCGCCGTTGTCTGGACGACCGGCAGAAACGGCGTCGCCAGTGCGAACAAGGCCCCCAATATTCCGAAAACCACGGCGAGCAGGCGCGCCACTCGAAAGTCCCGGGGGGCGACCGTGACGGGTTCGGGCGACGTCTTCGTCGGTACTGCTATGGCGACTCCTGACACGGCTAGCCATGCTAGCCGGGTCGTTTCCCTCGGGTTGGATCAACCACACCGGTCACCGGAATCCATGGGTTATTCGAGGGGCCCGACCGGGTAAAGGGGAGTGGGTATCCCAGGCAGAATCGCGCCGAAACACCCCCGAATGCGAGGGGTTGTGTGGCGGTAATGGAAAGGTAGAGGACATGACCAAGGTGAATCTCGAGACGAACTTCGGCACCATCGGCCTTCAGCTGGACGAGGAGAAGGCACCCAACACCGTGCGCAATTTCGTGGAATACGTGAAATCCGGCCACTACGACGGCACGATCTTCCACCGTGTCATCCCGGGCTTCATGATCCAGGGCGGCGGCTTCACCGGCGAAATGCGGCAAAAGCCCACTCAGGCGCCCATCCAGAACGAGGCGGCCAACGGGCTGAAGAACGACAAGTACACCGTTGCCATGGCGCGGACCAACGACCCGCACTCGGCCACCGCGCAGTTCTTCATCAATGTCGCCGACAACGACTTCCTCAACCACACCCAGCCGTCGGGCCAGGGCTGGGGGTACGCGGTGTTCGGCACCGTCACCGAGGGCACCGACGTGGTCGACCGGATCGCGGCGGTATCCACCTCGTCGAAGGGCATGCACCAGGATGTCCCGGTCGAGAACGTGGTGATCGAGTCGGCGAACATCGCCGGCTGATGGCATCACTCGGCTCGGGCCCGGGCGAATGATCGCCGGGCCCGGGCCCGCCCCGGTGCGGGAACGACTCCCGCCCTCGGCTACAACGGCAGCAGGTGGTGCTTGCGCGGATTGCGGATGACCTTCTTGTCCCGCAGCAGGCGCAATGCCTTGCGCAATTCCAGCCGGGTAGACGCCGGCTCGATGACGGCATCGATGAATCCCCGCTCGGCCGCCACCCACGGCGTGGCCACGGTGGCGTTGTAGAAGTCGATCATCTGCTGTCGGACGGCGGCCTTCTGGTCTTCGGGGGCCGCGTCGATCTGCCGAGCGCCGATCAGACTCACCGCGCTCTCCGCGCCCATGACCGCGATTCGCGCGGTCGGCCACGCCAGGTTCACATCGGCGCCCAGCTGTTTGGAACCCATCACGGCATACCCGCCGCCGTAGGCCTTACGGACCACGACGGTCACCTTCGGCACCGTCGCTTCCACGAAGGCGAACAGGAACCGACCACCGCGTTTGATGACGCCGATCTTCTCCTGTTCCACACCGGGCAGGAAGCCGGGGGTGTCGACGACGAATACCAGCGGAATCTCGAACGCGTCGCACAACCGCACGAAATGCGACGCCTTGTCCGCCGCTCTGGCGTCCAGAGAGCCCGCGTACACCATCGGCTGATTGGCCACCACGCCCACACTGCGGCCGTCCACCCGAGCGAAACCGGTGATGATATTGCGCCCGGATTCGGCGGCGAACTCGTGGAAATTACCGTCGTCGAAGATCCGCAGCAGGACCTCGTGCATATCGTAGCCGGCGTTGTCGGCGTCCGGGATGATCGAGTTCAGCTCCAGGTCCGTCTCGGTGATCTCCGGCTCCAAACCGGGATTCACCACCGGCGGCAGCTCCTGGCAACTGCTCGGCATATAGGACAGGTATTCGCGCACCCACTGGAAAGCGGCCCGCTCGTCCTTGGCGACATGGTGGATATTGCCGTACTGGGCCTGGCTGTGCGCGCCGCCGAGCTCTTCCAGGCTCACATCCTCGCCGGTCACCTCGCGGATCACCTTGGGACCGGTGACGAACATGGACGCGTCCTCGGTCGCCACCACCACATCGGTGTTGATCGGGGAGTACACCGCGCCACCCGCGCATTTACCCAGGATCAACGAGATGGTCGGCACCATGCCCGACAGCGGCTCCTGGCGTCTGCCCAGTTCCGCGTACCAGGCCAGCGAGGACACCGCCTCCTGCACCCGGGCCCCGCCGGAGTCGTTGATACCCACCATCGGGCAGCCGACCTTGGCCGCGTACTCCATGATCGCGGCAACCTTGCGACCGAACATCTCACCCACCGAACCGCCGTAGACGGTCTGATCATGTGAGAAGACCGCGACCGGACGTCCGTCGACCAGTCCGTGTCCGGTCACCACGCCGTCGCCGTACAGCGCCGACGGGTCACCGGGACGCCGAACCAGCGCACCGATCTCCACGAAGGTGCCCGGATCGAGCAGCATATTGATCCGTTCGCGAGCGCTGGGGATCCCCTTCTTCGCCCGCTTGGCCACGCCGGCTTCTCCCGCCGGTTCCTGGGCCAGCTCCAAACGCTTGCGCAGATCCGCGAGTTTCTCGGCGGTAGTGCTCACTTGCTCCCTTTCGCGGCCACGCCCCTCGATGTGCTGATTTCCGCGAGTTTAGCGGTCAGATCGGCACCGATCCGGCCGATACGTGGCTCATCGATGATCTGGAGATGGTCGCCCGGAATGTGGATGACCTCCAGGTTCGGCAGGTACTCGTCCCAGCCGCCATTGGGTCGCCGATGGGCGTAGCGGGGCTCGAGTTCGATCGCCCCATCGTGGTAGCGATCGGCCAGGTAGAGCACGACATCACCGTCGTAGTGGGTCGGCTGCACCTGCTGTAGCGCGCGATTCTCGATCCATGAGGTCTTCTGATGTTCGAGGACACCGCCGGGAATCTTGGCGCCGGTCATCTTGATCAGATCGGAGATCATCTTGAACTGTTCTTCATCGGATGCCTCCGCGAGTTCGCGCAGCTGCTCCGGTCCCAGTTCACCCGTCACGCCATAGGTCTTCTTGGCGAAGGCCTGGTAACGCTGCATCCGAGCGAGCCGCTCGGCCGGGCTGTTGTCCTCCGGTTCGGTGGGGATCGCCAGGTCGATCAGTCCGACGACCCGCACATCGGCACCCTCGGACCGCAGGATCTGCGCGACCGCCATGGCCAGTACCGCACCCAACGACCAGCCGTACAGCACATACGGCCCCTCGCCCTGGAGTTTTCGCAGTTCGGGCACGTACTGGCGGGCCCGTTCCTCGATCGACCCCTCCACCCGCTCGAACCCGTACATCGGGGTGTCGGCCGGCAGGCGCTTGAGCAGCGGTTCGTAGACCAACGTATTGCCGCCGGCGGGGTGGAAGACGAAGACCGGAACGGCATCCGATCCCTCCGGACGGGCACGCAGCGGACGGATGAAACCGTCCACATCGGCACCACTGTCCTGCAGGGTTCGCACGATATCGGCGAGTTCTTCGATGGTCTCGGAGTCGAGCACATCGTCGATGGTGACCTCCGCGCCCACCCGCTCGGTGAGGCGGGCCGCCAACTTCTCTGCGGTGTCCTCGTCCAGGATCGGGAGGGTGTTGAAGATACCGCCGGCCGATTTACCGGTCACCACGGCCCAGGTGGCGAAGGTCAGTCGTTCGGCGGCGTCCCGTGGGGGGACATTGTCATCGTCGGAACCGGACTCCGGGGCACCACCGAACAGCGCGGCGGCCCCGGCCGGAACCGGATCGTCCTGCGTCGCACCGGCTTCGACGGTAACGGACTCACCAGCCGAATCGGAGATACCCGAATCGGACTGCCCGGCAACACTTTCCGTCGCATTCGAGGCGGATTCCGCAGAGGCCTCGGCCGTTTCGGGGCTCGTCGCGGCATCCTCGGTTGCGTCCACGCCTTGTGCCAGGGCGACAACCGGGTCCGCACCCGCTTCCATGGCGGCCTTGGCGGCGGCGACGAAATCGTCGTCCACGGTCAACTCGGCGGATCCCCCGGCGGCCCGAGCCGCGGCCTGCTGGTCGGCCATGGCCTGCACCTGGTCACGGTGCTCGATGGCGTAGTGCAGCACCTTGGCGACCTCGTGCAGGTTGGCATCGCGCACCGCCGACACCTGCAACTGCGGAATATCGAATTCGTATTCGACCCGGTTCTTGATCCGCATGGCCATCAACGAATCCAGCCCCAGCTCCATGAGCGGAATCTCCATGGGCAGGTCCTCGACGGCATAGCCCATGGACTCGGCCACGATCAACGCCAGCCGCTCCTCGACGGTCTGGCCGCTGTCGGGATCCCAGCGCTCCCCGAAACCCGCGGTGTCCGGGGCCTCCTCGGCGGCGGTATCGGCAAGCGGAGCGGAATCCGGCACGGCGACAGCGGTTTCGGCGGAAGAGGCAACTACGCCACCACCGGTGACCACCGCGTCGAACAGCAGTCGGAAGGTGCCTTCTTCCCGCACATGGACCTGCACCGAAGCGCCGCCCGGATGCGGGGTGAGTGTGGTGGTCAGCGTGCCCGAAGCGGGAACCGCACCGTGGGCGACGGTCGCGCCCACCGAGACATCGCCGAGCACCTGCGCCGCGGCGGCCCGCACCAGCTCCACCGGATCGGTAACCGCGGACGCCGATATCTCCCAGGCATGACGCCCATCCGGCAGCGCGACATGCGCGCCGGGCACCCGGGAAGCACCGCCACCGGCGACGAGGGCGCGGGTCTTGGGCCAGTACGACTTACGCAGGAAAGCGGTCCGCGGAATATCGGCGTACTCGCCGGCGGGCAGCAGCGACGCCAGGTCCACCGCATGGCCGTGCACATACAGCTGGGCCAATGCGGCGATGACACCGGCCGATTCGTCTTCCTTGCGCTTGAGTGTGGGAATCAACTGCGCGTCGTGCAGGCCGGCGGCGTAGGTGGTGCCCAACACCTGCATCAGCGCCACGGAATTCGGCGCCAATTCCAGGAAAGTGGTGATACCGCTGTCGACGGCCAATTTGATCGCATTGGTGAAGTACACGCTGTGGCGCATGTTCTTCACCCAGTAGGCCTCGGTGTGGACCGGATCGTGGCCAGGGCGGTAGTACTGCTCCTTGTCGACCGTGGAGTACAGGCCGACCTTCAACCTGGTGGGTTCGATACCGGCCAGTTCGGCGGCCAGTTCACCCAGCAGGGGGTCCATCTGCGAGGTGTGTCCCGCGCCGCGGGTCTGCAGGACCCGGGCGAATTTGCCCGCCTCCTCGACCCGCGCCACGATCGCGGCCACCTGGTCCACCGGCCCACCGATCACGGTATTGGTCGGCGCCGCGTACACCGCGACCTCGACATCGGGGAATTCGTCCAGCAGTGCCTCGATCTCGGCGGCGCTGTACTCCACCAGGGCCATATTGCGCACATCGGCGTCGCTGAGCATCTGCTCACCCTCGCCCATCAACCGCGAGCGGGCGCAGATCACCCGCACCGCGTCCTCGAGCGGCAGACCGCCCGCGATATAGGCACCGGCGACCTCACCCATCGAATGGCCGACCACGGCGGCCGGCTCGGCCCCGTGCGCGCGCAACAACGCGGCCAGGCCGAGCTGGATGGTGAAGATACCGACCTGGGAGGTCCCCACGTCGTAGTCCTGGGCGTCGTCCAGGATCATCTCGCGCACCGAATACCCGGCCTCATCCTGTACCAGCTCGTCGACCTGATCGACGGTGCGGCGGAAGATGGAGTTCTCCCGATAGAGCTGTTTGCCCATCTTGCGGTGCTGGGCGCCGAAACCGGCCATCACCCACATCGGCCCCTGCGCGGCCGGGGCGTCGGCGGTGAACACCCCCGGCCCCGGTTTACCCGCGGCAATGGCGCGCAGTCCGGCGACGGCCTCCTCATGGGTCTTGGCCAGCACAACGCCGCGAGAACGCCAGTGGCTGCGTTTGGCCAGCGACCGGGCCACATTCTCCAGCGGGGTACGACGCCCCTCCTCGGTTTCCAGCCAATCGGCCAGGTCCGCGGCGGCGCGCCGGCGACGCGACGGCAGATATCCGGAGACCGCGAGGATCACCGGCAGCGGCTCTTCCCGCTCCGTCGACCATTCCGGTTCGGACACTTGGTCTTTCGTCGCGGCGGTGTCGGGCGCATCGGGCGTCCCGTCCGCCGCGGACTCGCTCGCGGGCACGTATTCCTGCAGTACGACATGCGCGTTCGTACCGCCGAAGCCGAAACCGGAGATACCGACGGTCGCGACCCCGCTGTACCGCGGGAACTCCGTCGGCTCGTCGACCACCTTCAACCGGGCCTGCTCGAACGGAATATACGGATTGGGTCCGGCGAAGTTGATATTCGGCGGCAGCACATTGTGCTGGAACGCCATGACCACCTTGGCCAGGCTCGCCGCACCCGCACCGGATTCCAGGTGTCCGAAGTTGGTCTTGGCCGAGCCGAGCAAGGCCGGTTTGTCGGCGTCGCGCCCATGGCCCACCACCCGGGCCAGAGCCTCGGCCTCGATGGGATCGCCGAGCAGGGTGCCGGTGCCGTGCGCTTCGATGTAGTCGACGGTGGACGGCACGATCCCCGCGTCGCGGTAGGCGCGCCGCAGCACATCCACCTGGGCCTCCGGGTTCGGCGCGACCAGACCGTTGGAACGACCGTCGCTGTTGACCGCGGAGCCTTTGATGACGGCGAGGACGCGGTCGCCGTCACGTTCGGCGTCGGCCAGTCGTTTGAGCACCACCATGCCGGCGCCCTCGGAGCGGACCATACCGTCGGCATCGGCGGAGAACGCCTTGATCCGACCGTCCGCCGATACCGCCCCGATCTTGTCGAAACCGAGGGTGGCCATCGGCATGAGCAGCATGTTCACCCCGCCGGCCAGTGCTATATCGGCATCACCGTCTCGGAGGGCGCGCACCGCCTGGTGCACCGCGACAATGGTGGACGAGCACGCGGTGTCGATGGCCACCGACGGCCCACGGAAGTCGAAGAAGTAGGACACCCGGTTGGCGATAATGCTCGACGAGCTGCCCGTGATCGCATACGCCTGGGCCGAGGCCGGAACATCGGGGTCCTGTTCCCCCAGACCGAGCGCGGAGATCAGCTGAAAATCGTTGGTGGAGCTACCGATGAAAACACCGACGGGCTCGCCCTTGAGCTCGCTTGCCGGAATCCGGGCGTGCTCGAGCGCCTCCCAGGTGAGTTCCATCATCAACCGCTGCTGTGGATCGACACGCTCCACCTCGACCGGCGACATGGCGAAGAACTCCGCGTCGAAACCGGTGACCACGTCCTGGTCCAGATAACCGCCGCGGGTATTGGCCTCGGCGACGGCCCGGGCCAGCTCCGGCTCGTCCAGGAACTCCGCCCACCGTCCCGGCGGCAGATCCCGGATCGCGTCACCGCGATTGATCAGGAACTCCCAGGTCGATTCCGGGGTGTCACCGGCGCCCGGCAGCCGGGTGGACAGGCCGACAATGGCGATATCGCGCTGCTCACCCGGGGTGTAGCCGGCGGTGTAGAACAGGTCGTCCGACGCCTCGGCGGGCTGCTGAGGATCGCCGTTGACGATGACCTCGGCCAAGGAGGCGATGGTCGGGTGCTGATACACCACCGTGGCGTTCAACACCACCCCGGTCAGCTCCTCGATATCGCCGCCGAGGGCGAGGGCGTCGCGGGAGGCCAACCCGAACTCCTCCATGGGCCGGTCCACCGTGATGTTCTCCAGCGGTTGGCCCGTGGCCTCGGCCACCCAGCGACGCAGCCACTCCCGTAGCTCGGCCACCGTGATCTCGGTGTTCGCACCGGACGACGGCGCGTCCGCACCGGTCCCGCCGGCGGCCGCGGCCTCGGTCGCGGGAAGGTTCTCGGTCGTCTCGTGGGACGTGCCCTCGTTCTCAGCCATCAGTCCTCAAGCTACCTGTCGATGTACGGCACGTGGGGTGTCGGCCGACGCACCGCGGCCATTCTTCCCGGACGCTGTTCGAGGGTCGCGGCCGGGCCCGTCTGCGAACACCTCGCACAAGACGCCGGACAGCACCGCTATTCCTCGGGGGCGTCCGGGAAGGACTGCTGGGTGTAGCCGCCCCGCAGGGTCCCCTCGAGATACGCGGCCTTGCAGGCGCGACGCGCGATCTTGCCACTGGAGGTACGCGGAATCGAACCCGCGGGTACCAACAGCAGGTCACGCACGGTCACCCCGTGGCGGTGCGAAATGGCCGCCCGCACCGCGTCCACGATCGGACCTGGATCGGCCTTACCGGCACCGGGACCACGCTCGGCCACGACGACCAGTTGTTCGGAGGTGTCCTCGGGGTCGAACTTCAGACCCGAGTGTGCGCCCTGCTCGAACACCTCGGCGGGCAACTGGTTGGCGGGCACCGAGAAGGCGGCGATGAAACCGGGCCGCAGCGCGGAGCTGGCCTCCTGGGCGGAAAACTCCAAGTCCTGCGGGTAGTGGTTGCGGCCGTCGACGATCACCAGGTCCTTGACGCGGCCGGTGATGTAGAGCTCGCCCTCGAAGTAGACGCCGTAGTCGCCGGTGCGCATCCAGTTGGCGTCCTCGTCGGCCCCCTCGGCGTGGCTGCCCTCGGGGAGCCGATGCACGACCTTGTTCTGGAAGGTCGCCTTGGTTTCCTCCGGCCGGCCCCAATAGCCGATACCCATGTTGTTTCCGTGCAACCAGATCTCACCGACATGGCCGTCCGGCTGTTCCCGCGCGGTGCCTTCTTCGATGGACGCCGGATCGACGATCACCGCCCACTGGGAATGCGCGACATAACCGCAGCTCACCTGAGCGATGGCGTTTTCCGCATTCGGATCCACCCGCACCATGCGGCCCGCGTTCAGCTCGGCGCGGTCGACATAGGTGACCTTGGCCTCGTCCTCGTGCTTGGTCGCCGAGACGAACAGCGTGGCCTCCGCCATGCCGTAGCAGGGCTTGATTGCGGTCTTGGGCAGCCCGTACGGCGCGAACGCCTCGTTGAACTTCCGCATCGACGAGGTGGTGACCGGCTCGCTGCCGTTGATCAGGCCGATGACATTCGACAGGTCCAGCGTTTCGCCGTTCTTCGGCAGACCGCGAGCGGCGGCGTGCTCGAAGGCGAAGTTCGGCGCGGCGGCGAAAGTGCCGGCACCGTCGGATACCGCGGCCAGCTCCTTGATCCACCGGTAGGGCCGCCGCACGAACGCGGTCGGCGACATGATGGTGATGAACTTGCCGCCCACCGCGGGCAGGATCACCGTCAGCAGGCCCATATCGTGGAACATCGGCAGCCAGGTGACGCCGCGCGAGTTCTCGTCCAGTTTGATGGCGTCCACCATCTGCAGCAGGTTGGTGCCGACCGCGCGATGGGTGATCTCCACACCGGCCGGGGTCCGGGTGGAACCCGAGGTGTACTGCAGGTAGGCAATATCGTCCACCGAGATATCCGGGCGTACCCAGCTTTCGCCGACACTGTCCGGAATGGCGTCCACGGCGATGATGCGCGGGCGTTCGGCGGCCGGCAGCGAACGGAAGAACTGCCGCACCCCGGCCGCGGACGAACCGGCGGTGAGGATCGCCGACGGTTTGCAGTCGCCCAGCACGGCGTGCAGCCGGTCGGTGTGGCCGGGCTCTTCCGGGTCGAACAGCGGCACCGAGATGGTGCCCGCGTAGATGGCGGCGAAGAAGGAGATCACATAGTCCAGCCCCTGCGGTGCGAGCACCGCCACCCGGTCACCGGTCTTGGTGACCTGCTGGAGTCGAGCGGCCACCGCGCGCAGCCGGACACCGAATTCACGCCACGTCAGCTCGTGTACCTCACCGTCCCGCTCCCGCGAGTAATCGATGTAGCGGTACGCCAAGGTGTTCGCGTCGTTTCTGGTGTGCTTCTCGACGTGGTCGACCAGGGTGAGATGGTCGGGAATCGAAATCTTCCCGCTCTCGTCCAGGTAGTCGTCGAAAGTCTCGTCCATTCCTTCTCCTCCGAGGCACACGCAGCAAGACGGCGAGATGCCGCTATCACCTGTGAGGCCCCGACTCGCTTTCGCCCGCAGGTGCCCTCCTCGGTGGGAGGGCCGGCCAGCAGATTTTGGGGTGCGGTCTGCGCGGTGACCGCTATCGGCTAGATGTTCTCAAACCAGAGACATGTTACAGAGAAGCAGCTGTCACTCATCCCTCAGCAGGGGAATCACGGGTGCGAAGGCATCCATCTGGGTCGGGAAGATTCCCACATAGGACATACCGGTGAGCTGTCGCACCCGCCGTATCTGGTCGGCGATCTCCTCGAAGGTGCCGATGGCCACATACGGCGAGTCCAGAATTTCCTCCACCGTCAGTTTCACATCGACCTCGAGATCCGGGTGCAGTCCGCGGTCGAGCGCCGACAGCGCCATTTCCGCGGTCTTCTCCCGGTCGTCGGTGATCACCACCGCGGTGATCGCCCAGTTCAGCTCGATCTGGTCGAATCGATCCCCGGCCGCCTCCTTGATCAGTTGCACCTTCTCGATGGTCTTCTCCATCGTGATGGAGGACAGCATGCCCTTGCCGTTGGAGTTGGTGATCGGCACGACGGAGATGATGTCGGCGTGCTTGGCGGCCAACCGCAGCATCTTCGGACCACCACCACCGGTGCACAACGGCGGTCGCGGACCCTGCCGCGGCCTGGGAGTGCCCTTGACACCCTTCACCTGGTAGTACTTGCCCTCGAAGGTGCACTCCTGCCCCCGCAGCAGCACATCCAGGATGGTGAGTGTCTCCTCCAGTTTGGCCAACCGGGCGCCGGGCCGCTCATAGGGCAGCCCCGCCGCCAGGAATTCGTCCTGCTTCCAGCCGGCGCCGATGCCCACCTCGAGCCGTCCCTTGGACAGCACGTCGATGGTGGCCAGATCCTTGGCCAACACCACCGGATTGCGGAAACCGTTGGCCAGCACCGAGGTACCCAGACGGATCCTCTCGGTGGCCTGGGTCAGCGCGCCGAGGGCTGCGATCGGTCCGACCTGGTCGCCGAGATGGTCCGGCACCACGAAGGTGTCATAGCCGTACTCCTCGGCCTGCTGCGCCGTCTGGATGAACTTGCGCGCACCGCCCTCCTGCTTGTTTCCCTCCCCGGCGGCCGCGAAACGGAATTTGCGCAGCGGGGTGCCCAGCGCGCTCAACTCACCAACCGGTGCGGCGGCTTCTGTCATGAACTCATGCTCCTGGCTATCGGAAAATTACTGCGCACCCCGGGCGAGGAAAGCGACGGGCGCACGATTATCAGCGCACTTTACCGCCTGCCCCGAACTACCCGGCGTGCTGTGTGCGGTGTCCATTGCCGGTCACAACATCACCCGATCAGGAATGTGGCGGATGGGGTGCCGACTCGATGAGTCCGCCGGCCCATTCGGCCGTCCACCGGGTGGCCGTCGTACCGTTCCCGTCGACCACGAAGTCGTGGTAGAGGCTGTGGATCGGGTTGCCGACCGCCTGCACCAGGGTGCCGAGGCTACCGAAGATATTGGTCGGGCTCAGCGCCTGCCGCGGGGCATCACAGATCAGATCGCCCGGCGCGCAGATCGTGTATGTGCGATCGGCCAGCTCCCCGAACCCTCCGACACGCGGACCGGTCATCGTGATCCCGGGGACGTTCAGACCCCCGAGCGCGACTTCCGCGCCCACCCCGGTCGGCACCTCACCGATCGGGATCGGCTGTCCCGGCCCCGGCTCACCACTGCGGCGACCGTCGGCGATCAGGGTCACACCCAGCACCAGATCCGCGGGCACCGGGCCTTCACCCGCGCCGATCCGGGCCGCGATATCACCGGCGATCACCGCTCCCTGGGAGAATCCGGCCAGCACATAGGTGGTCAACGGGCATTCCGCGTGCATGCGTGCCAGCTCGTCGATGGCACGCTGGGTGCCTTCGGAGCGGCTGACGTTATAGGAGGCCTGACCGTCCGGCGGGAACGCGATGGGATTGGAGAACTGCGCCACATACGGCACGGTGTAGATCTCGAGCCGCTCCTCCGGGAACTGCGGCCGCACCGCATTGGTGACGTGCAGCATGAGCGACGCCGGATTCGCGGTCGGGTTTTCCGGATTGTCCTCACGGCTGGATTCCCAAGTACCGGGAATCGACATGAACTGCACATCCGGGCAGGTCTCCGGCTGGGTGAGGGGCGGCTCGGGCGGCGGTGGGGGGCCGGGTTCCGGCTCCCGTAACCGCCCCGCCAGCAGGTACCACAGCAGCAGCACCACGATGACGACCAGCACCACGACCGCGATCGGAATCAGGCATCCCGGTGGTCGCGAGAAACGGGACGCCGTGGAACGACGCGCACTCACTGGCAGTAGTGCTGCTCGGCGGTGTCGATGTAGATCTTCCCGGCCTGCTCAACCGGCATCTTGGACGGGTCGAACGACGGATCGGAACCGGCCATCGCATTGACGAAGGTCGTCATCTCTTCCCTGGACACGCCCTGCGCCAGTCCCTGGCAGACATAATTGCCGATATTCAGGGCGATCTCCGGACTGGCCGGGGACACCCCCTGTTTGCCCAGCTCGTCCAGGAACTGCTGCTCCTTGTCGCCGACCGGGGCGCTATCGGGCGATTCCTGCGGCGGCAGGGGTGCCGGGCGCTCCGGTTCGGCCGGCGGCTCCCCGGCCGACTCGCCCTCGGGAGGCGCGGGGGCCTCGCCCTCCGGCGCCGGGGCCTCGGGGACCGAGCTCGCGGACTGCGGCGCGCTGGTCGCCGCGGACGACAATGTCGGCGTACTCGTCGCGGTCGACTCCTCGTCACCGCAGGCGGCGAGTAGACCGGAAACGGCGATAGCCGCTACCACACCGAAAACCTTGCCTCGGGTCCGATACATACACATCCTGTCCGTGTCCTTCGCCGCGCTTTCGGCGCGGCCGGTCGGGGCCCCTCGGATCTCGGCCGCGAACCTCTCGGGTTCACCGTCGGTTGCGAACCGGCAGGGCGCGACCACCGAGGGTAATACCCGAACGGGCTGTTCGCCGGGCCGGCCTCCGAAGTCTGCGACACCGGCCACCGGCGAACGGCCCACCGCACCGGCCGCACCCGTATCGCACCACCGGCACCGCCGCCTGCCCGAAGCGGCCGGCTCAGCGCGGCGGGTGCACCTCGACCCGATTGTCCCGAATGGTGATGAAACCGCCCTGGAAATTCTGCTGGACGCCTCCCGGCACGGCGAATTCGTCCCCCACCGGATACCCGAGCCTGCCGCCCTCGAACCCGGCTTCCCGCCAGGCGTCCATAATCGGCCCGTTGAGCACCGTCCAGGCGCCGGAAGCCGGAGTCCAGTAGATATTGCCGCCCTCGAAACGACTGAACCGGCCGTCGTCCTTCAGCGGTAGTTCCTCGTCCACGGGGAAACCCAGCCGACTGTTCTCGTACCCGAGCGCCGCGTACTTCTCCAGGATGAGTCCCTGCACCAGGTGGGCTCCGGCGGGTGGGGAGAAATACATGAGCCCATGCTCGAAGCCCTGCACGGCGCCGTCGCGGTGCGGTGTTCGCACCTCCGGACCCATCGGATATCCGGCGGGCCCGCCTTCATGGCCCTGCCTTCCCCATTCGGCCAGAATCTCGCCTCGCACCGGCTGCGCCCCGGTCTGTGGCGTCCAGTACAGCGAACCGTTGCGGAACGGCTGGAACCGCCCTCGTCCGTCCGGCAGCGACTGTTCCGGCCCGGTCGGCAGCCCCAATGAGCCTCCGGGGCCCGCGAAGGCCTGGTATCCGCCCCCGATCATGCCCGCCACCGGTTGTGCCCCACCTTCATCGGAGAAGAACACCCGGCCATGCCGGAAGTCCTGGGCGAGCCCGCCCGGCACCTGGTATTCACCGGTGAGACAGTCACCCAGCCAGGGATTCGCCGCGGCCACCGCGCCGATCGCCCCCTCCGCGGCGCAGGCCGGTTTATCGAGAGGAACACCGAGTGCGGCGGCGGCGTACGGCCAGGACTGCCGCATTTCGAAATCCCAGTAAGGCCAGGTGTGGGTGCCCGCCGAGCGATAGTTGACCTGGGCCGGAATCGATAGTTTCCCCAGTTCGGCAACGAAATTCCGGGAAGTGATCAAAGACAACGTCTCCAATCCCATACCGGCCATATTCGTGCTGACGCCCGGGATATCGGCGCCCGGATCATGGTCCCCGGAGGCACCGGTACCGCTGGAGACGTAGAGAGCGACACCCCGAAGTCGCTCGGCCAACAGCAGCGGATCGTGTTCCCGCCATTCGGGACTGCCCGGCGGCCCCCACATGGCCGTGGAATCGAAACCACCCGCATCGGCCATGGCGAGCTGGATGGCCTGTGGCATTCCCATCGTGGTGGTGGTGAGAAAACCCGAATAGGACGCGGCGTATTTCGCGAAACCGGGATTGCGGGCGGCCAGGAACATGGCCGCGGTGCCACCCATCGACAGACCCGCCAGACCACGGGTCGTCGCAGCCCGCCACTGGCTTTCCAACAGCGGCGGCAACTCCTTGGTCAGGAATGTTTCCCACTTGTAGTTCTTGCCGTTGTCCGGTTTCAGCCAATCGGAGTAGAAACTGGACCGGCCGCCGACCGGTAGGACCACCGTGACGTCCTTGTCGGCGAAGAAATCCACGGCACCGGTTTCGGTGATCCAACCGCTGTTCTCATCGGTGGCCCGCAAACCGTCGAGCATGTACAGCACCGGAAATTTCGCGTCGGACCGGGCATTCCACTCCCGGGCCAGGAGTAGTCGCACCTGGATCGCCTCGCCCATGGCCGGTGAATTCACCCACAACACCACATGTCGATCGGTGAGCCAGACGACATCGCGGACCGTCGCCGACTCCGTGGCCGCGGCCGGGCGGGCGGCGGCCGGTGCGTGGCCGACCCACCACGGCATGACCAGCGCGGTCACCAGCGCCGCCAGGCACCGACGGAGCGACCGTCGGCGGTGACCGGCCCACAACGTGCCCCCACTCCCATGTGTTACCCCTGCCACACACCTGTTTGTACCGTGGCGGCGTGCGAATCCCTAGCGACTCGCGCGGGGATTGACCAGGTCGTTGTGCGCCGGCGACCTTCTCGAATACGAAAGGCGCCCCCTGCTTCCCGGGAAGCGGAGGGCGCCTTTCGAGTCGGCTATCGGTGTGGGATCACCAACCGTTGGTGGAATCCAGGAACATCGGCCGGGACGCGGCGAGCTGGTCCTGCCAGTAGCGCCAGCTGTGCGTACCGGTCGCCGGGAACTCGAAGTGGGCCGGGATGCCCAGAGTCCTCAGACGCGCCTGGAAGGCCCGGGTGTTCACCAGCGACAGCGCTTCCAGTGCCATGGCGTTACCGGTGTTGAACGCGCCGACGGCCGAGTTGGGGTTGTCGTACGGGCCGGGCAGACCGCTACCGGCCGAGATGTACATCGGCAGACCGCGCAGCTGCGGGGCGAAGACGAAGGGGTCCATCCGCAGCCACTGCGGGCTCCACGGCGGAGCCATCGAGTCGACGTTGTAGCGACCGGCGTCCAGCATGGCGATCCGGAGCGCCTCGCGCATACCCGGCGCGGAGATGTTCAGGTAGCCGGAGTAGGAAGCGGCCGACTTGAACTGATCACGGTGGTAGGCGGCCAGGGTCAGGGCGGCGCTACCACCCATGGACAGACCGGCGACCGCGTTGTTGGTGGGCGAGACCCCGTAGTTCGCCAGGAAGGCGGGCAGTTCCTTGGTGAGGAAGGTCTCCCACTTGTAGGTGAACTTCTGGCCGTTGGTGTTGCTCGGGGCATACCAGTCGGCGTAGAAGCTCGACTGACCACCGACCGGCATGACCAGGCTGATGTTGTCGTTGCGGAACATCTCCAGCGCGTTCGTCTCGAACGACCAGGCGTTGCGGTCGTCACGCGCGCGCATACCGTCGAGCAGGTACAGGGCCGCGTCGCCGCCACGCGAGGCCCACTGGACCTGGACCTTGATCGGTCCCATCCCGGACGGAACCATCAGTTCCTCGTAACCACCGGCGGGAGCCCGCAGCACCGGCGCGTGCGCGGGAGCCGCGACCGCGGCGGTCGGAGCCGCGAAACCGGCCGCCACCGGTAGCGCGAGCGCCGCAGCGCCTATGGCCAGAATCCGGTTACGCCAACCGCGAGGTGCACCCCGCCGCCCCGTTCTTCCCTTCGGGGCGGCCGCCCTGCCGAAACGCATGAATTCCGCTCTCTTTCTGCTGTCTGTGATGTCGTCCGCCACACCGCGTGGACAACACCCCTTTTTGTCGGCGAGCGCCATCGGTCCGTTACCGGTTCCCGACCTACTCGACACATCACCGACGGCACTACAACGATCCGGTCACAGATGTGCTCGGTGACAATATTCGACCAATGGGGGCCTTAGCAAGGCCGAGGGGACCCGATGGCCGAAATGCGCCCGCGGAGACTCTGTGATTGCGTCGTGACACTACCGCCTTCGGCTGTTGATGTCTCGCGGGAGAGATTATTTGTTCCATATCTCATTTCCGCCCGCACAACCGCGATGTGTATGCGAACCACCGGCAAATAGGTGTCAGGTTCCGGATACGACACCGCCCGTCGGATACGTCGACCGACGCATCCGGCGGGCGGTGGGATCGAGCGGCGCTAACCGATATGGGCGGACAGATCCGGAATCATCCGGTGAGCTTCGGCCTGCCAATAGGTCCAGGAGTGTATGCCCAGATTCGGGAACGAATAGACGACATTGTTCGCCCCCAGCGTCATCATCCGCACTTGGAAGGCGCGGGTATTGGCCAGTGCGAGCGCTTCCAGCCCCATACCGGTGACGGTATTGCCGTCGAACCCGTCGGCGAGCTCGGGCAGGCCGCTACCGGCCGAAATCCACAACCGCGTGTTGTTGTCCCGCAGCCGCGGCGCGAATACGAAGGGATCCATGTTCAGCCACTGCGGGCTCCACGGGGCGGCCATCGAATCGACGTTGTAGCCCCCGGCATCGATCATGGCCAACCGGATCGCCTCACGCATACCGGGCGCGGAGATGTTCAGATAGCCGGAATAGGAACCGGCGAAGCTGAACTGGTCCGGATAGTAGGCCGCCAGCTTCAGCGCGGCGCTACCACCCATCGATAGCCCGAACACCCCGTTGCGATAGGGGTTGAACCCGAGTCGATCGCGCAGCGCCCAACGCAGATTCTGGGTGAGGAACGTTTCCCATTGGTATCGGTAGCTCTTTCCCGGCCCCTCGGAGAGGACGTTGAGCGCACCCGAACCCGAGGACGAACCGGTCGGTGGCGCTCCGAAGAACGAACTCGGCGCGGCCCAGTCGGCATAGAAACTGGACATACCACCGATCGGCATGACGACATTGATATTCCAGTCCATAAGCGCCTGGGCGATATCGGTTTCCATCTCCCAGCCGTTGTGCGTCTCGGGAGCACGCATACCGTCCAGGGCGTAGACGACCCGATCGGTGTTGCCGTCCTTCGCACGGAAGATCCGAGACCGAATGGGGCCCATCGGAGAGTCGACCCAGAAATCGAATCCCGCGGGGTTCGGCGCCGCCACGGCGGGCGCGACCGAGCTCGTCGCCGAGATTCCGAGCGGCAGGAGTACGGCCAGGGCCAGCCCCAGCGAACCGATCCCCCTCGTCCACCGCTTCAGCCATGAACCGGAGCGCTCCGATCTCCCGGCCCTGCGCGCACTTCGCATTCGACTAGACCTTTCGCCTGGACAGTCGGACAGCAAATCACGAGCTACGTTACCGTCCTGTTGCTCGACATTCCGGTAGGCGAGACCGTACCGCAACGAAACCCGCCCCGGGCGCGTTCACCGGTTCGACCGCGCGCCCCACGGCAAAACAGAGACGGCGCCGCGGAGTCGACCCCGCGGCGCCGTCGACGACTTCCGGTTGTCCCGGCCGATCCGGCTAACCGATATGAGCCGACAGATCCGGGATCATCCGATACACCTCGGTTTCCCAATATCGCCAGTTGTGCACCCCGACGGCCGGGAAGTCGTAGGTCACATTCGTGGCCCCGATCGACATCATCCGCGCCTGGAAGGCACGGGTATTGGCCAGCGCCAGTGCTTCCAGGGCCATGGCGCTGACGGTGTTGCCGTCGAATCCATCACCCGGGCCGGGCAATGCACTACCGGCCGAAACCCACAGCCGCGTATTGTTCTGGCGCAATTGCGGCGCGAAGACGAATGGATCCATTCGCAGCCACTGTGGACTCCACGGCGGCGCCATGGCATCGATATTGAAACCACCGGCGTCGAGCATGGCCACCCGCAATGCCTCCCGCATACCGGGGGCGGAAATGTTCAGATAACCCGAATACGAACCGGCATAAACGAACTGGTCGGGATGATAGGCCGCGAGAGTGAGGGCGGCACTACCACCCATGGACAGGCCGAACACCCCATTGCGATTCGGGTTGAAGCCGAGGCGGTCACGCAATGCCCAACGCAGATTCTGGGTGAGAAACGTTTCCCATTTGTACGTGGTCGACTTACCCGGTCCGCCGGACGAACCCGAGGCCAGTCCGGATCCGGAGGCCGATCCGGTGGCCCCCTGGGCACTTCCGGTGCCACTGAGCCCGAAGAAGTTACTCGGCGCGATCCAGTCGGCGTAGAAACTGGACATACCACCGACCGGCATGACCACGTTGATATTCCATTTGGTCAGCTCACGAGCAATATTCGTGTCGATTTCCCACCCGTTGAGCTCGTTCCCGGCCCGCATCCCGTCGAGCGCGTACACCACTCGGCGGGTATTACCGTCGGCGGCGCGGAAGATCCGGGATTTGATCGGCCCCATCTCCGAATCGACCCAGAAATCGAAACCACTCGGGTCGAATGCCGCCGACGCGGGCGCCGCCGGGCCGACCACCGAAACTCCCAGCGGTAACAGGGCGGTCAGCGCCAACAACACCGAACGGCGCAACCGACCGCGAATACCGCCTCTCGCCCCCCGACCGGTACGCGCACGACGTCCACCCTCACCCTGCTCCTCGGAACCTGTGTGGACACTTTCCACGGATATGTGCGCCACCCCCTCCCGGCGATGACCGCTCATGCTGGACATCTGTTCTCGGCCTTCCCTCGTGCGGCACACTGCCGCGTTACCCCACAAGGCGCCCCCACCGGAACAGCGAGGGCGCCGACACCACGGCAGCCTAACCCGACCACCGGGCCCGCGCGTGCCCCGAATTCCTCCCTCACCCCGAGATTTACCGCACCGAAACGAGGAAGGCACGGGTCAGCGTGGTGACGACGGGTGCGGGTCGACCAGGCCACACCGCTGGATCTCGTACTTGGGTACGCGGTCGATGCGGTAGGAGGCGAACCGCAGGGCGTTGCGCAGATTGTGCGCGAAACGTTTCCAGCCGAGTGGCTCCCGATACGACAGCTGCAAGGCGATGGTGTCCGGGCAGGACATGGCGACCCGGGCCTGATCGACCCATTTCTCGTCCATGTACCAGGGCATCCACGGCTTGCGGTCCACCATCCCGGTATCCACGATCACCCAGTCCGAGTACAGGCTCTTGTCGTGGCCGATTCGTCCGTCGGTGAGCCGGTCGGTATGCGCGGCCAGCGGATAGGCCAGCCCCATCGGATCCAGAACCCGAACATTCAGGGGCACGTTCATACTGGTCATCCCCAGATTCAGGAAGTAGACCGTATGACCGGCCCCACCTTCGGGGATCGGCAGCGGCGGGGGCACCACATGCCAGAACATGAACGACGGCGAGTTCAGCAGCAAACCCCCGTCGGGGTGCTGTTCGATGGCCTCGACCATGGGCCGTATCCGGGCGTAGTCGAGGTAGTGCTCGGCGAGGATGGGATGGTCGTGGCCGGTATTGAGCACGTAGTAGACGCGCTCGTCGACGATCCCGGACCTGCTGATCTTGGTGCCGGTCGTGATGGCGGTGGTTCCCATCGCCAGCAGCGCCCAGACCACCACGACGGTCAGCGCGATCGCGGGCACCCCGATCGTTTTCCCGAGCCCCTCCCGAGACAGCGCGGGAACGCGGACTGGGAAGACCATTACCGGAAGCAGCAGCAGGAACAACTGCGGCAACAACATCCGGCCGTGCATGAAATCGCCGCCCACCCGCAAGGCGTAGACGGTGAGCAGCGCACCGGCGAACAACACCAGCGCGACCACCGCACTCGGCGACCGCAACCGCTTCCGCACCCGGTGCAGCCGCTCACGACCACTGCCCTCGCCGAGGCCGGCGAGCACGATCGGCCGGCGGCCCCATGTCGCAACGGCACCCACGGCGAGCAATGTCAGCAGCGGCACCCACAGAAAATACGGGCCGACCAGATCCCACAGATAGGTGAAACCCTGGCCCCATTTGGCGCCACCTGCGTCCTTGGCCACCGCCGTATTCGGATAGGGCAGACCGTAATAGCCCATCCGGAAGACCTGATACGCCAGCGGCACGAATCCGGCGACGGCCACGATCACCAGTCGCAGTGTCGTCGGCCGCCACCGCGACTCCGGCATCGGCGCCAGCCAGATCAGCAGCAGGGCCAACCCGCCCACCACGGTCATCTCCGGCCGGATGAGCGGCGCCAGTCCGGCGAGGAAGACCAGTCCGAGCAAGGCGGGCACCCGGGGGCGAGCGGCCTGGCTCCAGCGCAGCAACAGCCACCACAGCAGGCCGATCCAGCAGATGACCAGGCAGTTCTCCAGGCCCGAGGTGGCGTAGTCGCGGGCGGGCGGAAGCGCGATATAGACCAGCACACCCGCCGGCAACAACAGTGCCGAGGACGTACCGCCCCACAGCCGGCCGGTGCCGAGCATGGCGAACGTCACGGCCAGCACCGACAGCACCAGCGCGATCCCGAGCACCACGTACTCCAGTCGCGCCTGGGTCACCCAGCTGAAGAACCAGACGATATAGGTCCACGCGGTGCTGGTGTTGGTTTCCACTCGCTCGCCGGCATTGAACACCGGGCCATTGCCCGCCAGCAGATTGCGGACGGTGCGCAATACGATGAGCCCGTCGTCGGCGATCCACCGACGCTGCCAGCCGCCGAGCGCGAACAGGGCGGCGACGAGCACGATCCCACCGACGAAAGTGGTGCGGGACAGTCGCACGAACCGCGACGGAAATTCCCCTTCGACCGCGGAGCGCTCGTGCGCGGGTTCGATTCGCTCCGCCTCCGCTACCAGCTTTTCGTCAGGTGAGGTAGACAGCGACACCTACCGCTCCGATCCAGGCTACGGCGAGAAGTTGCAGAACACGGTCCCGGAAGGCGATCTCCTCGGGCTCACCGGCCTCACCACCGTCCACATCGACCGCGTACCGCAGAATCGCGATGGTGAACGGCACCATCGAGATCGCAAACCACTGTGTGTCGTTGTTCTGGTTCTGCTCGAAGGCCCACAAACCGTAGAACACCACCACCGCGGTCGCCGCCAGGGTCCAGATGAACCGCAGGTAGGTGGGTGTGTAGTACTCCAGCGATTTGCGGATCTTGGCGCCGGTCGACAGCGCGATCTGCAGTTCGGCATAACGTTTACCGGCCGCCATGAACAGCGAGCCGAACGCCATGATCAGCAGGAACCACTGCGACAGCGGTATCCCCGCCGCGGCGCCGCCCGCCACCGCGCGCAGTAGGAAGCCCGAGGACACGATGGAGATGTCCAGGACCGCCTGGTGTTTGAGCCCGAAGCAGTAGCCCAGCTGAATGGCGATGTAGACGGCCATCACCACGGCCAGCTGCCAGGCGGCCAACAGCGAGACCAGCAGTGATCCGATCAACAGCACCGCCGCCAACGCATAGGCCAGGTTCACCGGCACCACCCCGGCCGCGATCGGACGGTTCCGCTTGGTCGGATGCGCCCGATCGGCCTCCACGTCCATGGCGTCGTTGACCAGGTAGATACCCGAGGCGGCCATACAGAAGACCACGAAGGCGATGCCGACATGGGCGAGCACGTCGACATCGGTGACCGTGCCCGCCGCCAGCGGAGCCGCCAGCACCAGGACGTTCTTCACCCACTGCCGCGGACGGACGGCCTTGACCAGGCCGCCGACCAGTGTTTTCGGCGGTCCTTTGACAACGGCTTCGGCCAGATCGGCGCCGGTGGGTTCTTCGCTCATATCAGGCAGCGCCTTTTCTTCTTGTGCGGTCACTGTCGAGTCTCTTTTCGGCGGCGAGCAGGGCGGCGGCGGACGCGGCACCGAGCGCCGAACCGGCGAGTACATCGGAGGGATAGTGGACCCCGAGCACAACCCGTGAGAGCAACATCGGTGGTACGAGCACCGCAGGCAAGGGTAGCCCGGTCAATTTTCCGAGCAACACCGCCGCCGCGGTCGTGGAGGTGGCATGCGAGGACGGGAAGCTCAACTTACTCGGCGTCGATACGTTGACCTGCACCGACGGCGCATGCGGCCGGGGTCGGCGGACGATCCGCTTGATCACGATCGAGGCCGCGTGGGCGCCGACCGCGCCGACCGCCACCCCGACCCAACGCCGCCGCCGCGGCTTGTCCAGCAAGGCGCCGACCGCGGCGATACCGACCCACCCGAGCGCGTGCTCGCCGAAATGCGACATCCCGCGCGCCGCGGAGATCACCGCCGGCGTGCCGATCGCGCCCTGCACGGCCTCGATCACCGCCACCTCGGGTGCGGGGCCGGCACCGCTGCCGGCGTTCAATGCCGTATTCACCGAGGTCACCGATTACCGTCCTTGTTCTCGTCCGTGGTAGCGATACCGAAAACCCGTTCCCAGGCGGCGGTGCTGGTCAGTTTCGGATGCGCGGCCCGATAACGCTGCTGCATTTCGGGGAACCGCGCGGCCAGCTCCTTACGCAACCGCATGGCCTCGGTGAACAGGCCGTAGGCCTGCCTCGGATCGCGTTTGCGGTACACCACACCGCGCCCGTCGGCCGTGGTGACGGTGACCCCGTCGACCTGTGAGAGCAGGAACCAGCGCGCGTCCAGCGTCGGCACGTTCAGCTGCGGACGCTCATGGTGTTCCGCCTTCGCCGGGCGCAGGTTGTGCACCAGGCCCTTACCCAATCGGATGATCTTGGCGATCGGGTTGGGCGGTTCACCCACCGCGCCGATATCGGCCCGACTGGCCTGTGGCAGCGCGGTGGACGAGGGCAGGATGACCGCATCCGGATACTGTTTGCGCAGATCGTGTACGGCGCCGAGGGCGCTGGGCAACAGTTCGAACAACCGGTCCGGTCCGGCCAGGAAATCGCGAATCGCCAGGTTCTGGATGGCGACCGTCGAGTACTCCAGACACAGCAGGTGCTTGATGGTGGCCTTGACCGTATCGAGGATCAGGCCTCGACCGTTGCCCGGCTGGTACAGCGACGCGACCACCAGGCGATTACGCAGGTGGAAGTAGGCCTGCCAGTCGATGGCGTCGTCCTTGTCGCTCCAGGCCATATGCCAGACCGCGGCGCCCGGCAGGGTGACGGTGGGATAGCCGGCGGCGCGGGCCCGCAGCCCGTATTCGGCGTCGTCCCATTTCAGGAACAGCGGCAGCGGCTGGCCGAGTTCCTGGGCGACCCGACGCGGGATCACACAGGTCCACCAGCCGTTGAAGTCCACATCGATTCGCCGGTGCAGCAGTTTGGAGTTGTCCCGATCCCGCAGCGGATATTTGGCGAAATCGTGGTCGTATTCCACATTCGGGGCGGCCGTCCACATGAAGACATTGCGGTCGACCACCTCTCCCATGACGTGCAGATGGGACCGTTCCTGCAGGTTGAGCATCTGACCGCCGACCAGGACCGGCGATTTCGCGAACCGGGAGAACGCCAGGGCACGCAGGATCGAATCGGGTTCGATCTCGATATCGTCGTCCATATAGACGATGTATTCGGCCTCGGTGGTCTTCAGCGCCTCGTACATGACGCGGCTGTAGCCACCGGACCCGCCCAGATTGGGCTGGTCGTGAATGGCCAGTCGATCGCCGAGCACCGCGGCGGCCTCGTCGAACCCCGGTTCGTCGACCACCTTGCGGGTGCCCTGGTCGGGGATGATGACGGCCTCGATCTTCTCCAACACCAGCGGGTCGGAGCCCAATGCCCGCAGGGTGGCGACGGCATCGGTGGGTCGGTTGAAGGTGGGCATACCGACCGCGATGGTGCCCTCACCCGGGGCCTCGATCGGCGCGTACCAACCACCGGCGACCAGGGTGACCGCGGTGTCGGTGGTGATGTCGAACCACATCCAGCCGCCGTCCTCGAACGGGCCCAGATCGGCTTCCATTTCGACGAATACCGTCTCGGCGCCCGACGCGACCGCGAATTCCCGTCCCTGGACGTGGATTCGAGAACCGTCGGCCTTGGAACGGTACAGGTCGACCCGCCCGTGTCCGGCCAGTTCCAGCCGCAGAACCACCGAGCCGAGGATGGACCAGCGGCGCCAGTAGCCGGCGGGCAGAGCGTTGAAGTAGGTGCAGAACGACACCTCCGATTCCGCGCCCACCGACAGGGAGGTGCGGGTGCCGGCATGCGCGCGCCGCGTATTGGTCGCCGATTCCTCCAGGTAGAGGGCGCGCACATCCAGTGGTTCGCCCGGTCGGGGCAGGATGATGCGCTGCAACAGCGATTTCGCGCGGGTTTCGGTGTCGATATGCGCCAGCGATGCGGAGGTCATGCGTCTCCGTTCTCCTGGACCAGCGGCGCACCCGATTCCAGGTGCGGACGCAAAACGTTGTCGAACATATTCAGCGCGCTTGCGATGGCCATGTGCATATCCAGGTATTGATAGGTGCCGAGGCGGCCGCCGAACAGAACTTTCGAGGTGGCGGTCTCCTGCTTGGCCAACGCGCGATACGCGGTCAGTTTGGCCCGGTCCTCGGGGGTGTTGATCGGATAGTACGGTTCGTCGCCGGTCTTGGCGAAACGCGAGTACTCGCGCATGATGACCGTTTTGTCCGTCGGATAGTAGTCGCGCTCGGGATGGAAATGGCGCGGTTCGATGATGCGGGTGTAGGGCACGTCCGCATCGTTGTAGTTCATCACCGAGGTGCCCTGGAAATCGCCGGTGGGCAGTACCTCGGTCTCGAAGTCGATGGTGCGCCAGCCCAGCTCACCCTCGCGATAGTCGAAATAACGATCCAGCGGACCGGTGTAGACGACCGGCGCATCCGGGTTCTGCGCGCGCAGTTCCTCCCGGATATCGAACCAGTCGGTCTCCAGCCGAACCTCGATCAATTCACTGGCCGCCATATTCTCCAGCCACTTGGTGTAGCCGTGTACGGGCAGGCCTTCGTAGGTGTCGTTGAAGTAGCGGTTGTCGAAGGTGTAGCGGACCGGCAGGCGGGTGATATTGCTCGCGGGCAGATCCTTGGGGTCGGTCTGCCACTGCTTGGCGGTGTAGTCGCGGACGAATGCCTCGTACAACGGACGGCCGATCAGCGAGATGGCCTTTTCCTCGAGGTTCTGCGCGTCCTTGGTCTCGATCTCGGACGCCTGTTCGGCGATCAGCGCGCGCGCTTCGTCGGGAGTGAAATAACGACCGAAGAATTGCGAGACCAGTCCCAGCCCCATCGGGAACTGGTACGCCTGCCCCTTGTGCATGGCGAAGACCCGGTGCTGGTAGTTGGTGAACTCGGTGAACTGCGTGACATAGTCCCAAACCCGCTTGTTCGAGGTGTGGAACAGATGTGCACCATATTTGTGCACCTCGATACCGGTTTCCGGTTCCGGCTCCGAATAGGCGTTACCGCCGATATGCGGCCGGCGATCCAATACGAGCACTCTCTTGCCCAGTAGGTTGGCGGTGCGCTCGGCAATGGTCAGCCCGAAGAAACCCGAGCCGACGACGATCAGGTCGAACTGTGCGTTGTTATCTGAGTTACCCGGAGACGATGCGGCGGTCACGGGAGCCCAGAGTATCGGAAGCCGTTCGAACCGCCAGTCCGAGCCGGAGGGTCCGCCTTGTTCCCAGGTCCGCCGGGTGAAATGAGAAACGGAGGATACCGCGGCCGGCATTCGAATCGGACCGCTCGAACGACAATGCCCGCCCCCGAACCCGGGAGCGGGCATCCGACGACGGAATGGGTGATGTCATCCGTAGGTCGGATAGGGCGGTTGACCGTAACCACCGGCGACCGGCATCGGCGACCGACCGGCCTCGATCCAGCGTTTGGTGGACCCCGACGAGGCCATTACCAGAGTGAGCACCGGGAAGAACACGGACAACGGACCGGCGAACGCGCCGACCCGGGCAATACCGACCACTATCATGAGCAGATACACCGAACAGCCCACGATGACCATGATCCGCCCGATACCGCTGCGGCGGAGAAGCATGATGCCGCCGATCAGCAGGAGCAGGGCCACAAGGGCGGCGACGACGCCGAGGAAGAGACTCAGGCCATCGATCCCGCTGAGGTCGATATCGACATCCACATCGCTATGGCTCGAACTACTGCTCCCACGCCTACGCGCGCCGGTTGCCAGTGAACTGTCGCGCCGGTCGAATGCTGCGATAATCCCGGATACGGCGATCAGGAGACTCACCACCCCGCCGATGATCGCCAGGATCCCGGCGGTGATAGCGGTACCGCCGCTCGGTGGCCGCGGCACGTATGGGTAGCCGTATCCCGCCGGGGCCGGGTAGCCGGGCGGTACCGGATGGCCCGGTGGATGCGGATGGCCGGGTCCACCGTATGGATAACTCATCGGGATTCCCTCCCCTGGTCCGTGCGCCCCCGTGGCCGTGCGCATGCGGACCCACTGTGCCACAACGGCCGCCGGAAACGACAGAAAGCGTCTGCACCCGAAGAGTGCGGACGCTTTCCGGTCGCCTCGACGCCCTTACCGTCCGGTGCCCTACGCCAGGTTGATATCGGCGTAGACCCGCATGGCATCACGGACGAATTCCGCGGTACCCGCGCCGTGGACCTCGTAATTCGCCGCGAAACGCTCATCGGCCACATACATCTCACCCAAACCGGCGAAGGCCTGCGCATCGGGTCGTCTACCCTGCCATCCCTGCGCGACCCACTCGTAGTGGCGAGCCGCGATGGCCTGCGCCTCGGCGCTGTCCGGGGCGAGCCCGGCGGTGTGGGCCCGGCCGTAGTCGGCCGCGATATCGCTATGGGTCTGCAGGAATGTCCGTTGGTCGGCCTCGCTCATCGACCGCCACCAGCGGTCCCCGCTCTCGTACGCCTCCTTCCCCCAGCGCTCGATGACCTCGTCCTTGTATCGGGTGTTGTCGAACCCGTCGAAAACCTCGGCGGCCACGAGTCGTTCACCTCTTTCCATCTTGCTCAGCGTGGTGTGTACCGACTCGATCCGGCGGCGGATCCGATCCTGTTCCTGCCGCAGCAGTTCCAGATGGGTGCGCAACGCGGCGGTGGCATCCTGCTCTCCGGCGAGGACTTCGGCGATGACCGGAAGTCCGAGTCCGAGGTCGCGCAACAGCAGAATGCGTTGTAGCCGTACCAGCGAGTCCTGGTCGTAGTAGCGGTACCCGTTGGCGCCGATCCGGCTGGGCGGCAACAGCCCCAATTGCCCGTAGTGGCGCAGGGTGCGGCTGGTGGTACCGGCCGCCTTGGCCAGATCCTGGATGGACCACTCGTCCCGGGTCCGCGTTCCCACGACCTTTCTCCTTTCCGTTCGCGTCGGTACCACCAGCGTGCAAGTTGACGCTACGTCAAGGTCAAGGCCGAATTCCGGCGTTCTCGACCGTTCTCTCGCAGGGGTCACCGCGGGCCGGTACCGGCGGGCGCCTCGGAGTCGGCCGGCCCCTCGGGCAGTCGAGGGGCCGGTATGGCCTGGGACGGGCCCGCGTCACCCGGTTCGGTTCCCTCCATTCCGGGGACCATCCGCATCAGGGCGTCGAAATCGACGACCTGGGTGCCGAGCATGGGGGTATCGATGATCACACCCTTCTCGAACAGTCGGTAGGTGCCTCGATTACCGGGCAGCCGCATCTCCGGACCGAGCGGTTTCCCGACGACGCTGTCGGCGCCGCCCAAGCGGGCGTATTCGGTCTCGATCGCCGTCGGTGGCCGCCTGGGTGTATCGGAGGCACCCGGCGAGTCGGTGGGCGATCCGGTGCCGGGCGCGCCGGGATCGCGGTTCGCGGAGGCATTCGGTTCGGATGCCGCGGGCGCGCTCGGTTCCGCACCCGCCGGAGCACCCGGCCCGGCTCCTGGTGGCGGCCCGGCCGGAGCACCCGGTTGCTGCCCCGGCGAAACATCCGGCCGGGGCCCCGGCTGCGACCCCAGGGGAAGGGAAGCGTTCGGCACCAGCTCGACCCGTTCGTGCCGGGCCTGCTCGGCGGTGGCGGGGTCGGTATTCGGGTCGACGGGCACCCCGAGATCGACCCGGAAGCGCGGCGCGCCCGGAACCGGCGTTCCGATGGTCAGCTCGGCCGGCGTCGGCCCCACCTCGAAGATCCGGATATCCGCCGGAGGGCCGTCCTCGGACGCGGAGGAGTACTCCGCCCGCAGGATCCGTCCCTCCCGCAGCAGGACGGTGCCCGTGGTGGAGTCCACCGCGACGTTGGTGCGCCGGTCTTCCTTGGCGGTCCCGGGATAGGTCTGACAGTCGGAGGTATCGCAGGTCTGGGCGAAGGGATAGCGCTGTTCGGCCAGGGCGTAGGAGCGGGCGGCGATGGCCTGTGCGCGCAGGGCCTCGGCGGCGCCGGAGTCGGCCCAATTCGCCTGGACCTCGGCCGGGAGCACACCGAGCAGATAGTCCTCGACATCGACCCGGTTCACCGTGTGGACGGCACCGCCGGACTCCGCCACACCCAGGGAACCGCGATAGGAGCCACCACCGCACAGGGTCAGATGTTCGGTCGCCGGCCGGTTCGGCGAGGGATCGAGGGGGTAAATCCAGGGATCGTCGGTTTCGGTCTGCCAGATCACCTCGCCTTCACAGCCGGTGGTCACCTTGACATCGGCCCGCCCGTTCGGCCGCGGGATCAGATGGGCCACCTGTCCCGGTTTCACCAGCCGACCGGCCACACGCGCGCCCATATCGGAAAAGGCGCTCAGATCGGCGCCGTCCCGACTGGTGAGCCATACCGATATCGAGGCGGGACCGACGCTGCCCAGGGTGGCGCCCGGATAGTAGTGCCCCAGAATACGTTCGGCCGTCCATCCGTCGCGCGCATTGCGCATGGCGCCCAACTGACTCAGCCCGCGCCCATGCGTGGGTTCGGCGACGGTGCGATAGGCCGGGTCCGCGCTGTCACCGGGCCAGATCAGGGGTTCGGCGAGCAAACCGGCCGCGACCCCGATGGCGAGCGCTGTACCGGCCCGAATGGTTCTCCGCCATGTCAAGCGGGATAACCAGGCCCTTACCGGCGTGTTTCGCGGACGCCGGCCCGGCTGGGGGCGGTTGTTGTGGTTTTGTTGTGGCATCCGTGCACTCCCTCGTTCATCCCTACGCGGCGCGTCCGGCATGTCGTATCGGCGGGTCACGATTCGAGAGCTACATTCGAGCGATCAGGTAAAGCCTCAACCACAGGTTTAGAGATGTGACGTTTGTGACTAGTGTGATCTTTGAGACGTCTGTATGCAAGAGCGAAACATCTCATTGATCACCGGTTCGAAAAACCCTGATTGGAGACGCTCGTGCTCTACCCCAAACCGAAGCGTTCCTATGTTCTCCCTGTAATCGCGGTTCTCGCGGTTGCAACTCCGGCGCTCCTGCCCGGAGATTCCGGCGACTACCGCACAACCGGTGACAACGAACCCGCCGCCGTCGGGACACGGCTGGTCGAGGTGGGCCTGCACACCGCCTCCGATACCGTGCTGCCGCTACGCGAACTCATCGGCGCCGAGTTCTCCGACCTGAGGCTTTCCGATCTACCCGCAACGCTGCCGATCGCGACCGCTGCCGGCCCCACACCCGACGGCATCCAATTCGTCGCCGACCCCCACGCCCCCGCACCGCCCCCCGCTGCCGTCCCACCCGAACTCGGGAACGACGTGGGGGCGCATGTCAAGGAACTCACCCAGGAGACCCCGTTCAGCGTGGTCGCCCTCACCGCCGAAGACCTGACGAACACCACGGCCCTGATCCGCGCGCGGCAACCGGACGGCACCTGGGGTCCGTGGTACCGGGCCGAACCCATAGAGGAACAAGGCGGCACCGCGACGAACGGCCCCCACGGCACCGAACCGATCTATGTCGGCAATACCCAGGCGGTGCAGATTCTGGTGACCCGGAAGGAAAGCGCCCCACCGGCCGACCCCGCGGTCCAACCCGTCACCACGGGCCATCCGGTGGGCGCGACCGTCCCGGGCCTCACCGCGGTGCTCATCGACCCGGGCAACGGGGCCGGTGACGCCGAGCTCGACAGCATCGCGGCGGAACTGCCGAACGGCGGACCGCGCGTGATCACCCGTGGCCAATGGGGAGCCGACGAATCCATCCGCTGCCAGGAACCCACCTACGACGACGGTCTGGGCGGGGTCACCATCCACCACACCGCCGGCCGCAACGACTACTCCAAGGCCGAGTCGGCCGGAATCGTCCGCGCCATCTACACGTATCACGCGCAGACCCTGGGCTGGTGCGATATCGGCTACAACGCCCTGATCGATAAATACGGGCAGATCTTCGAAGGCCGTTACGGCGGGCTGGACAAGCCGGTTCAGGGCGCCCACGCGGGAGGGTTCAACGAGAACACCTCCGGGGTGGCGCTCATGGGCAACTACGAACGCGAGACCCCGTCCGAGGCGAGCATCGAGGCCGCCGGGCGGTTCGTCGGTTGGCGGACCAAGATCGCCGGGCTCGACCCACAGGGACGCACCGTCATGTACTCCGAGGGCACCCAGTTCACCCCGTACGCCCGCGGGGAACAGGTGGAGTTGCCAATCGTCTTCGCCCACCGAGATGTCGGTCACACCAGCTGCCCCGGCGACGCCGCCTACGCCCAGATGGATCGCATCCGCGCCATCGCCGCGGGCACGGCCGGCGGCGGCAGCGTCCGACCCGAACAAACCCGGCGTCCGAACCGGTCGGATATGGCGGCTCTGGCCGCGCTCACCGCCAAACTGCTCGCCATGGCGCACGACAACCTCGTCGCCAGGTATTGGGCTTCCACCGGCGGACCGGACGGTCCACTCGGCCAGGCGGTATCCGAACCGATGCCCGCGGCGCAGGGCCAGCAGTACGCCGAATTCGTCAACGGCAATGTCTACACCGCACCGGACGGATCGGCCCACGAGGTAACCGGCAAGATCCTGGATCGTTTCCTGGAACTGGGCGCCGACACCGGCGCGCTCGGCCTGCCGCTCAGCAATGCCTACCCCGTACCCGACGGGCTGCGCCTCGACTTCCAGAACGGTTCGCTGATCCTCAACGAACTCACCGACATAGTCACCACGGTGTGGCGCAGCTATATCCAGACCCACCAGCAACAGGCCCCGGGCAATACCGAGCCGGACCAGGGCGGACAGCCCCTACCGGCCCCCGCGGCACCGGTTGCCGAAACACCGGCGCCCGCGGCCCCGCAGCCCGGCGGCGACCCACAGCAGGGCGTGTCCGGGCCCGAGCAGACCCCCGTCGCGGAACCATCTCCCGGCGATACACCCCCGCAGGCGGAACCCGAACCGACCCTGGCGGGCTGAACAACCCGATCTCGAACACTTCGGGACGGGCGACAATCGACGTCGCCCGTCCCGAAGTGTTGTCGGGCCCATCCCCGCCGACCGGATACCGTGAGTTCAGTTCCACCAACGCTCGAGCACCCGCGCCACCCCGTCGTCGGTATTCGACGCGGTCACCTCGTCCGCGGCGGCCAGCGCCTCGGGATGGGCCTGGGCCATGGCGACACCGTGTCCGGCCATGAGAAGCATCGGCACGTCATTGGGCATATCACCGAAGGCGATCATGGTCTCCGGATCTATCCCCAGCCGCTCGGTGACCACTGTCAGTCCCGACGCCTTGGTGGTCCCAGGGGCGGACAGTTCGATGAGACCGTGCTCGGTGGAATAGGTGATATCGGCTCGGTCACCGACCAGCGGAGCCAGCGTGGCGCGCATGTCCCCGCTGCGCGCGCCCGGTAGACGGATCAGCATTTTGATGGCGGGCGCGTCGATCACCTCGTCCCGGGCGACCGCGGTGTCGTCGGGGTTGAGCCAAGCGTGTTCGTATTCGGGTGAGCTGACGAATTGCGGGGTCGCCGCGTCGTGGGCGCTGGCGCCCACCCGTTCGGCGGCCAACCCACAGCCGGGTAGTTCCTTCTCGGCGAGCTCGGCCAACCAGCCCAGGGTGTCCACGTCCAGCGCCCGGGCAGCCAACACCCGATCGGCGGCGCTGTCGTAGATGACCGCGCCATTACCGCAGACGCACAACGGCGCGAAACCGAGCCCCTCGACCACCGGCGCGATCCAGCGCGGCGGACGCCCGGTGGCCAGCACGAACGGCACCCCATCGGACACCAGCGCCCCGACCACGGCCTTGGTGCGAGCGCTCACCCGTTCCGCGGGGTCGATGAGGGTGCCGTCGACATCGGTGGCGACAAGCTTCGGTTTGGGCAGTTGCAGACGCGTCACCTCTTCCATTCTGCTGTGTCCCGCGCGGCGCCCTGCTGTGTCCCATCCAGGACGCCGACAGCGTCGTTTGCCGACCGGATCACACCGCCGTACCGAAAGGGGCCGGTGGGCGAACACGCAGCGCGGCCGTTGCCTGCGCGCATCGGGCATCCGCTCCCTATGATCGGGTGCTACACCAGCTCACGAGGGGACGCATGACCGGCTTTCTGCTACGACGCGCGCTCAACTACGTCGTTCTGTTGCTGTTGGCGTCGTTCCTCACGTTCGGCCTCGCGTCACTGACATTTCGGCCGCTGGACAGTCTCGAACAGCGTAATCCGCGCCCGCCCCAGTCGGTGATCGATGCCAAGGCCGAGGAACTGCATCTCAACGATCCCATCCCGCAGCGCTATCTGATCTGGGCGCGGGGGGTGTTGCACGGCGACTTCGGCACCACGCTCACCGGTCAGCCGGTGAGCGAGGAACTGCCTCGCCGGGTGGGGGTGAGTCTGCGCCTGCTGCTCATCGGCTCGATCGTCGGTACCGTACTCGGGGTGCTGATCGGGGCGGCCGGGGCCATCAGGCAGTACCGGTTCAGCGACTATTTCACGACGGTGGTTTCGCTGCTGATCCTGTCCACTCCGATCTTCCTGCTCGCGACCTTGCTGAAATACGGGGCGCTGGAGATCAACGCGCTGACCGGCCAACAGATCTTCCTCTACACCGGTGAGACCTCCGCCGGCAATATCGAGGGTTTCGGCGCGCAACTGCTCGACCGCCTACAGCATCTCGTGCTGCCCACCCTGACCCTGGCATTGGGTGGGATGGCCGGTTACAGCCGCTACCAGCGCAACGCCATGCTCGATGTATTGCAGAGCGATTTCATCCGCACCGCCCGCGCCAAGGGCCTCACCCGCGGCCGGGCCCTGTACAAACACGGCCTGCGCACCGCGCTCATCCCGATGGCAACCCTGTTCGCCTACAGTCTGGGCGGCCTGATCACCGGCGCGACCTTCACCGAGAAGATCTTCGGCTGGCACGGGGTCGGGGAGTGGCTGGTCGATTCGGTCAATGCCCAGGACGTGTACGTGGTGGTCACCGTGACCGCCTTCGCGGGGCTGGTCATCCTGATATCCGGTCTGCTCTCCGATATCGTGTACGCGATTCTCGACCCGAGAGTGCGGGTTGGATGAATATCAGGGCCGAAGCAGGCGACTCGTGTGACCACGTGGGGCCGATATATCCCGCCATGGGGGCAGCATGACCGAAGCCGAGATCATCGTTCAGGGCGCCCCCGAGGTCGCCGCCTCGGGCAGACGCAAGCTGGTATTGCGTCGTTTCCTGCGCAACAAACCGGCCGTGGCCGGAGGCGTGATACTGATCGCGCTGTTCCTCGCGAGTTTTGCGCTCCCGCCGTTTCTTCCCTACGACTACCAGGAACTCGACTACACCGCGCTCCTCCAGCCGCCGAGTCCACAACATCCGTTCGGAACCACCGAGATCGGCCAGGACGTTCTCGCGCAAACCCTGCGCGGATTGCAGAAATCCTTGCTCATAGGCCTGTGTGTGGCGGTGTTCTCCACCACCATCGCGGCGCTGACGGGCACCGTGGCCGGATTGCTGGGCGGTTGGACCGACCGGGCCATCATGTGGTTGGTCGACCTGTTGCTGGTGGTGCCGAGCTTCATCATCATCGCGTTGTTCGCGCCGCGCACCAAAGGTGAGGGCTCGCTGGTGATATTGATCGTCCTGCTCAGTGTGTTCGGCTGGATGATCAGCGCCCGGATCGTACGCGGTCTGACCATGAGCCTGCGCGAGCGCGAATTCGTGCGGGCCGCCCGATATATGGGCGCTCCGACGCGGACCGTCATCCTCACCCATATCGTCCCGAATGTCGCGTCGATCCTGATCATCGACACGACACTCACCGTCGGTGCCGCGATCATGGCCGAAACCGGTCTCAGCTTCCTCGGTTTCGGCGTCCAGCCACCCGATGTCTCGCTGGGCTCGCTGATCGCCGCCGGCACCGGCTCCGCCATGACCTACCCCTGGCTGTTCATGTTCGCGGGTGGACTGCTGATCATCACCGTGCTGTGCGCCAACCTGGTCGGCGACGGCCTGCGCGACGCCTTCGATCCGGGCGCCGGGCAGGCACGGTCGCGGATATCGCGAAAGGCACGTAAGGCCCGCGAATCGGGGGATGCAGGGAAATGACCGACGACACCACCATGACCGAAACCGAGCCGGCACCAACCACCCCGGCCGCGTCCGACGCCTCGAGCACCGGCGCGCCACTACTCGAGGTATCCGACCTCCGGGTCTCCTTCCCCAGCGAGGAAGGGCGGGTCGAGGCGGTGCGCGGTGTGGACTACACCGTGGCCGACGGGGAGGTGCTGGCGATCGTCGGCGAATCCGGATCGGGCAAATCGGTGTCGTCGCTTGCGGTGATGGGCTTGCTACCGGATCAGGCGCGGGTCAGTGGATCGATCCGGTTGCGCGGCCGGGAATTGCTCGGGCTCGGCGACAAGGAACTGTCGAGACTGCGCGGCCGCTCGGTGAGCATGGTTTTCCAGGATCCGCTGTCCGCGCTCACTCCGGTGTATCGGATCGGTGATCAGGTCGCCGAAGCCCTGCTCGCCCACGGGAAGATGAGCAGCGCCGAGGCCGCGAAACGAGCGGTGGAACTGCTGGATCTGGTCGGTATCCCCGAGCCGGAACTGCGCGCGCGGGCCTTCCCGCACGAGTTCTCCGGGGGGATGCGGCAACGCGTGGTCATAGCCATGGCGATCGCCAACGATCCGTCCCTCATCATCTGCGACGAACCGACCACTGCCCTGGATGTGACGGTGCAGAAGCAGATTCTGAATCTGCTGCGCAAGGCGCGCGATATAACCGGTGCCGGGGTCATCATGATCACCCACGATATGGGAATCGCCGCCACCCTGGCCGATCGTGTGGCGGTGATGTACGCGGGGCGGATCGTCGAAACGGCGAGTACCGCGCAACTTTTCCGGGATCCCCGTATGCCCTACACGGTGGGCCTGCTCGGTTCCATTCCCCGGATGGACGGTCCGGCCCGCGCACCATTGATCCCGATCGTCGGCGCTCCCCCCGCCATGCACGCGCTACCGTCCGGTTGCTCGTTCGCACCCAGGTGCCCGGTCGCGATCGACGACTGCCGCACCGCCGAGCCACCACTCGCCGAAACCGGCCCTGGTCACCGCGCCGCCTGCATCCGAACGCAGGAGCTCGACAGCGCGGCGCTGTTCGATGCCTACCGACAGGAGATCGACGAACCCCACGACACCGCCGAAACCGATGCCCATGTGGTGTTGCGGGTGACCGACCTGGTGAAAACCTTCCCCATCACCTCGGGGGTGATCCTGCGCCGCCGGAAGGGCGAGGTTCGCGCGGTGGACGGGATCAGTTTCCAGCTCCGCGCCGGCCGCACCCTCGCATTGGTCGGCGAATCCGGGTCCGGTAAGTCCACCACCCTCACCCAGATCCTGGACCTGGCGAAACCACAATCCGGAACCATCGAGATCCTGGGGCGAAATGTCGCCGACCTCACCAGGTCGCAGCGCCGTGAATTGCGCCGCAAGCTGCAGATCGTCTTCCAGGACCCCACCGCATCCCTGGATCCTCGTCTGCCCATCTCCGACGCCATCGCCGAACCACTGCGCATAGCGGGACGCCCGAAATCGGAGATCGCGGCACGGGTGCCGGAGCTCCTGCGGCAGGTGGGGTTGCGCCCGGAACACGCCGACCGCTACCCCTCCGATTTCTCCGGTGGACAGAAACAGCGCATCTGTATCGCCCGGGCCCTCGCGCTCGACCCGGAAGTACTGGTGCTGGACGAGCCGGTGTCGTCCCTGGACGTTTCCATTCAGGCCGGGGTGCTCAACCTTCTGCGTGATCTCCAGGCCGAACGCGGCCTGTCGTACCTGTTCGTCTCCCACGATCTGTCCGTGGTGCGGAACCTGGCACACGATATCGCCGTGATGTACCGGGGCAAGATAGTCGAAGCGGGTCCGGCGGACCAGATCTTCGGCGATCCGCGGCACGAATACACGCGCTCGTTGATCGACGCGGTGCCCGTACCCGTGGTACGGGATTGATCAACGTGTTCTGCGGCCCACCGGTAGGAAGGATGTATCGGCCATGAGGATTCGATCTCTGCGCAGAAGTCTCGCGGTGCCATTACTCGTCGGTGCGCTGTTCGCGGCCGGCTGCGGCGCGAACGATATGGGGATGCCGGAAGACGCGGTCGCCGCACTCGGCACGGTCAACGACATCAATCCGCACGATGTGAGCGAGCTGCGTGACGGTGGGAATCTTCGCCTGGCCATGTCGTCGTATCCGGCCAACTGGAACGGGTTGAGCAACGACGGCAACGACGCCGAGACCGGCAGCATGCTCAAGATGATGATGCCGCGAGCGTTCAAGACCGACGCCGCCGGAAAGACATCGGTGAACCTCGATTTCTTCACCGATGTCAAACTCACCAACACCGATCCGCAGCAGGTCACCTACACCATCAATCCGGAGGCCGTCTGGTCCGACGGGAGCCCGATCACCTGGGAGGACATCGCCTCTCAGGCCCATGCGTTGAGCGGCCGGGACAAGCGGTACCTGATTGCCCAGCATTCCGGTTTCGACCGGGTGGCGAAGGTGGAGCGCGGCGTCGACGATCGCCAGGCGATCATCACCTTCGCCGAACACTTCGCCGACTGGCGCGGGCAGTTCGCGGGCAACAGCATGCTGTTCCCCAAGGAGCTCACCAGCACTCCCGAGGCCTTCAACGAGAGTTGGCGTGATGCTCCCGGAAAGACCGCGGGTCCGTTCATTCTGCAGTCCACCGATCGGGCACAGTCCCGAATCGTTTTGGGCCGCAATCCCAAATGGTGGGGCGATACCCCGAAGCTCGACAACATCACGTACACCCAGTTGGCAAGCGAGGCGATGGTGCCGGCGCTCGCCAACAACGAGATCGACGCCGTGGGCCTGGCCACCCGCGACCAGATGCAAACCGCCCGCAACACCCCCGGCGTGGTGATCCGCCGGGCACCCGGTAACAGCTGGTCACATCTGACTTTCAACGGCGCGCCCGGCTCCCTGCTCGAGGATCCGCGACTGCGGGTGGCGATCATCAAGGCGATCGACCGCAGCGGTATCGCCAGGGCCATGCAGAACGGCCTGGTGACCGATCCCGTCCCCCTGAACAACCACATCTACCTGCAGGGCCAGGAAGGCTATCAGGACAACAGCATTCCCTACGATCCGGCGGCCGCAGCCCGGGAGCTGGACGAGCTGGGCTGGCGGTTGAACGGTGATGTGCGGGAAAAGGACGGCCGCAGGCTGGAGATCCGCGATGTCATGTACAACGACCAGACCTGGGTACAGGTGGCGAAGATCATTCAGCAGAATCTGAGCAGCGTAGGGGTGAAGCTGAAGATCGAAACCAAGCCCGGCCCAGGCTTCTTCACCGATGTGATCCGTCCCGGCAACTTCGACGTCGGCCAGTGGACGTGGGTCGGCGATCCGTTCCCGCTGGGAAGCATTCCCCAGATCTGGGGTTACTACCCCGACAATACGCAGGGCAACTACGGCCGGATCGGTACTCCTGAGCTGAACGATCTGATCGAAAAGACCCTGTCGGAACTCGACCCGGCCAAGGCACGTGATCTGGCCAACCAGGTCGACCAACAGATCTGGGCCCTGGGGCATTCCATCCCGCTGGTGCAGTCGGCCGGCAATGTGGGCGTGCGCGCCGATCTGGCCAACTACGGCGCGGCCGGTCTCGCCTCGATCGACTACACCAAGATCGGTTTCCTGAAGTGATCCACGGGCCGGGTGCGATCCCGGCCCAGTGGCCGTTCACGATGTTCGGCGCTCGACGGTTGTCACCGTTCGGGCGCCGTTCGTCGTCGACCCACCATGCTCCGGGGCGGTAGCGACCACCACGCATACCGGGAGAGAGTGCGCCCGGGCCGATATCTCCGTGTAGGGGTGCGGGTCGGATTGTCGCCGGTGGGTAGGGTGCGAGCGGATCAGGTTGCCCGCTCGACGGCGGGAAGACGCCTGAAAGGTTGACCCGATGATATTTCCCCGTCCCCTGGCGTATCCGCTGTTGATATCGGCCGCCGTGGTGGTCGTATGCCTCGCCTGGATACCGTTCGCCGATCCGGACCAGCTCAGCGCCCTGGCGGTGGTGGTAGCGGGAATCGTGGGGTATACGGCATATCGCGTGGCCGTGGCGTTGGGCAGGCCGCTACCGAGAACTTCCGGTCCCGTGACGGTGCGGCGAGTACGCCAGCAGTACCGTCTGCTGAGTCGCTCGTGGCTGGAACTGGACGATGGTGAACGTAAGCGCCACCTGCCGGTGTATTTCGATCCGGCGTTGATCGGCCTGGTCGAATCCGAGGCCCGGATCCGAGACGGAAGGATCATGCTCGGCCGACTGCGCATATATCCCGCCGGGCGGATACGGCAGACGGAACCACCCGGGCGATTGATCGATAATCCTTCGCGCCCCTTCCCCGATGCGACACAGCGGGCCGCCGCGGCCGTACGAATACGCAGGCGTCTGCTGTTGGACGCGCAACCCGCGGTGGCCGCGCCCTTCGCCGGTCTGCTGTGGGTGTACGTGGTCGGCGGTGGGGCCGCGGCATTCGTGGGGGCGAGTTGTGTGGCCGCGGCCGCGACGGTGTGGCTGTCGGCGATCCGCGGTTCCGACCCCAGCTGAGCAGAGCATGTTCCGGTGCGCTCTCGGTAGCACGGCCCGGCCGAATTGAATTGGTCTTACCACTTGACCTTATTACCAATTTGCCCCACAGTGGGCTCATGGCATTGCAACGGGTGGTGAAGCGATCGGTCTCGACCGAGGTCTTCGAGCAGATCGCAGCCGATGTGCTCAGCGGGGAACTGGCGCCGGGAACGGCCCTACCGAGCGAACGACAGCTGGCCGAGGCCTTGGGCGTCTCCCGACCGGCGGTGCGGGAAGCGATCCAGCGGTTGGCCGCGGCCGGACTGGTTTCGGTGCGGCAGGGGGACGCCACAACGGTTTTGGATTACCGCCGCGGCGCCGGACTCGAAATACTGCCTCGGCTGCTCATTCGCGACGGCGCGCTCGAACCCACGGTGGCCCGCAGCATCCTGGAGGCACGGCTGCACAACGGGCCGAAAATCGCCGAACTCGCTGCCACCCGATACGCCGCGGCCGACGAAACCGAATCCTCCCGTTCAGCGACCGCCCTGCTCGACAGCGTCGATCGGCTGGCGAGCGCCCGGGAGCCGATCGAACAACAGCGCATCGCCCTCGAATTCTGGGATCACCTGGTCGACGCCGCCGATTCGATCGTCTTCCGCCTTATGTACAACATGCTGCGCGCCGCCTACGAGCCCGCGCTCGAAGCATTGGCCCCCGTGATGTCGGCCGAGGTCGGCAATGCGGCGGGATATCGCGATGTGGCCACCGCCGTGCTGGCGGGTCGGCCCCAACAAGCCGCCGAACAGGCCCGAGAGCTTCTGGAACCGGCGACCACCGCACTGCTCGGCGTCTTCGACCGGACTCGAGCGTGAGATCGGAAACAACGATGAGCACAGCACACCCCGACAAATCGACCGATACGACTGCCAAGGCCGCGGTCCGGCGGGACGAACGCGCACTGCGGCGCGGATTCACCCTGCGGATGGCACTGCGGGAATTCTGGCGGCACCCCTCACCGTTGCTTATCGGCGCCGCCACGGTGGTCGCGCTCACCGGGCGACTGCTGATCGGCGACTGGCAGCTCGGCGATGCGCTACTGCCCCTGGTGATGCTGGCATTGTTTCCGTTCTTCGAATGGATTGTGCACGTCACCGTGCTGCACTGGCGCCCCCGCCGGCTGGGCCCGCTGGCCCTCGACAGCGAACTGGCCCGCAAGCACCGCGAACACCATATCGATCCGCGCGATATCCCCTTGATCTTCATCCCCACCCGAAGTCTGCTGGTGGTGATCGCCGCCCTGGGAGCGGTCGGCCTCCTGGCCTTCCCCCGACTCGGGCTCGGCTTCACCTTCCTACTCACCTTCACCGTGATCGGGTTGATCTACGAGTGGACCCACTACCTGATCCACTCCGACTACAAACCGAAACACGCCTTCTACCGCGCCATCTGGCGCAACCACCGGCACCACCACTACAAGAACGAGCACTACTGGTTCGCGGTGACCACCACCGGGACCGCCGACCGGCTGCTGGGCACATTCCCGGATCCGGCCACGGTCCCTACCTCTCCCACCGCGCGCAATCTGCACGCGGCCTGATCCGACCCCGCCCGGCACCGGCACGCACCCGAAGTCGCCCACGAACGTCGACCACCCCGAACAACCACGCCGGTAGGGTGCGAACATGCTGTCGCGATGGGTGGGGCCGGCGCTCGGTATGGGCATCGGGGCGGGGGTGGCGCTCCAGGCGCGAATCAACGGCGCATTGGGAGAGCGGCTGCAGGACGGCATCGCCGCGGCGGTGGTGAGCTTCGGAACCGGCCTGTTCCTGTTGGTCGTCGCATTCCTGCTCAGCACGCGACTGCGCACCGAGCTACGACGGGTACGCGGCGCCCTCGCCGACGGAATACTACGGCCGTGGCAGCTGCTCGGTGGGCTGTTCGGGGCCGGTTTCGTCGCGACTCAGGGACTCACCGTGGCCGCGCTCGGGGTGACCTCGTTCACGGTGGCCGTGGTCGCGGGACAGCTGCTGAGCAGTCTGGTGGTGGACCGCCTCGGTTTGGCGCCCAGCGGACGCACACCCGTCACCGTTATGCGGGTCGCCGGCGCCGTACTGGCGGTGGCGGCCGTGCTGTTGGCCGGTTCGGGTGGTGGCGAACCGCAGGCCTTCACCGCCATGGCGGCGCTACCCGAGATACCCACACCACTGCTCATCGCGCTCCCCGCCGCGGCCGGTATCGGATTGGCCTGGCAGCAGGCGGTGAACGGGCAGGTCGGCGCGGCAGGCGGACCGATCGCGGCGACCCTGATCAATTTCACCGCCGGACTCACCGCCCTGCTCGTCATCGAAACCGCGGTACTGATCGGCCTCGGCCGGCCGAACCGGTTCCCAACCGAGCCGTGGCTCTACCTCGGCGGACCACTCGGTGTCGTCTTCATCGCCGCCGGGGTGCTGGTGGTGCGCCGAATCGGGGTGCTACTGCTCGGCCTCACCTCGGTCGCCGGACAGCTCCTGGCCTCGGTATTGCTCGACTGGGCCCTGCCCACCGGGCCGGGTCTTTCCCCCACCGCGCTGCTCGGCTGCGCCCTCACCCTGATAGCGGTGCTGGTCGGCGCTTCCCGCCAGGGTGATCACACCCGTGACGATTCGGGACGTGGCGACCGATCCGAACCGACGTGATTACCGCTCGCCCGCCTGATCGGTGAGCTTGCGGGACCGCAGTTCGTGTCCCTTCGAGGTCTTGCACCGTCCGGACTCCAGATCCCACTGCCAACCATGCAGATTGCAGGTGAGAGTGGTGCCCTCCACCACACCGAACTTGGACAGGTCGGCCTTCAGGTGCGGGCAGCGGCGCTGCACCTCCCAGCCGGCGAGCTCCACCGAGGCCGAATCGTCGTGCGCCTCGGAGAACCAGCCGTCGGCGTAGGCGATGCGCTCGTCGGTGAGGCATTTGAAGAAGGTGTAGAGGAATTCGTTGTAGCCGCCGATGCGCCACGCCTGGAAACGGGTGGACAGGAAGATGGTGTTCACCCAGTCGGGCTCATTGTCCCGCAACACCGTGCGCACCAGCTCGGGGGCGATGCGGAAACCGTAGCGGTATCGACCTTCACCGTCGATGGGGGCACGCACGGTTCGCTTGGGGAAGTCCAGCACCACGGTCTCGTCGCCCAGCACCAGACCCACCGGATAGCCGATACCGTCGCAGATCAGATCGCTTTGCGCCATGAGCGGTTCGAACAGCGCCTTCAACGGCTGCAGCAGCGGCTCCCCCTCGGCGGGCGCCCACGACCGCTTCTCCCGCTCCAATACCGGCGCCATCTTCTGGGCCATCTTCTCGATATAGGCGGCCTTGTCGTTCCAGATCTCGTCCGGATCGTAGGGATGGGTGAGTTCCAGTTCGGCGCCGTGCACCTCGGCCACCGAACCCGGAATCATCAGCACACCACCGGTATGGCCGTGGATGCGCATCTGCTCCAGGAAGACCATCTGGTCGGGGAAGATATTTCCCTCGTCACCGCGGTCGTCGTTGAGATAGCGCAGTTCGTCGTCCAGGAAGACCGGCGGACCGGCCGAGGGCACCACCCAGGTGGCGCCGACCTGTTCGATATAGCTGCGGGCCCGGTCCATACCGCGCTGCCGCTTCTGTTTGCCGAAATTCGATTTCGTGCGCGCCGGAATGTCGTAGACCATCGGGTACCAGATAGCGCCCGAATACTGCAGCAGATGGATATCGATATGACCGAACGCCTCGTGCAGAACGTCCATATCCACCGGCCGGGCGTCGTTCATGTTGAAACAGGTGGTTTCGCCATCGGAGACCACCAGGCCGGAATCGCCGATCGGACCGTCGGCAGGCGCGCGCAGCGCGATGATCATGATGTCCAGCTCACCGCCCGGACCCGCGACGGTGTGCTTGACCGAATCCTCGGTTTCGAAGAACTTGTGGAAGCCCAGCTTCTCCAGTTCCCGCCGCAGGTCCGGGACCGGATAGTCGGGCAGCAGGACGACGGCGTCCTTGTTGACGTGATCGGCCAGCGTCTTCGCGTCGAAATGGTCGCGATGCAGATGGGACACGTACAGGAAATCGCAATTACCCAGATCGTCCCAGTCCAAGTCGGTGTTGTCGGGGAAAGGGAACCACGAACCGAAGTAGGCGGGGTTGACCCAGGGATCGCAGAGGATCGTCCCGGCCGCGGTTCGGATATGGAAACCTGCGTGTCCGACGCTGGTGATCTGCACGAGCTTGCTCCTCTTGACCGTTGCCGGCCATCCAGGGTAGTGGGTCAGGGCGTCACATCACCGATGCAGTGGCCATCGGTGGTTTCGGTCACGGTGAATACTCGGCCGCGGGTCGTCCCGGAGGCATCCGTCACCGGGACCCGCACCGCGATATAGCCGGAGCCGAGTTGCTCGGAGCTGATCTCCTGATCGGCGAACGTGGTGATCCCGGTCAGGGCGTCGGGTTCACTTGCCAATGGTGCGGAGACCGGATTTCCCGATCCCTGCGGATCCCAGTTCGCCGGGGTGGCGGGGCAGACCAGCGGATAGGTGTCCTCCCGGTCGGTGGGGTGCAGTGGCCGCCCGACGAGCCGGGCCAGGTAACGACGTACCGTGTGTCGGGCGTCGGCGGTGTCGTAGGTGGGTTCCGTCCCGGCCGGGTGGACCCGCGGACAGGCATAACCGGACTCGACGGCGGCCGTCCCGACGGTGAGCGTGTAGGTGTCGTCGGACCAGGTGATCCGGCCGTCCGCAAGAGTCCCGGGCCCGGACAGAGCGGCCAGCACCCCCGCGCTGTCGGCGTACATATCGGCCAGGGTCAGCGGCGGAATCGTCCAGCACGCGTCCTGCAGGGCGGTCGTATCACCGGCTGCCAGGTCGGTGGCGAAACGCCGGAGGGCGGGCACGGCCTCCGGCATCCCGGCGACGGGGCCGACCTCCGGGGCGTCCGCGGGTACGGGCGGCAATTCGGTGGTTTCCGACGCGGCGCCCGGGCGGCCGTCCGTCGCGCCCGTGGTCGGCGCGGCGGCTTCGGTCGCGGCCTCGGCCACGGGCGGTGGATCCGCGTACTCGTCCTGGATACCGGAGACGGAATCGCATCCGGCGCCGATCAGGGCACCGGCCACGGCGATTCCCGTACTCACGGCGCGCATCGTCCGACGACGCCGGTCGCGGCCGGTCGACGGTACCCGTTGGGCGCGTTCCACTTGGACGATCACCTTTCGTTACGACCCGATCCGAGGCGAGCGGGTTTCCCGGTCCGAACGTTGACATGCCACACCGGTGACGGCGCGATGTGGGGATCGCGCTACCGACGCGTCGCTGCCGAAGGAAACGGCAGCGACTACGCTAGCGAACTTGTGGAACCCGTCTATCGGACGATCATCGGCCTGGCCCGGACCGTCTTCTTCGCCCAAGGCCTGAAGTTCACCGTCACCGGTGATGAACATATCCCGGCCACGGGTGGCGCCGTGATCGCGGTCAACCACACCGGCTATATGGACTTCACCTACGCCGGGCTACCGGCCCGCACACCGAAGCGCTATATCCGGTTCATGGCCAAGAAAGAGGTCTTCGACAACAAGATCTCCGGGCCGATCATGCGTGCGCTCAAGCATATTCCGGTGGACCGCGCCGCGGGCGCGGAGTCCTACAAGACCGCCGTGGAATATCTGCGGCGCGGAGAGCTGGTGGGCGTGTATCCCGAGGCGACCATCAGCCGCAGCTTCGAGATCAAGGAATTCAAATCCGGCGCCGCGCGGATGGCATTGGAGGCCAACGTCCCGATCATCCCGATGGTGATCTGGGGTGCGCAGCGGGTGTGGACGAAGGGCCATCCGAAACGGCTGGGCCGTACCAATACTCCCATTTCCATCGCGGTCGGCGCCCCGATCCAACCCTATGAGCCCGCCGCCGAGCTCACCGCGGAACTTCGCTCCACCATGCAACGGCTGCTGCACGAGATACAGCAGGACTATGTGCACGAACCCGGAGCGTATTGGGTGCCGGCCCGCCTCGGCGGTAGTGCGCCTACCCTGGAAGAAGCCGATGCCATGGACGCCGCCGAAGCCGCGGAGCGGCTCGCCCGGGGCCGGGCTCGGGACGAAGCGGGAGCCGGTGACACGGACGGGGCACGGTCCGGGCACGAGGAAACCGACGCGGGCGAGGGGACCGCACAGCAGTAACAGGAGTTCGTTATGGCCCGTGAACCGGTTTTCGACATTCTCGCCGGACTGGCCCACACCATGGTCTTCGCGCAGGGGCTGCGCATTGATTTCGAAGGCCAGGAGAACATACCCCGCTCCGGCGCCGCCGTTCTCGCCGTGAACCACACCTCCTACGTCGATTTCATCGAGGTGGGTCTGGCGGGCCGCCGGGCCGGACGCAATGTTCGATTCATGATGAAGGCCGAGCTCGAGCACGGCATCGTCGGTTTTCTCATGAAGCACTGCAAGGCGATCGGTGTCGACCGCACCGCGGGCGCGGAGTCCTACACCCGGGCGGTCGCCGCGCTGCGCTCGGGCGAAGTGGTGGTGGTGTATCCGGAGGCGACCATCAGCCGCAGCTTCGAGCTGAAGGAATTCAAATCCGGCGCCGCGCGGATGGCATTGGAGGCCAACGTCCCGATTGTCCCGATGGCCATCTGGGGCGCCCACCGCATCTGGACCAAGGGATTCCCGAAACAGTTGGGTAGACACAACTTTCCGGTGAACATCCGCATCGGCTCCCCCATCGCCCCCCGGGGCACCGCCGGCGAACTGACCGCAACCCTGCGCGCACGTATGAGCGAACTGCTCACCGCCGCTCAGGACGGCTACCCGATGCCGCCGGGCCAACCGTGGGTACCCGCCCGGTTCGGCGGCAGCGCCCCCACCCTCGCCGAAGCCGCGGTTCTCGAAGAGGAGGAATGGGCTCGCCGCCGCGCCCATTCCCAGGCCCGGGCTCGATCGGTCAGTCGGTGACCCAGGGGCCCACACCGCCGACCTTGTCGATGCGTATCCGGGTGAGGTAGCCGGGCGGCGCGTCCGGGGGTGGGAATTCGACCCCCGGACCGACCAGGGCCCGCGCCAGATCGGCAAGGATCTCGGGCGCTCCGCCCTCGACGATCCGGGCGGTTCCGGTGATCGCCAGGTAGGGGCGCATCACCTCGCCGTTCTCCGGGGCGACAATGGTGAGAGCCACCCGCCCGTCACGGCGGATATTGCGTATCTTCTTGTGTTCGCTCAGATGCGCCACCACGAGTTCGTCTTCCTCGGGTGTCGATTCGAGAGCCACCCACACCAGGCTGACCTGGGGGCTTCCGTCCGGATTGAGGGTGACCAGGGTGGCAACGGCACCCGAACCAATGAGCTCGCGGGCCGAATCGTCAAGTTTCATATGTTCTTCTACTGCTCGGCCGCGGCAATAATTCCCGCGGCAGGCCCGGGTCACGGAAGCGCCGGCAGACCCGTGACCCGGTCTCGACTCAACGCGCGGTGGAGCGGAAGCGGCGCAGTCGCAGACTGTTGCTGACCACGAACACCGAGGAGAACGCCATGGCCGCCCCGGCCAGCATGGGATTCAGCAGACCCGCCATGGCCAAGGGGATGGCGGCGACGTTGTAGGCGAAGGCCCAGAACAGATTGCCCTTGATGGTTCCAAGGGTGCGGCGGGACAGGCGGATGGCATCGACAGCGGCCCGTAGATCGCCCCGGACCAGGGTCAGATCGCTCGCCTCGATGGCTATATCGGTGCCGGTGCCCATGGCCAGGCCCAGGTCGGCGCGGGCCAGGGCGGCCGCGTCGTTGACCCCGTCGCCGACCATGGCGACGACCTTGCCCTCCCGCTGTAGGCGTTCGATCACGGCCACCTTGTCCTGGGGCAGCACCTCCGCGATCACCTCATCGATACCGACCTGGGCCGCGATCGCCCGCGCCGACGCCTCGTTGTCGCCAGTGAGCATGATCGGTGTCAGACCGAGACCACGCAACTGCGCCACCGCTTCGGCGGAGGTCGGTTTCACCGTGTCGGAGACGACCAGAACACCACGGACCCGACCATCCCACCCGACCGCCACGGCGGTGCGTCCCTCGGCCTCCGCCGCGCGCATCGCCCGCTCCAATTCGGTGTCCGGGTGCAGGGACCGGTCCGCGAGCAGCCCGGTGCGTCCGACGACCACGGCGTGTCCGTCCACCACACCGTGGACGCCGAGTCCGGCGACATTGGCGAAGTCCTCGACCGGTTCGAGATCGCCCACCCGTTCCCGGGCGCCCTTGGCGATTGCCTGGGCGACGGGGTGCTCGGAGGCGTTCTCCAACGCTCCCGCCAGTCTCAGGATGTGCTCGGGCCGCTCACCGGCGGCGGGGATCACCTCGTGCAGGGTCATCTTGCCCGTGGTGACGGTGCCGGTTTTGTCCAAAACCACCGTGTCCACCCGCCGGGTCGATTCCAGGACCTCGGGGCCCTTGATGAGGATGCCGAGCTGGGCGCCGCGGCCGGTGCCGACCATCAGCGCGGTCGGGGTGGCCAAACCCAGCGCGCACGGGCAGGCGATGATCAACACCGCCACCGCCGCGGTGAACGCCGCCGCGACCGAGCCCCCGGTCCCGAGCCAGAAACCGAGGGTCGCCACGGCCAAGGTGATGACGATCGGAACGAAGACCCCGGCGATACGGTCCGCCAGCCGCTGTGCCTGCGCCTTACCGGTCTGGGCGTCCTCCACCAGTTTCGCCATCTGCGCCAGCTGGGTGTCCGAGCCGATCCGCGTGGCCCGCACCACGATCCGCCCGCCCACATTGACCGTCGCCCCGATCACCGCGTCCTCCGGGCCGACCTCCACCGGAACGGATTCCCCGGTCAGCATGGACGCGTCCACGGCCGAGGAGCCGTCCTCGACCACTCCGTCGGTGGCGATCTTCTCGCCGGGACGCACCACGAAACGGTCGCCGACCTCGAGCTGCTCCACCGGCATCCGCTGTTCGGTTCCACCGCGTAGGACCGAGACCTCCTTGGCGCCGAGTTCCAGCAGCGCCCGCAGTGCCGCGCCGGCCCGCCGCTTGGACCGGGCTTCGAAGTAGCGCCCGGCCAGCAGGAAGGTGGTGACGCCCGCGGCGGCCTCCAGGTAGATATTGCCGGTGCCGTCCATGCGGGCGATGGTCAACTCGAACGGATGGGTCATGCCGGGGATGCCGGCAGTGCCCCAGAACAGGGCGTAGACCGACCAGGCGAAAGCGGCCAGGGTGCCCATGGTGACCAGCGTGTCCATGGTCGCGGTGCCATGCCGCAGATTGGTCCACGCCGCCCGGTGGAATGGCAGCGCGCCCCACACCACCACCGGCGCGGCCAGAGTGAGCGACAGCCACTGCCAGTTGGTGAACTGCAATGCCGGGATCATGGCCATGGCGATCACCGGAATCGTCAGCACCGCCGATACCAGCAGTCGGGTTCGCAACGATGCGGTCGGGTCCGGCTCCGTTGACGTGTCGGCGGCGGTTGCCTCCGGTTGCGGCAGGGTGGCGGTGTAGCCGGCCTGCTCCACCACGGCCACCAGATCCTCCGGGGCGATATCACCGGTGTAGGCGACGCGTGCCTTCTCCGTCGCGTAGTTCACGCTCGCCACGACGCCGTCGAGTCGGTTCAATTTCTTCTCGATACGACTCGCGCAGGATGCGCAGGTCATCCCACCGATCACCAGTTCAACCTGGCCGGTGTGCTGCTGAGCCGTGGTCATGGTGTGCTCCGTTCGGTATTTCCGCCGGTCAGTGTCCGTGGCCCGAGTGGCTCGGGTGGTGCGTGTGTCCGGGGCCGGCCACCGGAGGCTCGGGGTGGTCGCCGGTCATCGGGGTGGCCGGTGCGGCGACCACGGTGAACTCGGCCGTTCGGACCACCCCGCGGTGCCGGAAATCGAGGAACATCCGGTAGTCACCGGCGCTCGGCGCGGTCACCGCGAAGGTGATATCGGGTCCGGCCTTCGTCACTCCGTCACCGGGGTGTCCTTCCGGATGGACGTGGAGGTAACCGAGGTCGGTGGCCCGCAGCGCCACCAAGTGGCCGTATGCCCCCAGGTAGGGCTCCAGATCGGTGACGGGTTCCCCGTCACGGGAAACGGTGAGCGTCACGGTCGAGGCCCGTCCCGGAACGAGTGTGCCGTCGAGTGTGACGGTATACCCGTCGACGGTTGTGGTTGTGGCCGCCTTCGGCAGTGGTTGTGGATGGTAGTCGCCCGTCACACGCAGATCCGCTCCCAGGGTGAACGGTTGCCCGTCGGCGGTGACGAAATCGGCGAAGACGCGGTAGTCGCCGGCGCGGCTCAGATCCACCGGCACACTCCAGGTGCCCTGCTCGTCGAGCACCGGGTGGAGGTGTCGGAAGACGGCCATATCCCGCCGCACCACGATCAGGTGCAGGTCCTTCTCGTGGTTGGGCGTATAGCGGGTGACGGGGGACCCGTCGGCGTCCGAGATCCGGAAACGCAGCGGCACCCGCGAACCCGGGGACACGGTCGGCTCCAGCAGGGTCAATGTGTAGCCACCCGCGGTATCGGTCAGCCCACCGACCTCCCCGCCTTCGGATGGGGTGGATTCGTGCGCACCGTTTCCGTGCGCGCTTGCCTCCTCGTCGACGGGACCGGCCAGGGCACCGAGCCCCAGCGCGATACCGAAGACCGCGGCCAGACCGACCGCGAAACCGGCGAGTTTCAGGGGGTTTTTCATCGGGCGCTCCATTCGGGGTGGACCTGCACAGCGACGTCGGTGCCGCCTCCTCAAGACCTACCATACCCCCCTAGGGTATTTTGTCAACCAAGTCGGACCTCGTCCCGACCTGCTGTTTCCGCACGACGCGGCAGCCAGAAACGGGTCATTACGGCAATGCCCAGAATCGCGATACCGAGCAGGGCAACGGTCGACGACATCGACAACCACAGCGTCGCCGATGCGACGAACCCGAACACCACCAACGAGACCACCTCCTCCAGCAGGCCGGAGACCGAGGTGACGGTGGCCCGCGCCGGCCCTTCGATGGCGTCCTGCAACCTGGCCTCGGCGATAACGGCCGCGTTGTAGACGACACCGTAGGCGGCGGCCATGGCCGCGAACCCGAGACCGGCGCACACATACACCGCCTCCGGCCGACGCACCGCCAGGCCCACGACGACCGCGCCCACCAGGAACAACACACCCCCGATACCGAGCGCAAGAGCCAGGGCCCGGGCGCCGACCCCCTCCGTGCGGCCCGCCAGGCTCGACCCGAACAACGAACCCAACACCGTCACCCCGACCAGCACCGGCACCACCGCAGTCGCAACACCCGCCTCCGCGGCGAGCAGGGCGAAATATTCGTCGAACGCGGTGATACCGGCCAATAACGCAGCCAACACCGCCCCGCGCCGAACCACCCGTATCCGCACCGCCTCCGTCACCCCCGTGCGCAACATCGCGAGATAGCGGGAGACCGATCCGGCGGCGTCGACCGGTCGCGACTCGGTCGGGCCCCCGGCGACAGCGTCGGCGAACTCGTCCACCTCCGTCGCGGAAACGCTTTTCGGCGCAGCGGGCAGCGCACAGGCCAAGGCCGTATGCCCGGCCGCGACCACGACACTGACCCAACCGACGAGCGGATAACCGCCCCACAGATACAGCGGGGTGGCCGCGAGGATGCCGAGTACGGCCGCGATCTCGGTCGCGGCCCGGACATATCCCAGGATGCGCGGATAGGCCCATGTCGAGCCGTATGCGGTGAGCTCGTCGTACAGCAATGCCTCGAAGGTGCCGGAGCGCAGCGCACCCGACACCCCCCACAGCACGAAACCGAGCGCGAAGCCCAGCGGGGACGGCGCCACCGTCCACACCACGAAACCGGTGGTCAGCAGCGCGCCGCTGAGCACCAGCAGAACACGCCGCGAGACGGTGTCGGCCCAGGCGCCGGAAGGCACCTCGAGAAGGAAGGCCGTCATGGACCAGACGGCGAGCAATAGCGATATCTGTCCGGGGCCGAGGCCCTGCTCGGCGAACAACAACGCATAGAGCGCGTAGTACGGGACCAGGTCACCGGTACCGGTGAACAACACCGCGCGCACGGCGAGTGCGCGGAGGCCGAGCGGCCGACCGGCGCCCGTCCGACCGGGTCAACGGTGGTAGAAGAGCAGGCGCATGCCCATAAGCATGCGCACCGCCCCACCGGCCGTCAAGCGAATACATCGGGCCCGATCCACCGGGCCATCGGCGTGTCTCGACAACCTCAGTCGAGCGGTATCCAGCCGCCGGCATCCGACGAGGCGGCACCGCCGAGCTCCCGAGACGCACCCCCGCCGATCCGGCCCTGCTTCTCGTTCAGGTCGTCGATCAACGCCGCGACCGAATGCGATTCGCTGTAGTGGTAGCCCTGCGCCAGCGCGAATCCCAGCTCGGTGAGCACCGCGGCCTGATGTTCGGTCTCCACTCCCTCCGCGATGACCTGCAGATCGAGCGATTTACTCAGGGCGGCGATGACCCCGAGCAACGGTGGCGCGGGCGAATCGGAGCGGATCGCGGCCACGAATGACTGGTCGACCTTGATGATGTCGCTGGGCAGGGTGGCCAATCGGCTCAGCGACGAATAGCCGGTGCCGAAATCGTCGATGGCGATCCGAACGCCCCGATCGCGCAGGATGTGCAGGTTCGTAATGGCGGTCTCGGATTCGGCGGCCAGCTCGCTTTCGGTGACCTCGAGAACCAACTGGTCGGCGGGCCACCCGGTATCGGCGAGGATTTTCGCCACCCGGTCCGCATAACCGGCCTCGGCCAGTTCCAGACCGCTGACGTTCACGTTCAGCGTCAGGTCCAGCTGGGCGAAGGTCTGCCGCAGTTCGGCGGCGTCGGCGCAGGCACGACGCAAGACCAACTCGTCCAGATCGGAGATGAGGTCGTATTCCTCGGCGATCCGGATCAGCCCCTCGGTGGTGACCTCCGGCTGAGAGGCCGACGACCAGCGCAGCAGCGCCTCCACCCCGACGGCCTTACCGCCCTCACCCTCGCCGAGGCTGACGATCGGCTGGTAGTGCACATCCAGGGCGCCTTGGTCGATCGCTTCCCGCAGTTCCACGGCCAATGGCGTGCGCTGGGAGGACTCCAGCACCGTGCGGTTACGACCCGACTGTTTGGCCCGGTACAGACCGACATCGGCGCGGCTCACCAGCAGCGAACCGGATTCGCCCCGCTGCCACGAGGTGACACCGGCCGAGCAACCGGTGGTGATCGCCGCCCGCAGCTTCTCGGTGAGCAGGATCGCGGCCTGTTCGGTAGTGCCGGGGAGCAGTATGGCGAAAACGTCGCCGCCGTAGCGGGCCAGGATCTGACCGGGCTCCAACAACCCCGCCCAGGTATCGGCGACCTTCTGCAGGACGGCGTCCCCGGCTCGATGCCCGAGGTGATCGTTGACCTTCTGGAACCGGTCCAGGTCGACCAGCACCAATGCCAGGCTCTCCCCGGAACGGGTGGAGTTCTCGATCGCGGTATTGACCGCTCGGTCGAAGCCGCGCCGATTGAGCAGACCGGTCAGCACATCGATATCGGCTTCCGACGCCATCCGGGTCAGGATGCCCACCACCACGCCGACGCCGAAGGTAACCCCGGCGGGGACGATGCCGGACCACCATGGCAGCCCGGATCGGGTCGGTATCACGAGCAGACACAGCACGATCGCCAGGGCGATATGTGCGAACGCCTGCGGCCAGGCGAAGAACAGCGCGGCATCACAGGCGATGAAGGCGTAGAACCCGGCCAGGGTTATCGCCCCGACGGTGTTCGGGAAGGAATGCACGGCGATGGTGATCAATACCGTGGCCACCGCGACATACCCGTGGTGCAACCAGTGCGGTAGTCGTGGCCCCCATCCCAGCAGGCTGATTCCCAGCAGCAACGCCACCGCGGCCGCGGAACCGACCAGTACCCGGTTGCCGACATCGTCCGAACTCAGCACATGCGTGGGCGCGACAGCGGTCACCAGTAGACCAAGAACGCCGCCCATGACATAGAACGCCCCGGTGGTTCGGGACATCACCATGGCCGTCGCCAACGCAGACGCGGCCCGCACCCGGGTTCGGGTATCGCCGCGAGACCCGATTCCTCGCACGAGCACAGCCTAGACAACAGCCTCTGTCGAGGTTGTCACAACGGGGCACCCGAGGTACCGCGAATCACATGCGGCGGATCTCGCTATGCCCGCGCGAGGCGCGCACTGCCGGGCGGCGTCAGCACCTCGGTGCCCACGAACGGCACCAGCGCGGCGGGCACGCGGACCGAGCCGTCGGCCAGCTGATGGTTCTCCAGTAGCGCCACCAACCAGCGAGTGGTCGCCAAAGTTCCGTTCAAGGTGGCGGCGATCTGCGGTTTCCCGTTCTCGTCCCGATAGCGCACGGACAACCTGCGGGCCTGGAAAGTGGTGCAGTTCGATGTCGAGGTGAGTTCACGGTAGGTGCCCTGGGTGGGCACCCATGCCTCGCAGTCGAACTTGCGGGCCGCCGAAGAACCCAGATCACCCGCCGCGACATCGATGATCCGATACGGCACCTCGATGGCGGCGAGCATATCCCGCTCCCACCCCAGCAGCCGCTCGTGCTCGGCCTCGGCGTCCTCGGGCCGGCAGTAGACGAACATCTCGACCTTGTCGAACTGGTGCACCCGGATGATGCCCCGGGTGTCCTTGCCGTAGCTGCCGGCCTCCCGCCGGAAGCACGACGACCAACCCGCATACCGTTTCGGACCGTCGCTCAGATCCAGGATCTCGCCGGCGTGGTAGCCGGCCAACGGGACCTCCGAGGTACCGACCAGGTACAGATCGTCATCGGCCAGGTGGTACACCTCGGCCGCGTGCCTGCCGAGGAAGCCCGTGCCCGCCATGATCTCCGGTCGTACCAGCACCGGGGGAATCATCATGGTGAAACCGTGGGCCACCGCCCGCTGCGCCGCCAGCTGCAACAGCCCCAACTGCAGCAGGGCTCCGTAGCCGGTGAGGAAGTAGAACCGGGCGCCGGACACCTTCGCCCCCCGCTCGGTGTCGATCAGTCCGAGCGATTCACCCAGTTCCAGATGGTCCCGCGGGGTGAAGTCGAACTCCGGTACGGTCCCGACGGTCTCCAGTACGACGAAATCGTCCTCACCGCCGGCGGGCACCCCCTCGATGACGATATTGGAGATGGCGCGGTGCGCCGCCGCCAATTTCTCGTCGGCGGCGTGCTGCGCGGCCTCGGCCTCCTTGACCTTGACCGCCATCTCCTGCGCCTGCGCCAACAGCGCCGGTCGCTCCTCCTTGCTCGCCTTGCCGATCTGTTTGCCCATGGCCTTGTGCTCGGCGCGCAGTCGATCGGCGGTGGCGACCGCGGACCGCCGCGCCACGTCCGCCTCGAGCAGGGCGTCGACGAGCGCGGGGTCCTCCCCCCGCGCCCGCTGTGAAGCACGGACCAGGTCGGGATCTTCACGCAGAAGTCGGAGGTCGATCATGGCCGACCAGCCTAGTTGTCGCGATTTCGGGCCCTCAACCGAGTATCGGTCCGGACCACCGCCGGTGCCGGGGCGGGCGGCGCGGAGACCCCACGCGGAAGCAGCCCGACCGACAACGTTCGGGCATCGGCGCCGAAGAAGGCTACGCGGCAGCACCACAGGCACAGGCCGACCATCTCGACCGTGACATCGTTCGGCGGGGTCGTGGCATATTCACACTCCGCACTGCCATGATGGATCGCGATGTCCTCCGATGATGCGCCCATGTTCCCGTCCGAAACCCGGTACGGCGAAGCGTCGCGCTCGCGCGCCGGTCGTCCGGCCCGCCGCCGTGTGACCGGTCGGTCTTCCGATCATCGGTCGCTGCCCACTCGATCACTGGGCTCGATGTTGGACCGGACCGGCTCGTGGCGCCGCTCGCTGGGATCGAAGCAGAACGAACCGGACGAGGCCGGGACGAAGAAACAGTTGCGACTGTCCGCCCGCCAAACCCGTTGGGGTCTCCTCGCCGTCGCAGCGGGCGCCGTGTCCGCGGCATTGGTGACGATGTTCGTCACCGGCTACGACAACGCGAGTTTGCCGCGCAGTGGCGCCATGGGCACGGTCCGCGCCGAGAAGATCTTCGCCTCGGTCGGCCCCGGCGACTGCCTCACCTGGACCGCTCCCGACCACTCCGACCTGGTCGAATTGGATTGTGCGAACAAGCATCTGTTCGAGGTCACCGACACGATCGATCTGAGCCGGTATCCCGGTTCGGAGTTCGGGCCGGATTCGCGGTGGCCGGACTCCCTGCGGCTCAACGAACTGCGGGAAGAACACTGCGTACCCGCCGCGCAGCGTTATCTGAACGGGAAATTCGATCCGCGTGGACGCTATGCCGTCGGGTTGATGTATCCCAGCAACGACGGCTGGACCAAGTCCGGTGATCGGATTCTGCGCTGCGGTCTGCAGACCCCCGGGCTCAGCGGGAATCCACTGCCGAAGACCGGGCGGGTCGCCGATGGCGACCAGTCGAAGGTCTATCCGACCGGCACCTGCCTGGGGATCAACCAGAACCTGCCCACCGATCAGGTGGATTGCGCCGAGGAGCACTCGGTCGAGATGTCGGCCGTGGTCGATCTGGGCGCCCGCTTCCCCGACGGGCCGCCGTCGAAGGAGGAGCAGGAGAAGTTCCTCGAGGAGGAGTGCGGGCGGGTCTCCAACGATTACCTCGGCGGACCGGATGTGCTGCGCAACAAGACCTTGACGGTGTTCTTCGACTATATCGATGCGCGCAGTTGGCTGGCGGGCAGCCGCAAGCTGAACTGCATGATCGGAAAGGGCACCGACCAGGAGGGTTTCGCGCCGATCGTCGGCTCGGCGCGCGGCGATATCCTCATCAACGGCCAGGCGCCGGTTCCACCGCCGGCTACCGGGCGGTACACGCCGCCACCGCTGCCGGGCGCGGCGCCGCTGCCCCCACAGCCGGAACCCCGTCCCGCACCGAGGTAGCGCGATCGACCATGCCGGTCTCCATGTCCGAGGATCGTTTCGAGGAGCTGGTCGCCGATGCGCTCGACCTGATCCCGCCGGAGTTCACGCGCGCCATGGACAACGTGGTCGTGCTGATCGAGCCACGTCACCCCGAGGATCCGCATCTACTCGGCCTGTACCACGGCATAGCGCTCACCGAACGCGACAGTCATTACGGCGGTTCGCTTCCCGATACCATCACCATCTATCGGGACGCGCTGCTCGAGGTCTGCGCTGATGAGGAGGAGGTCGTCGACGAGGTGGCCGTCACTGTGATCCACGAGATCGCACACTATTTCGGGATTGACGAAGAGCGGCTACATCAGTTGGGATGGGGATAATCTATTAGCCCGAGACATTCGCACCCGGGCCGCCTGTATGTGGGAACCTGCAGGGGGATCGCGCACGTCGGTCGGGGGCGCTGAGCACAAACTGAAGAAAGTTCGGATTCGATGGAACCGCAGCCGCGGCCGTTGCGTCCAATCACTCGTAGGGGGAATTCTCGTGGTTCCGCCCCACAGCCACGACAAGAAGGAGTCGAGACTTGATTGGCAACGTTGACGTCACGCCCGAAGCCATCCTTCTCGCCGCCACGGAACTGGATCTGCTGGCCGATCGACTCGCCACGACCGGTGCGATGACCGTACCCGCGACCTATGTCGCCGCGTCCGGTTCCGATGAGGCTTCACTGGTTGGGGCATGGCATATGAACCAGGGCGCGCACACGCACCAGGGCGCGCTCGCACAGGCCGTGCTCGAACTGCATCACACCGCCGCGATCCTGCGCACTCAGCTCGCGCACTACCTGGCCCAGGATGCCGCGTCCGCCGGTGTGCTGACGCTCACCGGTGCTCCGTTCGGCTCGATCAGTGTCTGACGCCCCGGCCGACCGACGCGACCAGCAGGTATAACCACTCAAGGGGAGAAACAAGCATGACCGCAGGTATCACCGGGGTGTTCTGGCTGCCCAGATTGGCGGAGGGCAATTCGATTGCCCTGAATGCCGGTACCCACGCCATCCCGATGTCGGCCGCCGCCACTGCCTGGGGAACACTCACCGGCGCCTGGGCCGACGCCACGTTCACCGTCGCCCGGGTATTGGCCGAGCTGGGCATCGGTATGCAGGGCTTCAACGGTCTCGGTGCCCTCGCTCGCCTCGCCGGCTTCACCGCGTGGAGCGAACAGCAGAGCACGATGGCAGCCGCCCTGGGCACCAAGGCCGCATCCCAGGCCACCGCCTACACCGTGGCCTCGATCGCGATGCCCAGCCTGCCGGAGATCGCCGCCGTGAACGCGGCCCGGATCGCGGCGCACACCACCGGCGGTGTGCTCAACGGCTCCGCGGAGGCCGCCGAGGCGGCCAAGGCCGCGCTCGACCTGCGTGCCGCGCTCACCATGGAGACCTACGAGGCAGCGATCTCCGCCACCGTGATGACCCCCGGTGAGTTCGTTCCTCCGCCACCGATCGCCAATGGCGCCGGACGCGCCGACACCCCATCGCTCGAGGAGGGAATCCGGAGCGCCAACGGCGACCCGGTGCAGATGGCTGCCGCGGCCGCCGGTGCGCTCGCCAACAACCCCGGCATCATGAGCGGCGTGACGCAGGCGGCGAATGTCGCCGGTTCGGTCGCCACCACCGGTGTGACCACGGTCGGCAATATCGGCGCCAATGCGATTGTCGCCGCGACGACCACGAGCACACCGTCGGCGGCGACCATGATCGCTCCGGGCGCGCTCAGCACCGGTCTGGCCGCCGCGGCGGCCGCGGCCACCCGCTCGGCCGGTTTGGCCGGCGGCACCGCCACGGGCCTGCACAACGGTTCGCTGAAACTGCCGGAAGGGTGGGGCGCCCCGCCGGCCGCAGGCTCGTCCACCACTCCGCTTACCGAGGGGGTCGGAGCCGCTCGCACCGAGAACATGGCGGTTCGACCGGCCGCGACCGGCGGACCCAACCCGCTGCTCGGCAACACCGCCCGCGACGACGAGGAAGAGACCGGGCACAAGGGCTCCGAGTACCGGCAGGATGATCTCTTCACCGATGGTCGTTATGTGGCCGACGGTGTGATCGGTGCCGAACCCCCGCGGATGGGCAAGTGACGGTGCTGGGCGCCGGCCGCGGCCCGTCCATGCTCGCGGCGGTGACGTTATCGCTCGACGAAATGCAGTTTCTCCTGGAGAAACTGGAGATCGACGAGGTGCCCGTCGTTCTCGACGCGATGGGCCGTTACGACAACCAGACCGACCACGATGCCGCGATGGGCCTGGCCGCCCAGTCACTCCTCGAACGGGGCCTCCTGGAGGGTGAACAGGTGCACCCCGAGTTGGAGGACCGACTGCGTGGGCTGTATCGCCCCCACTGGGTGGTCGCCCTCCGACTGATCGTCGAGGGACAGGTGAGTCGGATGTGTCTGGCGAAGGGCGACGAGCTGGTCACCGTCGCCCTTCGCGGGCCGGATTCCTATGTGATCGACGAGGCCACCGACGATCTACCGGGCCCGATCATCACCGCCCTCGGCCCGGCCGAGCCGCTCGAGCTCAGCGGGATGAACGCGCCGACCGAGCAATTGGTTCCCATTTTCGACGATGTCGGCGACTCGGCGGCCACCGCAGCGCGATTGAGCAAGGTGGGTAATCCGCCACGTGATGCACAGGCGATTGCCTCGGCCATGGTGCACTGCTATTCACATGCCGAGATCGTCGGTGTGGTGTACCGCGACGGCGGCCGCGATATCGCCGACAATCACATCGCGGTATTCAACACTCGCGCGGGGCGGTTCATCGCTACCGCGAGTCTCGCGGACGATGGCACCAAATGGACCTCGTTCAGCAGCGGAACCACGGCGCGACTGCGCACAGCGCTGCTGGATCTGATCAATTCGCTTCCTGAGCGCGAAAAGTTTCCGCTCGCACCCCCTTCCATCTAGCATCACGCTCGACGGTGGGGCCCGGGGCTCCGGCTCGATAGCGCTGCCGGTCGGCTCAGCCCATCGGATCGTCGCCGGTCGGCGGTGTCGGAATGTCGAACGGCGGGGTGAAACGGCCCCAGCGTGTGCACTCCCAACCACCGTCGGGACGCGGAACGAGTTCGATGGTTTCGGTGTTGTCCAGATGATTGTTCGTGGTGAACGGCGGCGCCACACCGGCCAGGAACCGACCCACCAACCGCATTGCCGCCCCGTGCGACACCACCAGAATGTCGCCGACGCCATCGGCTATCAGATACTCGGCCCGGAGCTGCTCTACCACCGGTAGATACCGGTCCAGCACCTCTTGTCCCGATTCCCCACCCGGTATTCGCGCGGCCAGATCGCCTTCGTGCCAGGAGCGGTAGATCCGTTGGAAGAGTTGGTGCGCCTCCGCGCTTCCCTCCCCTTCCAGATCTCCCACCTGGACCTCGTGCACGCCTTCACGCACCGCGGCAGGTACTCCGACCACGGATTCGATGTATCCGGCCGTCTGCCGGGCCCGTAATGCCGGCGAACCCAACAGCAGCCGGGGCGGGGCGGTCAGCGCCGTCCCGAATGCCTTGGCCTGCGCCACACCGCGTTCGGTCAGCGGCAGACCGGGTAGTCGGGTGTCGAGTATTTTGGCGACATTGCCTTCGGTTTCGCCATGTCGCACCAGGACGAGCTTGCCGGTCACAGGTCGGCAACCCCCTTCCGCAATCGGGTGAGCCACAGCGCCGGTTCCTCATCGGAGGGAGGTGGTGTTCCGGTCGCCGAGGCAGCGGGCCAGGATCCGAGATAACGGACCTGAGCGGTGCGATGCAGCGCTTTCAACGCTTCCGCCACCGCCGTGTCCTCGATATGACCCACACAGTCCAGATAGAACCGGTAGGTACCCATACCCGTTCGAGTGGGGCGCGACTCGATTCGGGTCAGGTCGATACCTCGGGTGGAGAATTCGGCGAAGGCGCGCATCAACGAACCCGGGACGTTCGGCAGTTCGAAAACGATCGAGGTCCGGTCGGCGCCGGTCGGCGCGGGCGCCGGCCGGGGCCGGGTCACCAGGACGAACCTGGTCACCGCTTGCTCATGGTCGGCGACGCCGGTGGCCAGCGGCGTCAGGCCCAGTCGTTCCCCGGCCAATGCGGTGGAGACGGCGGCATCGGCCAGACCCGAGCAGACGTCCTCGGCCGCCGCGGCATTGGAGTCCGATGTGTGAATCCGTACCCGCGGCAGCGTGCGCTCGACCCACTGTCGCACCTGGGCGAGCGCCACGGGATATGCGGCCAGGGTCGCGATCTCGTTCAAACCGACACCCGGATGGCCGAGGATGGTGAAACTCACCTCGAGCTCGTTTTCGGCAATGATCTGCAACCGGGATCCCACCGCCAGCGAGTCCAGGGTCGCAGCGATCGAACCTTCCACCGAGCTCTCGATCGGCACCACCGCGCCTTCGACGTCTTTCGCCCGGACCAGCTCCAGGGCAGCGGCCTGGCTGGACGCGGCGACTCGCTCCACAGGACCGTCGAAGGAACCCGCGGACTCGAATTCGGCGAGGGCCATCTCGGTGAATGTTCCGGACGGCCCGAAATAAGCGATACGCGGCACGCCTACGAGACTACTGGCGGCCGGGGAGCACAGCCGGCGCCAATCCGTTCGTCGGCAATCCGCTCTCGGTGGCGAATGCGGAGGTAAACGCGCCGTGCACCGACCCCGGCGAATCCGCCGATACCGCGACACGCACGGTGGCAGTGAACGCGCGAAACGCCCGTTTCCGGATTCATATCCCGAGACGCGCGCGCAGCACTTTCTCGACTTCGAGGGGGGTGTCGGATTCGATGGCCCGCAATACGTCGCGAACGGCCGCCATGGCCTCGCCGGACAAACCGATGAGAAACGGGATATCGGGAGTCACCAGCGCGGTCCGGATATCCTCCCCGCACAATGCGGCGGCGGTGGCGGCGATAATGGCGACCGCGCGGTCACCGTCGGTCGTGCGGGCCACGAAACCGCCCTCGTCGTGTGCGGCCTCGGCGAGTGCATCGGCAATCCGCTCGTCGGCCAGGGCCATGTCGACGATCCGGGCGGCCTGCCCCGTTCCGATGGGCACGACCAGGCCCTCGATCAGAGCCATCGGCGTGCCGCCGGCGGATCGTTGTCCCGCGGTGTCGAACGAGCCGCGTCGAGTGGGCATCGTCAGCGGTACGAGCACCGGTTCACCGTCAACCACCTTTTCACGGTATCCCGCCACTATCGACGAAGTGATGGCGGTGTCGAAGCGCCGAGGTGCTTGCACTCCCCCGCCGCGTCACTTAGCTTAGGGTAACCTAATTGATCGCCGTGAAGTCGGGCACACCCGGCAGTGGAGGTTCCTGATGCCACCTACGCCCCTCGCACCATCGACCGCCGAACGCGTGCGCAGCGCCTGCGCCCACGCCGACCACGCAATGCTCGCCCTGCCCGGTATGGACCCGATTCCGACCACGATGCACTACCTGCGCCCATGCGGCGACACGGTGATCGCCGTCCTTCGCGACTGCGCGGCGGTCACCATCATGGGCGGCCTCGACCCGGATACGGCGGTCACCGCGCCCGCGGTGCTCGAGCTCACCGATCACGCGCCACTACCGCTGCGGGAACCCGTCCGCGCCCTGGTCTGGTTGCGCGGTCGAATCCGGGCGGTCCCGGAACAGGCCCAGCGCGCCCTCGCCGCCGAAGTGGCCCAGGAATGCCCGGATCCCGCCCTGCTGGATATCGGCCACACCTCGACCCTGCTGCGCCTCGTTCTCGAATCCGCCGTGGTCGCCGACACCACCGGCGCCGAATCGGTTTCCATCGACGAACTGCTCTCGGCGCGACCCGATCCGTTCTGTGCCATGGAATCGGCCTGGATCCAACACATGGACGCCGACCACGCCGATCTCGTCGCCCAGATGGCGCGTCACCTACCGGCACGGCTCCAACGCGGTCGCATCCACCCACTGGCCATCGACCGCTACGGCCTCACCCTGCGGATCGAGTGCCTCGACGGCGATCACGACTTCCGGCTCCCATTCGCCGCCCCGGTCGAGGACATCGAATCGCTCGGCCGTGCCGTCCGTACCCTCGCGGGTTGCCCCTTCCTCAACGGCCTGCGCCGCGGCTGAGGAGATCCACGCCGGTACCACCGCGCCCACCATGGTCCAGGCGGAAGTGCGCCTAGATTCGGCATATGCGCGACACCAACCCGGACACCACGGAACGAGAACGGACGGCGATCCGACTCGAGATACTCGTGGTGCTCTGCGTCACCTTCGGGCTCAGCGGGCTGAACGCCATCCTCTCGCTGATCGACAGCGCCGCGGCGCCGGGTGGTTTCCGGGACCGAACCGTCGCGCTCAATGCCTCACGTTCGACGCAACCCACCCTCGACCTGCTGTTCCAACTCCTCGGGGTGCTACGACTGGCCGCCTGGGCGGCACTGGCCCTGTACCTGCTCTGGCGCAGCGGAATCGGCCCCCGGGCCATCGGATTCGCGCGGGCCCGGCTGCGGCCGGACTGGTTGCCCGGTCTGGGATTGGCCGCGGTGATCGGACTGCCCGGATTGGGGCTCTACCTCATCGCACACGCGCTGGGGTTCAGTGTGACGATCGTGCCGGACGCGCTGAACGAGCACTGGTGGCGGTTACCCGCCCTGGCCGCCTCGGCCTGCGCCAATGCCGTGGCGGAAGAAATCGTGGTGGTGGCCTACCTGATAACCCGATTGCGCGCACTGGGGTGGTCGGCCAACTCCGCCCTGGCGGCCTCGGCACTGCTGCGCGGCAGCTACCACCTGTACCAGGGCCTGGGCGGTGGCCTCGGCAATATCGTGATGGGCCTGATCTTCGGCCACTACTGGCAGCGCAGCGGCCGATTGTGGCCGTTGATCATCGCGCATGCCGTGATCGATATCGTCGCCTATATCGGGTACGGTGCGCTGCACGGCCGGGTTTCCTGGCTGCCGTGATCGGGAGCACGCCCGAACCCCGCTCACCGCCGCACCGAAGCCGGGCACATTCGGATCCGCGATTCCACCGGAGTTGACGACCGTGACTCGTTCGCGATGATCCGGACCGACCGGATAAGTAGAGTTTGAAAATGATGTACGGCGACGACCCCAGGCTTCGCCGGGTCCCGCCTCCCGATGGACCCGGCCGCCCCCGCGCGCGGCGACCCGCCCCACCACCTTCTCCCCCCGCCGAACCGACCCAGGTCATCCGTCGCAGACCTGCACCGGGATACTCACCACCACAGGCCTGGTCCCAGGTTCCCGAGGCGGCACCGGGCCGGCCCCGACCCGGTGCCACGCCACAACGGCCCCGCCCCCATCGCGACGGCAAACCCAACCCGCCGCGCACCCACGCCCCCACTCAGCGGCCGGTCCCCTATCGCGACAATCGCCGTCGCCCCCCGACACCGCCGCCCGCTCCACCCCGGTCCGGGCGCGCACCCCGCCCCGCGGAGCGGCGACGGAAGCGCCGACCGGGTCGCTGGTTGCTGGTGCTACTGCTGGTGTTCGTGGTCGGCATGGTCGCCGCGGTGGTTCAACTCGACAACTCCCTCACCCGAATCAACGCGCTCACCAACTACACCGACCGGGTAGGCGATACCGCCGGCACGAACTGGCTGCTGGTCGGCTCGGACAGCCGATCGGGACTATCCCCGGAACAGGAACAGAGCCTGGCGACCGGTGGCGACGTGGGATCCGAACGCACCGACACCATCATGCTGGTGCATATTCCGCCATCCGGCCGCACCACCCTGGTCAGCCTGCCCCGCGACTCCTATGTCGGTATTCCCGGTTACGGCCGAGACAAGCTCAACGCCGCCTTCGCATTCGGCGGCGCACCCCTGCTGGTGCAGACCGTGGAGATCGCCACCGGACTGCATATCGACCATTACGCGCAGATCGGTTTCGCCGGTTTCGCCGGTGTCGTGGATGCGCTCGGCGGTATCGAGGTCTGCATACCGCAGGCCATCGACGATCCACTCGCCGGTATCAACCTGCCCGCGGGCTGCCAGATCCTGGACGGACCGCAGGCATTGGGTTTCGTGCGCAGCAGGGCCACCGCAATGGCCGATATCGACCGGATGAACAATCAGCGCCTGTTCCTGTCCGCGCTGCTGAAGAAGGCAACCAGCGTGGGCACCCTCGCCAATCCGTTCGCGCTGTGGCCGATGGCCCGCAATACCGCGAAATCGCTGACCGTGGACGAGGACGACCACATCTGGGATCTGGCCCGCCTGGCCTGGGCGCTCGGTGGGGACACACTGGCGACAAGTGTTCCGGTGGGCGGTTTCACCGATACCGAGGGCGGCAACGTATTGCTGTGGGCCAAACCCGACGCGAGCCGTTTCTTCGAGGCCCTCGCCGAGGGCAAACCCGTCCCGGAGGATTTGCGCGGCGACTGAGCATCGGCGCAGCCGCCGCCGTGTATTTCGAAGTGCAGCATCTGCCGTGCAGCGCCTGCCGCAATTGGCCGCATACTGCTATCGATGTGGTGAGGAACACCGTGGGCACGCATTTCGTATTGTGCAGTATTTGCTCGATCGCGAGCCGGAGGTAACCGCCGGCGAGCTCGACGAGGTCCGCCCCACCTTCGAATCTCCGCATACCGCAGCGGCTTTCCTGCCGGCCCGGGAGGAGACGTTGGCGGAGCAGATCGGCGAGCTGGTGCGCCTTGCCCGAGAATAGGGCGACTACCTGGGCGAACAATTCGCGGGATGGCTACCGGAACACCAACTGCGGGACGATGCGGAGATGTCGACATTGATGGCGGTGATCGACCGCGTGGCGGGTGATTTTTCGATGTGGAGAAGTTTCGCCGAACGAGAGCCGAGTTCCGCTTCGACAGGTGCGAGCAATTCCGGCCCGAAAATGACAGGAAGAGGACGGAATTGAATTAGGCAATACTACCCTCAATAAGGGTGCACTTGGATGACATGGCACTTTTTCGACGTTAATGTCGAGTTATGTCAAACCGTCCAGAGAGCCCGCGCAGTAAATTTCATGCACTGTTGCACGATCAGATCCGGCATGAATTCAATGCCGAGCACCAGTACATTGCGATCGCTGTGTGGTACGACAACGCCGACCTGCCGCAACTCGCCAAGCGCTTCTACGCTCAGTCGGTGGAAGAGCGCAATCACGCAATGATGATTGTGCGGTACTTCCTCGACCGGAGTATCAGCGTCGAGCTGGGTGGTGTCGATGCGGCGAAGTCGCATTTCGAGAATGCGCGTGAGCCGATCGCGCTGGCGCTCGAACAGGAGAAGACGGTCACCGACCAGATCGTCCAGCTGGCCAGTACCGCTCGGGAAGAAGGCGACTATCTGGGCGAGCAATTCATGCAGTGGTTCTTGAAGGAACAGGTGGAAGAAGTCGCCAAGATGAACACCCTGCTCACGGTCGCCGATCGCGCCGGGTCGAACTTGTTCGACCTCGAGGAATTCATCGCCCGGGAAATGAGCACTCCCAGCGATACCTCCGGCGCGCCGAAAGTCGCGGGCGGCCACGCCACCGTCTGAGCGATACCGCAGGCTCGGCTGCGGCCCGGGCTCGGCCGCATATTCGGCATATGCCCCGTCTCTCCGGCGAAGAAACGGGGCATTTCGCCCTGCGAGTCGTATTCCGATTGCCGGAACTCAGCGCAAAGTGACCTGGCGCGAACGCAGTCCGTCCCGGGATCGACGCTGCTCGGAGGTCAACGGGGCGTCCACGGCCAGCGCCTCGGCCAAGCGCGCACCGAATGCGAGGGCCGCCTCCCGCCATTCATCGGCGTGACGTTCGGGGTCCAGATCGAATACCGGCACCAAAAGCCCATGGGTGCGGAACGATCCCGCGAAACGCGATCCCGCGCCCAGATTCAATCCGCCCGCCGCATGCACCCGGGCCAGGGCCGCCATGAGATCGTCCTCGGGTTCCGGCCGCACCCACCGAAGATGCGCTTTCTCCCCGGCATCCACCCACCAGGCCGCCCCGATCCCCTCCGGCCCCAGATCCAGTCGGGCCGATGGCATGATCGCCTGTTTTGCCTGTTCGATGGTCGCCGCGATCTGCGGGTCCGGCTGCGTCCCCTCGGGCACCCACCAGTCGAAGTCCTGGTGCACGGTCAACTCCAGTGGCGCATCCGCAACCAGGACATCGGCCAGTCCCGGCCCGACCTCCTTCGCCACGGCGGTGGCCAGCGAATCACCCGGTTCGGCGGACTGTGTCCACAAAATGGCGGCGGCCAGATCGGCCGAGGGGTCCGATCCCTGCGCCTGCACCTGGGCCCCGACGTATCCGGTCGGTTCGTCTCCCGCCCGCACCAGGGCCGCCACCGCGCCGGGCAGTACGGTGGCGAGCACCACGGCCCGCTCGGCCCCGACCTCGGGTGACAACGACAATGTCGCGGTGGCCGACGGCACGAACTCGCGCAAGGCGACCAGATCGCATTCGGCGGCCAACCCCTGGAACGGCCGCTTCACGGCCTGCTCCGCCTGCGCCAGGGCGGCACGCCGTTCGGCCAGGCGTTGGGCCCGGTTCCCGCCGGGCTTCGGACTGTTGCGCTTGCTCTTTCCCACGGCTGGTCAACCTACACCGGTCGTGAGCGGGCACGGGATCGCGCCACACCACACCGGCCGACCGGAGCGAAGTCAGGATGCCAGAAGCGCTTTGGTGCGCCCGGGATGGTTGGTCGCCACCCAGCTCACGCCGAGATCGGCGCACAGCCGAACATCGTCGGGCTCGTCGACGGTCCAGCAGTAGGTGGCCCGCCCGGCCGCGGCGGCCTTATCCACCAGATCGGGATGTTCGCGCAGCGTTTTCACCGAGGGGCCGACCGCCGTCGCACCGACCGTGGTGGCCGCACTACCGCCCAGATACCGCGAGGACTCGCCGAGCAGTACCGTCGGCAACAGTGGCGCGGCCCGACGAATTCGCCATACCGCGGTGGCCGCGAACGACATCACCACCGCCCGGGAGTGATCGGCCGAAGCAGGGGTGGCGATCCCGAAACGTTGGAGCTCGGCCAGCACCTTGCTCTCTACGAGCGAGCCGTAGCGGACCGGGTGTTTGGTCTCGATGAACAGTTTCGTGGGTCGGCTGCGCCAGTCCAGGACCAGAGCGATCAACTCGCCGAGGGTGAGCACCGAGGCCGGTTCCTCGGCGGTGCCGAAATCGTAACCCCGCAACTCGTCCAGGGTCATCTCGCTGACCAGGCCGCTACCGGAGGATGTTCGGTCGATGGTGCGATCGTGCACACAGACCAGATGTCCGTCCCGAGTGAGCCGCACATCGCATTCGACGCCGTCGGCTCCTTCTTGTAGAGCCAGTTCGTAGGCGGCCAGGGTGTGTTCCGGGCGGGCCGCCGACGCGCCCCGGTGCGCGACGACGAACGGCGCACGAGCACTCTGGCTCACTTGATGACAACCTCCTTCGGTGCGTGGTCGGCAAGAATCCGCGCACCCTCCGTATCGACCGATTCCGCGTCGACCGCCTCGGCATTGCCGGATCCGGTGCGACGATCATCGGGAACGGCTGGGTCGCCGGCGGGTTCCGCGGTGCTCACCGTGGCGGCCGACCCCGGTTGGACGGGCTCGATCACCGGTACGGCCGGATCGGTGGCGACCACCCAACGTTGCGCGGTCCGCGACCGGCCACGCAGATCCCTGCCCTCGACCATCCGGACGGCCCACAACGTCAACACGGCCACCGCCGCCGCCACCGCATCGGTGAGCGCAGTGAACAGTACCCCGTCGGCCTCGGCCTGCAACGAGTCCGCGAACCGCCACATCAGCGCGGCCACGGACAGCGCCCCGCCGAACACCCAGGCCGACCACCAGATCCGGACCGCCTGGACCGCTCGGGGCTCGGATACCACCTCGGTGAGGAACACACCCGGCCACAGCAGATTGACCACCGGGATCAGGCAGCCGAGGGCCAGCATGCGCACCGAACGCGGATCGCTGCGTTTACGGCGCGCATACTCCACCCGGCGGAGCTCGATCAGCCACCCGAGGGCTCCCACCGCGGCCGGCAGCGCGAGGATCAGCGCGATCAGCGAGGCGCCGATCACCAATGCGTCGGATACGGCCAGCAGCCACGGCTCGATGAGTCGGGTGCGGTTGCGCAGCAGGATCAGATATCGACCCAGTTCGGCTCCCGCGGCGAGGGCGTAGAGCACGGCCACCGCGGCCAGTAGCCCGTACACCCGATCGGCCAGGGCGCGCAGGGGTCGGCGGCGAGTCGGCTGCGGCCGCGGCGGCTCATCGCGCAGCCCCCACCGCGGAATCTCGGTATAGCGCGGGGTCGGCCGGACGGGTCGACGCCTGGGCACGACGGGACGGCGGGCGAGCTGTCCCGGCCGACGCGCGACCCAGCGATAGTTGCGGTGTTCAGGGGGCGCATCGATCGGGCCGGGCGACAACAGCACGCCACGGCAACGCGGACACCAATGCATGGGGGCTCCCTGCACGGCCCAGCGCGTGCCACAGCGCGCACAAGGTTGCACCACCGTACTCACCCGCGCACCTCGCTCTTTCCGTCAGTAGATCTTCGCCACCCGATCACCCTCGGCGGTCAACGGACGACCGAGGCGCTGCCAGGCCACCATGCCGCCCTCGACATGCACCGCCTCGAAACCGATCCGGTTCAGGTATTTCACCGCTTCGATCGATCGACCGCCCTGTCGACACACGACATACAGCTGCGCGTCGGGGTCCAGCTCGTCGGTGCGGGCCGGGATATCGGACAGCGGGATGTGAACGGCGCCCGGGGCGTGACCGAGCTGCCATTCGTCGTCCTCGCGTACATCCAGCAGGATGGTCGGCTCGGTGCCATCCCCCGGTCCGGTGGCCGCGATGTCGAATTCGGCCGGTACGGCCTCGACCGGTACCGACGGGATATCGAAGCTCGTCACGTATTCGATCCTGCCATGGGCACGGCACTGTCGCGCGATCGGCGACCTCCACCCCCTGGCGACACACCGAACCCGAGGGCTTCGGCGATTCGGTGAACCGGCGCGGACGAGGTCGGACAGGCCCCGCCCGGAAGCGGGTTATCCACATTATCCACAGATCGATCCACAGATATCGGCTATCACACCCGGTCGAAATGAGAGCTTTTCGCTATAACATCTGTATCCGGTTGTGACCTGGATGGAGCGGGCGGCCGATCCGGAACTCCCCTCCACCTATTCCGGAGCGACCACCCGCTCGCCGCGCCGGCACCGTGCCGTCGAAGGTGCCGACATCTGGTTGGACGCACCCTCCGTGGCATCGGTTCCCCCGAAATGAAAAAAATCCAAATACCCCGATACGGACGGTCCGCTCGGTAGCCTGTCGCTATGACATCGAGCAGGGGGATTCTCGAAGAGTTGGATACGACCGGCCTCGACACCGTGTTGTCCGAGGCGGCCTGCCTCGGGGCGACCGTCGACACCCGCGCGAAACTTCTGCACCTCGAAGTCGAGGCGCAGACCCTCCCGGAGCCCGGTGGCATCCTCCCGACCGCGGACCCGCTCACCGGGCACACGCGGATCCGGCTCACCTTCGAAGGAGTCACCCGGGTGGCGGCCTCGCTGCGATCCCAACGCTGGAACGACCTCGGCCCCCGGGTCCTGCCGCTGGAGCTGTCCGGCCTGGGCGAGGCGATCACCAGTTTCGGCGGCGGTCGCCTGCACGGCTGGGAGTTCATCGATATCGACGACAGCGGATGGGCGTTGTGGAGCGAACTGCTCAGCTTCGACACCGTGATCGACGACCGGCGAAACGCCCGCCATGTCCTGGAGTTCTCTCAGGAAGAGGGCGTCGACCCACGGGAACTCGATGTGCGGGTCTGGTTCGACACCGTCGAGGCACACCTCACCGACGGCCGGACGGTACCGCTATCGGAATTGGTCTCGGCCGCCCGACGCTGGTGGGCGGCGCACGACGCCGGAGACCCACGGGCTCTGCACCCCGGTATCACCCCCGCGCTCTGATACCCGACACCTCGAACGATCGGGCATCGGGCCCACCGACGAGACCATTTCGAGTACGAGAAGGCGGGCCCGTCCGACTAGTTGGTCGCGCCCCGGCATGATTCGATGCTACGCATGGGTCGGTCCCGACACGGCGGACACGGGAATGGCGAGACGTCGGGACGAGTTCGACCCATCGGGTGTACGAATGATGGTCGAGGGCACCCCGGTACGGGAAGCGCTCGACCCGACTAGGAAGGGACATTGTGGCTGAGTACACGCTGCCAGATCTGGATTACGACTACGGCGCCCTGGAGCCGCATATCTCGGGGCAGATCAACGAGATTCACCATTCCAAGCACCACGCCGCCTATGTCGCCGGTGTGAACGCCGCACTGGAGAAGCTGGAAGCCGCCCGCGAATCCGGTGATCACTCCGCCATCTTCCTGCACGAGAAGAACCTCGCCTTCCACCTCGGCGGTCACGTCAACCACTCCATCTGGTGGAAGAACCTCTCCCCCAACGGTGGTGACAAGCCGACCGGCGAGCTGGCCGCGGCCATCGACGACCAGTTCGGTTCGTTCGACAAGTTCCGCGCGCAGTTCACCGCGGCGGCCAACGGTCTGCAGGGTTCCGGCTGGGCGGTGCTCGGCTACGACACCCTGGGTCGGAAGCTGCTGACCTTCCAGCTGTACGACCAGCAGGCCAATGTTCCGCTGGGGATCATCCCGCTGTTGCAGGTCGATATGTGGGAGCACGCCTTCTACCTGCAGTACAAGAACGTCAAGGCCGACTACGTGAAGGCCTTCTGGAACGTGGTCAACTGGGCCGATGTGCAGGAGCGTTTCGCCAAGGCCACCAGCCAGGCCAACGGACTCATCTTCGGCTGAGTAATTCCGGCCGAGCACTACTCGACCGAATACTCGCCGTACCGAACGGAAACGAGACCCGCGACCGCATGGCCGCGGGTCTCGTTTGTTTCTGCCGCGCTTCCCCTGGGCAACCAGGTGATTTCGGGCCGATAACTAGCACTCTCTGGTACTTGTGTGCCAGATAACTCTCGAGTAATTCTCGTCTTCCAAGAAGTTCGAGGACGGGTAAGGCCGCCGCCCCGGCATATGCGGGAGGCATCATGCGCAGCAGTAGTTCGATCGGTATCACCCCCTTCCAAGCGAAAGGTTCCCTGCGGGGTTTCGTCGTCTCCGGCCGCTGGCCGGAAACCACCAAGGAGTGGGCACAGGTATTGGTGCTCGCGGTGCGGGTGGCCACCCTGCCCGGACTACTTCCCACCTCCACGGTCTTCGGCGTACGCGAGGAACTCCCCGACGATCCCGAGCCGGATACGGTTGGCCTGGTGATGGCCGAGGGACCCGTGCTCGGTGCGGAAGCGGTGGAACCCGGCCGGTTCGCCGAGCACATACCACCGGCCCTGCTCATGCTGCATCCACCGTCGGAAACCACCCCATCCCTGCCCGAGTGCACCGGCGCCGCCTCCGGATGCGTGTTGTTGCCCGGGTTGCCCCATCTGGGTCTGGGACATCGCGCCGCATGGGCCGAGGCCGAGGCGGATGGCACCATCACCTCACTGGTCAGCCGGGTAGGGCTCGATCCGATCAGCGATCCCGATACCGCTGTCCTGGCCATGCTGCTGGCAGCCTGACGAGCTCCTCGACCGTCGGTCGATCGAGGTGCGCAGATCGCGGAATCCGGCGTTCACCGGCGGTGATCGCCGGGACGAGCCATGCCCTTCACCGGCCCGAACGGGTTTGCCAGGCGCATGCCGACATGGTGTTGAGGCTACCCAGGAACGGTTTTCAGGTAACCCTGAATATCACCAAAGCCTTACCAAACTTATTGTGACGGTTGACTTTTCGATACCGCCTCGTTGTCGGCGCCGGAATGCTGCGGTACAGTTGCCGATAACGAAGGGGAGTAGCCCCCAATCACGTAATCGACATACTGACCCACACCCGTTGGGTCCGGTTGCGTGAACCGACGGCGTTCGGTGGGCGAGACCTTCGGCCGAACAAGCCCTACGTTGTCGGCCGGAGGCGTACCCGTATCCGGCCGGCAGGCCGAAGAAACGGGAGCAACAGCCAGAAATGATCGCCACCATCGGACTCGCCATCGGCATCGTGTTCTTGGCCGAACTGGGCGATAAATCCCAGCTGATGGCCTTGACGTTCGCCCTGCGCTACCGCTGGTGGGTCGTACTCGGCGGGATAGCCGCGGCCAGCGCGGCGGTCCACCTCATCTCGGTGACGATCGGCCACTTCCTCGGCACGGCGCTGCCCGCCGATGCGATCGCCTTCCTCGCCGCCCTGACCTTCCTCGCCGTCGGCCTCTGGACGCTGCGCGAGCTCGCCACGGACACCCCCGAGGAGCAGTCGTCACCGTCCCGGTTCACCACCGCCGCCCCGTTCTTCGTGGTGGTCTCGGCCTTCCTGCTGGCCGAACTCGGCGACCGCACCATGTTCGCCACCGCGGCATTGGCCACGGAGAATTCGTGGGCCGGGGTCTGGCTCGGCTCCACCATCGGCATGGTGGCCGCCGACGCGCTGGCCCTCGCCCTCGGCATTCTGGTCGGCAAACACCTACCCGAACGTGCCATCGGTATCGGCTCCGGCCTGTTGTTCCTCTTCATCGGCACACTCACCGCCCTCGACACCGGCCTGCCGAGCCTCGGGCTCCTGCCCGCCGCAACCATCGCGCTGCTCGTGCCGCTCATCGCGGGGGCGGTGCTGTGGGCGACCCTCGGCCGTCGGACACGCGAACTGCCCACCGCCTCGGCGAGCCCTGCCGAGATCCCGACCCAACGGGCGGATGATCTTCGGTAAGGGGTCCGCTCCCGACCACGCGGACCGCGGGCCGATATCCGGCCGAGCCCGAAGAATGGATCTCTACCTGCACTTCAACCCGACGAGGGCCGGCCACGGGACCGTGTCCGGTCGGGTCGGTTAGGGTGCAATTGACGTAATGCCAACTGGCTTGTCACGAACGAGAGGACCATCGTGGAGATTTCGGGTTCCGCCGCCATCGTCACCGGAGGCGCGTCCGGGCTGGGCGCCGCCACCGCCAAGCGCTTCGCCGAACTGGGCGCCACTGTCTTCGGGCTCGATGTACCGCAGTCGATCGAGCGGGCCGGCGACAATGTGCCCGACGGGGTCACCCTCCTCGCCGCCGATGTCACCAGCCACGAAGAGGTCGAGGCCGCCGTCGCCAAGGTGGTCGAATCGGGCTCGCCGCTGCGTATCGTGGTCAACTGCGCCGGTGTCGGCTGGGCCGGACGCATTCTGTCCAAGAACGGCCCACACGACCTGGAACTGTTCCGCACGGTGATCACCGTGAACCTGCTCGGCACCTTCAATGTCATGCGGCTGGCCGCCGACGCCATCGCCAAGACCGAGCCCGTCGACGAGTTCGGCCAGCGCGGTGTGATCATCAACACCGCCTCGGTGGCCGCGTTCGAGGGTCAGATCGGCCAGATCGCCTACTCGGCGTCCAAGGGTGGTGTGCATGGTATGACCGTTCCGGCCGCCCGCGACCTGGCCCAATTCGGTATTCGGGTCAACACCATCGCCCCCGGCATCATCGACACCCCCATGCTGGCCGGTGTCACCGAGGAATACCGCAAGGGCCTGGAGGCCGGCGTGCCGTTCCCCTCGCGCCTGGGCCGTCCCGATGAGTACGCCCAGCTGTCGCAGTACATCGTCGAGCACGACTACCTGAACGGCGAGACCATCCGGATGGACGGCGCCCTGCGCATGGCGCCGCGGTAATCACTTCCGCGCGATTTCCCGACGTCCGCCCTTCCGGCCACCACGCCGGAAGGACGGACGTTGTCATGGGGGTATCGACCCCGATATACCGCGAAGATCGACCGGCACCATCACTCGGTCGCACACGATCGTCAAGGGCCCGCGGGCCGTATGAACGAGCACACGAACCCGCGGGCGAACCACTCGACGACTACAGCGTGCGGGTGAGCCGATCGGTGAGGATATGGGCGAATTTCGCCGGATCCTTCAGTTCACCGCCTTCGGCCAGGACCGCCGTGCCGTAGAGGAGCTCGGCGGTTTCGGTGAGCTCGGGCACCTTGCCCGCGTCGGCATCCTGTTTGCGGCTGTCGTAGGCATCCCGCAACCCGGTCACCAGCGGGTGGGTCGGGTTGAGCTCCAGGATCCGCTTGGTTGTGGGCAGCAGCTGCCCGGAAGCGCGGTACATCCGCTCCAGCGTCGGCGTGAAGTCGAAGACATCACCGACCAGGCAGGCGGGCGAAGTGGTGAGCCGGTTGGTCAGGCGCACCTCCTTGACGTTCTCCTCGAGCGTTTTGCCCAGCCAGGACAGCAGGTCGGCGAACTCCTTGTCCTGCTGTTCACGCAGCTGTTCGGTTTCCTTCTTCTCCTCCTCGGTCTCCAGATCCACTTCGCCCTTGGCAATGGACTGGAACTGTTTGCCGTCGAATTCCGGCACCGAACCGACCCACATCTCGTCGACCGGGTCGGTGAGGATCAGCACCTCGAGGCCCTTGGCCTTGAACGCCTCCATATGCGGCGAGCTCTCGACCTGCTGTCGGGACTCGCCGGTCATGTAGAAGATCTTGTCCTGACCGTCCTTCATCCGCTCCACGTACTGGGCGAGCGTGGTCGGCTCGGTCTCGGAGTGCGTGGACGCGAACGACGACACCTGCAGGATGGTCTCGCGGTTGTCGAAGTCCGACAGCAGACCCTCCTTGAGGACGCGGCCGAACTCCCGCCAGAACACCTGATACTTGTCCTGCTCGGTCTTCGCCGACTCCTCGCTGTCGGTCTCGGCGCTCTTGGCCTCGAGCCACGCCGTCTGCATGTCCTTGACGGTGGACAGCACCTTCTTGACCAGCCTCTTGCGGATCATCTGGATCTGCCGGTCCTGCTGCAGAATCTCGCGCGAGACGTTCAGCGACAGATCCTGCGCATCCACCACACCCTTGACGAAGCGCAGGTACTCCGGCATCAGCTCTTCGCAGTTGTCCATGATGAACACCCGCTTGACGTAGAGCTGAACCCCGCGCTTGTGCTCCCGGGTGAACAGGTCGAACGGCGCCTGCGACGGCAGGAACAGCAGCGCCTGGTATTCGAAGGTGCCCTCGGCCTTGAGCGGGATGACCTCCAACGGATCGTCCCAGGCGTGCGAGATGTGCTTGTAGAACTCTTTGTATTCGTCGTCGGAGACCTCGCCGCGGGGGCGGGTCCACAACGCCTTCATGGAGTTGAGGGTCTGCTCCTCGGTGACCGTCTTCTCCTTTTTGTCCTCGCCTTCCCCTTCGGTGACGGTCCGCTCCACCTTCATGCGGATCGGCCAGGCGATGAAATCGGAGTATTTCTTGACGATCTCGCGGAGCTTCCACTCCTGCGTGTAGTCGAAAAGATGATCCTCGGTATCGACCGGTTTGAGATGCAGCGATACCGCCGTGCCCTGCGGGACATCATCGAGGGTTTCGATGGTGTAGCCGGAGCTGCCCGCGGTGGATTCCCAGCGGGTGCCCGTGGTTTCACCGGCGCGACGGGTGGTCAGTGTGACCTTGTCCGCCACCATGAACGTCGAATAGAAACCGATACCGAACTGGCCGATCAATTCCTCGGCCGCGGCCTCGGACTTGGCCTCGTTCAGTTTTTTGCGCAGCTCCGCGGTTCCGGATTTGGCCAGGGTGCCGATGAGATCCACCACTTCGGCACGTGACATGCCGATACCGTTGTCCTTGACCGTCAGGATCCGCTGATCCTTGTCGACCTCCAGCTCGATGTGCAGGTCGGTGGTGTCGACATGCAGATCCTTGTCCCGGTAGGACTCCAGCCGCAGCTTGTCCAATGCGTCGGAAGCGTTGGATATCAGCTCCCGCAAAAAGGTGTCCTTGTTGGAGTAGACCGAGTGGATCATCAGCTCGAGCAGCTGATGGGTCTCGGCTTGAAACTCGAGGTGTTCGACGTTATCGGTCACGTCGAAATATTACGACTCCGCCGAGGACAAAACCGCGCCACCCGAGCGAGTGAAATCGGCCAGCGCGGGCACCTCGCGTTCGGCACAGTGCTCGCGGGGGGTGCGGGGGGTCATCCACTCCCGTAGCACGGCGGTGGCACGCACATCGTCCTCGTTGTACTCCAACAGCCGGGTGCGCTGGGTGAGATCGGGCTCGCCGTCGTAGCCGACCGCGTGCCGATACCACGTCATCGACGCCTCCCCATTGGCCTCCGGATCGCGCCAGGAGAAACCGGCGACCGGGGCGATCTTCTTCAGACCCTTACCGCTCGGGCAGATGAACTGGTCGGTCACCGCCTGGAACATATCCACCCACTGGGGGGAGTTCACGAACTCGGTGACCTGTTCGACCGTGGGCACTCCAGGACGTCCGGCGAACCGACGGGCCGATTCGAAGAGCCATTTGTCCTCTGCGGTGCGGGAGTAACAGTAGGCGGCGAAAGTTTTACCGGCCGCGGTGGCATCCGCCCGCACCCGCATCAACCAGGTCCAGAACTCGCCGAAGGACCGTCCCTCGTCCTCGGTCGGGAGCGGATCCCAGGTGACGAACGGACGATACCGTCCCTCGAGCAGGGTGCCCCATAGATAGGCGCCCTCCTCCTGATAGCTCTCCAGGTCGACGTCCACCTCGACATCGGCGCGGCGCACCCGCACCCGATCGAACCGACGAACCAGCGGCGCACCCGCGAGCCAGGCCCGAGCGGTGACCACGGCCTCCTCGAACGGACCGTGTTGCCAGTCGTCGGGTTCGGGCCCGGACCAGGCGGCGAGCTCGTCGATGGTCCGAACGCCGTGACCACGCAGCACCTCGGCGCGCGAACCGGGCGCCACCACACTGACATCACGCCGCGCGGTCAGCCACTCCTGGCAACCGCCGGGCTCCCCGCGGGTCCACCAGGGGCACTGCCGACATTCGGGCACCTTGGACGGCAGCGTCGGCGCCTGGCCGCGCAGGACCGCGATTCGGTCCGCGTATCGGCGGTCGTAGTCGTCCAGGACCGAGGTGAGATCGTGCACCAGTATCCGATCGAAGTGGTAGCCGATCACTCCGCCCACCACCGCCGGGCTCGCCAGACCATGGCGCTGCAACATGCGATACAGGTGGGCCAACCGCTGCTGGTTACGCGGCTGCTGACGCAGTTTGCGGTGGGGGTCGGGTTGCGGATCCCAGCGGTACAGATCGGAGGTGGTCGGATGGAAGTCGGCGGGTTCCGGGCGGCGCGGGTCGGTCACCTTGTGATTGACCACGATCACCGGGATATATCCACCTCGCTCGGGGTCGCGAAGCAGAATCTCCGCCCCACCGCGCCTGCCGGTATCGGGTTCCTGCGGCAACAGTCCACCCCAGATACGCGGCGCTCCGGCGGCGCAGGCCCGCATAGTGGCCTCCGCCCGCGCGCTCGCGGACAATGTCGGGTCTATGACCACCCAGCTCTCGGGGTCGGCCGACACCAGGGCGTCGCGTACCCGCGCGCGATGTTCCGCGGCGGCGATACGACGTTGCTGGACGCCCGGGTCCTCTCGGACCGTTGCCAGTATTTCCGGGTGCGCCGCGTCCAATCCGAGTCGATGCCGACAGCCGATCAGCCCGCGGGCGTCGAGATACACCGGGGTCGAACCGCGCCGATCGGCGTGCTCGCGAACGGAAGAACCCGTCTCGTCTCCACTGGTGCGAACGCCGTTCGCCCGTCCGGCACGGTCGGCGTCCATACCACCCTCATGGTCCAAATTCTCGTGACCTTCGCGGTCGGCACTGCCCGGCTGCACTCATGCAGTATGGTCCCTCCCCCCGACACTTCCGCCCACCGCATATATCCACAGCCATTCCGCACCCACGGTCGAGCCCACCGCTCGCCGGAGCGACACTCGACCCGATAGGGTGTCGACAGACCGTGTGACATGGGCGAACGACGCCGTTCCCGCGCCGTATCGCCATGGCGAACCAGCATGACGGAGGGCTTCGATGGGGTTGTTCAAGCGCAAGCGGCGGCCGAGTCGCCGGGCCGAGGCGAAAGCCCTCAAGCACAAGGCCGCGCTGGAGGCCAAACTGGCCGCGAAGAACGACCGCAAACGCCATCGCGCGGAAGCCCGCACCCAGCGCAAGGTCGCCAAGGCCCAGATCGCGACCCTGCAGGCAGAGGAGAAGGCCGCGCTCAAACTGGCCGCCAAGGCCGAACGCGACCCGTTCGGTCCGGCACAGATCAAGAAGTACCTGAGTGTGGCGCGGATACTGCTGCCCGTACTCGCTCCGCTGGCCTACCGCGGCGCCACCTACCTACGCGGGCAGCTCGATGCCCGACGTGCCGCACAGCTGGGGATCGGCATGGACCAGCTCGGTGATTTCGCCGGTCACGGTGGGCGGCTGAAGGTGCGCATCGCCAATGCCGAGGCGGCGCTGGACAAGATCACCTCGAACAAGGACGCCGACGGGGCGCAGCGATTCGTCACCGCGACCCGCAAGCGCCTCGATTCCCTGTCCACGGCGATCCGCACCGCCGAGCAGCTGCCGCCGGCGCGCCGCCGGGCAGTGCATACCTCCGTCGATACCGAACTGGCCACCATCGAAGCCGATGTGCTGGCCCGCCTCGGCGTCTCCTGACCCGCTCGACACCCCGCCGTGTCCCCCCGGTCGGCCGGCTGTCCGCCCCGCGGTTGCGCGGTCGGCGCGACGACGGGCGCGTTGGCCCTCGCCGCGCACGGTATATCCGGCGGTGGCTACCCTTCCACCGCCGGTGCCGCACTACTCGTTCTGACGGCGGCGCTCACGGGATTCGCCGCCGGGTCGGTCGATTCCGTGGCGCTCGGGCACAACCGCTCGTGGCCCGATAGCGGTGGTTCCGGCTCGACATCGTTCGCCGGCCTCGTCACCACCCTGGCCGCCGGACAACTCATCGGGCATATGGCCCTGACCGCCCTGGTGGGACACGCATCCGGGACGGGCCACCACCACCCGGACGCTGCCGGGGTATTCGGTGGTGTGCCGTTCGGCGATATGCCGGCGCCCTGCCGGTCGGCGATCGCACATATGTTGGCGACCCTGCTGTGTGCCGCCGCCATCGCCGTCGCCGAACGGCTGTATCGGCTGCTCTCCCGAGTGTTGCGCATACTTCTCACCGCACCTGCTACGCCGCCCGGCGCCGAACAGCGCACCTGTCACGGAAATCCGGTGGCATCGCTTCGTCTTTCTCCGAACGGGCCCGGTGGACCGCGTGCTCCACCGATGGGCCTACGCGTTGCCCGACCGTTCCCTTCGAAGAGAAAGCGATCCGCTCATGCACAGTTCGATCCCGCATGCCCGGGCTCTGCCCCGACCCGCATCAACCCCCCGCTCCGTGGCCGTGCTGTTCGCCTTCGTCGCCGCCGCGCTGTTCCTCGTGGTGGGTCCGGCCGCCGGCCCGGCCCTGGCGCATTCCGCGGTGGTCGGCAGTTCACCGGAGGACGGCGCCACCGTCGACAGTGGTCCGGCGCGGGTGACGATCACCTTCAACGAACCCATTCAACCGAATTTTCCGGCCATGACCGTTGTCGGGCCGGACGGGCACCTGTGGTCGAAGGGTGTTCCGATCGTCGAGGGCAAGACGGTCAGCGTCCCGCTCGGGGAACTCGGTCCGGCCGGGGTCTACCGGGTGGCCTATCGCGTGACCTCGGCGGACGGCCATGTGGTCAAGGGCGAGCGCACCTTCACCCTGACCACTCCGGGTACAGGCACTCCCGGCCCCAAGGCGGGTGCGGAGCAAAGCGATGAGGGATCCGGTGGTATCCCGGCCTGGGTGTATGTGGCCGGGGTAGTGGTGCTGTTCGGAGCCGTGCTGGCCTTCGCCCTGTTCGGGACCAAATTGTTCGGCGGCAAGGGCAAGTCGAACCGGTGATCGGTACCACCCCCGAGCACGCTCGGCCCACCGCATTGTTGCCGATCGTGCCGGCGGGGCTGTTCGGAGTGGCGCTCGCCTGGATATTGGCCACGGTCACCGGCGCGGCCACCGTTCGTTTCGGCGCCGACGGGGCCGGCGCCGCGGTGCTGGGGTTGGCTGCGCTGCCTCGGCTACACGACCGGCTCCGCGTGCCCTGGCGAATGCTCGCCGTGCTGGCCGGTCTCTGGTGCGGCACCGAGTTCACGGTGCTGGTCTTCGAGGCGGCCGATGTGGTGGGTGTGGGGCCGGAGACGATGGGCCTCCACGACTTCGGCATCTACCTGGGCGAAACCAGTAGCGGCCAGGTGGGAGTGGTCATTCTGATGGCCACTGCCGCCATCACCGGGTACGCGGTGTTCGCCTTCCGACGACCGGAGCAGGTCACACCCGATCTGGTGTTGGTCTTCGCCGCGGTGACCCTGGTACTGCGGCCGATCACCGGGCATATGTCCCAGCAGCCGTTGGGGTCGGTCCTCGCCGCGATCCACACACTGGCGGCGGCCGGCTGGTTCGGTCTGCTGATCGGATTGGCTCTGGTGGTGCGTGGTCGCGGCGACTGGGCGGTGACCCTGCCTCGATATTCGGCGATGGCCCTGCCCTTGGTCGCGGTAATCGCGACGACCGGAGTGGTCAACGGCCTGGTCCGGATCGGCGGGCTCGAACCTCTCGTGAGCACCGGATACGGGCGAATACTGCTGGCGAAGACCTCGATCCTGGTGATCCTGTCGGTGCTGGGCTGGTGGTGGCGGCGCACCTGGGTGATCCGGGCCGCGGCGCATCGAATGCCCGCCGAGGCATCGCTGCGGCGGGCGGTGGTGGAGTTGACGGTGATGGCGCCGGCATTCGGGTTGGCGGCTTCCTTGGCGGTTACCGCCTGAAAAGTCAGCGGTCACCGCCGGAAAAGTCAGCCGCGCGACAACCCGGGCATATCCGCCGGTCGGGTCCATAATCACCCTGGCATGATGCACACCATAGGAATAGCCTATTGATATGAAAAAGCCCACTTTCAAGCAACGGATCGCCTACGATCTGGGCCGCGAACTTCCCGCGGAGCTGCACGAGTGGGTGCTCCACGACCTCGTCGGTCACGGGGCCATGGAACGCTACCTCGTCCGTTTCGTCGGGCCGATCATTCCGCTCCTGGCACTGATCCTGCTGTTCCCCGGTGGGTCGACCACTCTCGAGGTGGCAATCATCGGAATGATGATCGTCCCACTGATCATCTTCACGGTCGCACTGAGCCATGTGTGGCGGCGGTTCCGCTTGGTCCAGCACGGGCTCGACCCCGAACTGGTCGACCACAGCAAGGTTTCCGAGCGTGATCGACAGCTGTACAACCGGCACTACCGGCACGGATAGCGCATTGCGATAACCAACCGGAGACCGGGCCGACCGAACGGCCGGTTCGGTGAGGCGGCACAATCGACTATGTGACCGAATCAGCGCATGACACGGCGACCGCGGATCTGGCCGACGAGATCGGCCCGGATATCCGCAGCTGCGATACCCAGTTCATCCAATTCGGCGGCCGGGCGGTTTTCTCCGGTCGGATCACCACTATCCGCTGCTTCCAGGACAATCTGCTGGTCAAGCAGACATTGAGCGAGCCGGGCGAAGGTAAGGTGTTGGTCGTCGACGGCGGTGGCAGTGTGCACACCGCCCTGGTGGGCGATATCATCGCCGGCCGCGGCGTGACCAACGGCTGGGCCGGGGTCGTGATCAATGGCGCGGTGCGCGACTCCGCCATCCTGCGCACGCTGGACATCGGCATCAAGGCCCTGGGCACCAATCCGCGCAAGAGCACCCAGACCGGCGCCGGAGAAAAGGATGTTCCCGTCGAGTTCGGCGGTGTCACCTTCGTTCCGGGCGAAATGCTCTACAGCGACCACGACGGCATAGTGGTCCGCGCGCAGGACTGACCTGGTCACGCAGGGAAGACGGTCGGCGTCCTCGCGCGCCGGCCGCACACTATCCTGCGGCGACCCGCGCCCGGTGACCGGCCAGGGTGACCACATCACCGACCTGCAACTGCCGACCACGCCGTAACTCGACCTCGTCGTTCACCCGCACCAGTCCCGCGGCGATCACCGTTTTGGCCTCCGATCCGGAGTCGATCAGATTGGCCAGTTTCAGGAATTGACCGAGTCGGATGATTTCGTCATCGATCGGTACATCGACTGGTTCTGACATGAAGTAAATACATACTCCCCCTTTCGGACTCGCCGAACACCACCCCATCCCGTCGACGACATCGAGCACCTCCCTTTGTCGGCGACAACGATAGTGGCGCACGAGGACGACGAACACGCCGCGCCAGAGGCATGGCATATCCGACATCCCTGTGTACAGACTGGTCAGGTGATGTCCACGCAGGCTCGACAACACCTCGAAGCCACAAGTCCGGCACAACGAACGAAACCACCCGTTCCCCATCGGGGGCACGGGCGTTTTTCGGAAGTGCCGCATATCGCGGGATCGATACTCGGCGTGTTCGCGGTGCTGTGTTTTCTGTGGAGTCTTTCGCCCACACTGCGTTTTCTCATGCGAGCACCGCGTCACTATATCGATAGCTATTACTTCGACGCGCCGGATACCAACCTGATGTGGGCGCTGATCGTCGGCCTGCTCGCGGGCGCGATCAGCAGTCGCAAACGGGTCGCCTGGTGGCTCCTGTTGGGCTATATCGGCTCCTATGCGGTGGTCAACGCCATGGCCGTCGTCCGACACGGCGATATGCACGCGCTGGTGGCCCTGGTGGTGCATCTGTTGATACTCGCCGTCCTGGTCGCGGCCTGGCCGGAGTTCTACACGAAAGTGCGCCGCGACGCGGGGTGGAAAGCGGCCGGGATATTGGTCGGCGGCCTCGCGATCGGCACATTGTGGGGCTGGGTTCTGGTGGAGTTGTTTCCCGGCAGCCTCCCGCCCGGGATACAGCGACCCGCCTGGGCGCTCTACCGCGTAACCGCGGCGGTACTGGCGGAGAACGAGCACTTCGATGGGCATCCGCACCCCTTCGTCAATTTCCTGCTCGGCCTTTTCGGTGCCATCGCCCTCTTGGCGGCGGTCGTCGTCCTGCTGCGTTCCCAGCGGGCGGCGAACGCGATGACCGGTCTCGACGAATCGGCGATCCGCGGCCTGCTGCAACGCTCCGATGTGGAGGATTCGCTCGGTTACTTCGCTACCCGACGGGACCGGGCGGTGGTATTCGCGCCCAGCGGCAAAGCGGCGATCACCTATCGCGTCGAATTGGGTGTCTGCCTGGCCGGTGGTGACCCGATCGGCATCAAAGAGGCGTGGCCACAAGCGATCGACGCGTGGCTGCGGCTGGCCGATCGGTTCGGCTGGGCGCCGGCGGTGATGGGCGCGAGCGAGCTCGGCGCGACGGCATATCGGCGGGCCGGACTCTCGGCCTTACGCCTCGGCGACGAAGCCGTTCTGGACACCCGGAATTTCTCCCTGGCGGGGGCCGAGATGAAACCACTGCGTCAGGCCGCGAACCGACTGCGCGCGCACGGCGTCACCGTACGTATTCGCCGGCACGGCGATATCCCCGCCGAGGAATTCACTCGCATCGCCGCCCGCGCCGACATCTGGCGTGATACCGAGACCGAGCGTGGCTTCTCCATGGCGCTCGGCAGGTTGGGTGACCCGCTGGACTCGGACTGTCTGCTGGTCGAGGCGGTCGACGCCCAGGGCCGGGTACTGGGTATGCTGTCGCTGGTCCCGTGGGGACGCACCGGCGTCTCACTGGATCTGATGCGTCGCGACCCCACCGGTCCGAACGGGGTCATGGAGCTGATGATTTCCCAGCTCGCCCTGAATTCCGAGTTGTACGGCATCACCAAGGTGTCGTTGAACTTCGCGGTATTTCGCTCGGTATTCGAAGAGGGCGGGCGAATCGGGGCCGGTCCCATACTTCGGCTGTGGCGTGGCGTACTGCTGTTCTTCTCCCGCTGGTGGCAGTTGGAGGCCTTGTACCGCTCGAATGCGAAATACCGGCCGCGCTGGGTGCCCCGGTTCTTCATGTTCGAAGAATCCAGACAGCTGCCACGAGTCGCGGTGGCCGCCGCACTGGCCGAGGGTTTCCTGCCGCGGTTCGGTAGGGAACCGGAGGCGATGGCCCACACCGGTGTGCGCACATCGGTACCCGCGACCCTCACCGGACTGCACCCCGACGGCAGCGCGCCCGATCTCGTCGAAGGGGCGGTGGAAACACGAGCGCCGCGGCGACCGGAGCAGGTCAAGGTGCGCATGGACAAGCTCGCGCGTCTGGCCGCCGCGCAGATCGACCCGTATCCGGTCGCCTACCCGCCCACGCACACCATCGCTGCGGCCCGACATTCTCCGCTGGGCACTACGGTCCGGGTCTGTGGGAGATTGCTGCGCATCCGCGACCACGGTGGGGTGATTTTCGCGCTGATCCGGGACTGGACCGGAGATATTCAGCTGCTCATCGAACGCGACCGGGTGGGGATCGAGCGCAGCGCCGAATTCGGCGCGTTCTTCGATCTGGGCGATCTGATCGAAGTGAGCGGCCGACTCGGACACAGCAGACGCGGTGAGCTGTCCCTGCTCGCGGCGGATTGGCGGATGCTGGGCAAATGTCTGCATCCGCTGCCGAACAAATGGGAAGGGCTGACCGATCCCGAGGTCAGGGTGCGGCAGCGCTACCTCGACATGGCGATCAATACCGATATTCGGGAGGTGCTGGCCAAACGCAGCGCCGTGCTGCGTTCGCTGCGCGACTCGCTGAACTCGCTGGGATATCTGGAGGTGGAGACACCGATCCTGCAGCAGGTACACGGTGGCGCAAATGCGACACCATTCGCCACCCATATCAATGCCTACGATCTCGACCTCTATCTGCGCATCGCGCCGGAGTTATATCTCAAGCGGCTGTGTGTGGGCGGTATGGAGAAAGTGTTCGAGATCGGACGGACTTTCCGCAACGAAGGCGTCGATTACAGTCACAACCCCGAATTCACCATTCTCGAGGCCTATGAGGCGCACAGCGACTACGAGCGCATGATGCACATCTGCCGCCGACTCATCCAGGAGGCCGCGATCGCGGCGAACGGCGCGATGGTGGTGTTGCGACCGAATGGCGACGGCACCTTCGCGGAGGTGGACATCTCCGGTGACTGGCGGGTGAAAACGGTGCACGGCGCGGTATCCGAGGCGATCGGAACCCAACTCACCCCGGCGACGCCGGTGGAGGAACTGCGCGTATTGTGCGACAAGGCCGAAGTGCCCTATCAACACGCCTGGGACGCCGGCCAAATGGTGCTGGAGATGTACGAGCATCTGGTCGAGTCGCGCACCGAGGAACCCACCTTCTATATCGACTTCCCCACCTCGGTATCGCCGCTGACCAGGCAACATCGCAGTATTACCGGCGTCACCGAGCGCTGGGATCTGGTGGCGTGGGGAGTCGAACTCGGCACCGCCTACAGCGAACTCACCGACCCGGTGGAGCAGCGGCGCAGGCTCACCGAACAATCGCTGCTCGCGGCCCACGGCGACCCGGACGCAATGGAACTCGACGAGGACTTCCTGTTGGCGCTCGAACACGCCATGCCACCGACCGGTGGGCTCGGGATGGGCGTGGATCGACTCGTCATGCTGATCACCGGCCGCAGTATTCGCGAAACCCTCCCGTTCCCATTGGTGAAACCACGCTGAATCCGGCAGCGCCGGAAATATTCCCCATCCCTGGTGGCGCCAGTAGGGTGGGAACGAGCCAGGACGCAGGAGGAGGCGTCCGGATACCATCCAGATCGGGGTTTTCTTTGTACCATCTTGACCTGCTCACCAATGCGAGTCTGCTGGATCATTCGACCTGGGCGAGCCCGGATGTGCTGACATCCGCGCTGGAATACGAGGCTCGTAAACGGAGTAGGAGTAAAGGTCGCGGCGGCTTCGGACTGTTCGGCCTGCTCTGCTGCGTGATCGTTGTCCTCCTGATCGTCGGTCTGATCCTCCTGATGAAACGGAAGAACAACAACCAACAGCCTCCCGGACAATTTCCGCAACAGCCCTATCCACCGCAGGGCGGTTATCCCCAGGACCCCAATAACCCCTACCCGCCGCAGGGTGGCTACCCCCAGAATCCGAACAATCCCCACCCACCACAGGGTGGCGGTCAATATCCGCCGCCCCCGCCCCAAGGCTGGTGACACCGGTCCGCGCGGTCGAATACATCACCTCGGCCCGGCTCGCGAACTCGCGGGTCGGGCCGAGTGCTGTCCACCCGTCCTCGGCGGGACCGGGCGGCCGCGTCGATATCCGGTATCTGTCCGGTGATACCCGAATGGTGGCGGGCGCCGGGATGGGGCAGAGTTGATCGAGTGCAGTTGATACTCGTTCGCCATGCGCAGCCCCAGCGGATCGAGCAGGCCGCTACCGAATCGGAAACATCGCTGCCCGCCGCCACGGAATCGGCTCCTTCGAGGACGGTGTCGGCCGCCGACCCGGCCCTGGCTCCGATCGGGGTCGAACAAGCCGAGCGAGTGCCGACCGCATTGGACCACCATCGGATCGTCCGGGTGATCAGCAGTCCGCAGCGACGGGCTCGGGAAACGGCCGCACCGCTGGCCGCAAAGCTGGGACTGTCCGTCGATATCGTCGATGATCTGGCCGAATACGACCGTGACCTTCCGTTCTATATTCCGATCGAGGACGCCAAGGTCGATCACCGGGAATCCTACGAGCGGATCAAGGCCGGTTTCCTACCGACGCAAATCGATGCGGACGCATTTCGCATGCGGGTACACGATGCGATAACCGAGATCGCCTCGACCACCGAACCGACCGATACCGTGGTCGCCTTCACCCATGGCGGGGTCATCAATGTCACCCTGCAGGAATTACTCGGTCTGTCCCGGCCGCTGACCTTTCCGATCGACTACTGCTCCATCACCCGAATTCTGTTCTCCCGGACCGGTCGACGCACCGCGGCGACGGTGAACGAGAACGGTCATGTCTGGGATCTGCTGCCCCGCAATATGACTTCGCGTTCCTGAACACCCGATCGGCGACGCCACACCGCAAACGAACGGCCGCCCGACCCAAACCTGGGTCGGGCGGCCGTTCGAGTCGAAGGTCCGTGGTTCGGATCAGGCCATACCGGCGATCCAGTTGTGCATCCAGGAAACAGCGGTCTGACCGCCACCCACCTGATAGCTGCCGTAGCTGTTGTGGGCCTGGGACTTGTAGAACTGCTCCAGCTCCTTGGCCCGCCGCTCGGTTGCGCTTTCGCTGAGCTGCTGATGCAGGGCCGGCACCCCGCCGTGCCGCATCAGATCATTGACGATGGCCGCCGCTTCCAGCTGATAACGCCACAGATTCGCCGGATTGGCGTCGGAGATCTGCACGAGGAACCCCGCGAAGCGGGTGACGAAATCGTCCGGGGCCGTCGAGCAGTAGAGGTCGTTCACGGCGCAGACGGTCCGCACTCGGTCGCTGATCCAGCCGAAACCACCTACCCGCGGGCCGCTGGCCCCGGCGCCGGGCGCGGGCGTACCGACCTGGATATCGGTCGGCGACCGACGCGGATCGGAGATCAGCCCCACCCCGGCAATGCGATCGGGCGGAACGACGCCGAGTCCGGTGCCGATCTCGGCGGCGAGATCACCGGCGGCGTCGGCACCCTGGCTGTAACCGACCAGGGCGATCTTGGTCGCCCCGCAGCGCTGCGCCATGGCCGAGATCATACCGCGCGCATTGTCCACGGCCTCTTTCTTGGACTTACCGTAAACGTCGCCCTCCCAAGGGAAAGCGGTGGCCGCGTAGGTCACGTAATCGACTTTTGCCGAGGATGGCAGACCACGGGTGACCCCGGCCAACATGCCGGGCTGCGGTGTCCGATCATGGCCGGTTTCCCAGGTGCCCGGGATCGCCACCACATACAGACTCGGGCAGCCGGGTGCCGCCGATGCCGCGCCGCTACCGAATACCAATCCGGATGCGACCGTCGCACATGCACCCAGGGCCGCGGCAATCCTTTTCAACCGCATACCGCTCCAGTTCCCTACTGCCTCGCCCGGGAGGCCCTTCGATATCGCCACGTCCGTGACCCGACGGATACATCGAGAACCGCGCCGTTCACATCCGTGTCCGGGCCACTCCGGAAGATAACAATAAGGCCACTCAACCCACCGCGCCATACGGAAAACCAGCGCGTCCTATTTCGGTCATATAAAAAGACGCCTGCCGGAATGAATCCGGCAGGCGCCTTGCTCGCGAGCGTAATTCAGCGTTGGGCGACCATGGTGGGAGTGATGGGAGCCGGCAGCGCGGTCTCACCTTCCAGGTAACGGTCGACCGCGGAGGCAGCGGAACGCCCCTCGGCAATGGCCCAGACGATCAGCGACTGACCGCGACCCATATCACCGGCGACGAAAACACCGGGCACATTGGTGGCCCAATTCTTGTCGCGCTGCACATTTCCGCGCTGGTCGTAACCAACCCCCAGATCGTTGAGCAGCCCCGACTTCTCGGGTCCGACGAAGCCCATGGCCAGCAGCACCAGATCGGCCTCGAGCGTGAAGTCGGTGCCCTCCACCTTCTCGAAGCGACCGTTGACCATTGTCACCTCGTGCGCCTCCAGGCCGGTGACCTTGCCATCCGCGCCGATGAACCGCTCGGTGTTCACCGAGAACACCCGTTCGCCGCCCTCTTCGTGCGCCGAGGACACGCGGTACATCAGTGGGTAGGTCGGCCACGGGGTGGAGCCGGCCCGCTCGGCCGGTGGACGCGGCATGATCTCGAACTGGTGCACGGTGGCCGCGCCCTGGCGGTGCGCGGTACCCAGGCAGTCGGCACCTGTATCGCCACCGCCGATGATGACGACCTTCTTACCGCGCGCGTGGATCGGCGGCAGACCGTCACCATCGGTGACGGGATCGCCGTGCTGCACCCGGTTGGCCCACGGCAGGTACTCCATGGCCTGGTGGATACCGTCCAGATCGCGTCCCGGGATCGGAAGATCCCGGGCCACGGTGGCACCACCGGCCAGCACGATCGCGTCGAACTGTTCGCGCAGCCGATCGGCGGTGATATCGACACCGACGTTCACCCCGGTCTTGAAGATGGTGCCCTCGGCCTCCATCTGCGCCAGCCGGCGGTCGATGAAGCGCTTCTCCATCTTGAATTCCGGAATGCCGTAGCGCAGCAGCCCGCCGATCCGGTCGGCCCGCTCGAACACGGTCACGGTGTGTCCGGCGCGGGTCAACTGTTGAGCGGCGGCCAGACCCGCCGGCCCGGAGCCGACGACGGCGACCTTCTTACCCGTCAACCGGGTCGGGTACACCGGCGCGACCCAGCCCTCGTCGAAGGCGTTCTCGATGATCTCGATCTCGACCTGCTTGATGGTCACCGGGTCCTGGTTGATACCGAGCACACAGGACGCCTCACACGGCGCCGGACACAACCGACCGGTGAATTCCGGGAAGTTGTTGGTCGCGTGCAACCGGTCGATGGAATCGCGCCAACGGTCCTTGTAGACCAGGTCGTTCCACTCCGGGATGAGATTGCCCAGCGGGCAACCGTTGTGGCAGAACGGGATACCGCAGTCCATGCACCGGCTGGCCTGGCGTTGCAGGGTCTCGTGCGGGAAGCCCTGCTCGTAGACCTCTTTCCAGTCCATCAGGCGCAACGGCACCGGACGCCGGGCGGGCAACTCCCGCTGTGTGTACTTCAGAAATCCCTGGGTGTCACCCACGAGCGGCCTCCATGATCGCCTCGTCGACGTCCTTGCCACTCTTCTCAGCCTCGGAGATAGCGAGGAGTACCTTCTTGTACTCGCGTGGCATAACTTTCACGAAGTGGTTCACCTGCTGCGACCAGTCACTCAGAATCCGCTCGGCGACAGCCGACGCGGTCTGGTCGCGATGCTCGGTGATGATGTCGCGCAGCCAACCGAAGTCGTCCCCGGACAACGGCTCGATGGCATCGCTCTGTTCGGGGTTGACCCGGGACGGGAACACCCCGTCGGGGTCGTAGACGAACGCGATACCACCGGACATACCGGCGCCGAAGTTGCGTCCGGTCTCGCCGAGGATGACGACCCGACCGCCGGTCATGTACTCGCAACCGTGGTCACCGACACCCTCGACCACCGCGATGGCGCCGGAGTTGCGGACCGCGAATCGTTCGCCGACCACACCGCTTATGAACGCCTTACCGCTGGTCGCGCCGAACAGGATCACATTGCCCGCGATGATATTGCGCTCCGCGGCGAAATCCGCCGGTGCGTTCGGGGCCGGGCGCACCACCAGGTGTCCACCCGAAAGACCCTTGCCGACATAGTCGTTCGCGTCACCGCGCACCCGCAGCGTGATACCCGCCGGGACGAACGCGCCGAAGCTGTTGCCCGCGGAACCGGTGAAGGTGATGTCGATGGTGTTGTCGGGCAGGCCGGCGCCACCGTAGAGCTTGGTCACCTCGTGGCCGAGCATGGTACCGACCGTCCGGTTCACGTTGGTGATCTTGGTTTCGATCTTCACCGGCTTGCCGAATTCGAGCGCGTCGCGACTCTGCGCGATGAGCTCGTTGTCCAGCGCCCGGTCCAGACCGTGGTCCTGCTCCTTGGTGCGGCGACGGTCCTGGTACATGAACGCCGTCTCGATATCGTCGAGGATCGGCGACAGATCCAGCTTGCTCGCCTTCCAGTGCTCTTTGGCCTTGGTGGTGTCGAGCAGATCGACGCGGCCGATGGCCTCGTCCAGGGTGCGGAAGCCCAGCTGGGCCAGCAGTTCCCGAACCTCTTCGGCGATGAACATGAAGAAGTTCTCGACGAATTCCGGCTTACCGGTGAACCGCTGCCGCAGAATCGGGTTCTGCGTGGCCACACCAACCGGGCAGGTGTCCAGGTGGCAGACCCGCATCATGACGCAGCCGGACACCACCAGCGGAGCGGTCGCGAAACCGTACTCCTCGGCGCCGAGCAGCGCGGCGATCATGACATCGCGGCCGGTCTTCATCTGGCCGTCGACCTGCACCACGATCCGGTCGCGCAGACCGTTGAGCAGCAACGTCTGCTGGGTCTCGGCCAGACCGAGCTCCCAGGGGCCACCGGCGTGCTTGAGCGAGGTCAGCGGCGACGCGCCGGTACCACCGTCATGGCCGGAGATCAGCACCACATCGGCATGCGCCTTGGACACACCCGCCGCGACGGTACCCACACCGGGCTCCGCGACAAGTTTCACGTGAATCCGCGCCTGCGGGTTCGCGTTCTTCAGATCGTGGATGAGCTGCGCCAGGTCCTCGATCGAGTAGATGTCGTGGTGCGGCGGGGGCGAGATCAGACCCACACCCGGTGTCGAATGCCGCACCTCGGCGACCCACGGATACACCTTGTGCGCGGGCAGCTGACCGCCCTCGCCCGGCTTGGCGCCCTGGGCCATCTTGATCTGGATATCGGTGCAGTTGGTCAGGTAGTGCGCGGTCACACCGAATCGACCCGAGGCGACCTGCTTGATCGCGCTGCGCCGCCAGTCGCCGTTCTCCTCCGGTTCGAAACGGGCCGGCGACTCACCGCCCTCACCGGAGTTGGAGCGACCGCCGAGACGGTTCATGGCGATGGCCAGCGTCTCGTGCGCCTCCGCGGAGATGGAGCCGTAGCTCATCGCGCCGGTGGAGAACCGCTTGACGATCTCACTCGCCGGCTCGACTTCTTCGATCGGGATCGGGGAACGCACGCCGGTCTTGAACCTGAACAGACCGCGCAGCGAGGCCAGCCGCTCGGACTGGTCGTCCACCAGCCTGGTGTACTCCTTGAAGATCGAGTACTGCCCGGTGCGGGTGGAATGTTGCAGCTTGAAGACGGTGTCCGGGTTGAACAGGTGATATTCGCCCTCACGCCGCCACTGGTATTCACCGCCGACCTCGAGCTCGCGGTGCGCGCGCTCGTTGCGGTTCTCCAGGAAAGCGATCCGGTGCCGGGCCGCCACCTCCGCGGCGATCTCGTCCAGCCCTATACCACCCAGGTGCGAGCGCAGACCGGTGAAGTACTCGTCCACCAGCTCCTGCGACAGACCGATCACCTGGAACAGCTGGGCGCCGTTGTAGGAGGCCAGAGTGGAGATGCCCATCTTGGACATCACCTTCAGCACACCCTTGCCGGCGGCCTTGTTGTAGTTGGCGACCGCCTTGCGGTAGTCGGCGGCCAACCCGGCCTTGCCGTCGGTGCTCGCGGTGCTGTCCGGCATCTGCAGCACACCGCGTTCGAGCATGTCCTCGATGGACTCGAAGGCCATGTAGGGGTTGATCGCAGCGGCGCCGAAGCCGACGAGCATGGCCATATGGTGCACCTCACGGGCGTCACCGGCCTCGACCACCAAACCGACCATGGTCCGAGTGCGCTCGCGGACCAGGTGGTGATGCACCGACGAGGTGAGCAACAGCGACGGAATGGGCGCCAGCTTCTCGTTGGACTCACGGTCGGACAGCACGATGATCCGGGCCCCGCCGTCGATCGCGGCCGAGACCTGGGTATTGATCGCCTCCAGCGCCTTGCGCAGCCCCTCACCGCCCTCGGCCACCGGATACAGACCGCGCACCACCACCGAACGCAGTTCGGGATGACTGCCGTCGTCGTTGATGTGGAGCAGCTTGGCCAGCTCGTCGTTGTCCAGAATCGGCTGCTCGATGGCGATCTGCTTACACGAGTCCGGGGTGGGGTGCAGCAGGTCGGCCTCCGGGCCGATATGCCGACGCAGACTGGTCACCACCTCTTCCCGGATGGCATCCAGCGGTGGGTTGGTGACCTGCGCGAACAGCTGGGAGAAGTAGTCGAAGAGCAGTCGCGGCCGCGCCGAGAGCACGGCGATCGGGGTGTCGGTGCCCATCGAGCCGAGCGCCTCGGCCCCGGTGCGGGCCATCGGCGAGATCAGCAGGTTCAGTTCCTCGTTGGTGTAGCCGAAGATCTGCTGCCGGATCAGCACCCGGTCGTGCGGCATATGCACATGCGGACGGTCGGGCAGATCGGACAGGTGCTTGACCCCGGCCTCGAGCCATTCCCGGTAGGGGTGCTCGGCGGCCAGTTTCGCCTTGATCTCCTCGTCGTCGACGATCCGACCCTGTTCGGTGTCGACCAGGAACATTCGGCCCGGCTGCAAACGGGCCTTCTTGATCACCTTGGACTGGTCGATATCGAGCACACCGACCTCGGAGGCCATGACGACCAGGCCGTCCTCGGTCACCCAGATCCGACTGGGACGCAGGCCGTTGCGGTCGAGCACGGCGCCGATCACAGTGCCGTCGGTGAAGCACACCGAGGCCGGACCGTCCCACGGCTCCATGAGCATGGAGTGGTACTCGTAGAACGCCCGCCGAGCGGGGTCCATGTTCTCGTTGCGTTCCCAGGCCTCGGGGATCATCATCAGCACCGCATGCGGCAGGCTGCGTCCGCCCAGGTGCAACAGTTCCAGGACCTCGTCGAAGCGCGCGGTGTCACTGGCACCGGGGGTACAGACCGGGAAGATCTTCTCCAGCCGGTTCTTACCCGCCGAGTCGTAACCGAACACCTCCGAACGCAGCAGCGCCTCTCGCGCCCGCATCCAGTTCTCGTTGCCGGTGACGGTGTTGATCTCACCGTTGTGCGCGACCCGGCGGAACGGGTGGGCCAGCGGCCAGGACGGGAAGGTGTTGGTGGAGAAGCGGGAGTGCACGATGCCCAGGGCGCTTTCCACCCGTTCGTCCTGCAGATCCAGGTAGAACGCCCGCAGCTGCGGGGTGGTGAGCATGCCCTTGTAGACGAAGGTCTGCCCGGACAGGCTCGGGAAGTAAACCGTTTCCCGGCCGACCGCACCCTCGCCCGGACCGGATTTGCCCAGCTCGCGTTCCACCCGCTTGCGGATCACATAGGCGCGCCGCTCCAGGTCCATTCCGGACAGCTGTTCGGCGGACCCGGCGGGCGAGCCGATGAAGATCTGCCGGAAGGTCGGCATGGCGTCGCGGGCGAGCGCACCCAGCGACGATTCGTCGATGGGCACCTCGCGCCAGCCGAGTACCGCCAGGCCCTCTTCCTTGACGATCTTGTCCACGCGGTAGGCGGCCAGGGCCGCTTCCCGACGGGCCTGCGGCAGGAAGGCGATACCGGTGGCGTAGGAACCTTCGGGGGGCAACTCGAAGTCGACCACTGCCCGGAAGAAGCGATCCGGGACCTGGATCAGGATGCCGGCGCCGTCGCCGGAGTTCTGCTCGGCGCCGGCGGCACCTCGATGCTCCAGATTCAACAGAGCCGTAATAGCCTTGTCGACAATGTCACGGCTACGACGACCGTGCATATCGACAACGAATGCGACGCCGCAGGCGTCGTGCTCGTTCGCCGGGTCGTAGAGCCCGATGGGTCCGGGCGACCTGTGGCCAGGAAGTTGCGTCATGCCTCTGCCTTCGAGAAAGTCGACATTCGACGTGGTACGGCCCATCGGATGGCCCGTCGAACGCCTGAGCTGTCGAACGCTTTCGTCTCCGACCGCGTCCGTACGTTCCGGAAACCAGCCGCGCTGATGGTCTTCGGCGTGCAGTCACGTCTGAAGTTGTCCACCCGCATGTGCCGCGGGTCTCGGGGTAACAAAACGCCTATGTATCCCTATCGGCGAGCGGGGTTCACCCGCTCGGCTCGGGTCCCCGCAGTGGGTTGTCCGAGCGTGCGCTCCTCGCCGGACATTTCCTGTTCGACGTAAGAGCAAACGATAAGTCAGGTCCGGGGCCCAACCAACCAAGGTTCCCCTAAGAAAAAGAACTAGCTGGGCTTCTTCATCCGATCCTCCACATATGCGTGTTATTCAGTGTAAAGCAGCGAGCGGGCCCGGATCGAACTCGATCGGTCGTTCCGAACAGCGATGATCCACCGATCGCGGCCGTTCCCAGGTCGCCCCGTTGCGACCTCGGACCCTCGCTCACCTGCGTCGAAGATGAATTCCCGGCGATGGAACCAGGCAAACACATCCGCGCGCGGCTAACTGTCCTCCGCCGGAAAGAGATGTCCGCAACAGCAGCGTGACAAGCGCGTAACATGATCCGACCGTCCGGCCTGTTTTAGAAATTCCGAGAGCCGGCACACATTCAGCAAACCGCCCCATAGTGGAATCGGACACACTTTTCGCCCCCATTGACACCCCCGGATCCACCCGGCATCGGCGGCCCACACGGCCGCGAGAAAGAGTTCGATCTCACCTCTGTGACACCGGACACAGACGCTTGTTCGTACTCGGTATATCGCGCGGAGCCTGTCACGCTGAAACAACGAACCAGTGACAGTTCGGCCCACGTCCGCCCGGGATTCGGACCGACGGCGCATACCCACGGACGACACGTGTGGCGGCGAACTGGTCCGTACCCAAGAGCTCTGGGACGTGGAGGAGACGTAGAGGATGTGGCTCCCATGACCGTCGCCGGCATGTTCGTCTGGCTCGGCGGAGGCCAACCGGCCGAGCCGGCCGATGGGTACGAACGTACCGGATACCTCGTCACCGGTGCGAGCGTTACGGTCTTCGCGCTGGTCGCCGCCGGAATCGCCATGACGGCATTGGGTCTCTCCGATGGATGGCCGCTACCTGCCGCCATCGCGGTCGCGGTGGTGGTGGGATTCGTCACCGGACTGATCGGGCGCACCCTGGCCGGGGCCGAACAAACCGGACGTCCCGATCTACCCGCCGGCACACCGAACCGTCGGGCGGTGGTAGGACGGATCACGGTGGCGGCGTTGATGGGAATCCTGCTCGCCGAACTCGCCGCCACGGTGCTGTTCGACGGCACGATCGATCGGCTGCTCGACGAACGGGCCGCGACCTCCGCCGCGGCCACACCGGAAGTACGTCTCGCCCACACCCGACTGGACCGCGCCGTTGCCGACCGCGCCGCACTCGACCGGACCCTCACCGAGGCCGAGACCGCGCTCGACGAAGCTCTGATCATCGCCCGATGCGAATACCACCCGACCCCACAGTGCCCGCAGACCAAGATCACCGGGGTACCCGGGCGCGGACCGGAGGCCCGAACGGCCGAAACCATGCTCGACGACGCCCGCGCCCGGCTACGGGACGCCCGAACGCGAATCACCCCGCTGGACCAGCGGATAGCCGACGCCCGCGGCGCCCTGGACGAGGCCGAGGCCACCGCGATCGCCACCGCCGACCGCGGCTTCGGCGCCCGCTGGGCGGCCATGCACGACCACACCGTCTCGACGCCGAGCGCGTTCATCCTGCGGCTGCTCGGCACCATTGCCTTCGTACTGTTCGCCCTGTTGCCACTCGTCCTGCGATGGTGGCGCGGTGAGACCACCCAGGAGCGGCGTCGAGCCGCCGCCGCGGTGCGTGACCGGGCCGAACGCGCCGCGGATGCGGCGATCGCCGAGAAACAGGCCCAACTCCGGGCCGAAGCCGAAACCCTGCGCGCGGAACAGCAACTGGCCGAAACCCGGCTGGCCGCCGAGGCCGATACCGCCATTGCCCGGGAACAGCAGCGGACTCGCATCATCGCCGCCATCGGCGGCCTGGAGATCGGGGTCACCGAATCACCGCGCCGCACCCCCGAACAGGTCGGGCGAGAAGTAACCACCCGCGACCGCGCCCTACCTGTCGGCGACCTCGCACCCGACGACGCGAACGCCGAGCCCCACCATCGCCCCGGCGACCCGGCCGAAGCCCCGGCAGCCGTCGACCCGCGCTCCGACCGCCTCCCCGACGTGCGGACGGCACCGCCGGCCGGCTCGGATGGCCTGGAGCTGCCGCTGATCGGCATCGTTCCGTTCAGCGATACCGCGGTTCGCCTGATCCGCCCATTGGTCCCGTCGTTCGTCACCTCGGCCATCGATACCGCGAGTCGGCCGCTGCGCACCGCCCGACAGGTCCTGGAAGAAGCCGAAGAGATCACCTTCACCCTGCGCCGGACCCGGGCGGTCACCATGAACACCACCACCGGTCCGGTCCCGTCGTCTTCCCCCGAATCCGGCACCGACCGGCAACTCTCGGCCTCGGTCGTCGATATCACCTACCCCGACGCGGAAACGGTCGCCGTGCCCACTTCCCCGCTCACGGGCGAACCGGATGTCGTCGACCCCGACGAGCTCTCGGCACCGCACGCCACCGCACTGTCGAAGCGACCGAACCCGCCACAACTGCCTCCCGGCCACTGACCCCGGCCATTTCACCCACCGACACCAGGAGCGGCGAAACCGTCGACGGGCCGATGGTGGCCGCACCCACTAGACTCGGCCGCGTGCTGCCGGCCGCCGACACGGACGGCGCCGTCGGGGCGGGAACGGATTCGCAATCGCTACCCCACGACATGACGGTGCCGATCCGCCCCCTGACCTTCCGCGAGCTACTGGACCTTCCGTTCGCCCTCGTCCAACCCGATATCGGCCGGCTGGCCGGCTTCGCGGGCATCCTGTTGGTGGTCGGTGAGGTGGCAGTGGTGGGAGTCACCGGCGCGGTGTCCTGGCTGACCGACGGCTCGGACGCCGGCACCGCCCTCGCGGCGATTCTGACGACGATATGCGCCGCCTGGCTGCTCCGCTTCGTCCTCCGCGGGGTGTGTACCGCCATCGGACTGGCGCGGGTCTTCGCCGAACCGATCGGTTGGCGGACCGCAGTGACACGATTCGGCACGCGATGGCGGCCACTACTGCTGTTTCAGACACTGTTCACCCTGGTGGGGGTGGGTGTCCTGCTCATCGGCATTCCGCTGGCGTTCATCGGTCCACTCGGACTGGTCTGGCTGGGATGGTTGCGCGCGAAGCGATTCATAGCGGTGCCGATCATCATGGCGGAGGGGTTGCCCGGCCGAGCCGCGATGGATCGCGCGCACCTACTGGACCGGGATGTGCTGTGGGCCCGAACGAGCCTGTGGATCTGTCAACGCCTACTGCTCGGGTTGCTGACGATCCCGCTGCTGGCGATTCCCTGGTTCATCAGCGATATCTCCGGCACCCACCGCTGGGCGTTCACCGCACTGCTCTCCTCGGCCGCGCTGTTGCTCGTCGCCTTCGGCGAAATCGTGGAGGCGGCCGGGCGAGTGGTTTGCTACATCGATTCACGCTGCCGGAGAGAAGGTTTGGACATCCGGGTTCCCGGCTTTTCGCCCGGTGGCCGACCAACCGACGTGGGCGAACCCGGTCCGACCGGCTTCCCGGCCGCCGAACCGTTCGGAGGGCGATGTTGATCCCCATGCATCAACCACCGTCAGACCCCTACCGGCCGCCTCCCGCACCCGACATACCGCATCTGGAGTCCGCCGAAGCCCACCGTGCGGCAGCGGAAGCGGCGGCCGCACGCCAGGATTTCGACACCGCGTTGCGGGAACGATTCCGCGCGATGCTGCGCGGTATGGAGCAGCACGGCGTCCTGAAGGTGCGCCGATCCCGAACCGCCCACGAAACCGCCCACGAGGCGGCCGGAACCCTACCGTCGCCGCAATCCACCGAGTTGTCACCCACCGCCCGGGGTTTCGACGAGGTCGTCTACGGCGGCCGACCCGCCGGCGAAGACGAGTACCACCGGTTGTCGACCGTCGATATCTTTTCCGCCGCGGCGCCTCCGCCCGCCCCCGAACCTGTCGAGGTGGACGCCGGGGAAAGGAAGAACCGCGCTCACCGGTCCCTATCCCTGCCGACACTGCTCCGGGACCATCGGTTCTGGATCACACTGGTGGCTTCGGTTCTCCTCGTCGTGCTGTTGTGGGCCGTACTGCACTCGTGCGGCGCACCGCCCACCTCGTCGGCTCCCGACGCACCGCCACCACCGACCCGACAGCCTCGAGATGGCGACACCGCACCACCCGGGCTCGTGGGCTCCGATTCCGTCTTCGGCCGGTTACCGGCCCCGGTGGCCTTCGGCGGTTTGCAATTTCTCATCGTCATCGGACTCCTGGCCTGGTGGCGGGCTCGACGCCGCGGGGCGTTGGTCGGCGAACCACGCCCGGTGGAGGTCGCGGCCGATGAGCTGCTCACCGGCCAGGCCGGGCTCTACCGCCGGTCCGGCGACCACGAACACATCGCGGCCGTCCTTCGCGCCGCCACCGTGCGCCGCGTCCGGCGCGCGCTCGGCACCGGCGCGGGCGATACCCCGGATGCGCTGATCGCCGCGATCGCCACACGTATCAACGCCGATCCACGGCTGATCGGCACTGCTCTCTACGGCCCGGTTCCCGACGCATCCACCGTGGAACTGATTGCCGCCCAACTCGAATGGATCGAAGCGGAGATCGGATGACCAGCATCGACACCAGTAAAACCCCCGCCCCGACCGCGGCCGAAGCCGGGGCCGCGCTGGCCGCGCTGCGCACCGAGATCGGCAAGGCCGTGGTGGGTAACGACGAGGCCGTCATGTATCTCGTCCTCGCCCTGCTGTGCCGCGGCCACGTCCTCCTGGAAGGTGTTCCCGGCGTGGCGAAGACGCTACTGGTGCGGGCCCTGGCCACCGCCCTCGACCTGGAGCACACCCGGGTGCAGTTCACGCCCGACCTCATGCCGGCCGATGTCACGGGTTCGCAGATCTACGATCCGCATTCGGCGGAGTTCACCTTCCGCCAGGGGCCGGTGTTCACCAATCTGCTACTGGCCGACGAGATCAACCGCACACCGCCGAAAACCCAGTCCGCCCTGCTGGAATCGATGGAGGAACGACAGGTCTCCGTCGACGGCCGCCCTCGCCCGCTGCCCGACCCGTTCGTGGTGGTCGCCACCCAGAACCCGATCGAGCACGAGGGGACCTACCCGCTGCCGGAAGCGCAGCTGGACCGGTTTCTGTTCAAGGTCGATATCCGACTTCCCGGCCGCGACGACGAATTCCATATTCTGCAGCGGCATGCCGCCGGGTTCGATCCCCGGGACCTGAACGCCGCGGGTCTGCGACCGGTCGCCGGTTCGGCGCATATCGCCGCCGCCCGGGCCGCCATCACCCAGGTCACCATCAAACCGGAGGTGCTCGCCTACATCGTCGATATCTGCCGGGCCACCCGCGCCGCGGCGGCCGTCCGCCACGGTGCCTCCCCCCGAGGTGCGACCGCGCTCATGGCCGCCGCCCGCGCACTGGCCTGGCTGAACGGCCGCGGGTTCGTCACCCCCGACGATGTGAAAACGGTGGCCGTGGCGGTGCTGCGGCATCGGCTGCAATTGAAACCCGAAGCGGAGCTGGACGGGGTGACCGGTGAGCAGGTGATGTCGTCGTTGCTGCTGTCGGTCCCTGTCCCGGTGTGATCATGGTCGTCACGGGTCGGTTGGTCGCCGCGGCGGCAGTGGGGGCCGTATTGGTCACCTTCGCGGTGCCGTCGTGGCTCGGTGTCGCCTTGACGAGCCTGACCATCTTCACGTTGATGATGATCGACCTCGCCCTGATGGGTCGTGCCGACGACCTGCTCCTGGAACGGACACCGCTATCGGTGGTGCGGCTGGGTCGCAGTATCGATAGCGAGTTGGTGGTGACGAATATCGGTGACCGGCACATTCGCGGACTGCTGTGGGACGACTGGCCGTACAGCACCCGCCCGGCCCACCGCGAACACCGGATCGATCTCGCACCCGGCACCCGCACCCGCCTGCGCACGACGCTTACCCCCACCCATCGTGGAGACCGCGCGGCGGGTCCGATCACCCTGCGGCTGTTGGGTCCACTGGGGATGGCCGGCCGACAGACCCGACAGACGGTCGACACACGGGTTCGGGCACTGCCGCCGTTTCGCAGCGAGCGACTGCTCGTGTCGAAGGCGAAACAGTTGCAGCTCCTCGAAGGCCGTAATCGATCCACTCTGCGCGGGCAGGGTACCGAATTCGATTCGTTCCGGGAATACGTTCCGGGCGACGATGTCCGCGCCATCGACTGGCGTGCCACCGCTCGGGCCGCCGATGTGTTGGTGCGCACATGGCGGCCGGAACGCAACCGCCATGTGCTGATGCTGCTGGACACCGGCCGGATCAGCGCGGCCCGCGTCGGCGACGGCACCCGACTGGACGCCGCGATCGAGGCCGCCCTCCTGCTCGGTGGGCTCGCCGCCGCGGCCGGCGATACGGTCGGCCTGCTCGCCTACGACCGCCGTGTCCGGTGCGAAGTAAGCGCCGAGAACGGCCGGGGACTGCAGCCGAAACTGATGCACGCCCTCGCCGGTGTCACACCTGCCCTGGTCGATACCGATACCGGCGGCCTGGTGCGGGAGGCCGTGCACCGGTCCCGCAGGCGCGGTCTGCTCGTCTGGTTCACCGGCCTCGACGGCGTCGCGGCCGCGGAGAACCTGGTGCCTGTGCTTCCGATGCCGGCCCGTCGGCATCGGGTGCTGATCGTCTCGGTCACCGATCCCGAGATCGCCGCCGCGGCCGACGACCGCACCGATCTCGACGCCATCTACCGCGCGGCCGCCGCCGAAACCCGACTCGCCGAACAGGCATTGGTTCAGGAATCGCTGCGCCGGATGGGGGTATCCGTGGTCGCCGCGACGCCGGAACGACTGCCCGAGGTCCTGGCCGACGAATATCTGGAACTCAAACGATCCGGCGCCGTGTAGCTCGACGCTTTCACGGCCGCCGGATCACGACGAACGCCGCCTACGAGACGAATCCCACAGGACGGGTCGGCATTACAACGCCCGGCGGCAGCACACCGGGGACCGGCATCGTGGACGGCACCGGCGGTGGTAGCGCACGTCGCTGACGTTCCGCGATCACGCTGCCCAGGATCTGCACCGGTGGGTATCCCTCGGGGGGCGCGACCCGTAGCCGCGCGCAGACCGCGCTCACCAACGCCACACCGAGCTCGTGCTGCGCGGCCGGGGTCAGAGAGTGCACCCGGGTCAGATAATGTCGCATCGACAACGCCAGATCGTCCGGCAGCGCGGCCAGGTCGAGTTTCGCCGACCAGCCGGTGAGCCAATGCGGCGGCACGGCCAGGGCCGGTGGTGGCAATTGTTCCCGGATGTACACGACCACGGTGCCCGCGAGCACATCGCCCACCCGCCGGGCGTGCGGCGAACACATCGAGGTGATCACCGCGATGACGCCGAATCCGCCCAACATCCAGAAGTCCACGATGGCACCGGCCAGACCACGGGTGATGGTGTGCCGGAAGTCCACCGGTCCGCCGTCGGCGCGGACCACCCGCAATCCGAAAACCAGTTTGCCCGGGGTACTGCCCCGCAACAGGGTTTCGCAGGTCACCGGATACCCGACGAGCACCGTGACGACCATGAGCACCGACGCGGTAGCGACCCACGCCCTGTCCGCGGACGAGAACAGCACCAGGACGCCGAACGCCAACAGCCAGCCCAGCAACAGCTGAACCACGACATCGATCAGGAACGCGGCGGCCCGGGACGGGATGCGGGCCACGGGTAGCTGTAGCGCCACCGCTTCGCCGGTCGTGAATTCAGCCATGTCGAATAGCATTCTTCCACGGCAGCGCCGCCACCGCCGGATCGGCGGAACCGGCCGGGCGCACGAATCGGGAGCGGGAGGCAACCGTATGGACGTGGATGCATACAGCTACGCACATCGCGGGGCCTGGATCCGCTTGGATGCGCTGGCTCGCAAACGCAAGCTCACCGGTGCGGAGGCCGACGAGCTGGTCACGCTCTATCGGCGTGCCTCACAGCAGTTGGCCCGATTGCAGACACACAGCCCCGAACCGGAACTGGTGAGCGGTCTCAGCGCGGTGCTGACCCGGGCGCGGGGTCGGATCGTCGGCAGCCGAAACGATACCCGGACCGAGATCGGTCGCTTCTTCGCCCATCGCTTCCCGGCGGCGGTGTATCGCGCCGGCCCGTGGGGTTTGACGGTGGCGGTGGTATTCCTGGCGGTCTCCGCCGGTTTGGCCCGTTGGATCGCCGAATCGGATTCGGCGCGTACGGTGCTGGGCATCCCGACGAACACCGCGGACCTGACTGCCCCCGGGGGGCGGTTCGAGTCCTACTACTCCGAACATCCCAATGAGGCGTTCGCGGCACAGGTCTGGACCAATAACGCCTGGGTGTCGGCAATTGCGCTGTTCACCGGCGTACTGATCCTGCCCGCGGTGTACCTGCTGTTCATGAATGCGCTCAATCTCGGGGTGACGGCCGGATTGATGATGGAAGCAGGTCGTCTCGATGCCTTCTTCGGCTTCATCCTCCCGCACGGGATCCTCGAGCTGTCGGCGGTGTTTCTCGCCGGGGGCGCCGGATTGAAACTCGGCTGGACGCTGGTGGATCCGGGCCGGTCGAGCCGAATGGAGGCGGTGGCCCGACAGGGCCGGGCCACCGCGACGATCGCGCTGGGACTGGTGCCGGTATTGCTGGTGGCGGGCCTGTTGGAGGGATTCGTGACACCGAGTGATCTGCCCACACCGGTACGGATCGGATTCGGGGTACTCGCCGAGGCGGCCTTCCTCGGTTACGTCTTTCTGGTCGGACGAAAAGCGACCCGGGAACCGGAAACCGGAAACATTACGGGGGCGAAACCGGGGTTGTAGACAACACCGAGCACACCGCGGCCGAACATGGTCGAACAGCGGCAGCAACGCTCTTCGAGCAACCAGGTGAAGGTTCCCCCATTTGAATTCCGCTGGCCGCAGCGAGTCGCTGCTCAGCTGCGGCCAGCGTTGCTTTCAACTGTACACAATCGTTACCCACACGCAACCCACTTCGACACAGGTCACACGTATAGGCAGCCGGCCGGCAAACTCATTCGAAACCACAACTTTTCACCTCGGTGGCAAACTTTCAGCAGCCGCATATGAATGGAAAACGGTACTTTCATTTGCAATTGCATTCCATAGCTCCAGGTCACACACATAACCAACGAGAACGGCGGCGAGCGCCACACGATCGACCCCATGAGACCCAACCCGTCCACCCATGAGAACCCCCACGACCTGCAGATTCGGGCAAAAGCCAACGTCGAGCAAGAATTCGGATGCAATAATGCGACCGCAAGTATGTTTATAGGGGCAGAAACCGGGGTAGTCTCTTCAACAAGCCTTACAGAAGTACCTGCACACAGTTAACCAGCGCCATAACAGGGCGTGAGCCAGCCCACTCTCCCCCATGCCCCCCGGCCGCCGCGGGGAAACCCAGCAGCGCCACCGCAACCAAAATCGACGGTGTGATCTTCACCTCATCAATGAATGGGCATATGTTTCCGGAAATGCACCGGCTTTCGGGTTTCGGACCGCTCACCTGCCCGTTTCGTCGTTGAACGACCGCATGAAGACCCTGCACACTCGCGCCCGTTGTCGAGCGTGACCGATCGGCCGGCCCGACCGCACGGCCTGTTCGAAGGAGGTTTCACACCTCCGCTGAATCGCAGACAATCCGCGCGATATCGCAACGGAGACCGCCAGGGGACGATTGCGACTCGCCAAGACTTCCTCACCGCGCTACCGCCGCCGGACGCGAGTCCGGCCGCCGCCATCACCACCGACACGATCTATTTCATGGACGACCGGGACGCGGCCTGCGCCGAACCGGCCCCGGGCACTCTGCCCCGGGGCCGGGCGGTGATCCTCGTCGCCGATCCGAACACCCTGGCCCCGAACACCCTGGCCCCGAACACCCTGGCCCCGAACACCATGGCCGAGACGCCGTTCACCGCGCACCGCTTTCGCCCGCCGACCGGTCACCGAAGTCGGTGCGACATCGGAGCGGGCCGGGCGCACGGTGAAACACCGCACGGACCACCGCCAACCGATACCCGCTCGCCTGCTCATCACCCCGTGGAGGACTACATGAGCGCCCCACCATCGATTCGGATCTCGGTACCGGTCATATAGCGACCGTCCTCGGAGCCGACCATGGCGACCACCCCGGCGATGTCCTCGGGCGTACCGAGTGCCCCGTTGTTCATCCATCCGGTCAGCCGGGCGAACAGGCTCCCGTCGGCGCCCTCGGGCTGATCGACGATGGATTTGGTGGTGATACCGCTGGTGATTCCCGCCGGCACGATATTGACCGCACGCAACCCCTGTTTGACGTACTCCAATGCGATCGCGTGGGTGAAAGCGTTGACTCCGGCCTTGGACGCGGCGTAGGCCGCCAGATACGGTGCGGCGCTGAAAGCAGCGGTCGAGGACAGATTCACCACCACACCGTGACCGGAGTCCACCAGGGCGGGCAACAGCGCCTGGGTTACCAGGAAGGTTCCGGTGAGATTCACCGTGATCACCTGATTCCAGGCTTCCAACGGCATTTCATGGGTGCGCGCCGGTCGGAGAATACCCGCGGCGTTCACCAGCATGTCCAGTCCGCCCAGGGTCGCGAGGGCCGCGTCGGCGGCGGCGCGTACCGACTCCTGGTCGGCCACGTCCACCTGTACGGTGCTCAGCCGTTCGGCGGCGTCACCGGCCTTCTCGACCGTGACCGCCAGCCCTTCGGCATTGATATCGGCGGCCACCAGTCGGGCTCCTTCGTCCAATAATCGCAGGGCGATACCCTGGCCGATGCCCGATCCCGCACCTGTCACCACAACCCGCCGGCCGTCATATCTGCGCATAGGTTGAATTAGAACAGGTTCTGGTGACGAGTCAACAGGTATGCCCGTTTTCCTGGCGTATTACTGTAACGAGTTCTAGTGTGTATTCATGGTGATGGACACGCCCGATCCCTTCAGCCCCGCGACACTCGGCCCGATACGCTTGCGTAACCGCATCATCAAGGCCGCAACCTTCGAGAGCCGGACGCCCGACGCGTTGGTCACCGATGATCTGATCGATTTCCACCGCCAGGTCGCCGCGGGCGGCGTGGGTATGACCACCGTCGCGTATTGCGCGGTCGCCCCCGAGGGACGGACCGACCGGCACCAGATCTGGATGCGCCCGGAAGCCCTCCCCGGCCTCCGAAAGCTCACGGACGCCGTACATGCCGAAGGCGCTGCAATCTCGGCGCAATTGGGACATGCGGGACCGGTTGCCAATGCGAAATCGAATCAACTACCCGCCTTGGCCCCCACCAAGCATTTCAGCCCTCTCGGTATGCGAATGACCCGCTCGGCGACCCGAGCCGATATCGATCGCATCGCCGAGGCGCATGCCCGGGCCGCCCGGCTCGCCGTCGAAGCCGGATTCGACGCGGTGGAACTGCATTTCGGCCACAACTATCTGATCAGTTCCTTCCTCAGCCCCCTGCTCAACCGGCGATCCGACGACTACGGTGGCTCGCTCGCCAACCGCGCCCGGTTCGCTCGGTCCACGGCCGAGGCGGTACGCGCGGAAGTGGGAACAGAGATCGCGGTTCTGGCCAAATTCAATATGGACGACGGCATACGCGGCGGATTCGCTCCCGAGGAGAGCCTGACCGTCGCGCAGTGGCTGGCCGCCGACGGCCACCTGGACGCGCTCGAACTCACCTGCGGCAGTTCCCTGCTCAATCCCATGTATCTGTTCCGCGGCGACGTTCCGCTCCGTGAATTCGCCGCGCAGTTCCCCATCCCGCTGCGGTGGGGGATGCGGATGACGGGCAACAAATTCCTGCGTCGGTACCCGTATCAGGAGACCTATATGCTCGATATGGCGCGACGTTTCCGCGAGGCCATCGATCTGCCACTGGTTCTGCTCGGCGGTATCGCCTCTCGGGAGGCGGTCGATACCGCCATGGCCGAAGGCTTCGATTTCGTCGCCATGGCGCGCGCCCTGCTCTATGACCCTTCCATCGTGCGGCAGATGGAGAGCCGATCCGCCTCGGTCTCGCCGTGCACGCATTGCAACCGCTGTATGCCGACCATCTACGAACGCACCCGCTGCGTACTCACCACGGAATCGGTGGATGCCTGACCGGCGTCGGAGCGGGTGACGGAAAACACAACACCGGAAGACCACCCGCTCCACACCACCACGTGACCCATTTGCGCAGGTGGCGCAGTTGTGTCAGTCATCCTATGAATTTCGGGTTCACACCATAGATTGGCCTATTGTCCAGTTTCGTAGCTGTCCGCAACCGGTACCAGCAACGGAGCGCGCGTGTTAGAACTGGAACATTTCAACTATGGGTGGGTGACACCGGTCATCGCCTATGTCATCTCGGTTATCGGGTCGATTCTCGGTCTGCGCTGCGCTGCGCACGGCCGCTCCTCGTCCCGTCCGGCCGGATGGCTCGTCGCGGCGGCCGTCGCGCTCGGCGGAGCCGGTATCTGGGTCATGCACTTCACCGCGATGCTCGGCTTCTCCATCCGCTCGGTGACCATCAGCTACGACGTGCCGATGACCCTGCTCAGCGCCGTGGTGGCAATCGTGGTGGTGTGGCTGGGTCTATCCATCGTGGTGCGCAGCGAGCGCGAGTTCGTCGCCCTGCCGCTGGGTGGCGCGATCACCGGCCTCGGCGTCGCCGCCATGCATTACATGGGTATGTACGCGATGAAATCCGATGCGAAGGTGTCCTATGCCATCGTGCCGGTCGCGGCATCGATTCTGATAGCGGTGATCGCGGCAACGGCCGCGCTGTGGTTCATGCTGCATATCCACGGGCGGACGGCCACTATCGGCGCCGCGCTGATCATGGGTGTCGCGGTCTGCGGTATGCACTACGTGGGCATGACCGCCATGCACGCCGAACACTCCGGCCACCACAGCGCCACCCCGGCCGGTGTCGAGCCCCTCGAACTACTGACCCCGCTGATCACAGTGGTCACCCTTGTGCTGGCAATGCTGATCATGATGGTCGGTGTTGCCGAATTCGACGAGCGCGCGGTCGTCGCGGCCACCCCCACGCCCGCATCCGTTCGGGAGCGCAACGGAGTTCTCGCCTCGGCGCACAACCCCGATGTGACGGAGGACGGCCGGCTACTGCCACACGGGCACAAGCGGAAATAGCCGGGTAGATCCACGCCGTCCGATATCGGGTGCCCTCGCAGTCTCATCACGACTCCCGAGGACACCCGACGGGCACCCGACGGACACCCGACGCGCTCCTGTCGTTCGCAACTTCCCGATGCGGTCCGTGAGCCGAATCCACAACCGCGCCCGTCCTCGTATCCTCACCCATCCCGATAAGTCGAGTGATCTTCACCACTCGAAAAGCAGCGTCGGGCAATACGGGGTACGACCCCGGCGAATGCGCCCTGCCCGGCCCCGATCACGGCAGACCGCTTCCACATGGAGCGTGTCACGGCCTCGAATCCGGGAGCATTCATCGAGTCGGCACCGGAAGGCCACGTCGGCACCGGAAGGCCACGTCGGCACCGGAAGGCCACGTCGGCACCGGAAGGCCACACCGGCGCTTTCGGTTCCTCCCCGCTTCTGGTTCCTCTCCGCTTTCGGTTCCTTTCGGAGGCCTCCGCGAGTTTTGCGAGCTCTCGCGAAAAGATCGAGCCCCCGTGAAAGGATTCAGGGCCGGTCGGAAATTCCGACCGGCCCTGAATCTCATGGTGGGCGAAGGGGGACTTGAACCCCCACGTCCCGAAGGACACTGGCACCTGAAGCCAGCGCGTCTGCCATTCCGCCACTCGCCCGAGCGACGGTCAGACAGTATCACGAGGACGGCTCAGAGGCGAAATCGCGGTGGTGTCCGCCGGACGACGGGCTCCTACCTGCCGTGACCTCGATCGTATCGGGGAAGCGTGGAACTCTCGTGCGACTTCGATAGTTACAGGGGTGGGCGAACGCGGATATCATGCAGAGAACGTGCTCGTAGAACGACACGCCATGTCCGTGCGCCGTCGTTGCGAAAGAGGAGACCACCTCACCGAAGGGAGGGCCACGATGGGCATCGTATCGAGATTCGAACGTCGCCTGCAGGGCGCCGTCGGTGATGTGTTCGCCAGGGCCTTCGGTGGGAGTGTAGTGCCCCAGGAGGTGGAAGCGGCGCTGCAGCGTGAGGCCGCCGATCGACTCCAGGACCTCGGCGACGGGATCATGCTCGCCCCGAACAGCTATGTGATTACCATAAATCCTTCCGACCATCGACAGCTCGATGCCGATCACGACCTCACGACACGCGCATTCGCCAAACATCTACAGGACTACATCCGTGATCAAGGATGGCAGACCTACGGCGAAGTACACGTGACATTCGAGGCATCCCCTACGCTGCACACCGGAATGTTCAGGACGAGCGGTCGGGTCGACCCCGATGTCGGCCGCGGAGCTCCCGCAGCTCCTCGCCCGGAACCCCTGCCACAACGACACGCACACCCGCAATCAGGAGCTGGCCCCATGACGCAGAACTCTGGCTACGACCCGAGCCGTGAGCACGCGGAGTCCGATCCACGCAACCGCGGGTACGCTTCCCCGCCCCCTGGGCGCGGACCGCAGAACGGCGCGTACCCCGACGACTACGGCTCCGGCGCGCCGTACGGCGGCGGCTCCGATTACCGGGCGCCCGATTCTCAGGGTTACGGCGACTATCAGAACGGCTACGACTACCAGCAGGGCGGGCCCGGCTACGACCAGCAGGCCTACGACCAGGGTTACGGCCGACAGGGCTACGACCAGCAGGCCTACGGCCAGGGAGACCAGCAGGCCTACGGCCAGGGATATGCGGACCAGCAGGGCTACCCCCAGCAGGGGTACGACCAGGGCTACGGCCGACAGGGCTACGACCAGGGCTACGGTCAGCAGGGCTACGACCAGGGCTACGGCCGGCAAGGCTATGACCAGGGTTACGACCAGCAGGGCTACGACCAGCAGGCCTACGACCAGGGCTACGGCCGACAGGGCTACGACCAGGGCTACGACCAGCAGGGCGGTTACGCCGAAGACCAGGCCTACGGTCAGCCGAACCAGGCGGCGTACTCGCAGCAGAGCGGCTACGGCCCCCAGGGCGGTTACGCGGCCGGCGGTTACGCGCCGGCGCCGGGGGGCACCCTCTCGGCGACCCTGTCCCTCGACGACGGCAGCGGCCGCACATATCAGCTGCGAGAGGGAAGCAATATCATCGGCCGTGGTCAGGACGCACATTTCCGGCTACCCGACACCGGGGTCTCCCGTCGCCACATCGAGGTGCGCTGGGACGGCCAGACCGCGATGCTCTCGGATCTCGGTTCGACCAACGGCACCCTGGTCAACGGTTCGCCGGTGCAGGACTGGCAGCTGGCCGACGGCGATGTGATTCGCGCCGGACACTCCGAGATCCTCATTCGCATCGTCTGATCGCGTAGGCTCGCCGTGCGGATCACGAGATGCCTCTCACATAATGGAGCGGCTTATCGTGATCGAAATCGGCCGACGGTCCTATGATGTGCCAACACACGCGCGGCACCCATCGGGGCCGCGCCAGAACACAGCGGTGGGGTGGGTCGCACCACACCTACGGCACCGACACACGGTCGAACAGGAGGTGGAGCGCCGTGCAGGGACTGGTTCTGCAGCTGACCCGTGCGGGGTTCCTCCTGCTGCTGTGGGTTTTCGTATGGACGGTGCTGCGGACGCTGCGCAGCGATATCTACGCGGCATCCGGCATGCGGATACAGCCCCGGCCCACCCGAGGGTCCGCGGTGCTGCCATCCCTGCGCCGAGGCCAGAAGGGCGCCAAATATCTTGTGGTGACTCAAGGTTCCCTCGCCGGCACTCGCATAACCCTCGGCACCCAGCCGGTGCTGATCGGTCGTGCGGATGACTCAACGCTGGTGCTCACCGATGACTACGCATCCACTCGACATGCGCGACTATCCCCGCGCGGTGACGATTGGTACGTCGAAGACCTCGGCTCGACGAACGGTACCTATCTCGACCGTGCAAAAGTCACCACCGCCGTCCGCGTTCCGCTCGGCACACCTGTCCGGGTCGGCAAGACAGTGATCGAGCTCCGATCGTGACACTTGTTCTCCGCTACGCAGCGCGCAGCGACCGCGGCCTGGTCCGCGCAAACAACGAAGATTCCGTCTACGCGGGAGCCCGGCTGCTCGCGCTGGCCGATGGTATGGGTGGTCATGCCGCGGGCGAGGTGGCGTCACAGCTGATGATCGCCGCATTGGCGCACCTCGACGACGACGAGCCCGGCGACGATATCCTCGGCAAACTCGACCGCGCCACCCGCGCGGGAAATGCCGCCATCGCCGACCAGGTCGAGGAAGAGCCGGAACTGGACGGTATGGGCACCACGCTCACCGCCATCCTGTTCGCGGGCAAGAAACTCGGCTTGGTGCATATCGGCGACTCCCGCGCCTATATGCTCCGCGACTCCGAACTCACCCAGATCACCCGGGACGACACCTTCGTCCAGTCCCTGGTCGACGAGGGCCGGATAACCGCCGAGCAGGCCCATACCCACCCGCAGCGTTCGCTCATCATGCGCGCCCTCACCGGTAACGAGATCGAACCGACGCTGATCATGCGGGAGGCCCGCGCGGGTGACCGCTATCTGCTGTGCTCGGACGGGCTCTCCGATGTGGTGAGCGACGAGACCATCGCGAACACCATGCGCGAGGGCACGGCCGACGAATGCGCCGACCGCCTCATCGAGCTGGCCCTGCGCAGTGGCGGCCCGGACAATGTGACCGTCGTCGTCGCCGATGTCATCGATCTCGACTACGGACAAAGTCACCCGATCGTGGCGGGCGCCGCCTCCGGTGAGAGCGAGGACACCCCGCCGCCGAATACCGCCGCCGGGCGCGCTGCCGCCATGCGCCCGCCGCAGGCGACTCCGCGCCGCGCCCCCGCGGCCGCTCCCGAACCCCCGCCCTCTTCCTCGCACAAACTGCGCTGGATACTGCTCGCGATGGCCTTGGTGCTGGCCGTCGGCATCGGTCTGGTGGTCGGGTACAAGATGATCCGCGACAACTACTACGTGGGCGCGGACAACGAGAGCGTGGTCATCCTGCGCGGACTGCCCGGCTCGATTCTCGGCTACTCCATCCACGAGGTGAATCTCATCGGCTGCGTCGATGCCCAGGGTGCGCTCACCTTGGTCGAAAGCGGCGCCGAATTGCCACCGGGCTGCCGGGAACTGAAGATGAGCGATCTCGAGCAGACCGGTCGTGACCAGGTGGACAAAGGACTGCCACCCGGCTCACTGGAGAAGGCCAAAGATCAGATGCGGGTCCTCGCCGAACGTGAACTGCTGCCGCCGTGCCGGAAGACTCCGAGCATTTCGCAGCCCGGCGTTGTTCCGAGCACGAGCGCGGTGCCGCCACCGCCGCCGGCACCGCCCACCCCGGCACCGGACGCACCGCAGCCGCCCGCCCCCGGTCCGACACCGGAGGTCCCGGCACCGGCCGCACCGGCACCGGATGGGGTATTGCAGCCGCCGGCGCCGGCCACCGCTCCCGCGCCGACAACGGCCCCCGCACCGACGACAGCTCCCGCAAAACCGCAGGTCGCGGGGGAGAACTGCCGGGTGACGGACTGATGTCCGCACCGGCACCACCGTCCGCCGGGGCTTTTCCTAGTCCCCCGGGCGGTTTCGCCCAGGTACCGCCGAGCACCAGGCGCAACACCGAACTGCTGTTGCTCGGTTTCTCGGCGTTCATCACCACCACCGCGCTCTTTTTGGTGGAAGCGAGCCAGGAGCAGTCGATCACCTGGGATATCGCCAAATACGGCGTGGCCTACCTGGGATTGTTCGCGGTCGCGCATCTGGCCGTCCGGCGCTTCGCGCCGTACAGCGACCCCCTGTTGTTGCCGATCGTCGCCCTGCTCAACGGTATCGGTCTGGTCTTGATCCACCGGCTGGATCTGGCCGACCAGGAGAACGCGGCGTTCCTGTCCCAGGAACTTCCCGCCCCCAATGCCAATCCCCAGGTCCTGTGGACGGCCCTGGGCATCGTGGTGTTCGTCGCGGTATTGCTCGCGCTGCCCGACTACCGCACCCTGGCCCGCTACAGCTACACCCTCGGGCTGATCGGGTTGGTGGCGCTGGCCATCCCCGCAATACTGCCGGGCCGGTTCTCCGAGACCAACGGCGCCAAGATCTGGATCAAACTACCCGGTATCAGCATTCAGCCCGGCGAATTCGCCAAGATCCTGCTGATCATCTTCTTCGCCTCGGTGCTGGTGGCCAAGCGTGAACTGTTCACCGCGGCGGGTCGGCATGTACTGGGGATGGAATTCCCGCGCAGGCGGGACCTGGGCCCCATCCTCGCGGTGTGGATCCTGTGCATCGGAGTGCTGGTACTCGAGAAGGATCTCGGCACCTCCCTACTGATCTTCGGAACCGTGCTGGTGATGCTCTACATCGCCACCGAACGGGTCGGCTGGCTGATCATCGGGGGTGGCCTGCTCACCCTCGGCTTCGTCTTCGCCTACCAATTCTTCGGCCACGTCCGGGTACGGGTGGCGACCTGGCTGCATCCGTTCGACGACTACAACAACACCGGCTACCAGATCGTCCAGTCGCTGTTCGGGCTGGCCACGGGCGGCCTGGCCGGCACCGGCCTGGGTAGTGGACGTCCCTCACAGGTGCCCTTCGCCAATACCGACTTCATCATCACCACCGTCGGCGAAGAACTCGGGCTCATCGGGCTCACCGCGATACTCGTGCTGTTCCTGATCCTGATCCTGCGCGGTATGCGCACCGCCCTCGCCGTCCGCGACAGCTTCGGCAAGCTGCTGGCCGCCGGTCTGTCGTTCACCATCGCCATCCAGATCTTCGTGGTGGTCGGCGGCGTCACCAAGCTGATCCCGCTCACCGGTCTCACCACGCCGTTCGTGTCGTACGGCGGATCCTCGCTGCTGGCCAACTACGCGCTGCTGGCCCTGATCATCAAGATCTCCGACGCCGCGCGGGCCCCGGCCCCGCCCCGCAAACGCGAACCGGCCGCACCGCTCGCGGAAATGCAGACCCAGCTGGTGCGCCGTCGGGAAAGGGGGCGAGCGCTGTGAACACTCCGCTGCGCCGCGTGTCGATGGCCGTTATGGTGATGATCGTCGCTCTACTGTGCAACGCCACTTATATCCAGGTCATCAAGGCCGACGACTATCGCACCGATCCGCGCAACTCGCGGGTCCTGTTGGACGAGTACTCACGCCAGCGCGGACAGATCTCCGCCGGGGGCACCGTGCTCGCCAGTTCGGTCGCCACCGACGACCGTTACAAATATCTGCGCGTCTACCCCAGCAGCCCGGCCGCGTATGCCCCGGTCACCGGCTTCTATTCGATGCAGTACGGCAGCACGGGCCTGGAACGGGCCGAGGACCCGGTGCTCAACGGCTCCGACGGCCAATTGTTCGGTAGCCACCTGGTGGATCTGATCTCCGGCCGCGACCCGCGGGGCGGCAATGTCGTCACCACCATCGACCCGGCTATGCAGGAAGCCGCCTACCAAGAGCTCACCGACCGGGGGTACACCGGTTCGGTGGTGGCCATCGAGCCCAGCACCGGCAAGATCCTCACCATGGTCTCCACGCCCAGCTACGATCCCAACCGGTTGGCGGGCCACGATGGGGCCAGTGGCACCCAGGCCTGGGAGGACCTGCACACCGATTCGAACCAGCCGATGCTCAACCGTGCCGTCTCGCAGACCTACCCGCCCGGTTCCACATTCAAGGTCGTGGTCACCGCGGCGGCGCTGGCCCGCGGCATCGCCTCACCCCAGGACCAGTTCACCGCGGCCCCGACCATCACCTTGCCGGGCACCAGCACCCCTTTGGAGAACTACAACGGCACTACCTGCGGTCCCGGGCCCACGGCCTCGCTGTACGAGGCGTTCCGCAGGTCCTGCAACACCGCGTTCGTCGAGCTCGGGGTCAAAGTGGGCGCATCCGCTCTCGAGGACACCGCCGCGGCCTTCGGCATCGGCCCCCACCGCGGTATTCCGATTCCGGTCGCCGAGAGCACCGTGGGCGATATCCCCGACGACGCCGCACTCGGGCAGAGCAGCATCGGGCAGCGTGATGTGGCGCTGACCCCGCTGCAGAACGCGGTGATCGCGGCCACCATCGCCAATGGTGGTGTCCGAATGGAGCCGTACCTGGTCGACCGGATCCAGGGCCCGGATCTGAGTGAGATCGACAGCACAGAGCCGGTCTCCGTGGGGCAGACGATCAGCGCCGCGGTAGCGTCGACGCTGACCGACCTGATGATCGCGTCGGAGAACAACACCGCGGGCGGTGGGCGGTCGGCGTACCAGATCGCGTCCAAGACCGGTACGGCCGAACACGGCACCGATTCACGCAACACACCGCCGCACGCCTGGTACATAGCATTCGCACCCGCGCAGAATCCGAAGATCGCCATCGCGGTGATCGTGGAGAACGGGGGCGACCAAGCTCTGGCAGCGACCGGTGGATCGGTCGCGGCGCCGGTCGCCCGGGCGGTGTTGGACGCGGGTCTGCGAGGGCGCTGAACGAGATGGATGTGCGAGTGAATCTGCGGGGAACCCGATGCTGAACAACGGTGCGATGATCGCGGAGCGGTACCGGCTGCAGCGGCTGATCGCTACCGGCGGGATGGGCCAGGTGTGGGAGGCCCTGGACACCCGGCTCGACCGGCGCGTCGCGGTCAAGGTGCTCAAGTCCGAGTTCTCGGCCGACCCCACCTTCCGGCACCGGTTCCGCACCGAGGCCAAGACCACCGCACAGTTGAATCACCCCGGTATCGCCGGAATCTACGACTACGGCGAGACCTACGACCCGCAGGGCGGCGAAACAGCCTATCTGGTGATGGAGCTGGTACAGGGCGAGCCGCTGAACTCCGTGCTGAACCGCCTCGGTCGCCTGTCCGTGGCACAGGGTCTGGACCTGCTGGAACAGACCGGACGGGCCCTGCAGGTGGCGCATGCCGCGGGCGTGGTGCATCGGGACGTGAAACCGGGAAACATCCTGGTCACCCCGACCGGTCAGGTGAAGATCACCGATTTCGGTATCGCCAAGGCGGTGGATGCCTCTCCGGTGACCAAAACCGGCATGGTGATGGGGACCGCGCAGTACATCGCACCCGAGCAGGCGGTCGGCGAGGACGCCACCGCTGCCAGCGATGTGTACGCCCTGGGCATCGTGGGCTACGAGGTGTTGGCCGGACAACGTCCGTTCAGCGGGGACGGCGCCATTACCGTCGCGATGAAACACGTCCGCGAGGCGCCACCGCCGATGCCATCGGATCTGCCGCCCAATGTGCGGGAACTGATCGAGATCACCATCGGCAAGGACCCGACCCAGCGCTACGCCGACGGGGGTGAGTTCGCCGATGCCGTCGCGGCGGTCCGCGCCGGACGCAGGCCCCCGCTACCCCGGAACATGCCGGCCGAACCGATCGATGAGGGCGACACCCGGATATTGCCCCCGAACCCCACGGTGGTGCTGCCGCCCTCCCGGCAGGATTTCGACAACAATGTGACGTCACGCTACCCCCACAGCGGGAGCGCCGCCCCTACGCCTCGCCCGGCCACCGGTGCGCATCGCCCGGCCGCCGACCGACCCGATTCGGAGGAGCGGCGCGCGGGCCTGTCCGGTACCAGCCAGAAGTTGCTGATCGGGCTCGGTATCGGAGCTCTGTTGCTGGGCAGCGCGGTGCTGTGGCTGTTGTTCGGCGGGGACACCAACCCGGACCCGAACCGCCCGGCCCCCGCCACCACGAGCACGGTCACCAGTAGCACTCCACAGCCGCTGCCGCCGCCACCGACCACCGAGTACGTGGAACCGGAACCGGAACCGGAGCCGCCGACCGTGGAGCCGACCACCCTGCCACCGACCACCCTGCCGCCGACGACCGTGGAGCCGACCACCACGCCGCCCGGCACCACCGCGCCGTCGGCCACCACGGCACCATCGTCGACGCCCACCGCGGCACCGAGCACCCCGAGCCAGACGACGACCACCCGCCGACCGTTCCCGACAATTCAGATCCCTATACCGTCGTTCCCTGATATGGGCGATGACGAGGACGCCTTAGGCCGCGCCCCCCGTGCATCGGCTACCTATCCGCAAGGACTGCCATGACGACCCCGAAGAATCTCTCCTCCCGCTACGAGCTGGGCGAGACCATCGGATTCGGCGGGATGTCAGAGGTCCACAAGGCACGTGACCTCCGGTTGAACCGCGATGTCGCGATCAAGGTGCTGCGCGCCGATCTGGCCCGCGACCCCACGTTCTATCTGCGGTTCAAACGCGAGGCGCAGAACGCCGCCGCGCTGAACCATCCCGCCATCGTCGCCGTATACGACACCGGTGAGGCGGAGATCGGGGGCGGCCCGCTGCCCTACATCGTGATGGAGTACGTGGACGGCGATACATTGCGCGATATCGTGCGCAACGAAGGGCCGCTGCCACCGCGCCGGGCGATGGAGGTCGTGGCGGACGTCTGCGCCGCGCTGGACTTCAGCCACAAAGCGGGCATCGTGCACCGCGATATGAAGCCGGCCAACATCATGATCAACCAGGCCGGTGCGGTGAAGGTGATGGACTTCGGCATCGCGCGCGCGATCGCCGATGCCGCCAACCCGATGACGCAGACCGCCGCGGTGATCGGCACCGCGCAGTACCTTTCGCCGGAACAGGCCCGCGGCGAGACGGTGGACGCTCGATCGGATGTCTATTCGGTCGGCTGCGTGCTGTTCGAGATCCTCACCGGAGAGCCCCCGTTCACCGGTGACTCTCCCATCGCGGTGGCATACCAGCATGTTCGGGAGGATCCGCGGCTGCCGTCGCTGGTCCAGGAGGGCGTACCGCGCGAGCTGGATTCGGTCGTTCTGAAGGCGATGAGCAAGAATCCCGCCAACCGCTATCAGACCGCGGCCGAGATGCGCGCGGACCTGATCCGAGTGCTCGGCGGGCAGCGACCGAGCGCGCCGATGGTGATGACCGACGAGGATCACACCACCTTCCTCGACTCCACCGGTCCTTCCGCGCACGGATACCGTCGCAGCGGCGAACACGGCGACGCGGATCTGGACAATTACGACTACGAATCCAACGACACCCGGCAATCGCGGCGCGTCGTCTATCTCGCGCTTGGTGCCGTCGTCGCGGTCGCGGTGGCCTTCGGTCTGTTCTGGATGCTCGGTCCGGGGAGCAAACCCGATCAGATCGCCGTCCCGGATCTGTCCAACACCTCCATCGATGAGGCCCAGAAGACCTTGGAGGATCTGGGGTTCAGTGTTGCCATCCAGCAGAAGCCGGATGGCAAGGTCAGCACCGGCAATGTCATCTCGACCCAGCCGCTGGGCGGGTCCCGTGCCGATGAGGGCAGCACCATCACGGTACAGGTGTCGACCGGCCCCCAGAAGGTCCCCGTGCCCCAGTTGGCCGGTCTGCCCCGGCAAGAGGCCGAACAACGGCTCAGCGAGGTGGGCCTGCTGCTCAACCCGCAGGTCCGGCAGGGACCATCCAGCCCGCAGGACAAGGACAAGGTGATCGCTCAGGAACCGAGTTCGGGTGTCGAGGTCGACGCGGGCGGTCAGATCACCGTCACGCTCGGATCGGGGCCGGAACAGGTGCGGGTGCCCAATGTCGTGGGTCAGCAGATCGAGGTGGCCCAACCGAACCTGGTGGACAGCGCGGGATTCAAGATCGTGATCCAACAGGTGACTTCGCAGCGGCCACGTGGCGAGGTGCTGGCCACTGATCCGGCCGGCGGCAGTATGGCCGACAAGGGCTCCACCATCACCGTGCAGGTCGCCGACAGCAACCGTATTCTCATGCCGAACCTCACCGGACTGAGCGTGGCGGAGGCGGCGAATGTGCTGCGGGAAGCCGGTTGGGCGGGCAGCGTCAACCAGATCCGCCAGCTCACTCAGATAACCCTCGATTCCGAGCAGGGCGGCAAGATCATCGGACAGACCCCCGCACCCGGCACCACCATCACGACCACCTCGCCGGTCACGGTAAACGTGGGCGTACTGCCCCTCGGTACCCCCTGAGTCGGACCGTCGGGGCCCGCCCGGTCGCCCCGGGTTTCGGGTCTGCGTCGGTCCCTCCCAATCGTTATCCGCGGCTCGTTCCCGTCACCCGATCGAGATGCGTTGGACATCGGCACGCCTCGATGAATTATGGTGAATCCCATTCACGCCCAAGGGATTTCCCACGTGTACCCGAGAAGGATCGCACGCTCGACAGAAGGGCCACCGAGTTGGCGAACGAGTGTGTCCGGAGCGTGTCGGCCAAGGCGTATCGACCGGAGCGGCCGGATGGGAAGATGGGTTTGCTCCATTCGAACCAGCATCGCTGAGGAACGAGGAGGTAGGCCGTGACCACTGCCAGGGACATCATGAAACCGGGCGCTCACTGGATTTCCAAGGATCAATCGGTCGCACAGGCGGCCCGCACCATGGCCGAACTCGGCGTCGGCGCACTGGTCGTCGCCGATGAGAACGAGCGGATGTGCGGCATCATCACCGACCGCGACATCGTGATCAAATGCGTGGCCCAGGGGTTGTCCCCGTCGGGGACCCGCGCCGCCGAACTCTGTGAGGCGACGCCCCGATGGGTCGCCGCGGATGCCGACGTCGACGAGGTCCTCGACGAAATGGAGGGCCATCAGGTCAAACGGATACCGGTTATCGAGGACAAGCGCCTCGTCGGCATGATCAGCGAAGCCGACCTGGCCCGGCATCTGGACGACAATCAGCTCGGCGAATTCGTCACCGCGGTTTACGGACGGTCCTGACCGTCGATCCGGACAGGCCTGGGCGGCGATCGGACAACCGTCGCCCGGACCGATTCCGGTGGTAGATCACACCGCCAGCGCCGCCACTTCCGCTTCCAACGTCTCGATCAGCCCTTCCGCGGGACGTTCCCCGCAGCTTTCGAGCCAATTCGCCAACATGCGGTGCCCGCCCTGGGTGAGCACCGACTCCGGGTGGAATTGCACTCCCTGGATGGGCAGGTCACGATGGCGCATGGCCATGACTATGCCGCTCTCGGTCCGACCGAGCACCTCGAACTCGTCGGGCAGGGTCTCTTCCAATACGGTGAGCGAGTGATAGCGGGTGGCGGTGAACGGGTCGGGCAATCCCGCCAACACACCGGCGCCGATATGGAATACCGAACTGGTCTTGCCGTGTAGCAGTTCCGGAGCCCGGGTCACGGTCGCGCCGAAGGCGGCACCGATGGCCTGGTGGCCGAGACACACCCCGAGCAACGGTGTCCGCTCTCGCGCGCAGGCATGGACCAGGTCGATACTGGCCCCCGCGCGGTCGGGAGTGCCGGGTCCGGGGCTTATCAGCACACCGTCGAAATCGGCGGCGACGGCGTCCCGGTCGGCGAGATTCGGATCGTCGTTACGCCAGACCACGGCTTCCACGCCCAGCTGGCCCAGGTACTGGACCAGGTTGAACACGAAACTGTCGTAGTTGTCGACGACCAGAACACGCATGATGAGAGCCTACGTGTTCGGCCGGCGGGCCGTCGCATCGATTACGTCCGCCCGATCACGCGCCGCTCCCGGCGCCTCCACTCGACTCACTTCGGCCGGCGTGCCGCGCCATCTCCTTCGGCGTCGACACCCGAGCGTGGTACCAGGTGATATAGCCTGAAGTCAGGATCTGCACGCCGAATACGAGGACGTCATGCCGAAGTCGAAGGTCCGGAAGAAGACCGATTACACGATCAATCCCGCCGCCAACCGAACCCCGGTGAAGGTGAAGGCAGCCGGGCCGTCGCCGGCCTGGTATGTCGCCATCATGCTCGGCTTCATGCTGGCCGGGTTGTTGTGGTTGCTGGTCTACTACCTCGCGGCAGAGCAGATCGGCTGGATGAACGATCTGCACGCCTGGAACTTCCTGATCGGGTTCGGACTGATGGTGATCGGCCTGATCATGACCATGCGATGGCGTTGAGCCGCGCGCGGATTACACACATGTCATTCATACACACCTGTGGATGAACCTGTGGACAACTCACAACGCCCGAGCGGTGGGGTCGGAGAAAGGCCGTATGGCATGACGACGCCGACGCACCCCGCCCGCCCGTCCACCAGGACCGATTGGGGGCAACCGCCCACATGCCATCCGTGAACCCGGCCCCACGCCTGGCGTGGACCACCCCCACCCCTGCGCTGGTCGCGGTCGCCCTCGGCGGTGTGATCATGGCCGTCGCCGCCGTTTTCTCCCCCGACGCCCCCAGCCGGTTCCTCGTCGGCGCGGCCGCGGTGGGTCTCCTGTGGATGGCCGTGCTCGGCTTCCGGCAGCGCCCCCGACTGGCGCTCGTTCCCGGCGACGATCCCCACCTGGTGGTGCGCACCCTCACCGGACCGACACGCTATACCCGCGAGCAGATCCTGCGGGCGCGCCCGGTGTACTACCGCCGTCTCGGCCGCAAGATGCCCATGCTGGAGATCGACGTGACCACCGATGGCGCGGAACGGCTGCTGATCTTCGGTCGATGGGATCTGGGAACCCATCCCGAGGAGGTGTACCACACCTTGCGCACCGAACTGAACCTGCGTGGTGAGGACGTGCGATAGATCTAGACGGTCAGCGCCGTCGACATCACCGCGATCACCGATAGTGCCACCACTGCCAGCGCCCCCAGCGCCGTCCACCCCACCGCTCGCGCTTTTTCCGGGGTACGCGCCCGCAACCATTGGGGCAGGAACAGCACACCGAGCGTGGCCAGGGTGCCCGCTGCCAGTCCGCCGAGATGGCCCCACAGCGAGATACCGGGCAGCGAGAAACTGATGAAGACATTGATGCCGATCAGGATCAACATGCTGTTCGGGCTCTGCCGCAGTCGGATCAGCACCACGGTGATCGAGCCGAACAGCCCGTATACCGCGCCGGACGCGCCGGCGGTCAGGTTTTCCTGGTCGAGCACCATTACAGCGGCCGAAGCGCCGAGCAGTGAGACCAGGTAGACCGCCAGATAACGAGCCCGGCCGAGGACCAGTTCGATATCCCGTCCCGCGACGTACAACGCGAACATATTGAGCAACAGGTGAATCGGCCCGTAGTGCAGGAAGCCGGATCCGATCACTCTGATCCAGTCGCCGGTGGCGACCGCGGGTGGGTACATGACCCAGTCGAGGAAGAGTGCGGAACCTGCGTAGTTGTCCAGCACGCTGCGCGATTGGGCCGCGGTGATCCCGAAGACCAGCACATTCACCGCGATCAAGGCGTAGGTCACGAAGGGGATCGCGGTCCGGGGGGCCGTTCCCGCGGCCACCGTCCGTACCTGCGGTGCCGAACGCCGATCGACGCGCAAACAGTCCACGCAATGCTGGCCGACCGAGGCCGGACGCAGACATTCGGGGCAGGCGGGCCTACCGCACCGGGTACAGGACAAACCGGTCGAGCGGTCCGGATGACGCACACAGACCGGTATCGACTGCCGTGGGTCCGCGGGGTACTGGGGGTTCATCGGAACATCCGGTTCACAGGGGGACGGCCCGAATCCGAACAGGTCGCGGGGCCGGCACCGTGGCTGGTACTCACGAGCCCATCGTGCCACGGCCCCTTCGATCGCCCCGGCACCCCAGGCGGGGCCACACCGCTCCGACACACCCCGACTGCGGGCACCACCTGGGGTTCTGCATATTCGCCCGGCCTGTGTAAAAGTTGATGAATGAGCTTGGGACCATTACGTCTGTCCGGTCGTTCGCGTAATCGGCTGTTGGCCGCCGCCGCGGTCGCGGCAGCCGGTGGTACCGCTCTGGTGATACGCAACAAACGCCCACAGCTACCCGACCCTGCCCCCGTTCCACCGCGGATCGGCTATACCCGCGGTAATGCGGTGTCGACCTCCGAGGGGACGAACACCGACACCCGACCGCAGGTCAGCGACTGACGGTCCGGTGGTACTGGCGCAGCGCGGCCGGCACGAACACCGCGAGAATGATCACCACCCAGAGCAGGGTGGTGGCCACCGGATGCTGCATCGACCAAGCGGTCGAGGTGTCCGCGAGCGGTGAGGTGTTGCCGAACAGTTCGCGTGTCGCCTGGGTGAGCGCCGATACCGGGTTCCATTCGGCGAATACCCGCAGCACGGCCGGTAGGTCGTTCAACGGCACGAAGGTGTTGGCCAGGAAGGTGAGCGGGAAGATCACCATGAAGCTGGCGTTGTTGAAGACCTCGGGCGTGCGGACGAGCAGCCCGACCACCGCCATGATCCAGGAGATCGCGTAGGCGAACAGCAACAGCAGCATGTAGGCCAGGATGGCGTCCAGGAACGAACCCCGGATACGCCAGCCGACCATCAGGCCGGTCAGTGACATCACCACCAGGCTGACGAGGTTGATCACCACATCGCTGACAGTGCGGCCGATGAGCACCGAGGACGGCGCCATGGGCAGCGTGCGAAAGCGGTCGATGATGCCCTTCTGCATATCCTCGGCCAGGCTCAACCCGGTGAAGGTGGAGCCGAAGACCACGGTCTGCGCGAAGATGCCCGCGATCAGATACTCACGGTAGCCGCCTTCCAACCCCGGTACCTTGATCGCACTCCCGAAGATGTACGCGAAGAGCAGTACGAACATGATCGGCGAGAGAGTGCTGAAGATCAGCACATCGGGTACCCGCTTGATCTTGATGACATTGCGTTTGGTGACGGTGAGGCTGTCACCGATCACCATGGACAATCGTTCGAGCAGAGCGAGGCGTTCGTCCGGGTGTTTTCCCGGGGCCACCGTGGTCATCCGGTCTTTCCTTCCGTTGCCGCCTGATTCGTCAGGGGATGTGCGGGCCCGGCTCCTCCGGCCGCCGGGTCCTCCCCACTTGTCGGGCCGGCCGCGACAACAGTCGAGGTTCGCTCCGCACCATCGGCCTCGTCGGCGCTGTCGACGGGTTTCTCATCCGCCTCGCGACCGGTGAGGGTGAGGAAGACATCGTCGAGCGAAGGTCGTCGTAATCCGACGTCATGGATCTCGACCTTGTACTCGGCCAGCCGGCCGACCGCGGAGACCAGCGCCTGGGAACCATCGCTGACCGGCACGATGATCCGGCGCAGCGCCGGTTCCAGATGAATCTCTCCATCGGCCAGGGCGGCCAGCGCTTGTCGCGCCACCGGCAGATCGTCGACGTGGCCGACCGTGAGTTCGATCCGATCGCCGCCGACCTTGGTCTTCAGTTCGTCGGCCGTACCCCGGGCGATCACCCGACCGTGGTCGATCACCGCGATGGCATCGGCGAGCCGGTCGGCCTCCTCCATGTATTGGGTGGTCAACAGCAAGGTGGTGCCACCGGCAACCAGTTCCTCGATCACATCCCACAGATCCAGCCGGGCCCGCGGGTCCAGGCCCGTCGTCGGCTCGTCCAGGAACAGGACCGGTGGATTGGCGACCAGAGCGCCCGCGAGATCGAGCCGGCGACGCATACCTCCCGAATATCCCTTGACCGGGCGGTCGGCGGCATCGGTGAGCCGGAAGCGGTCCAATAGTTCGCGGGCGCGTGCTTTACTGCGCCGGATTCCCATGTGGTAGAGCCGACCCACCATTTCGAGGTTCTCGAAACCGGTGAGATATTCGTCCACCGCGGCGTACTGTCCCGAGGCACCGATCCGGGATCGCAGCGCACGCGGGTTCCGAAGGACGTCCACCCCGGCCACGGTCGCGCGGCCCGCATCGGGAACCAAGAGTGTGGTGAGGACTCGGACGGTGGTGGTCTTACCGGCTCCATTGGGGCCCAGCAGGGCGGTGACGGTCCCCTCCGGCACGGTCAGATCGAGCCCGTCGAGGGCCCGCAGCCCGCCGTATCGTTTGACGAGCCCCTCGGCGACGATTGCGTCGGGCATGGTTCTCCTGGGATTCGTATCTGCTGTTTCGCGTCTGCTGTTTCGCGACGACTACGTGTTGTTCCCGACGGCGGAATCACACCGACGGCAGGGCTCATATCCGGTCGTTCAACCAAGGCGGATCTCAGTATTGCGCCACCCGCCGCCGTTTTCACCTCATTTATCCAGGCCCGGGATTGCCGCATCACAGTGCGGAGGCCGTCCCCACCCCGGCCGCCGCTCGGGCCGCGCTCGTGCGGGTTCGACCGATTCGGTGATTGCGGACGAACAGGAAACGTCGTGTGCCGCCTTACCGCACGATGTGTTGCGGCCACCGGCGCCGGTGTGAACCGCCCCAAAAAAAGTTCGAAACTCATGGTTCGCCTTCACACCTAGCGGCGGATCATCGCGTAGGATCGTTCGTGTCGGCCCCTCCCCCCCGGGCCGACCTTATGCGGGCCTCGGCCAACTCCCCCCCTTCGCCGAGGCCCGCTCTCATGTCCGGACCCGAAGTTCCGGCCCTCGTTCCGGCCCTCGCGACTCTCACCTCTCTCGGCACCGACTCGTCGAAATCGCAGCGCGCTACCACCGTCCTCGACGGATGGGCCTCGCTGTGGCGAAAATTGACCACCGCAATGATGAGATATTTCTAGTATCATTATCTCATTCTGTCGCTGCAGTTGATCAAGGGAGATCCGCATGACCGCGTCCGTCGACGACACCGCCTTCACCCGGGTCGACCCCGACGTGCTTCCCCCGCGTCGGCCGTTCGGTCCCGGCACCCGCACCTGGGAAGAGGTCGGCCTGATCACCTTCTCTCTCACCGCAGGTTCGGCGTTCCTGTTGCAGACCATGGAACCGACCATCTCCGCCGTGGTCGACAAGTACTCGACCTTCCGCACCGATCCGGTCGGCCGAGCCGTACGCAGCCTCTCCGCGGTGATGACCTGGACCTACGGCGGCGAAGAAGCACTGGCCGAAACCGAGCGTCTGCGCACCATGCACGCCCCGCTCAACACCGTCGACGAACACGGGGTCAAGCACAAGGCACTGTCCAGCGGCCCCTGGGCATGGGTGCTGCACACCGGCACCTTCGCGTTCAGCGAAAACGCGAAGTACTTCTCGCGTCGGCCGCTCACCAGAGCCGAGAAAGAGGAGTACTACCGGGAAACATTGCAGTTGATGCGTAACTTCTCGGTGCCCCCCAAGGAATTGCCCGCCACCTACGCGGATTTCGAGAAGTTCTTCACCGATACCGTGGAAAACCATCTCGTCGCCACCCAGACGGCTCGCGACTACCTGAAGGTGATCCGCACCATCGCCCCGCCGAAGCAGTTGCCGCGGATTCTGCACCCCCTGTGGCGGCTGTCGGCCGATCCCATCGGACGGATGCAGTACTTCGTCACCGTGGGCACCACCCCCGAGGCTGCGCGACGCAAACTGGGCCTGACCTGGACCGAATCCGATGAACGCAAACTGCGTGTGCTCGGTTGGGTGATCGCCCGCCTGATCCCCCTGCTGCCGGAACGGCTGCGTTATTTCCCCATCGCCTACGAAGCGCGCCGACTGGAGCGCGACAAGGCCAAACTGCGCAAGGTCATCGCCACCCGACCGGTCTGAGAATCGCTCGGGCATATCTACCTCGGGCATATCTACCTCGAGCATATCTACGTGGCCGCCCTCGCCTCCTCGACGGGGGCCACACAGAGGCATCTCCGGGCCGCTTATCCGGCTCGTCCACGCTCGTACCGTGGAAACCCTTCTCGTATAGAACAGCTCCGCGGCGGCATCGAGCACAGGTGGCTCCACGCGGACGATCGCAACAGTATCTGTTAACGCTCGTTATACTCTCGCGGAGCTCGAGCCGACAGGAGCCGCGACGATGACCAGCACCACCCTCGTCCCCGACTACCACCAGGTAATCCGCCTGTCCAGGGAGCTGGGCCCGTTCACGGTCCCCGAGAAATTCCGGGACGAGAACGACCACATGAACGTGCGGCACTACTTCGACCTGTGCGTCGAGGGAGCGGGTCGGGTATTCGACCGGATCGGCATCACCGACGACTACCGCGCCGAACGCGGTCAAGGTTTCTTCACCGCCGAACACCACATTCGCTACTACGCCGAAACCCGGGTCGGAGACGAGGTGTCGGTGTACTTCCGCGGTATCGAACGCTCCGACAAAGTCGTGCACGGTATGGCGCTCCTGGTCAACGACACCACCGAAAAACTCTCCTGCACCCTGGAATTGGTCGGTATCCACGTCGATCTGACCAGCCGGAAGGTCACCCCGTTCGCCCCCGATATCGCCGCCGCGATAGATCGCGAACTGCGCTCCGCGGATGTCGACTGGTCCGCACCCGTCTGCGGTGTCATGGGAGTTCGCCGGTAGCCGACCCGATAACCGGCAGGTGATTCGCCACCGGTGTATCGAACTCCGCTCACCTCGGATCGTCCGCGAATACGTCCGCGGGCCCGGCGGCCCGGTCACCCTCGCGATGAGATCTGCTGCACGCTCCAGCTGTTACCGTCCGGGTACTCGAAGAAGATGAAGCCGACATTGTCGAGCGGATCCATTGTGGGAGAATGATTTTCGTCCACAACTCGGATATCGGTGACCGCGACGCCGCGCGCCACCAGTTCCTTGTGCGCCTGCTTGATATCGGACACGACCAGTTGGAGACCCTTCACGGAGCCGGGTTCCATCTTCGGGATCGCGCCTTCGCCGATGACTATGGAGCAACCGGAGCCCGTGGCATCGGCTGCACGATGCGCCCGCTGTTGCCGACCCTTGTATCGTGGTCGACCGTGAACCCCGATCGCTCGCTGTAGCAGTCCTTCGCCCGATCGATATCCGATACCCGGACGATAACGACCCCGCGGGTCCAGTTCATGGCGTTTCCTTTCGGATCGGTACAGATCTCAGCAGAGACGGCCCGACGCCGCGAGAATCATCGCCTCTCGGTTGCGTGGCTGCCAAACGTTCGTGCGTTCGACCACCCACCGACGGGTGTGGTTGATCGGCACGAACGCGCCCTTCGGACTGATCCGCCAATCGCATCCCAGCTCCTCGAGGAGACTTCGAGTGATCACGGAGTCCTGGCCTGCGTCCAAGTGGACAGTGATCTTCTGCGGCAGATGAAATCCAAAACCTCGAGTTTCTCGAGTGTGGGACGCAGAAGAGGAAAGTCGTTCCGGTTGGCTCCGGCCGGGACCCGGCCGATTGGAATGCCACCGCATTTCACCACGAAGTCGTCGAGGTCGGGCCCGACCGCCTGATCATGGCACCAAGAGCGAGACGGTGGATTGCGTTGAAAACACCCGCTCGGATCCATTCATCGCGCCGGGCACGCATCCTGGTCGCCGAGCAGGTCTCGTCCGCGTGCTGTCGGTAGGAACCTCCCAGGACGAGGCGGGCAAGGAGTTTGTCGAACACGACCCTGTCAAGGATGCGGGAGCGATGGCACCCCAGAGGATGAGCGATGGTCCGTTCGGGAAGCAGAGGAAACAGAAGCGCCCGCCCCTACGACAGACACGCGACTGCGACAGGGGCGAGCGTCGTGCTGTTCGGTCTATGCGTCGGCCTTGACAGCACCTGAAGCCCGGCCGGTGACCACCGCGCCCAGGGCCGGCCCTGCGATAGCCAACACCGCAGCGACAAGGAATGGATCACCGGCGTGCAGAGCCGGAGCGAAACCGATTCCCACATAAACGGCCACACCGGTCGCGCCACCGAGCTGGTCGGCGGCGCGCTGGACGCCCGAGGCGATCCCGGCGTCGTCGTCCGTGGTCCCGCTGACCGCGATGTACTGCAGGCCGACAAGGCCGAAACCCATACCCGCCGCGATCAGCAGCATCGCCGGGAACAACCATGCCGCCCCACCACCGAGGACGGTGACGACAGCGACCACGACCATCGCGCCCGCGGCGCAGGCGAGTCCGATCATCACACACGCACGCGCACCCCAGCGTTCCAGCAAGTGCGGTACGAGCATCGAAGCCGCGATCAGCGCCACCGCCAGCGGCAGCATCGTCAGTCCTGCCCCGAGCGGACCGATGCCTAGCCGGTCTTGGAGATAGAAGGTGAACAGCAGGAACGAGGTCGACAGCGCTCCACTGAGCAGCGTGGTGGTCAGGTTCGCCCGCACCCGGGACCGGTCGGCGAAGAAGGTCATCGGGACCAGCGGGTTCTGCGACCTCGACTCGACCCACACGAACCCGACGGCGGCCGCTGCCGCACCGGCAAGCGAGGCCATGATCGGCCACGGACTCGTGCCGGGCTCACCGGCCTCGACCACGGCGTAGACGAACAGCAGCGGGCACGCCGTCAGCAGGAGCGCGCCGGGCAGGTCCGGCCGGCCCCGCTCACGGGGCACGGACCGGTCGGCCGGAACCAGGAAAAGCGCAGCCATAACCACGACCACGATGAACGGCACCGAGACCAGAAACACCCATCGCCATCCCAGGTGAGCAGTGATGATCCCGGACAGCGCGAACCCGAGCACCAAACCGCAACTGGCCACGGCTGCCCACACGCTCAGGGCGTGGGAACGGCGCGGCCCTTCGGGGAACAGCAGCACGATGGTTGCCATCGCCGCGGGCAGCGCGACGGCCTCACCGGCCCCTTGCAGGAGACGAGCTGCGACCAGCACCGGGAACGAGGGGGCAAGGCCTGCCAATAGGGACGCCGCGCCGAACAACATCGTGCCTACCAGGAGGGTACGGCGGCGGCCCAGCAGGTCGCCGAGCCGACCGCCGAGCATCAGCAACCCGCCACCGGTAATCGTGTAACCGACCACGACCCAGGTCAGGGAGTGGCCGTCGATGCCGTAGTCCGCACCGATCGAGGGCAGCGCGATGTTGACCACGGTCACGTCGACCGCGATGAAGAATTGCAGCATAGACATTGCGCACAACACGAGCCATACGCGTACAGGGGCGGGACTTTGCCCGCGAGAAGTAGAGGAAATGCCTGAAAGCATCGAGTGCTCCGTCGCTCTGAAGGGTTACCGAGCAGCACCAAGGGCCGCTCCGGACCAGTTCACGAAGCGGCTGGACGTTCCAGGTGAAGTGTTGTTACGAGCTGGTCGTCCCGCCGCTAGCGAGACGACCAGGTCACTGCCGCGCAAGCGGCCGAGCACGAAGCGCCTGACATGCCCCGAATCCTATCGACGAGCATCTGCTCCCATGTCACAGACGTCTGCACCTATCCGCGCGATCTCTAAGGGATTTCGGCGGTTTCGCCTTGAATGAGGAGCGGAATGAGGAGCGCTCTCTACCTGAGATCGCAGGTAGAGAGCGTTTTCTGTGGAGCCTAGGGGAATCGAACCCCTAACCCCTGCCTTGCAAAGGCAGTGCTCTGCCAATTGAGCTAAGGCCCCTAGCGAAGTACCGGATGGTGCCACATTCGCCTGCGAAACAGTAGCGGTCCGGCACATACACCGTCAAACAAGGGTACCCGGATCCGACCCGAGCCACGGCCTGGACAGTCCGTAGACGCCGACCAGGCCGTGATCAGGCGGCCGCTACTCGGCGGCCGGTCGAAGTGACAGGAACAACGATCCGGCGCGGGTCAGCGCGTGGTGACCTCATGCCAGAGATCGGCGTCGCTGCGCCGACGCAGCTTGGTGACACCGATGAGAACAGCCAGTACAGCACCGATGATGAGAACGCGTTTCATGGCTATCAGCCTAGTCGTAACCGATTCGGCCGGTTGAGCGGTCCCTCGTTGACGATACAAGACCGGCCCGGTGACTCGGATAATGAAGATCCTTGTCGCAGAACGGAAGCTACGGTTCCTCCGACCGTGAGGATGGATCCCCCTCAGAGCATGCCTGCTCTCATTCGAGGTTTCCATCCGCAGGTTGTGCGGTAGGGGTGCGGCAACCCCGATGCCCGGGCCGCTCGTTCGGCGTCTCGGCCCCTTCCGGAACGGGCCGGTGGGATCCGACGAAAACGACCCTCGACCGATAACCGATCAGAGGGTCTTTTGCAGATATTCACGGGAGTGTGGGCCTAGGAGGACTTGAACCTCCGACCTCTTCGTTATCAGCGAAGCGCTCTAACCGCCTGAGCTATAGGCCCGTGGGGGACTCGCCCCGTTACGAGCGAACCGGAGCTAAAGGTTACCCTGTCCCCTATCGAACAGCCAAAACCGCAGGTAGATAGCGGTTCCATCGACCATGGGAGGGACTTTCCGCGCTATTTCGCCCTGGAAACCCCGAAGGCCGGTGCCCAGCGGATGACACCGGCCTTCGAGGTCGTTGTTGCTCAGTCGGGATCGGCCAGGGTCACCTGGATGCCGCCGACCATATCGCAGCACTGGTTGTAGATGAATGTGCCGACGGTGGCCAGCGCGGTGAACAGCACCACGTTGATCAGACCGATGACACCGGCATAGCCGAAGACCGTGCCCGCGTCGATCAATCCCATCGAACCGCTGTCCTGCGAGACCATATCGGTGAACGTGTTGTTCAACCGCTCCCAGACGCCCATGCCCTCGAGCACGATGTAGAGCAGCCCGACCGCGAGCATCCATACGAAGAACATGGCGACGCTGATCACCAGGCTGATCTTCAGGGTGGACCAGGGGTCGATCCGGCGGATCTGGACGGTCGCGCGCAGCGCCTCACCACTGACGCCCGCCCGGGGCGCCGACGACGCGACCGGGGCCTGCGCCCGGGGCGGATTCTCCGGGGGGAGCGGATGGCGGAGCTCGGATAGGTCCGGCATGTCCTTGATCAGCTCCGGTCGGGCGATACTGCGGGTGGGACCGTCCAGGCCGATGGATTTCACCATGGCCGCCTCTTTACGGGCCGCCTTGGCCGCCAGGTCGGCGGTGGTACGGGCATTGGTGGCACCACCACTGAGACCGACCGGCGGGGAACTCGGCTGACTCCGCCCGGGGACCGGGGCGTAGCCCGGTCGTTCCAGATTCGTCTGCGGCTCTCGCTGCGGCAACTGCGACCAGCCCTCCTGGTAGGGGGACTTCGCGCCCCCACCGGCCTGTTCGGCAGCCTGGCCGCCTTGCGGCGCCGAACCGGACTGCGGGCCACGACCACCTTGCGGTGCCGAACCGGGCTGGGGTCCCGGACCACCTTGGGATCCCTGGTTGCCCTGTGGTCCCTGATTGCCTTGCGGCCCGGGACCGCCCTGCGGCCCCTGATGGCCCTGCGGCCCCGGGCCACCCTGTGGGCCCGGGCCACCGGCCGGCCCATTGGACGCTTGAGCGCCCTGCGGCGGAATCGCGGGCCCGAACTCGCCCTGCTCGCGCTGATCCTGCGGCTGACCACCGGCGGGATTACCACCTTGTTGCCCGCCGCCGGACTGCTCGTTCTCCGCGGCGACACCCGGTCGCGGGATCGGGCGCGGCTGAATGGGTGACTGTGCCATCCTCTCGGTCACACCATTCGTCTGTTGCCGCTCGTCGTTCGGCTGTTTCGGAGTGGTCAATTGGGAATCCTCGGATCCGTTCGTTGCCGCCGCTATATGGATTTACTGCTCTGAGACGTCGCTGCCATCGATCCGTTCGGGTTCGTCGGCGTTGCGCGCGATCGCAAGCAACGTATCTCCCTCGGCGAGGTTCATCAATCGCACACCCTTGGTCTGCCTACCGGCCCGCCGAACCTGCCGGGCCGCGGTGCGGATGACACCGCCGCCGGAGGTGATCGCATACAACTCATCGTCGTCGTCGACGATGAGCGCCCCCACCAGAGTGCCACGCCGCGTGTCGTATTGGATTGTCAATACACCTTTTCCGCCACGTCCCTGCGGGGTGTACTCCTCGATGGCCGTCCGTTTCGCGTAACCGCCGGATGTCGCGACCAGAAGGTAGGTACCCTCCCGAACCACATTGAGCGACAACAATTCGTCGTCGGCATTGAACCGCATACCCTGCACGCCCGAGGTGGCGCGCCCCATCGGGCGCAGCGCCTCGTCGGTGGCCGAGAAGCGGATCGACTGTCCCTGGGCCGATACCAGCAACAGATCGTCGTCGGCAGAGCACAGGACGGCGCCGACCAGCTCGTCGTTGTCCCGGAGGTTCACCGCGACGATACCGCCGCTGCGATTGGAGTCGAAGTCCGACAGGCGCGACTTCTTGACCAGCCCCTTCTTGGTGGCCAACACCAGGTACGGCGCGTCCTCGTAGGACCTGATCCGGATGATCTGGGCGATCTTCTCGTCCGGCTGGAAGGCCAGCAGGTTCGCCACGTGCTGACCGCGCGCGGTCCGGTTGGCCTCGGGCAGTTCGTAGGCCTTGGCGCGGTAGACCCGACCCTTGTTGGTGAAGAACAGGATCCAGTCGTGAGTCGAGGTGATGAAGAAGTGCTTGACGATATCGTCCTGTTTGAGGCCGGCGCCCTGCACGCCCTTACCGCCACGCTTCTGGCTGCGGTACAGATCGGTCTTGGTGCGTTTGGCGTAGCCGGTCTCGGTAATGGTGACGACCACGTCCTCACGGGCGATCAGGTCCTCGTCGGCCACATCACCGTCGGCGGCGATGATCTTGGTGCGCCGCTCGTCGCCGTACTTCTCCACGATCTCGGCCAGCTCGTCGCGCACAATGGCGCGCTGCCGCTCCGGTTTGGCGAGAATATCGTTCAGGTCGGCGATTTCGGCCTCGATCTTGGCCAGTTCGTCGATGATCTTCTGCCGTTCCAGGGCCGAGAGCCGGCGCAACTGCATGTCCAGAATGGCGGTGGCCTGGATCTCGTCGATATCGAGCAGCTGGATCAGGCCGGTACGGGCGGTCTCGGTATTGGCCGAGCGGCGGATCAGCGCGATGACCTCGTCCAGGGCATCCAGCGCCTTGACCAGACCACGCAGGATATGGGCTCGTTCCTCGGCCTTGCGCAGCAGGTACCGGGTGCGCCGGATGATCACGTCCAACTGGTGGTTGACGTAGAGCCGGATCATCTGGTCGAGCCGGAGGGTGCGCGGCACGCCGTCGACGATGGACAGCATGTTCGCGCCGAAACTGGTCTGCAGCTGGGTGTGCTTGTACAGGTTGTTCAGCACGACCTTGGCCACGGCATCGCGTTTGACGGTGACCACGATGCGCAGGCCCACCCGGTCGGAGGACTCGTCGTGGATATCGGCGACACCCGCGATCCGGCCGTCCTTGACCTGTTCGGCGATCGCGTTGATGAAGTTGTCGGTATTGACCTGGTAGGGCAGCTCGGTGATGACGATCGTGGTGCGTCCCCGGCTGTCCTCCTCGATCTCCACCACACCGCGCATCCGGATGGAACCGCGTCCGGTGGTGTAGGCGTCCTGGATGCCCTGGGTGCCGACGATCAGGCCCGCGGTCGGGAAGTCGGGCCCCTTGACCCGTTCCATACAGGCGGCGAGGGTGGTCTCCTCGTCGGCATCGTGGTTGTCCAGGGCCCAGTAGATGGCCTCGGCCAGCTCGGTGAGGTTGTGCGGCGGGATATTGGTCGCCATACCGACCGCGATGCCGTTGCTGCCGTTCATCAGCATATTCGGCACCCGGCTGGGCAGGACGACCGGTTCCTGGGTCTTACCGTCGTAGTTCGGGATGAAATCGACCGTCTCGTGGTCGATTTCGCGCAGCATCTCCATGGCCAGCGGGGTGAGCCGGCATTCGGTGTAGCGCATGGCGGCCGCGCCGTCGTTACCGCGGCTGCCGAAGTTGCCCTGGCCGTCGACCAGCGGGTAACGCATGGACCACGGCTGGGCCATCCGGACGAGGGTGTCGTAGATGGCCGAATCGCCGTGCGGGTGGTAGTTACCCATGGTGTCGGAGACCGGCCGGGCCGATTTCACGTAGCTGCGGTCGGGCCGGTAGCCGTTGTCGTACATGGCGTACAGAATCCGGCGGTGCACCGGCTTGAGGCCGTCGCGTACCTCGGGCAGGGCACGGCCCACGATCACGCTCATCGCGTAATCGATGTAGCTGCTCTGCATCTCCTGCTGGATATCGACCGGTTCGATCCGGTCGCCCGCACCGCTGGGCGGCAAGGTGGTGTCGGTCATGAAGTCTCCTGGTACGAAAAGAAGTCAGGGCTGGTCACCGCGCGCTCCGGCGCAGGCGGGACCGGCTATACGTCGAGGAAGCGGACGTCCTTGGCATTGCGGGTGATGAAGCTGCGACGTGCCTCCACGTCCTCCCCCATCAGCACGCTGAACAGTTCGTCCGCGGCCGCGGCGTCGTCCAACGTCACTTGACGAAGCACCCGAACCGAGGGATCCATGGTGGTTTCCCACAGCTCCTTGGGGTTCATCTCGCCCAGACCCTTGTACCGCTGGATGCCGTCGTCCTTGTTGATCTTCTTCCCGGCGGCCAGACCGGCCGCCAGCAGGCCGTCGCGCTCTCGGTCGGAATAGGCGAACTCCGGCTCGCTGCGCTGCCACTTGAGTTTGTACAGCGGGGGCTGCGCCAGGAAGACATGGCCGTTCTCGATGAGCGGGCGCATGAACCGGAACAGCAGAGTCAGCAACAGGGTGGAGATGTGCTGTCCGTCGACATCGGCGTCGGCCATCAACACGATCTTGTGGTACCGCAGTTTGGAGATGTCGAACTCGTCGTGGATACCCGTGCCGAAGGCGGTGATGATCGCCTGGACCTCGTTGTTCTTGAGGACCTTGTCGATGCGGGCCTTCTCGACATTGATGATCTTGCCGCGCAACGGCAGGATCGCCTGGTACATCGAGTCGCGGCCGGATTTGGCCGATCCGCCGGCGGAGTCGCCCTCCACGATGTAGATCTCGGACTTGCTCGGGTCCTTGGAGCGGCAGTCCGCCAGCTTGCCGGGCAACCCGCCCAGGTCGGTGGCGCTCTTCCGCCGTACCAGCTCGCGGGCCTTGCGGGCCGCGACCCGGGCCTGCGCCGAGGACACCGCCTTCTGCACGATGGTCTTGGCGTCGGCCGGGTTGGCCTCGAACCAATGCGCCAGGTGCTCGTTGCAGGTGCGTTGAACGAACGATTTGACCTCGGTATTGCCGAGTTTGGTCTTGGTCTGGCCTTCGAACTGCGGTTCGCTCACCTTTACGCTGACGATGGCGGCCAGACCTTCCCGGATATCGTCGCCGGTGAGGTTGCCGTCCTTCTCCTTGAGGAGTTTCTTCTCCTTGGCGTACTTGTTGACCACCGAGGTCAGCGCCGCGCGGAACCCTTCCTCATGGGTGCCACCCTCATGGGTGTTGATGGTGTTGGCGAAGGTGTGCACCGACTCGGAGTAACCGGAGTTCCACTGCATGGCCACCTCGAGCTCGTGCCCGGTGCCCCGGCCGGTGAACGCGACAACCGAGTTGTGGATCGGAGTTTTCGTCCGGTTGATGTGGCGGACGAAATCCTCCAGGCCACCCGGGTAGTGGTAGGTGCGCGTCTTGACCTTGGGTTCGGCCGGTGCCTGCTCCCCGTCCTCGGCGTGTTTGGGCGCCTCGGCGGTCTCGCTCACCACCTCGTCGGTGACGTCGGTGTCGCCGACCCGCTCGTCGGTCAGCACGATGGTGAGTCCCTTGTTGAGGAACGCCATCTCCTGCAATCGGCGGGCGACCGTCTCGAAGTTGAAGGTCGTGGTCTCGAAGATCTCCGGATCGGGCCAGAACCGGATGGTGGTACCGGTTTCCCGGGTGGGTTCACCCTGGATCAGCTTGCCGGGGGTGGCGTCCTTGTAGCTCTGACTCCAGTGGTAGCCGTCGCGCTTGACCTCGGCCTCCAGCCGGGTGGAAAGCGCGTTGACCACGGAGATACCGACGCCGTGCAGACCACCGGAGACCGCGTAGGACTCGGAGTCGAACTTGCCGCCCGCGTGCAGCTGGGTCATGACGACCTCGATGGTCGGAATGCCCTGGGCGTGCATGGCGACCGGAATACCACGGCCGTCGTCGACCACCTGCACACCACCGTCGGCCAGCAGCGTGACCTCCACTCGGGTGGCGTAACCGGCCATCGCCTCGTCGACCGAGTTGTCCACAACCTCCCAGATCAGGTGGTGCAGACCGCGTTCACCGGTCGAACCGATGTACATGCCCGGGCGTTTGCGTACCGCCTCGAGCCCTTCCAAAACGGTAATGGAGGAGGCACCGTAGTCCTGTTTGGCCGATGTCGCCTTCTTCGAGCCCTTGGAGTCGTTGGCAGCCACTGGTCGGTAGCTCTCCTTACTTGCTGATCCCCGGAACGGCGGTCGGTTACGCGGGCACACCCGGACCGACGAGAGCTCGAGACGAAACGGCTGCTCGAGATTCCCGGCCCACACGCGGGCTGTACACAACGCACCGACAGGGTCGCCGCTGATTACCTCTCCATCCTACTTGCCCGCCCAATTTACAACCCACCTACGACACCTCTGGCAGCGCCGAGGAGAAGAGAAATCGAAGCGGCACGGGTCGCCTCCGCCTGACGGCCGTTTCGATCCATCTGAGATGGCCTGAGAGTTACATGAGGCACAGCGGCCGATCACGCGTGGATCAACGGCTGTCGAATCGATCGATGAACTCCGCGGTGAGCACGACCAGATCGACGACATGAGTGAACGGCGACCAGTGCCGGGCATCGATCTCACGAATGGTCAGATCACGAACCCAGTTGCCCGCCTCGGCGTGCACTACCGGTCGAACGGCGCGATCGCCGGTGGCGACGATCACCTGTACGGGCACCTCGATCGGGCGCGGGCGGGGATGGCGCAGGTGGGAGTGGATATTGGCCCGATAGAGCTCGAGACCGTTGACCATATCCGCACGCAGGGTGGGGCCCGTGCGCACCACGGCGGGATCCAGGCCGTCGAAGAGCGATAGGAACCGCGGCCAGTGGCCGGCCAATCGCCGCAGGACCATCTCCGGTAGTCGCGGTACCCGGAAGGCGAAGGTATACCCCGAGGCCAACCCCTGTTCCACCGAACCGCGAAGCCGCGCCGGTGAGAACGGACCATGCAGATAGGCACCCAGGAAATCGAGGTTGGGCCCGGATATCGACGTGAACGAGCCGATGAAGGTGGGTGCGTCGTCGGCGCCGACCAAATCCCACCCGATCACCGATCCCCAGTCGTGTCCGACGATATGCACCCGATCACCGGATGCGACGGCGTTTGCGACCGCCCGGGTATCGGCGGCGAGCTCCGCGAGACGGTAGGCCGCGGTGGTGCGCGGAACCGTACTGGCGCCGGCGCCTCGATTGTCGAAGGCGATCACCCGATAATGCGAGGACAGTGCCTCGGCGACCCGATACCACAGCACATGGGTGTCCGGCCAACCATGGACCAGCAGGACCGGCGGTCCTGCGGGATCACCGCACTCGAAGACCGCGAGTTCGATATCGCCCCGCCGGACGATGCGTGTCGGAACGGCGGGGAACGGATCGGTGGAGACGGTCATGGGCACCTTTCACGCTATCCGTAGGTATCGCGCGGACCCCGCCCTCGAATATGGCGTTCGCCCTTGCGCCAGCTGGGCGCGGCGGGACCGGAGATACGCAAGGATTTGACCACACCCGGCCCTACCGCGGCGGTGATCTTGGCCAGGATCTGCGACTGCAACATCCGTAACTGGGTGGCCCAGGCGGTCGATTCCGCCGCGATACTCAGGACGCCGTTCTCCAATTTGACCGGTACGGCATGCGCGGCGATATCGTCGCCGACAACCCCGGCCCAACGACCGAATACCGTCCCCTCGGCCACTTTGGCCGACCAACCGCGGCTGCGCGCGATCGAGGTGGCGAGGGTGGACAACAGCTGTGGATCCCGATCGTCCGGGCGAGCTCCGGACCATCCGGTACGCCTGCGCGCACCCGAACGGGCCCCTCGGCGCGGGGAGGAGCGACCCTGACCCACGGATTTGCCGGCGGCGCGGGCCGCGGCCCGCGCTTCTTCGAGAGCACGGCGAGCCAGGTCGATCCCGCGCAGTTCCGACTCGCCGCCGGCGGGTTGAGGGTTCGTGGGTTGTCCAGGCTGTTCGGTCATGGCTGTGTTCCACTCACCTGTCCAAGTTATCCCCAGTTGTTATCCCCAATTACGCCCGGTTTTCCCCAGGGGGTAACAGCACATGTAAGCTGCGGCCGCCTCGAGCCGCCCCAGGTGGTGATCAATCGACAGTTGGAGCATATACGCAGGTCGGAGCAAATTTTTCGACTATCGACATTGCTGTTGACCGATAGGGTACGATCGCTGCTCCGATGCGGGCGACGATCGGTCGAAGCAAGTTATCCACAGGGTTGTGGATAACTTTCCACAGGTGCGCTGGGCAGGGTTTCTGTCCGGCGAGACACTCTACGGCACCCTACCGACGGGCGCCTCGGGCGGGAAGCCCCCGGGGAATGTTCCTGATCATGTCGATTCACCCGACCCCGGTAGCACGGTTCCCCGAAGGTTTGCCGCGGGTGAATCGATACGGGATACCCGGTGATCGGCGGCGCCCTCGGTGATCACCCGGACGGTGGTGCCACTCAACTCGGCGGGCACATCCTCGGGGACCGCCGCGGTGATGAGCACCTGTTCGGCCTCGGCGGCCACCCGCGCGAGCGCCGCGCGACGCCGGCGGTCGAGTTCGGCGAAGACATCGTCGAGCAGCAGCACCGGCTCGGTACCGCCTGCCCGCAGCAGATCGAACGCACCCAGACGCAATGCCAACGCGAACGACCAGGACTCCCCGTGACTGGCGAAGCCCTTGGCCGGGGTACCGCCGAGCAGCAGATCCAGGTCGTCGCGATGCGGACCGACCAGGCAGACACCCCGTTCCAGCTCCTTGGGGCGAGCGGCGGCCAGTTCCCGCAACAACACCGATTCCAGCACCGCGGTGTCATCCGGGGTGGGTGCCCGTTCGGGATCCAAGAACTCCGGCGGTAGTGCCGCGCTGCGGTATCCGATCGCCGCCGGACGCGACTCCGGGGCGATGGAAGCGTAGGAACGGGCGAGATGGGGGTACAGATCGTGAACCAGCCGCAGGCGCTCGGCGACGAGAACGGCGGCGTGACTGGCCAGATGCCCGTCCCAGACGTCGAGGGTGCCCAGATCCGCTTTCGACCCGGCACGCCGACCGGCGGTTTTCAACAGGGCCGAACGCTGTCGCAGCACCCGCTCGTAGTCCGAACGAACCGCCGCCAGGCGCGGTAACCGAGCTATGCACAACTCGTCGAGAAAACGGCGCCGCTCACCGGGATCACCGCGCACCAGTGCCAGATCCTCCGGAGCGAACAAAACGGTGTGCAGAATGCCCAGGATCTCGCGGGGGCGACGTACCGGCGATCGGTTGATCTGGGCCCGATTGGCCGAGCCACGGTTCAACTCCACATCAATGCGCAGCTCCCGCCCGATATTGACCACATTCGCCCCGATGCGGGCCCGTTCGGCCCCCATCCGGATCAAGGGCGCGTCGGACGCGACCCGATGGGAGGCGAGAGTGGACAGATAGCCGAGGGCCTCCAGCAGATTGGTCTTGCCGTTGCCATTGGCGCCCAGGAAAACCGTCACGCCCGGGGAGAGCTCGATATCGGCCTGTTCCCAGGAGCGAAAGTCGCGCAGGGTGAGCAGCCGGACGAACATGGGTCAGACCACCCGCACAGTGAGCCCAGGGTTGTCCACGAATGTGGACAGCGTCGCCTGCACGCCCCGTCAGCTCGGCAGTCGAACCGGCATCAACAGGTAGACGTAGTCGCTCTCCAGCGCCGCGTAGGCACCGGAATCGAGTACCTGCGGTTCCTCCTCGCTCGCGGGCAGCAGCACCGCCGGACGACTCGGTGTGGTGAAGCCGAAGGTAACCCGTTCCGCGTGGAGCGCCGACAGACCATCCGTGAGATAGCCCGGGTTGAAGGCGATGGTCAACGGTTCGCCGCGGAAGTCGGCCGTCAGCCACTCCTCGGCTCGACCCGCGTCGTCCCCGCCGGCCGACAACAGCAGGCCTTCGCCGGAGAACTCCAACCGAACCTGCGCCCCACGCTCGGCGACCAGCGCCACACGTTTGATCGCTTCGGTGAGCGCGGCGACCTCCAATGTCGCGATCGAGGTGTGTTCCTTGGGCAGCAGCTGGCGGAACTTGGGAAACTCGGCGTCGAGCAGGCGGGTGGTCGTCCGACGGCCCCCGTTCACAATGCCCATCAGCCCATCCGATCCCGACCCCAGGGACAGTTGGACGGGCGCCTCGGACGATCCCAGGGTCTTGGCCGCCTCGGAAAGGGTCCGCGCCGGAATGAGCACCGCGGTCTCGATATCCGGGCGCGTGGGCTTCCACTGGATATGCCGCACCGCCAGGCGGAAACGATCGGTCGCCGCCAACACCACCTCGGAGCCCTCGATCTCGACCCGAATACCGGTGAGCATGGGCAATGTGTCGTCACGTCCGGCGGCGACGGCCACCTGCCCCACCGCCTCGGCGAACAGATCGACCGTGAGCTCGCCGCTGGCCTGGGGCACCTCGGGCAGCTGTGGATAGTCCTCGACCGGCATGGTGGGCAGGGAGAACTTCGCACTGCCACAGGTGATCAACACCCGACTGCCCTCGACCGAAACATCCACGGGCTTGTTCGACAACGCCTTGGTGATATCGGCGAGCAACCGACCGGAAACGAGTACCTCGCCGGCTCCGGCGACCTCGGCGGCGACGCGCATCTGAGCCGACACCTCGTAGTCGAAGCCGGAAACGGTCAGACCATCGTCGTCCGCGACAAGTAGGACCCCGCCGAGGACCGGGACGGGTGGACGTGACGGCAGGCTGCGCGCCACCCACGCCACCGATTCCGCGAAATCCTCACGGGCGACCCGAAACTTCATGTTCGCAAGCTCCATCGCCCGACTGTCCTCTCCCGTTCCGTGATCTCTTGCGGCGGCCGGATACTGCTGGATCGGCCGCTTGGGAAGTGTGGCATAAGCGGCCGACATCAAACCGTACCGCGTGCGGGGCGAGTTATCGGCTCGACCCTCTGGTCCCGTGGCACGAACCCGGCCGTGCGGTTGATGGGATGAGCGCGCTACGACGCCCCGGTTCGTTCCGGAGGAGGGCGCCGGTGCGATCTCTCTCGGTCATCCACATGAGCACACAAACGAGACGTCCACACGAACGAGCGTCCGGATGAGCGCGGACCGGAACCGAAACCGAACGGCCGCGCCGGAAGACGGTCGGGGACGACGAACGGTTCCTCGAAGGGAGACGGTGAGAACCCGGCGGCGGTACCGGGACTCGGCCCCCGTCCACTATCACTGTCCGTCCACTATCACTGTCCGTCCGCTGTCGGCCCGTACCGAGCCGATGTTCGTCCCTTCCTCCCCGCCTACCGGCGAGCGATTGCATTGGCGCGGTCCGTCGTCAACTTTCCACACCCCCTGTTTTCAAGAGAGTTATTCAAATGAAGAACTGAAGTAGTAATAGGGCCTGTGGAATCTGTGGAATCCCGGAGTTTTCGCAGGTAGATAGGCGTGGCGGGGTGTGGATGACCGTGGAATGAATCGTGGATGAATCCGGGGCTCCTGTGGAGAGCCCAAGGTTGTCCCAAATCCATCCTCGAGTTGTCCTCGAGTTGTTCCACTGTTTTCCCCTTGTTATGCACAGTGTGCACCGATCCGTGGATAACCGGTGGATTCCTCGAGGAATCCACAGGGATTCCTCGAGGAATCCACAATCCTGAACCATCGAAACCCCAGCTCAGCGCCTGTGGACTACCAACCCTGTGGAATCTGTGGACAACTGCCTGTGGACGAAGCGCGCCCCGCCGCCGCGAGCACCTGTGGATCAATCCGTGGATAACCGGTGGATTCCTCGAGGATTCCACAGGGATTCCTCGAGGAATCCACAACCCCGGGATAGAGAAAACCCCAGCTCAGCGCCATACACAGGCTGTGAGCCGGGGTTGCTGTGGATGAATGTGGATCAGCGGGAGCGCTGTTTGATGCGGGCGGTGAGCTCCTGAACCTGGTCGTACACCCGCCGCCGCTCGGTCATCTCCTTGCGGACCTTCTTCTCTGCGTACATGACCGTCGTGTGGTCACGGCCGAACGCTTGGCCGATCTTGGGCAGCGATAGATCGGTGAGCTCCCGGCACAGGTACATGGCGATCTGCCGGGCCTGGGCCAGCGGCCGGGCCTTACCAGGGCCGACCAACTCCTCCATCGTCGTATTGAAGTACTCCGCCGTGACGGCCATGATCGTGGCCGAGGTGATCTCCAATGCCGCGGTATCGGGCATCAGATCACGCAGCACCACCTCGGCCAGCGATTGATCCAGCGGCTGCCCGTTCAGCGAGGCGAATGCGGTGACCCGGATGAGTGCTCCCTCGAGCTCCCGGATGTTGCGCTCCACCCGACTGGCGATCAACTCCAGGACATCATGCGGGACGTCGAGGCGATCCATCCGCGCCTTCTTGCGCAGAATGGCGATCCGGGTCTCCAGTTCGGGCGGCTGCACATCGGTGATCAGTCCCCACTCGAACCGGGTCCGCAGGCGTTCCTCCAGGGTGGCCAGCTGCTTGGGCGGGCGGTCCGAGGACACCACGATCTGCTTGTTCGCATTGTGCAAGGTATTGAAGGTATGGAAGAACTCCTCCTGGATACCTTCCTTGCCTTCGATGAACTGGATATCGTCGACCAGCAGGATGTCGGTCTCTCGGTAGCGGCGCTTGAACGCCACCTTCCGGTCGTCGCGCAGACTGTTGATGAAGTCGTTGGTGAATTCCTCCGTGGACACGTACTTCACCCGCATCCCGGGGAACAGTCGCTGCGCGTAGTGTCCCGCGGCATGCAGCAGATGCGTCTTGCCCAGTCCCGAGGCACCCCACACGAACAATGGGTTGTAGGCACGGGCGGGCGCTTCGGCGATGGCCACCGCGGCGGCGTGCGCGAATCGGTTGGAGGCACCGATGACGAAGGTCTCGAAGGTGTACTTGGCATTCAGGCTCGCCGACGACGAGGTGGTCGACGGTTCCGGCTTCTCCGACGATTTACCGAAGTAGGTGGGCCAGGAGCTGCGAACATTGACCACTGGTTCGTCGTCGAGGCCGTCGCGCCGCGGCGCATCCTCACCCGAATCGCGCACACCTTCCTGTCGTGGCACAGATGTCGTGTCGTGTGTGGGTAGGGCGTCGGCGCCGAACAGCGATTCCTGTGCGGGCACACTGTCACGCCGCGGTGGGAGTCTTGGTTCGGACCGGTCGACCGATCCGGGGACAGGATCGCCCGGTGACACGGAAGCCGACTCTCGCTCCTCGCCGATACGGTCGGGGTACTCCCGGTACGTCGAATAGTTCGGGCCGCCGTAGTCGGACGCCGAACGAAGCTCCCGATCGGACTGGTACCGGGGGGTGTACTCGGTCGACGGGCCGTACTCTCGTGGCTCCGAATACTCCCGTCGTTCCGGAAACGACGGGTTCGGTGGATAGCTCGGCCCCTGCACAGGTTCAGCATCTCGTAGGTAACCGGGATCGCGGGAGAACTCCGAATCGTGTCGGCGTTCCGAGATGACGGGGGGATACTCACCGTCCTGCCGCGCCGCCGGGCCCACCGAGTAGTTCGTATCGGGGCGATCGGCCGCGGATTCGCCGAGATCGGAGGGGTATCGGATGGAACCGGACACGGTCTCCGGCGCCACGGCGGGCGGGAAATCCGGACGGGTATCGCCGTGCCGCTCCGGTCGGCTGGTCATTCTGGGGTTACGCGAGGGGCCGGCCGACGGCTCCTGGGTCGGTGGGGTCGGTGCGGCGATCCGCACTCCGAGTCCTTCCACCTGCGGACCCAGTCGTCGGCCCAATGAGCGCAGGATGGGTTCCCGCAGATCGCGTTCGATGGCTTCCTGGGCGAGTGAGGACGGAACCGAGAGCAGTGCGAATCCCTGGACGACGGTCAGCGGTTTGACCAGTTTCAACCAGGCCTGTTGGGCCCTGGTCACCGGCGCGATCTCGCCGTCGGGCGAACCGGTGGTCAGTTCGGCGACCACTTCGGGCCATATGGCGGCCAACACGTTCTGCTCGTCGTCCATGCACTATCCTCCCCGGGAGTCGGTCGATGGGCGCAGACGTCCGGGGGTACGCGGTGCGTCTACCGTTGGTTCGCTTCAGCGATGCTGCGTACGTCCTCGTGACCCGGGCCGGCCACGTCTGCCACCGCGCGGACGTGGCAACCCATATGGGACGCTGCCCGGACTCCCCCGTTTTCCAGGCGGCGGCGTGGCACCATCGGACCTACGAATATGCCACTCACAAGTAATCCACACAATTATCCACAGATGTGGAGAACACCTGTGGATTACTTGTCGGCCTGGAACGCCTCGGCGTCCCGGCCTCGGATGGCTTCTTACCTGCGGATCCGTATCGGCCCGGTGGTTGTGTGGCGATCTCGGCGGGTGATCTCGACCACCGGCTCGGCGGTTTCGTGCGCAGCAGGGTTTCCGCGGCGCGAACGGTATGCTTGCCACCGTAACGTATGTGAGCGGGCCCTCACCGCGGTATGGGCGAGTTTGACCAGCTACCGGGCGATAAGTACTCTCGTACAGTCACCGCTCGGTGTGGTGGTCGTCCTGTGCTGAGCAGCTGCATCATGCAGGCGGCTCGCCAGGGCCAACGCGCCGATGCCGACCTCATGAATCACCGAAAGCTTCGGGTGCCGTCGGGCGCCCACCAACTCGAGGAGTGTTGACCGTGGCCAAGGGCAAGCGGACGTTCCAGCCGAACAACCGTCGTCGGGCGCGGGTTCACGGCTTCCGCCTCCGGATGCGGACCCGTGCGGGCCGCGCCATCGTTTCCGCGCGCCGCCGCAAGGGCCGCGCCGCCCTCACGGCCTGATCGTCTCTCGAATTCGGTGTCCGATGTCCGGCCCGCCGAACGCCGTAGCCCACGCCGCTGATCGCTCACGCGCCCCCGGATTCTCGGGTGCTTCCTGAGCCGTATCGGCTGCATCACCGTGCCGATTTTTCTCGGACGGTGCGCCGCGGCCGGCGAAGCGGAAGGCCGGATCTGGTCGTGCATGCCTTTGTGCACCGGCCCGATCCTTCGACCGAGGACGGGTTGGTGCGGGTCGGTGGCCCGCGATTCGGACTGATCGTCAGCAAGGCGGTGGGCTCCTCGGTGGTTCGACACCGGGTGGCCCGCCGCCTGCGCCATGTATGCGCCGAAATTCGCGATGAGGTGCCGGCCGACGTCGATATCGTCATCCGGGCTCTTCCGGGTGCGGCGGTGGCCGACAGCGCTGAACTTCGACGCCAGCTACGTGGCGGACTGCGTAAGCTGGACCTGCGCGCCGCCCCTACCGATTCCTGCGCCGAGGCAGGTGAACCGTTGTGAGCTTCATGTCGACAACGGCCCGCTTACCGGCGAATACTTTGATCTTTCTGATCGAGCTGTACCGGACCTACGTGTCCCCCACCCGCCTGCCGGTCTGCCGATTCATCCCGACCTGCAGTGAATACGCGGTCACCGCATTACGTACTCGTGGACTCGTGGTCGGCCTCGCACTGACAGTTGTGCGGCTGGCCAAATGCGCACCCTGGCACCCTGGTGGGTGGGACCCCGTCCCACCGCGGCGGAGCAATGGCCCCGGAGACGGCGGTTCGTACGACCACGCAGAGGTGACCCGGCGTCGAGCGGAGCATCCCCATGAGCATGGGGACGAGGCACTCGCCGAATCGACGTCCGACTCCACCTCAGGGGGCGTTTCGGCGCCCGAGCTCAACGCTTGTAAAGGATCACCGCGTGTGATCGGCGACACGAACGACGGGAGTACATAGAGCCGTGCTCGACTTCATTTATTACCCGGTATCCGCGATCCTATGGTTCTGGCACCGGGTCTTCGGCTTCGTCTTCGGCGCGGACGCCGGCCTGTCCTGGGCGTTGTCGGTGGTGTTTCTCGTTTTCACGCTTCGGTTGGTTCTCTACAAGCCGTTTGTGAAGCAGGTTCGCACCACCAAACAGATGCAGGAACTGCAGCCGCAGATCAAGGAGCTGCAGAAGAAGTACAAGAACGATCGCCAGAAGATGGCGTTGGAGATGCAGAAGCTCCAGAAGGAGCACGGCTTCAACCCGCTGATGGGATGCCTGCCGATTCTGGCGCAGGTGCCGGTCTTCCTCGGTCTGTTCCATGTGTTGCGCTCGTTCAACCGGACCGGCCACGGGTTCGGCCAGCTGGGGATGGACGCCTACACCAATGCGCACACGCCGAACTACATCTTCAGCGTGGACGATGTGCAGTCGTTCTTGAGCGCACGCATCTTCGGTGCGCCCATCTCGGCCTTCATCACGATGCCGACCACCCAGTTGGAGGCGTTCGCCGACTACGGCGGTCTGCCGAGTCGGATCGGTATCGCCGCGGTCTCCATTCCATTGATGATCATCGCTGCGATTGCCACGCACTTCAACGCGCGGGCCTCGGTCGCCCGGCAGAGTCCGGAGGCGGCGGCCAACCCCCAGGCAGCGCTGATGAACAAGCTGGCGCTGTGGGTCTTCCCCTTCGGTGTGCTCGTCGGTGGTCCCTTCTTGCCGATCGCCGTCCTGCTTTACTGGGTTTCCAACAACATCTGGACCTACGGGCAGCAGCATTTGGTATTCGGCCGCATGGCCAAGGAGGAAGAGGCGAAGCGGCAGGCCTTATTGGAGAAGCGGGCGCAGAACGCTCCCAAACCGGGTGCCAAGCCGATCGATCCCAAGAAGAAGCAGACGGTGCGATCGGAGACCAATGGGACCACGGAGAAAACCGCCGAGGGCAAGGCGGGTGCCACGGTAAAACCGACTGCGCAGTCGGCCGGTAAGCAGTCGGGTCAGCGGCGCACGGGTGGTCAGAAGCGGCCGGGTAATCGCGGCCGGGCGAACCAGAAGCGCCGGCGCTGAGCCGAGGAACCTTATTCGCTGAGCATCACCGCTCGAGGTGCGGGCCGGACAACCGGGCGGCACCCGACGAATGGATAAAGGAAAACACATGACTCTCGAGACCGATGGTGAGGACGCCACCGTGGCGACGACAATGGCGGGCGCCGGAGCCGATTCCGACGATATCGTCAGCGACACCGAGGAGGCGCTGATCGAGGAGGGCGAGATCGCCGGTGATTACCTCGAACAGTTGCTCGACGTACTCGACTTCGACGGCGATATCGATCTCGATGTCGAGGGCGATCGCGCGGTGGTCAGTATCGACGGTGGGCGGGACCTGTCGAAACTGGTCGGCCGCAGTGGTGAAGTGTTGGATGCATTGCAGGAGTTGACTCGCTTGGCCGTGCAGCAGGTCACCGGTGTGCGCAGCAAGCTCATGCTGGATGTGGCGGGATGGCGAGCCAAGCGCCGCGCGGATCTGAGCGCCCTGGGCGCCGCCGCCGCCCAGCGAGTGCTCCAGAGCGGGAAGCCGGAGGCGCTCGCCCCGATGACGCCGTTCGAGCGGAAAATCGTGCACGATGCGGTCGCGGTCATCGACGGGGTATCGAGCGAGAGTGAGGGTGACGGGCCGAATCGTCACGTGGTGATTGCGCCGGAGTGATTCCTCCGGAGCCCCGATGCTCCTCGTATAACCGGATAACGGAACAAGATCCCGAGTCGTTCTCGGATTCACGCGGTCGCCGCGACATCCTCGAGGTGAGGATTGCGGCGACCGCGTCGTTTCGGTGGAGGCGGTCCTACTTCCCCCCGGTCGTCACAGGCTCACCCGTCCATGACCATTAGGGTCTTCGCTATGTCCTGGTGGTGGGCGCCAGGCGGCATGGACCGGATCCAACTCTTCTGGCCCAGACCCTTCGGAAGGATGTTTCACGTGGAACCTGACCTCGGCGGAGCGATCTCGATGCCGGAGCCACCACCCGCCGCCGCGGCGACCATATTCGGTCCTCGGCTCGAGTTGGCGCAACGGTACTGGGTAGCACTCGCCACCGCGGGGGTGGAACGCGGGCTCATCGGTCCCCGTGAGGTGCCGCGCCTCTGGGATCGGCACATCCTGAACTGCGCCGTGGTCGGCGAACTCATCACCGAAGATGCGACGGTTGTCGATATCGGTAGCGGTGCCGGCCTGCCCGGTATCCCGCTGGCCATTGCTCGTCCGGATCTACGGATAACACTGGTGGAACCATTGCTGCGTCGAACCGTCTTCCTGAAGGAATTCATCGAAGATGCGGGTCTCGATATCACCGTCGTACGCGGGCGTGCGGAACAGTCGGGGGTTATCCGGGAAGCGGGTGGCGCGGATATCGTGACCTCCCGTGCGGTCGCTCCCTTGGCGAAGCTCGCTCAGTGGTCCCTCCCCCTCCTCCGTCTCAACGGTCGGATGTTGGCGCTGAAAGGTGAGAGCGCCGCGGAAGAGTTGGAGCGTGATCGGGCAGAGGTCGAACGCGCCGGCGCCGGCCACCTCACGGTGGTCCAATGCGGTACCGGGTTGGTATCCACACCAACGCTAGTGGTGTCGGCGGAGCGTTTGCGGCGTTCCGAGCGTGGGCCGAAGCGCAATGGACCGCGAGCGGGGCGAGGCGGCCGAAAGAAATCCTGATCGGAGCACGGCCGGCTCTACCGACGTTAGATACGCGTAATACGCATGGGGTCGGGCCTGAGCGTCGGGGGCACGGGGGCTCGAGTGCGACCGTGATGGATTGTGGCTTCGCTGAGTCATAGCGGTGCATGTTTCATGTGAAACGTGTCCGTCGGTTTCGCCATCCGAGTTGGCGGAGCATGCCGTGACATCAGGGCGGTGCTGAGGGGTCCGGCATTCGATTGCACCGGTCCGTCTCGCACCCAGGTCTGTCCACGCTTTTGGGAGGGCTTGCGACCCGACCTGTGCCGACCAACTCCGGTACGCGGATCAAGGGTTGCTCTTTCGTGAAAAACGTAACCGACGCAGGTTCGAGCGGGTTGGGTCGATACGGCATCGCAAGTGTGGTTCGGCGTTCGGTCCACGGGCTGCGAAGTGGATACGTGAACACCGTTCCTTCGATGAGTCCGGGGTGGCTCATGGAGAACGGTGCGCTACCGGGTTCTCCGGAGCGGCCGGTCATGTGTTGTGGTTGGTGCACCGTTTCATGTGAAACATCGTGGCGATCGCCGGTCGATGCGTCCGAGGGTCGACTTTCGCGGTATATCGCGGGAGAGTCACAGCGGTTCGGCTTTCTTATTACGCTTCGTGCCGGCAAGCTAATAAACGTCGAGCGTGAGCGTCGGTGCCACGGAGGGATATTGATATCGCAGCGGCAACGGCTCCGTTCGGACGGCCGGGCGGCGTCGCTCCGGTCGGACATCAGGTTCGATCCGACACAGCTTTCCACGACACGGCACTGGCTGTGCCCGGAGTACGTGATCCTGCAGTTCTCGCGTTAGGAGCGGTCTATGTCTAGCGGTTCGGCGAATGTTTCACGGGAAACGTCGCGGGTTCCGGGGATGTTGGATGCCAGCAATATCAGCCCGGATTCCTTCGGAAGCACACCGTTCGGGCATATCTCCCCTACCGAGACGCCGATAGCAGCCGAAGCGCACCGGGCAAGCCGGCTCTTGCCCGCAGGAAAGGTGACCGTGCCGAAACCGCATGAGCAACGGATCATTACCATCGCCAATCAGAAGGGCGGGGTGGGTAAGACGACGACCACGGTGAATCTCGCCGCGGCCCTCGCGCATCAAGGGATGAAAGTGCTTGTGATCGACCTGGATCCCCAGGGCAACGCCAGCACCGCCTTGGGGGTGGAACACCAGTCGGGCACGCCGTCGACCTACGAATTGCTGATCGGCGAGATCAAGGTCCAGGAGGCAATTCAGCGGAGTCCGCACAACGACAATCTGCTCTGCATCCCGGCGACCATCGACCTGGCGGGCGCGGAGATCGAATTGGTATCCATGGTGGCTCGGGAGAGCCGACTCAAGGGCGCTATTCAGGACGCCAATATCGCCGGATACGACATCGACTATGTGATGATCGACTGCCCGCCTTCATTGGGCCTGCTGACCGTGAATGCCATGGTGGCCGCCAAGGAAGTGTTGATTCCGATTCAGTGCGAGTACTACGCACTGGAGGGGGTGGGGCAGCTCATTCGCAATATCGGCCTGGTTCAGGCGCATCTCAATCCCGAACTACATGTCTCCACCGTGATCCTCACGATGTACGACGGTCGCACCAAGCTCGCCGATCAGGTCGCCGAAGAGGTACGGAGCCATTTCGGAGACGTGGTCCTGCGGTCGGTTATCCCGCGCAGCGTCAAGGTATCCGAGGCACCTGGTTACGGTATGACCGTGCTCGATTACGATCCAGGCTCTCGGGGTGCGTTGAGTTATCTGGACGCCGGCCGGGAGATAGCGGCCCGCGGGGCGACCAAACACCCCGCGGCCGCGGATAGTGCGAAGTGAATCGAATCGGGTGTGATCGGGCGTGGCAGCGGAACAACGAAAAGGTAGGTCGATGAGTCAGTCGAAGAAGGGCGGACTGGGACGCGGCCTGGCGGCATTGATCCCGACGGGTCCGGCCGCTCCGGCAACCGCGACCGGCGGGCTGAGCGCCGATGCGGCAGATACCGTTATCGGCGATCCCCTACATCGACCGACTGCTCCCTTTCTCCACCGCGTACCCGATCCCGATATCGAGGAACCAGATCTCGCATTCGCCGGCGATGCCGTTTATCGAGAAATTCCGCCGGATCTGATCGAGCCGAATCCGAAACAGCCACGGCAATACTTCGATGAGGCGGCATTGGCCGAACTCGTCCACTCCATCCGGGAATTCGGCTTGATGCAGCCGATTGTCGTTCGCAGACTGCCCGGTGATCGGTATCAGCTGATCATGGGTGAACGCCGCTGGCGTGCCTGCCAAGAGGCGGGGCTGGAGACCATCCCGGCCATTGTCCGAGAGACCACCGATGACGGGCTGCTCCGCGATGCGCTCTTGGAGAACATCCATCGGGTGCAGCTCAACCCGCTCGAGGAGGCGGCCGCCTATCAACAGTTGCTCGAGGAGTTCGGGGTCACCCAGGAGGAGCTGGCCAATCGGCTGGGGCGCTCCCGCCCCGTGGTGACCAATATGATCCGCCTGCTCAAGCTGCCCATTCCGGTGCAGCGTCGGGTCGCGGCGGGTGTGTTGTCCGCCGGGCATGCGCGTGCACTGCTCGGTTTGGAGGGCGGCCCCGAGGCGCAGGAAATGCTTGCGGCTCGGATTGTGGCCGAGGGGTTGTCGGTGCGCTCCACCGAGGAAGCGGTGAAGCTGGCCAACCGAGAGCTGGCGAATGGGCGGTCCCCCAAGGAGCCCGCTGCCCGCCGTAAGCCGACGTTGGCTCCGGGTCTCCAAGAGGTCGCCGAGCGACTGTCGGAGTCGTTCGACACCAGGGTCACGGTGAGTCTCGGCAAGCGGAAAGGCAAAATAGTTGTCGAATTCGGTTCTGTCGATGACCTCGACCGGATCGTCGGTTTGATGCAGCGTTCCGCGCTGGAGAATTGAGATAACCGGCTCAAAAGGCCGGGATCGGTTACCTGACGTAGAAACGTCACTGTGACGGAGCGAGAATTATCCGGTTGTCTTGTGGATACCGGTGCCGTGGCGTAAACCGAACAGTGAACGGGTGACATGAAACGAGGCAGGTTCGCTTGAACGCTATTTTTGCCGGCGAGAAATTTGATGTGGCGTGAGCGTTGATGAATCGGACAGCTGGAGGCTGAGCAGAGCGGTGTCGACCAGCGTCACAGCACTTACCCTGGACGACTTGACCAGGTTGCCCGCGCACTCCAGACGCTGCGTGTTCTGGGAGATAGACCCCGCGGTGGCTGCGGACTCGCGCGAGTTCAGCGATCCGGTCTTCGAAAAGGAGGCCTGGATCTCAACGGTCATGCTCGAATGGGGTTCCTGCGGACAGATCGCGACGGTCGACGGACACAGTGCCGGGTGCGCCTTGTACGCGCCGCCCAGCGCGGTGCCCAGGGCGGGTCTCTTTCCCACTTCGCCGGTCAGTCCGGATGCGGTGCTGTTGACCGCTCTGCACACCGAATCCCGTTATCAGGACAGCGATATCGCGCACCGGCTGGTCCAAGCGGTGGTCGCCGATCTGGTACGCCGCGGTGTGCGCGCCCTGGAGGCTTTCGGTATTCGGGCCGCTCCCCCGAGCATGGCCTTATCCGACCGTCCGACCGGCAACCTACGACTGATGGAACGGATAGGTGTTCCGGAACAGAATCGGCGATCGACTCGCTCCGGTTCGGGATGTTCACCCGAGAACTGCATGATTGATGCCGACTTCCTGGAAGAGGTCGGTTTCGAGGTGGTGGCCCCTCATCACCGTTTCCCTCGACTGCGTCTCGAACTCGACTCCGACCACGGGTGGAAAGAGGATGTCGAGCATGCCCTCGACCAGTTGCTCGCGGCCGCGTCCATGACAGTGCCCACCAGGCTACTCACGCTATGAGTTCTGTCCCCTGATACGCCATCGGCGCCACCGATCCGAATCGGTGGCGCCGATGTATCGATGGACGCTATCCGCGGTCGGCGGCGGCCAGCTCTTCGGCGAGGAGTTCGGCAAAGGTATAGGTACCGGTGGGCTGGTCATCCTGTCCCAGCAGGTACAGCCGCTTAACCGAGATGAGGATGGCTTCGGCGATCACATCACGCATGCGCGGATTGGTGAGTATCGCCGCATCGTATTCGTTGGTGAGATAGCCGAGATCGATCTGAACGGTCGGCATCTTGGTGAGTCGCAACAGATCCCACGTGCGCGCATGGGTGCGGCAGTCCTGCATCGAGGCACGGGCCACCACCTCGCGCTGGATGAACCCGGACAACACCTGTCCGATCATGGACACCGAGCCATGGGAGTTACCGAAATAGAAGCAGGCGACCCCATTGGCCAGCGGACTGGAATTGGTAGCACAACGCAGCGAAATCATCAGGTCCGCGTCGAATGCGTTGGAGGTTTCGGCCCGCTCGGCATCGGTCGGGTTGGCACCCCACGGCCGGGACAGAAAGGTTTCCATACCGGTGGCCGCCATCCGCCCCTCCAACCGGCCGGCCAGGTCCCAGAGAATTTCCGATTCGTAGACCACCCCGGTCTCGGTGGGCACGGCGAAGCCCCGATCGGGTCCACCGAGACCGGGATCGATCACAATGCGTTTGCCGGTCAACTGCGGACCGGCTCGGTGCACCACTTCCTCCTCGGCGATCCGATGCGGATTTCCCCCGGTGACCCGGGCGCCGAGCAGTTCCAGGGAACGCAATGTATCCGGTCCGCAGATACCGTCGGCGGCCAGGCCGATCTCCCGCTGGAACGCGGTCAAACCCTCATGGGTATGCGGCCCGAAGTAGCCGTCGACACGATGCACATAGAAGCCGAGATCCTGGAGCCGCCGCTGTAATGTCGCGACATCGTCGCCGTACAGCGGCGCGGACAGCTGGTAGATCAGGGTGCGGGCGCCGAGGCGATAGGAGGCCTCCTTCAACGCCCGATATGTGGCCGGACCGACCACCCCGTCGACCAGTAGACCGCGGTGCTGTTGGAACGCGCGAACCGCGGAATCGAGTTGATCGTCGAAGGTGGCCTCGGTGTCCTTCCAATACTCGTCCACACCATCGGTATCGATACCGTTGTGTGCGTGCAGGAACCCCAGACTGGCCAGGGTGCTCCGAACCTCTGCAACGGCTGGACCGGTGTCGCCGTAACGAAGTCGGTGCATGCGTGAGGGCCCTTTCCTTCCGTGAAACCCGGGTACCCACTCATGCGATGGCATACACCCTCGCACGACCGGAGCGTCATCAGCCTGAGCGGACTCGGCGGCCGGAGGCGGTAGCGTGGTGTAACCGCGCGGGCCGCCCCGCTCGGGCTCAATCGGCACTGATTGTCGCAGACCCGGCCCGCAATATAACGATTACGGGTGAGAGCATGCTATGGCGCGTCGCCGGATCGCGAAAGTCAGAGGACGTCTTCGAGTTCGCGCAGCAGAGCGGCCTTGCCCTTTGCTCCGACAATCTGCTTCACCGGTTTACCACCGGCGAAAAGCATCATAGTCGGCAAGCTCATCACCTGGTAATCGCGGGCGGTCACCGGGTTGGCGTCCACATCGAGCTTGGCGACGACCAACTTGTCGGCATGCGTGCCCGCGATTTCGTCCAATACCGGGGCGACCATTTTGCAGGGGCCGCACCAGTCGGCCCAGAAGTCGACAAGGACCGGCTTTTTGCTGTTCAGAACTTCCTCGGCGAAGTTCGCGTCGGTGACGGTGCGGGTGGTATCGGACATAGGTGTTCTCCTCGTGATAAGCAGGACGGCACGACCGGAACGGGTGAAACCGCTCAGTTGTCGGCGGCGACGGCCACCGGCCGATCGGCATTGGGCAGCGTATTGGCGGAGATATCGCCGCGTTCCGCCAGCCAGCGCTCGGCGTCGATGGCGGCACGGCATCCGGTTCCGGCCGCGGTGATCGCCTGCATATAGGTGTGGTCGACGAGGTCACCCGCGGCGAAGACACCGGGCACCGCGGTCGCGGTCGTCGGCTCCTGCACCAGGACGTAGCCTTCGCTGTCCAGCTCGAGCTGTCCGCGGACGAGTTCGCTGCGCGGGGTGTGGCCGATGGCGACGAAAAGCCCGGTGACGGCGAGCTCGGAGGTTTCGCCGGTGCGGGTATCGCGCAAGGTCAACCCCGTGACGCTGGTCTCGCCGTTCACTCGGTCGACCATCGCATTGGTCACGAAGGTGATCTTCTCGTTGGCCTTGGCCCGTTCGAGCATGATCCGAGAGGCGCGGAACTCGCTACGGCGATGGATGATGGTGACGCTCTCGGCGAATTTGGTGAGGAAGATCGCTTCCTCCATGGCCGAGTCGCCGCCGCCGACCACGGCGATGTGCTGCCCCTTGAAGAAGAAGCCGTCACAGGTGGCGCAGGCACTGACCCCACGGCCGAGTAGTTCCTGTTCTCCGGGCACACCCAGGTAGCGGGCCGCCGAACCCATGGCGAGGATCACGGCATGGGCCTCGTAGGTCTCGCCGCCGACCGTCACCTTCTTCACCGGGCCGCTCAGGTCGATACCGTCCACATCTTCGGTGCGGAGCTCGGCGCCGAAGCGTTTCGCCTGTTCCCGCATCTGTTCCATGAGGTCGGGCCCCATGATGCCGTCGCGGAAGCCGGGGTAGTTCTCCACCTCGGTGGTGGTCATCAGGGCACCACCGAACTGGGTGCCCTCGAACACGAGCGGCTGGAGCTCGGCGCGGGCGGCGTAGACGGCAGCCGTATAGCCGGCCGGCCCGGAGCCGACGATGATCAGGTCGCGAACAGGCGTGCTCATGAGGCCCTTCCGAGGTTCTTACGCGGTCGTGTGAGTCAACAACAGGGTAAACGCACTTGTTCCCCGCCTCGTCCGCCAGGCGATCCGGCCGTCGGCCCGGTCGTGTCGGTGGTTCAGCCGATATCGGTGATGGTCAGCACTTGTGGATCGTCCGCGCTGCATCCCGCTCCGACGACCAAGGCCGTGATCTGTGCGCCTTCTCTCCCACCGACCAGGATGAGCACGGCATCGCGGCCGTGGAAGGTCATATCGGTGGACCCGAGGACGGTGCTGTCCAGTCCCGCCGCGCGAACACAGTCGGTGAGCGCGGTCGGTTCACCGAGACGACCGCTCACATCGTGGCGGCCCAGGGCGCGCAGGGCGACCGCCGCGGTGAGGTCGTCGTCGGAATCGGGCTCGGCCGGGTCGGCGGGCCCCGTGATCTCGATGGTCGGTGGTGCCGCGGTGGGGGTGCGGTTCTGGTCGCGAAAGATGGTCATCACGAAACCGAGACATGCGATCACCGCGATGGTGGCCGCCACGGCGACCGATAGACGCAGGGCACGGCGGGCGCGGTACCGGTCGAGCGAAATCGTTTGTGATGCGAGCGGTTCACCCGAATCGGGTGTGAGCGGGGTGACCGAAGTAGGGGAGTCGAGGGGTTCGAGAGCTTCGACGAAATCGGTCAGCCGGGCCGCGATATCGGCCGGCATCGGGTGGACGATCTGCTCGCTACGGCCGAGGTCGGCCAGTTCGTCTCGTAGTTCGTCGAGTGAGCGTAGGTAGCGTACGGCGTCGGGGTCGCGCCGAACCTCGGGCCACAATTGGCTGCCCAGCTCCGGATCGATATTCCCGCTGTGCAGGTCGGACAGTAGTTCCGGCGGGAAGGGAGGTTGCGGAACGGGATTGGTCACTCTCGCACCTCCACGATGTATTCGTTCATCAGACCTGTACCCGGCCATAGCCGGTGTCGTTGGATCCCACGGCCGAGTTGTCGTCCGGCGTTCAGTGGTTTCGTCACTACTACTGACGCAGAGCGATCACCTCCGGTTCCCCGGGTCCCGAAGAAATTCCAGGCTCTTCTGGAGACGTTGCCGAGCCCGGGCGCAGCGACTCTTGATCGTGCCCGCTGGTACGCCGAGAAGTGCCGCGGCCTCGGCAACGGAATACCCCTCCATATCGACGGCCACCAGAGCGGCCCGTTGATCCGGCGGTAGCTCGAACAACGCTCGGTCCAGCGTGATCGTAACCTCGACGTGCGCGTAGCTGTCCCCCTCGGTGCGTATATCGGCCAGGTATTCCGGCGCGACCGCCACCGAGGGGCGAGCCTTGTTACGGCGAATTCGATCCAGACAGGCGTTCACCACGATGGTGTGCAGCCAACTGCGCACCTCCGCCTCGGCCCGAAACGTTCCGGCGGTCCGGTGCGCGGACAACAGGGCGTCCTGCAGCGCGTCGGCAGCGTCCTCGCGCGTATACGAGATGCGGACGGCCGTCTGCCACAGATGGTCCTGATGCCGACGTAGCAGGACGGCGAAAGCATGCGGAACGCCGCGTGCGTGTGCCTGGAGAAGTTCGAAGTCCGAGGCCGCATCGAGCCTTGCGCCACGTATCTCGGACGCACCGGACGACTTCCCCCCACGAACCCCCTCGTTCAGTTCGAACGGCAATACCAACCCCTTGGACAGCGCTCGCGGTGGCAAACGAGCCCAGTGGATCGTTTTGCCGAAGAAGTCGCGGCGTCCGGACCGGCTCCGGTCCCGACAGCGCGCAGGATCGAAACGACTGATCCCGAAGGCTCCCCTGCTGAGAGCGCGATCAGCATCATATCCGGGTAACGACTTCGGCAGCAACCGAATACGGTGTTCGGGAGGCTCCGGTCCGGGGCGGATATTCGCAGGTCACCGCTCGGTTGGAACCGTGACCGGTGCGGAGGCAGACGTACTCGTGGCGGTGCGGGCGTACGCCCCTAGGAGGCCACCTCGAAGCCGATCTCGGCTATCGAGGTCTGGAACTGTCCGTCGGCATTGCCGAGGCCGGTGATCCAGATCAGCACATAGCGCGTGGACTGCGCGGCCTGCAGCGGGATCTCGGTCACACCGTCGCCCAGTTGGGCGGTTCCGATCAGCTGGGTCTGATCCAGGGTCGGAGAAGCCGTGGGCGAGGTGCGGATCTCCACCGAGGTGCCCGGACTGGTCGAAGTGATGGTGATCTTGGTCGGTGTGGCCGGACTCGGCAGCGTGGCCAGCAGGCCGACCCCGTTCTTCAACGAGGGGAACTGCTGGAAGTACTGATCGGTCTCCCAGGTCGTGGTGGGATCGCCGTCCGCGGCCAACTGGGCGCCATCGGGATCATCCGGGGTGCCTTCCGGAGAGAACACCGTCATATCCGTGATCGGAGTCGGCACCCCCGCCGCGGTGGTGGCACCGGGAGTCTCCGCGGCCGAGGATGTCTCCGGTGGAGAACTGGCGGTGGTGAGGCCGATGATGCGCTGTTCGTTGAGCGGTTCGCTGGACGAACCCGGCGCGAAGATATTCACCAACCACCAGATGACGATGCCGAGGACCAGGGCGGTGAGAATGCCGAGCCCCACCATGATCCACATCATCCGCTGCGCTTTTTCCCGTTCGGCCGCGAGCAGCTCGGGGTCGGCCAGCGAATCGTCATCGGCGCCCGGGGCCCGCTGCCCCAGCCGTAGGACCGGGATGAAATCGGTCTTCTGATCGACCACCGAGGCCTGATCGAGCACGTGCTGCACCGTGGCGGCCGTGCGCACCCCTCGGTTCGGTTCCAATGCGCGTACCGCGACAGCGGAGATCTCGAACGGCACCTCGGGGCGGATCTGCCGGGGTTCGATCGGGGTGCCATCCGGCCCGAAGTCGGCCAGACGCAGCCCGCCGATACTTCCGACGCCATCCGGGGTGCGGATCGGCCAGCGGGCGGTGATCAGCGCGTACAGCATGGCACCCAGGCCGCGTACATCGTCTTGGGGTTCGGTATCGCCGAGGGTGCCCGGGAAGGCCAGCACCGCGTCGCCGGAAGCGCTGATGCGCACCCGGTCGGGGTGGTCGATCGATAGCGCGCCGCCACCACGGTGGGCCATCTCCGCCGCCGAGGCCAGTGCCCGGATGGCGCGGGCGGCCCCGATCGGCGACGGTACGGTCTCCGCCATTTCCCGCAGCGACCGTCCCGGGGTCCATTCGGCGACCACGATGCCACCGGAACTGCCGCGCACCACGTCGAGAACGCGGGCCAGACCGGGCGAATTGATCCGGCCCAGGCGCAAGGTGCGCGAAAGGATGGCCTGCGGGCCGTCCTCACCGGAATTGTTCGTGGCCTTCTGCTCGGCGTCGACGAAGGTCAGCGCGACCTCACGGTCCAGTTTGATATCCAGGGCCTGCCAGAACCGCAGGCCACGCGCGCCGCCGTGATCGGCCAGCAGGCGGTAGCGGCCCCCCGCCACCGATGCCCCGGGAATCAGCTTGGGGCCCCGCTGGATGGGTCGCGTCGGACCGGACTCCGCAGCCATCGGTGGAACCGGGATCATGCCGGTGTCGTACATGGGGTCGCGAGGCGGCGCCTCGGCGAATCGACCCGCCTGTTCGGGCTCGCCGGGGACCGCCGCGGGATCTTCCGGCGAGTCCGGACTTTCACCGGGCTGTTCACCGGATTCCTCGGAATACGGTTCGGGCCTGTCGACCGATTCGAGCGCGGGTGAGCGCACGTCACCGCGCTGCCGCGCGGGATCGTTCGATTCCGCCGGTTCGGGCGGATTATCGGTGGACACGCCGCTCGCCGGCTTCGTGGAAGAATCGGCGGTCGGGACGTCGCCCACCGCGTCGTCGCTCACCCTCGGTCCTCCTTCGCCCTGGTATGACGCAACTCCGGCGAATTCGCCACTTGTACTTGTCTGCCGAACAGGGTACGGGAACTGACCGGAGCTGGTGAGATCAACCGAACTCGGGCGTATAACGGGCAGCACCATAGTGGCCTGCGCGTCCATATACGAGTCGAAACCGGAGTACGCCAGATACGGATCGGGCCGGCGCAGCACCTGGGTGGCGTATTCGTCCTCGACCGGTTCGTCGAGGTGCTCGAGCTCGGGGGCCCGCGGGGTGAGCCCCAGCCGCCGCGAAATCGCCACCGTGATGGCGACGATCTCCGGGACCCCGACGAGTCGCATCAGCCCGAACGCCACCCCGAACATCACGAGCGCGGTGATACCGACCCGCAGCAGCGAACCGACACCGCCCAACGATTCCGACAACCCGGGTAGGCCGAGCAGGCGGTCCACGATGAGCATGACCACACCGCCCGCGACCGAGGACATCACCACGCGACTGACGGTGCGTCCCACATTGGCCATCCGCAGATCGCCGAGGCTGCGATGCAGTAGATAACCACCGATGAAGGCGCCGGTGGTGAAACCCAGCCCGGTGGCCACACCCAGCACGATCACGACCTGATCGCTGCTGCTCGCGACGAACGGCGCCAGGGCCGAGAACACGATCTTGACGGCCGTGATGCCGAGGATGATCCAGGTCGGGGTCCATGCCTGCTCCCTGGCGTAGAACACCCGCAGGTGGATCAGCACCAGGGAATACGGGATCAGGGTGAAGGCCGACCAGCTGACAGCAGTGCCGAGTCGGGAGCCGTCCTCGGCGAATCGGGCGTAACCGAACAGCGCGTCACCCACCTGGGGGCCGGCCAGCGTGAGGAAGGTGACGATCGGGATCAACGCGATCATGGTCAGCCTGGTCGCGGCCGACAGATCGTCGACCACCGCGGGGGTGTCGTCGGCGGCGGCGTTGCGACTCAGTCGGGGCATGATGGCGGTGAGCAGGGTGACGCCGATGACCCCGTAGGGCAACTGGAGCAGCAGCCAGGCGTTTTGGTAGATGACCGGCCCGGCCTCGTCGGCCTGCGAGGAGATGTTGTTGGCGAAGATGGTGCCGATCTGGCTGATCAGCACGTACAGGATGATGGCCGCCGCCATGGTGCCGAACTGTTTGAGTCGGTTGTCCAGACCCCATAGCGGGCGCAGATCGATGCCGTGCCGGCGGATCGCGGGCAGCAGACTCGCCGCCTGGGTGAATACGCCCAGGGTCACGCCGCCGCCGAGGAGTAGCAGTTTCGGATCGCTCATCCGTACCGGATCGAGGGTGATCTCCCCCGGGGTGATCGCGTAGAGCCCCAGCACGACGAGCACCACGACGTTGTTGAGGACCGGTGCCCAGGCTCCGGGGCGGAACGCGCCGCGAGTATTGAGAATCGCGGTGAGCAGCGCCGACAGACCGTAGAAGATCACCGCCGGAAGTAGCAGGAAGGTCAGCGCGGTGGTGAGCGCGGTATTGACCTTGCCGTCGGCCGAGACGAAGACATGGGTCGCCAACAACGGCGCCGCCGCGGTGGCCAGCACGGTGGTGGCCGCCAGGATCGCGAAGGCGGCGGTCACCAACCGCCGGACGAACGAGGCTCCGCCGTCCTCGTCCTCCTGTTCCGCGCGGACCAGGGTGGGCACCACGATGGCGGTGAGCACCGCGCCCAACACCAGTTCGGCGATCATGTTCGGGATCAGACTCGCCGAGGAGAACGAGCTGGCGATGGCCGGGCCGAGCACCGCCAGCAACAACAGCTGTTTACCGAAACCGGTGATCCGGCTGATCAGGGTTGCGAAGGCGATCGAACCGGAATCGCGGAGCAGCCGACTGTTACCGCTCTCGCTCTTCTTCTCGTCGGATTCGGTGGCGACCGGTGCGTCGGTGGCCGGGCGGGTCCGGTGGTCGTCGGGTACGCGGCCCGCTGCGGCCGGCTGCGGCGGCCGATCCGGACGTGCCTGCCGCGGGTCAGGCTGCGATTCCGCAGGCCGCGGCCCGGCTTGGTGCGCCGGTCCGGGGGATGGTGTCCGCGGCGGCCGCATACGCTGTGCCGGATACGGCTCGCGGGCCGGTCCGGGAGGTGGCGGCACGGCCGGCTGGGCCCCGGACCGTGGTCCCGGTTGTGGGCGTGGCGGTGCCCCTGGGCCGGGCGGTGGACCAGGTCGACGCGGAGAGCCCGCAGACCCGGCCCCGGCAGGTGGGTTGGATCCGCCGGGGGGCGGTACAGCCGGACGTGGGCCGGTGGGCGGTGGTCCGGGTCGGCGCATCGGCGGTACGGCCGGCTGGGCCCCGGTCGGCGGGAGCGGGGGCCGGTTCGCCGGTGGTACGGCCGGATTCGCCCCGGGCACCGGACCACCACGGCGGATCGGTGGTACGGCCGGTCGCGGTCCGCTCGGTGGGCCGGGGCGGACCGGGGGTGCCGGTCGTGGCGGAGCGGGCGGCCGCGGCTGCTCCGTGGGCGTGTAACGGCTCTCCCCCGGATGGGGTCCGGCCCCCGGGGCCGGAGGGACGGGTCGCTGCGCCGGTGGGAGGGGCTGTGCCGGAGGTCGGGGCCCGGGAGGTATCCGTCGCAGTTGCGGTGCGGGTTCGCGTCGGGCCTCGAGGTCGTCTCCTCGAGGTACGTCCGCGTGGAACCCGTTGTTCTGCTCGGCGCTCATCTCGGGGTCCCCGGGCGGTAGTTGCACGCGTTCCCACGGTGCAAGCGGGACCCGACGGGCGGGAGCGCCGTCGGGTCGTCGTCCAGGTCGTTGCCGATGAGCGGAGGAATCATCGTCGCTCATCATGCCTCCTGTATCGCCCCGGGCCCCGTTTACCTGGTGTCGGCTGTGTCGTAGCGAACACCTCGCCCGTGCCGTGCGGGGCGAGGTGTTCGATAGGCCACGTCCGTCTGTGTTCCGTATGTGCGGCGAGTGCCGTGCCCACCCCTACCGGAGGGCAATGCGTCCCGCGCACATTCTCCATCTTCCATGGGGTGTGACCGTGGGTCACCCTCTTCCGTCCGCCGCGTCGATTCGCGCTGTTCACCACCGGTGCCATCGGGTCGCGTGTGCTCCGCGGCCCCGGCTGTTCGGATGGTCAGACATGCTCGGGCGGGCGGCTCGGTTCGGATACCGGTCGAGGATCCGCCGCATCGGTTCGGGACGATTCCCCGGCCGGGCGTCGGCCGAGTCGGCGGCGGGCCCGGCCGTAACGGTTGACCCGTTGCCGCACGCCGGGATCTATCCCCTTGTCGGCCGGGTCGGGCTGTCCGTGGAACCGTCGCCACAACCGGCGTCCGGCCAGCAGAAGCAGCAGTACCGCCGCGCATGCGGTGATGATCGCCAGTGTCTGACCGTAGGCATTGGAACGCACCGACACCGAGGTGGCATTGCCGAGCGCGATCCCGTCCGGGGTGGTGAGCGAGATCGGGATCACCAGTTTCCGGCTATCGCTGACCTGGGTCGGGATCTGGAACGAGCGGGTGCCTCGCGGCGGCAACTGCTGTTCCCCGATATCGGTGATCTTCGTTGCCGTGGGCGCATCGATCCGGAACCGGATACGCACCGGGACCGGCAGATTGTTGCGCGCCACCAGCAGCAGTGGGCTCTGTTCGGAGGCCAGGGTGTAGGCCCCGCCCGGGGGAAGTACCGTCACCGATCGATAGATCTCGTCCAATGCGTGGGTGACCTGGTCGATTCGCCGTTGGGCGAAGACCTCGGCCTGGGTGGTTTCTCGGCCGCGCCGGTCGGACAGGGTCAGCGCGCGCAGCAGGTCGTCGCGCAGGGGGCCCATGAACATCCGGGGGGTCAGCTCGGCCTGGGGCACCTCCACCATGGCCCGCAGCAGCTGGGTGATGCGACCGGACTGGTCGTGCACGGGATCCACCAGATGGCGGGGGACGGCGTCGTAGGCGGCCTGGTCCAGATAGGTGAGCCGATGGGGCCTCGGATCGGGCTGCTGGGCGAGCAGGTCGGTGAATTTGCGCGGTGTTGCCAGTCCGTGCTGGAACAACAGCTTCACCTGGCCCAGCAGTGCGGTCGCCTCTTCCAGATTGGCGCCCCACTGTTGGGGTGGCATCAGCAGTTGGGATCGGGGTGCCCGGGGATTCAGCGCCGCCCAGGAGAGCGCTCCGAGAGCGTCCTGCAGGCGGGCGACACGGGAGTCGTTGGTCACCTCGTAGCGGGCCGGGTCGGGGGTGTACGAGGGAGTCGGGGGATTGGAGCCCACCGCCGCCAGCGCGGTCGCGGACCAGATGTCGAAGGTCGCCACCCGCAGCGCGGGATCGGTGGCGGGTTCGGAAGGGCCGGTCGGGCTTCGGTCCTCAGCGGCGGGGTCGGCGGCCGGTGGTGTGGTTTCCGCGGCATTCGACGCGGTGATATCGGGAAGTCGCACCAGATCGGGCGCGGCACCGGTCTCGTTCGGCGCGTCCACGGGTGCGGTCGCATTGCCCGCCAGCACCGCTGTGGTGAAATCGTGTTCCCGCAGCATACGGGCGGCGTTGTCGTCGATACTGCCCGCATCGGGCACACTCACCCCGCGCACCGATGTGGTGCCCAGGATCGAATCGACCACCTCGGCGGGCGCGTCGAGTGCGCGCGCGGTGATGGCGGGATCGTGCACCGCGGCCAGTGCCGTCGGATCAACCTGGGCGAACGGCAGGGCGACCGTACACATCGAGGAGGCGAGGGTGCGCAGTCGAGCCAACCACGTCTGGGCGGGTTCGGCGCCGCTACCCTCCCGGGTGGCCCCGTCCGGGTCGGACGGACTGGCCAGCACCCGGTAACCGCCGGTCATGGCCTGCACGGTGAGCAGTAGATCCGGGTCGATCGCGAGACACACCGCCGAGGCCGCACCTCGGTCGCGCTCGTTTTCCGAGCCGAGCGTGGTCTCCAGGGCGGTGAGGAGCTGATCGAGCCGACCGCCCTTGGCGAGCGCGGCGCCCAATTCGTCGTCGGTCAGCTCCACCTCGGCGGGTATCGTTCCCGGCACCCCGGCCACCAGCCGCGGTCGGTCGGCCAGGGGCCACAGCAGGGTGGTGGCCACCGGCGCGGCCGCGGGGGGAGGCACCGGCGCCGTTCCCTCGGCAGGGGGCAACCCCAGGACGGGCAGCAGGAACCGGGCATCGTCCAGCCGCGCCTGACCGCCGTAGTCCGGCACCCCGTTGACGTTCAGCAGCAGCGGATAGACACCCGTCTCGGAGATCTGTAGCGATGGCTCCCCGGTGGAACGCAGCGGAACGCTGAGCGTGAACTGCTGCCGCTGACCGGGGCTCAATTGTTCGGCTATGTCCTGAAACGGCGTGGCGATCTCGTAGTTGACCTCCTCGAGCCGCAACGCGGTGCGCAACTCGCTCGGGTCGGTCACCGCATGAGCCCGTTGCAGTCGAATGCTCACATCGTCGACCATTCGGTCACCGATATTGGTGACGGTTCCCGATACGGTCAGCACCGGGTCGCTGACCGTGCTCACCGCGGTCGGTGTCACCGAGTCCACCGACAATTTCAAGAACTTCGGCGCGGTAGAGGTGTCGCCGGACCCGATCTGTTGGGCCCGCGCAGGGGATCCGATCAGCGCGGGCACTGCTGCCGTCGGGCCGAGGACGATCAGGAGCACGAGGATGATCCGACTCAGTCCACGCGTCATCTCTTGCCGGTCTCCATCCGGTCGATCAGGCGGTTCGCCACCTCGGCCAGCCGTCGTTCGTCGGCGTAGGCGAGTCTGCTGTCCAGTTCACTCAGCGGCACCCAGGCGACCTGGGTGACCTCCACGTCCGCGTCGGACAGCTCACCGCCGACCGATCGCAACAGGAAATGATGCACCGTCTTGTGTACCCGCCGACCGTCGGTAACGAACCAATAGTCAATACTGCCCAGCTCGGCGACCACCACTCCGCGGATTCCGGTCTCCTCGGCAACCTCTCGGATCGCCGTCTGCTCCGACGTCTCCCCCTCCTCGATATGCCCCTTGGGCAGCGACCAGAGTAGTCGACCCCGTCGGTCGGTGCGGCCGATGAGCGCGGCGACGCGCTGTTCGGGGGGCCCGTCCAGGCCGTCGACGACCAGTCCCCCCGCCGAGGTTTCCCGGACCGTGCGCAGGCGTGGTTTCGCCGCGCTACCGGCCGAACCGCGGCGTCGGGGTTGGCGACGTCGATTGTTCGCGCGATCGGCCGGAGACACTACGTAATACTAGAACCAAATCTCCCGCATTCACGCCGTGGGTTGCGCCGGACGCGGGACCGGTGCGGAATATGGCTTGCCCGGTCTCGGTAATGTCTTCCTCCGTGGTATCGACCGAGTCCTCCGACGCTGTGCCGGATCGGCGCACCCGTTTGCTCGCGGCGGCCGCGATTACGCTGGGTCGGCTTTCCGATGTGCTGACCCCGCTGGGCGAGATATTCGCCGCGCGCGGGTTCCAGCTGTATCTGGTCGGCGGCAGTGTGCGCGACGCCATCCTGGGCAGACTCGGCACCGATCTCGATTTCACCACCGACGCCCGCCCCGAGCAGGTGCAGGAGCTGATGCGCGGCTGGGCCGATCACCTGTGGGACACCGGTGGGTTGGCCTTCGGCACGGTCAGCGCCGCCAAGGCCGATCAGCAGCTGGAGATCACCACCTTCCGCAGTGACACCTACGACCGGGTGTCGCGGAACCCGGAGGTCACCTTTGGTGACACTCTCGAGGGTGACCTGATCCGGCGTGATTTCACCGTCAACGCCATGGCGGTGCGGATCGGGGCCGACGGTGCGCTGGAGTTCGTCGATCCGCTGGGCGGGATGGACGATCTGCTGGCCGGTGTGCTGGACACCCCGGCCGCGCCCGAGGACTCGTTCCACGACGATCCGCTGCGCATGCTGCGCGCGGCCCGGTTCGTCTCGCAGCTCGGTTTCGATCTGCATCCGCGGGTCCGCGCCGCGATCCACGAGATGGCCGGGGAGATCGATCGGATCACCCCGGAGCGGGTGCGTACCGAACTGGACAAATTGATCGCCGGAGCGCACCCCATCGACGGTATCGACATCATGTGCGAGACCGGCCTCGCCCAGCGGGTGCTGCCCGAGGTGCCCGCGATGAAACTCGAAATCGATGAGCACCACCAGCACAAGGACGTCTACTGGCATTCGTTGACGGTCCTGGAGCAGGCCATCGACCAGGAGGAGGGCGATCCGGATCTGGTGCTGCGCTGGGCCGCGCTGCTGCACGACATCGGAAAACCGGACACCAAACGCAATGAGCCCGGCGGCGGAGTGAGCTTCCACCACCACGAGGTGGTGGGCGCGAAAATGGTGCGCAAACGGATGCGGGCACTGAAGTATCCGAAACAGTTCACCGAGGACGTCGCGAAACTGGTGTTCCTGCACCTGCGTTTCCACGGGTACGGCAAGGGACAGTGGACCGATTCGGCGGTGCGCCGGTATGTCACCGACGCGGGTGATCTGTTGCCGCGGCTGCACAAACTGGTGCGGGCCGACTGCACCACCCGCAACAAACGTCGGGCCGCCGCGCTACGCCGCACCTACTCCGAACTGGAGGAGCGGATTGCGCGACTACAGCAGCAGGAGGACCTGGACCGGGTCCGACCCGATCTGGACGGTAACGCCATCATGGAGCTGCTCGGCCTGCCACCCGGACCGGAGGTGGGTAAGGCGTGGCGTTACCTCAAGGAACTGCGCTTGGACCGTGGCCCGCTCACCCGGGAGGAAGCGGAGAAGGCGCTGCTCGAATGGTGGCAGGCGCAGCAGCACTGACCTGGGTCAGAACACGATCAGGGTGGTGCCCGCGACAATCGCGGAACGAATCTGAGCCAGGTCGAACGATCCGCTGATATCCGGCACCTCGATCTCGAACCGGATCCGTTCGTCGTCTCGCGCGGCGCGCCGGACGATACCGCCGCGCGGTAGATCGGGCAGCATGGTCGGTTCGACCGCACGCATCCGAGCGGGCAGCGGCAGCCCCCACCATGTGGCCCGGCGCACGTCCAGATGCAGCATATTGTCGGTGATCGACGCGTCCAGCAGCGCCTTGACCCGACGCCGGCGGTGCCCGGCGTGGATGAGCCCGTCCGGGGAGAGCGTGAGCAGCCAATCACCCTCGCGGGTGCCGAGCCATTCCACGAGCGCCGCGGTGGTGGCCGTACCGGTGATCTCTACCCGATTGATCCGGATCTTGGTCGGTACGCCGGGGACCAGCCGCACCCCGTGGCAGACGAGGGTGAGCTCCTCGATGGGGTGGTCGTCCCAGCGCAGCCCGGTGAGTGCCGCATCGATGTGGAAATGCGCTCCACGCCGGCGGACCTTCAGCATGGTCAGGGTTCCGGTGAGCTCGTGGCCGAGCAGGGTGGCGCTGATCTGCCGACCGTGGAATCTGCTCAGAATCCCCTCGCTGAGCACGGTCAGCAGCACATCCGGCATCAGTGCGGTTACGGTACCGGCGCCCAGATCGGCCACCGGGTCCAGCCAGGCCATGGTGTGACTGAGCCACTGTTCCGGCCAGGTAGGCCGGAACAGGCGTTTTCCCAGGTCGAGAGGATTCGGTATAGGACTCGACCCCGGATCGGAATACGTGGCCATGTCGTTTCGAGCGTACTGGCCGGTCACCGGGTAGACCATCCGACGCGGGTGCGATGTCCGCTACCCGGCCGCGGTCGGTGCGGGTCGATTCCGGTCCGGGGCGGGTCGGATCACACCGACCGATCGGCGGTCGTATCGGCCCGGCCGTAACCGCCGCCACCCGGGGTCTCGATGATCAGGACATCACCGGCCGCCAGGTGGGCCGTATCCACACCGGCCAGTTCGACCACGGTGCCATCCGATCGTTCGACCCGATTCCTACCCAATGCCCCCGGCGCTCCGCCCGACATCCCATAGGGCGGGATCCTGCGGTGCCCGGACAGGGTGGAGACGGTCACCGGCTCGGTGAAGCGTAGGCGGCGTAGCGCACCGTCCCCGCCCCGCCACCGACCTTCGCCACCACTGCCGGTGCGGATCGAGAACTCCTCCACCAGCACCGGAAGCCGCCACTCCAACACCTCGGGGTCGGTGAGGCGGGAATTGGTCATATGAGTCTGCACCACGGACGCACCGGAGAACCCGTCCCCGGCGCCCGACCCCGAACCGATGGTCTCGTAGTACTGGAATCGGTCGTTACCGAAGGTGACATTGTTCATCGTGCCCGAGCCCTCGGCCTGGACGCCGAGCGCCGCGTACAGCGCGCCGGTAATGGCCTGTGAGGTCTCCACATTGCCCGCGACCACGGCCGCGGGCGGCTCGGGTGCGAGCATGGACCCCTTCGGCACGATGATCCGCAATGGTCGCAGGCATCCGTCGTTGAGTGGGATGTCCTCGGTCACCAGGGTGCGGAACACATACAGCACGGCCGCGTTGACCACCGCGTACGGTGCGTTGAAATTCCCCGGAAGTTGTGCCGATGTGCCGGTGAAATCAATGGTTGCCCTGCGGTTGTCGGAGTCCACGGTGATCCGCACGCGAATCACCGCGCCCAGGTCGGTTTCGTAGGTGGCCTCCCCGTCGCCGAGCGAATCGATGACCCGCCGCACCGCCTCCTCGGCATTGTCCTGAACATGGCGCATATACGCTTGCACGACATCGAGCCCGAAATGCTCGATCATCTTGCCGACCTCGTCGACTCCTTTGGCATTGGCCGCGACCTGCGCACGGAGATCGGCGAGATTGGTGGCCGGATTGCGGGAGGGGTGGGTCGCCTCGGTGAGCAGTCGGTAGGTTTCTTCTTCACGGAACCGGCCGCCCTCGACGAGTAGCCAGTTGTCGAAGACCACCCCTTCTTCTTCGATTCGCCGGCTGTTCGCGGGCATGGATCCGGGGGTGATCCCACCGATCTCCGCGTGGTGCCCGCGGGAGGCGACATAGAAAAGTATCCGGGTGCCCGCTCGGTCGAAAACCGGTGTGATCACCGTGATATCGGGCAGGTGGGTGCCGCCGTGATAGGGATCGTTGACCGCGTAGGCGTCACCCGGACGCATGCTTTCCCGCCGCCGGATCACCTCTTTGACGCTGGTACTCATGGAGCCGAGGTGCACCGGGATATGCGGGGCATTGGCGACGAGATTGCCCTCGGGGTCGAACAGTGCGCACGAGAAGTCCAGCCGCTCTTTGATATTGACCGACTGCGCGGTTGCCTCCAAGCGCGCGCCCATTTGTTCGGCGATCGACATGAACAGGTTGTTGAACACCTCGAGCAGCACCGGATCCACCGCGGTGTCCACCTGGGGGGCCGCTGTCGCCGCCACTCGTTCCAGTATCAGATGTCCGATCTCGTGGACCCTGGCCTGCCATCCCTCGTCGACCACGGTTGTCGCGTTCGCTTCGGTGATGATGGCGGGTCCGGATACGGTGGTTCCGGATGTGAGGCCTTCGCGCCGGTACAGGGGTACCTCGTGCCACGAGCCTCCGGTGTGCAGTCGTACGGTGACCGGCTCGGTCGAATCCACCGAACCGGTCACCAGACCGGATAGTTCCGGTTGCGGGGTCAAACCGGTGGCCTCCACCGACAGCGCTTCGATCACGATCGGTCGGTCGAGGACGAACGAGAAGGTGGCCCGGTGCCGTTCGACGAAATCCGCTGTCATCCGGGCCGGTTCGGTCAGCTCCACCGGGAGCGCGGTATCGGTGCCGTCGTAACGCAGATGCGCTCGGTGCACCACGCGAATCCGGTGGTCGGGAATGTTTTCGGCGGTCAGTTCGGCCCGTGCGGCGGATTCCAGCCCCGCGGCGATATCGGCGACCCGGGCCATGGCATCGTCGGCAAGCACCAGCTCGACGGACTGCTCTCGCATGGCGGTGGTGTCGGCGAGCCCGATACCGAGCGCTGACAACACCCCCGCCGCGGGTGGCACCAGCACGGTGCGAATACCCAGGGAGTCGGCCACCGCGCAGGCCACCTGGCCGCCCGCCCCACCGAAGGTGGTCAGCGCGTACCCGGTGACATCGCGTCCTTTCTGCACCGAGATCCGTTTGATGGCCGCCGCGATATTGGCCACCGCAATGTGCAGATATCCCTCGGCGACCTGCTCGGGTGTGCGATCGTCGCCGGTGTGGGCGCGGATCTCGGCGGCGAGTTCGGTGAACCGCCGGTGCACCAGGGCGCCGTCGAGCGGCTGGTCGCCGTCCGGTCCGAAAACCTTGGGAAAGTACTCCGGTTGGATTCGGCCGAGCATCACATTGGCGTCGGTGATCGTCAACGGCCCGCCGCCGCGATAACCGGCCGGTCCCGGCACGGCGCCCGCAGAGTCCGGGCCGACGCGGTACCGGCTGCCGTCGAAGTGCAGGATGGAACCCCCGCCCGCCGCGACGGTATCGATATCGAGCATCGGCGCGCGCAATCGCACTCCGGCGATCCGAGTGGTGAACACCCGATCGTATTCGCCCGCGAAATGCGAGACATCGGTTGAGGTTCCACCCATATCGAAACCGATCACCCGGTCGAATCCCACGAGTCGTGACATTCGGACCATCCCGACGATGCCACCCGCCGGACCGGACAGGATCGCATCCTTACCGCGGAAGTGATGCGCCTCGGTGAGCCCTCCGTTGGACTGCATGAACATCAACCGCACCCCGGTGAGCCGGTCGGCCACCTGCCGCACATAGCGGCGCAGTACCGGTGAGAGATACGCGTCCACCACGGTGGTGTCTCCGCGCGGGACCAGCTTCATCAGCGGACTGACCTCGCCGGCCAGCGAGATCTGGGTGAACCCGATATCTTCGGCCAAGCGACCGATCCGCTGTTCGTGCTCCGGATAGAGGTGGCTGTGCATGCACACCACGGCGATCGAGCGGATACCGCTGTCGTATACCGATCGCAACTCGGCGGCGAGCGAATCCAGATCCGGCGGAGTGAGTACGGTGCCGTCCGCCGCGACCCGCTCGTCGACCTCGACCACCCGCTCGTACAGCAGTTCCGGCAGGACGATCTCGCGGGCGAAGATCTGCGGCCGGTTCTGGTAGGCGATGCGCAGGGCATCGCGGAAACCGCGGGTCACCACCAGCGCGGTGCGTTCCCCGGTGCGTTCGAGCAGCGCATTGGTGGCGACGGTGGTGCCCATGCGGACGGTGTCGATACGCGGACGCTCGGACCGGAGGTCGTCATCGGACTCCGCGGCCAGGATCTCGTCGATCCCGGCGATTGCCGAGTCGGCGTACCGGGCCGGATTCTCCGACAGCAATTTGTGCGTGACCAGGGTGCCGTCCGGGCGGCGGGCCACCACATCGGTGAAGGTACCGCCTCGGTCGATCCAGAACTGCCAGCCGGTTTCGGTGCTGTCCACGGTGTCGGCGGTCGACGATTCGATCACAGTGTGCACCATACTTCGGGATCGACCGGTGTGTTCGCGCCGAGGACGCTGCCCCGGGCGGACGCGCTCACCGGACGGGTTTCAATCGCGCGTGCATCAAATACACGTTGTAGCTGTCCCAGGACGAGAGGGTGAAGTACAGGTCTTCGGCGGTGGACCACGGATGAATGAAGCCACCGTACGACTTGGGATAGTCGTCGGTGGAGACGAGTGGCACGGCATCGGTCCAATTGCCCTGGGGTTCGGCCGCGGTGCGTAGCACGATCGCACCCCGCGCCGAATCCAGATACACCATCTGCCATCGGTCGGTCTCGGCGTCGAAGCGCACCGAGAGCTCACTGGCGATACCGGGCACCAATGGTGTGGCCAGGTTCTCCGCCGCAGGCGCCCAGGTTCCGCCGACCCAATACTGATAGGCCGATTTGTTCAGCACCTCGTCCTCGGGGACCCGGGCCAGACCGATCACCCCGATCCGTCCGTTGGGCGTGCCGAACATATAGACGTAGTCGCCGTGGGGCACCATGGCCGCCACCTGGAACCGACCCAGTCCGAACAGGTTCTCCCATTTGGCGTGCTGGTCTTTGACCCAGGTGCTGCCGTTGTCGTCGGAGTAGGCGATACCGCCGTAGTTGGTCCACCACAGACCGGGGATACGACTCCAGCGGTTGACCGACATATAGCTCAGATACTGTCGGCCATCGAGGGCGAAACCGGAGGTCGGGATGGTGGTGGTCTCCCAGTTCTTGATCTTGCGACTGCCCAGCAGTTCGGCGGCGTGGCAGCGGCTGTCCTGCACCATGGTGTCCAGCCGCATCCCGTCGGACAGGTCGCGGTCGGTGCTGTAGCCGAGCACATTGGACCGCCAGTCCTCGTCCTCGCCGCCGGCGCCACCGACTCCCCAGCCCTTGCCGAAGGTGTCGCCGAAGACCACCGCGATCTCCCCCGGCCGGGTCTCCCACATCAGACCCAGGTCGGTCCCGTCGACCTGCCAGCGCATATCGGTCCGATTCTCCGAGCCGTGTCCGGTCACCTGTTCGACCAGCCGCACCGATTCCACCTGTGGCGCGATCACCGGTGGGGCGAGCGGACCCGGTTCGGCCGGGTGGACCACCTGCGGCGGTGCGGGTCGTGGTTGCTCACCCGGTCCACCGGGCACCGGGATGGGAATGGGTTCGATCTCCGGTTTGAAATTCAGCCGGGGTAGTTTGATCGGCTCGCCGGAGCCGGTACCGCTGCCGGATGCCGAACCGGTAGCGGGGCGGGATCGGGTTTCGGTGGGGGGTTCGTCCTTCGGTTCCGGCGCTTTCGGTTTCTCGCTGTCGCGAATATCCGGGCAGGGATTTCGGCATGGGTCGCTCGGCAGCGGCTCGGGCACGATCCGGGTGTTGTCCTGTGGTGGGTCCGGAACCGGGACCGGGGTGAGCTGCGGTATCGGCACCGGAATATCGATCTGCGGCGGCAGCTGGGGGAGCGGTGGCGAAGGTGGTGCCGACGGATCCGGCTGCCGGGCGAGAGGATCGAAACCGACCTCCCCGCAACTGTTCACCGGAGGCGGCGCCCATGGATGCGGGGCGGCATGGGCCGGGACGGGCACGATGAGGGGGCCCGCGAAAACCGCGCCCGCCAAGGCGAGCGCCGATCGCGTGAGCGTGGGGCGTGCGGGTGACCGACCGCCCCGCGCGAAAGGGGAACGTGATGTCGATATCGGTGGTGAGGACGAGAATCGGGTGATCATCGGCGCGTGGCGGCGTCGGCGATGCGTAACTGTCCCAGTTATGGCCCTCGACCCCCTGTCGATTCCGGATACCGGCAAGAAACCTACCGGATTCATTAGCGCGCGGTCGGTTTTACATGCGTTCGCACCGCGCGTCCCGAACGGGCTCCGCGAGTCGGCGTCCGGATCGCCTCACAGGTCCTTGCGCTGTGTGCGGTCGGTGTCGTGGATACGCGGAGTGCGCCTGCCGTTCACCGCTATGGCGGTGATCCCGGCGAGATAACAGAACGCCCCGGCCGCGACCACCTCCATTGATCGTCCATCGGCCGGGATCACCAGTGCCGTCACCGCGACGGCCAGTACGAACGCGATATTGAACACCGTGTCCTGGAGGGCGAAGACCTCGCCGCGCCGGGTGTCCGGGATATCGATCTGCAAGGTAGCGTCACCGGCGAGTTTGATCGTCTGGCCGGCCAGCCCGAACAGGAATGCGGCGGCGAGCAGAAACTGGTGGGCGCGTGCGGCGGTATGCGCGGAGTCGGCCAGGGCGGTGGGGGTCACCAGGCACATCTGCACGACGGTCGCGATGATCAACCCCGTGACCACGGTGCGGGGTCGGCCCAGACGCGGGATGAGCAAGGGGGCGATCAGTGCCGCCACCAGCATGCCCGCGGCTGTCGCGGTGATGGCGACGCCGAAACCGACCAACCCGCTGTCCAATGCCGAGGTGCTCGCGGGGGCTTCTCGCAGCACCAGCACCATGATCAGGGTATTGGCGCCGAACACGATGCGATGTGCTCCGATTCCGAGCATGGCCGTGGTCACCGCCACCGAACCCCATACCGTCGCCGCCCCGATACGCAATCCGGATGCGATGGCGCGCACGGCGCCGCGCGCGTCCGTGCGTTCGGAGTCCGGACCGAGCACGTGGGGAGCGAATCCGGCTGCCAGCAGTACGCCCGCCACGGACCCGGTCGCGCTGAGGGCCACCGCGACCGCCGAGGCGGTATCGCCTGCACCGAGGACGCCGATCACGGCAACGGCGAGCGCCGCGCCCGCCGCGGCGCATGCCGAGCCGGCGGTGGCCAGTACGGAATTGGCCGGGACCAGCCATTGCCGGTCCAGGACCCGGGGTAACGCGGCCGAGACCCCGGCCGCGACGAATCGACCGATCCCCACCACGGCCAATGCGAGCAGCAGTAGCGGCGTCTCGTCGATACCCGTCGACAGTCCCGCACACACCGCCGCGATCAATACCGCCCGCAGCAGATTCGCCAGCAGTAGTACCAACCGCCGGTCCCACCGGTCCAGTAGCGCGCCCGCATAGGGTCCGATCAGCGAATACGGCAGCAGCAGCACCGCGAAACCCGCGGCTATGGCAACGGGGTCGGTTTCCCGCTCGGGATTGAACAGAATCGCTCCGGACAAGGCCGCCTGGAACGCTCCGTCCCCGAACTGACCGGTGAATCGCACCAGGGTGAGGCGCAGGACGCCGGGAGCGCGCAGCGCCGTAC
>NZ_BAGE01000002.1 GCF_000308675.1 Nocardia paucivorans NBRC 100373 | reverse complement strand
GTCGGCAGACACGTAAGCGGTATCGCACTGAAAAGGAGGCTCGTGACGCGCTGGCCGAGACTTCGCAGGCGGTCCGTCGGGGCACCTATGTTCCAACTTCGACGTTGACCGTTGAACAGGCGTGCTCGGATTGGTTGGCGGGTAAGCGGGTCCGTGGAACGACTGCTACGAATTACGCGAATGCACTGCAACCTATTCGGGATCGGTACGGCGAAGAACCGGTGCAGAAGATATCGAAGCGGCACCTGGACGACCTTGTTACCGATCTGCTTGCCGGGACCGCCAAGAAAGCCAACGGCCGGGACCGGAGGCCCTGGGCGCCGGAAACGGTTAATGCCACCTTGGACCGATTCGAGACGGTATTGGATTCTCTGATTGCTCAAGGCAAATTGGTTCGCAATGTTGCTGCGCTGGTCGACAGGGTGCCGGCCAAACGGAAGAAGCGGCATAACACTTTCTCCGAGGATGAGGTACGAAAGGTGCTGGCGGCGGCGTCGAAGGATCGCAACGGCCATGCTTGGCACCTGGCGTTGTCCGGTCTTCGTCGCGGTGAGATCGGTGGGCTTCGGTGGTCGGACATCGACCTGGAAGGCGGGACTTTGACCATCGCCAACAACCGGGTGTCGGTGAATGGACGGGCCGAGGAGTACGAAACAAAGTCGGAGGACTCGGACCGCACCCTGCCGTTGACGGCGACGTTGAAGGCAGAACTGAAGGCAGCGCGCAAACGGCAGGCGGCGGAGAAACTGGCGCTCGGTGAGGCGTACGGCCCCGGGACACACGTGGTGGTCGACCCAGCCGGCTACCCGTACCATCCGGACACCCTGACGGACTACTGGGAGAAGATCACCAAGGCGGCGAAGGTGCGGCGGATTCGGCTGCATGACGCTCGTCACACTTGCGGCACGTTGATGCATCTTCAGGGTGTGCCGATCGCGGTGATATCGGAGTGGTTGGGGCACGCTGACAGCGCCTTCACGATGCGGACCTACGTGCATTCCCAGAACGACGCGCTGGCCTCCGCAGCGGGCACGTTGGAGGCTGTTGTGACAAACCGTGACAAAACGGATTCAGCGGTACCGCGCAAGAAGCGGCGGCGGAATCGGAAAACGGCTGGTTAAAGCCTGTTCCCGAGTGGAGCCGCCTGGGGGAATCGAACCCCCGACCTTTTCATTACGAGTGAAGCGCTCTACCGACTGAGCTAAGGCGGCATGCCGTTCGGCGTGGCGAGTCTATCGTCTCCTACCGCCGAACGCGAAAACGGGTGGTCAGGGGGCTTGCGCGGCAATGAGGCCCGCGACCATGGCCGCCACCGCAAAACGCGGTTTGACATTGTGGTCCAAGGCCTCACGACAGGCGAGGACGGCTTCGACCGACCGCAACAGACCCTCGGGACGTATCCGTTCGGCCAGGTCACGGGCCTGATCGGCCATATCGGGGTGGTACAGGGTGACATCGGTGGCCGCTGCGCCGGTTCCGAAACGCAGGGCCAGGGCATCGCGGTAGAGGCCGGCCACATCGATGAGGGCGCGGTCGAGGGCATCGCGGCCGGTGCGGGTGGCACGGGACTTCTGGCGGCGTTCGAGGTCTTTGAGCACACCGGCGGAACCGCGGGTGGCGCTCGCAGCGCCTTTCCCGGTGCCACCGGCGCCGAGGGCGGTCGCGAGCTCTTCCCGTTCGCGTTCGTCGCGGTCGGCGTTCAACTGCTTGGCCTCGTCATCGGCGGCCTTGACCAGTTCGTCGGCGGCGGCATAGGCGGCACCGGGGCGGGATACCGCGGCCACCAATGCCAGGGCTCGTTTGCGCCGGGTCCGGGTTTCCTCATCGGTGGCGAGCCGGCGCGCCCGCCCGATATGGCCGCCGCTGACCGCGGCTGCCCACGCCGCGGTCTTCTCGTCGATCCCGTCCTGTTCCCGCAGAACCCGCGCGATCGCCGGGACGGACGGTGTCACCAGATGCATATGTCGACACCGGGATCGCAGGGTGATCGATATGTCCTCCGGGTCCACCGACGGGGCGCACAGTAGGAACACCGTCCGGTCCGGCGGCTCCTCGACCACTTTCAACAGCACATTGCCCGCTGCTTCGGTGAGACGATCGGCGTCCTCGATCACCACCACCTGCCAGCGGCCGGTACTCGGCCGACGGGCCGCGATCTGCACGATCTCGCGCATTTCCTTGGTGGAGATGCTCAACCCCTCGGGAACGACACGACGCACATCACCGTGTGTACCGGCCATGGTGGTGGTGCAGGCATGACAGCGACCGCAGCCCGGCGTGTCCAGGTTGGTGCACTGTAGGGCGGCGGCAAAACAGAGGGCGGCGACGGACCGGCCCGAACCCGGTGGTCCGGTGAACAGCCACGAATGTGTCATCGCCCCCGCCACCACCCCCGACCGGGCGGCGACCGCGGCGGCGGTCAGCGCGGATTCCACCGCTTCCTGGCCGACCAGACGATCGAAGACACCCGCCATGCGCTACACCCTAATGGGCCCGGTGTCCGTACCGACCATCCACGGCCGACCCGAGGCGAGGAGCCGGAAACAGTGGCATCGAAACCATCCGAGCACGGGTGGTCGGGTACGTTACTCCGACTCGCCACCCGACCGCGACGATGCACGGCTCGTCGCCTTCTTGGCCGTCGCCTTGGTCGCGGTCTTCTTCGCCGGAGTCTTCTTCGCCGTGGTCTTCGTGGCGGTGGCCTTCGCCGCGGCCTTCTTGGTGGAGGTCTTCTTCGCCGCTGTCTTCTTCGCGGCCTTCTTCACCGGACCGCGCGCCCGCCGATCGGCCAGCAGCTCCGAGGCGCGCTCGTCGGTGATCGTTGCGACATCGTCGCCTTTGCGCAGGCTGGCGTTGGTTTCTCCGTCGGTGACATACGGGCCGAACCGACCGTCCTTGATCACCATCGGCTTCCCGGTGGCCGCATCCGTACCGAGTTCCCGCAGCGGCGGTGCCGCCGCGGCCTGTCTACCGCGGCGTTTGGGTTCGGCGTAGATCTTCAACGCCTCCTCCAGGGTGACCGTGAAGATCTGGTCCTCGGAGGCCAGCGAACGAGAATCGGTGCCCTTCTTCAGGTAGGGACCGTAACGACCGTTCTGGGCGGTGATCTCTTCCCCCGACTGCGGGTCGACACCGACCACACGGGGCAGCGACAGCACCTTCAGGGCCTCGTCGAGGGTGACGGTTGCCGGGTCCATGGACTTGAACAACGAACCGGTTCGCGGTTTCGTGGTCGACTTCTTGGTCGTTTTCTTGTCGTTCGTCGAATCTTCGACCGGCTCGGGCAGGATCTCGGTGACGTACGGGCCGAACCGGCCCTCCTTGACCACGATTTCATGTCCGGTCACCGGATCGACGCCGAGGGAGCGTCCCTCCTGTGGGGTGGCGAACAGCTTTTCGGCCACCTCGGGCGTCAGCTCGTCGGGGGGAAGGTCATCGGGCAGATTCGCGCGCTGGGAGACCGGCTCGCCGTCGCGAGCGTTCGGGTCGGTGACCATCCGTTCCAGATACGGGCCGTATCGACCGACCCGCACCACGACATCGCGGCCTTCCGCATCGGTGAACAGCTTGATCGAATTGACCTCGCGGGCGTCGATCTCGTCGAGCCGATCACCGACCATCTTCTTCAACCCACCGGAACGGGCGACCGACCCCTCGGCCCCGTGATCACCACCGAAGTAGAACCCGGTCAGCCAGTTGCCACGCCGCTCCCGACCGGCCGCGATGGCGTCCAGATCGTCTTCCATGGCCGCGGTGAAATCGAAGTCGACCAGCCGGCCGAAATGCTCCTCCAACAGGCCGACCACGGAGAACGCCACCCACGACGGCACCAACGCACTACCGCGTTTGTACACATAGCCGCGGTCGAGAATGGTCTTGATAATCGACGAATAGGTGGACGGCCGGCCGATACCCAGCTCTTCCAGGGTTTTGACCAGCGACGCCTCGGTGTAGCGGGCGGGCGGGTTGGTGGCGTGCCCGTCCGGGGTCAGTTCGACCGCGGTGACGGCCTCGCCCTCGGACAAGTCGGGCAGGCGGTTCTCCGCGTCGTCGGACTGACCGCCCGCCTCCTCGTCGACGCTCTCCACATACGCCTTCAGGAAGCCCGGAAAGGTGATGGTGCGTCCGGATGCCGCGAATACGCATTCCTCGCCGGTCCCGGCGGTGCCGGTGATCCGCACCGTCAGGGTGGTGCCCCGGGCGTCGGCCATCTGCGAGGCGACCGTGCGCTGCCAGATCAGTTCGTAGAGACGGAACTCGTCCTCGTCGAGCCGCGAATGCAGCTGACCGGGCGTGGCGAAGGTATCGCCGGCGGGTCGGATGGCCTCGTGCGCCTCCTGAGCGTTCTTGACCTTCCGGTTGTACTGGCGCGGAGTGGGGTGCAGGTATTCCGCTCCGTAGAGCTGGGTGGCCTGGGTGCGGGCGGCCTGGATGGCCGACTCGGACAAAGTGGTCGAGTCGGTGCGCATATAGGTGATGTAGCCGTTCTCGTACAACCGCTGTGCCACCCGCATGGTGCGTTCCGAGGTGAACCGCAGTTTGCGGCCCGCCTCCTGTTGCAGCGTGGACGTCATGAACGGCGCATAGGGTTTGCGGGTGTAGGGCTTGGACTCGACCGACGACACCGTGAGGTCGGCGCCGTCGAGCGCTTCGGCCAGCCGGCGGGCATAGGCCTCGTCCAGCACGACGACCCGTGGCGCGCCCAGCGTATTCGTCTGGGAAGGGGCCTTGAGCCGCCCATCGGGGCCGAAATCTCGGCCGGTGGCGACACGAGAGCCATCGATATCGATCAGCCGCGCCGCGAAGGTACGCGGGTTGGTGGTGTCCGCCGCACCGCCCGCGTCGAGCTTGGCGGCGATATCCCAGTACTCCGCCGAGCGGAATGCCATTCGCTCGCGTTCCCGCTGCACGATCACCCGGGTGGCGACCGACTGCACCCGGCCCGCCGACAACCGCGGCATGATCTTCTTCCACAGCACCGGGCTGACCTCGTAGCCGTAGAGCCGGTCCAGGATGCGGCGGGTCTCTTGGGCGTCGACCAGGTCGTTGTCCAGTTCCCGGGTATCGGCGGCGGCCGCGCGGATGGCCGGTTCGGTGATCTCGTGGAACACCATTCGCCGGACCGGAATCTTCGGCTTCAGGGTTTCCAACAGATGCCAGGCGATGGCCTCACCTTCCCGGTCGGGGTCGGTGGCCAGGTACAGCTCGTCGGCCTCGGCGAGCAGGCCCTTGAGTTCGGTGACCTTGCTCTTCTTATCCGGGTTGATGACGTAGATGGGTTCGAAGTCGTTGTTGACATCGACCCCGAGGCGGGCCCATTCCTGACCCTTGTATTTGGCCGGGACATCGGCCGCACCGCGCGGCAGATCCCGGATATGGCCGACGGAGGCCTCCACCGTGTAGCCGCGGCCCAGATAGGGCGCGATCTTGCGGGCCTTGGTCGGGGACTCGACGATCACGAGACGACGCAGGGGGCGCCCCTGGTCGGCTGCACTGCGGTCTCGTGTTGCCACCGGTGGATACACCTTTCCTCTCGACCTGCTCGGCACCACTGGCGCGGGCGCGGCTGGGGTAATGGCGGCAACAAACGTTCGAAGCCACCAGAGACGTTTATACCTTGACGCTGCGCATGGTCGAGCGGTTGCGAGAAACCACGGGCACAGGCGTCGACGCGTTCAGTATGCAGGGTCGCGGGTCGGCCATACCGCGCGGTGTGATGCGGATCTACCCAGATACAGCTCGTCCCTCACCACCATAACGGGGGTGAGGGACGAGCAGAATGTCCCGTGCTCAGCTGAGCGCGCGGACCCCAGTGGCCTGCGGGCCCTTGGTGCCCTGGCCAACCTCGAACTCGACCTTCTGGTTCTCCTCGAGGGTACGGAAACCCGAACCCTGGATCTCGGAGTAGTGAACGAAGACGTCAGCGGAGCCATCCTCCGGCGCGATGAAGCCGAAACCCTTCTCCGCGTTGAACCACTTCACAGTTCCCTGTGCCATTCTGTTCCTTCTCTTTTCTTACTCGGAACGGCGGACAACTGGGTTTCGTCCACCGGGCCCGTTCCGACCGCTGCACTGTTGGCTTCTTTCCGATGAAAACCGCCTTGTACACCGGTCGCAACATCGATCCCCTGCCGACGGTTTGGACTTTACATCCGTCCCTCGAACACAGAAGCTTGCGACCAGGACCCAGTGAACCATGTCTTCAAGCAATTCGACAGCGGAGTTACCGACAATTTGCAAAAAAGCTGATCTTGCGAATGCGCAGATAAGGATTGGATTGCTGTATTCTGAACTTCCGGTATGTTTGCCTCTCGATAACCAGGATTCGGTCCGGCAACCCTACTGTGACCCAGATCGCTATTGGGTATCGAAATCGCAGGTAGCGCAACTTGGACGCGCACGTTTCACACTTTCTGGCCGCCTGGAAGGCTTGGCGCCGTGAACCCCCCGGGTGAAGAACGCCGATCAATGGACACGATCGGCTCCAGTTACGGCCAATTGTTGCTGAATTGTGTCCTGAAAGGCAAGCCTGACGGGGAACTCCAACCAACCCATATCGCAGAGCTTCCGGAACGCGCCGCCGCGATCGCCGACTGGCCGGCATGGGTTGCCCCCGCGGTTGTCGACGCATTACGAGCCACGGGTATCGATGTCCCGTGGCGTCATCAGATCGCAACCGCCGAAGCGGCGATCTCGGGCCGCCATGTCGTGGTCGCCACCGGCACCGCCTCGGGCAAATCGCTGGGTTACCAACTGCCGGTGCTGAGCACACTGCTCGACGACCCCCGAGCGACCGCGCTCTACCTGGCACCGACGAAAGCACTCGGCGCCGACCAACTGCGGACCGTAGCCGCACTCACCCATGAGGGTCCGCTCCGCGATATCCGCGCCGCCGCATACGACGGCGATACCCCGGGCGAGGTCCGGCAATGGGTTCGGACCAGTGCCCGCTGGGTCTTCACCAACCCCGACATGCTGCACCTGGGAGTGCTACGCGCCCACCCGCGCTGGGCGCGCCTGTTGCGCCGCCTGCGCTTCGTAGTGATCGACGAATGCCATGCCTACCGAGGAGTATTCGGTTCGCATGTGGCGCTGGTGCTGCGCCGGCTGCGGCGCTTGGCTGCGCACTACGGGGCCGAACCGGTTTTTATCCTGTGTTCGGCGACCACGGCGGACCCCGCGGCGGCGGCATCCCGACTGATCGGCGCGAACTGTGTTGCGGTCACCGAGGACGGCTCCCCGCGCGGCCCACGCACGGTGGCGTTCTGGGAACCTCCGTTGCTGTTCGAAAGCGGCGGAGAAAACGGCGCACCGGTGCGCCGGGGAGCGGCCACGGAGGCCGCCCGAATCACGGCCGAACTGGTGCTCGCGGGTGCGCGGACGCTCGCCTTCGCTCGTTCCCGCCGCTCGGCCGAGCTCATCGCCATGGATACCCGCAGACTGCTGTACGAGATCGACCCGGTGGTGGCCGAACGGGTGGCCGCCTACCGGGGCGGCTACCTGCCGGAGGACCGGCGAGAGTTGGAGGAAGGGCTGGCCAACGGTTCACTGATGGCCGTTGCGACCACGAACGCGCTGGAACTCGGGGTGGATATCGCCGGCCTGGATGCGGTCGTGCTGTCCGGTTTTCCGGGCACGGTGGCCTCCTTCTGGCAGCAGGTGGGCCGGGCGGGCCGGGACGCCCGTGGCTCGTTGGCGCTACTGGTAGCCCGCAACGATCCCCTCGACACCTACTTGGTGCACCACCCTCGAGCACTACTGGAACGACCGGTCGAGGCCACGATCACCGATCCGGGCAACCCCTATGTCCTCGGCCCGCATCTGCTGTGCGCGGCAACGGAACTGCCGCTCACCGACGAGGAGGTGGCGCACTTCGGGGGCGACCGGATCATCCGTGACCTGGCCGCTCGAGGCCTCATCCGCCGACGGGAGAAGGCGACCGCCGGGATGGCGCGCTGGTTCGTCACCGCCGCAACCGAACCGCACGACTCCGTGGATGTTCGTGGCGGTATCGGTTCGCCGGTGGCCATCGTGGACAGCGAGACCGGCCGACTACTCGGCACCGCCGACGCCGCCCGCGCCCCCGCCACGCTGCACGAAGGCGCGGTTCACCTGCATCGGGGCGAAACCTATGTCGTCGAAGAACTGGATCTCGACACCGGCATCGCATTCGTCCGCGCCGACGACCCCGGCTGGACGACCAACGCCCGCCAGGTCACCTCCATCGAGATCGAGCAGGTACTGGATCATCGGATGTATCGCGGGGTGACCACCGCGCTGGCGGAGGTTCGGGTAACCGGGCAAGTGGTCGGTTACCTCCGCACATTGCCGACCGGGGAGATTCTCGACCTGGTGGAACTGGATCTACCCACCCGAACCCTGCCCACAACCGCTGTGTTCTACGCCGTGACCGCCGAACTGCTCGAACGAGCGGATATCGACCCCACCGAGCTGCCCGGCGCGCTCCATGCCGCCGAACACGCCGCGATCGGCCTGCTACCGCTGGTCGCTACCTGCGACCGGTGGGATATCGGCGGTGTCTCCACCGCCGAACACCCGGATACCGGCCTGCCCACCGTATTCGTCTACGACGGACAACCCGGGGGTGCGGGCTTCGCCGAACGCGGATTCACCCAACTCCGCAGCTGGCTGACGGCCACGCTCGATGCCATCGACTCGTGCGGCTGCGGCTCCGGGTGTCCGTCCTGTGTGCAGTCGCCCAAATGCGGGAACGGCAACACTCCTCTGGACAAGGCGGCCGCGGCCCGGTTGCTGAGGGTGGTGGTCGCCGACCTGGCCTCCGAACCGGGAGATGGGCTCGCAACCACGTCCTGAGCACGCAATATTTCGGCAGAACAAGGAGTTCGGAAACTCGGTCAATTGTCCAGTTATTGCGCCCGGCAGCGGATACCAATGCGTCGTTAACCGAATGATTGCCATTCCCGATTCAACCCACCCGTCCACAACATATTGCCTCATTCCCCGGTTCCACGTGGAGAATCTTTGACGACGCAACAATTCCGGTTGCTATGTAATTCGAATAATTCCCGTTAACAAATTTCGGCGCGGATGCTTCACTCCCCTGGTTCGATCCGACCGGCCCGCGCGATCGCGCGTACGCTGTGCGAGCCGAACACGCCTCCCGGCACTTCTTCCTCCACCGAGATCACCGCATCCCAATCGATGACTTCGCAGCGGGTGAGCCGAACCCTCATCCGGCGAGTGAGGGCCTCCGCCTCTGCGCAACCGGCCTCGGCACCGCGCAGGAGCGCGCTCGCCGCGGCAAGCGCTGCAAGATCGGCACCGGCCTGTGCATGGTGCCGCGCCACCGCGACAGCGCCGACCTGTACCACCGCGACCGTCACCATGAGAAGTCCGACCAACGCCAGAGCCGTCGCCACACTCGCCGCGCCCCGGTCATCCCGCCACCCCCTTCGTTTCGTCACGGTATTTCTCCCGGTTCCACAATGGCGACCGCCTCTGCTCGCAACACCAGCAGGGGCAGCAGCGGCGACCCGGCGGAGACCCGGACAATCACATGGTCACCCTCTCGCCGAATGGCTATACCCGCGTTCTCCGGCGCTATTCGCCGCGCCGCCGCCACCGCATTCACCCGATCCCCCCGGGCATCCAACCGAGCGGCTTCCCGCGCCGCATCGACACACCGCACCTGGGTCGATGCGGTCAGCACGGCACCGATACACAGCGCGACGGCGACGGCGATCGCTCCCAACGCGATCGCTGCCTCGACCGTCACCCCGCCCCGGTCACCACGAAGCGAACCCGCATCCGGCCGTATCCACGCCGCGGCCGCTACACCCCGGTGTTCAACGCTTTGTCGATGATCTTCGTCAAGGCATCCGGGATACTGTCTCCGGTCACCACCCCGTACAGCACGGCGCCGAACGCCGCTGCCGCGATCGTGCCGATCGCATATTCGGCGGTACTCATCCCCTCCTCCCCATTCCAGAACCGCAACAGCCGGGCCCGCACCTCCCACGACATCGCATGCGATCCCTGGATCGCCCGCCGTACCGAATCGATACGCATTAGCTTCCCCTCTCTCCCCCGTCCGCACGGCCCATCCATACGGACACGTCTCGTTCACCGGCTCGGGTGATGCGTTCACAGCAGACCCCCGTCGAGCACCCGCGTGGCCAGACCGATGATCACGGGCACGATCCCCAGGCAGATGAATGCCGGCAGAAAACACAGGCCCAGCGGACCGCCGATCCACACTCCCGCCCGCTCGGCCCGGGCCGCGGCCATATCCTCGACCTCCTCGCGGCGCCGGCTCGCCAGCTCGCTCACCGCATCCGCCAGCGCAGAACCCGAACGCGCCGAACGCCGCACCATACGTGCCAGCGATTCGAACTCCGGTGTGGTCACGGTGGCGGTACCGGACCTCCCCCACGCGAGAGCCGGGTCTGCGCCCAGTGCGAGCAGATCGGCCGATCGGCGTAGTGCCGTTCGCAAAGTTTGCGGAGCGCTCGGGAGGACCGCGCGGACCGCCGTGGCGGTCGGCAGGCCCGCGCGCAGGCAGGCCGCCAGGAGATCGAAGACGGTTGCGGCCGCAAGCGGATCCACGCGCACCCGATCGGAACCGCGGACCGATTTACGCGGTCGCTCGGGCGTACCACGCAGGCGAACGATCACCGGACGCGGCGCCGGGATAAGCAGTACCGCCGCCGCCGAGAGTAGGTACGACAGCCCCACCACAGAGTTCATCTCGATCTCCGTGGGTCGCGCGCGCCTCTGTACCGCCACTGTTCGGGCTTTCGGTGCCCCACCGTGTACGTCACGGAACAGCCATGCCGGGAACGCACCCACCTCGGGTGGGATCGTTCTCGGAAACCTTTCACAGCAATACCTTTCGGGTGATGGCATCGGTCCAGAGCAGACCGGCGCAGGCCAATGCGGTACCGAGCGGAAGTAGATAGGTGCCGGTGGTGGATACGAACAGGACTCGCAACGGTTCGGCACCCATCAGCTGTCCCAGCACGATCCCGAGCACCGGCAGTCCGGCCAGGACCGTAGCGGTGGCGCGCGCACCCGCGAGAGCGGCATCGGTACGGTTACGGAACCGGATGCGGCCGCTCAGATCCGTACGGGCCGCGGTCAACAGCTCGGCCAGGGCTAGCCCGTATCGTTCGGCCACCTGCCACGCATCGGCGATCCGGTCGAGTTCCACGGCGATCACCGAGCCGGGACACCGCAGCCCATCGGCTCCGGAACCACCGAGCCGGGAACGCGCCGAACTCACCGCGAAGACCTGCGCCGCTATCCCTTCCGCTTCCTCCGAGGCAGCCTGGGCCGCGGCGCTCGGATGCGCGCCGACGCGCAGTTCACCGATAACCGTCTCCAATGCGGCAAGTAGTCGGCCGCATTCGTCACGGTGGCGGCGGTCTCGGTGTATCCACCGCATCCTGATCACGATCGTGCCCAGGACGAGTATCACGGCGATGAGTGGACCACTCCCGAACGCGAACGCCACGACGCAGCCGATGCCGAGGCCGCAACGAAGCAGGATCGCCGTGGTGGGGTGCCACGGTCGTGTCCTTCGGCCGAACAGGTCACCGAACCGCCGCCGCCCCGCCGCGGGCGGTACGAGCAACAGGGCGAGCGCGCCGCATATCAGGGGGGCGCTCATGGTCGCAGCCGATCGTGCAGTAGACGGTCCAGCGTGGTCCGCGCGGGGGTGGGCTCTGTAGCATCGGCGCACCACGCGGGGTCGATGCGGACATGGCCTCCGTCATCACGGGTGACCACGCCGATCTCCCGCAATCCACGGGATCCGTCGGCCCGCCGGTATACATGCAACACCACTTGGACCGCTGCCGCGAGCTGGCTGTGCAGGGCGGCGCGGTCCATACCGCCGAGCGCGGCGAGCGCCTCCAACCTGGCGGGGACCTCCCGGGGGGAGTTGGCGTGTACGGTGCCCGCTCCGCCGTCGTGCCCGGTATTGAGCGCGGTGAGCAGGTCACCGACCTCCGCGCCGCGCACCTCACCCACAACGATCCGATCCGGACGCATCCGCAGGGCCTGCCGGACCAGATCGCGCACGGTGATCTGTCCGGCGCCCTCGATATTGGCGGGACGGGCAACCAGCCGAACGACATGTGGATGCGGTGGGGCCAGTTCCGCCGCATCCTCCACGCAGATGATCCGTTCCTGCGGGTTCACTTCGGCGAGCAATGCGGACAACAAGGTCGTTTTGCCCGCCCCGGTACCGCCGACGACCAGAAAGGCCAACCGAGCGCGGACGATTTGCCGAAGTAACGCCTCCGCCTCGGCAGGGACGGTGTTCAAGGCGGCGAGTGCGTCCAACCCCTGGGTCGCCGGCCGCAGAACACGCAGCGACAGGCAGGTCCCACCATGGGCGATCGGCGCCAACACCGCGTGCAGTCGGACGCCCAGGGTTTCCCCACGTGCGACATCGAGCGCGGGCAACCGCCCGTCCACCCAGGGTTGCGCATCGTCGAGGCGGCGCCCCGCGGCAAGCGCGAGCCGCTGCGCCAGTCTGCGCACCGCTATCTCGTCGGGGAAGGTGATCGAAGTCTTCTCCAGCCCACGGCCTCGGTCCATCCACACGGCGTCCGGTGCGGTGACCAGGACATCGGCGATATCGGGGTCGTGCAGCAGCGGCTCCAGCACCCCCGCACCGGTCAGCTCGGTCTGGAGTAATCGGAGCGCACGTAATAAATCGGTATCGCCGAGCATCCCGCCGGACTCGGCACGGATCGCCGCCGCCACCCGGGCAGGTTCCGGTGCGCCGGATTCACCCGCCAGCCGCTCCCGGACCCGTTCCAGTAGGTCGGCGGTGACCACCCCGGTGGTTTCCGACGTGGTCACCGGTTCGGGGGCGCTCGACGCGGACCGTCGCGTCCGGGACCGCAGCACGGGTGGCGGCGCGGGTAACGCCGAGTTCGCACCGAAAAGCTCTGTCTCGTCGGTCATCCTGCCCTCCGCTCGGCCGGAGGTTCCAGCACCGCCAGCACCGCATCGCATGCCTCGCGCAGCGGTCCGCGCCGCAACCGCAGACCACCGCGTTCGAGCCGAGCGGACAGGCCCGGTTGGGCACGAACGGCCGCCAGTAACGGCAGATCGAGTATTTCGGCGATTTCGTGACCACGGAGATTTCCCGGCGCGGGGCCGCGAACCACGAGTGCCTGATTCGGGTTTCGGGATGCTATCCATCCGGTGACGGCCTCGGCCGCGGCAACAGCTCTGATCCGTGCAGGCACCACGAGCACCACCAGGTCGGCCACCTCGAGTACCTGAGTGGCATGCGGACCGCGCTCACTGGATATATCGCAAACGACCAGGTCGCCCGCACCGCGACCGGCCTCGATCACCGCGTGGACCGCGGCGGAGCCGAGATCGCCGGAACATGGCGCGCCGCGAGCGCACGACAGCACCGACAGTCCGATACCGGCCTCGGGAAGGGCGTTGTGCAGGGCGGCGGCGGCCACGCGTCCGTCGTCGACCACGAGATCCGGCCAACGCAGGCCCGGCGCCTGCTCGATACCGAGCAACAGATCGAGTCCCCCACCGTAGGGCGCACCGTCGACCAATATGGTGCGCGGACGGAAGCCGGTACCGGCCGATCGCAATGCCGTGGCCGCCGCCAGGGTCGACGCTCCGGCACCGCCGCCGGTGCCCGCGACGGCCACGACGATCCCGCCGTCGGCGCGGCGCTCGGCGTGTTCGGCGAATTTCTCGATGAGTCCGACCGCGGCGTCCGGTAGCGCCACGACCCGTTCGGCGCCGACGAACGCGGCGGCCCGCCAGTCGTCCAGACCGGGTTCGCCCTCGGTGACCATGACGATGCCGGACCGCCGAGGATGCCCGGCGGCGGCGTACCGGAGAGCGGCCTCGGTATCGAGGACGATGAGCGACGCGGTGACCCATGGGTGTCTACCAATGGGTGGTTCGTGTTCCTCGAGCTGTCGCCCGGCCGCCGCGGCGACGCGACGGACTTCTTCACGCAACCGCCCCTCGCCGACGAGCGCCAGGGCCGGGGTCGCGTGTTCCGCTGTCGGATCGTGGTCCATGCAGGCCAGCCTCGCCGAAACAACGGCGGATCGATCGGCCCTGATACCGAATGTGGATAACTCCGGAGCTGTGGACAACTGTGAAGAATTCCGCGACCGGCGCCGTCACAGTGGGATCGGAGGAGAGGCCGCCGATGGAATGAGCATGCCGGAATGGCCACGACGAAATATTTCCGCGTCACTCCGAAAATCGTGTGCCGCCCGTAAATAGAGGACGGCCCCAGCCGGGGGGGGAGGAGGCTGGGGCCGTCGGGTTCAGCCCCGGGGGGTCGGGCTGAACGCGCCTGGAACATGTCCAGGTGCCAGCAATACTACACCCAAGAACCGGCCACCATGCAAGTCCGACTCGGGAAAAGATCCTTGTGTCGTGTTACCTACAGCACAGCCGGAAAAGCCACCGGGTATGACCGCCGAGTGAGGCGCGGGAGACCGGATCCGCACAATTGCGATGCCTATCCTGGACGTGTGACCGCCCTTGGCAACACAACAGGATCTCCGAACGACGCGAGCTGCCGGAACGGCCGTATCGCCGCCTTTTTCGACCTCGACAAAACACTGATCGCGAAGTCGAGCGCATACGTATTCAGCAAACCCTTCTTCGCCCAGGGGCTGATCAATCGTCGTACCGTTCTGGAGAGCAGCTATGCGCACTTCATGTTCCTACTCTCCGGAGCCGATCACGATCAGATGGAACGAATGCGGGCACATCTGACCGATATGTGCGCCGGCTGGGATGTCGAGCAGGTGAGATCGATCGTGTCCGAGACACTTCACGAACTGGTCGAGCCGCTGATCTACGCGGAGGCGCTCGATCTGATCGCCGATCACAAGATCCGCGGCCACGATGTGGTCATCGTCTCCGCCTCGGGTGAGGAGATCGTCGGGCCGATCGCCGAGGCGCTGGGCGCCACCCACACCGCGGCAACCCGTATGACCGTGGTGGACGGCAAGTACACCGGCGAGGTGGAGTTCTACTGCTACGGCGAGGGCAAGGTCACCGCGATGGAAAAGCTTGCCGCCGAGGCGGGGTACGACCTGTCCCGGTGCTACGCCTATTCCGACTCGATCACCGATCTGCCGATGCTCGCCGCGGTCGGTCACCCCACGGCGGTGAATCCCGACCGGAATCTGCGTCGCGAGGCGACGGCCCGGGGTTGGCCGATACTAACCTTTTCCAATCCGGTATCACTATGGGCGCGATTCCAGGCACCGTCGTCGACAACCCTGGCCGCGGTCGGAGTGGGCCTGAGCGCGATGGTCGCAGGTGCGCTCACCTACCGTTTCCTACGCCGCCGCTGATCCCGGCCGGCTCCCACCGGGCATACACCAACAGTGAGAAGATTCACTGCGCTAACCGCCATTGATGGGCTGACGACCAGGAATTTCGAGCTAGAACTCCGATCGAAATTCCGAGGTTCGATACCCGGTCGGCACTTGCTGTGAGTGCGCTCACAGTGGTAAAAATGGAGGCACGGAAGGACGGAAGGCCAAGGCTGAACCGGAAGAGAAGGTGCAGTCTCCCGACCATCCTTCCCGGCACGGACGCCAGGAACCCACGCGGAGCTCGCCGCGATAAAGGCAAAAGCGTTGTGGGCCTGCGAAATCCGGATCGCCGGCGGCGATGCCTCGCACAGTCTGCGGGGATGAGCCGTGGTGAGCCCCGGAGGAACGCCGAGGCCGTGAACACAACCCATTCCAGCACGCTTGGTACCCCGGCGGTCCGTGCTAGCGGGCGGTGAGGTCGTCTACAGCGACAACGCCGCCCGCTTCGATGTGTACGCCCCTATCAGCCGGCGGCGGCATTCGCGATCGACATCGCCTCGCGCGCACCGTCCTCCAGTGCGCCGCAGCACAAAATCACCCAGCCGCCGACTCCTTCGGCGGTCCCGGTGGCGAATCCGGCGGCGCCATCCAGATACGCCTGCCGCCGCCGCAACCAGAACACTTCGGGCACTCCCAGAGCATGCGGGTCCAGCCCGCTGGACACCGTGACCAATCGAGCGGCCGCCCGCGCCACGATCCCGTCCGCGGAACCGAAGGGTTGGAGAGAGAGCAGCTCACCGTGCACCACGGCGGCCACCACCGGGGCCGGCGCCGCGGATCCGAGCACCGTCTGCGCGAGTAGATCCAGGCGCTCGGAAACCCCCGTATCGGCCCGAGGGCGGCCCAGCCGGTCCTTGTCCTCCACCAGGTCCGCCGCGGCGAGCAGATGTAGACGGGCCAATGCCTGCAACGGCGCCCGCTGCCAGACACCGGTCAGATTACGCAGACCATCCCCGTCCAATGCCTGCCCCACCCGCAGCGCACCGGCCAGAATCGGATCGGGGGCACCATCGGCAGGCAGTTGGGTACTGCCACCGTCGATCGCCGCCGAGGAACGCGCCGCCCGCACCGCTGCCTCGGCGGCCGTGGCGGGCCAACCGCGTCGGTTCGCCTTGTGTCGATGGACCTCGGCGAGGGCGTCACGGGCCTTGTCGGCGGCCGCGCGCACACCGGGCAGGTCGACGAGAGGTTGCAGCGGATCGGTCACGGGACGAGGCTACTGCCGCGGGCCCGGTCACCCCACGAGCAGGTCCCGTCCCGGAATCGCCGCGAGCAATCGCCGGGTGTATTCCTCCCGCGGGGCGGTGAAGATTTCCTCGGTGCCCGCTGCCTCGACGATACGACCGCCCTGCATGACAAGCACCTCATCGGCGATCTGCCGAACCACGGCGAGGTCGTGTGTGATGAACAGGTAGCTCAGGCCGAGCCGATCCTGCAGTTCATCGAGCAGGTTCAGGATCTGCGCCTGGACCAGGACGTCGAGTGCGGACACGGCCTCGTCGCAGACCAGCAGTTCCGGTCCCGACGCCAGCGCGCGGGCAATTGCCACCCGCTGCCGCTGTCCACCCGACAGTTCGCTCGGGTAACGACCGAGCACATTGGCGGGCAGCGCCACTTGGTCGAGCAACTCCCGTATCCGGGCCTCACGTTCCGCTCGGGTGCCGATGCCGTGGATACGCAGCGGCTCGAGCAGGCAGCGGTGGATCGAGTACATCGGGTCCAGGGATCCGTACGGGTTCTGGAACACCGGTTGCACGCGTCGGCGGAAACCGAGTTGTTCGGCGTGGTTCATCCGGGTGATGTCCTTGCCGTCGAAACGGACCGACCCCGAGCTCGGGGATATCAGCCCCAGGACGAGCTGAGCGACAGTGGATTTCCCGGACCCCGATTCACCGACCAGGGCGGTGGTGGTGCCGCGACGAAGCCGAAACGAGATATCCTCCGCCGCCACGCGTTCCGTCGACTTCCAGGGCACCGATCCTCGGACCCGATATCTCTTGGTGAGCCGGTCGGCCGCCAGAATCGGAGCCGTTTCCGGCGCGGCTTCGTCCATCACATCACCCGCCGGTCCGGCGGTGACCGATATCCGGCTCCGCCGTTGCGGGCGGCGCGCCGATGCCAGTGAGGGTGCCGAGTCCACCAACCTCCGGGTGTATTCGTGACGCGGGTCGCGCAGTAGCTCGGCCGCGGGGCCGGACTCCACGACCCGCCCCCGGTACATCACCACCAGGTGCTCGGCGCGTTCGGCGGCCAGCCCCAGATCATGGGTGATGAGTAGCATCGCGGTCCCGAGTTCCGAGGTGAGCCTGCCGATATGGTCGAGTATCTGCCGCTGCACGGTCACGTCCAGGGCCGAGGTCGGTTCGTCGGCGATGAGCAGGTCCGGCCGCCCGGAGAGGGCCATGGCTATCAGCGCACGCTGCCGCAGTCCGCCGGACAGTTCGTGCGGATACCGGTCGAGCCGGTACTCGGCATCCGGTATCCCGGCTGCTTCGAGCAGTTCCACGGCGCGCTCCCGAGCCGCCCGGCCGCGGGCGATACCGTTCGCGGCGAGCGTTTCCCGGAGCTGGAAACCGATCTTCCACACGGGGTTCAGGTTCGACATCGGATCCTGCGGTACGAAACCGATCCCGGTTCCCCGCAACCGCACCAGTTGTGCCCGCGAGGCCTCGGTCAATTCGCGGCCATCGAAACGAATGCTTCCGGACACCACTCGCCCCCCGCGCGGCAGCAGACCGATGATCGCATGGGCGGTGGTCGATTTCCCGGACCCGCTCTCCCCAACGACGGCAACGGTCTGTCCCCGATGGACGGTCAGGTCGACACCACGCACCGCATCGACCTGGTTCGCCCCCGTCCCGAAGGCGATACGCAGATCGCGGACCGTCAGGAGCGGGCTGTCGGGATCGATTGTGGTCGGCCGACCGGTCATGGGCGCCTCCTGCGAGATTTGGGATCGAGGGCGTCACCCAGCGCGTCACCGAGCACGATGAACCCGAGTACGGTCAAGGCCAGCGCGGCAGCCGGATAGAAGAGGATCAGCGACCCCCCGCGCAACTGCTGCTGACCGGTGGCGATATCGGCGCCCCAGGAAATCTCCGTCGGCGGCAGCCCGACACCGAGGAACGACAGGGTCGCCTCCGTGACGATGAAAACACCCAACCAGATGGTGGTCACCACGAGCACCGGCCCGAGCGAGTTCGGCAGGACATGCCGTACCAGAATGTCGAACCGCGAGGCTCCCAGCGCCTGCGCCGCCAGTGTGTACTCGCTGTTCTTGGCGGAGATGACCGCCCCGCGCGCGATCCGCCCCGCCTGTGGCCAGGTGAATCCGGCCAGGGTGACGATCACCAGCCAGATGGTGCGCTCCTGCGACAACTGCATGAGCACGATGGCCGCGAGCATGAGCGGTATTGCATAGACGATCTCGGAGATACGCGAGATGATCGAATCGAGTGCGCCGCCATAGTAGCCGGCAAGCGCCCCCAATGTCGCGCCGACCAGTACGAACAGCAGGGCCGCGCCAACCCCGGTCAGTACCGAGGCGCGAGCCCCGTAAACGGTGCGCGCGTAGATATCACAGCCCTGTAGATCGAATCCGAACCAATGGTGCGCGTTCGGCGGCAGCAGACTGTTCTCGATCACGCAGTACCGCGGGTCCTGATCGGTGAACAGTCCGGGAAACGCCGCGACCACCAGCACGATGACAATGAGCGCGACGGAGACGAAGAACAGCGGATTGCGCCGCAATCCCTGCCATGCCTCCCCCCACAGCCCCCGCGGTGCCCCGCTGATATCCACCCGGTCGACGGCCTCGACCGGCACCTCTTCGGGAGGCGCGACCCAACGCTGTTGCCCCGGCCGAATCGGGGACCGCTCATCGGGCATGACCACACTCCTGTTCAGGCATAGCGGATCCGCGGATCGAGAACCACGTACAGCAGGTCCACCACCAAGTTGGTGAGCAGGAAGACGACGATCAGTACGGTGACGAAGGAGACCACGGTCGGCGCTTCTCCCCGTACCACGGCCTGATAGAGCGTGCCGCCGATACCGGGGATATTGAAGATGCCCTCGGTGACGATGGCGCCGCCCATCAACGCGCCCAGATCAGCCCCGACGAAGGTAACCACCGGGATGAGTGAATTGCGCAGAATGTGTACGGTCACCACGCGCCGCCGACCCAGTCCCTTCGCGGTCGCGGTGCGCACATGGTCGGCGTCCATGTTTTCCGCGATCGAGTTCCTGGTCAGCCGCAGCACATAGGCGAACGACAGCATGCCGAGCACCAGGGCGGGAACGACGAGTCTGGAGAAACTCGCGTTCGCACCCACCGTGACCGGCGCGATCCCCCATTCGACCCCGAAGAAGTACTGGGCCAGAAAACCCAGGACGAAGACCGGTATCGCGATCACCACCAGGCTGAGCACCAACATGATCGAGTCGAACGGTCTGCCCTTGCGCAGACCGGCGAAGACCCCGAAGAGCACGCCGAAAACCGTTTCGAACACCACGGCCAGGAAGGCCAATCGGAAGGTGATCGGGAACGCACGGGCCAGTTCGTCCTTCACCGGCCGCCCGGAGAACGAGGTGCCCAGATCGAGGGTGAAGATTCCCTTCAGGTAGTACAGATACTGCACCAGGAACGATCGGTCGAGGTGATAGCGGGCGCGCAGTTGCGCTTCCAGGGCGGGGGTCAGGGTGCGCTCACCGGCGAACGCGGCGACCGAGCCCCCGGAGACCCGATAGATCAGGAAGTAGATCAGCAGGGTCGCGCCGAAGAACACCGGGATCATCTGCAGCAGTCGCCGCCCGATGTACCACGCCATAGGTTCTCCTCGTAGTCTCCCGGAATCGCGTTCGCCAACCGCTCATTTCAGCTCGATGTTTTCGAAGTCGGCCAACCCGTTCCAGGCGAAGATGACATTGTGGACCCGTTCGGAATAACCGGCGGTGTTCACGTAGTCGAAGATCGGGATGGTCGGCAGATCACGCAACAGCACCTGCTGGGCCCGCCCGACCCACCGCCACGACTCGGATTCGGTGGGCGCCGCCTCGGCCGCCGCGATGAACGAGTCGAATTCTGGGTTGCGGTAGTCGAAGTCGTTGGTCTCCGAATGGCTCAGGAAACTCGGTTCCAGGAACTGCAACATGGTGGGATAGTCGCCCTGCCAACCGGATCGGAAGGCCCGGCCGACGCTGCGGGTGGTGATCCGGTCCCGCAACTGTTTGAACGTCGGATATGCGATACCCACCGCATCGATGCCCAGTGTGTTCTTGATGCTGTTGGCAACGGCATCCACCCAGGGCTGGTGGCCACCATCGGCGTTGTAGGCGATCTCGAAACGACCACTCCACGGCGATATCTCGTCGGCGCGCGCCCATAGCCGGCGCGCCTGGTCGGGGTTGTATTCGAGTACCTCGGCACCGGGTAGGTTCGGATCGAAACCGGGTAGCACGCTCGAGGTGTAGTCACGCGGGGGTTTGCGGGTACCGCGGAAGATCTTGTCGGCGATGGCCTGCCGGTGAATCGCCATCGATATGGCGTGTCTGCGCAGCTGTCCCTCCTCACCGTCGAAGTGCGGTAGGCCCGGCTGGGTTCCGATCCACTGGTTCTGCGCCGTCGGCGCCTGAACGGCCCGGTCGCCGAGATCGTCGTCCACAACGGTCAACGCGCTCACCGGAACGGTGTCGAGCACATCCAGATTGCCGGCGAGCAGATCCGAGTAGGCGGCCTCGAAATCGGAGTAGAAGATGAAGGTGAGGCCTTTGTTTCGGGCCGGACGACCGCCGCGATAGGTTTCGTTGGGGACCAGCTCCAGTTTCACGTCGTGCTGCCAGGCATCGCCGTCGGCGAGGCGGTAGGGGCCGTTGCCGATGGGGTGCTGCCCGAACGCCTCCATATCCCGAAACGCCGCCTCAGGCAACGGATAGAACGGGGCGTAGGCCAGTCGGGTGCGGAAATCGATGGTGGGAGCCACCAGATCCACGGTGAAGGTGAGATCGTCGATCACCCGAAGGCCCGACATCGTCTGCGCGCGTGGTGGGTCCGCCTGGACATCGTCGAATCCCACGATGGGCGCGTAGGTATAGCTCTGCAACTGCGCATTGGTGATCAGTGCGCCGTAGTTCCAGGCGTCCACGAACGAATGGGCGGTGACCGGGGAACCGTCGCTGAACGTCCACCCCGGTTTCAACCTGATCCGGTAGTGCTGCTGGTCGGTGGTCTCGATGGACTCGGCCACCTCGTCGTGCAGGCCGCCGTCGGCATCGATGCGGCGCAACCCGGCGAACAACCGGTCCACGATGCGACCGCCACCGTTCTCATTGGTGTTGGACGGCACCAACGGGTTCTGCGGTTCCGACCCGTTGACGGCGATGGACTCGCCCAGGGCCGGGGTCACCGTGCAGGCGGGCAGGGCGGCGGCGCACACCAGCAGCAGCACCAGTCCGATGATCCGGGTCACCGTCCACGCGCCGCGCACCTGTACCCCCATCCCCTACCACGAAGAGTCGACCGTTCGACCATAGCCACCGCACCCGTGACCTGTCCGGTGGTGCGCCGGATCACCGGCGAGTTTTCCGAGGCCGTTACGTATGACACCACCGGTGCCTGCGCCGGAAACATGGGAGGAACTTCTCGACGTGGCGCAGGTAACAGTTAGGGTCGAGAGCGGCCCGCATACGCAGGTGATCCGAAGGAAGTGACGAGATGACCGAAACCGCCGAACACTCGGAGGCGTATCCGCCCAGCGCGGAGTTCACGGCCGACTCGAACGTCGATGCCGGTATCTATCAGCGCGCCGAGCAGGATCGTGAGGCGTTCTGGGCAGAACAGGCCGGACGTTTGCACTGGCACCGTCCGTGGACCCAGGTGCTGGACTGGTCGCAGGCCCCGGTCGCGAAATGGTTCGTCGACGGCCAACTGAACGTCGCCTACAACTGCGTGGACCGTCATGTCCTCGACGGGTACGGCGACCAGGTGGCCATCCATTTCGAGGGCGAGCCCGGCGACTCCCGGTCCATCACCTACGCCGAACTGCTCGACGAGGTGGGTCGGGCGGCCAACTACCTCACCGAACTCGGACTCGTCGCGGGCGACCGGGTCGCGATCTACATGCCGATGATCCCCGAGGCCATCGTCGCCATGCTGGCCTGCGCGCGACTCGGGCTACCGCATTCGCTGGTGTTCGCGGGCTTCTCTCCGGCCGCGCTGCGGCAGCGTATCGACGATGCCGGCGCGCGGCTGGTCATCACCACCGACGGCCAGTGGCGCCGCGGTAAGACCGCCCCGCTCAAGGAGGCCGTGGACGAGGCACTCTACGCCCACGGCGATGTGCCGGCCTCCGTCGAACATGTGCTGGTGGTCCGCCGAACCGGTATCGAGGTTCCGTGGACCGAGGGCCGCGACCTGTGGTGGCACGAGACCGTGGCCGGCGCCGACCCGAAGCACGAGGCCCAGCCCTTCGACTCCGAACACCCGCTGTTCATCCTCTACACCTCGGGCACCACGGGAAAGCCCAAGGGCATTCTGCACACCAGCGGTGGATACCTCACCCAGGTCTCCTACACCCACCATGTGGTCTTCGACCACAAACCGGGGCGCGACGTCTACTGGTGCACCGCCGATATCGGCTGGGTGACCGGACACAGCTACATCGTGTACGGTCCGCTGTCCAATCGGGTCACCCAGGTCGTCTACGAGGGGACGCCGAATTTCCCTGACGAACACCGGCATTGGCAGATCATCGAGAAGTACGGCGTCAGCATCTACTACACCGCCCCGACGCTGGTGCGCACCTTCATGAAATGGGGCCGAGAGATTCCGGATTCGCACGATCTGTCCAGCATCCGGGTGCTCGGTTCGGTGGGCGAACCCATCAATCCGGAGGCCTGGCGCTGGTATCGCGAGGTGATCGGCGCGAACCGCGCGCCCATTGTCGATACCTGGTGGCAGACCGAGACGGGCGCCATCATGATCTCGCCGCTGCCGGGCATCACCGCCGCCAAACCGGGCGCGGCCATGGCTCCGCTACCCGGCATCTCCGCGCAGGTCGTCGATGAAGAGGGCAATCGGGTCGAGCTCGGGGAGACCGAGGCCAACGGCTATCTCGTCCTGGACAAGCCCTGGCCGTCGATGCTGCGCGGCATCTGGGGTGATATGGAGCGTTACAAGGCCACCTATTGGGACCGGTACGCCGAGCGGGGCTGGTACTTCGCCGGCGACGGCGCCAAACTCGACGCCGACGGCGACCTGTGGGTACTCGGCCGCGTGGACGATGTCATGAATGTTTCCGGCCATCGGATCTCCACCGCCGAGGTGGAATCCGCGCTGGTCGGGCACGCCGGGGTGGCGGAGGCCGCGGTGGTGGGCGCCAGTGACGAGACCACCGGACAGGGCATCGTCGCCTTCGTCATCCTCACCGCCGGCACCACCGATACCGGTGACGCGCTGGTGGACGAGCTCAGGAGCGTGGTGGCACGGGAGATCAGTCCGATCGCCAAACCTCGGGAGATCCACGTGGTGCCGGAGTTGCCCAAGACCCGCAGCGGCAAGATCATGCGGCGTCTGCTTCGTGATGTCGCCGAGGGGCGGGAGCTCGGAGATACCTCGACGCTGGTGGATCCGAAGGTCTTCGAGGCGATCCGAACGAGTCGCGCATAGGTAGCTCCGTCTTCGGGTCGGGTCACCGCGTGTGGCCCGACCCGAGGATTTACATACCAATCGGTTTCCATTGCGGACGGACCGTTAGACTGGCTTACGGTGTGCCGGGAAGCCTGGTCGGCGCGTGGTCGTGTACCCGGGGACCATCGGTTCGCCGAGCGGCCGCGGTGATAGCACTCCGACCCGCCGAAAGGTTGCTCGTGCCGAAGACCGCCCGCTCGGAACTCGCCCGGTATCTACGCACCGAGACGGTCGGTGGTTCACTCCTCCTGATCGCCGCCGCGATAGCTCTGCTGTGGGCCAACTCGCCCTGGGCGTCGAGTTACACAACGATGACCGGGACCGTACTCGCCGTCCCACCACTACACCTGGAACTCACTCTCGCCGAATGGGTGCAGGACGGGCTGCTCGCAATCTTCTTCTTCGTGGTCGGGCTGGAACTCAAACGCGAACTCGTCGTCGGCGAACTCGCCGACCGCAAACGCGCCCTACTGCCGATCATTGCGGCGGTCGGTGGAGTGGTGGCTCCGGCGGTCATCGCATACTGCGTCGGATTCGGCATCGACGGCATGGACCGCGGCTGGGCCATCCCGGTGGCCACCGATATCGCCTTCGCCCTGGCGGTATTGGCCATGACCGGTTCCCGGATCCCGGCCGGCGCCCGAGTGTTCCTGCTCAGCCTCGCGGTGGTCGACGACCTGCTGGCGATCATTCTGATCGCGGTGCTGTTCACCACCGGTCTCGCGCTGTTGTGGCTGTTCACGGCGATTGCCTGCTGTGTCGCGTGGTGGGCGGCCCAGCAGAAGCGGCTGCGTTCCCCGCTGATCTATCTGCCCTTGGCGTTGGTGACGTGGTACGCCTTGCACGAGGCCGGGATCCATCCCACGCTGGCCGGTGTGGCGGTCGGTCTACTGACCAGGGTGCACCCGGATCCGGATGAGGAGGAATCGCCCGCCGCCAGGTGGGAGCACGCCTTTCAGCCGCTCTCGGCGGGGTTGTGCGTTCCACTGTTCGCGCTGTTCGCCTCGGGTGTCCCCATGAACGGCGACGTCCTCGGTCGACTGTTCACCGACCGCCTTTCCCTGGCGATCGTGCTCGGTCTGCTCATCGGCAAGATCACCGGTATCTTCGGGAGCAGTTGGGTGGCCGTTCGGACCGGGATCGCCGAACGTCCCGCATTCCTGGGGTACCGCGATATGTTCGCACTGTCGGTGCTCGGCGCGATCGGCTTCACCGTTAGCCTGCTCGTGGCGGAACTCGCGCTGCACGATAATGCCGATGCAGCCGAATTGGCCAAGGCGGCAGTGCTGGTGACGTCCATGGCCGCGTCACTGGCCGGTTCGGCGCTACTGTTGCGGCGCGGGCGTGTCCACCGAGCACGGCGGGATGCGGATGCGCTAGAACCAGAAAAGCAAGGCCGAGCAGGGCCGGAACAGGGAGAGGTCGACCACGTGAGTGTCACACAGGGCGGTAACGGAACCGATGCGCGAGGCGGCCATTCGGTCACCTCGATTCCGCTGTCCGATATCGACCCGCATGCCTCGGCCAGCTTCGGCAGCCTGGTGCGCGACGCCGCCGAACAGGTCTCCACACTGGTGCGCGCCGAAGTCGAACTGGCCAAGGCCGAAGTCACCGGCGAGATCAAGAAAGGGCTCCAGGGCAGCGTCTACTTCATCGCCGCGCTGACCGTTCTGCTGTTCAGCAGTTTCTTCTTCTTCTTCGCGGTCGCCGAAACCCTCGACATCTGGCTGTATCGTTGGGCCGCGTTCTGGATCGTCTTCGCGCTGATGCTTCTGGCCACCGGGACACTGGCATTCCTCGGCTACCGCAAGGTGAAGAAACTGCGCGCCCCGGAGCGGACCATCGATTCGCTCAAGCAGACGCGCACGGTGCTGCCCGGCGGTCTCGGCGGACACGAACGGCGGGACGAGACGGCCGCGGCACAGCTGGACAAACTCACCCGCTGAGGCGGGGCAGGCACGGTGGAGGGCCGGGCGTTTACTACGCTCGGACGCCGTGGCGTCGAACTTCCCACCGGATCCGTCCAGCGTCCGATACGACGGCCCGTGGACACACCGTGATGTGCACGCCAATGGCATCCGACTACATGTGGCGATCGCCGACCCCGACCGGGTGGACGCGCCGCTGGTCGTGCTGTTGCACGGCTTCGCCGACTTCTGGTGGACGTGGCGGCATCAGTTGCCGGCCCTGGCCGAACTCGGATACCGGGTGGTCGCGGTCGATCTCCGCGGGTACGGCGACAGCGACAAACCACCCCGTGGCTATGACGGCTGGACCCTGGCCGGTGATATCGCGGGGCTGATCCGTGCCCTCGGCCACGCCGATGCCACCCTCGTCGGCCACGCCGACGGCGGCCTGGTGTGCTGGGCGACGGCCGTGCTGCATCCACGACTGGTGCGGTCCATCGCACTCATCGGCTCCCCGCATCCGGCGGCACTGAAGTACGCGGTGCTGCGCGACAGTGCCCAGCGTCGGGCCTGGCTCCCCGATTTCCTGCGCTACCAACTCCCCCGCTATCCGGAGCATCGGCTCGTCCGCCACGACGGCGCGGAGGTCGAGCGACTACTCCGCCAACGCTGCTCTCACACCTGGTCGAGCACGGCGGAATTCGCCGATACCGCACACCGGATGCGTTCGGCCATCCAGATCTCCGGGGCGGCGCATTGCGCCCTGGAATACCAACGCTGGGCCTTCCGCAGCCAGTGGCGTCCGGACGGACACCGATTCATGACGGCCATGCGCCGACCCCTCGATATCCCGGTGCTGTCGTTGCGCGGCGCGCTGGACCGGTATGTCCTGGCCGATACCGTCGCCCGGGACGCATCGCTGCGCCCGAACGGCCGAACGGTCACCATCGCCGGGGCCGGGCATTTCGCGCACCAGGAGAAACCGGAGAAGGTCACCGCCGAACTGGCCGAACTGCCGGCCTCCTGAACCGCATCGGCGCACCGGGTTCAACTCAGCACACAGGGGCCGGTGGCCACCGGTGTGACGGCCGCCGCCGCACTGTCGATGCGCCGGCGGATCTCGTTCAGGGTGAGCACATATCCGGTGTCGTCATCGGTGACGGCGGCGCCGAACACCACACCCAGCACCTGCCCCTGAGCGTCGACCAACGGGCCGCCCGAGTTACCCGCCCGCACCTGGCCGCGGACGGTGTAGACCTCACGTTCGACCGTGCCGTCCCGGTAGATGGTGGGACCGGTGAGGTCGAGTACCTCCCGTACCCGGGCCGCGCTGGCCGTGTACCGCCCGCCACCGGGGTAGCCGAGCACGATGGCACTCTCACCGGAACGGGCCGGCTCGGACGCGCGCGGGATCACGGGCGCGGTGAGTCCCGGCACGGCCAGTACCGCCACGTCCATGGAGGGATCGAAGTCGACAACGGTGGCCTCCAGCGGTCCGACGGAGGTATCCACCGCGACATGGGTGGTGCCCGCGACCACATGCGCGTTCGTCAGCACCCGTTCCGGCGCGATCACGAAACCGGAACCTTCCAGCGCCCGCTGGCAACTCGGCGCCGACCCGCGAATCCGCAGCACACTCTGCTGCAACGAGGCCGCGACCGGACTGGCCAGCACATTCGGGTCCGGCGGTTCCACGGCGGCGATCGGAGCCCGCCCGAACGGTCCGATCACATCGGGCAACCCGGAGGTGTTGAGCAGGCGGGAGAACTCGTTGGGCAGTTGGCGCAGCCAGTCCGGTGCCACCCGGTTGACATCGGCGAGCACCCGGGAACCATTGATGGTCGTGGCGATCGCCGGTTGCGAGGACGTGGCCAGCGGCAGGGCCAGCAGCCAGGCCGTCACCAGCACCGCGCCCGCCTGTAGCACCGCGCCCACGGCACTGTCCGCACCGCGTGCGAACGGATGCCGCATACCGCTGCGCGCGGCACGGCCGAGCACCATGCCGGCAACCTCACCGACAATGACCAACAGGACGATCAGCAGCACACCCGCCAGCACCCGGCTGCGTCCCTCTTCGATATGGATCAGGATGTGCGGTGCGATCAGAATGCCGGCCACCGCGCCCAACACCACTCCGAGAAAGGCCAGGGCGGACGCCACCGCACCCTGCCGCCACCCGGACGAGGCGGCCAGCAAGGCGAGTATCACGACCGCGATATCGAGCCATCCCGACGCGCTCACAGCGACATCCCCACGGCCGCCAGTGCCGCGTCCAGATCGCGCACATCGGAACGGTCCCATTCCCGTTCCCATCCCATCGATGTGACGAGTCCGGCCAACACTCCACCGGTGAAACCCCAGACCAGCATGCCGTCCACCTGGAAGGCGGGGCTCTGGTAGCCGAGGGTGCTGCGCACCAGGAACCGATTCGCCGGGTCCAACAACTCCGTCATCGGCACCCGAACCACTCGTTCGGTCTCGCTCCGGTCCACTACTCGCACCTCACTCGGCGTTCGCCAGTACGCCACCACGGGTGTCACATCGAACCGTGACGGCGGAACGAACAGTTTCGGCAATACCGCGACCGGCTGCACACCGGCGCGATCCAACCCCGTTTCCTCGTAGGCCTCACGCAGCGCGGTATCGATCGGACCGGTATCGCCGGGATCGACCGCACCGCCGGGAAAGGCCACCTGTCCACGATGCTGACGCATGGTGGACGCGCGTTGGGTCAGCAATACCTCGGCATCCGCCGGAAGTCCACCCGGTGCGGATGGATCCGCCTCCGCACTACCACCGAAAAGCACCAGCACCGCCGCCTGTCGCGGTTCGCCGGCCACCGCCATCGCACGGCGCAGGGCACGAGTGCGCCCCAGGCTGTCGGAGAAATCGAGATGCCCCGGTTCCGCCGCCCGGCGCAGCCAGGGCGGCATCCGATCCTCGGTCATGCTCGGACTCCCAGAGCAGCCGCGACAGTATCGGCGATGTCCTCGACATCTCGGAACGGGCGCGCGACATAGTCGGCGATGGAACCGTCCGGCCGCACCAGCACGGTGATCGGCAGGGCGGTGGGCGCGCCCGCCACCGTCCGCACGGTTGCCTCGGAATCCTGTAAGCCGGGTAAACGCAATTCCGGACCTCCCCGCCCGCGCAGCTCGTCGTTCAGCGCGGCCAACAACCTCAGTGCCTTCGCCTCATCGGGATCGCTGTGCACGGTCAGCACGGCAACCGCCGCCCCCGCGCGGTTCGCGTACTCCTGTAGCAACGGAAGTTCGGCGCGGCATGGTTCACACCAGTACGCCCACAGGTTCAACACCGTGGGCCGCCCCGCCACCGCCGCGGCGGCGTTCACCGGCATTCCATCGGCCAGACAGCGCAACGACAGCCCGGACCACGGGCCGACGTCCCCTGCCGAATTCGTGGTTCGGGGGCACTGCGCCACCCCCGACGCCGCCCGTAGCCCGGCGTCGATCCGTTCCGCATTCTGTCGCACGGTGGCGGGTCCGCCGGTCTCGGATTCGTTTCGCGGCCACAGCGCCACGGCGGCGGCCACCACCACGATCACCCCCGTCAGAAGCCACCGCCACAGCACCGGTACCCGGCTCACCGGCTCACCAGCTCGAGCAGATGCTCCGCTTCCGGTCCCTTCACCAACGCGGCGGCGGTTTCGAACTCCACCGGCCCGATTCCGTACGAAGGGCAATCCTTGGCCAGCACACAGGCCCCGCAGGCGGGTTTACGCGAATGACACACCCGGCGGCCGTGGAAAATCACCCGATGGGACAGCATCGTCCACTCTTTGCGTTCGATGAGTGCCCCGACCGCGTGCTCGACCTTCACCGGGTCTTCCTCGCTCGTCCAGCCCCAGCGCCGCACCAGACGACCGAAATGGGTATCGACGGTGATACCCGGTACTCCGAATGCGTTACCGAGAATGACATTGGCGGTTTTGCGTCCGATGCCCGGTAAACCGACGAGTTCCTCCATGGTGTGAGGTAATTCACCATCGTACTTCTCGACCAGGGTTTGTCCGAGACCGATCAACGCATTCGCCTTGTTCCGGAAAAATCCGGTCGGACGGATGTATTCCTCCAGTTCGGCCCGGTTTGCCTGGGCGTAGGCCCGAGCGTCCGGATAGGCGGCGAACAACGCCGGAGTGGTCATATTCACTCGAACATCCGTGCACTGGGCCGACAGAATCGTCGCCACTGCGAGTTCGAGCGGATTAGTGAAATTCAGCTCACAGTGCGCGTTGGGAAATGCGACCGCCAATTTCCGGTTCATACGCCGGGCACGGCGCACCAATCCCAACCGTGTTTCCGCTCGTCGGGACCGGATTCCACGTTTCGGGGCGCCACCCGTCGCCGGGCGCGCCGAAGCCACCGCGGCGGGGTCGGCGAGCTCGTTCCCGGCGGTTTCAGAAGGGTGGACACGCACCCATCCACCATACGGAACGGTCCTACAACGTTGCCTTCCCAGTTCTACTCCCGTATTCCATCTGAGACCTCGACAGTGTTTACTGCTCGGCATGCAAGCTCTCGCTGTGGTGCTCTTCCCAGTGGTGTTGATGCTGTTCGCGCTCATCATGGAGCGGTTCGAGAGTCGGCTGCGCAAACTCCTCGAACCCGACGAGGAAGTCCAGCTGTACCTGGACAAGGCAAGTAACGCCGAGGTGGACGAGCTGACCAAACTCGGTCTGCCGCCCGCGGCGGCCCGGGTGCGCAGACGACGGACCCGCACCCGGGAAGGTGAACAGGATCTGGATATCGCGCGCGCCAGTTGACGGTATCGAATCGCGCCGCCCGGAGGCGGCGCAGGTCGGGGACCCTTCGCGCCTCGACTCACCCCCTCCGCGCCGCCGCTGATGCGACGTCGCTCCCTTCGGTCCGGACCCGGGCAGGCCTCGATCACACGGCCGACCTTCTGCCTTGACGTGGTGTCTGTCACTACGCGGTCAGGGAACCGCGTAGACTGCACTGTCGGCCGACCCGCTTCGGTCCAGGACTTACAGCCATTTCCCTAAGGAGCACATTCGTGGACGAGGCCCTCGCCCGAGCAGGTATTTTCCAAGGCGTTGAGCCCAGCGCGGTGGCGGCGCTTGCCAAGCAGTTGCAGCCCGTGGATTTCCCGCGTGGTCACGTCATCTTCAACGAGGGTGAACCGGGTGATCGGCTGTACATCATCACGGCCGGCAAGGTGAAACTGGGTCGCCGCTCCCCGGATGGTCGGGAAAACCTGCTGACCATCATGGGACCGTCGGATATGTTCGGCGAGCTGTCCATCTTCGACCCCGGCCCCCGCACCTCCACCGCCACCACCGTCACCGAGGTACGTGCGGTGACCATGGACCGGGACGCACTCAAGTCCTGGATCGATCAGCGCCCGGAGATCGCCGAGCAGTTGCTGCGCGTACTGGCCCGTCGTCTGCGACGCACCAACAACAATCTCGCCGACCTCATCTTCACCGATGTCCCCGGCCGGGTTGCCAAGGCCCTGCTGCAGCTCGCGCAGCGTTTCGGTACCCAGGAGGCCGGCGCCCTGCGGGTCACCCACGACCTGACCCAGGAGGAGATCGCCCAGCTCGTCGGCGCGTCTCGGGAAACCGTCAACAAGGCGCTCGCCGATTTCGCCCACCGCGGCTGGCTGCGGCTCGAGGGTAAGAGCGTGTTGATCTCCGACTCCGAGCGCTTGGCTCGCCGAGCTCGCTGACTCCGTCCGGCCGGACCCGAGTGTCCGGCCGGACCCTCGACTCACCCCTCGGAACGCAGATACTCCAGCTGTGCCTCGACCGAACTACACGCGGCGGGCCACAGACTCTCGTCCACATCGGCATACACCACCCGCACCACCGCCATGGCATCGGCGTCCGGTCCGAGTTCCCGTAGTGCGGCGCGAACCTGGTCGAGTCGCTCCCGCCGATGCGTGATGTAGTACCGGGCCACCGGCTCCAGATCGGGATGGTCCGGACCGTGCGCGGGCAACAGGACCCGCCCCGACCCCGCCTCGACCAGCCGATCCATCGACCGCAGATAGGCGGCCAAGGCGCCGGGCGCAGACTCCAGGACCGTGGTGCCCCGGCCCAGAATGGTGTCCCCGGTGATTACGGCGTCGTCCAGCACGAAACTCATCGAGTCGGCGGTGTGGCCGGGGGTGTGCAGCGCAGTGAGTCGAAGCCCCGCGGCCTCGATCTCCTCACCATCGACCAACGGCTCCCCCGTACCACGCAGATGAGCCGAGTTCACCGCCCGAACCGGGGTCCCGGTCCGCTCCACCAAGGCGTCGATGCCGCCGGTGTGATCGTGGTGGTGGTGCGTGATCAGGGTCAGCGCAATATCACCACCGGTCGCCTCGACAATGCCCGCGATATGCTCGTCGAGATCCGGACCGGGATCGACCACCACACAATCCGAACGTCCCGGTGCGCGCAGAATCCAGGTATTTGTGCCGTCGAGGGTCATCTGTCCCGGATTGTTCGCCAGCAGCACCGACGCGGTCGCGGTGACCTGGCGTAACCGTCCGTACGCGGGATGGGTTGATGTCATCGGATATACCCCGGTCTTCGAAAAACTGTGGCGCGAGCCGGTTTCAGCGCACTTCGGCGATGAGTTCCACCTCCACCGGTGTGTTCTTGGGCAATTCGAACACACCCACGGCCGAGCGCGCATGCTCGCCCGCCGGACCGAACACCTCGCCCAATAGCTCCGAGGCACCGTTGATCACCAACGGCTGATCGACGAAACCCGGAGCCGAGGCGACGAAACCGACCACCTTGACGATCCGCACCACCTCGTCGAGGCCGACCAGATCGTGTACGGCGGCCAGGGCGTTCAGGGCGCACCAGCGCGCCGCGGCCACCGCTTCCTCCAGGGAGACCTCGGCGCCGACCTTGCCGGTCGCCGAGAGCCGGCCGGAGACGAACGGAAGCTGTCCAGAGGTGTAGACATGCGAACCGCTACGGACCGCGGGTACATAGGCCGCGACCGGCGCCACGACCTCGGGCAGAGTCAGCCCGAGACGTTCCAGATTGGCCCGCCAATCGGTCCCGGGCCCGTTCACCGTCGAATCCGACATCCCGGGCCTACTGCTTCGGCCGCTTGAGGTAGGCGACATGCTGCTCGCCGGTCGGGCCGGGCAGCACGGTTACCAGTTCCCAACCGTCCGCGCCCCACTGATCGAGGATCTGCTTGGTCGCATGGGTCAGCAGCGGCACGGTCGCGTATTCCCACTGGGTCGTATCGCTCATGGGCCGAGCATAGGGTGTGCCTGCCGGCGCGCTCACGGCAGTGTGGCATGCGATACAGCGGTGGTTCGGCGACCCTGTTGTTCATCGGCCTCGACAACATCCCGGTATAGGCTCGCGACCGTGGCAGTACCAACAACGGAGTCGGACAAGGCCGAATCGGAGCCGAAAACGGGGTGGCCGGAGCGGGCGGCCAACGCCCGGCTGCACTATGTATCCGGTAAGGGCGGCACGGGTAAGTCGACGGTCGCCGCGGCACTCGCGTTGGCACTCGCCGCAGGTGGACGTCGCGTACTGCTGGTCGAGGTGGAAGGCCGTCAGTCCATCGCCCAATTGTTCGACCGACCGCCACTCCCACCCACCGAAACCAAGATCGCGACCGCCGACGGTGGCGGCGAGGTGGTGGCGCTGGCCCTCGATATCGAACATGCCTTCCTCGAATACCTGGATATGTTCTACAACCTGGGTTTCGCGGGACGCGCCATGCGCCGAATGGGCGCGATCGAATTCGTCACCACCATCGCACCCGGCCTCCGCGACGTCATCCTGACCGGCAAGATCAAGGAGTGCGTGGTCCGCACCGACATGAAAGGCGCACCCGTCTACGACGAAGTGGTGGTCGACGCCCCACCGACCGGTCGGATCGCCAGTTTTCTGGACGTCACCAAGGCCATGGCCGAGGTGGCCAAGGGCGGGCCCATCGCCGGACAGGCCGAGGGTGTATCACTGCTTCTGCATTCGGACCAGACCATGGTTCACCTGGTCACCCTGCTCGAGGCCCTACCGGTCCAGGAGACCATGGACGCCATCCACGAACTGACCGGCGCCGATCTGCGCATTGGCAGTGTGATCGTGAACCGCGCGGCCCAGAGTCCGCTCACCGCCGAGCAGCGCGCCCGCGCCGCAGCCGGTGAGCTGGACACGGCCGCGATACGCGCCGGACTGGAAACCGCCGGAATCACCCTGTCCGATGAGGATTTCGCCGGCCTGCTCACCGAAACCACCGAACACGCGACCATGTTGCAGGAACAGGACGACAACGCCCTACAACTACTCGACCTCGACGTGGCCCGGCTGACGCTGCCCGCGCTGTCCGAGGGCATGGATCTGGGCGGTCTGTACGAACTGGCCGCCTATCTGAGGGAACAGGGAGTCCGATGAGCATCTCGACCGTGGGCCCCGCCCCGTGGAACATCTCGCCGATCATCGGCGACCGGCGAACCCGAATCGTGGTGTGTTGCGGTTCCGGTGGGGTCGGTAAAACGACCACCGCGGCCGCCATCGCACTGCGGGCGGCCGAGGAAGGCCGAAAAGTGGTGGTGTTGACCATCGATCCCGCGCGCCGGCTGGCCCAGTCGCTCGGCGTCGCCGATCTGGACAACAACCCGCAACGGGTGGAACTCGGGCCCGAGGCGCGGGGCGAACTGCACGCCATGATGCTGAACATGCGGCGCACCTTCGACGATATGGTGCTCGACCACACCACCCCGGAGAAGGCGGAGCAGATCTTCGCCAACCCCTTCTATCAGGCCGTGGCCTCCTCGTTCGGCGGCACCCAGGAATACATGGCAATGGAGAAGCTGGGGCAGTTGGCCGCCCGCAACGAGTGGGATCTCATCGTCGTCGACACTCCGCCCTCGCGTAACGCGTTGGACTTTCTCGATGCGCCGAAGCGACTCGGCAATTTTCTCAACGGGCGGATGATCCGAGTCATCATGGCGCCCGGACGTGGGGTCGGGCGGTTCGTCACCGGGGCGATGAGCCTGGCCGTCCGGGGCGTCTCCACCATTGTGGGCGGCCAGATGCTCAAGGACGCCTCGAATTTCCTGCAATCGCTGGAATCGTTGTTCGGTGGCTTCCAGGAACGCGCCAATCGCACCTATGAGATGCTGTCCAAACCGGGAACCTATTTCCTGGTGGTGGCCGCGCCGGAACCGGACGCGCTACGGGAGGCCTCGTTCTTCGTGGACCGGTTGTCCACCGAGCGGATGCCGTTGGCCGGGTTGGTGCTCAACCGAACCCATCCGGCATTGTGTTCGCTGTCGGCCGATCACGCGCTCACCGCGGCCGACCGGCTCGCCGAGTCCGATCCGCTGACCACCGCGGTATTACGCGTTCACGCCCACCGGGTGACCACCGCGCGACGGGAACGGCATCTGCTGCACCGGTTCACCGGAGCCCATCCGCGAGTACCGATCGTCTCGGTGCCCGCATTTCCGTTCGAGGTCGCCGATCTGACGGCATTGCGGGCCGTGGGTGGCCGGCTGGCCGGGGAGCCGTCTCATACGGGCGACCGGCCATCCACGGGATAAAGGCGTTACATCGCTACCTGATGCCGGCGCTGGGCCTGGAAGAAATCGGCCCACGAGGTCACTTCCGGGTGCTGTTTCAGCAAAGCCCGACGTTGCCGCTCTGTCATACCACCCCACACGCCGAACTCGACCCGATTGTCCAGGGCATCCGCACCACATTCCATCAGGACGGGGCAGTGCCGGCAGATCGTGGCCGCCTTGCGCTGCGCTGCGCCACGGACGAACAGCTGATCGGGATCCACTTCCTTGCATCGAGCCCGGGAAACCCAGGCGATCCTCGCTTCGGCCTGCTCTACGTTCAATCGAGCGACGGGGGATGTCGTTTGCATTTGATGTGCCCCTTTGCAGTCCGAACACCGGGTCAACGGCGCTCCGGAATCGCGTACACCCCACAGCAACCCAACCCCGCTGGGAAGTGCACCACATTCCACTTTGAGTGTTAGCTCTATCACACTGAGCTCTCAATCTAGGTAAAGGTATGCCGCGAGCGCAAGACCGAATGGTGAATTTCTGGTACGTCCGTGCCTGCAATCGTTCGATTCCCCAGGTCGTCGACCCGGGCGCCCATTCGTAACCGTGATACAGCCCCGCGCCGTATCCCATCCCGCGCGCATACCGTCGCCCGCCCGGCCGGGCGGGCGACCACCGAGAACCCGCCACAAGACATTCCGACCAAACACGCGCGCGGAGCTCGAAGGGTCACCCCGTAGTCTGTGAACCGTGTCGATCACACATTCGCTCGCGAAGCTGGCCGGTAGCTGTGCGCTTGCCGCCGTGCTCGTTGCCGGGCTGTTGTTCCCGATCGCCGGTGGTTTCGGTATCGCATCCAACCGGGCCGCCGATGCCGTCGACAATGTGTCCGCGGAATTGGTTGAGGGCAACGTACCCGCGGTCTCCACCATGGTCGACGCGGCCGGGAATCCGATCGCCTGGTTGTACGAACAGCGACGGTTCGAGGTGCCCAGCGACCGCATATCCAACGATATGAAATTGGCCATCGTCTCCATCGAGGACCGGCGTTTCGCCGACCACGACGGCGTCGACTGGCAAGGTACGCTCCGCGCGTTCCTCACCAATACCAGTAGCGGGGAGGTACAGCAGGGCGCGTCGACCATCGACCAGCAATACGTGAAGAATTTCCTGCTGCTCGTCGACGCCAAAACCGATGCCGAGCGGCGCGCCGCCACCGAGACCACCCCGGCGCGCAAGATCCGCGAGATCCGGATGGCGCTCACTCTCGACAAGGAACTCAGCAAGGACGAAATTCTGACCAGATACTTGAATCTGGTCCCGTTCGGCAACTCCTCCTACGGTATTCAGGACGCCGCCCAGACCTACTTCGGCATCGACGCCAAAGACCTCGACGTGGCCCAATCGGCCATGTTGGCAGGAATGGTGCAGAGCAGTTCCAAGCTGAACCCATATACCAATCCACAAGGTGTGCTGATCCGGCGAAACACCGTGCTGGACACCATGATCCAGAACATCCCCAGCCGTGCCGAGGAATTCCGGGCGGCGAAATCCAAACCACTCGGTGTACTTCCCGAACCGAAAGGGCTGCCGCGCGGTTGCATCGCTGCCGACGACCGCGGCTTCTTCTGCGACTACGCGCTGCAATACCTGGAAAAGGCCGGAATCACGCGGGAACAGATCGAAAAGGGCGGTTATCTGATCAAAACCACCCTGGATCCCGCCGTGCAGGATTCGGTGAAACGTGCGGTGACCCAAGCGGCCGATCCGCATCTGCCCAATATCGCCGAGGTGATGTCGGTGATCGGACCCGGTCAGGACAAACATCCGATCCTGGCCATGGCGAGCAGCCGTACCTACGGCCTGGATCGCGACGCGCATGAAACCCTGCTTCCACAGCCGTATTCGATGGTCGGTGACGGCGCGGGATCGATTTTCAAACTCTTCACCACCGCCGCTGCGATGGAAAAAGGCCTCGGTATCAACGCCCAGCTCGATGTGCCCGGTCGATTCAACGCTCAGGGCATGGGTAACGGCGGCGCGCCCAACTGTCCTCCCGCCACCTACTGCGTGGAAAACGCGGGCCGCTACAAATCGCCGATGTCGGTGACCGAGGCCCTGGCCACCTCACCCAACACCGCGTTCGTGAAACTCATCCAGGCGGTCGGCGTCACCCCGACCGTGGATATGGCGGTACGCCTGGGTATGCGCTCCTACACCGAACCCGGGACCTCGGGGCTGGAGAACAACCAAAGCCTGGCGGACATGATCAAGAGCCAGAATCTGGGCTCGTTCACCCTCGGTCCGGTGGCCGTCAACCCTCTGGAACTGTCCAATGTCGCCGCCACCCTCGCCTCCGGCGGTCGCTGGTGCCCGCCCTCCCCTATCCAGGAGGTCCTGGATAGGGACGGCAGACCGGTGCCGCTGACCGAACAGGCCTGCGAGCAGGTCGTCGAACCGGGACTCGCCAACACCCTCGCCAATGCGATGAGCAAGGACTCCGCCCCCGGCGGTACCGCGGCCTCCGCCGCGGCCGCGACCGGGTGGAACCTCCCGGTCGCGGCCAAGACCGGAACCACCGAAAGCCACCGATCCTCGGCTTTCCTGGGTTTCACCAACTCGCTCGCTGGTGCGGTCTACATCTATGGCGACAGCCCGACCCCCGGTGAGATCTGCTCGTTCCCGCTGCGCAACTGTGTCAGCAACAACTCCACCGGTCTGTTCGGTGGTAACGAACCGGCCAGAACCTGGTTCAGCGCCATCAAACCCGTGGTGTCGAACTTCCCCCCGCCCGCGCTGCCGCCGCTGGACGACAAGTACGTCCGAGGCGCACAGAACTCCCAGGTACCCGATGTGGTCGGAATGACCCGCGCCGAGGCGACGGCCGCGCTGACCACAGCCGGCTTCAAGGTCACGGCCGTGGATCAACCCGGCTCCGCTCCGAAGGGCACGGTGACCGGCTCGGCTCCGAACGGCTCCGCGATCCCCGGGTCGCTGGTGACGATCTACGTCAGTGACGGGACCATACGCTCGGCTCCGCCACCGGGACGTCCGGCCGCTCCACCACCGGGTATCCCGGGGCTGCCACTGCCACCATTCCTGCCGCCCATCCCTATACCCATACCGCGTTGACCGGATCCCGTCAGGGGGTGATATCGCCCCCTGACGGGATCGGCCGCACAATGCCCCACCGAGGACACCGGTCCCGACCAGAGACCTTCGAGCGTCGGATACCGCCCCGAACCCGGTGCGGCAAACGAACCACTATCCGGAAACGGACCGCTGGGTCCTACAGCCGTGCCTTGACGGCGGCGGAGATCCGGGAACCGTCGGCCTTACCTGCGGCCAGTGCGGTCGCCACCTTCATCACCTGCCCCATCTGCCGCATACTCGGCCGCTCACCGAGTTCCTCGGCGACCTGGGCGATAGCGGTTTCGGCGAGATCGGCGACCTCGGCCTCGGTCAGCTGGGTCGGCAGATACTCATCGATGATCCGCGCCTCGGCGTGTTCGTTCGCCGCGAGTTCACCCCGCCCCGCCTGGGTGTAGACCTCCGCGGACTCGTTGCGCTTCTTCGATTCCTTCGCCAGCACCTTGGCGATCTCGTCATCGGACAGTTCACGCGCCTGTGAACCGGCGACCTCGGCGTTCTGGATGGCGGCGAGCACCATGCGCAGGGTGTTGAGCCGCAAGGTGTCCTTGGCTTTCATGGCGGCGGTCATATCCGCCCGCAACCGCGATTTGAGTTCCGACATGTGCACAGACGGTAGCCGCTGCATACGCATGCGCCCATCAAATATAGGTGCGTTCCCAATCTATGGTGCGCGCACTCGAACGCGGTCACCTATGCTGGGCAAATGCCCGTAATCTCGACCTCCGCTCTTCGCCGGACGGCGATCGGTGCCGCCGGAGCGGCGGTAGCCGGAGTCGGCTACGCCTCGCTGATCGAGCGCAATGCCTTCGTCCTGCGAGAGGCCACCATGCCCGTACTGCGGCCGGGATCGGCGACGCTACGGGTCCTGCACATCAGCGATCTACACATGATGCCCGGGCAGAAGCTCAAACAGCAGTGGTTGCGCGAGCTCGACCGCCTGGAACCCGACCTGGTGGTCAATACCGGCGACAACCTGTCGCACCAGAAGGCCGTACCGGCGGTCGTCCAAGCGCTCGGCGGACTGCTGTCGCGCCCCGGGCTCTTCGTCTTCGGTAGCAACGACTATTTCGCGCCGGTTCCCAAGAACCCGCTGAAGTACTTCGACAAGAACCACCGCCGCACCCACGGTGCCCCGCTGCCGTGGAAGGATCTGCGCGCCGCCTTCACCGAGCGGGGTTGGCTCGACCTCACCCATGTGCGTCGCGATATCGAGGTGAGCGGTATCCGCATCGCCAGCGCCGGGGTCGACGATCCGCATCTACAGCGCGACCGTTACGACACCGTCGCCGGCACCCCGAACCCGCTCGCGGATCTGCGCCTCGGCCTCACCCACTCGCCCGAACCACGAGTCCTCGACCGCTTCGCCGAAGACGGATATGACCTGGTCCTGGCCGGTCATACCCATGGGGGCCAACTCTGCCTGCCCGGCTACGGTGCGCTGGTCACCAACTGCAATATCGATCGTTCCCGGGTCAAGGGCCCGTCCAAATGGGGCGCGCACACCCGATTGCACGTCTCGGCCGGTATCGGCACCTCACCGTGGGCGCCCTACCGTTTCTGCTGCCGCCCCGAGGCCACACTGCTGACCCTGGTCCCCGCCCCGCCACGGCGACCGAACTCCGATTCCGGCCAGGGCCGCTCCACCTCGCAGGCCATAGCCCGCTGAGTGGGTCAGCCCGCCGAGTGGGGCGAATCAGGTGCAGAAATCCGTATTCACCTGCCGGTTTAGCGTCTGACCCCACACTGATGTAAGCTACCTCAGGTCCGCTTCACGGGGTGTGGCGCAGCTTGGTAGCGCGCTTCGTTCGGGACGAAGAGGTCGTGGGTTCAAATCCCGCCACCCCGACTCGTGTGTGGAGACACGGAATAGGCCCCTGACCAGGAGTGATGGTCAGGGGCCTAGCTCTTTGTCGAGCCGGACGGGTATCCGAATTTCTGGTCCGGCCCGCGGCAGTCGGCAAGCGTGTGGAACGGTCAGCGCCCCCGGATACACCGGCTCGAGTGGTCGGTTGCACCACTCGGTCATCTCGGCGAAATGGGCGGCGATCTCGCCGGTGGTGCAGGCCAGGGCGGAACGTCCATATATCGGTGGTCTCCCATCAGGCCGGGCAGCAGTAGGTACGGGCGGCAAGTTCGGCGGCGCGGCTGTCGTACTCGGCGGAGAAGTCGCAGCGAGGCACGGTGCAGGGGCAGCTGGGTGGCAGTTCCGGCCGCATTCGACGCAGGAGGCGACCTTGACGGGGATGATGCGCCGAAGGTTACGGAAACGACAATCCACGGTGGGGCTCCTATCAGAGGTGTGCGGCGACGGAGGCACCTGGGACGCCAGGCACCGCGCCTGCTCCACGGTGTGGGTCGACGGCGTACGGGATGGGAACACCGGGGACAGTGGTGGGTGGAGGAGTGGGAGCAGTGACGCGGGTGAAGAACGTGCTCCACGCGTACTACGCGATTCATCCGTCGTGTGATTTCGGCGCCGCGGCCGACTCCATGCGATCTATCACCATCTGCCGAAAATGGGCGCACTGGGTGAAGTCCTCGTGATCGCAACCGAGGGCGCATTCGATGATTTCGAGTGACGCCTGAAGAGCCGCGATGCGGGAGCGAAGCGTCTCCGCCTCCTCGCACAGGATGTCCCGGCGCGTGGCGGGATCGGTGGCCGCGGTCAGAGAACGGACGGTGTCGAGGGAGAGCCCTGCATCCTTGGCACGCAGAATGACGGCGACGCGGGTGAGGTCGGCGCTCCCATATCGGCGACGGCCGGCAGCGTCGCGGGCAGGCGTGAGTAGCCCCATCGCCTCCCAGTGACGCAGGACATGTGTGGCCAGACCGAAGCGTTCGGCGAGGGCTCCAATGGGAATCGATGTGCGGTCGCTGTCCACGGGCCTCTTGCGCTCACTTGACTTCATGTCGACATTAAGTCGCAGACTCTCGCTCATGGCCAAGGAAACGGTACAAAAACGACAGCCCGCGGACGACCTCATCGCGCTGCTCGACACAGCTGATCGACTGCCGAGCGCTGTTGCACTGCGGGCACGTTCCTACGACTTGCTCAACGCTGGACCTGGAACGTCGGCAGTGGATGTGGGGTGTGGCGCCGGACGAGCTGTGGCGGAACTGGCCGAACGAGGCGTGAGGGCCATCGGCGTAGACCCGAGCGAGCCGATGCTCGCCGCTGCCCGCAGCCGGTGGCCCGAAGCGGACTTCCGGAACGCAGGGGCGTAGGTCTACCACTGCCGAACGCCTCGGTGGACGCATACCGAGCCGACAAAGTGTTCCACGAACTGGCCGAGCCAGAGCGAGCCTTGATAGAAGCCCGCAGGGTTCTCGTGTCCAGGGGACGGATCACGCTGATCGGCCAGGACTGGGACATCATCGTCATCGACTCCGATGATCCGGTCCTCACCCGCGCCATCGTGCACGCCCGCGCAGACATGATCACCGGACCGCGCACCGCCCGCCGGTATCGTAATCTCCTCTTGGAGGCCGGCTTCCAGGATGTGACGGTGGAGGTGCGGACCGAGGTGTTCACCGGACCGGCGATGTTGCCCATGCTCACCGGACCGGCCGAAGGAGCCTACTCCATAAGCGCTGTCACACGTGAGCAGGCGGATGGCTGGATCGCCGAGCAGCAGGCGCGGGCCGAGGCCGACCGGCTCTTCCTGGCGCTGCCGATGTTCATGGCTGCGGCGACGGCACCGCGGTAAAAGTCGGCGGCCCCCTTTGCCGGCCGAAACGACCTCGCCAACGCCTACCAGGCGGCCGGAGGCCAAAAGAGACCACCCTCATCAAGAGACCACCCTCACCCAACCTGATCAGATCCTCGGTGGCACCCGCCCAAGGCCCTGGTCAGCCGCGAAATACCCCGCTCATGCCCGTCGCGGGCTGCCCAAGCTGCGCAGCAGAGAAGTGCAGCAACCTCATCCCTCCCGATCGGCCTTCAGCAGTCGGTTACGGCCGATTGACCGGCCATTGCTCTTGAAGTCCACTCGGCCGAGAGTTCAGGACGAAGAGGTCGTGGGTTCAAATCCTGCCATCCCGACTCGGGTGTGAAGAAATGGCAACAGCCCCTGGGCGGTAGGTTCGGTCAGGGTTCCCGCCCGCTACCCCGTTTCCGGAAGCCCTCCGAAACACCGCGCGGGAACGCATGGACATCGGCCTGTTTCCGGGTCGTCCGCGCCGAAGAAATTCGGTGCGTCTCCTCCTGATCACTCCGCCTGGCTGTCGGGTGTCGTATGTGGTGCCAGGGCGGCAATGGCCGTCGCGAGATCGGCTCCGCTGGGCAGTTCGCCGTCGGGGTTGCTCACCCACTGCAATGCCAGGCCGTTGACGAGGATGAAGTACAGCTGCGCCACGGCATGCGCCTGATCGTCGCGTAACCCGGGGTGCGCCTGCCGCAGCATGGCCGCGGTTTCCGATACTGCATGCGCGTTGAGCTCGCCCATCCTCGCGCGCTCGCTTCCGGTGCGGTAGATGCGCACCATGTTCTCGACGCTCGCCACCATCACCTCCCGATTGCGCGCGAACAACTCCGCGATGCCCTCCCACACCTGAGGGAAGGCCACGGCGAGAGGTTGTCCGGCGGTGTCCCGAATGCTGGCTTCGAGGGCGTCACCGATTTCCCGGCCCGCCTCGGTGGTGAACGCCTCGGTGAGCAGCCTGTCCTTGGAGCCGAAGTGGTAACCGATCGCAGCAAGGCTCACCCCGGCCTTGTTGGCGATATCGCGGGCGGTGGTCGCGGCGAATCCGCGTTCGTAGATGCACTCACGGGCGGCCGCCAGCAGATCCTCCTTGTTTCCCATATGCCTCACTGTAGCCGGCCCTTGAACGCTTGTTCTAGACAACCGTTCAAGGGCATGTTAGACAATTGTCTTAGACATTCGACCCAAAATGGCCGGCGCGTGCCGGGACGAGGACGGACCGATGACGACAGAACTCACCACGACAACAGCGCCCCGGGTGCTCGTATCCGGTGGCGGTATTGCCGGAAACGCCGTCACCCTGCAATTGCTCCGCGCCGGAATCCGACCGACAGTGCTCGAACGGGCCTCCGCACCCCGCCCCGGCGGCCAGGCCGTGGACCTGCGCGGCCCCAGCCGTATCGTCGCCGAACGCATGGATCTGCTGCCCGCCGTTCGGCCCCGGCAACTCGACGAGCGCGGCATGATCCACATCGACGCGACGGGCCACGAACTATTGCGCATGCCCGCCGAACTGTTCGGCGGCAATGGCGCCGTGGCCGAAATCGAGATCACCCGGGGCGATCTGAACCAGGTGCTCCTGGATGCCATTGCCGAGGTCGTGGGCACCGGTCACCCGGGCGATCCGCGCGATCCCGGTATCGATTACCGGTACGGCGAATGGATCGCCGCGATACACGAGGACGACACCGGCGTATCGGTGACCCTGGCCTCCGGCGTCACGGAACGGTTCGATCTGCTCATCGGGGCCGACGGCCTGCATTCGACCACCAGGAAACTGGTATTCGGGCCCGACGAGAAGTTCGGCACCTACCTCGGCGGCCATATGTCGTTCTTCACCATGCCGACCCCGGCGGGCATCGAACCACACTGGATGTCCATGTATTCGATGCCCGGCGGCACCGCGGTCGGCATCCGCCCGGATGCCGACCCCGAGACCTGCAAGGCGATCCTGACCCTGCGCGGTGACGCCGATTCCGCCCTGCGCCGCGATATCGAGGCGCAGAAACGGCTGATCCGCACACGACTGGCCGATGGTGGCCGGCTCACCACCGCTATTCTCACGGCCCTGGACGAGGCGAACGACTTCTACTTCGACGAGCTCACCCGCATCACCATGCCCCGGTGGGTCACCCGCCGAGTGGTACTGCTCGGCGACGCCGGCTATTGCGGATCACCGCTCTCCGGACAGGGCACCGCCATGGCCCTGGTGGGGGCATACATTCTGGCCGGTGAAATCGACCGCACACCCCATGACCTACCCGCCGCCCTCGAGCGCCATATGCGGATATTGCGGCCGTTCCTCGTGGCGGCGCAGGAGCTACCGCCGGGTGGCCTGGCGGCGATGGCACCGCGATCCCGGCTCGGTATCCGGGCGGCCCTCCTGCTCGCCCGGCTCATGACCGCCCGCCCGCTGCGGTCGCTGATGACCCGAGCACTGGCGAGAACCGAAGATTACGATCTGCCCGACTATTCGATGCCGATACCGCGACCCTGAGCCAACAGTGGGCGAGGGCCGGATCGGTCACCCCTCGAAGACCGACCCGACCCTTCCCACCCCCGGGCCCGGTCCGTCACCCCGCGAGACCGACCGGGCCCATCCCCCACCCCGATTTCCTCCCCGAACGGATCGGGCCCTCCCCTGGTCCCGATCCGTTCTCGGTGGCGGTCCGGGTCCTCCCCAGAGCCCGACCGTTCCGGATCGGGCCCTCCCCTGACCCGATCCGCTCCTCCGTTCCGAACCGGTGACCTCGGCTATGGCGGTAGCCGGTGGTGCACCGTGATCGGATGTCCGCCGGGGTGTTCCGGCGTCGAGATAACAATGCGGCCTCGGACTTGGCACGCGCTTAACGAGAACTTATGACGATGCGGGCGCGACCGGTCCGGACCCCGCAGACCCGGGTAAACCCCCAGGTGAATTCGGGCATGATGGAAACAGCCGTGATGCCGAGAGTGGGAGTGTCGATGGAAACGCTGCTCGTATGGGCTCTGGCCTGCGTGGCCTACTGGTTCAGCATGCTGTAGGCGACCCCACCCTCCCGGTGGTACCGATCACACCGGGTGGGTGGAATAGCGACGAGTAACCGGTCGTTGCACAAGACTGTCGGCGTCCGGACAGCCCCGGGCCGCACCCTTCGTCGCTTCGAGCGACCACTCGCCGAGAGGCGCTTGTTGGGCGTCGACCCCCTTCAGGGACCCACGACGCCGCCGGCCGATATGACCGGCGGCGTCGCGTTGTCCGGAATGCCTTGTTCGCTCCCGATTTTGCGGTCGCCCACACCGAGTCGATAACAGACTCTGCGGTACTCGGGGCATTAGGGTGATTCACATGGTGCGTTTCGGTGGGCTCCTGGTGGGAGCCGCAGCGGTATCGCTGGTGATGGGACACGTATTCGCGACGAGCGCCCACGCCGACCCCGTGGATACGACCACGGTGGAATGCTCGGTGACTTCGGGACGCGAGCCCCAACGAGCGACACCCGAACAGGTGGGTCTGGATTCCGAGCGGCTGGCCGCGGCCTTGGAGTTCGCGAGCCACCGTAACCGCTTGAACGTCCAGGTCTTTCGGCACAACTGCCTGGTCGGTGAAGGACCCACCAACGATCGGACCGGGAATACCGCCTGGAATGTCTGGAGCGTGACCAAGAGCGTGGTCTCGCTGCTCACCGGAATCGCCTGGCACCAGGGGAAAATCGATATCCAGGCCCCCATCGACCGGTATCTGCCGCCCGGGCTGGGCGATGCCGAGCGGCGGTCGATCACCGTGGAGAACCTGCTCACCGAAACCTCCGGTATGCGAACAGGCGTGCTGACCGAAGGCCTCACCGGAGTTGTTCCCATCGATCCCAACAGCCCGGTCCAGGCCCTCGGGGTTCCCTTGGACCACAAACCCGGCACCGTATTCAGTTACAGCCAGCGCAATGTCGATCTGCTGGCGTATGTGTTGGAACTGGCCGTAGGCGAACCATTGCAGCAGTTCGCGCAACGAGAACTGTTCGAGCCGTTGGGGATACTCCGCGACGACTGGTATTGGGCCCGTGATCGTTCCGGCAATACCTACGGCTACGCGCATCTGATGATCCCACCGAACGATCTGGCCAAACTCGGTCTGCTCGTGGTCAATGAGGGGCGGTGGGGCGATCGGGAAATCGTGCCGGCGGAGTACATCCGTCGTGCGAGCACTCCCTCGCCGGCGAACCCCTGTTACGGATATCTATTCTGGGTTGGCCCCACCTGCGCCGAGAATGCGAGCTTCGTCCCGCCGGACACCTTCGCCATGTCCGGGATGGGTATGCAGAACGTCTTCGTGATCCCGAGCCTGGACCTCATGGTGATGTGGACCGGCGTCTACGGGAATGTGAGCCAACTGGGAATTCCCGGCATCATCCAGAACACCGACGAGCTACCGCACGAATTCTTCCGGCGTCTGTTCGCCGCTTTCCGGGACCCGCCCCTGCCCGACCCCGGACCGTATATAGAACCGCCGATCGCCCTCGATCCAACGGGCTTCTTCGACCTGGACATTCTCGTTGCGGTCTTCGGTATCGGCGCATCCTCCTACCCGGGCTGCAATGTTTTCGACTGCCTGGGCCGTCCGATGGCTCCCCCGTTCTCCGATGCCCCGCCCGGCTGCGCCGTACTGATCTGCCTCGGCTCCGATCCCCGCACACCGGGAATCCGCTGAACCCGACGCGGGTGGTGCGCCCGATCGGGACACACCACCCGCGTCGGTCGGTCAGCGGTTGGCGAGTAGAACCTCCGCGATCTGAATGGTGTTGAGGGCAGCGCCCTTGCGGAGATTGTCACCGGAGATGAACAAGGCCAACCCGCGCCCATCGGGCACACCGGGGTCCTGACGAATCCGGCCGACCAGGGACTCGTCGATACCGGCGGCCTGGAGCGGGGTGGGGACGTCGACCAGTTTCACGCCGGGAGCCTTGCTCAGCAGCTCCTTCGCCCGCTCCACCGACAGTGGGTCGGCGAATTCGGCGTTCACCGACAGCGAGTGTCCGGTGAAAACCGGCACACGAACACAGGTGCCGCTGACCAACAGGTCGGGAATGCCGAGAATCTTGCGGCTCTCGTTGCGCAACTTCTGGTCCTCGTCGGTCTCTCCGGAGTCGTCGTCGACCAACGAACCGGCCAGCGGCAGCACATTGAAGGCAATGGGGGCGACGTACTTGTTCGGGGCGGGGAATTCGACCGCGTCGCCGTCGTGGGTGAGTTTTTCGGCGTCGTCGATCACCGCCCGGGCCTGGCTCGCCAGTTCCGCGACCCCGGCCAGCCCGCTACCCGAGACGGCCTGGTAGCTGGATACGATCAGCCGGCGCAACCCCGCCGCATCGTGGAGCGGTTTGAGTACCGGCATGGCCGCCATGGTGGTGCAGTTGGGGTTGGCGATGATGCCCTTGGCCAGGTTGCGGGTCTGCTCCGGATTGACCTCGCTGACCACCAGGGGAACGTCGGGGTCCTTGCGCCAGGCCGACGAGTTGTCGATCACCGTGACGCCCGCGGCGGCGAAACGCGGCGCCTGGACCCGCGACATGGTGGCACCCGCCGAGAACAGCGCGATATCCAGACCGGACGGGTCGGCGGTCTCGGTGTCCTCCACCACGACCTCGCCACCGCGCCAGGGCAGTTTCTTACCGGCCGACCGCGCGGAGGCGAAGAAGCGCACCTCGTCGGCGGGGAAATCACGTTCCTCCAGTAGTTTGCGCATTACGGCGCCGACCTGTCCGGTCGCGCCGACCACGCCTACTCGTACACCCATGTTTATCGCCCCGTTCCCGCGTGTACCACGGCGACTTCGTCGCCACCGAGGTCGAAGGCGCGATGCAGCACCTTGACCGCTTCGTCCAGTTCGGTGTCCTTGACCAGGACCGAGATCCGGATTTCGGAGGTGGAGATGAGGTCGATATTGATACCGGCCTCGGCCAACGCCTCACAGAAGGTGGCGGTCACCCCGGGGTGACTCTTCATACCGGCGCCGACCAGCGACACCTTGCCGATGTGGTCGTCGTAGAGGACCTGGGAGAAACCGATCTCGCTCTGGCGTTTGGTCAGCATCTCCACCGCGCGGGCGCCCTCGGCCTTGGGCAGGGTGAAGGTGATATCGGTTTTACCGGTCTCCACCTTGGAGATGTTCTGCAGGACCATATCGATGTTGATCTCGGCATCGGCGACGGCGCGGAACACCCGAGCGGCGTATCCCGGCTCATCCGGCAGGCCGACAACGGTCACCTTGGCCTCGCTGCGGTCGTGCGCGACGCCCGTGAGGATTGCTTGTTCCAAGGGGATGTCCTCCATCGATCCGTATACGTAGGTGCCCCGTTTGTCGGTATAGGACGAGCGCACATGCACGGGCACGTTGTAGCGGCGCGCGTATTCGACGCAGCGCAGCATGAGCACTTTGGAGCCGCAGGCCGCCATCTCCAGCATCTCCTCGTAGGAGATCTGCTCGAGACGTTGCGCATCCGAAACGATGCGCGGATCGGCGGTGAACACCCCGTCCACGTCGGTGTAGATCTCGCAGACATCGGCATTCAGCGCGGCCGCCAGCGCCACGGCGGTGGTGTCGGACCCGCCGCGGCCGAGCGTGGTGACGTCCTTGCTGTCCTGGCTGACGCCCTGGAAACCGGCAACCAGCACGATGGTGCCCTCGTTCAGGGCCTCGCGCACCCGGCTCGGAGTGACGTCGATGATCTTGGCCTTACCGTGCGCGGACGTGGTGATCACGCCCGCCTGGGAGCCGGTGAACGAGCGCGCCTCGGCGCCGAGAGAGTGGATGGCCATGGCGACCAGCGCGTTGGAGATGCGCTCACCCGAGGTGAGCAACATGTCCATCTCCCGCGCGGGTGGCGCGGGAGCCACCTGCTCGGCGAGATCGAGTAGTTCGTCGGTGGTATCGCCCATGGCCGAGCAGACCACGACGACATCATGGCCCTGCTTCTTGGTCTCGACGATCCGTTCGGCGACGCGCCGGATCCGTTCGGCCGTCGCGACCGAGGATCCTCCGTATTTCTGGACAACGAGAGCCACGTCAGGGTCCTCCAGTGTCGACGAACAGCATCAGGGCACTAGCGTACCGGCCCGGAACCGGCAATTCCGGCCCCATCCGGGTCGCTGTGCAGTAACCCACAACTGTGTGATGTGGCGGTGTTTGTGGGTATCGGGGCCGGTCGACGCTCTTGTGACCCGACCTCGTCACCCGGGTCGAACCCCCGGAACGGCCACGGGAACGGGGACCCGGACCGACCGGTTCGCCATAGCGACCAAGACGGCCTTGTGATGTGTGCCACGCAATTCGATAATGGTTCCATGATTGCCAACGTCGGAGATCGACTCCATGTCCATGGCCACATCGTGGGGGAGTATGACCGCGAAGGCGAGATCGTAGAGGTACGCGGGCCGGACGGCGAACCTCCCTATATCGTGCGTTTCGAGGACGGACACGAATCCCTGGTCTTCCCCGGGCCGGACGCGACGATCGAGCGACCATCGCGGCGCTGACCCTTCTCCCCACGCGTCAACGGGCCTATCCCACTGATTCGCGGCCGGTATACCAGCACACCGGCCGGTTTTTCCCTGTTCGTCAGTGTTGACGATCACCATGACACTGGGGAAAATCGGGCCGGTTGAGTACCGGCGGGGGGTTGGAGGATAAACCATGCGCATGAAGACCGGCATCAGCTTTGTGGTCGATGCCGATCCCGATCGGACGATGGACGCGGTGACGGCCATCGAGATGATGCCGGAATGGTCGTCGGTCTATTCGGACGCACGCATCGCCACCCGGGATGAACAAGGCCGTCCGATCCGGGTTTTCGTCAAGGCCGAGCTACTCAACTTCCTCGACGACCAGGTTCTGGAGTACACCTGGACCGACAACCAGTGCTCCTGGAAGATCACCGACAGCACCCGCAGCGCCAAGGGCGGCGGGTCCATCGAGATCGATTTCGACCCCGAGACCGGCGGCACCGAGGTGCGGTACAGCGTCGACATGTACATGCCCCTCCCCGTTCCCGGAATTCTGCTCAAACGCTCGGTGCGCAAGGCGCTCGAGGCGATGGTGCCGAGCTTCACCGCTTTCGTCCAACAGTATCCCGAGCGGGAGAACTACCAGATCCTCTGATCGCGCCGGTCAGCCGTCCCGGCCGGCCGGGGACGCCGGTCCGTATGCCACCGGGGTGGTCTTGGCTCCGCTGCGCACCGCCTCGCGGATCTGCTCCACATTCTCCCGCAGCAGGTCCGACACCAATTCGTCGGTGCGCGGATCGGCGAGCACCTGGAAAACGATCCGGAACACGGTATCGGCGATGAGCCGGATGATGTCGTCGTGGAAGGGTATGTAGCGTACCCGGCCGACCTGAGGATCCTTCTTGATCATCTCCAGGATCATTTCGTCCAGCTCGTTGCGGTTCTCCTGCAACGCCGTGGCGATATTGCGGGTGTAGTGGCCGGTGCGCAGCACATCGGCGACCTCGTCCATCACCGCGATGGTCACCGGACGTTTGATGATGTCCACAATGGTGCCCACCGACCGGTTGACCACGGCGGCGGTCACTCGGTCACCGAACACCCGATCCGCCACCCGGGCCAGCCGAACCAGGATCACCACGATCCGCAACAAACGGAACGCGCGGAAGAAGGGGCTGGTCACCGGGATCATGCCGAGCACTTCGTACCAGTAGACGAACGGGAAGCTCCACGGCCACCCGGCCCGATGCCACCGCCACAGGAACTCCATCGCGAACACCGCGCAGGTCGCGTAGTCGACGAGCATGATCACCCGATATGTCTCGGGCGACACCTCGAAGAACGTGATCCAGCAGACCAGCACGACGGAGACGATGGCCAGCGCCAACATCAGAAAATCCGTCCACAGCGCCGGCGGCTTCCGGGGGAAACTTCCCCGATCGGAGGTAGTGCTGGTGTCGCCCACCGTGGGCGGCGCTGATACCACGTGCGAATCCCTTCAATGCCGATCGGTATCGCCGACCCTAATACCGGGAAAGCGCGACGACCCGAAAATGTGCCGCCTTTCCGGCATATCGGGCCGCTACCGTCCCTCGCGACGGACCGCCTCGATATTGCGTTCGGCGATCGCGGTGATGGTGAGTGAGGGATTGACCGTCGCGGTGCTGCCCGGAATCAGAGCGCCGTCCACCACGTACAGGCCGGGGTGCCCGTGCACACGGCCGTACCCGTCGGTGACCTTGCCCAGCACCGCCCCGCCCAGTGGGTGGGCGGTGAACACGGCGTTGGCGTCGTAACCCAGGGCGCCGTACTCGGCGAGCGCGCCGGCGCGTTCGGCGATCCGGTGGTCCACGGCGCGGGCCGCGGCCACAACCCGATCCTGGGTCGCGGGCGACCAGGCCAATCCCACGCCGCCCGTTGCCTGGTCGTAGCCGAATTTCGCGCGGGTGGGGTCGAGCACCATGCCCAGTGAGCCCAGGGCACCGGTCTCGAACGGGATACCGGGGATGTACCAGTTCTCCAAGGTGACCGGCACATCGCCGTCGTCGAAGATTCGGCTGGCGCTCGGCACCCCCTGTCCGAACCCGGCGACCGAGCTGGCGCCGCGAGCCAACACCACATCACCATTGGTGCCCCAGCCGGCGCCGGTGTGTTCGTTGAGGTTCGGCAAGGTGCCCGTGGCCTGGGCCCGCACCAGCAGCTCCGAGGTGCCGACGGAACCGGCGCCGAGGAACAGCCGGTCGCAGGTGAGGGTTCGGGTATCCAGTACCGCGCCGGTGGGATGGAGTTTCGTCACCGTCACCGCGAAACGTCCGCCCGATTCCTGGGCGATGGCGTCGACCCGATGTCCGGGGTACACGGTGCAGCGGCCCGTGTCCTGCGCGTACTTCAGGTAGTTCTGGTTCAGGTCGAACTTCGCGCCGTTGGAGTTGCCCAGATTGCTGCGGCCCACCGTGGCGGAGGGGCGGGTGGTGCCCGCCAGCTCACCCCGAAGCACATCCCAGTTGAAGATGGAATCGTTCGGGACCGGGGTATAGCCGGCCCGACGCACCTGGTCGTCCCAGGCGCGGGAGTGGGTGAACGGCTGTGAGGCGTAGATATCCGGCGGCATGGTGTCCAGGCGCAGCATCTGTCGGACCCGCGGGTAGTACACCCGCTCCAGTTCGCCGTAGTCGATCACGCCACCGAAGACGTGGTCGAACAACGCACGTTCCGGAGCGATCATCGCCCCGCTGAAGATCACCGATCCGCCGCCGACGGCCGCGGCGCGCCAGACATCGATACCCGAGTACCGGGTGCAGTCCAGCACCCCGCCGAAATCGGCGAACGACATCGGTACCTTGGTCACCCCGGTGAAGCTGGTGGTGTGCCAGAAACCGCGACCGTCCGGCAGGTCGTCGCCGGTGAAGATCTCCCGCCAGGGATCGTTGGGCCAGCGGGAACCACGTTCGAGCACGGTGGTGGCCACCCCCGCCTCGGCCAACCGCAGCGCGGCGACCGAAGCACCGAACCCCGAGCCCACCACAATGGCCTCGGTGTGCTCCGGTGGATCCGGGATCGGTTGGAAGATCTCCGGTACCCACTGCCGGAACAGCTCGTTCCAGACCAGATCGGCACCGGCTCGCGGCGTTCCGGTACGCGGTGTCCCGATCACCGACCCCGTCACTCCGAGCAGGGCGGCCGCCCCCACCGTTTTCCAGAAGGAACGTCTGTCCACCCCGGTATAACCTTTCTCACACACCTTTCGGCCGAGGGATCCTACCGATATTTCTGGCATCGTGACGGGCAACTGTGTTACCCATCACCCGATACCGGCCCATATCTCGTCTCTCGCCTCGGTCGACGGATTGCCTTCCGACCCAATGGGTCAGGCGCTCAACAGGCTAGGCGAAAACGAGTCGGATCACCGCGATGACCCCCACCACCACGATGACCGCCCGCAGTGCATTCGGCGGCAGCCTGCGGCCGATGGTGGCGCCGAGCTGACCGCCGATCACCGAACCGACCGCGATCAACCCGACAACGGGCCAGGCGATATCGGCGATCACGATGAAGATAACCGCCGAGACGGCGTTCGCCAGCAGCGCGAGAACATTCTTCACCCCGTTGAGACGCTGGATGTCCTCATGGACGAAAACACCGAGCAGTCCCAGCAGCAGCACCCCCTGGGCGGCGCCGAAGTACCCACCATAGATGCCGGTGCCGAAAACCGTCGCCCACAGCACCGGTCCACCGTGTGCGGGTGCGGGACCGCTGTCGCGTCGCTGCTTCACCCACGCCGACAAACGCGGCTGGAGCACCACCAGGACCAGCGCGATGCAGATCAGCACCGGGACGATTGCCGCGAACGCGCCCTCGGGCAGGGTCAACAGCGCGGCGGCCCCGGTGATCGCGCCGAGCAGTGTGGCGCTGCCCAACCGCAGGAGCCGGGCCCGCTGCCCGGCCAGCTCGCGGCGATAGCCGATCGCCCCGCTCAACGATCCCGGGACCAGGCCGACCGTATTCGATACATTCGCGGTCACCGGCGGATAACCGATCGCCAACAGAACGGGAAAGGTGATGAGGGTGCCGGAACCGACGACGGTGTTGATCCCGCCCGCGGCGATCCCCGCGCCGAGAACGGCCAGTACTTCCAGCCACGTCATGGATATTTCCTTCGATCTTCCCGGCTCGTCCGCGCGATATCTCGCCGGTTCGGCACCGGTACGCACAATCCTGACCAGCGATGCTGCCGGCTGCCCGTAATCGGGTCGGCCCCGGACCGTCCGTCGGCACGTTCCCGAGGAGAAGGTAGAATCGCACAGGTCATGCAGCGGGCACTTCTTCTCGGCCGCCGCGACGGGGTCTGATCAGGCCGGCTTCCCGTCGCGGGGTTCCGCCACGCCGGTCGACCCGCATACGCCGACACTCTCACCCACGGAGAACCGAATGTCACCCGCTGACGCCTTCGTTTCCAACACGCGCACCATCACCGCGCCCGCCAAGCCCGCCCCGGCCGACCAGCCGGCGTGGAACAAACAGAAGAATTCGGCCATGCCGGTCTTCCGCTACCGACCGTTCGCGGAAGAAGTGGAACCGATCACTCTCCCGGACCGCACCTGGCCGGACAAGGTCATCGATCGCGCACCGGCGTGGTGCGCGGTGGACCTGCGCGACGGAAACCAGGCTCTGATCGACCCGATGAGCCCCGCCCGCAAGCGTCGGATGTTCGACCTGCTGGTGCGGATGGGCTACAAGGAGATCGAGGTCGGCTTCCCCTCGGCCAGCCAGACCGACTACAACTTCGTACGGGAGATCATCGAAGAGGGAGCCATCCCCGACGATGTCACCATCCAGGTCCTGACCCAGTGCCGTCCGGAACTGATCGAGCGCACCTTCGAGGCCTGCTCGGGTGCGGCGAACGTGATCGTGCACTTCTACAACTCCACCTCCATCCTGCAGCGACGGGTGGTGTTCCGGGCCGACCGCGAGGCCGTCAAGAAGATCGCCACCGACGCCGCGAAACTGTGCCTGGAGATCGAGAAGCGCCACCCGGAGACCAACTGGCGTTACGAGTACAGCCCGGAGTCGTACACCGGCACCGAGCTGGTGTATGCCAAGGAGGTGTGTGACGCGGTCTCCGAGATCATCGCGCCCACCCCCGACAAGCCCCTGATCATCAATCTGCCCGCCACGGTCGAGATGGCGACGCCGAACGTGTACGCCGACTCCATCGAGTGGATGCACCGCAATCTGGCCCGGCGTGACTCCATCGTGCTGTCGCTGCATCCGCACAACGACCGCGGCACCGCCGTAGCCGCCGCCGAACTCGGTTACCAGGCCGGCGCCGACCGGATCGAGGGCTGTCTGTTCGGCAACGGTGAACGCACCGGCAATGTCTGCCTGGTCACCCTGGGGATGAACCTGTTCTCCCGAGGGGTGGACCCGCAGATCAACTTCTCCGATATCGACGAGATCCGGCGCACCGTGGAGTACTGCAACCAGCTGCCGGTGCACGAGCGGCATCCCTATGGCGGCGACCTGGTGTACACGGCGTTCTCCGGCAGCCACCAGGACGCCATCAACAAGGGCCTGGACGCGATGAAGGCCACAGCCGATGCCGCGAACAGCGATATCGACGATATTCGGTGGGAGGTTCCGTACCTGCCCATCGACCCGAAGGACGTGGGCCGCACCTACGAGGCCGTGATCCGGGTCAACTCGCAGTCCGGTAAGGGTGGCGTGGCCTACATCATGAAAACCGATCACGGTCTGGTACTGCCGCGCCGACTGCAGATCGAGTTCTCCCAGGCCGTCCAGCGCATCACCGACGGTGAGGGCGGCGAGGTCACGCCCAAGGAGATGTGGGACGTCTTCGCCGATGAATACCTCAACCCGATCATTCCGCTGGAGCGGATCCGGCAGAAGGTGACCGCCTCGGAAACCGACGACGGCACCGACGCCATCACCGCGGTGGTCAAGATCAACGGGGTCGAGCACGAGGTCTCCGGCACCGGGAACGGACCACTGGCCGCATTCGTGGACGCGATCTCGACGGTCGGCTTCCAGGTGGAGGTACTCGACTACTCCGAGCACGCCCTGTCGGCCGGCGACGACGCCAAAGCCGCCGCGTATGTCGAGTGCGCAATCGGCGACAAGGTCGTCTGGGGGGTGGGTATCGCCACCTCGATCACCACCGCCTCGCTGCGTGCCGTGGTCTCCGCGGTCAACCGCGCCGCCCACTGAACCGAATCATCGCAACCGAAAGGCCCGCCGATTCCTCGGTGGGCCTTTCGGTCCCACCACACGGCTACCGGTTCCGGCCCCGCTTACCAGCAAGGGTGAGAAGGGGCCATACCTGCTAGCGTGGGTCTCAACTCCAGCCGCCGAGCATTCTGCTCGAACACCCGAGCAGATGGGGGAACCTGTGACAAGTAACGACCACGACCCGACCTCTCCGCCCTGGCTGCAGAGTCCTCCGGTGGACGCCGGTGAGGTCACCGTCGAACCCGAGGGCCCGCAGCAGGCCGACGCATCGGGTGTGGCCGGGGAACAACAGCCTCAGGCAACCGAATCGTCGGCCGATACCGGCGCCTCGTCTCCCGCTGCGGACAGCAACGGCATGCCGGAAGGCGCCGACGGCGACGGATTCACCGCGCCCCTGAACAATGCGTTCGAGGCCGGGCCCGGTGAAGGCGCGCCGGAACTGCAACCGGTCGGCGCCGCCCCCTACGGTTCGTCTCCTGTGGAAGGGCAGTTCATCATGCCCGAGCCCGGTCGGGTCGAGACCGAGGGCGCGGAGCAGTCCGCCGCGCCCGGCAGCGGACAATTCCCCCAGCCCGATCCCGCACAACCCGATCCCGCACAATACGGCGCACCGGGAACCGAACAACCCCTCCCCCACGCCAGTGGACAGTTCCCCCAGCCCGATCCGGCCCAGTTCATCGGCCCGGGCGGCCAATACGCGCCTCCCGGCGCCGGGTACTGTCCTCCCGGGGTGCAGCCGGGAGGACAGTATTTCGTTCCCGGTGAACAACCCATATCGCCGGTTGGGCCGTACGGTCCGCCCGATGGTGGGCCCCACAACCCACCCACCGGGCAGTACGGCGATCCCAACGGCCTGTACGCCCCGCCTCCCGGTCCCGCCGGCCCGCCCGCGGATCCGGCCCCCGGAGCGAACGGCGAGGCGGGCGGTTACCCGTCGACGCCCGGCGACGCCTCGCCCGGTCCGCAGCCCGAATCCGAGCGGTCCGACAGTGCGATCTACAGTTGGGCTCCCCCACCGGTGTCGCCACCTCCGGCCTATCAACCGCCGCCCCCTCCCACCGGGCCGGCCGGCGGTCAATACCCGTCCGGTTCCTGGAACACCAGCGCGTATCAGCCGCCGAATCCGCCCGCCGGACCCCCTGGCCCTCCCGCCGGACCTCAACCGCCGCAACAACAACAGCAACAGCAGGTCCAGCAGTACCAACAGCAACCCCACCAACCGCCGCAGCCGCAGAACCCACCGCAGCCGGGGCAGGGGATCAACGACCTGAACCTGTTGCGGCGAACCCGCCGGGCACCCCGCAGCGGATGGCGCCGGGCCGTGCACAAGGTATCGCGCGGTGTCATCAATCCCGGCGAGTCCGCGGCCGATATCGTCTACCGCGACCTGGTCGAACGGGTGAACCAGCCGGTACGTGGTGACTACCGGATCGCGATTCTGTCGCTCAAGGGTGGTGTCGGCAAGACCACGACGACAGTCGGACTCGGCTCGACCTTCGCGTCACTGCGCGGCGACCGGGTTATCGCCATCGACGCCAACCCCGACCTGGGCACCCTCGCCCACCGGGTGCCGCGGCAGACCCGCTCGACGGTCCGCAACCTGTTGGAGGATCAGCACATCACGCGGTATTCGGATGTGCGCGCTCACACCTCACAGGCGCCCAGCCGGCTGGAAGTGCTCGCCAGTGAACAGGATCCGGCGGTTTCGGAGGCGTTCAGCGAGGCCGATTACCGCAAGGCCATCAGCATTCTGCAGTCGTTCTACAACATCATCCTCACCGACTGCGGTACCGGATTGATGCATTCGGCGATGTCCGGGGTGCTCGATATGGCCAGTTCCCTGGTGTTGGTGACCTCACCGGCCATCGACGGCGCCCGCAGCGCCTCGGCCACCCTGGACTGGCTCGACCACCACGGTTACGGGAAGCTGGTGGAGCGCACGGTGGTGGTGGTCAACGCCTCGCGGCGCGGGTCGTCGACGATCAATATCGATAATCTGCGCAAACTGTTCCTGGACCGGACCCGAGCGGTGCAGGTGGTGCCCTTCGACGATCACCTCGCCGAGGGCGCCGAGATCGACCTGGAGTTGGTGGGCAAACCCACGCGCCGCGCCCTGCTCGAGCTGGCCGCCATGGTCGCCGACGATTTCGCCTACGCCGACGGTGGCAACGGAAGGGACAACGGTCCGCAGCAGTACGGAGACGTGCCCTACTACCGATGAACCGCCCGCCCACCGGTGAATCGCCCGTGCGGAACATCACCGCAACAGGCGAACATTAGACTGCGCGGCGTGGCAGACATATCGGTGCGCGGACGGATCGCGCTGCGGCTGGCAGCAGCCGCCGCATGGGCGTCGCAGAAGGCGGGACGGGGCAAAGGGTCCATGATCGGGGGGTTGATCGCCCTGAAGATCGACCCCACGATCATGGACCAGTTGGGGCGAGGTCGGCGCACGGTGCTCATCACCGGCACCAACGGCAAATCGACCACCACCCGAATGACCACCGCGGCATTGAGCACCCTCGGCGAGGTCGCCACCCAGGCCGACGGCGCCAATATGGACGCCGGTATCGTCTCCGCGCTGAATGTGCACCGGGATGCGCCGCTGGCCGCGATCGAGGTCGACGAACTGCACCTGCCACATGTCACCGATTCGCTGAACCCGGCCGCGGTGGTGCTGCTCAACCTGAGCCGCGATCAGCTGGACCGGGTCGGCGAGATCAATATGATCGAGCGTCGTCTGCGGGCGGGATTGGCCCGACACCCCGATACGGTTGTCGTCGCCAACTGCGACGACGTCCTGGTCACCTCCATCGCCTACGACCATCCGAATGTGGTGTGGGTCGCGGCGGGCAGTGGCTGGGCGATCGATGCCACCAGCTGCCCGCGCAGCGGGGAACCCATTCTCTGGGAGGACGAGGACTGGCACAGCACCGGCGCCGATTTCCGTCGCCCACAACCGGACTGGTGGCTCGACGGCGACAAGCTGTGCGGTCCCGACGGGGTGCGTCTCCCGCTGCGGCCGGCCCTGCCCGGTCGGGCGAACCGGGGTAATGCCGCCCAGGCCGTCGCCGCCGCGGTGGCCATGGGTGCCTCCGCCGAGGAGGCATGTGCCGCGACGGGGACGGTCCGTGAGATCGCAGGCCGCTACCGGACCGTGCAACTCGGCAAGCACACGGCCCGGCTGCTGCTGGCCAAGAACCCGGCCGGTTGGCAGGAAGCACTATCGATGATCGACCCGACCGCGGCGGGCCTGGTGATCGCGGTGAACGGCCAGGTGCCCGACGGTGAGGATCTGTCCTGGTTGTGGGATGTGCGATTCGAGCACTTCGAAGGCGTACAGGTGGTCGCCGCCGGGGAGCGGGCCACCGACCTGGCCGTGCGGCTGACCTACGCCGGGGTCGAACACATCACGGTGCCGAATCCGCTGCGCGCCATAGCGTCCTGCCCGTCCGGACGGGTCGAGGTGCTGGCCAATTACACCGCGTTCCGCGATCTGAATCGGGACCTGGAGGCCCGGGCGGACCGAAAGGACACAACTTCATGAGCGAATCAACCGTCCGGATCGGGCTGGTACTGCCCGATGTGATGGGGACCTATGGGGACGGCGGCAATGCGCTGGTGCTGCGGCAGCGGCTGCGGATGCGCGGTATCGATGCCGAGATCGTCGAGATCACACTGCCCGATCCGGTTCCGGAGTCACTGGACATCTACACCCTGGGCGGCGCCGAGGATTCGGCGCAACGATTGGCCACCCGACATCTACAGCGGTATCCCGGTCTGCAACGAGCTGCCGGACGCGGCGCTCCGGTACTCGCGATCTGCGCGGCCATCCAAGTACTCGGGCACTGGTACGAAACGTCCGGCGGGGAGCGGGTCGACGGGGTGGGGCTGCTCGATGCCACCACGTCCCCGCAGGAACGGCGCGCCATCGGCGAGGTGGCCACAACACCGCTGCTGCCGGGTCTGAGCGCACCGCTCACCGGTTTCGAGAACCACCGCGGCGGCACCACCATCGGACCCGACGCCCAGGGCCTGGCCCGGGTCACCCGAGGGGTCGGCAACGGGGTGGGCGACGGCCTGGAAGGGGTGGCCCAGGGGTCGGTGCTGGGCACCTATATGCACGGCCCGGCGCTGGCCCGCAATCCGGAGCTGGCCGATTATCTGCTCATCCGGGCCCTTGGCGTCGATCACCTCGAGCCGCTGGATCTGCCCGAGGTCGACCAACTCCGCCGCGAACGTCTGCGGGCCTGACCCGAACCGAGCCGCCCGGTTCACGGCCCATGGGTGCGCGGGCGCGGAGAGATCCCGGGCGGCCCGTAGGCTGACCGGGTGAGCTACGACCACATCCTGCTGCCGTCCGGTGTCGCGTCCACCTCCGTGGAGGTGGACGCCTATCTGACGGCCCAGCGGGGGCGGCCGGAGACCGACGAGGTGGCGGCCATCGCGGCGGAGGTGAACGCGCGCAACGCCGAACTGCCGGAGGAGGACAGTTTCCTCAGCACGGCTCCCATAGGCGGCATCCCGACCGGCTCGACGCTGTATGTGCCCAGCCCGTACGACGCCATCGGCTTTGCCCGGGCACTGCTGTTCGACCTCGCGACCCCCCGTGACTACGCCCTCTACGATCCGCAGCTGGCCTGGCTGATCGATCCGACCGACCACATACCGCTCACCGTCACCCTGGGCGGGGCAGGCGAGTTCCCCTACCTCACCAAGGCCCTGGCCGGACTCTGGGTACGGGAGTTGGCCGATCCGAACCCGTATCTGATCGCCGAACGCGCCGAACAGGTCTATATCCAGACCTACCGCCTGACCGAGGATCAATTCGCCCTGGAGTACCGCGACGGCGGCCCCGACCGGCACTTCGGTACAACCGTGACGGGGGCCGATACGGTCGCGGCATTGATCTGGGATTGGGCCACCGGTGACCGCACCCGGCTCGACGCCCTGGCGTGGAGCCGACCGGAGCTGTAGCCGCCGGCGGCTACACGGCTAGAGCGCGCGCCGGCCCGATAGCGCCCGGCCCAGCGTCAGTTCGTCGGCGAATTCCAGGTCACCGCCCATCGGCAGGCCCGAGGCCGGCCGGGTGACGGTGAGACCGGGAAAATCGCGCAACATCCGCACCAGATAGGTGGCGGTCGCTTCACCCTCGGTGTTCGGGTCGGTGGCGATGATCACCTCGGTGACATCGACGCCATCGGCCTGGTTGCCGATCCGTGCCAGTAGCTCCCGAATCCGCAACTGGTCCGGACCGACGCCGCTGAGCGGGTCGAGCGCACCACCGAGTACGTGGTAGCGGCCGTGGAACTCCCGGGTGCGCTCGATCGCCTGCACATCTTTGGGTTCCTCGACCACGCAGATCATGGTGCGGTCACGCCGCGGATCGGCGCAGATACGGCAGAGCTCCCCTTCGGCGACCGTGCCGCACAGCGCGCAGAACCGTACCCCGTCTCGCACCTTCTGCAGTACCGCCTGCAACCGGTCGATTTCCGGCGGTTCCACCTGCAACAGGTGAAACGCGATCCGCTGCGCACTCTTGGGACCGACACCGGGCAGTTTGCCCAACTCGTCGATCAGATCCTGGACCGGGCCCTCGTACACCTGCGGCGCTCCGACCGGTCAGAAACCGGGCAGGCCCGGCACACCGCCACCGGCCAGCGGGCCGAGTCGCTCGGCCGCCAACCGCTGCACATTGGCCATGGCGTCGTTGAACGCGCCCGCCACGAGATCCTGCAGCGTCTCCACATCCTCGGGATCGACGACCTTCGGGTCGATGGTCAGCGACACCACCTCACCGTCGGCCTTGACCGTCACCTCGACCAGTCCATTGCCCGCCTGGCCGGTGACCTCGGCCTCGGCGAGTTCGGCCTGCGCCGCCATCACCTGCTCCTGCATCTGCTGGGCCTGCCGGAGCAACTGCTGCATATCGAACTGACCGTCTGGCTGCACGGTATTCCTCTCTGCGGGGTGTCGTCACAGTTCAGCCTAGACCTCATGAGACCGCCGTATCCGATACCCGCGTCGCCTAGGATTGATTCGATCGGCGAAGGCGGTAGGGCCGGGGCCGGAGTAGTGGTATGTGGAGTAGAACAATCAGAAGAGCACGACTGCTCGGCGCGTTGATCGCGGCGTTCGCCGCATTCCCGAGCGCCGCCGTGGCAACCGCAGCACCCCAGCAGATCACCGACTACGGCGACGGATGTGTTATCGATCCGAACGACCGCGCCGCCACCGTCGACTCGTTACGCTTCCGCTGCACGACCGAGCAGCAGGACGCCATTTATGTCGCCGCCGCGGCCGGGGCGGTGCCGGCCGGGGTGAAGAACGGCTGGGTCGCCCGTCCGCCGATCATGCAGCAGATAGCGCCGCCATTGTGGATCGGCAAAACCTTCTACACCGGCTACAACGGGCCGAACAGCGGCGGTTATCTGATGAACCGCCTCACCGGCGCCGGTTTGGAGGCCTGGGGCGCCAATGTCTATCTCGGTCCGAGCCCGCTCGACGGCGAGCCGGCCTGGATACTCGACTACGCCCCATCGCCGAGCCCGCAGTTACTGGACGAGATTCGGGAGATCTCGCCGGGGGTGTGGCTCGGTTACTCCTGGTGGCGTGGAGCGTTTCAGACACCGCTGTTGTTGACGTTCGTTCTGGCCTGAGACATTCCGGCGGCGGCTTTTCCCTCGGTCGACCTGTCGGTGTGGTGGTGCATGATGCGAATCGTCACAGCCCGACCATCGACAGGATGTCCACCCATGGCACCCACACTCGAGTGCATCACCTTCGATTGCGCGAACGCCGCGGCCCTCGCCGACTTCTATGCCGAGCTACTCGATATGCCGGTGGACGAAGGGGCGAACGAGTTCTACGCGAGTATCGGACGTTCGAACGGACACGGCCCCGGCCTCATGTTCTTGCAGGTGCCCGAGCGCACCCCCGGCAAGAACGCGGTTCATCTGGATCTGGCGGCCGCCGACCTGCCCGCGGAGGTGGAGCGGGCGGTCGCGCTGGGAGCGAAACATATCGGGGATTTCCACGAGTTCGGCATTCGCTGGAGCACCCTGGCCGACCCCGAGGGCAATCTGTTCGATATCGCCGCGTCCGAGGACTGATCGAGGACCGAGCCGGCCGGACCGAATGGCTCGTCCGGCCTCGGCCGACCGGGTCTCGCGGTCCGCGTCGGCTCAGGCGAGTTCACGTTTCAAATTTTCCAACACCTCGGCCTGGATCTTCTTCAGACCGAGGGGCGCGAAGATGCCTTCGAAGATGCCGGAGATCCCACCCGCGCCCTGCCAGGTGGTGGTCAGGGTGACCTTGGAGCCGGTCCCTTCGGGGGCAACGGTCCAGGTGTTGACCAGGCTGGAGTTGGCGTCCTTCTCGGTGACGACGGTATCGGCTACCGATACCTGGGCCCGGATATTGCGAACCCGCTTCTGGGTGGCCTGCAGCGTCCACTGCGCCACCGTCCCACCACCCTGGCCGCCCTCGATCACCTGGTAGTCCCGGTAGTGCGCGGAGAGAATCCGCGGTCGCACCTCCGTGTAGTCGGCGATCGCCGCCAGCGTGCGCTGCGGGTCCGCCGAGACCACGATCGAACTGTCGGCTTTGACCTGTCCCACAATGAGCTCCTTGTCCGCGTGCGAAATCTCGACAGGCTCATCCTGCCTGCCGCACCCCGAGCGTTCGACAGCAGGTGGGACTACTCGAGGACGGGTCGTGCGACCCCGTGACCCGACCGAGCGCGGTGCAACATATACGTGACATTTCGGGCGTGTACCCCCCCTCACGGTGGCCCGTAATGATCATTGGTACTAGCGTCGAGGCGTGGCAGTGAGTCTGTTGGGGAAGGCCGGCCACCCACCGGCCGCATACGAATCCGGGTTCGCCGCGCATCAGGCGGGCGTCGAGCGGCTGCTCGCGAGCTATCGAGCCATCCCGGCGGACGCCAACGTGCGCCTGGCCAAGAAGACCTCGAATCTGTTCCGGGCCAGAGCCAAGAACACCGCGCCGGGACTCGATGTCTCCGGTCTGACCAAAGTGATCGCGGTGGATCCGGACAACCGGACCGCCGATGTCGCCGGTATGACCACCTATGAGGATCTGGTCGCCGCAACCCTGCCATATGGGTTGGCGCCGTTGGTCGTTCCACAACTGAAGACCATCACCCTCGGTGGCGCGGTCACAGGCCTCGGCATCGAGTCGACCTCGTTCCGCAACGGTCTACCGCATGAGTCGGTGCTGGAAATGGATGTGCTCACCGGTGCAGGCGATATCGTCACCGCCACGCCGAATGGGGAACACGCGCAACTGTTTCGCGGTTTTCCCAATTCGTACGGAACACTCGGTTACTCCACCCGACTGAAGATCGAGCTGGAACCCGTAGAGCCCTATGTCGCATTACGTCACGTGCGCTTCCGTGATCTGCGGGAACTCGAAGCGGCCCTGAACCGGATCGTCACCGAGCGCAACCATGACGGCGAACCGGTCGACTATCTCGACGGGGTCGTCTTCGACGCCACGGAAAGCTATCTGATCCTGGGCCGCCGGACCGCTGAGCCGGGGCCGGTCAGCGACTACACCGGGATGGATATCTACTACCGCTCCATCCAGCACGCCGGTCCGGAACCGAAGCGGGATCGGCTCACCATTCACGACTACCTGTGGCGTTGGGACACCGACTGGTTCTGGTGCTCGCGCGCATTCGGCACCCAGAACCCGAAGATCCGTCGATTCTGGCCGAAACGCTACCGACGCAGCAGTTTCTATTGGAAGCTCGTCGCCCTCGACCACCGTTACCACATAGGCGACAGGTTGGAGGCCCGTAAGGGAAATCCGCCACGCGAACGCGTTGTTCAGGACATCGAGGTGCCGGTGGAACGCACCGCCGATTTCCTGGAATGGTTTTTGCGCGAGATCCCCATCGAACCGATCTGGTTGTGCCCACTTCGCCTGCGGGACACCGGGAACGGGTCCACGGATCGGCCCTGGCCACTGTATCCGTTGCAACCGGAGCGAACCTACGTCAATATCGGCTTCTGGTCCGCCGTGCCAACCGTACCCGGCGCGATCGAAGGGGCCGCCAATCGGGCCATCGAGAAAACCGTCACCGAATTCGATGGACACAAATCGCTGTACTCGGATTCGTACTACGAGCCGGAGGAATTCGCCGCCCTGTACGGTGGCGAGCATTATTCGGAACTGAAAAAGCGCTATGATCCCGATAAGCGCCTGTTGGATTTGTATTCTAAGGCGGTGCAACGTAAATGACGATATTCAAGGAACGGTCCTCTGATATCGCGGACCTGACTGCCCGGCTCAGCATTGCCGAGGTCTTCGAGACACTCGTCGATGGCGACATACCCATCCGGCTCCAGGCCTACGACGGCAGCAGCACCGGCCCGGCCGATTCTCCCTACGTCCTTGATATCCGTACCCCGCGAGGTATCAACTACCTGGCGACCGCGCCCGGCGATCTCGGTATGGCCCGCGCGTACATCGCCGGTGACATGACCGCCTCCGGTGTTCACCCCGGTGATCCGTACGAATTCCTGAAGGCCATGTCGGAGATGAAATTCCGTCGGCCTTCGGCCCTGGCCCTGCTGACCATCGCCCGCTCGTTGGGTTGGGAACAGCTGCGTCCGGTCGCACCACCGCCGCAGGAAACCCTGCCGCGCTGGCAGCGGATCGCGTTCGAAGGTCTGCGTCATTCCAAGGCGCGCGACGCGGAGGCCATCCATCACCACTACGATGTCTCGAATACTTTCTACGAGTACGTTCTCGGCCCGTCCATGACCTATACCTGTGCCTGCTACGGCGACGAGGATTGGACGTTGGAGCAGGCCCAGGAGAACAAATACCGGCTGATCTTCGAAAAGCTTCGACTGTCCGAGGGCGACCGACTGCTCGATATCGGTTGCGGCTGGGGCGGAATGGTGCGGTATGCCGCCAAACGTGGTGTTCGGGCCATCGGCGCCACGCTCTCGGCCGAACAGGCCAAGTGGGCACAGCGCAAGATCGCCGAGGAAGGTCTGTCCGATCTGGCCGAGGTGCGGCACTGCGACTACCGCGATGTACCCGAAACCGATTTCGACGCCGTCTCCTCGATCGGCCTGACCGAACATATCGGCGTCCACAATTACCCGTTCTATTTCGGCTTCATCAAGAGCAAGCTGCGCGACGGCGGCCTATTCCTCAACCACTGCATCACTCGCCCGGACAATGTGAGCTCCGCCAAGGCCGGTGATTTCATCGATCGCTATGTCTTCCCGGACGGCGAACTCACCGGTTCCGGCCGCATCATCTCCGAGATCCAAAACCTCGGTCTGGAGGTGGTGCACGAGGAGAACCTGCGCGAACACTATGCGATCACCCTCGCGGAATGGTGCAAGAACCTGGTCGCCAACTGGGACGCCTGTGTAGCGGAGGCCGGTGAGGGCACCGCGAAGGTATGGGGTCTGTACATGGCGGGCAGCCGGTTGGGCTTCCAGCGCAATGTGGTACAGCTGCACCATGTGCTCGGGGTGAAACCTGGCTCCGACGGCCGCACGAACCTTCCGCTGCGCCCGTGGTGGCAGCCCTGATCCATTGTTCGCGAATCGTTCGGTACAGACGAATCGTTCAGTCCAAGAGCTCGTTCAGGAATCGGACGGGCACCCGGACATCGCCGATGGTGCGGACGGCGCCGGCCGTTCCCGCACCGTCGGCGGCGGTGAGCGGTAGATCACCGCGCAGCACCCGCAGAATTTCCATGACACGTGGGCCGCTGTCCACCAGCGGTCGCGTCCAATGGAATTCCGCGCAGGTGGCCGCCGCCTGGGCCAGCAGGGCGGCTGCTTCGCCCACCCAGCCGGCGGCGGCCAGGCATTCGGCCAACAGCAGCGACATATCCAGCCGGGCTCGGGGTCGCTGCTGTTCATGGGTGCGGCCGTAGAGGGCACGGGCGCGGCGCACCGCGCGATCCAGATCGTCGGGGCCGCCGGTGAGCAGGAGTTGCCGAACCGCGGCTATCTCGAGCGCTTCGTTGGTCAATACGGCCGTCGCACCGGATATATGGCTCGACAGCCCGGTATCGCTCCCGGTCCACCCGGCGGATTCATCCCGGTCGGCGATTCCCAGCCGAATCTGTTCCGCGCGGATATGGGCCGCCAACCGGGTGAGCCGCTGGTCGTCGGCGATCCGGGCACCCTCGGCCAGTCGGGCATCGGCCTCGGCCGGATCGCCGAGCGCCGCCTTCACTCGGGCACCGGCGACAATGGTGGCGATCAGCGATTCGATCGGCCCGATCCGGGCGACCAGCTGATAACTCTCGTCCAACAGCTGTTCGGCGGCCTGGAGGTTGCCACGCCGATATTCCAGTTCGCCGAGCAGCCCGGCGGCGGTGCGCACACCGTGTGACCGCGGTCCCGACCGGATCTTCGCCGTCTCGTACGCCTGCCGGTAATAGCGCAGCGCGGTATCGATATCGAGCTGTTCGAAGGCGAGCAGGCCACGGCCGCTCAGCGCGAAGATCTCCCCGAGCGGTTCCTTGGACCGCCGGTGGTAGGGGGCCGCCCATTCCTCCAGTTCACGGGCGCCCGAGAAATCGAATTCACACAGCCGCACATAGGCGGCGACATTCGCCGCCGTCGAGACCGTCCACGCCGGCAGCTCGTCCGGATTCCGCAGGGATTCGCTCACCTTGTCGAGCACACCGTCGAGCCGGTCGTGAAATACGTCGTCGGCGGCGGCCAATACATCCGCCTGACAGCGCTGCCGCTCGGTATCGCCGTCGGCGGGGGAACCGCGCGAAAGCACATTGGACAGGCGGCCCAGGGCCGATCGCGCGGCCGAGGATTGTTGCAGGTTCACATTCGCCCGGGCAACCGCCATCAACAGTTTGGAACGAGATGCCACCTGCGAAACCGGAAGTTTCGACACCGAACCGAGCAGTGTCCCCAGCCGGGAGCCGTCGATCAGATCCATCCCGCCGCTTTCGAGCAGGTCCAGCGCCATTTTCAGATCGGTCGCCGCCAATGCCTCGTCGACGGACTTGCGGAGCAGCTGATGTTCGGCATACCAGCGGGAAGCCCTGCGGTGCAGCGCCTTCACCCGGCCGGGCCGGGTGTGTTCCAGTCGGGCACGCAGGTGTTCGGCGAACAACGGCTGGATCCGGAACCATTCGGGGTCGTCGTCGACCCGGTGCAGGAACAACTCGCGTTGTTCGGCCTGCTCGAGCAGTTGCTGGGCGTCGGTGACACCGCTCAGCGCCGTCGCCAACGAAGCGCACACCTTTTCGACGACCGAGATATCGGACAGGAACTCCACCATGTCGGGTTCCAGGGCGTTCAGCACATTCTCGGCGAGATACTCCCGAATACCGTGACCGCCCTCGATCAGCTGCTCGAGCAACCGCTCGGGGTCGGGATTGTCCCGCAATGCCAGGCAGAGCAACTGCACCGCGGCCGGCCAGCCCTCGGTCGCGGTGTAGAGCCGATCGAGCCGATCGGCGTCGAGCGGACAACCCTGCCGCCGCACCAGGATCTCCTCGGTTTCGTCCCGGGTGAGCCGCAGCTGGGTCAAACCGATCTCCACCAGTTCGTCGAGCACCCGCATCCGGCTCACCGGTAGGTCCGACTGTTCCCGACCCGTCACGACGAAACGAAGATGATGGCAGCCGCTGTCGAGAAGATCGCACAACACCCGCCGAGCGCCCTCATCGGTGATGCGATGCCAATCGTCGATGATCACCACCACCGACTCCCCGCTGGTGTGTAGTTCGTCGACCAGGGTGCTCACCACATAGGCCACCGCGTCGTCGGGCCGCTCCTCTAGCACTTGGTCGAGTCCGGCACCGATATCGGGCCTGACCTGGTGAATGGCCTCGACCAGATGCGCGAGGAACCAGACCGCATTGTTGTCGCCGCTATCGATCCCGATCCAGGCGACCGCCGTCCCCGCGGCGGCGAGTTCGTCGCGCCACTGTGCAGCCAGGGTGCTCTTACCGAACCCGGCCGGTGCGTGGATCACGGCGAGCCGACGCCGACCACCCGCCCGCAGGATCTCCAGGAGACGAGGGCGGGCGAGCGGCTCGCGGCTCGGGGTGGGCGGCCGGAATTTCGTGGTCGGGGACGGGGGACGAGTATTCGTACCCGACGGGGACGTTCTGGCGATACTGTGCGATCGCGGCGCGGAGGGATGCAGATACAGCGGCCAACTGTGCGGGGCGGTGACCGCCGGTGGTGTCCCGATCGCGCGTGCGGTCTCCCGGTCGGTTCCGGCCACTTCGGACGGCAGGATCTCCGTCTCCAGCAGGGCCATCTCGTCGGAGACCAGTCCATGGCTCATCTGCGCGGTGCGCAACATCTCCCCGAGCTCGTATGCCGAGGCCGGGCGGTCCGCCGGATCCTGCGCCATAGCGTGTTCGATTACGGCGGCCACATCGGCCGGAATGTCCTGATCACGCAGATCCGGGATGGGCTGGGTGGTGATCCGCAGGAATTGCGCCACCACCTTTTCCCCGGCCCGGCGTTCGAAGGCCGCGTGGCCGGTCAACAGCGCGAACAATGTGGAACCGAGGCTGTACACATCCGATCGCACGGTCGGATCGTCACCCTTGAGCACCTCGGGCGCGGTGAAGGCGGGCGAACCGGTGATCAGGCTGCTGGAGGTCTGGAAACCACCCGGAACCCGGGCGATGCCGAAATCGGTGAGCTGCGGCTCCCCGTAGGGGCTGATCAGGATATTGCCCGGCTTCACATCCCGGTGCAGGATATGCGCCCGGTGGGCGCTTTCGATTGCACCGGCCAGTTTCACACCGGCCCGCAGGGTATCGGCCCAGTCGAGCGGGCCCTGCTTGTGCACCACCTGTTCCAACGAGCCGCGATGACAAAAGGGCATCACGATGAACGGCAACCCGCTGGGGGTGATATCCACCTGCAGGATGTCGACGATATTCGGATGCCCGGACAGCCGGCCCATCGCCTGTTCCTCACGCAGGAACCGCTCCCGGCTCTCGATATCGATATCGGAGGACAGCACCTTCACCGCGACCACGCGGTCCAGTGCCTTCTGCACACAGCGGTACACCACACCGAAGCCCCCTCGACCGATTTCCTGGGCCTGTGACAGCCCCATCCGGTCGAGTTCCTCGATGATCTGTAACGGTTCGCAGGCTTTGGTGTCCGTCTCGAGATCGACGGTTACCCGTCGGGTGGGCTCCGATTCGGCGCGGACCTCGGCACCGCGATCCGAGCCCGAGGCATCGCGGTTCGATACGGCATCGACCGACTCGTGACCGGTCTTTTCCATCCGCTCGACCGGGCCCGAACGCGTTCGTGGATTCATTTCACCACCTCGCCCTCTCGACGGATCGGCGGCACCGAGATACCGGAACGGTTATCCGTCCGGCCACTCGGATCCCACTGCGGCATTCGTCGGTGTGCAGTTCCAACGTAGCGCGCCGGTACTTCCCGGGGCCGGGTTTCCATCGGCGTGTGCCGCGGGTCGGCGTCGGCCGGATAGCGTCACGGGTCGGTGCCCCTCCATCACCAACTACCCGTGTTCATGGCAACAACACAGTTTCGGCGAACATTCCCGAAACGGGCCGAGCCCGCCCCGCACGAGGCGGGACGGGCTCGGTCGTCGTCCGTCCGCGAAACCGGGTCCGCTCGGCGGCGAATCCGGTGCGTAGAACTACTTGCGCAGCGATTCCGGCACCTGGAACCGGGAACCGTACTTCGCGGCGAGCTCGTCGGCGCGGGCCACGAAGGCCTCCTTGCCGCCGGGGTAGCCGACGATGAACTGGTGCACACCACCGGTCCAGGCGGGGAAGCCGATACCGAAGATGGAACCGATGTTCGCATCCGCGGTGGACTCGAGCACACCCTCGTCGAAGCACTTCTGGGTTTCGATCGCTTCGGCGAACAACATACGGTCGATCAGGTCCTGGATCGGCGCGTTGAACCCGTAGGTGGTCTTGAACTGCTCGCGCAGCTGCGGCCACAGGTGCAACCGCTTGCCGTTCTCGTCGTACTCGTAGAAGCCGGCCTTCTCCAGGCGGCCCGGACGACCCTGCTCGACCATCCAGTCGATCACGTCGAGAGCCGGGTGGCGCTCGGCGCCCATGGTGGCGTCACCGCGCTTGGCCGCTTCCTCGGTCTCCTTGGCGATCTTCTGCATGAGCTTCATGTTCAGCTCATCGGTCAGCTGCAGCGGCGGAGCCGGGTAACCCGCCTGCGAACCGGCCTGCTCGATGGTCGCGGGCTCGATGCCCTCGCCCAGCATGGCGATCGCCTCGTTGACGAAGGTGCCGATGACGCGGGAGGTGAAGAAGCCACGGCTGTCGTTGACGACAATCGGGGTCTTCTTGATCGCCAGGGTGTAGTCGTACACCCTGGCCAGCGCCTCGTCCGAGGTCTTCTCACCCTTGATGATCTCCACCAGTGGCATCTTGTCGACCGGCGAGAAGAAGTGGATACCGATGAAGTCCTGCTGCCGCTTCACACCGGTGGCGAGCAGGGTGATCGGCAGGGTCGAGGTGTTCGAGCCCAGTAGCGCGTCCGGGGTGACGATGTCCTCGATCTCCTGGAACACCTTGTGCTTGAGCTCGGTGTTCTCGAACACGGCCTCGATCACGAAGTCGACGCCGGCGAAGTCGGCCGCATCGGCGGTCGGCTTGATCCGATCGAGCAGCGCCTTGGACTTCTCCTCGGTGGTCTTACCGCGGGAGAGCGCCTTGGCCTCGATCTTCTCCGAGTAGTTCTTACCGCGCTCGGCCGCCTCCAGGCTGACGTCTTTGAGGACGACCTCGAAACCGGCCTTGGCCGACACATAGGCGATACCGGCGCCCATCATGCCTGCACCGAGCACACCGACCTTTTTGATCTCGCGCTTGGGCACATCCTTCGGCCGCGAACCACCGTTGTTGATGGCCTGCAGATCGAAGAAGAACGCCTGGATCATGTTCTTCGCGACCGGCCCGGTGAGCAGGTGCACGAAGTACCGGGACTCGATCAGCGAGGCATTGTCGAAATCGACCTGCGAACCTTCGACCGCCGCGGCCAGGATGGCACGCGGAGCCGGCATGTTCGCACCCTTGAGCTGCTTGCGCAGGTTGGCCGGGAAGGCCGGCAGGTTCGCCGCGAAGGCCGGGGTGGACGGGGTACCGCCGGGGATCTTGAAGCCCTTCTTGTCCCACGGCTGCACACCGGCCTCGGGGTTGGCCTTGATCCACGCCTTGGCGGCCGGGACCAGTTCCTCCACCGAACCGACCAGCTCGTCGACCAGGCCGATCTCCTTGGCCTTGGCCGGCTTGTTGCGCTGGCCCTGCAGCAGCACCTGCATCAGCGCGTTCTGCAGACCGAGCATGCGCACGGTGCGAACGATACCGCCGCCGGCGGGCAGCAGGCCCAGGGTGACCTCGGGCAGACCGATCTGCGAACCGGGCACGTCGGCCGCGATCCGGTGGTGACAGGCCAGCGCGATCTCCAGGCCGCCGCCGAGCGCGGCGCCGTTGATGGCGGCCACAACCGGCTTGCCCAGCTGCTCCAGCCGGCGCAGCGCGGCCTTGATCTCGGTCAGCTCGTCCATCAGCGGCTGAGCGTCGTCCGGGCCGACCTTCATCATGTTCTTCAGGTCACCACCGGCGAAGAAGGTCTTTTTCGCCGAGGTCAACACCACGCCGGTGATGTCGTCCTTCTCGGCCTCGAGCCGATCGACCGTCGCGGTCATCGACTTCTTGTAGAGGTCGTTCATGGTGTTGGCGCCCTGGTTCGGGTCGTCCATCGTCAGCACGACGATGCCGTCCGAATCCTTCTCCCAACCGATCATGTTGGCTTCGCTCACGGTTTCTCTGTCTCCTGGTGAAATAAATCCGAATCCGGTTGGGGATGCGTCAGACGCGCTCGATGATGGTGGCTACACCCATACCGCCGCCGATGCACAGGGTGACCAGCGCGTAACGGGCGTTACGACGCTCCAGCTCGTCGACCATGGTGCCGGTGATCATGGCGCCGGTGGCGCCCAGCGGGTGGCCCATGGCGATGGCGCCGCCGTTGACGTTCAGCTTCTCGTCCGGGATCTGCAGATCCTTCTGGAACTTGAGCACCACCGAGGCGAAGGCCTCGTTGATCTCGAACAGGTCGATATCGTCGACGGTCAGACCGGCCTTGGCCAGCACCTTCTTGGTGGCCGGGGTCGGGCCGGTGAGCATGATGGTGCTGTCGGCGCCGCTGGTGGCGGTGGCGACGATGCGGGCGCGCGGGGTCAGGCCCGAGGCCGCACCGGCCTCTTCACTGCCCACCAGCACGAGCGCGGCACCGTCGACGATGCCGGAGCTGTTACCGCCGTGGTGGACGTGGTTGATCTTCTCCACGAAGTGGTACTTCTGCAGCGCCACCGCGTCGAAGCCACCCATCTCGCCGAGTCCGGCGAACGATGGGTTCAGCTTGGCCAGACCCTCCAGGGTGGTGTCGGGCCGCATGTGCTCGTCGTGATCCAGGACGACCAGGCCGTTGATGTCCTTGACCGGAACGATGGACTTGGCGAAGTAACCACCGGTGGTGGCCTTGGCGGCCAGTTGCTGCGAGCGCACCGCGTAGGCGTCGACGTCCTCACGGGAGAAGCCCTCGATGGTGGCGATCAGGTCGGCGCTGATGCCCTGCGGCACGACGTAGGTGTCGTAGTTGGTGGCCGGGTCCAGCATCCAGGCGCCACCGTCGGAACCCATCGGCACGCGGGACATGGACTCGACACCACCGGCGAGCACCAGATCGTCGAATCCGGAGCGCACCTTCTGGGCAGCCATGTTCACGGCCTCGAGGCCGGAAGCGCAGAATCGGTTGATCTGGACGCCGCCGACCGTTTCGGGCAGGCCCGCGGTCAGGACGGTGGTACGGGCGATGTCGGAGCCCTGATCACCGACCGGGGAGACCACACCGAGGATGAGATCCGAGATCCGCTCCTCGTCGAGGTTCGGGAAACGGTTGCGCAGCTCCTGGACCAGACCGGTGGTGAGATCGATCGGCTTGACCGAGTGCAGCGACCCCTTCTTGTTGCGGCCGCGCGGGGTGCGAATGGCCTCGTAAATGTAGGCCTCTGTGGTCATATCGGAGTGTTTCCTTCCTAGGAATACGCCCGCGCCGCACCTGGCGGAGCAGACGCGAGATACCTCGCCGACCGGCCGTTCGACCGACCGTCTGTATTCAGTTGGCAGCGCCGGAAGCTTCGCGGGGACGCGAGCAACCGCAGCATACGCTGTACAAACAACGGCACGAAACGGCGCGGAGGTCCGATGAGCCGTGTATCACGGCCAACCATAGAACCTCGCTCGCCGAAGCTCGCAACCACCCGCCCATAGTACCGCCGGATGCGAACTCCGGTTAACTTAACGCGGAGGCTCCGGTGCTTGTCAACTGTCCAGGCGGGTAGCGCCCAACTCGCTCATCAACAGCTCCAATGCCACCTCGTCCGGGTCGCGTCGATCCCCCGGCGCCACCGGCCGCGCCGATTCGGCCATCATTTCCTGCTCCTCCTCGGGCGTGGAGGGCGGCACACCACCCGGGCCGTAGCCGTAATCGGCCGACCCCGGGTCATCGGGCAGATCCGGATAGTCCGGCGGGGGGATGTCCTCGTCCGGATAACCACCGGTCGCCCGGGCCCGGCTGGGACGGGAGAATCGGGGAGTACCGGAGGAACCTCGCCGGCTCCCGGCCGGACCCGCACCGGATGCCGAATCGGCTCCCACTCCCCCCGCGGAGCCCGGTGCCGACACACCACCGACCGGATCGGAGCCCTCGGACCGCGACGCGGCGGATCCCGCATCCGCTCGGCCCTCGGTCGGGCGCCGCGGCCCTCCCGCGTCGGGTACGCCGGACTCGGCATCGAAACCACCGGGGCGTCGCCCACCGGATTCGCGACCCGAGGTCCGGGAACGGGCACCGGAACCGCGCGGTGCAGATGTGGGCGCAGCAGAGCCCACGGTCACCCAGCGCACCTGATAGTCACGACCGAGCACCGTCCGCACCGCCGCCCGAACGGCCTCGATATTGTTCGGTGCGGACAGTCGCTGCACCAGCGCCGCGTGATGGGCGAAGACGATCACATCGTCCTCGACCGCCACCACCGAGGCGCCCGATGCCAGCATCGCGCCCACGGTGGTCCGGTAATCCCTTGCCTTGGCCTTGATCTCGCCCCAGGCGGCCTGGACCCGGGCGAGGGTATCCACCGGCGCGACCGAAGGCGGTTCCGTTCCTCGCTCGGTATCTCCTGGCGCGGTGGACGCCGAAACATCACGGGGTTCGCCCCCGCGCCGATCCGAGTCCACGGTCGAAGCGCCGGTCCCGCTCGGGTCCGCATCGGCGGCCTCCGCCGACGAATCCAATGGTCCACCACCGAGATCTTCGGGGCCCCTGTTCCCGGTCGACCCGACGGATGCGACCGTCTCCTCACCCCCGCGCACCGCCTCCGTCACGCCCCCGGCCCGCGATTCCACGCCCCCGGCCTCAACCACCGGAGACGGGCCCGGCCTGGCGCCGCCACTTCCCACCACAGCGCTGTCGGCGGCGTATCCCGGCCCGCGTTCGACATCGGGCGCCCCCCCACCCGCATCGCCCCGCGCACTCCCGGCCGCGTCCCGATCCACCACATCCGGCACGGCTCGCTCCGCACGGGATTCCCGAGCGGCGGCCAGGGCTTCGGCGCCGCGCCGCCGCGACTCCCCCGGTCGTCGGGGCCCGACCGGACGGTCCCCGCTGGGAGCGTTGTCCCCGCCGGAGGCCACCCCAACGGAACCCGTGGCCAGTTGCTGCTCCAACCGCTCGAGTCGCTGCAGGGTTGCCGCATCGGAGTCGGAGGCGGCGGGCAGCAACATTCGCGAACAGACGACCTCGAGCAGCAGCCGTGGAGCCGCGGTACCGCGCATCTCCCCCAACCCCTCGTGCAGCAGTTCGGCATACCGGGTGAGGGCAGCCGAACCGATCCGACCGGCCTGGTCCCGCATTCGTTCCAAGAGGTCGGCCGGCGCGGCGATCAGAGAACGCTCGGCGGCGTCGGGGACGGCCCGCAACAGAATGAGGTCCCGCAGCCGTTCCAGCAGATCGACAGCGAACCGGCGCGGGTCGTGGCCGGCCTCCATGACCCGGTCGATGGTGCCGAACAGGGCGGCACCGTCGGAGGCGGCCAGCGCGTCCACCGCATCGTCTATGAGCGCCACATCGGTGACGCCGAGCAACGCGACGGCACGCGCGTAGGTCACTCCCTCGGGACCGGCGCCGGCCAACAGCTGATCCAGCACGCTCAGGCTGTCGCGCGGGGACCCTCCGCCGGCCCGAATCACCAACGGATACACCGACTCCTCGACCGCGACGTTCTCCTGCTCGCAGATTCGACCGAGCAGTCCGCGCATGGTCGCCGGCGGGAGCAGCCGGAACGGGTAGTGGTGGGTGCGCGATCGGATGGTCGGCAACACCTTGTCGGGTTCGGTGGTAGCGAAGACGAAGATCAGATGTGCCGGCGGCTCCTCGACAATCTTGAGCAGCGCATTGAAACCGGCCGTGGTGACCATATGCGCCTCGTCCACGATGAACACCCGATACCGCGATTCGGCGGGAGCGTAGAAGGCCCGATCCCGTAGTTCGCGGGTGTCGTCAACACCGCCGTGACTGGCGGCGTCGAGTTCGACCACGTCGAGATTGCCCGGCCCACCCGGAGCCAACGCTATGCACGACGGACAGCTACCGCACGGTGTCGATGTGGGCCCCTGCGCGCAGTTCAGCGAACGCGCGAGAATTCGCGCCGACGAGGTCTTTCCGCAGCCTCGTGGACCGGAGAACAGATAGGCATGACTGATGCGGCCGGTGTCGAGGGCGGTGCGCAAGGGGTCGGTGACATGCTCCTGCCCCACCACCTCAGCAAACGTTGCCGGTCGATACTTCCGGTACAGAGCCACGGCCAGAGGCTACCGGCGTACGACGACAAAGAACATCCCGCAGGCACCTGCCGGCAGACCGATACCATCGACCATTTGTGATCCACATCACACCATACTCGGGTATCGGTTCCGCTGTACCCGCCCATATCGGCGATGGCAGGTCCGGGTGAACGGCAACCATCGGTACCCCCGCCCCGGCAATCCGCCATCCCCTTACGGCACAGCCGGGCGCGTCGGTACCCTCGCCCCGATTCACCCGGCATTTGCCGCGATAACGAATCCGTCGCAACAATGCCCCGACCGCAAGTCCCTGGCTACCGTGATAACGGCGGCATCGGTCGCCGAACCTTTTATCAGGTTGGTGACCCCGGTCGGCCTCTCGACCGGCCGGGGCACAACAAAATCACCCATCGATCTCTCGTAGCGCGGAGGCCCATCGTGTCCTCGTGTGACGAAATAGCAACGGCCTGGCTCTCGGGTACCGATTTCGCCAATGATCCCACCGCGGTCGACCTGCTCAGCCGGGCGATCCGTCCGGACGGGTCCGACAACTACCGAGAGCCCCTGCCGATATCCGTCGTGGCCGACCCCACCACCTCGGCAACGGTCCTGGAACTGCTCGAACGCGGCCAGGTCCCGACCATGGCCGCCGTCCGCTCACTGACCGCGCAGAACGAGATGCGTCGCGAAACCGAGCGGATCGAACGCCTCGGCAAATTGGCCCAGCGCAGCATCGACGATTTCGGCCGAACGATCGCCCATATCGCCGACGAGCACTGGCTCACCCACGGCACCGGACCGACCCGCCGCGATGTGCTGTGCAGCGAGCCGGTGATGGCATTGATCCGCAACCGGATCGGCGATGTCCCGCCCCATGCGGTGAAGCACCTCTGGCTGATCGAACGCGCCCAACGCGCGGGCTGGATCGCCTACAACGAACATCCTCGATCACTGTGCGCCGGCCGCCGCTATCATGCCGCACGGCACGGTCGGCGGGTATCGCGTCGACCCGCCAATGTGATCGGGGCGCTGGTGGCGAGCTATCTGGCCGATACCCTCGCCGCCGAGGGAACCCCGCCGACCTGGTCGGTAATGGCCCACGAGCTACGCGACGACCTGAACCGCCCCCTCTTCCACGACACCGCCGACGCGTGTACCCAGCGACAGTGGTTGACCACGGCGGGCTGGGTCACCGTCCATGACCGACTGCCCTACCCCGGCCCCCGGGGCAAGCGAGCCCTGGCCCGATCGGAAAACGGTGGGGCTTCTCGATCCTGATCCCTTCCCCCCGAAGGTTAACGGCGTTACGCTAACGCCACTAACCTACTGAGGGGTACGGGATGCTGGTCCGAATCGCACAACTGTCCACTCGATTCCCGCGCGTGGTGCTGTCGGCCACAGTCGCCATCGCCCTGCTGTGTGGTGTTTTCGGTGCCACCGTGCCCGCTCATCTGAAACCCGGCGGATTCGTCCCCGAGAACGCCGAATCCAGTCGAGCGGCCCGGCTGATCGCGGACAACTTCGACGGCGCGACCCCCAACTACGTCCTGCTGGTCGATTCCCCGAACGGAGTGGACACTCCCGCGACCCGCGAACGCGCGCTGCGAGTCGTCGAAACCCTACGCACCCACGAGAACGTCTCGGGCGTGCAGTCGTATTGGACCGCGCAGCCCATGGTCGCCGCCGCGCTCCGCAGCACCGACGGTAAAAGCGCCCTGATCGCGGCATACCTCGGCGGCGACGAAACTCAGATCCAGCAGACCGCGGGCGAGATCACCGACCAGGTGACCGGCACCCACGACGGGATCACCGTCCGCCAAGGCGGGGTCGCGGCGGTCTACCACGACGTCAACGAACAGATCACCCACGACCTGGCCATCGCCGAGGCGGCCGCCATCCCCTTGACGCTGATCGTGCTCGTGCTGGTGTTCGGCAGCATGGTCGCCGCCGCGCTCCCGCTACTGCTCGGCCTGTTCGCCATTGCGGCCACCCTGGCGATCCTGCGACTGTTCACGACGTTCACCGATGTGTCGGTCTTCGCCATGAACCTAACCACCGCCCTGGGTCTGGCCCTGGCCATCGACTACAGCCTGTTCATCGTCAGCCGTTACCGCGAGGAGCTCGCCGCCGGACTGGATACGACGGCCGCCACCATTCGAGCGGTGCAGACCGCCGGCCGCACCGTGCTGTACTCGGCCCTGACAGTGGCGCTGTCGCTCGCGGTCATGGCGATATTCGACCTGTACTTCTTGAAATCCTTCGCCTACTCCGGGGTCGCGGTGGTCGCCGCCGCGGCGGCCGCCGCCATCATCACTCTGCCCGCGGCCCTGGTCCTGCTCGGTCATCGGGTCAACAGCCTCGATCTGCGTGCCCCCATCCTGCGTCTTTTCGGACGCACCCCCACCACACCGGGCACCATGATCCCCGAACAGACCCTCTGGTATCGCACCGTGATGCGCGTGATGCGCCATGCGATTCCGATCTCGGTGGTGATCGTGGCGCTGCTGCTGGTGCTCGGGTCGCCATTCCTGTCGGCGAAATTCGGTTACCCCGATGACCGGGTCCTGCCCACCGAGGCCGCCGCGCGCCAGGTCGGCGACGAACTCCGCGCGGAATTCCCCCGAGCGAATTCCGGCGAATACACCACCATCATGCTCGCGGACTTCCACGATCGACAGGCCGTCGGCACCTATGCCGCCCAACTGTCCGAGGTCGACGATGTCACCGCGGTCCTGTCCGCCGCCGGGGTGTACATCTCCGGCAACCGACTCGCCTCCGCCCCGCCCGGTATGGCCAACGACACCGGCACCTACCTGACCGTGGCCAGTTCGCTCGATCCCTTCTCCCCGGCCGCATCCCGACAGCTGGACGAGCTGCGCTCGATACCCGCTCCCGCCCCCGCGCTGTTCGGCGGGGCACCGGCGATCAATGTCGATTCTCTGAACTCGCTCGCGGCGCGCCTGCCCTTGGCCGCGCTGTTGATCGCGCTCACCACTTTCGTGGTGCTGTTCTTGTTCACCGGCAGCCTGGTGCTACCACTGAAAGCGCTGATCCTGAACACTCTCTCACTGACCGCCGCCTTCGGAGCGATGGTGTGGATCTTCCAGGACGGACATCTGGCGGATCTGATCGGCTTCACCCCGGTCGGCTATCTGGTGCCGACCATGCCGATTCTCATGTTCTGCCTGGCATTCGGACTGTCCATGGACTACGAGGTGTTCCTACTGGCCCGAATCCGGGAAGAATGGCTGCGCCGGCGCGCCACACGAACCGGTCGCGAACACGCCGCCGAGGACAATACCCAGGCCGTCGCCATCGGGGTGGCCCGCACCGGTCGGATCTTCACCGCCGCCGCGGTGCTCATGGCCATAGTGATCGGTGCACTGACCACCTCGAAGGTTTCGTTCATCCAGCTCATGGGATTGGGCCTGACCCTGACCGTCCTGGTCGACGCCACCGTTATCCGCGCCCTGCTCGTCCCGGCCCTCATGCGGCTACTCGGGCCCGTCAACTGGTGGGCGCCGAAACCCTTGGCCCGCCTGCACGAGCGCATTGCCCTCACCGAGGAATCCGACCCACCGGTGCGCCCCACACCCGAACCGGTGGGATCGTCAGGACCCGGGAAACGAATATGAGCCCATCCCGCCGACCTCGATCACCGCGCGGCTCGGGTGAGCAGTTACGCGATGAAATCCTCGCCGCCGCCGCCGAACTGCTGCATCGCACCGGTAGCGCCGAGGCGGTATCGATCCGGGAGATCGGCAGAATGGTCGGCGTCACCGCACCGTCCATCTACCGTCATTTCGCCGATAAGGACGCATTGATCGAGGCGGTGGTGGTCCAGGTCTTCGAAGACCTGGACGCCGCCATGCGCGCGGCCGTCGACCCTGCGGACCCACCCGCGCTCCGAATGCGCGAACTCGGCCTGACCTATATTCGCTTCGCGCTGGAACACCCCGAGCAGTATCGGATCGCCACCGCCCCGACCGAGACCCGGCGGGCCGTAGATCTGGTGTTCACCAGCGGGCCCTTCCGGCATTTCGCGGCCACCGTGGAAGAGGCCATGGCCGACGGGACCATCGAACCGGGCGATCCGGTGCCGGTGGTACTGGAACTGTGGGCCGTCGCCCATGGCATCGCCTCGCTGCTACTCGCCAAACCGTATCTGCCCTGGGGCGACCCGATGACGTTCGCCACGCACGTACTCGACGCCGCCTATGCCGGACACGTGGTCACCGAACTGGTGGGTCGCGACGCGACACCTGCGCAGATGACCCAGTGGCTGATGGACCTACGCGCGAAGAAACGCGACCTCAACCGACCTCGTCCGCCGATGCGGTGAACGTATTGCACTGCATAGCCCGGTTGTCGTCCGCCCCGCGGCCGAACCACCGGCCGCTGTTCTCCGGCGAACCGTGATCGCGCATATCGCCGCTCTGATCGCCACGCCAACCGGCGTCCTGCCGAGCCAGGTCCAACTGGCCGGTCGTCAACGCCCCACCCTGCGTCGACGACCCCAGATACATGCCGTCGAAACAATTGGCCTGCAACTCGACCCGACGGGACAACTCCAGTCCCTGCGGCGTCCGGGGTCCGAGATCGATCCGATCGCTGTTGACCCGACGCAGAATCCCGGACATGTTCTGTACATGATGGCCGTACTCGTGGGCGAACACCGATAGATAGACCACCCAGTTGTCCCCGTACATATCGGTCTGCAACTGGCTGATCGGCATATAGATGCTCTTGTTCGCCGGACAATAGAACGCCGCGAAATTACTGGTGGATCCGGTACACGGGGTGGTGATGCCTTCCGTGTCCGCCGACACCTTCACCGTCGGCGGGGTGAACGGCAACCCGGCCTGCTCCAATACCGGACGCCAGGCTTCTTCCAGACATTTCTCCGCGCTCTCGAAGAACGCGCGCGCCGTCGCCTCGTCGGTACCCCACCGGGCGTAATCGCAGTGGGCGGGCAACAGGGTGGCGTTCGGGTCGGTCAGCAGCGGGTTCTGCGCGGTTTCGGCGGGCCCGGAGTCGTCGTTGCCGTAACTGTGCGCCGGTCGCGGACCGGCGCTGATCTCCGCCACCACCGAGGTGAGCGCGACCCGCGCCAGACCGAACGCCACCACCAGGACCAACACCACGAACAGCGTGCTCGCGAGACCCCCACCGCCGGAGCGGCGCGGTGGTCGCCCCGGACTGCGATAGGCCACAGGTGGCGGCATGGGCGATGCGGATCCGGGCCGCCGACCGGGAACCGGTCCGTGGGACGGGTACCCGGGCGGCGGACCGTATGGTGGGCGCGGAAAACCCTGTGGCGCGGCATATCCGGGAGGAGTGGGGGCATAAGGCGGACGGTGACCGGGCGGAGCCGACGGCGGCGATCCGTAGGGTGGACGTCGACCTCCCGAAAGCGGCTGTCCACCTGGCGGAACCGGCCCATATCCATATGGTGGTCGCGTCACTCCCCCGCCCTTCCCGATCTTCTACAGCCCTGACGAAGATATAGCAGGCTGTTTAGAGTATCGAGTCATGCTCACTATTCGGGGGGGCGCTGTAGCGCTGCTGCTCGCTGTCGTCGGACTGTTCACACTGGGAACACCGGACGCCGGCGCGCAGCCCGCCGGCGTCGCCATCACTGTGGATATGAAGCTGAACCGTCAGGGCGTGCTCGAGGTCGACGAGCGGGTGACCGTCCCCCCGGACGGCCGGTTCCAAATGTCGCTGCCACTGCGGTTGCGCATCGACGAGAACTCCGAACGGCGTTTCCAGGTCACCGATATCGAGGCATCCGGTGCGGGCACCGCACAGGTGGTCGACGATCTGTTCACCGTCGATGCGGGTCCCGGTGAATCGACCTTCCGGTATGCGGTGCACAACACCGTCAACGACGCCGAGGGCAGTCAGGTCTTCCGTTGGATGGGTGCTCTGAACGCCGATATCGCGGAGATTCACGCCTCGCTCATCAGCCCAAGTTTCGAGATGGGCATCGTGGACTGCAAACTCGGCCCACCCGGCAATACCCGGCCCTGCGCCCAGGTGCGGATCGAGGCCGACGGCATGCTGTACCTGGAGCAGACGAATCTCCGCAAAGGCGAAGCCGTCGATCTCACCCTGCAGATCCCACCCGGCACGGTGCCGGCGAATGCCGATATCCACTCCTCGGGCGGTTCGTTCTTCGCCCTCACCGGCCCGGTTTTCCTTGCGTTCGGCGTATTGCTGGCGGCCATGGCAGCATTGGCCGCCTATATCGTCCGGGCTCGGCGACCGATCACGATCGAGACCATCGATCCGCTGGTACACGCCGATGGCCGGACCCAGTTCGCCTCCCCCGACGGCCTGCTCCCCGGCGAGGCCGGGCTCCTGTTGAACGAGTACGCGGCTCCGACCGATATTGCCGCCACCGTTGTCGACCTCGCGGTGCGCTGCTATATCCGGATCGAGCCGATCGGGGATTCCGACTGGCGTATCACCCGGATCAACCCGCCCGACGACGGGCTACGTGGTTATGAACGGGCCCTCTATGACACCCTCCTGCCCGCCGGCACCGAGGCGACAACCCTGTCCGAACTGCGCCGTCCCGGTCGGATGCCGGTGGAATCGCTGCGTGCGGCCATGTTCGCCGACGCGGTGGAGCGCGGGGTTCTCTTCGGTACCGGTCGGCGCAGGCTGCCACTGTGGCTGGGGGGCGGACTGCTCGTGGTCGGCATAGCCGCGACCATCGGCGCGGCAGTCGTCTCGGGACATGTGCTGGTGGGTATCGCCATCGCCCTCGGCGGCCTCGGCGTACTGGTCGCCCAACGCTTCCTACCCTCGCGCACCGGCCTCGGCCGGGAACTCACCGCGCAGGTCCACGGCCTGCGCCGTGGACTGGACGAGCTTCGCGCCGATCGGGTGCCGGCCGCCGATCGGGAGCTGGTCTTCTCCCGCGCCCTGCCCTACACAGTGGTGTGGGGCAGGGCCGACAACTGGATCCGCGCCTTCCGCGACCTGGATCCCGCCGCGGACAACACCCCCGGCCTGTACTGGTTCGGCGGGTTCGACCGGGACCGCGACCTGCACCGTTTCGCCGGTCATTTCCCGTATTTCATCACCGCCGTGGAATCTCTTTTCCCCGCGGCGTGAGCAGACGGCCGGCGAATATCAGGCCTGAACCCGGCGGATGGCGGCCGCCGGGTCGGCGTACAACACGCTCAACGAGGTGACCACGGCGGCGAACTCCTGCACCTTCGACGCATAGCCGGTGACCCGGATATCGGTGGGCGGCAAAACCGTCGCCTCGGCGAATGCCCGCGCCACGTGGGCGAGGCCGGGACGGTACGCCGTGAAGGCCTGGCCGCCGAGCAGCACCCGGTCGGGGTTGAACATATCCCGCACGAGCGCCACGGTGCGGCCGAGGATGGTGGCCCGTTCGGCCAGCAGTCCCCGCGCCGGTTCCGAACCGTTGGCCGCGGCCCGGTAGAGGTCGGCAATGGTGGTGCCCTGGCTGCCATTGTGCGCCGGAATGATGCCGCGGCCCACCGCCTGCGCGTGCAACGCCCGATCGCCCACGGTCGCCTCCAAGCAACCGCGCCGGCCGCATGCGCAGGTGATATCGGAGCCGGTGGGCAGATGGGCGATCGAACCGGGACCATTGCTCGGGGTGTGGACCCGACCGTCCAGGCTCACCGCCACACCGGCAGTTTCCCGGAGATAGAAATACAGGCTGCTGCCGCGGGGGGCGCCCACACGGGTGAGTTCGTCACCGGCGGACGGATCGGCCGGAGACAGCAGCAGTTCGGCGGCGGCCATCGCCTCCACATGCGGCGCTACCGAGACCGGCAACTCCAGAACGTCGCTGAAAACCGCCCCCACGGGAGCTTCTTGCCAACCGAGTTTCGGATGGTCCACCACGCCGGTGCGGGTATCGACCCGGCCACCGATCGCCACACCCACCCATAACGGTGTCCGCTTGTGCCAGCGCTGTAAGAACGCCTTGGCGCTGCGGGCCACGGTGGTGACGGCGAATTCCTGACCGGATTGCGGAGTCGCGATGGACAATCCACCCAGGATCCGTCCGCGCAGATCGGCGACCACGATCTTGGTGGAGGTGGCACCCACATGGACGCCGAGGGTCAGATAGCGTTCGTGGTTCACCTCGAACGGCACCCGCGGCCGGCCCACCGCCCCGGAGGCCGTCAGATCCTGACGTTCACGCAGCAGACCCGCGGTGAGCAGGGCCGCGACCTGACGGTTGACCGTCGCGGTGCTCAGGCCGGTGGCCTTGGCGGCGACATCACGGAAGGTGGGGCCGGTGACGGCGGCCCGCAGCACCGCCGCGGCGGGGTTGTCCGAAATCCGCAGTTCGGGTGCGACAACCGGACGCTGGGGGCGGGTACGACGGGGAAGGGCGACGATACCGGAGTGGTCCAGGGTGGGGAGAGACATTGCTGCTGTTCCTTGCTGAGGTCCCGGGGAGGTGGGACATATGCCTGAGAATGGGCGAAAAGGCAGCTCAGAGGGTGAAGAACCCGCTCAGCCGCAGCAGGAGGAACAACACAATTCCCGCGTGGGCGGGAGCCGCAGACCCAGCGCGGCGGTCACATAGGTGACCCGCGGCGGCTTGGCGCGGTTGATGTTCATAACAAATAAGTTAACATCACCGCCTCCGGCGCACCAAGGTTTCGCCGAATCGTCTTGATCATCTCTTTCCGGCGGCGGCCTTGAGTTGTTTCTTGAACGCGCGGACCTCGAGTAGGGTTTGCGCGTCCACCACATCGGCGGCGGAACGCCGGGAACCGGGCTCGGCGTAGGCGCCCGCGGCGGTCTCCCAACCATCGGGGCGGACCCCGAGCTGCTTCCCGAGCAGCGCCAGGAAGATACGCGCCTTCTGGTCGCCGTACCCCGGCAGCTCCTTCAGACGACGCAGAACTTCTTTCCCGTCCGGTTCGTCGGCGGTCCAGATGGCCTCGACATCGCCGTCGTACCGTTCGACCACGAAATGGGCGAGGTCCTGGATCCGGCGCGCCATGGCCCGGCCGTACCGGTGGATGGCCGGTGGGGTGGCGCACAGTTGCTCGAACTGCTCGGGATCGGTCTCGGCGATTCGGTGCACATCCAGCCCGTCCATCCGGTCGGCGATCTTCCAAGGACCCCGAAACGCCTGTTCCATCGGATACTGCTGGTCCAACAACATCCCGATGAGCAAGGCCAATGGATCCTTCGACAGCAGCTCGTCCGCCGCGGACTCCTGGGCCAGACACAACTCGGCCATATCGCGCACCTCTCCTGTTCCCGACACGTCTTCCGCCAATCCCGCCCGACCCCGGCGGGCCACCCCGCACAGTACCCGTTACACACGCGCTACCAGCGAGTTCATTACCGATCGGTAGCGAACCTCGGGTGCGTTCCTGCCGCGCAAGGGGCGTGATCGACGCGTAGGCTCGGCGCATGCCACACACGGCGACAATCACTTCCGCACTCCGCACAATGGATGGACACGGATTCATGGATAGTTTCGGGTTACGACCCGACCGTTTCGACGCCGCGGGCCAGGATCAACTGGTCGATGTCCACGATCTTCGGGCCGCACTGCCCGGCCTGGCGCGCCTGCGGGCCTGGGCGCACGAGGCACTCGCCCTGCGACCCGGCGAAAGCGCCGCCGATATCGGCTCCGGTACCGGCTCGGAGGTGATCGCCTTCGCCGAGGCGGTCGGCCCGACCGGCCGAGCAGTGGGGGTGGAACCCGATCCGCGCCTACTGGCCGCCGCCGAACGCCGGGCGGCCGACGCCGGATCACGGGCCACCTTCCACTCCGGCGATGCCTATGGCGTGCCGTTCGGTTCCGACACTTTCGACGCCGTCCTGTGCGAGCGCGTCTTCCAGCACCTCACCACCCCTATCCGGGCCGCTCGAGAGATCGCCCGAGTGCTGCGTCCCGGGGGCCGCGCGGTGGTGGTGGACGCCGACTGGGATACCGCGATCGTGCACCCCGGTGACCGCAAAGTGGTGCGAGAGGTCATCGAAACCCTGATCGTCAACACCACCAACCCGTTCTCCGGCCGTCGCCTACCGGGCCTGTTGACCAAGGCCGGGCTCGTGGTCGACGAGGTCGGTTCCCAGGCCCTGGTCCAGGACCGTTCGGTCGGGGCGGGCGCGCTGGTCAGCCGGATCTCGGCCATGGCCGTCGCCCGCCGGGCCATTACCGAAGAGCAGCGGACGAAACTGCTCGACGATCTGGCCGCCGGTGCCGCGGTCGGAGATATCCACCTTTCGGTGACCATGTTCGCCGTCCTCGCCCACAAACCCGCCTGAACGCACGAGGGTGGTGCCGGTCCGGGAACCGACACCACCCTCGTGGCCCGTCCTCCGCGTGATCGCCGCGGGGCACCGAATTATTTGCCGAGCAATTTCTCCGTCGCGGCGAGCAACACACAGGTCGCCAGCCCATCCATCGCCTTCTCCAGTTCCGGCAGGGAAGGGAAGCTCGGGGCGATCCGGATGTTCTTGTCCTCCGGGTCCTTCTTGTACGGGAAGGCCGACCCGGCCGCGGTGAGCGCGATACCAGCATCCTTGGCCAGCTCGATCACCCGCGCCGCGGTGCCCTCCAGCACATCGAGGCTGATGAAATAACCGCCTTTCGGCGCGGTCCAGGACGCAACCTTGCTGGGGCCCAGCCGTTCTTCCAGGATCTTCAGTACGAGCGCGAACTTGGGTTCCAAGATGGCGCGATGTTTCTGCATATGTGCGCGCACACCGGCGGCGTCGGTGAAGAACCGCAGGTGTCGTAGCTGGTTGATCTTGTCCGGGCCGATACTCTTCTTACCCGCGTACTGCAGATACCAGTCCAAGTTCTCGGTGGAGGCGCCGAAGAAACTCACCCCCGCCCCCGCGAAAGTGATCTTCGAGGTGGAGGCGAAGACCAGGGGACGGTTGGGGTGCCCGGCCGCCGCGGCCATACCGAGGACATCCAGCACCGGGGCGGCGGTATCGGTCAGCGGATGCACCGCATAGGCGTTGTCCCAGAACAGGCGGAAGTCGGGAGCGGCGGCGGGCATCGAAACAAGTTCGCGCACAACGTCTTCGGAGAAGACAACACCGGTCGGGTTGGAGTAGTTCGGCACCGCCCACAAGCCCTTGATCTGGGGATCGTCGGCCAGCAGCGCGGCGATGGCGGCGGCGTCGGGGCCATCGTGCAGTATCGGGACGGGGATCATCTCGAATCCGAGCGATTCGGTGATCGCGAAATGCCGGTCGTATCCGGGGCAGGGACAGATGAACTTCACCGTCGGCTCGTCCGCCCAGCGTCGCGGCGAATCCACCGTGCCGTGCAGGGTCGCATAGACGATGACGTCGTGCATGAGCTCGAGGCTGGCGTTGTTGCCCGCGATCAGGTTCGACACCGGGATGCCGAGCAGTTCGCCGAAGATGGCACGAAGTTCCGGCAGCCCCTGTAGGCCGCCGTAGTTGCGGCAATCGGTGCCGGTGCCGTCCCGGTAGTCGCCGTCACCGGGCAGGGACAACAGGGCGGCGGAGAGGTCGAGTTGTTCCGGCGAGGGTTTACCCCTGGTCAGATCCAGCGTGAGCTTCTCGGATTGGAGCCTCGCATAGTTCGCGGTTTGAAGCTCGTGTTCGGACACGAGCTCCTCATGGCTCATCAAGCCGATCTGCGTTTGCCGGGGCATCTTGGACAGCCTTTCCAAGCAGCGTGGATTTGGTCGATTTCGGGGAGCCGGCCGAGCACCGGCCCCGGGACCACGTTACCCAAGTGGTTGCCGAGAAACAGCGGCAATGGAAGGCACAATGGAAGACAACAGAATCGAAGGGAGAAAGAAAGGGGACCCCGCGCACCCGGCAGAGCCCGTTGACCCTTGCTGCCTTCCGGCCCTGGGGGGGTTCACAGGATGCGCGCCGCGCGGGATCCGCCAGCCAGTGTAGCTGCTGCGTCCACCCCCCGTTACCAGGGGCCGTGTCGACGTCCCCGAACCCCACGTTTTCCCCGGTCACCGCCCGATCAGCCCGTATACGTGGCGGATCTCGGGAACGGACTCCATCGAACCGGACACCGCGATCGGATGAGGACGTCGGTCGGGCTGCGCGAGTGGGCCCGACCCGGAAGAAAAATCCGCCGGTAGCGATCGAATTCGATCGCTACCGGCGGATTCGTGGCGGAGGATGCGGGATTCGAACCCGCGAGGGCTGTTAACCCAACCCGCGTTCCAGGCGAGCGCCATAGGCCACTAGGCGAATCCTCCGCCGAGCAGCATACCGTCACCCGCACCCAGACGTAAAAACGGCCGGTCCCACCCGGTGAACCGCACCACTCGAGGTGATGGCGGGAAAACCGATTCGGGGTCACATATGGTCGCCGTATCGGCGTGAGTGGCAATACGGGCGTCTATGGTCCGGGAGCCATCCGATGCGCCGCGACGACCTCGCCCAGCGCCGAACGCAGCAGATCGGTGTAGTCGTCGATATCCGGCACCGTGGCCGGATCGGCGTGCACCGAGAAGGTCACGGTGTCGCCGAGCCCGTGCAGCCCGTGGGTCAGATGCATCACCGACCCGAGCGCGGGAAAACCGGCGGTGAATCGGACCGGGGCCCCACCGAAGGTGAGATCCGCGGGACCGCGGTCGACACTCGACAACACGGTGTGACCGGCCACGGTGTCCGGAATGACTTCGATCGGGAACCGCAGCACATCCCGACGGTGTATCGGGGCGGGTACTGCCGCGGTCACGGCATCCTGCGCGGCCAAGAGGGGGTGCGCGGCCCGTCGGCGTCGCGCCGCGAGCGTCTCGGCTATGCCGGTGGCCCGCCGCCGCGGATCGGGCTCCCCGGCGCACAGGTCCACCCCGAGACTTCGATAATTGTTGCGCACCCCCGGCACCTCGGGTAACGCCATCGGCACCTGTGCCCCCAGCCGTGACCCGTTCTCGCCGCGGGAGGCCAGATACCGCTCCACCGCCAGGGACACCGTGGTCAATGCCACCACCGTGATACTGCGCTCCACCACGCGGAGGTCCTCGATCGGGCAAACGATCATGCGGACCGTATGCCCGGTGACCTGCGCAGGCCCGTTCAATGGTCCCGGTGGATAGCCGGGTGCGGGTTCGGGCAGGAGGCCCGCCGCGGTCAATTCGGCCAGTTCCCGCTGCGCCCGGCGGGCCCGCACACCACGGCCCAGAGTTCGCGCGATATCGATCGGTAGGCGCATCGCCGCGTACCCGGCCGAGAATCGGGAGGTCACCGCCCGTACCGCTCTACCCGGCCATCTCCCGGCCTCACCGTCCCCGGCCGGCGCCCACGGTGCCCGATCACCGGTGGACGTGCCCGCCGTATCACGATCCGCCCGGCCGCGGCCGATCTCGTCGGAACCGGTGAACAGTCCTCGAGCCAGCCGCGCGGCACCCCGACCGTCGGCGAAGGCGTGTGATATCTGCAGCACCGCCACGGTAGAGAACGGATCACCGGTGGGCGCGGCCCGGATACCGCGGAAGACATGCAGCCGCCACGGGCGATCAGTGGGGTCGACCCCGGTGTCCAGCAGCTCTCCGAGCGCCCGCAGCAACCGTGACCACTCCCATCCTCGTGCGGCGTGATCCACGAATTGATCGGCCGTCGGCGCACAGGAAACCCACCTCGGATACGACAGACCGGTGGGATCCTCACGCAGCCGCACCCGTAGTTCCGGAATCGCGGCGCACCGCTGCTCGACCTCCCGCCGCAGCTCGGTGATATCGCACTCGGGTTCGGCGAAGCAGTACAGCAGGAACTGGTCGTTGCGGATACGGCGCGACAGCCAGTACATGGTCGCGTCCTGCGGCGCCAATGAGCTCATTCGCCCGACCCTACGAGCGGCAGCGACCATCGGCTTCATCGTGTCGAGCGTCGACGCACCACGGACCGAGCGCTACGCTTTGTAGTAGGTCCAATCCATCTCTCGGACGAGCGGGTGTCGCCATGGCAGCTCGAACAGGCCGGCTGATCGGTGCACAGGCCAATGATATGGACGAGCGGTACAAGGCCGCCGCGTTCGTCAAGCGCTCGGTCAACAAGGTTTTCCCCACGCATTGGTCGTTCCTGTTGGGTGAGATCGCGCTGTACAGCTTCATCATCCTGTTGCTGTCCGGTGTGTATCTCACGCTGTACTTCGACCCGTCGATGGCGCATGTCACCTACGACGGCGCGTACCAGCCGCTGCGCGGTGTCGGTATGTCGCGGGCGTACGAGACCGCGTTGAACATCTCCTTCGAGGTGCGCGGCGGGTTGTTCGTGCGGCAGGTGCATCACTGGGCGGCGTTGTTGTTCGCCGCCTCGATCATCGTGCACCTGTTCCGGATCTTCTTCACCGGCGCGTTCCGCAAGCCGCGTGAGGGAAACTGGGTGATCGGGTCGCTGCTGTTGATCATGGCGATGTTCGAGGGTTTCTTCGGGTACTCGTTGCCCGACGATCTGCTCTCGGGCACCGGTCTGCGGGCGGCGTTCTCCGGTATCACCATCGGTCTCCCGGTGATCGGCACCTGGTTGCACTGGTTGATCTTCGGCGGTGACTTCCCCGGCGAGATCATCATCCCCCGCCTGTATGTCACCCATGTGTTGCTGTTCCCCGGGATCATGTTGGCGCTGATCGCGGCGCATGTGGCGATCGTGTGGTACCAGAAGCACACCCAGTTCCCCGGCCCCGGCCGCACCGAGAACAATGTGGTGGGTTCCCGGATCGTGCCGGTGTTCGCCGCCGACCAGGGCGCGTTCTTCGCCATGACATTAGGGGTGACCGCGCTACTGGGTGGGCTGTTCCAGATCAACCCGATCTGGAACCTGGGTCCGTACAACCCCTCGCAGGTGTCGGCGGGTTCGCAGCCGGACTTCTACATGATGTGGACCGACGGTCTGGCCCGATTGATGCCGCCGTGGGAGCTGTACATCGGCAACCACACCGTCCCGGCGGTGACCTGGGTCGCACTCACCATGGGGCTGGTCTTCGTGGTGCTCATCAGCTATCCCTGGATCGAGAAGCGACTCACCGACGACCGGGGAGCCCACCACAACCTGCTACAACGGCCA
>NZ_BAGE01000003.1 GCF_000308675.1 Nocardia paucivorans NBRC 100373 | reverse complement strand
GGACGGGTGGACTCCCCGCCCACATCGATGATGTCGGCTCCGCTTTCGAACAGCCGCACCCCGTGCCCGATCGCCAAATCCGGATCGAGGTAGCGGCCACCGTCGGAGAACGAGTCACTGGTGACATTCACCACACCCATCACCACACACGACCGCCCCTGTCGTGGGGTCACTCCGGGCTGTGGGACGACCCCCGGCAGGAGCCGGTGGGTATCGGCAACCGTTTCCCCGGTGCCCGGTGAGCGGCCGGTCACTTGCGCAGGATCAGCTCGAGGGCCTCGGCGCGTGAGGCCGCATTGGTCTGCAACAGGCCACGCACCGCCGATGTGGTGGTGCTGGCGCCCGGCTTGCGAATACCCCGCATGGCCATGCACAGATGTTCTGCCTCGACCACCACGATGGCCCCGCGCGGGTCCAGTTTGCGCATAACGGCATCGGCGATCTGGCTGGTCAGCCGTTCCTGCACCTGAGGACGTTTGGCATACAGGTCGACCAACCGGGCCAGTTTGGACAGACCGGTGACCCGGCCGTGCGGACCCGGGATGTAGCCGACGTGCGCGACACCGTGGAACGAGACCAGATGGTGTTCACAGGTCGAGTACATGGGGATATCGCGAACCAGCACCAACTCCTGATGTTCCTCGTCGAAGGTGGTGTCGAGAACCCGGTCCGGTTCCACGTAGAGACCGGCGAACATCTCACGGTAGGCGCGAGCCACCCGAGCAGGGGTGTCCATCAGACCGGGGCGGTCGGGATCCTCCCCGACCGCGATCAACAGTTCCCGTATCGCGGCCTCGGCCCGCGGCTGGTCGAACGGTTTACCGGTATGCCGTGCGACGAGTGCCAGGCCGTCGTTCTCGACTCTTTCGCCCAGGTCGGCGGGGATCTCCGGGGCAGTGGACGCCCGACCGTTGCTGTGCTGGTTGGCCGACAAAGAGGACACCTCCAAATCTCAGGTGCGGCTACGCGCCCGACACCATCGGTGACCGAGCGTAAACCGCGCCGGTCAGTGCCGACCGTTCGGTTCATCCCAGGGCCGGGCGGTCCCCTCACCACCGTCGTCCCCGGCCTCTCCCGGTGCGGATTCACGACCGCTGTCCGGCTGTCGGTAACCCTGCGGCTGCTGTTCCGGGGTCGCACCCGGAAGCCCGCCGTAACCGGATGGCTGCGGCTGTTCCTGCGGTGGCCATCCGGGGGCCGACCAACCGGCGGGAGCGCCGTAGTCGGGGCGGGACCCCTGGGTGCCGCGTCCCGGATATGCCGGGGTCGGCCGGGACGGCAGCGGATGACCGAAACCCGACTGCGGTGGAGTTCCGGCGGGCTGCGGATAGCCATTCGCGGGGCCGGCCCCGGCGGACGCGGGCACGGCAGGCTTGGGAGCCGGTTCCGGTGGCCAGGGCTCGCCCCGTTCGGCGGCCAGCTCACCCGGGGTCTTGATCGGCGGCTTGTCGGAGGGCACCCGATCACCGAAATCGTTGAAGGCGGTGATCCGCGGGCGCTTCTGCACCGAGGCGAGGATCGTCTCGAGCTCCCGACGGTGCAGGGTCTCCCGCTCCAGCAGCGCCGCGGCCAAATCGTCGAGCACGTCCCGGTACTCGTTGAGAATGGACCACGCCTCGGTGTGCGCGGCCTCGATCAGATTGCGCACCTCTTCGTCGATGGCGCCCGCCACCTCGTGCGAATAGTCGGGGGCGGTGCCCATGGAACGACCGAGGAACGGATCACCGTGGTCCTGGCCGTAGCGGACGGCGCCCAGTTTCGCGCTCATACCGTATTCGGTGACCATGGCCCGGGCGATCTTGGTGGCCTGGTCGATATCGGAGGACGCGCCGGTGGTCGGCTCGGCGAACACCAACTCCTCCGCGGCGCGACCACCCATGGCCATCACCAGGCGGGCGATCATCTCCGAGCGGGTCATCAGGCCCTTGTCGTCCTCGGGCACCGTCATGGCGTGTCCGCCGGTGCGACCGCGGGCGAGGATGGTGACCTTGTACACCGGCTCGATATCGGGCATCGCCCAGGCGGCCAGAGTGTGACCACCTTCGTGGTAGGCGGTGATCTTCTTCTCGTGTTCGCTGATGATGCGGCTCTTGCGGCGGGGACCACCGATAACCCGGTCGACCGACTCCTCGAGCGCCTCCCCGGTGATCATCGAACCGTTCTCCCGGGCGGTGAGCAGAGCGGCCTCGTTGATCACATTGGCCAGATCGGCGCCGGACATACCTACGGTGCGCTTGGCCAGGCCGTCCAGATCGGCGTCCGGCGCGATCGGCTTGCCCTGCGAGTGCACCCGCAAAATGGCGCGCCGACCGGCCAGATCGGGATTGGTGACCGGGATCTGGCGGTCGAACCGACCGGGACGCAGCAGGGCGGGGTCGAGGATATCGGGGCGGTTGGTGGCCGCGATGAGAATGATGCCGGTACGGTCGCCGAAACCGTCCATCTCCACCAGCAGCTGGTTCAGGGTCTGTTCGCGCTCGTCGTGGCCGCCCCCGAGACCGGCGCCGCGCTGGCGGCCGACGGCGTCGATCTCGTCGACGAAGATAATGCACGGGCTGTTCTGCTTGGCCTGTTCGAACAGGTCACGGACCCGGGAGGCACCGACACCGACGAACATCTCCACGAAGTCCGAACCGGAGATGGTGAAGAACGGCACACCCGCCTCCCCCGCGACGGCACGGGCGAGCAGCGTTTTACCGGTGCCGGGCGGACCGTAGAGCAGCACACCCTTGGGGATCTTGGCGCCGAGCGCCTGATAGCGCACCGGGTTCTGCAGGAAGTCCTTGATCTCGTAGAGCTCTTCGACCGCCTCGTCGGCGCCGGCCACATCGGCGAAAGTGGTCTTGGGCATGTCCTTGGACAGCTGTTTGGCCTTGGACTTGCCGAAGCCCATCATGCCGCCGCGACCACCGCCCTGCATCCGGGACATCACGAAGACGAACAGGCCCAGCAGGATGATCATCGGTAGGACGAACAGCAGGATCTGGGTGAACCAGCTCTCCTGCCGCACCACCGTGTTGTACGGGGCACCGGAGTCACGTACGGCCTGGAAGACCTGCGCGGAGGTGTCGCTGCCGCCCGGATACTTGGCGATGATCTTGTCCCGGCCGTCGGTCGCGTCGTTGCCGTTGTTCAGCTCGATCCGCAGCTGCTGCTCGCGATCATCGATCTGAACATGCTTGACATTGGCCTTGTCCTCGAGCTGGCTCAGGGCCACCGAGGTGTCGACACTCTGCCAACCACGCGTATCGTTGCCGAAATAGCTGAACAGATAGATCACGAGCACGATGCCCGCGATTATCGCCAGGGTGCGAAACACTGTCTTGCGGTTCATAGAGCGTCGGCCTGGCGGCCAGTCCTTTCGGTGGTGTCTCCGCGTTCTTACCTAGCGATGCGTCTGAAGATCGTGGCGCAACCCACATCGTTTCCGCCTCGTGAACGGATTCGGATGCGGATATGCCACGTTACCGCGTACGGTCTACTCGTTACATCGCGCTACTGACTTACCTCGCACACAAAGTCCGGCAGGTGATGCAGTTCAATGGGTAAACGGTCGGAAAACACCGGTAGTTCCCGAACACCTGCCGACCGGTCGAGTTCGAGCGATCACATCATGGCACGCACGACCGACGACAACCGCACGACCGATGACAACCGAAGGCGCGACCCGAGCGCAGGGGGTATGAACATAGTCGAGCTACGAACACCCACAGCGATAGTGCGGCACGGCCGCGGTCGCCTGACCGTGCTGCGTCCGGGCGCGGACGGCGACGAGGCCGATGAACGGGTCCTGGACGTCCCGGTGACCGAGCTACTCCAGGCCAAACTCAGCCGGCGCGCCGACGACGCCGTCGTCATCGAGATCTACCTGCGATATCCGACTCCGGTCCTGACCGGGGTGCCGGCGGACCGCACCCCCTTGCCGGTGCTCATCGCCGAACACGACGTGCCCGCGGCCGCCGAGATCGTCTCCCGCATCAACGACCAGATCCTGGCTGCGCGGCGGATCGATGTCGCCGCCCCCGATCTGACTCCGCCGACGCCGCAATGGGTCGATGACCGGCCGATTCGCGCTGATGTGGATCGGGCCGTGCACCGGATGTCCGTTCCCGGGGAAGGCCCGGAAGCCGACGCGGCCGTCGCCGATCTACACGGCTATGCCGGCCCCGACGAATACGTTCTCGAAACGGCCTTCGTCGTCGCCCGCCCACCGGTGGGCGACGGACCGGGCCTGCTCGCGGTGACCAGCCGGCGATTGCTGTTCATCTCCACCGCCGCCGGCGAACGACAGGCCCATGAGCTGCCGATTCCGGTCATCATGTGGGCGCATGCCATCGAGGGACCGATCCTGGGCGCGGCCGAAGCGGGCGCTCCCGACGACGCCGGTATAGATATCCACGACGGCAACCTCACCATGCGCTTCCTCGGCCGGGATCGGGCCGATACGGAACGCGTCACCTGCGCGGTGAACTTCGCCGTCCGGTTGATGGCCTTCGACGGACTGGCCGGTCCTCCGGATCCCGGGGTCGGGCAGCTGTACTCGGAATGGGAGCTATTGGTCGAACGGCATTCGCTCGGCATGGTGGACGATACGCAGTTCCAACGCTACGGCCGCGGTATCCTGCGTTCGCTGCCCGGGGTATGACCCGCTACGGGTGCAAATCGATCCGCCGCCATGGGCTGGACGGCCGCAACCACAGCCGCAGCAGTTCCATTCGGCGATCGACCCCGCCGTCCTTGAGTTCGGCCAGATCCTCTCCGGCCTGCCAGTAGGTCCAGCCGGTGAGATAGGCGTCACCGAACTGCCGCCAGTTCCGATACTTGCGCTGCGCGAGTGGCAACGCGCGGGCCAGATACCGCCAGGCGGTATCCGCATCGATATACCCGGCGGTATAGGCCATCCGGGCCACCGCGACCACCCGGGCCAGATCCCAGGCGTGGATATCGCTGGGCAGCGGCCGGGACAGATGCTCGGTGAAACCGATCTTGATGGCCTGGGACCAGATGTCGTAGTCGCGGACCAGCGCCTCCGCATTATCGATACCGCGGAACGCGGCCACCTGGCGCAGGAACGCGCGGTGCCGATCGGCGCGTTCGCCGAATCGGTCGCGTTCGCTGGCATTGAGCGAGGCCATGACCAGCGGATGAACCAGGGCGTAGAGCGGGGCGTGCATACCCTCGAGCAACTGTTCCATGGTGGCCCGGGCCTCGGTGCCATCGGTGATGCCCCATGCGCCGGTGAGGGTATCGATGGCCAGTTCGCGCCGATCGCCGAGGGGATGGTCGCGCTCGGGACCGAGCAGCAGCGCGTCGTGGAAGGCGTCCCAGCGGGCCGAGTAGAAGCCGCCGAGCGATAGGGCGCGCAACCGATCGTCCTCGATCTGCGCACCGGACCAGTGGTCCTCTTCGCGCTTGTCGAGCTCCGGGTAGGGAAACGGGGTGAGTACGGGCGATCCGGCTGCGGCCATACCGCGAGTCTAGGTGGATCGACGCTCCTGTGGACCGACGCGAACGGATTGTCTTCGCGCGAAACGGTAGGTGCGGTTCCGGTCTCGTACCGGCCGCGATCCGCCTCGACAGTGGGTAACCGAAAGATTTTCACATCTTCATCCGTGTCCCCGACACGCCGACACTTCTTGGCTTAGTGTTCTTCCATGTGTAGAAACATCACCGTTTTACGTGGCCTGGAGCCCCCTGCGACCGAGCAGGAGATCTACGCTGCCGCCCTGCAGTACGTGCGCAAGGTCGGCGGGTTGTCCGGACTGAGCTCCACCACGAAACCGGCGGTCGACAAAGCGGTGGCGGCCATCGCGGCGGCAACCACCACGCTGCTGGCCGAACTGCCGGAACGGCGGGTTCCGCCGGCCACCGAACCACCACTGCGCCGGATCGCCGCCCACGAAGGGCCATAACGGCCACATCCCGGCTTCCCGATCACCGGCTCGAACGCCGCCGGCGCGACCGGGGGACGGTACGGCGCCCACCCGCTCCCGCCACGAGAGTGAGATATTTCGACACAAAGTGTGTCACGATCACAGTCGGTGAGCCGATTCACACGAATCGCTCGCCGGTGTTCACAGCACGACGCAGTGGGAGAACAGCAGTGACCAATACCGAACCGGCCCGAACCGAAAAACCGCCGCAAGCCGACGGAGATACCGCCACAACCCAGACCGGCACGGCCGCGGGCGAGCAGACCGTGGTCCTGCAAGTGCGCAATCCGGCCACCGGCGAAGTGGTCGGCACCATACCGGACGCCCCTGCCGAAGAAGTCGCCGCGAAGATCGCCGAGCTGCGCAGACACCAGCCGGAATGGGAGGCGCTCGGTCCCGACGGGCGCAAGAAATGGCTGCTGAAATTCCAGGACTGGATTATCGATAATACGGACCATCTGGCCGATGTCGTGCAGTCCGAAACCGGTAAGCCCCGGGTCGACGCGCTCATCGATCCGACCTTCTCCGTCGACCTGATCGGCTACTACGCCCGTCGAGCGGGCAAATTCCTCAGCGACGAGCACCCGGCGCCGCACAGCCCGCTGGCCCGGGTCAAACGGCTGACCACGGTCTACCAGCCCTATCCGGTGGTCGGTGTGATCACCCCGTGGAACTTCCCGCTGGCCATGCCGGCGCTCGATGTGATCCCGGCCCTGGCCGCGGGCGCGTCGGTGATCCTGAAGCCGTCGGAGGTCACTCCGCTGTCCGCGCTGGAACTCGCCCGCGGCTGGGCCGAGATCGGTGCGCCCCCGGTACTGACCGTGGTGACCGGCGCCCGGCAGACGGGCGAGGCCGTGGTGGCCGGGGCCGACTACATCCAGTTCACCGGCTCGACTGAAACCGGCCGCAAGATCGCCACCGCCTGTGCGGAACGACTCATCCCCTACAGCCTGGAACTGGGCGGCAAGGACCCGGCCATTGTGCTGGCCGACGCGGATCTCGATCGGGCGGCGCACGGCATAACCTTCGGTGGGATGTTCAACTCCGGCCAGGTCTGTATCTCTGTGGAACGGGTGTATGTGGAGGCGCCGGTCTACGACGAGTTCGTGCAGAAACTGGCTGCCAATGTCGCGGCGCTACGCCAGGGCCGCGACGGTCGCACCCCGAACCACGATGTCGGCGCAATGGCCAACGAGAGCCAGGTGAACATCGTGCAGCGACATGTCGACGAGGCCGTTGCCGCGGGCGCCTCCGTGCTGGTCGGCGGTAAACGGACCGGGGTCGGCACCTTCTTCGAACCGACCGTGCTGGTGAACGTGGATCACAGCATGACATGCATTCGGGAGGAGACCTTCGGGCCGACGCTGCCGGTGATGAAGGTCGCCGACGAAGCCGAGGCGATCCGTCTGGCCAACGATTCGCCCTACGGTCTGTCGGCCACGGTGTGGACCGGCGACAAGGCCCGTGGCGAACGGATCGCGCGGCAGTTGAACGCCGGCGCGGTCAATGTCAACGATGTCTTCGCCAACCTGTTCAATTTCGCACTGCCGATGGGCGGGTGGGGCACCTCCGGCATCGGCGCCCGCTGGGGTGGCGCCAATGGGGTGCGCAAGTATTGCCGCGCCAAGGCGATCACCGTTCCGATCCTGCCGACCCAGGAGAAGGAACTCACCTGGTTCCCGTATCAGATGCCAAAACTGTTGATCGCGCTCGGCGCCATGCGCGCGGCGAGCGCGCGCGGGCTGCGCCGTATCGATCTGCCCGGCCTGCTTCGATTCAAGGGAGACAATCGGTGACCAGGACGGACAAAATTCGCGACAAGGTTGTTGTGATCACCGGCGGTGCCCGGGGTATCGGACTGGCCACGGCCACCGCCCTCCACAACCTGGGCGCCAAGATCGCCATCGGCGATATCGACGAGGCAACCGTCAAGGAGTCGGGCACCGCCCGTGACTTCGAGTTCTACGGCAAGCTCGATGTCACCGATCCGGAATCGTTCACCGCCTTCCTGGACGAGGTGGAGCGCACACTCGGCCCGATCGACGTGCTGATCAACAACGCCGGCATCATGCCGACCGGCAAGGTGATCGACGAACCCGACAAGGTCACCCGGCGCATTCTCGATATCAACGTCTACGGCGTGATCCTCGGATCCAAGCTCGCGCTGGCCCGCATGCTGCCCCGCAAACGTGGCCACCTCATCAATATCGCGTCGCTGGCCGGCGAAACACATTTCCCGGGTCTGGCGACCTACAACGCCAGCAAGCACGCCGTGCTCGGTTTCACCGACACACTGCGCGAGGAGTACCGGGGCTCCGGAGTGCATTTCTCCTCGGTTCTGCCGACGCTGACCAATACCGAACTCGGTTCCGGGGTGTCGTCCGACAAGCTGCTGCGTGCCGCCGAACCGGAGGAGATCGCCGCCGCGATCGTGAAGCTCATCGCTTCGCCGAGGTCGAAAGTGCGGATCACCGCGGTCGCCGGGTTCACGGCCCAGTTCATGAACCGCCTGTTGCCGGTGGCGGTGGCCGATGCCATCGGACGAGCCCTGGGCTCGGGCACCGCTTTCCTCGACGATGTCGACAGCGAACAACGCAAGGCCTACGAGGAGCGCGCACGACAGGGCTGATACCGCCGAAGTTCGATGCCCGCGCCGCGGTCCGTTCCGTCACGGATCGCGGCGTCGGCATGTCCGGGCACGCCGGATACACCCCCCTCCAAACCGATTGTGACCAATATCACAATCGGCTCCGCAAATGGCGAAAAGGGACTTCCGTGGCGCCGACAACCGCTCACCGCCACCCCCTTGCAGCCTCCTTGCCGAGGTCGCGCCCGAAGAACGCCCCGGATCCACGACCCCCGAGCACCATAAATCATTCGCTTCCGCTATGACCGAATCGATCGGCACGTGCGGACGTTCACAATCGAAGCTGCGCAACAACGCCTGGGACAATATGCTGTCATTAACAAACCTGGCGACTGTTTAGCACACGGTATTCGAACTCTTTGATCACATTAGGGCTGGAAATTCAGGATCGATTCTGATAGCAAGGTGCTATGGACCCGCATTTACGCGATCTGCGGTACTTCGTCGCCGTCGCCGAAGAACTGCATTTCACCAACGCCGCTCAGCGGCTGCACATCGCTCAACCCACCCTGTCGCGGCAGATCCGACAACTGGAACGTCAGCTCGATGTGGTCCTGTTCGATCGCAATCAACGCAGTGTCGCCCTCACCGTCGCCGGCAAGGAGTTGCTGGACGGCGCCCGCAAGATTCTCGAACTCTGGGAGACCACCAACGAATCGCTCCAGGAAGCCGGGGAGGTGCTACGGGTCGGCCTGCAATCCACCCTCGGTCGCGGTCTGCTGAACGACCTGGAAAGCGCCAGTGGACATCGGCTTGCCCTGCACCCCGCGTCCTGGACCGACCCGTCCAGCGGATTGGCCGGACGACAGGCCGACCTGGCACTGGTCTGGTTGCCACTACCCGATTCGAACCGGTACCGGTGGCAGGTGCTGCGCACCGAACGCCGGTGGGTGCTACTACCCGAGAACCACCCCCGGGCCGGGCAGGAAGCCATCGACTTCGCCGATGTGGTGGACGAAGCGTTCATCGCCCTGCCGGCGGAGGCCGGAGCGGTCCGGGATTTCTGGCTGGGCAACGACGCCCGCAATGGTCGGCCCGCCCGGGTCGGCGCGGAGGCCACAACCCACGAGGAACGACTCGAGGCGGTGGGACTCGGACTCGGCCTGTGCCTGCTCGCCGAGAGCAATGTCCCCATGTACCGCTGGCCCGGTCTGACCGCCCGGCCGGTAACCGGATTGCCGCCGTGCGAGCTCGCCGTGGCCTGGCGAGCCGACGACAACCGCCCCACCATCCTGGAATTCGCGCATCGCGCACTGGAGGGTGGATTCGCCGAGCCGCACGCACTGCCCGCCTCCGCCTGAGGTAGCCGTTCGTGTATCGAGTGAGGCCCGCGCAACCAGCGCATATACCAGCTACTCTCCGATAAGATTTTCGGTAGAGCGCGCGGCATCGTCATTGGCGGTGGGGCGGTGGACTCGAGTCGCCGCCCCCACTGCCGACCGGTACCGCTTCCGGTAACAGCCGAGCGATCAGGACCGGCATGGACCCTCACTCGAAGTCCGGCACCGAAGACGGGACGGTAACGCGAACCACCGTTCCCGAGGCAACCGTCGCGGGCACCCGCGTCACGGCACCACCCGCCGGCGATGCCGTGCAGGCGGCACTCGACGATATCGAGATCGGCAACCGCATCGGCGACTTCGATCTGCTCACCGAACTGGGCAGCGGCGCATTCGCCCGGGTCTTCCTGGCCCGGCAGCGGTCCATGCAGCGAATGGTGGCGGTGAAGATCTCGGCCGACCGGGGCACCGAACCTCAAACCCTGGCCCAGTTGGACCACGACTACATCGTCCGCGTCTTCGACCAACGCCTGCTCGATACCGATATCGAGCGGTCGGAACGCCGCCTGCGGCTGCTGTACATGCAGTTCCTCCCGGGCGGCACCCTGCTCAATGTCCTGCGCTGGGTTCGCGCCACCCCGCCAGAGAAACGCAGCGGTCGATTGCTGCTGGACGCTGTGGACGCGGCCATGGAGGAGAAAGGCGAAATACGGCCGACCGATTCCAGCGTGCGCGCCGAGATCGCCCGGCTCAGCTGGCCGGAAACCGTGGCCTGGTTGGGCCGCAGGCTGGCCGAGGCGCTGGACTACGCCGCGGCACACGGCGTCCTGCACCGGGATGTGAAACCGGCCAATGTGCTGTTGAGCGCGGAGGCGATACCCAAACTGGCCGATTTCAACATCAGTTTCTGCCGAGATGTCGAAGGCGCGGGCCCGGTGGCATACTTCGGCGGCTCGCTCAGCTATATGTCCCCGGAACACCTGGAGGCAGCGCATCCCGATTACGACCGCTGGGCCGCCGACCTGGACACCCGCGCCGATATCTATTCCCTCGGCGTGGTGCTCTGGGAACTGCTCACCGGTAGCAAACCCTTCGACGACACCACCGCGGGTAACAATCCACGCAACGACAAGTTCGTGCTGGAGGCCATGCTGCAACGGCGATTGCGCCGGATCGGCGAGTCGGCCCTGCAACGTGTTCCGGCGGACTGTCCCGCCACCCTGCTCCGGGTGCTACAGACCTGTCTGGAGCCGAACCGCAACGACCGTTGGTCCCATGGCGCGGTACTCGCCAAACAGTTCGAACTCTGCCTGGACCCGCACGCTCGCAATGTGGTCGATCCGGCACCGGGCAGTTGGCGGCTGCGGCTGCGTCCCTGGCCGTGGATGATAACCGTGCTCTTCCTGGCGATCGGGGTACCGAACATCCTCGCGGCGCTGTACAACATCCACTACAACCGCCGACTGATCATCGACCGGCTGCCCACCGGCGCCCAGGAGACCTTCCTCATCGTCACCGGCACGGTGAACGCCATCGGCTTCCCGCTCGCGGCGTTGATCCTGCTCTATCTATCCCGCAAATTGATCTCGGTCCCGCACGGTCTACACCAGGGCAAACGCTATAACGCGGCCACGCTCCGGCAGGCGCGGCTCGATTCCCTGCTCCTCGCCGACCGGGCGGTGTTCGTGGTCTTCCTGATGTGGGCGACCTCGGCGATAATCTTCCCCACCGCACTGCACCTGGTGACCGGCAGCCTGCCCGCGCACTCCATGGTGCATCTGCTCGCCTCGATCGTGGTGTGCGGCGCGATCGCCGTCACCTACCCGTTCTTCCTCGTGGTCTTCTACATGATGAGCTGTATCTACCCGCTGTATCTGCGGCATGGTGAGATCAGCACCTCCGACGCGCTACGCCTGCGCCGACTGGACCGCCGCTGCCACTGGTACCTCACCCTCGCTGCCTCGATACCGCTACTCGCGGTGGCGGGTGTGACATTTCTGCCGCCCGCCGATATCTCCGCGGTGATCGTGGCGATCCGGCTGCTGTGCCTGGGGGGTGTTATCGCTTTCGCCGGGTCGTATCTGCTCTTCCGCGCCCTGAGCGAGGATTTACGAGCCCTGGAAAGAGTGGTCGCGCCCGACGAGGCGTTCCTGCGTCGCAGATACGGGACCGCTTCGCCGGGTGTGGCTCAGGACTGACCGCCGTAGACCCGAGGGTGCAGGGTGCCGATATACGGCAGATCGCGGTAGCGCTCGGCGTAGTCGAGGCCGTAGCCGACGACGAATTCGTTGGGAATGTCGAACCCGACGTGGGTCACCTCCACCTGAGTCCGCAACGCATCCGGTTTACGCAGCAGGGTGACCACTTCGAGCGAAGCCGGGTTACGGGTGGACAGGTTGCGCTTGAGCCAGGACAAGGTGAGCCCGGAGTCGATGATGTCCTCGACGATCAGCACATTGCGGCCCGCAATGTCCTTGTCCAGATCCTTCATGATGCGCACCACCCCCGACGAGGAGGTGGACGAGCCATAGGACGAGACCGCCATGAACTCCATCTGGGTGGGAATCGGTAGCGCCTTGGCCAGATCGGTCATGAAGAAAATCGCGCCCTTGAGCACACCGACCAGCAGTAGATCCCCCTCCGGGGCATCGGGCGGATACCGCTTGGCGATCAACTCGGCCAGTTCGGCGGTCTTGTCGGCGATCTGTCCTTCGGTGATCAGGATCGAGGCGATATCGTTCCCGTACACGTCAACTGGTTTCCCTTCGGTTTCGATCATCCCGCCCCGCGCGAGCAAGTGTCAGCCTGCCATGTTCCCGCACGACGACCAACCTCGTCTCCGGATCCCCGCCCCCCACGGCCACCGCGCCCTGACCACGCCAGGCCACCACCAGATCGTCGATGGCGTGAATATGCTTGCCGGTCACCGCCTTCGCCCCGCCCGCCAACAACCACGAGCGGATCGCCCGATGACGCAGCGCGGCCGGTGCAGTGGCCAAACTCGCACAACACAGACTCCCGTCGGCGGTCTCCGAATCGGTCGCCATACCCTCCGGCGAACTCATCGGATCGGCGAACGTGACATCATCCGCCGACGGATACGACCACGGCCGGGATGCGGAGGCGGCCCGCAGCAGGTCGATGGCGAGCGTATCCAACACCGCGTTGTCCGCGCGCAACTGTCGCGCCGTACGTGCCAGCGACACCGCGGCACGACCACCCAGCACCTCCTCGAGCAGGGGCAATACCTCGGTGCGCAAGCGGACCCGGGTGAACTCCGGTGAGCTGTTGTGCGGATCCTCGTACGGCACCAATCCCAGATCGGCGCAGAATCGCCGGGTGGTCTCCCGGCGGATATCGAGCAACGGACGTCCCCAGGGCGCGTTATAGGGCGCCATCCCCTGAATGGAACGCGCACCCGATCCCTGGGCCAGCCCGAGCAATACGGTTTCGGCCTGGTCGTCGAGGGTGTGACCGAGCAGTACCGGCAGTCCGGCGCGCGCCTCGGCCAAGGCCGCGTACCGCGCCCGACGCGCCGCCGCCTCCATTCCTCCGCCACCGTCGACCCGCACGGGTAGCACCCGCGCCGAGCGGCAGCCGAGTTCCAGCGCCGTCGCCGCGGCCGCCGCAGCGACCTCGTCCGACCCCTCCTGTAAGCGGTGATCCACGACCAACGCGTCCACGGCCGCAACCTCGGCCAGTGCCGCTCCGGTGAGTGCCAGCGAATCGGCACCCCCGGACAATGCCACGGCCACCGCCGTGTCTCCGGGCCGATACCGACCCAACCACGCCCGAACCGCATGCCGCAGCTCGAGTACCGCTGCCGTCTCGGGCAACCGTGCCCGCTGCTGCCCCACCCGCATCGTCACCGTGCTTCGTACCACCCTGTGCATTCACCCGCCGACCCATGGGACCGGATTCGGCGACCGGGTGCGACGCATACGCCGATATATCGAACAGCGGCCGCTGCCTCCGCGGTGATCACGATCAACCCAGGACCCGTGCGATCCAGCGCTGCGGCTCGTCGATCTCGTCGGTGCGCGGCAGGGTGTCCGCATCGGTCCACACGGTATTGAACCGGGCCATCCCGACCGTGTCGATCACCTCCGTCACGAATGCCTTTCCGCGAACGTACTGGGCCACTTTCGCGTCGACGCCGAGCAGAGCGCGTAAAAGCCGCTGAATCGGATTGGTCGGGCGCATCCGCCGTCTGTCGAAGGCGTCGCGGATCTGTGCCACGGTGGGAATGACGCTGGGTCCGACCGCGTCCATCACATAATCGGCATGCCCCTCCAGCAGGGTGCCGAGCATGAGCAACCGGTCCAGGGCCTCGCGCTGCGGTGGCGGCTGGGTGGCGCGCAACAGACCTACCACCCCGCGGGTGGCCGGATCCTCGGAAACCTCACCGCGGCGGCGCTGTTTGAGCTCTTCGACGAGTCGCGACAGCATCTGCGTCATCGGTTCGTCACCGATCTCACCGAGCACGTCGACGTTCTCGCGCATGTAGTCGGCAAGCCAGGGCGCCGAGGAGAACTGCACCCGATGGGTCACCTCGTGCAGGCACACCCAGAACCGGAAATCGGTGGGCGAGACACCGAGGGCCCGTTCCACGCCCACGATATTCGGCGCCACCAACAGCAGAGTGCCGTCCGGGCCGACGAACGGGTCGTACTGGCCGAGAATGGCGGTGGACAGAAAGGCCAGCATGGCGCCCACCTGCACACCCGCCGGTTTCCCGACCAGCCGGCCCTGACCGGTCTCGGTCCCGCTGCCGGTGAGCAGCGACATGGAATCGGCGGCGGCGCCGATCCAACCCGGTCGGTCGACGATACGGGCGGCGGGAACAGGCCGATCGTCGAGTAGACCGGTCACTTCACGGACCGGCCCCTCCGACCGTATGGAGGCCGCGGCCAATTCGGCCACGGCCTGTTCGGCGGCGAGCCGGGTGGTGCGAGGTCCGGATGGGACCAGCGCGGCGCCGGTCCGCGCCGCCCATCTCCAGTCCACCGTCCCGGCCAGCTTCCGGTGTCGGCCGTCGACGTCCCCGTTACGGCGCTCTGCACGGGCCGGCTCCGCCGACACCACCGCGCCGGAATCACCGGGGCCTTCTCGATTCGTCATAAGCCCTCCACCGGTCGGTTGGATCCACGATCAGGCACATCCACAATTGCGCAGTGTGGCGGCGACGGCATCCAGGGCGGGCCTGCTGACCTCCGGCGGCCGATCGTTCGACATCAGGGCGAAGGTGAGCACCCGACCGTCACTGTCCAACACATACCCGACCAACGTGCTGGCAACCGAGAGAGTTCCGGTCTTGGCCCGTACCCACCCGGCTCCGGCCCGATCACGGGTGACAAAGCGATTGGTGAGCGAACCGGTACCACCCGCCACGGGCAGATGATCGAGTAGTGGTGCCAGTGTGGCCGACAGATCGTCGCCGGTCTCGTCCGACGGGGTGGGCGCCGGCCCCGACAGCACTCGTGGTGCCCACGGCTGCCGCTGTGTCGGCTGCATTGTCGGTTGCGCGGCCTCCTCGGTATTGCGGGTGCCGGAGGCGGCCGTGGCCACGATTCGGTCCAACAACCGGGCCGGTATCCGGTCGTCGGTCGACAAACCACTGGTGTCGTACATGCTCACCCCGGTCAGGTCGAAACCCGCGTCCCGCAACTGTCCGGCCACGGCCTGCACCGCGCCATCGAACGACGCCGGTCGGCCGGTGGCAACCGCGATCTCCCGACCGATGGTCTCGGCCAGAACATTGTCCGAGTACACCATCATGTCGTGCAGTCGATCCCGCAGCGGCGCGGATGCCACACTCGCCAGTTCCGTGGCGTTCGCGGGCGCCGTACCACTACGCACCCGGGCCGGATCGAGTCCGAGCAGCCCGGCCAGCGCCCGACCCACATCCAGGGCCGGTGTCGTCGAGCGCGGCGAGTACTCGGCGGGAGGATCGAGCCGCCCACCGTCCAACATCACCGGCTCGATCGGTGCGATGGACCCGCCGCCGATATCCGCCGGATCCCAACCTCGGGCCAGGGTGGGACCGCTGTAGACGGAGATGTCGACCAGGATGGTGTCTGCGGCCACCCCTGCTCTCCGCAGTTGGTCGGCCAGATCCGCCAGCCGCGGACCGTTCGGGTAGTAGCCCTTGCCGTCGGGCACCACGGTGAGTGTGGGGTCACCACCGGCGACCAGCACGATCTCCTTCGGGTTGGTCCCGGTCACCACCCGGGTGTGGACCCGGTGATCGGCCGGCAATGCGAGCAGCGCGGCCGCGGTGGTCAGGATCTTCGCCGTCGACGACGGAATCGCCGCCTTGTTCTCGTCGGCGCTCCACAGCACGGTCTGGGTGGCGGCATCGGTGACCGATCCGCTGAACGCGCCGAGATCCGGGTTGCCGACCACCGGTGCCAGCGCCGCGGCCAGACCCGCCACGGAGGGCGCCGGGGCGTCGTCCGAAGCGGGCGCCACCCGCGCGGAGGGCCGCACCGGCTCGGGCGGGTCTGCGATGACGAGCCCGCCGTGGCGGAACTCGGGTGTCCACGGTCGCAGTACAACGGACCCGACCGTCACGATCCCCACCAACACCACCAGAACGGTGATCAGCATTATTCGCCTGGTGCGACGTCGACGTCTGGCCAATCCGCCGATGTTGCTACCGCCCTGACCCACCACGTTGTCCGCTGTCTCCCTTGCGCCGACTCTCACACCGGGTGCCCGCGCGACCCGAATGTCCGCCGACAACACTATCCTCGGTTCGCAACCGTTCCCCCGAACAACCTGGTGAGTCGGCCGGCAGCAGAAGCGGACGCACCGGAAGAAGGAGATGGCGTGGAGTTCGATGTAACCATCGAGATCCCCAAGGGATCCCGCAACAAATACGAGGTCGATCACGAGACCGGTCGGGTCCGGCTCGATCGTTTCCTCTTCACCTCTATGGCCTACCCGGCCGACTACGGCTACATCGAGAACACCCTCGGCGAGGACGGCGATCCGCTGGACGCCCTGGTCCTGCTGCCGGATTCGGTGTTTCCCGGTGTGATCGTGGAGGTCCGGCCGGTCGCCATGTACAAGATGACGGACGAGGCCGGCGGCGACGACAAGATCCTGTGTGTCCCCGCGGGCGACCCGCGGTGGGATCACATCCAGGACCTGAAGGATGTCCCGGAGTTCGAGCTCGCCGCGATCAAGCACTTCTTCGAGCGGTACAAGGACCTCGAGCCCGGTAAATACGTCAAGGGTTCCGAGTGGGTCGGTCGGGCCGAGGCGGAGGCCGAGGTGGAGGCCTCGTTCCAGCGGTTGAAGGACAAGGGCGGCCACTGAGCCGAACCGGTCGGGAGTGGACGCGGCCCGCTCGGCACATCGCGTCCACTCCTGTGGCGCCGAGCCCTACCTGCCCTTGAACTCGGGGGCCCGTTTCTGGAAAACCGCCTGCATGGCCTCGGTCAAATCCTCCGAGGGCAGGAAGGCCGCGTTCCACGCCGCGACGTACCGCAGCCCCTCGGCCACCGTGGCGGCTTCCCGCCGGTTCACCACTTCCTTGACGCCCTGCACCACCAGCGGTGGATTGGCCGCGATCTCCCGCGCGGTGGCGTGGGCTGCTTCCAGCACCGCCTGCTGATCGGGGAACACATCGTTGACCAGGCCGATCTTCTCGGCACGGGCGGCGTCGATGTCCTTACCGGTGAAGGCCAGTTCGCGCAGGTGTCCCGCACCGATAATGGCCGGTAGCCGATGCAGCGACCCCACATCCGCCACGATGGCAACCTTCGCCTCCCGAAGGCTGAATGTGGCCTCCGCGCTGGCGTATCGGATGTCCGCGGCGGCGATGAGGTCCAGCCCGCCGCCGACGCACCAACCGGACACCGCGGCGATCACCGGTTTGCGGCATTCGGCCACCGAGGTGATCGCATCCTGAAGTCGGTGGATCTCACGCAGGAACTCGGTGCGTGGGGCGGCGAGAGCGCGTTCGGCCAGCAACGGGGTGAAGGTGCCACTCATGGCAGGCAGGTCGAGACCGTAGGAGAAATTCTGCCCCGACCCGGTCAGCACCACCGCCCGGACTTCCGGATCGGCGTCCAGGCCACGGAAGATCTCCGGCAGCTCCCGCCAGAAATCCGGGCCCATCGCATTACCTTTGCCGGGACCGGTCAACGTCACCTGTGCGACACGGTCTGCCGTCTCGACCGTGAAGGCCTTCCAATCAGTCATTCGCCCAGGGTAGCCGGGTGGGGTGAAACGATCGCTCGGGACCGAATCACGCGGGATGTCCGGAGCGTCCCGGTGGAGTGGGACTTCGCCCGCCCGTCGAATGGGAATCCGCGCTACGTTCGACAGGTGACCGATGCACCACGGCCCGACACCGAAGTCCGGATTCCCGACGATCTCACCGGTATCACCGCCGATCAATACCGTGCCTCGATGCGGCATTACCCGGCCGGCGTCACGGTGGTGACCATGGATTCGAACGCCGGGCCGGTCGGTTTCACCGCCACCTCGTTCGCCTCACTGTCACTGAATCCCCCGCTGGTGTCGTTCAATATCAGCCATACCTCGTCCAGCCTGGCCGCCATAAATGCCGCCCGATCCCTGGTCATCCACTTCCTCGGCGAACACCAGCGCCATCTGGCGCAACGTTTCGCACGTACCGCCGAGGAACGCTTTGCCGACCGTTCCCTGTGGACCACCCTCGATACCGGTGAGCCGATCCTGCACGGCACCCCGATCTGGTTACGCGCCCTGGTGGAGCAGCTCGTCCCGATCGGTGATTCCACCCTCGTCGTGGGCCGGGTCACCCGCGTGCACGACAACACCGACCGAGCACCCGCAGCGGCGCCGCTGCTGTACTACAACGGTCGGTACTACCGACCCATACCCCTGGCGGAGTGAACGCCCGGGACATCCGGTGCGCTCAGAAGACCAGATAGCGAATGGCGAGCTGCTCCACGAGTGGGTCGTCGTCACCGACATGGTCGAGGGCGCTCAGATCGCTTTCGACCGAGATGACCCGGGGATCGTCCGGCCGGCGGTCGCCGGGACCGTCCTCCGCGAGCTGCCGCAGTAGCTTCGCCCGTACCCGATCCTTCAGTGAGTCACCCATATCCTCGGCCTTCCCGGTCAGACGGGCGTCAACCAGAAGCCCCAGGGTGTATTGCGCAGCACCGTGTATCCCCCGAGAAAGGCGAAGCACATCCACATGGTGGCCGTGCTGATCCCCGGGATCCGCATCGGCTCGCCCCGCCAGGCCCGGATCGTCCAATCGCCCACCCACAGGGTGAAGGCGATCAGCAAGGGAAGCGCGAGCAGGTTGCTGTGCAGTGAATCGAGGAGCTGCCCATCGGTGAGATTGTGCACCGCGCGCATACCCCCGCATCCCGGGCAGTACATCCCGAACATGAGATAGACCGGGCACATACCGTACGACCCCTCGATATGCGGGTCGCGAAAGTGCACCATCGCCACTGCGGCGGCACCGGCCGTGGCCACCAGCGCGGGCAATGCCACACCACGCCATCCACCCGGCGCCCGATTCGGTTCGTCGACCGTTTCGGCAGGCTCCGTGTTCTCCACGATTTCACGGTAGCGCGTCGCTCGGAGGCCGCCGGACGGCTTGGACATCCGCCTATTCGGAGCCGCTATCTCCGGATCTTCGGTAAGCATGCATAAACCTGGACGCGAATGGGCAGATTTCAGTTAACAGCGAAGATCACCGGAACGACATCTGGTGAAACGCACGGAGGCTCGCATTTTTTGACTATTTGGTGCTTGCACTTGCAAGCACCAAGCTTGCGAGGTTACCGTGACGCTGGACACAAAGGAGTGTGCTCTGATGTTGGTGAACTCGCTTTCGGCGCTCACACAGGCACGTTACGGCGCTCTGACCGCCCCTTACCGGGCCGGTTTCCGCCGTCGTACCTACTCGACACCGGCGTTCAACAAGCCCACCGGCCGGCACGAGGTCATCCCGGTGACGACCGTCGACGGAGCGCAACTGCGAGTACACGCCTACGGACCGGCCGACGGCGAGGTCATCGTCCTCGTGCACGGTTGGAGCTGCTGTATCGAATACTGGCATCCCCAGATCAACGCCTTCGCCGACCGCTATCGCGTGGTCTGCTACGACCAGCGGGGACACGGCGAGAGCACCATGGGCAGCAGCCCGCCCAGCGACCGCACCCTGGCCGATGATCTGGCCGCTGTCCTGGAGAGCACACTGCGTCCCGGTCGACGCGCCGTCCTGGTGGGTCACAGCATGGGCGGCATCACCCTGCAGGCCTGGGCCGCCCGACACCCCGCCCAGGTGTCCCGGCGCGCGGCCGCGGCGGTCCTGGTCAACACCACCTCGGGCAATATCCGATACGACACCGATCTCCTGCCGCTGCTCAACAAGCCGCTCATGGTGGGGAATCGGCCGGTCACGCTATTCGGTTCCGAGATTCGGATGCCCATGCTGGTCGCCGAGTCCATCCTCACCACCCCTATCCCCATCCCAGGCGGTCCGTTGATGCGCCGACTGCTGATGGACCGAATCATGGGCCCCGGGGCATCCGTGGAAGCGGCCGATTTCGCCCTCGATATCGTGCGCTCGTGCCGTCCGCTCGCCCGGGGCGCGCACGCGGCCATCCTCGCCGATATGGAGCTGGGCGACGCCGCCCGCCACCTGACCGTCCCCACCGTCGTGATCGCCGGACAGTACGACCGACTGCTGCCGGAGCGCATGTCGCGCATCATCGCCGACACCCTCCGCGAAACCGGCCACCTGAGCGGCTACCACGTATGGCCGACCGGACATCTCGGCAACCTGGAGGCTCCCGAGAAGTTCAATACCGAACTGGCTCGGATCATCGACCGCACCGGCCTGCGGCCCGCGGCCGCGGGTTGAGCGGGAGTTCGCCGAGCCCGGTCAACGTCGCCCGGTCTCGGTGAACCCACCACACCATCGGGCCGGTACGCCACGGTTCCGCGACTTCCCGATCGCTCGTACCGGTTTCTATACGCTCCGGACCAAGATGGCCCCGTGTGGACGGTGTTCTCCGCCCGTGCGGGTCAACCGCTCCAGCTCTCGAAAACCCGCCACGGCCAGCCGGCGCGCCAACTCATCGAACGGCCACCGATACGCCGTCACCACCTTGTGCGGGAACTCCTCCACTGTGGCGCCCTCGAAGAAACCGAGGAGCACCACCCCACCCGGGACAAGCATCCGCCGGAACCCGGCGAGAATTCCGTCCAGCTCGGCCGGCGGCACGTGGATCAGGGAATACCAGGCCAGAATCCCGGTGATCGAACCGTCGGGCAGGCCCGGTGTCTGCGCCGAACCCACCTCGAAGGCCGGTCCCGGATACCGCGCCCGAGCATGCTCCACAAACTCCCGAACGGGATCGATGCCGGTGATATCGACCCCCAGCCCGTGCAGGTAGGCGGTCAGATGCCCCGGACCGCAACCGATATCGAGCACCCGTCCTCCGGCCAGTTCGGCCCACCGCCGCACCAGCGCGAGATCATCGGGGCGCACACTGTCGACCGATCCGAATAACTCGATGTACTCCTGAGAACGGGCCGCATAGGCGTCCTCGACTGTTCGCTGTCCCACCCGGCGACCTTACACGGGCTCGATATCACTCCAACGCCTGCGCCCCGAGCGGACCCGGGCGCACCCGGCGCACGACATGACCGACGACACGCCGATCGGAATATCGGGTGGGTGCCACTGTTGCACGAGACGACAGCCGAAACCGGAACGGAAGAAAGCGCGACCATGCGGGCAGCCATCTACGACCGATACACCTCCGACAACACCGATGTGCACGTCACCGACCTGCCGAAACCCAAAGTCTTCCCCGGATCGGTGCTGATCGAGGTCCGCGCCGCGGGTGTCAACCCCGTCGACTGGAAGGCGATGGCGGGCGGCCTGGACGCTCTGATCGATGCGCAGTTCCCCGTGATCCCGGGCTGGGATGTCGCCGGGGTGGTGGTCGAAACCGGTATCGATACTCCCGAATTCGCGGTGGGCGACGAGGTGCTGGCCTATGCCCGCAAGGATGTGCTGCACGCCGGCACCTTCGCCGAACTGGTGGCCGTCGAGGCAGCGCACGTGGCACGTAAACCCGACGTGTTGACCTGGGAACAGGCGGGGGCGCTTCCGCTCGCCGGAGGAACCGCCCTGCGCACCCTCGATCTGCTCGAGGTCGGCGCGGACGACACCGTGCTGATCCATGCCGCGGCGGGTGGTGTCGGGAGCCTGGGTGTGCAGATCGCGAAGGCGCGCGGCGCTCGTGTTTTCGGTACCGCGTCGCCGAACAACCACGATTTCCTCCGCGAGCTCGGCGCCGAACCACTGACCTACGGCGACGGTCTCGCCGAGCGGGTCCGGGACCTGGCGCCCGAGGGTGTGCAGGTCGTCGCGGATTTCGTGGGCGGTCAGTTGGATGTCACCCTCGCCGTACTCGCCGAGGACGGCAGACACGCCTCCATCGTCGACGACACCGTCACCGAACACGGCGGTCTCCTGGTCTGGGTGCGGCCCGACGGCTCCCACACCCAACGCCTGGCCGATCTCGCCGCCGCGGGCGAGCTCACCGTGCCCATCGCTCGGACCTTCACCCTCGACGAGATCCCACAGGCCTTCGCCGCCGGTCAGAGCGGACACACCCGAGGCAAGAACGTCATCGTCCCGTAGAGCACCCGACCCGAACACGCGCCGGAATACGCCGGTCGGCTCGCCGAAGTCGAGGCCATGTCACGGAACCGGAGCGGTGGGTGATCCCCCTTTCTCCACACAGAGCACCCACCGCTTTTCGGTTGCCGCAGGTGGGACGGCACTCGCCGACCGAGTCCCCACCACCATGTCTCGGCCATGTACGTATCGGCCCACGCGGCTCCACAGTCCATATCAGCGGTTCGCCTTACTACCCGGCAATACCCGCCCGCGCCCGTTCCACTGTGCGTCCTCGGCAGTGGTACCGGCCGCCGGGGTCGGTGGGGTCCGTCTCGCGACCGGCGCGGAGAAGGGTTGAGCGACTTGGAGTAACCGACGTCGGGTGGCTTCGTTCGAATGCGCCGAGAGCGTCGGGGCCGAGTCGCCAGGAGCCGACCGCCGGCGCGAACGGCCGAAAAACCTTATAGTCGAATTCGACCAAACGACTTCGACTATAAGGAGGCTCGGTGATCCGGGAACTGCGCGCGGTGGAGACACCGCTGACGCTTGCGGTGCTGACACTCCTGGCAGAACGCCCCCGGCATCCATACGAGATGAAGGTCGCCATCCGCGAACGGCGTGTGGACGAGGTGGTGAAGATGCGCGGCGGATCGCTCTACGACGCGATCGGCCGACTCGAACGCGCGGAATACATACGCCAGGTCGGCACCACCCGCGCAGGCGCCCGCCCAGAGCGGACGGTCTACGAGATCACCGCATCCGGTCGGGAAGCGCTGAATACGCTGCTGGAGCGTTTCCTGACCGAACCGGTGAACGAATACCCCCGATTCGTCGCCGCACTGGCCCACCTGCCCGCACTGCCCCCCGAGACCGCCGCGCGGCTGCTGCGGCGACGCGCCGAACGATTGCGCGCGGACGCCGCCACCGCGCAGCGACTGTCCCAGGAGCACACGGCTCATCTACCTCGCGCGGTGCTCCTGGACACCGAATACCGAAACCGGCTGCGCGATGCCGAAATCACCTGGCTGGAACAAACTGCGCACGATATCGACCACGGAATGCCGTGGCCGGGAACCGATACCACCCCCGACAACGACAAGGAGTAGAGATGACCAGCGAAAACGACCGGCTACGGCAACGTCTGAAGCGACTCAATCGGGTGGTGATCGCATTCCAGCGACTCGGCCTCGCCGTGGGCACGATGCGGGTGCTTTCGGTTCCCGGCCGCAAAACCGGACAATTGCGCACCACACCGGTTTCCCCACTCACCGTCGACGGGGTGATGTACGTGGTCGGCGGATTCGACGACGCCGACTGGGTACGCAATGCCCGCGCCGCGGGGTGGGGAGTACTCGCGAAGGGACGCCACCGCCAACGGATCGCGCTGGTGGAACTGCCGGTGAGCGAGCGGGAGCCGGTGCTGCGGGCATTCCCGGAGAAGGTCCCGCACGGTGTGCAGTTCATGATCCGATCCGGCGCGGTCACCTCCGCCGACCCCGACGCGTTCGCCGCCGCCGCACCGCGATGCCCGGTCTTCCGAATCGAGCCGACACCGCAGACAACCGCGCCCCTCGATCCCCCGTCACGAAGTTGATGTCACGAACCGAACGAAGACCCGCGAGCCGAACCGGCCCGGGCGCGATCAAATCCGCGCCGGGCGGGCACCGCGGCGCCGCGGCCGCAACTGGTACAGGCGATACCAGGCCAGGGCGAGAAAGACGGCCGCCAGGCCGGCGACGACCCCCATATCGAGCAGCCAGGTCCCGAGGGTGTGGTTCCACAGCGGGTCGGGAGCGCCCTCATGGGGGGAGAGGGTGTCGAGGTCGAGGCTGGCGGCGCCCGCACCATAGCCCCACCGGGACGGAGCCAGATAGGACAGCTGTTCCAGAACCGGCGTACCGGGAAGCCGCACCATACCGCCGGTGAGCACGAGCTGTGCCATCGATAGCACGATCAGCAGCGGCAGCGTCTTCTCCGAGGTGTTCACCGACACCGAAACCAGCAGGCCCAGTGCCAACGACGCAATACCGAGCAACGCCATCGCCAAAATCAGCTCCAGCTCCACCGACATGAATATCCCGCTCGGCGGGAAACTCGTGCCGATGGTGCCGATCAGGAACAACACCACCGCTTGCAGGACGGTGATCACGCCCAGGACCAGGAGTTTCGACATCAGATAGACACCGGCCGAGAGTCCGGCCGCCCGTTCTCTGCGGTAGATCGTCTGCTCCTTGACGATCTCCCGAATCGAATTGCCGGTACCGACGAAACACGCCCCGAATACCAGGATCATGAGCTTGGTCGGAGCATCGGTATTGGTCCCCGGAGCACCGGTGAAACCCTCACCCGCCGGCACCGCGGCGATCAGACCACCGAGCAGCAACGGCATCACACCGAGCAGCGCCAGATAGCTTCGATCCGAGGCGATAACCGCCAGATACCGCCGGCACAGCGTGCTGAGCTGACTGAACTTGGATTGCGAGGGGGGTGGCGGCGCCGGGGGATGCTGCACTTCCGCCGGGCCGATATCGTCGCTGGGTCCGACCGCCGCGTAATGCCCGAAACGGGGTGAGGCCCGGAACTCACCGGCCCAGTCTCGATCTTCCTCCCGATCGAAGGCCTGGAACACCTCGGCCCAGGTGCGCTGCCCGAAGTGTTGCAGCCCTTCCGCGGGTGGTCCGTAGTAGGCCAATCGACCGCCAGGCACCAGCACCAGGAGGCGGTCACAGGAATCGAGGTTCGCAACGCTGTGGGTGACCACGATGACGGTTCGTCCGTCGTGGGCGAGTTCGGACAGCATCTCCATAACCGTCTTGTCCAGACCCGGGTCGAGTCCGGAGGTCGGTTCGTCGAGGAAGAGCAGAGACGGTTTGGTCAACAGTTCCAGTGCGACGCTCACCCGTTTGCGCTGTCCGCCGGAGAGCCGATCGATACGAGTGTCGGCGTGCCTGGTCAGGCCGAGCTCCTCGAGAACCTCGTCAACCCGCTGCTCACGCTCTTCGGGACGCGTATCCCCCGGGAAACGTAATTCGGCCGCGTAACGCAGGGCGCGGCGCGTGGGAAGCTGGTTGTGCAGGATATCCTCCTGCGGAACCAGACCGATACGATGTCTGAGCTCGTCGTAATCGGCGTAGAGATCACGTCCGTCGTAGCGAACGGTCCCCTCGGTCGCGGGCCGCAACCCGGTCACCGCACCCAATAATGTCGACTTACCGGCCCCACTGGGCCCGATGACCCCGACCAACGAGCGCTGCGGGATGGGGAAACTCACGTCATCGAGGAGCACCTTGCCTTCCGGCGTTCGCACGATGAGGTTCTGCACCGCGACCGAGATATCGCCGGTGTCGACGGATTGCCGTAGCTCGTTGCCGACAAGCCGATAGGTGGTGTGTCCCATACCGATCAGATCGGATTCGGACAGATCCGCGACCTCGATCCGAGAGCCGTTGACATAGGTGCCGTTATGGCTGCCGAGGTCGACGACGCGATATCTGTTCTCCCCGATCACCCGCAGTTCGGCATGGTGACGCGAAACCATGAGATCGGGCACGACGATGTCGTTGTCGGCGGCGCGACCGATGCGGAGCGTGCCCGAAACAATGCGAACCACCGCGCTGGGATGGGCGGTGGGTGGCGACGACGGTGAGACACGCCGAGACAAACCGGGGTGGAACTTGGTGACCGTCGCCTCGTCGTGGAGGTTGTGGCCGGGATCGGGGACGACCACCGTGTCTTCGGTGAAACCCTCGTCGGCGACGGAATCGGAGGATGCCGCCGGCGAGCAGGACAACTGCTCCCCGTCCCTGGCGTGCCCGAGCCGGAACGTCTCGTCGTGATCGATCACCATTCGCTCGACCCGACGACCATCGAAGAAGGTGCCGTTGAGACTGCCGGCGTCCTCGATCTTCCATCCGTCCGAGCCCTGCTCCAGAACGGCGTGCGTGGAGGAAACCCGTGGATCGGTCAAGACGATATCGGCCGACGGATCGCGGCCGATACTGTATGCGCCCCCGGGGCGTAAACGATAGAGACGTTCCCGCGTCCGGACCACAAGGATCGGGGAGTCGAAAATTTCCGCGGAGGTTTTTTCATCCGCCATATCGGGAGTATAGGACCGTGCCGAACGGACGCCTGCCGGTCACCCTTTCGAGGTCTCGGCTTCATATAACCCGGCAACTCGAATGTCATCGGCTCGACCAGCGCAAACGAACCGACCGAAGCAAGCGGCAACCACACCCGACGCAGGAAAACCGATAGCGAGGTCATCGAGCACCGTCCGACCGGATCGGAAGAAACACCATGAGCCGGGTGAATGAATACCGGTCGAGTTCGCCATGAAAATTCGCTGGAGTCCGTACACCGAATCGCATCCGAATATTCTCCGATTCGTTTTCATAATGCGTCGGGCACCGTTACATTTCATATTTCCGATCGCGGGGCGGATGAGATACAGCGGGTCCACCCGAATATGGGCGGACGAGCGCAACCGAGATGATGACACGGTGAACCGCTCGGGAATCCGGCGCCGAAGGCCGGCGACCCGGGGGGAGAGCCCCCAGGGAAGTGGAGCCGCCTGGGGGAATCGAACCCCCGACCTTTTCATTACG
>NZ_BAGE01000004.1 GCF_000308675.1 Nocardia paucivorans NBRC 100373 | reverse complement strand
CGGAACGACTCGGTTTCACCACCGCCATCGTGCCGCCGGGAGTGGATCCCAAGTCCACCTCCATGACCCTCCACGAGGCGCCCACCCTCCGCACCGCGCTTCGCCTCGCGGGGCTTTCCCGGAAGGCGTGACGCGATATCCGCCCTCAGGCGATATTGAACGGCTCCGGGGCGCTGCGAACCGACCCCAGCTGCGCGATGACGTGGTAGGAGCCTGCCGGTACCGGCAGGCGATCGCCCTCGCAGCCCGGCTGTGAGGTCGAGCCGGACCAGGTCACCGTGAATGCCGCCTGTTCACCGCGGTCGAGTGTCCGAACGTCGGGGTCACCGTCGGGGTAGCAGTCGGTGCTGGACCACAACTGTTCCTTCCCGTCGAGGGAGTACACCGCGACACGCTGTAGTCCCGACCCCATGTCCCGAGTACAGGTCCCGGACGAGATATTGGTGATCACAACCCCGAAAACCGGCTGTTCCCCGAGCCGGTAGGTGGGCTGTTCCACGGTCACCTTTACCGCCAGCGACTGATCCGGACACTGTCCCGCCGCGATCGGAGTGTCGTCGGCGGTGGTGCTCGGCGGTCTGCTCGGTTCCCGGGACCCGGTCGCCCCCGTCTTGGACGCGGCCGCGCTCGACGTCGTGGCACGGGCCGAGGTCACCGTCGGCTTCTCCGGCTCGGTGGACGAGGTCGCCGCCACCGGCGTCTCACCGGCCGTACCACCGCCGCGAGATATCGCGATCACCAGCCAGATCAGCAACGCGAGGACGACAACCAAGATTCCGATGGCAAAAACACGACGCCGCCAATAGATTTCCGGCGGCAGCGGTCCAGTCGGTTCCAGCACGGTTCAACGGTAAGCGCACCGGCGGGTGACACCACTCAGGGGCACGGCGTGTCGGACCGTAGCGCGTCCACACCTCGCCGCCGCCCGACCCCCGCCGGTTGCCGGGATCTCGCTCAGACGACCTCGCCGATATTGCCGACCACCCGGTGCAGCTTCACCTGGCCATCGGCCAGTTTGTAGGTCACACAGGCGATCGCGCATTCACCGGTGGCGACGCGCTGGGAGATGATCATCGACCGCTGCATGAGCAGGCGCCCGGTCTCCACCACATGTCGTGCCTCCAGCTCGTCCACGCTGGACAGCCCCTCGCGCCGGCCGATCAGCATGGACGGCGTGACCCGCTCGACAATGCTGCGAATGAAACCACCCGGCACCTCGCCGCCGTCCAAGGCGTCGAGGGTGGCCTTGACCGCTCCGCAGTTGTCGTGGCCGAACACCACGATCAAGGGCACGTTCAACACCCCGACGCCGTATTCGATGGAGCCCAGCACCGAGGAATCGATGACATGTCCAGCGGTGCGCACCACGAACATATCGCCGAGTCCCTGGTCGAAGATGAGTTCCGCCGCGACTCGGGAATCTCCGCAGCCGAACAGAACCGCCGACGGACTCTGGCCGGTGACGAGCTTGGCGCGGTCGGCTGCGCCCTGATTAGGATGCAGCAGCGTGCCGTTCATGAAGCGTTCGTTGCCCTCGCGCAGCGACTTCCAGGCACTGACCGGGTTGGATTGAGGCATGGTGTCCATTTTGCACGCTTTCCCACCGGCCTACGCTTCGTAGGCGTTACGGCGTGGCAAATATTTCCCGCCCGGCGGTGTCATTTCCCGCCCCGGCGGTGTCGAAATGGCGCGAACGAACGGCAGGCGGCCGCCGTACACGGTCACCTTGCCGGTGGCGGCGAAGAACAGGGCAAGGCGCGGGAGAAACGGAATGAGTCACGTGGGGATCGAGGCAGCCGTGGACGTGGACGTACTGGTGGACTGGTATCGCCGCACCGCCCGCGATCTGCCCTGGCGACGCCCCGGCGTGAGCGCCTGGCAGATCCTGATGAGCGAGATCATGCTGCAACAGACCCCGGTCGCCCGGGTGGAACCGGTCTGGCGGGAATGGGTGGCGCGCTGGCCGGTGCCCTCGGCCATGGCGGCGTCCACACCGGGTGAGGTACTGCGCGCCTGGGGGAAGTTGGGCTATCCGCGCCGCGCGCTGCGACTGCACGAATGCGCGCAGGTACTGGCCACCGAACACGGTGACGAAGTGCCCGACGATGTGGAGATTCTGCTCGGCCTGCCCGGTATCGGCGCCTACACCGCTCGCGCCGTCGCCTGTTTCGCCTACGGTCGGCGGGTGCCGGTGGTGGACACCAATGTTCGCCGAGTGGTTGCCCGTGCGGTACACGGACGAGCCGAGGCCGGCAATCCCTCCGCCCGCGATCTACGGGAGACCGAGGCCCTGCTACCACCGCAGGACGACCGGGCCGCGGTGTTCTCGGCCGCCCTCATGGAACTCGGTGCCACGGTGTGCACCGCCCGCGCCCCCGGATGCGACCGCTGCCCGCTACCCCGCTGCGCCTGGGTGACGGCGGGCCGTCCGGCCGGCCGGTCCGTTCGCCGCACCCAGAAATACGACGGCACCGATCGACAGGCCCGCGGCCGCCTCCTGGACGTCCTGCGTGCGGCCTCCGGGCCGGTAGAGCGAGTGCGGCTGGATCTGGCCTGGACACGCGACCCCGGCCAACGTGACCGAGCACTGGATTCGCTCCTGCTGGACGGCCTCGTCGAACAGACCGAGGATGGTCTGTTCGCCCTGGCGGGAGAGGCCGACCGGGCGTGAAACCGCCCCGCTACCGCCGACCCGGCGGCGACGGCCTCACTCTCGTTCGCGTTCCCCCGGAGTGGGGATCGGGCGCTCGTGTTCCCGTGCGAGCACCCGGGTCAAAAAGCGTTCCACCTCGGCGCGGTAACGCGCGGGCTGATCATCGTGCACCAGATGTGCCGCGTCGCGGACGAGAACATGTTCGGCGCGGGGATTCCGCTCGGCCATGAGACGCATCTGCCCCGGCGGGGTAATGGTGTGCTCGCCTTCGATGAGCAGAGTGGGTGCCCGCACCGCGCGCCATTCGGGCCAGAAGTCGCGACCACCCCATTCCTCGGAGATATCGCGGAAGGTCGTGACCGAACCGTGCAGCCGGTAGCCGTCGGCGCCGTGGTCGAAGGAATTCAGGAAATAGCGACCCGCCACCGGACCGAAGAAATTCAGCACCGCTTCGGCGTCGGGAAACGGCTGCGGCCAGGCCTCTATCATGGCGGCCCAGTTCGCGGCGGTGCGGCCGGTGAAATCCGGGGCCATGTCCTCGACGACCAGGGCCCGTACCCGCTCCGGGTGGTGCGCGGCGAAAACCCAACCGTGCAGTCCGCCCATGGAATGGCCCACCACGGTTATCGGCGTGGTCAATTCCGCGGTGGCAGCGGCCAGGTCGGCCACGAAGGCCTCGGTGGTGAGTTCGTCGGGAGCGGGCCGGCCGTGCCCGGCCGCGTCGAAGGTGTAGACGCGCCCGTAATCGCGCAACCAGCCCAGATGATCCCCCCAGGTGCGTGCGCTGCCCATCAGGCCGTGCAACAACAGAATGGGGGCGCCCGCCCCGCCTTCGTCGTGCAACACGGGCCGAGTCTATTACCGCCGCCTCTCCACCCGGTGGTCCCGGCCCACCGGGTGCGGCCCCGCGCCGCCTCTGGCGAGGTAATCGAGCAGAGCTCTAAGCTCGGGACATGGCTGTTGTGAAGATCAATGCGATCGAGGTCCCCGAGGGCGCGGGGCCGGAACTCGAGAAGCGGTTCGCCCACCGCGCCCACGCCGTGGAGAACTCTCCCGGTTTCCTCGGCTTCCAACTGCTGCGCCCGGTGGCCGGTGAGAACCGGTATTTCGTGGTAACGCATTGGGATTCGGAAGAATCGTTCGCCGCGTGGCGGGACGGCCCGGCCAAGGAGGCGCACGCCGGACAGCAGAACAAGCCGGTCGCCACCGGCGCCTCACTGCTGGAGTTCGAGGTCGTCCTGGACGTCGCGGCCAAATCCGCCTCCTGACCCACCCCGGCCCTCGACCCGCACGCCGTTCCCGGTATCCACCGCGGGCCGGCGTGCCCGGTCGAGGGTCGGTGCATATTGACTATCGCGGGCGCGAATGTCACAGTTCGAAGGACAAACGCGAAGGTGATGCGGTAATCCGGTGAGATTCCGGAGCGGTCGCGCCACTGTGTTCCGTCCACCGAGCGCGGTGCCGGAGAGCCAGACATCGGCACCCTCGCATGGACCCGACCGGACGCGTGATCCCAGGAGGACCGGACCATGACCATCGCACACCCGCAGAGCCGAGCGCTTCCGGCTCCCGTCACGGATTCCCTGCTGACCATCCTGGTCACGGTCGGTGTCGTTCTGTTGGCATTGCTCACGCTGTACCTGGTCGGGTTCGATCAGGGCGCCGTTTCCCGCAGCGGTATGTACCTGCACGAGCTGATGCACGACGGACGGCACCTACTGGGGCTTCCGTGCCACTGATCGGCTCGCTCACCTCATTATTGCTGCGTGGTCTGCTCGCCGGTTTCCTGGCGGGGTTGCTGGCCGGGACGGTCGGCTACTTCGTGGGCGAACCGAAGGTGGAAGCCGCGATCGCGATCGAGGAATCCGCGGGCGGCCACAGTCATGGAACCGGTGCCGACTCACATACCGGGCACACCCACGGCGACGAGGAAGAACCTCTGGTCGGCCGTACCGGACAGAAGTTCGGCCAGTTCCTGGCCACCGGTCTGGCCGGGACGGCGTTGGGGGCGATCTTCGCCGCGGTCGCGCATATCGCCCGCCGCTACACCGCCCTGTCGGGCACCCGTTTGGCGCTCACGCTGGGTGTCGGCGGGTGGGCCGCCGTCGTCGCGGTGCCGTTCTTCAAATACCCGGCCAACCCACCGGCCGTCGGTGATCCGGAGACCGTCAACGACCGAACACTGCTGTGGGTGGCCGCGGTATTGCTGGGCCTGGTCGCCGTCGGTGCCTGGGTATGGGTGTGGAAGGCATTGGGCGCGCAGCCGGAAACCGTGCGGTTGATCGCGGCCACCGTGGTCTTCGTCCTGGTCACCACGCTCGGCTACATTCTGCTGCCCGGGGTGAACGAAGTGGGCGACGATTTTCCGGCGACCCTGCTGTGGCAGTTCCGCGTCGCGTCGTTGGCGGTGTCGACCACATTGTGGGTCGCTTTGGGCCTGGCCTACGCCGGACTCACCGAATGGGCCGGACGCAGCCGGCACCCGGTGCACGAAGCGGCCGTCAACCCGGCCTGATCTCCACTATCTCGGTCTGTTGTCCGGGCTCTCGCCACGCGAGAGCCCGGACAACGGCTCAGGATTCGAGAGCGGCATCCAAACGGATGTTGTCCACACCGGCCAAGGCCTTGCTCACCGGGCAGCCGGCCTTGGCGGCCTCGGCCGCGGCGGTGAACCCGGCGGCGTCCAATCCGGCGACCCGACCGCGCACGGTCAGGTCGATACCGCTGATCCGGAATCCACCGGCCGGATCCGGTCCCAAGGTCACCGCGGCGGTGACGTCGAGGCTCTGCGGGGTACCGCCCGCCCGCCCGATCTCGGCGGACAGCGCCATGGCGTAGCAGGACGAATGGGCGGCGGCGATCAACTCCTCCGGGCTGGTCGTGCCGTCGGCGTTGTCGGCCGAACGCTTGGGGAACGACACGTCGTACTTGCCGACCCCCGAACTGACCAGCTCGACCTGGCCGGAGCCGTCCTGCAGGCCACCGGTCCATGCGGTACGCGCGGTACGTGTTGGCATCACGATCCTTTCGCAGATGTTGTGTTCGCCTTCACGGACGAACGTACTCGGCCGGGCTCAGCCGGCCACAGCCGTACGTTGATCGAGCCGTTCCAGCACAGCGGGCCACGCCGCCCGGTGCCGGTCTCGTGCCTGTTCACTCGCGAAACCACTGTGGTGCAGGTGCAGCCGGATACCGCGTGGCTGTTTGATGAACCGCACCGTCACCACGGTCTCGGCTCCCTCGGTGCCGTCCGCACCACTCAACCAGGTCATTTCGACCAGGCGGTCCGGTTCCAGACGAAGGAACCGGCCGTAATGCGGTTGTCGAGCACCCTCGTGCACGGTCTCGAAATAGAAGGGTTCACCCACCTCGGGACGCATTCGTACCGAATCCGGTTCGGCGAACCAGATGTCGAAACCCCGCGTCCATGCCAGGTATAACAGCGACGCCGAAGCAACCATGACACGTTCCACGGTGAGCTCGTACGGCCGTGCTGACAGGTCCGGTATACGCACTTGCTGGTCGACCATCGGCAAAGCCTAGCGCGTATTCCGATCCTTTCCGGGCGAAGCGGGATGGCCGCCGCTGGGGAGCAGGTCACCGCACCTCGGCGTCCCGGGAATCCGGCTCCGCGGCAACGGCATCCGGATCGCGTCCTGCCGACGGCGCCTCCGTACCGACGGATTCCCCGGTTTCCCGCTCCAGGTTCTCCGCACCACCCGCTCCGGGCCCCTCCTCGCCGGTCTCCCGGCCCGGCGCCCCGGCCGTGGGATCGGATGTCCCGAACGCACCGAGCGGACGGTTCGGCAGGCGGGCGGCCACTCGAAAACCCCCGCTGGGGCGGGGCCCCGCAGTGAGCGCGCCGCCGAGGGCGTGTGCGCGTTCCCGCATACCGATGATGCCGTTACCCCCGGAGGCGGAACGCTCCGATTTGCCGGTGGGTCGGGTGTTGTCGATGGTGAGGTCCACCGATTCGGGGGAATAGCGCACCGTCACCGTGGCTTCCGCGCCCGGCGCGTGTCGGATCACATTGGTCAGAGATTCCTGAATGATTCGTACCGCCGCCGCATCGATGACGCTGGGGAGTGGACAGGCCTCCCCCAACACCCTGGTGTGCACACACAATCCCGCGGTGCGGGAATTCCCCAGCAGTTCGTCCAGATCGGCGAGGCTGGGGGCAGGGCTGCGGGGAACCGGGCTCGGTGCGGGATGGCCCGTCCCGCCGTCCAGGGGTTCGGGCGTCGTCTCGGGGAGATCCGGTACCGCGACCAGTCGCCGCACGGTGGGGCCGGTATCCGCGACATACCCGTCCGTATCCCGCTGCCGGGATGTATCCCGGAACGAGCGCTCTTCACGGGGCGGGCGTTTGCCGAACAGTCGACCGCAACCGGATGCCGGTTCGAAATGATCGTCGGTCTCCCACGCGTGGTCGGCGTCCGAATCGCTACCACCGTCCACGGGCACACCCGAGCGCAAGGTTTGCAGCAGACCGTGCACATCCACGAGCGCGTCCTTGCTCGTGGCCTTGATCGCGGCCACCGCCGTGGCCGCCTGCTGCGGTTTGGTGTGGAACAGTTCCAAGGCCACCGAGGATTGCACATTGATCAGCGAAAGACCGTGTGCGAGCACATCGTGCACCTCTCGGGCAATGGCCAACCGCTCTTCACCGGCCCGCAGCCGACGCTGCGTCCGCTCATACCGGCGGGCGGTCTCGGCCTGCTGCCTACGCGCCTCCAGCATCGCGCGCCGCAGTCGAATGCCCTCGACCACCCCGACCAATACCGTCGCCCAGGCCAAGAGACCGATTGCCTGCCACACCCCGACCGACCGCCCGAACAGGACCGGGACGGGCCACACCAGGAGCAGATAGCCGAGCGGCACAAGGGGATAGCCGAACCGTCTCGGCCCGTGCGTTCCCGCGGTGAGGAACGCGACGACGGGCGACAGGAGGATCGGCCCGTATCCGTAGTCGAGGAATACGAAGGCGGTACCGGCGCCCAGCGCCACCCATAGCACCGGTAGCGGTTGATATCGCCGGAACAGCAATGCGATCGGACCGAGCAGCAGCAGCAGATATCCGAACAGGTCCAGCGATCGCACGCCGGTCTGCTGCAGGTTGGCCACTCTCGCGCCGACCACCTGGATCAGGGCGACCGCCACCGCCGGCCCCACGTCCCACCCGACCAGGCCTCGACCAGACATCCCGAGCTTCCGCACCTGAACCAGCCTATGCGGCCGAAGGCATCCGGCCACCCGTCACCACGCGTATTTCTTCATCCGACCGGCGATCGGCCCCTGCGCCACCACCCTTTTCGGGACGAAGGGCCGCTCGAGAACCGCCCGTACGGTATTCGGGTCCGTCCTATACCGCCGAGAACATACCGCCGAGAACACGAAACGGGCCTGCCCCCGGTATGGGGACAGGCCCGTTCGGCGTATGCGACTACTCGCCCGAGCTCGCCTCGGCGGAGCCTTCCGCCGCGCCGGTCAGCACGACCTCCGGCTTCTCCTCGCCGCCCGACTTGGTCAGCTTCGCCTTGCCGGTGAAGGTGAACCGGGCGTCTTCGCCGGAGCCCTCGCCGTCCCAGCCCTCGACGTCCACCAGGACGGTCTGGCCGGGGCCGATCTCGCCGAAGAGGATCTTCTCCGACAGCTGGTCCTCGATCTCGCGCTGGATGGTGCGGCGCAGCGGCCGGGCACCGAGCACGGGGTCGAAGCCACGCTTGGCCAGCAGGCTCTTGGCGGTATCGGTGAGTTCGATCGCCATGTCCTTGTTCTTCAGCTGGGTTTCGACGCGGCCGATCATCAGGTCCACCATCTCCACGATCTGCTCGGTGGTGAGCTGGTGGAAGACGATCACATCGTCGATCCGGTTGAGGAACTCGGGCCGGAAATGCTTCTTCAGCTCGTCGTTGACCTTGAGCTTCATCCGCTCGTAGTTCGACTGGGTGTTGTCGCTCGAGGTGAAGCCGAGCCCGACCGCCTTCGAGATGTCCTGGGTGCCGAGGTTCGAGGTGAAGATCAGCACCGTGTTCTTGAAGTCGACCGTGCGGCCCTGGCCGTCGGTGAGGCGGCCGTCCTCCAGCACCTGCAGGAGGGTGTTGTAGATCTCCTGATGTGCCTTCTCGATCTCGTCGAACAGCACCACCGAGAACGGCTTGCGCCGCACCTTCTCGGTGAGCTGGCCGCCCTCCTCGTAGCCGACGTAGCCCGGAGGGGCACCGAACAGCCGCGAGGCGGTGAAGCGATCGTGGAACTCACCCATATCGATCTGGATGAGGGCATCGTCGTCACCGAACAGGAAGTTCGCCAGCGCCTTGGACAGCTCGGTCTTACCGACACCGGACGGGCCGGCGAAGATGAACGAGCCGGACGGACGCTTCGGGTCCTTCAGGCCGGCACGGGTACGGCGGATCGCCTTGGAGACGGCCTTGACGGCGTCCTCCTGACCGATGATCCGCTTGTGCAGCTCCTCCTCCATACGGAGCAGCCGGGTGGTCTCCTCCTCGGTGAGCTTGAACACCGGGATACCGGTCCAGTTGGCCAGCACCTCGGCGATCTGCTCGTCGTCGACCTCGGCCACTACGTCCAGATCACCCGAACGCCACTGCTTCTCCCGCTCGGCGCGCTTGGCGACCAGCTGCTTCTCCTGGTCGCGCAGGCGGGCGGCCTTCTCGAAGTCCTGCGCGTCGATCGCGGACTCCTTCTCCCGGCGCGCCTCGGCGATCTTGTCGTCGAATTCGCGCAGGTCCGGCGGCGCGGTCATCCGGCGAATGCGCATCCGGGCACCGGCCTCGTCGATCAGGTCGATCGCCTTGTCCGGCAGGAAGCGGTCGTTGATGTAGCGGTCGGCCAGCGTCGCGGCGGCCACCAGCGCACCGTCGGTGATGGACACCCGGTGGTGCGCCTCGTAACGGTCGCGCAGACCCTTGAGGATGTTGATGGTGTGCTCGACGGTCGGCTCGCCCACCTGCACCGGCTGGAAGCGGCGCTCCAGGGCGGCGTCCTTCTCGATGTACTTGCGGTACTCGTCGAGGGTGGTCGCGCCGATGGTCTGCAGTTCGCCACGGGCCAGCTTCGGCTTCAGGATGGAGGCGGCATCGATCGCACCCTCGGCTGCACCCGCGCCGACCAGCGTGTGCAGCTCGTCGATGAACAGGATGATGTCGCCGCGGGTGTTGATCTCCTTGAGCACCTTCTTCAGCCGCTCTTCGAAATCACCGCGGTAGCGGCTACCCGCGACCAGGGAACCCAGGTCGAGGGTGTAGAGCTGCTTGTCCTTCAGCGTCTCGGGAACCTCGCCATTGACGATGGCCTGCGCCAGACCCTCCACCACGGCGGTCTTACCGACACCGGGCTCACCGATCAGCACCGGGTTGTTCTTGGTGCGCCGGCTGAGCACCTGCATGACCCGCTCGATCTCTTTCGAGCGGCCGATCACCGGATCGAGCTTGCCCTCGAGGGCCGCCTGGGTGAGGTTGCGACCGAACTGGTCGAGTACCAGCGAGGTGGACGGGGTGCCCGTCTCACCGCGAGCGCCGGACTCCACCGGCTCTTTGCCCTGGTACCCGGACAGCAGCTGGATGACCTGCTGACGAACCCGGTTCAGATCGGCACCCAGCTTCACCAGCACCTGCGCCGCAACGCCCTCGCCCTCACGGATGAGGCCGAGCAGGATGTGTTCGGTGCCGATGTAGTTGTGGCCGAGCTGCAGCGCCTCACGCAGGCTCAGCTCCAGCACTTTCTTGGCCCGCGGGGTGAACGGAATATGACCGGAGGGCGCCTGCTGGCCCTGGCCGATGATCTCCTCGACCTGGCTACGCACGCCTTCCAGCGAGATACCGAGCGACTCCAGGGACTTGGCCGCGACTCCCTCGCCCTCGTGGATCAGCCCCAACAGGATGTGCTCGGTGCCGATGTAGTTGTGGTTGAGCATCCGGGCCTCTTCCTGGGCCAGGACGACGACGCGCCTCGCGCGGTCGGTGAACCTCTCGAACATCGCTCCCTCACTCTCCTGCTCCGGACTTTCTGGCAACCCGCGCCGCAGTGTTGTGCGCCACTACAGGCGTCAGCCTGCCATGAAGGCCGGGGGTTGCGGCCCCCGCCTCCCACTCTAGTTGGCAGGGGATTCCGCCGCCGCCGGTCCACCCTGTGCGGACCGTCGTCGACACGGCTATTCACTCATAACGCCCCCGACAGCGGTTTCGTTTCCACTCAGGTTTTGCCCTGAGCGAACACCCCCCGCCATTGGGAAGGGGCGCTTTCTCGGTCACCGGTGCGATCGCTCGTACGCCGCAGTACCCATATCCGTCCGCACCATGCCCACGAATCGATCGTCGGTGCGCATCGACTCCTGCCCGTGCCGAACACCGGCGTCGAACAACGCCGCACACAGGATGAGGAAGGCCAAGCCATGCAATACACCACGAACGATGTTCCAGCGTACCCAGTCGGACTCGAAGGCGGCACGGACCGTCTCCGGATCGGGTAACACCGCCGGATCGCCCGCGGCGGCCAGTTGGTCGTTGAGCGGGACGTTACATCCGGCGGTGACCCCGAACGCGACCAGATTCAGCACGAGAGCGATGCCGATCCACCACAGGGTGGGGCGGGAACCGAGGTGCGATATCACCGCGAGAAATGTGAATCCGACTGTTCCCAGGAACCCGACCATGAAGGCCGGGTTGATGATGACGACATTGATCTTCTGCATCGCCTCGATCACCATCCGGTCGTCCATCCGCGCGAACGCGGGCATCACCGAGATCGCGTAGGCGTAGAAGACCCCGGCGATCAATCCGGTAGCGATGGTGGCCGCCACCAGGGCGACGATACGAATTGCAGACACGACTACTCCTGCCGGACCGAATGGCATGTTCCGGCGAACAGTCAAGCGGGGACCCCGGGGGCTGGAACATCGTCGAGACGCTCACACACCTGCGCGAGCGTCTACTTCATGCGAAATCACAGATCTCGATCGGAAATGATTCCGTTTTGCATTGCCAGCGCCGCGAGTCGAACTCGCTTCTGATTCTGCGGCAGATCCTCGACACCGAATTTGGCGAAGAGTGCCCGCAGATGGGTCTTGACGGCATCGACACTGAGAAATAATTCGCTGGCTATTTGCTGACTGGAGGCCGGGGTGGCGAATCCGGCTCCGTGTTTATAAGGCCGACACAAAGCGATCAACACTGCCCGCTGGGCCTCGGTCAGTGAACGCACCGTGGGAATTGATCCGGCGGACACCTTCGTTGCGTCATCGGCCACACCGGTGAAATCGTGGAATGAAACCAGGGAAGTACCGGCCCTTATGCGGTCACCCGCCATCAGTCTGCGGCGACCGACCAAACGCTCTCCATTGACGAATGTCCCGTTCCGGGACAGCCCGTCGTCGACAATCATCCATTGCGCACCAAGATATTCGACGGTGGCATGCAGACGGGACACCTCGGCATCCCAGCGCAACGACAAATCGGCGTCGGCGGACCGACCGATGGTGACACGTGGACGCTCCGGACTCAGCACGAGCTCCCGTCTGCGTCCTTCACTGTCGGTGTAGCGCAGGAACGATCCATCGGATCCGGCTACCATGGCCGATACCTCACCTCTTCATATCGGCATCCCTCTGCCGACCACGGTACCCGGCTCACAATGCGGCGGACCCGGTCGAAACCACTACGGCGAAGGACTGCCGCATTGCGAGCGAGCCCGCCGCATCATGAGCAAGTTGGAAACACCAGCATATCGGTTCGACAGGCAACGACCAGACCGGCAGCAATTGATAATTGCTATCAATAAACGGGGCCGCCGACCGACCGCTCGGAAATCTTTCGGACGACAGGCGAAAGAGGACTAGCTCTTCGCGGCCTTGTGGTACAGATCGGTGACTTCGGCGGAGATACGTCCACGAGCGGATACCTTATGGCCATTCCGCCGGGCCCACTCACGAATAGCGGCGCTTTGTTCCCGATCCATGGAGACCCGGGCCTTGGTACCGCTGCCCGAACTGCCGGCAGCAGACTTCACCCGACGCCGACCGCTCACTCGCCGCGCATTGCTAACCCACTGCTCCATCTCTTCCCGCAACTTCGATGCATTAGCAGCGGACAGGTCGATCTCGTACGACACACCATCGATTGCAAACTCGATGGTCTCGTCCGCGATGGACTCACCGTCGACATCGTCGATCAAGCTAACGGTGACCTTCTTTGCCATGAGATGAACGTCCTCTCGAAATCGTGCGGCCTACAAACGCAGGCCGATTACCCGAGGCAAGAATACCTCGAATTCGGAAATTTCCAAGACGAGCGGTTGGGGTGTAAACCGTTCGCTCAACGACCCCCGGGCCGCACTATTGGGAACAGTATCGTTTCCCGGATTCCCAATCCGGTGAGCGCCATCAACAACCGATCGATTCCCATACCGGTTCCGGTCGTCGGCGGCATGCCATACTCCATCGCGGCGAGGAAGTCCTCATCGAGCACCATCGCCTCGTCATCGCCGGCGGCGGCCAACCGTGCCTGATCGATGAATCGCTCACGCTGAATCACCGGATCAACCAACTCCGAATAGCCCGTGGCCAACTCGAAGCCACGCACATATAGATCCCACTTCTCGGCCACCCCGGGTTCGGTGCGATGCTGCCTGGTGAGCGGGGAGGTCTCCACCGGGAAGTCGCGCACGAAAGTCGGCGCGTACAGCTTGTCGCCGTAACAGTGTTCCCAGAGTTCCTCCACCAGTTTCCCGTGGCCGTAGCCCTTGCCCTCGGGAATTTCCAGACCGACCCGTTCGGCAAGTGCCAGCAATTCCGAAACAGTTGTTTCCGGAGTTACCTCGACACCCAGCGAGTCCGATAGCGAAGGATACATCCGAACGGTTGCCCACTCGCCACTCAGATCGTATTCCGTACCATCGGCCAGGGACACAACCTGAGTTCCCAATGCCTCGGACGCGACTTCCTGGATCAATTCTCGAACCATACGCGCGGAGTCGTCGTAGGTACCGTACGCCTGATAGGTCTCCAGCATGGCGAACTCCGGAGAATGGGTGGAATCGGCACCCTCGTTACGGAAGTTGCGATTGATCTCGAAGACCCGTTCCAGCCCGCCGACGACACAGCGCTTGAGAAACAATTCCGGCGCAATGCGCAGGTAGAGATCTATATCGAGAGCGTTGGAATGGGTGACGAACGGCCGCGCCGCGGCGCCCCCGTGCAGGGTCTGCAGCATTGGCGTCTCGACCTCGAGGAACCCTCGCCGCTCCAGCCCGTTGCGCAGCGCTCGTACCACCGCGACCCGGGTATGCGCCATCTTCCGGGCCTCCGGCCGCACGATCAGATCGACATAGCGCTGCCGAACCCGAGACTCCTCGCTCATCTCCTTGTGCGCTACCGGCAACGGCCGCAGCGCCTTGGCGGCCATCGACCAGGAATCGGCCATAACGCTCAATTCACCGGTCCGTGAGGTGATGACTTCGCCGTGTACGAAAACGATATCGCCGAGGTCCACATCGGCCTTCCAGGCCGCCAGCGCGTCCGCGCCCGCACCGCGCAGGCTGATCATCGCCTGCAGTTTGGTGCCGTCACCTTCCTGTAGTTGTGCGAAACACAGCTTGCCGGTATTCCGCATGAAAATGACGCGTCCCGTCACCCCGACGATCCGGCCGGTGGAGGTGTCCGGTTCCAGGTCGGGGTAGGCGGCCCGAATTTCTGCCAGGGTGTGCGTACGCGGCACCTCGACCGGGTATGCCTCGCTCCCCTCGGCGAGCAACCGTTCCCGCTTCTCCCGGCGAATCCGCATCTGTTCCGGGAGTTCGTCTACTCCCGCGGTGCCAACAGCCCGCTCGGTGGATACCGCGCCTGCGGAGTCGCCGGATGACGTGGTGTTCGTGTTGCTCACATCGAACTACCCTAGCGTGGGCCGAAAAACGATTTGCGGGCCGCCCGGTCATTCTTTCGTTATAACGAAACGATACAGTTAGGCGCGTCGACTTGCCTTCGACAAATTAGACCGGACGGCTTGCTATGGATTTCACCCCACAGGGGACGCGACGAAAACTATTGCGCGCGAGCCGTATTCGCTCGACGCCGGATCGGGAATTTCACAACGCGGCCAGCGCGTCCACTTCCCGGGTGAAGTGCGGCGCGCCGACAGCAACCGTCAACATGCCCGCCGCCTTCAGTGCCTGATAGCCACCGACCAGATCGGTGGCCCGGTGCAGCCCCAACCGTCGTAACGAAGCCGCGGCGAGGCTGGAGGTATAGCCCTCCGAGCACACCACGATCCATTCGACATCGTGATCGGTGGCCATGGCCAGCCGGGCCGAACTGCTGGGGTCGAGTCGCCACTCCAGGACATTGCGCTCGATCACCAACGCACCGGGAAGCGCACCCTCCCGCGCGCGCTGCGCCTGCGGCCGGATATCGACCAGGACGGCACCTCGGGCCAACGCCTCGGGTAATTCGGTAACGGATATCCGCTGCAGCTGCGCTCGGGCCTCGGCAAGCATCTGATCAATGGTCAGATGGGTCATCACATATCACCCTCGGGCTGGTCGGTGAGAACGGTACGGGTGCGCCGCAGAGTGCCGTGCCCGGTCGGTTCGTAATAGGACATGGCGGTCAACGGCGGTGAATACGCATGAACGCTCAAGGTCGGTTCCAGTGGGCCGAGGGAATCGCCTCCGCCGGCCGGAACACCCGGTGACTCGGGATCGGGAGCGCGCATCACATCGTGGACCCAGCCAATGGGAAACGCGGCCTGATCACCGGCGGTGAGAATGCGCCGCCGCAGCTCGGTACCGGTCCACCGGTATTCGGCGAGCCCCCCACTGAGCACTGTGAGCGCACCGAGCGAACCGGCGTGATCGTGTAGTTCGGTGGACTTGTTCGGCGTCCAGCTGATCAGCCAGATATCCACCTCGTCATCGGCCACCAGCCGGGTGGCCCAGCGTTCCACGGTCGGCCACCGCCCCTCCGCCGGGAGCAGATGATCGTATCGACCGGCCAGCACATCCTCGGCGCCCTCATCGGTCAACCGGAGCAGATCGGCAAGCCGCAGCCGAGTGGGCAGCGCGGAGGCGATCGGGCGATCCGGGAGGGTATCCGTTACGGATTCAGCGATATCGACGCGGGTGGATACGGAAGAAGAACGAATTGCGGAGCGCATGTGCGGGTCTCCAGGAAGTGATGACGGTCGAGGGGCAAGTGCTCAGCCTCGAACGGTCGAGGCTCTATCGGCCTCGACAACACTCCTGGAACACCACACTGAGAAGCATGCGACGAGTTTAACAACCGCACCGACGAACTTCCACTCACCCCCGCATCACCTGGGTCACAGTCCCGCGCCGACCACCTCGCACCCGCGCGGACGGCGTAATCAGGACCTACGCCGCTGATTTCGCTCGTACACCAGGCGCAGGCCGGTGAGCGTCAGATGGGGTTCGTGATGCTCGATGGTCTCCGATTCGCCGATGATCAACGGGGCGGTGGCACCGGTGGCGACCACCGCAACATCGGGTCCGGCGAAACCATCGATATCGTCCCGGATTCGGTCGATCAGCCCGTCGACGAGCCCGGCGAAACCGAACACCGCACCGGACTGGATACATTCCACGCTGTTCTTCCCCACCACCGATCGCGGACGGACCAACTCGACCCGACGCAGGGCCGCGCGTTCGATGAGCGCTTCGGTGGCGATCTCCACGCCGGGTGCGATCACTCCGCCGAGGAACTCCCCCTTCGCCGAAACCAGGTCCACGCAGGTGGAGATGCCGAAATCCACCACGATCGCCGCGGTGCCGTATCGGTGGTGGGCGGCAAGGCTGTTCACTATCCGGTCCGCGCCGACTTCTTTGGGGTTGTCCACCAATAGCGGGACACCGGTTCGCACACCGGGTTCCACCAGGACGTGCGGCACATGCGACCAGTAGCGGTCGAGCATGATCCGCAGTTCCCGCAATACCGGCGGTACGGTGGACAATGCCGATACCCCGATCACCTCTTCGAGGCGGCCGCCGACCAGGCCGCGCAACTGCATGGCCAGTTCGTCGGCGGTGTGCAGCGGATTGGTGTGAATCCGCCAGTGCCGCACCAACTTCGCATGCCCGCCACTACCGGAGAAGAGACCGAGGACGGTGCTGGTGGTACGGACATCGATCGTCAGCAACATGGCGCGTTCGATCCCGTTCGGGTATCAGGCGAAGGACAGGTCGCGGGGGCTGAGCAGACCCGACCCCTCGGGAGCATGTGCGGGGTCGGAGCCCAGTTCGATCGGTCGATTGCGGTCGTCCACGAAGACCACCTTCGGGTCGTAGTCGCGTAGCTCCTGTTCGTCCATCATCCCGTAGGCGATGAGAATGACCAGGTCACCGGGGTGGACCAGATGAGCTGCGGCACCATTGATCCCGATAACACCCGAACCCCGCTCCCCGGCGATCACATAGGTCTCCAGGCGGGCGCCGTTATCGATGTCGACGATGCAAACCTGTTCGCCTTCGAGCAGATCCGCGGCGTCGAGCAGATCCTGGTCCACGGTGACCGAGCCGACATAGTGCAGATCGGCGTGGGTCACGGTGGCCCGGTGGATCTTCGACTTCATCATGGTGCGCAACATCGTCGTCGCCTTTCTGTGTTTTGTGGTGTCGCCCGGCGGCGGCACGGATCGGGGCCTGTCCCTGCGCTGCTCCGTGGACAGCGCACTATCGGTCGGAGCCGAGGAAAGGCAGGTCACCCGGGTGGGCAGTCGGTGAGGGCGGCTTCTCGGACGGTGTCCGGATGGTGGGCGGCGGTATCGGTTCCAGGTTCCCCGTGCGCGGATGCAACAGGGGTCTCCGGATGGCCGTCGAGGGGAGCGCCCAGGCGCACCGCCACATTGTCGATCAAGCGGGTGGAGCCCACCTTGGCGGCGATCAGCAGGCGGGCGTTGCCCGTCTCGGGGGCGGGACCCAGATCGGCTCCGCGTAGTTCGAGGTAGTCCAATTTCACCTCGGGCACGGCGTCCAGGACCGAATGGGCGGCGGCCAGTACGGCGTCCGCGCCGGCGGGTCCGGCGGCGGCCCCGGCCAGGAGGGCCGCCGACAGGGACGTCGCGATTTCCCGCTGGGCGGGATCGAGGTAGCGATTGCGGGACGACAGCGCCAAACCGTCGGATTCCCGCACGGTCGGCACCGCGACGATCCGGACATCGAAATTCAGATCCCGGACCAACTGACGGATCAGGGTGAGCTGTTGGTAGTCCTTCTCACCGAAGAACGCCTCGTGCGGGCGGACGATCTGCAGCAGTTTGGCCACCACGGTGAGCATGCCCGCGAAATGGGTGGGCCGGGACGCACCCTCCAGTTCGGCCCCGACCGGACCGGGGTGCACCGTCGTCCGCGGTCCGTCGGGATACATATCCGACACGCTGGGCGCGAACACCAGCTCGACCCCTTCGGACCGCAGTAGTTCGACATCGGCGTCCAGGGTCCGCGGATAGCTGTCCAGGTCCTCGTTCGCTCCGAACTGCAGTGGGTTGACAAAGATCGAGACGACCACCACCGCATTGGTGCGTTTGGCACGCCGCACCAGTTCCAGGTGTCCCTCGTGCAGTGCGCCCATGGTCGGCACGAAGCCGACGGTGCGGCCGGCACCGCGCAGCGCCCGGGTCACGGAGGTGAGCACGGCCGGATCGTGGTGCACCGACAGTTCACCCTTGCGATACGCACCGTGCAGGGTCGAGTTCGTCATCGGCCTTCCTTCAATAGTTCGAGCAGGTCGGCACCGGCACCGGCTCGTTCGGCGGTGCGCAGCGACAGGGCACGGTAGCCGGCGGCCAACCGGGGGTCGGTGGCCGCGAGCGCATCCAGATGAGCCGCCACGGCCGCGGTATCTCCTCGGGCCACCGGACCGGTGAGCGCGGACTGGCCCCGGCGCAGCGCATTGTCCAGGGCGGCCGAGGCCAAGGGGGCCAACAACCGTTCGACCAGTCCATTGGGCTGATCGTCGACGATTTGCTGACCGAGCAGTCCGGGTCCGGCCAAGGCCGCTCGTAGGGCGTCGACCGCGTCGAGGATGAGGGTGACCAGATGATTGCTGCCGTGTGCCAGGGCGGCGTGATACAGCGTGCGGTTCTCCTCGGCCACCCGCACCGGTTCCCCGCCCATTTCGATCACCAAAGACTGAGCGATGGCGTAGCCGATCTCATCGGCGGCCGTTATGCCGAAACAGGCATTGGACAGGCGGGACAGGTCCTCGTCGTGGCCGGTGAAGGTCATGGCGGGGTGAATGGCCAGCGGAAGCGCGCCCGCCTCCCGCAGGGGGTCGAGGATACCGACACCATTGGCGCCGGACGTATGCGCCACGATCGCCCCGGCCCGGACCACCCCGGCGGAGGCCAGCCCACGGACCAGCCCGGCCAGTTCGGCGTCGGGTACGGCCAGGATCAGCAGTTCACTGCGGGCAGCGATCTCCTCGACCGGCAGGATCTCCGAATCGGGCAACCGGGTACGAGCCCGGTGGATGGAGGCGTCGGAAATGGCGGCCACACCGAACACCACATGTCCGGCGCGTTCCAGTGCGGCGCCGACGGCCGATCCCACCCGTCCCGCCGAGACGATTCCCACCGTCAGTCGTGCGGGCGCCGGATCACCGCCGGAGGCAGCGTTGCCAGGTGTCACGCTTGGCGAGGTCACCAGTGTCCTCTCGATGTCGTTCCAGTCCCGCCATGCGGGTACCGGACGGTACGGAACGAGGATATGGGTCCGCCGCGACCGACGCCATGCCCGCGCACGTGATATGCGCCGCATCCGGACCCCGCATCGTGACCACACCGCTTCACCGGGTTCGGCGCCGAGGCACCCGTGTCCTGTTAGTCGTGGTGGTCCTCTTCTTGCAGATTGGCCATGATCTCGGCGACGGACAGGCGGCGGGACCCGCCGGTATCGGCCCGACCGTGCCGATGACGTCGAGAGGCTGCCCCGCCGTCGACCGTCGCTTTCCGGGCGCGAGGCCATTCGGCGCCCTGTTTCGACGACGGAAGATCCTCCACGCGACGGTTGGCTCCCGGAGCCGACTCGGCTGCGGGGACCTTCGACTCGGATGTCGTATCGACGGGCCCGGGTTCGCTCTCCTCGGCGGGGGGCGAGACGGGATCGGTGGGTTCGGGCTCGTCATGGAATCGGGTGAACACCTTCGCCCACCGCGACGGGGCCAGACCGGCGCGCGTTTTCTCGGTACGGTCCGTATCGGCGCCGACCGCTTCGCCGGAACCGACCCCGATCGGGTTCGCGTCCCGGTTCGGCTTCTCCTGCTCCGTCTTCTCCCGGTCCGGCTCGTCCTGGTCTTGGTCCTGATCCAGGAAGAGGATGCCGAACTCGGCGGTTACCGGGTCGTCATCCGGACTCGCGAACTGGGGGCGGGCGGGATTCTCGGACTCGTACACGGGTGTCACGGTGCTGCGGACGGCCGGCGCACCGGATTCACCGTCGGGCCGGGCGGACACCTTCTCCGACTCCCCACTCGCGACGCCCACCAGTTGCGGAACGCGGAAGGAATCAGCGTGCAGGGCGGGTCGATCAATCGGGAGACCGCCGTCGAAGAGCCGCTCCAACTGCTGTCGGAGCACGGACAACTCGGCCCGCAGCGCGGCCATCTCGGCCGCCTCGGCACCCACTTCGGCGCGAACCCGTGCCTCGATACCGAGCTCGTACTCGCGTCGTGCATTGATCTCACGCTCGAGCTGGAGCCGATACACCGTTTTCAGGTCATCGGCCCTGGCCTTACCGAGCTCGGCCTCTTTCCGGTATTTCGTTGCCACGATGGCGCTCAGTACCGCGGCCCACAGGGCGACAACGACACCGACCCGGATGAACTGGACACTCTCACTGAGTGCGAGGAATACGCCGGCGATCAGGCCGAGGACGACCAACACCCCGACGAACAGCTTTCCCGTGTCTCCCCGTTGCGTCGGAGGAACACTGCTCCGGGAGGGTGAAACCATATCCGCAAGGGTAGCGGCGATACGCCCATACGCCCAGGTCACAATGTCGTGATCGATACGACAGGACCGTCGGCCGGGCACGTGGGCGATCGTGCGAACGGTCTACGGGGCGGCCGGGGTGTCGGTGGGATCCTCGGGAGCGCGGCAGCAGTATTCGAGCCACAGCGCGGCCGCGGCCAGCGCGATACCGGCACCGCACCCCAACAGCGCGCCGGGTGAGTCGGCGGCGGCCGCCCGCAGGGTGCCGCGCTGCGGGAAAACCCATCCCAGAAATCCCAGCCACACCCCGGCCGCCGCGGCGCCGACCTGCGCCGAGGCCTTGGCCAATGCGACCGCGCGCGCCACGGTGATGGGGTGCAGTTGGTGCCGGTCGGTACCGATCCGGCTGTCGTTGACACGGGCCCGGATGAAAAATCCCAGCGCGGCCTCGATCGCCGCCACCGGATACAGAGAGGCGCCGGCAAAGCCGGAGATCGGTGGGAAGTTGTCGTAGGCGATACGGGTGGTCGCCCAGGCGACAGCGGTCGCTACCACGGCGGTGAGCAGCAGTTCCCGGACCCGGGTGGGTTTCAGTTTCACGGTGCGCTCTCCCCGGTCGGTCGCGTGAACAGCGATAGCTCGGTACGTTGTACGCCCGCCCGCTCTTCGGGATCCAGGCCGTCCAGCAGGGCCCGCACGCTGTGGACGACGCCATCGACCTCCAGGGTCGCCTCCGGCATCACATCCAACCACGGCACCAGGACGAAAGCCCGCTGATGTGCCCGTGGATGCGGCAGGGTCAGCTCGGGGTCGTCACTGCGGCAGGCCACCAGTTCGCCGCCGACCGGTTCCGCGCACCAGACGATATCCACATCGAGCGTGCGCGCCCCCCATCGCACCGTGCGCACCCGATCGGCCGCGGCCTCGAATTCCCGCCCCCGGCGCAACCAATCCGCACAGCGATACTCCGGATCCTCGGCCAACACCACGGCATTGAGGAAATCATCCTGTTCGACACCGCCCCACGGAGCCGTGGCGTAGACCGCCGATACCGCGAGCACACGGGCGCCCAGTCCGTCGACCACACTGCGCAGCAGGGTGAGCCGATCCCCCATATTCGAGCCGAGGGACAGCACCGCGCGGCTCATTCGGCGGTCCGTTCCCGACGACGGCGGGCGACCACCCGAACATCGGCGAACCGGTGCGGGATGGGTGCGGCGGGTTTGTGCACCACCACCTCGACGTCCTCGATTCGGGAGTCCTCGGCCAGCACGGCGTCGGCGATATCGACCGCAACCGTCTCGATCAGATCGCGCGGGGGGCCCTGCACGATTCGTACCGCCAGATCGGCCAGGCCGCCGTAGTCGACGGTGGCGGCCAGATCGTCGGTCGCGGCGGCGGCGGAGATATCCAGCCATACCGTCAGATCGACGAGGAACTCCTGCCCTTCCCGACGTTCGTGCTCGAAAACCCCGTGATACCCGAATACCCGCAGACCGCGCAGTTCGATCCGGTCCACGCCCGGAGACGCACCGCTCACCGCGTGACTCCCGCCGTCGCGCCGGCCCGCTGCCAGGCATCGGTCACCGCAATGGCGTCCAGCGAGCCGCGCACATCGTGCACGCGCACCCCCCAGGCTCCGTACAGCGCGGCAAGCGCCGAAATGGTCGCGGTCGCGATCTCCCGACCGTCCGGCGAGCGCGGGCCGGTTTCGTCGGCCAGCAGGGTGCCGAGGAAACGTTTACGGGAAGCGCCGATCAACACCGGTAGACCATCCGCGACGAACTCGGGCAATGCGGCGAGCAATGCCCAGTTGTGCTCACCCGTCTTGGCGAAACCGAGGCCGGGATCGAGGATCAACCGGGCCGGATCGACCCCGGCGGAGATCGCGTGCTGCACCTGGGTGTGCAGTTCCGCCCGCACCTCGGCAACCACATCGTCGTAGTGATCGGCCGGGCCGGTGTGCCGGTAGTCCGCGGATGCCCGCCAGTGCATGAGAATCCAGGGCACCCCGGCCTCGGCGACCACCTTGACCATGGCCGGGTCGGCACGCCCGCCGGACACATCGTTGACCACCGAGACACCGGCCGAGATGGCCGCTTCCGCCACTCGGGCGCGCATGGTGTCCACGCTGGTGGGAACGCCGGCGGCGACCAGCCCGCGAATCACCGGCACCACCCGGGACGCCTCGGTCTCCGGAT
>NZ_BAGE01000005.1 GCF_000308675.1 Nocardia paucivorans NBRC 100373 | reverse complement strand
GGTCCCCACGGCGACGGCCAGGTCGGTTCCCCGGGTTTGGCCGCTTTCCACAGGGTGAAATCCCGGGGATCGCGCTTGCCTTCGCCCGCGCTCTCGCCCTGGTGCACATCATCGAGTCGATGGCCGGACAACCGTCCGTATTCGGGATAGCTCAATACATCGAAATACACATTGCCGGCCGAGGCATAGGCATGACCGCGGTCGATGAGCCGCTGCATCAATTCCACCATCTGCGTGATATGGCCGGTGGCGCGCGGTTCCGCCGAGGGCGGCAGAACATTGAGCTGTCGATAGGCCTCGTCGAAGGCCCGTTCGTGGGTGGCCGCCCATTCCCACCAGGGTCGGCCGGCCGCGGCGGCCTTGGTGAGAATTTTGTCCTCGATATCGGTGACATTGCGAATGAACGCCACATCCAGACCGTTCGCGGACAGCCAGCGCCGCAATATATCGAAGGCGACACCACTGCGCACATGACCGATATGGGGTTGGCCCTGCACGGTGGCACCACACAGGTACACCGAGGCACAACCGGGGACCAGGGGTATGAAATCCCGCAGGGTCCGGGTCTCGGTGTCGAACAGGCGCAGTGTCACGGCAGTCGATCCTAGCTCTGGTATATGGAGGCACTCGCCAGGGCGGTGCGAATATGGGTTGGAATTGGTCGATGCGGTATCAGCGTAGGACGGACGATGCGGGGCTCTACCGAGCGCCTGCCGTCGCCTACCGGGTCGCGGCCCGGCCGGTACAGTGCAGCAGCGCGGTGGCCACCGCGGCGATCCCCTCGCCCCGACCGGTGAGCCCGAGTCCGTCACTGGTGGTGCCGGATACCGATACCGGCGCGCCGAGTAGATCGCCGAGTACCCGCTGGGCCTCGGCCCGTCGCGGACCGATCTTCGGTCGGTTCCCGATAATCTGCACGGCCGCGTTCACCACATCGTATCCGGCTTCGTCGAGGAGGCGCCGGACCTCTTTCAACATGGCGGCACCGGAGACTCCGGCCCATTCCGGGCGGCCGGTGCCGAAAACCGCCCCCACATCTCCCAGACCGGCCGCCGACAACAGGGCATCGCAGAGGGCATGCGCGGCGACATCGCCGTCGGAATGTCCGGCGCACCCGTCGTCACCATCGAACAGCAGACCCGCCATCCAGCAGGGTCGACCGGGTTCGATGGGGTGGACGTCGGTGCCGATCCCGACCCGCATGGTCATCCGATTCCCCCCACCGGCGAGTCGGTCGCGGTCAGTACGGCATCGGCGAGACACAGGTCCAGCGGGGTGGTGATCTTGAAAGCGAGCGGATCGCCGGGGATGGTGCGCACCGGAACGCCCAGCCGTTCCACCAGGCCGGCGTCATCGGTGGCGGTACCGGGGGCAGCATAGGCGGCGCGCAGTAGATCGGCGGCGAAACCCTGAGGGGTCTGGACGGCGCGCAGAGCGGCGCGATCGGGGGTGCCGGTGACGGTTCCCCGGTGGTCGACGGACTTGACCGTATCGACCACGGGCAAAGCGGGGACCACGGCCGGATGTCCGTCCCGCAACTCCGCGACCACCCTGGCGATGAGGTCGGGTGGGGTGAGCGCGCGAGCGGCATCGTGGACGAGGACATACCGGGCGTCGGTCGCCGCGGCCAGGCCGGCGCGGACCGAATCGGTGCGTTCGGCGCCGCCGACGACGACACGCACCGAGGGAGAGGCGGGCAGCAGGGCAACTGCCCGATCGACCAGCTCGGCGGGGACCATGACAATGATCTCGTCGATCACACCGGCGGTGAGCAACCCGTCCACAGCCAGTCCGAGCATGGGCCTGCCGCCGACCGCGACGAACGCCTTGGGTTCGGTTGCACCCAGACGGACGCCACGACCGGCGGCAGGTACCAAAGCGATGACGGGCCCAGGAGTATTACGGCCGGGGCCGTCTTGCTCGTACACGGTCAGGAAGCCGCGGCGAGAACCTCGTCGAGCAGCGTCTCGGCCTTGCCGTCATCGGTCCCCTCGGCGAGCGCGAGCTCACCGACGAGGATCTGCCGGGCCTTGGCCAACATCCGCTTCTCGCCTGCGGACAGACCGCGGTCCTGTTCCCGACGCCACAGGTCGCGGACGACCTCGGCCACCTTGTTCACATCGCCGGAGGCGAGTTTCTCGAGGTTGGCCTTGTAACGACGGGACCAGTTGGTGGGCTCCTCGGTATGCGGTGCGCGCAACACCTGGAAGACTCGGTCGAGACCCTCCTGGCCGACGACGTCACGGACGCCGACGTACTCCGCATTCTCCGCGGGAACCCGAACAGTAAGGTCGCCTTGGGCGACCTTCAGGACCAGATACTCTTTCTGCTCACCCTTGATGGTGCGAGTCTCGATTGCTTCGATCAACGCCGCTCCGTGGTGGGGGTAAACGACGGTGTCTCCGACCTTAAAAATCATGTGTCCCGTGCCCCTTTCGATGTTCACAGTTTAACATGCGACTCGATAACGGCGCGATCAACTGTGCTGGTCAGGGCCACAACGAGCCCGTGTTGGGGCTTGACAGAACCGGATACATATGCAACGCGTCGCCTCCGAACAACCGACCGACCTGGCAATTCCGACCGCTTCGACGGAGCCCACCCGCACCGCCACCGACCCGGTTGTCCCATGCCGAATCGTTACCCGCCCATGGGCATTGCGGAGCCACTCGACCACACTCCACAACTACAGTGCAGGGGTCACCACACCCGCGGAATGGTAGCCGAGCAACCACCCGGTACCCTGCGCAAGCCCCCCTTACACCTCCCGGGGCGTTCCGCCCCGAGCAGCAACTACTACAGTCCCTAGTGGAGTGAGCCCGCTCGGACATGGAGGACAACCCGTGACTGCCCTGAAAGCTGTGACTGCCGCGAGCCCGGCCAGGACGACATCGCGGCGGCGCATGGTGACGGTCGCCGCGCTCGCCGCCGGTGCGGTGCTCGCCCTGTCCGGATGTGGTGCCGGCCAGATCTCCCAGACGGCCTCCCAGGCCGCGGCCGTCAACGGAAATTCCGCGAATATCGGCGAGATCTCCCTACGCAATGTGCACATCGTGTACCCCCCGAGCGAGGGCTACACCAACGCCCGGGGTGGTAAAGCGGTACTTGCGCTGTCGTTCGTCAACAACAGCGCGACGGTGTCCGACGAACTCGCCGGCATCACCACCGATATCGGCACGGTGCAGATCACCCCGCCCAAGGGCGGCAAGCTGCAGATAGCCCCGCAGGAAACCGTGGTCGCGGCCCCGAAGAAATCCACCGCGGCGGAAGACGCGCGCTCGGCGGGCGAACACGACACCGCCCGGCCCGAAACGCACCCGGTCGATACGGCACTCATCGAGATCACCGGCCTGACCAGGGATATCTCCCCGGGCCTGACCTACTCGATGTCGTTCAACTTCAAACAGAACGGAACCGTCCAGGTGCAGGTTCCGGTCGACGCGGGCACCGAACTGTCGCGCCAGGGATAATCCCCGTCCCGAAGCGCCGAACGGATCGCCGGGTCATCGACCGCCCACCGTCGGCGACCCGGTTCCGACGCCCGGTGAGCCACCCCTCGACATCACACTGCCCCTCGACGGCCCCCTGCGCTCGGCGCGCGGCGGCCCGGTGTCGACCGGCGGTTCGGCGGCAACGGTTCACGCAGCAGCAGCCCGCGTGGAGAAGAGCCGGGTGGTACCGGCTCGAAGACGACCGCCGGGTCGGTCCGGAGTTGTCGGAGGTACTGCGTAGGGTGCGCCTGTGGCGGTGACGAAGAACAAACCGGTCTTCCGGTGCTCGGAATGCGCGCACGAGGTCGCGAAATGGGTGGGCAAATGCCCCGACTGCGGCGCGTGGGGGACGGTCGAGGAGGTCGCTCCCACGACTGCTGCGCCCGCCGGGCGGCGGGCCATGCTGCCGAGTACGGCGGCGGCGCCCATCACCCGGATCGATTCACAACGCACCATCGCCCGGCCCACCGGAGTGTCGGAATTGGACCGGGTACTCGGCGGCGGAATCGTCGCGGGTTCGGTGGTGCTGCTGTCCGGAGAGCCCGGCGTCGGGAAATCCACCCTGCTGCTCGAGGTCGCACACCGGTGGGCGCAGCAGCGCGACGAACGATCGCTGTATGTCACCGCCGAGGAGTCGGCCGGGCAGGTGCGGCTCCGGGCCGATCGGACCGGAGCGGTGCACGAGCGGGTGTATCTGGCGGCGGAATCCGATCTGTCGGTGGTCTTCGGCCATGTCGAACAGGTGCGACCCACCCTGCTGGTGGTCGATTCCGTGCAAACCATGCTCGCCGCCGACACCGACGGGGTGATCGGGGGCGTGACCCAGGTACGCGAGGTCACCGCGGCCCTGACCTCGCTGGCCAAGACGCGCGGTATCGCAGTCCTGCTGGTGGGCCATGTCACCAAGGACGGCGCCGTGGCCGGCCCCCGCACCCTGGAACACCTCGTCGACGTGGTGTTGCAGTTCGAAGGCGACAAGAACTCCACCCTGCGCATGGTGCGCGGTATCAAGAACCGTTTCGGCAGCGCCGACGAAGTGGGCTGCTTCGAATTGCACGACGACGGCATCACCTGTGTCACCGATCCATCGGGACTGTTCCTGCACCACCGCACCGAATCGGTACCCGGCACGGCCGTAACCGTCGCCATGGACGGCAAACGTCCCCTGGTCGGCGAGGTCCAGGGCCTCACCGTGGACACCCAGGTGCCGGCGCCGCGCCGCGCGGTCAGCGGCCTCGACTACAACCGGGTCGCCATGATCCTGGCGGTCCTACAGAGCCGCTGTGGACTCTATGTCGGCAAACAGGATGTCTACGCGGCCACCGTCGGCGGTATGCGCCTGATCGAACCGGCGGCCGATCTGGCCGTGGCCCTGGCCGTCGCCGGCGCCGCCCGCAATACCGCGCTGCCCCCGGGCTGGGTGATTCTGGGCGAGGTCGGTCTGGCGGGCGAGGTCCGTCGGATCACCTCCACGACGCGCAGACTGGCCGAAG
>NZ_BAGE01000006.1 GCF_000308675.1 Nocardia paucivorans NBRC 100373 | reverse complement strand
GCGCGTGCAGGCGGTGTGGAAACCGCGCGAGGAGTGGGGCTACGGCCTGGAGAACATCGATCACTTCCGTCCGACCGGCGAGCCGGATGCCGATTACGAAACCTACAAGCATCACCTGTGAGAGGGCTCCCGAGTGACCATCACCGAGCGCTGCACCGATAACACCACCGAGATCGCCGTCGTCGGTTTCGCGCACGCACCCCATGTGTCCGAGACCTACGGCACCACCAATGGTGTGGAAATGCTGGTGCCCTGTTTCCAGCAGCTCTACGACCGACTCGGCATCACCAAGTCGGATATCGACTTCTGGTGCTCGGGATCGTCCGACTACCTGGCCGGACGGTCCTTCTCGTTCATTTCCGCCATCGACTCCATCGGCGCCGTTCCGCCGATCAACGAATCGCATGTGGAGATGGACGCCGCCTGGGCGCTGTACGAGGCCTGGGTGAAACTCCGTTCCGGTCAGGCCCGCACCGCGCTGGTCTACGGTTTCGGCAAATCGTCCGCGAGCACCCTGCGCCGGGTCCTCACCACCCAGCTCGACCCCTACCTGGTGGCTCCGCTGTGGCCGGACGCCCTGGCCATCGCCGGATTGCAGGCGCGGGCCGGTCTGGACACGGGCCGCTGGACCGAACGCGATATGGCCGAGGTCTCGGCCGCCCACACCGTGCACGGCACCGATATCGACGAGCTGTTGGCCGCACCGTATGTGGCCGATCCACTGCGCGAACACGACTGCGCGCCCGTCACCGACGGGGCGGCGGCCATCGTCCTCGCCGTCGGTGACCGGGCTCGGGAACTGTGCGAGCGCCCGGCCTGGATCACCGGAATGGCCCACCGTATCGATTCGAGTGTGCTCGGCGCTCGCGACCTCACCGTCTCTCCGTCCGCCGAGGCGGCGGGTCGGGCGGTGACCGGCGGCGACACCAGCGGTATCGAGGTGGCCGAACTGCACGCGCCGTTCAGCCACCAACTGCTCATCCTCACCGAGGCGCTCGGGTTGAAACCGGAGACCGAGGTGAATCCCTCGGGTGGCGCTCTGGCCGGCAACCCCATGTTCGCCACCGGTCTCGAGCGCATCGGCTATGCCGCGCACCAGATCATGACCGGTGCCGCCGACCGCACCCTGGCGCACGCCACCAGTGGGCCCGCCCTACAGCAAAACCTTGTGACCGTTCTGAATTCGGAGGCCGGCCGATGAGTTTTCCCGCCGCGGTGCTGGGCACCGGACAGACCCACCATGTGTCCAAACGCACCGATGTCTCGATGGCCGGACTGTGCCGGGAGGCCATCGATCGGGCGCTCGCCGACGCCGATGTGACCATGGCCGATATCGATGCCATCGTGATCGGCAAGGCGCCCGACATGTTCGAGGGCGTCATGATGCCCGAGCTGTATCTGGCCGATGCCCTGGGCGCACCCGGTAAACCGCTGCTGCGGGTGCACACGGCCGGTTCGGTCGGTGGCTCCACCGCCATTGTCGCCGCCAATCTGATCCAGGGCGGGGTGCACGAGAAGGTACTCGCCATCGCCTGGGAGAAACAGTCCGAATCCAATGCCATGTGGGCCCTGTCGATCCCGGTGCCGTTCACCATGCCGGTCGGCGCGGGCGCGGGCGGCTACTTCGCCCCCCATGTGCGTTCCTATATCCGCCGTTCCAACGCCCCGCTGCACATCGGGGCCATGGTGGCCGCCAAGGACCGCCGCAATGGCGCCAAGAACCCGCATGCGCATCTGAAGCAGGGCGATAAAACGGTGGAGCAGGTGCTCTCCTCGCAGATGCTGTGGGATCCGATCCGCTTCGACGAGACCTGCCCGTCGTCGGACGGCGCCTGCGCCATCGTCCTCGGCGGCGAGAAATCCGCGACGGCAATGGAGGCCTCGGGCAAGAAGGTTGCCTGGGTGCACGCCACCGCCATGCGCACCGAACCATTGGCCTACGCCGGACGCGACCAGGTCAACCCACAGGCCGGTCGGGCCGCGGCCGAGGCGCTATGGGCGGCGGCCGGGATCACCGATCCGCTGGCCGAGATCGATGCGGCCGAAATCTACGTCCCGTTCTCCTGGTTCGAGCCGATGTGGTTGGAGAACCTCGGTTTCGCCGCCCCCGGGGAGGGGTGGCAGCTGACCGACAAGGGCGAGACCGAGATCGGTGGCGCGCTGCCGGTGAATCCGTCGGGTGGGGTGCTGTCCTCCAATCCGATCGGCGCCTCCGGCATGATCCGCTTCGCGGAGGCCGCCAAACAGGTCATGGGACGCGCCGGGGATTACCAGGTCGAGAACGCGCGCAAGGCATTGGGCCACGCGTATGGTGGCGGATCGCAGTACTTCTCGATGTGGGTCGTGGGATCGGAGCGCCGATGAGCGATATTCGCCTCGGCGCGATCGGATGCGGGACCTCCCGCATGAACAAGGAGCGCCGATGACCTTGAAATTCACCGTGGGTGTGGCGATGAGCCCACTGGATCAACTGCCCGAGCTCGCCAAGACCGCGGAGGAGTGTGGTTTCTCCTCGATCGCGCTACCGGATTCGCTGTTCTATATGAAATCCCAGGCGGCGAAGTATCCCTACACCCCCGACGGCAGTCGCTTCTGGGGTCCGGACACCCCGTGGGTGGATCCCCTCATCGCCGCGGCCTCCATGGGCGCGGTGACCTCACGAATCCGCTTCTACACCAATGTGCTCAAACTGGGCTCACGCAATCCGTTGCTGCTGGCCCGTCAGGTGGGCTCGGTCGCCAATATGACCGGTAACCGTTTCGGCTTCGGAGTCGGCATCGGTTGGGCGCCGGAAGAGTTCGAGTGGTGCGGGGTGCCCTATGCGCGGCGCGGCGCGCGGGTGGACGAGATGATCGAGGTCATCAAACTCGTCCTGGGCGGCGGAATGGTCGAATACCACGGCGAGTTCTTCGATTTCGACGAACTGCAGATGAGCCCGGCGCCGAGCGAACCGGTTCCCTTCTATGTGGGTGGGCACACCGACGTGGCCCTGCGGCGCGCCGCCCGCGTCGGGGACGGCTGGACCTCGGCGATGATGAAGTTCGAGGATCTGCGGTCCACCATCGCGCGGCTGGCGGAGCTACGGGCCGAATACGGCCGCGCCGATGTCCCGTTCGAAATCCAGGCGGTTTGTATCGATAAATTCGGCCGCTCCGGTTACCAGGAACAGTACGACGCGGGTGTCACCGATGCGATCGTAGTTCCGTGGCTGGCCGAGGGCATCGGCTTCGACGGCGAACTCGAGGCGAAGAAGGACGCGCTGCGCAAATTCGCCGAGCAGTACATCGCGGAGCCGATCGGATGAGCACCGAGCATCCCGCCCGCGCCGCCGGCCTGGCCTCCCAGGCCGCGGTGCGTGCCCGCGACAAGGATGCCTGGCTGGCCCTGTTCGCCGAGGACGCCGTCGTGGAGGACCCGATCGGCCCGTCCGGTTTCGACCCGGAGGGCAAGGGCCACCGCGGCCGCGACGCCATTGCCGCATTCTGGGACAAGGCCATTGCCGGCACCGAATCCATCGAATTCCTGTTCGGCGACTCGTTCGCCTGCGGTTCGGAGGTGGCCTTCACCGGCATCATCCGAACCGTTGTCGGCGGACACCGCATCGATGCCGAGGGTGTATTCACCTACAAGGTCGACGAGACCGGCAAGATCACCGCGCTACGCGCCTTTTGGGAGGTCGACCGCGCCATGGCCACGGCCGCGCCGGTCGGCTGATCGGCGAATTTCGGGGCCTTTCCGCCCCTTTCGGCCGGTGCCCGGTCCCGCGAACAGTCGGTATCCGGGGTCGGGCGAGGGCAGGCGACGGACTACGCCGGTTTATCGGGGCGGGTTTCCGGCCATGACCGGCCCGAACCATCATGAGGGGCAAGGTCGCTCTCCCCTGTTTTCGTACCACTCGCATCAGAACCTCGAAAAGTTCCTGAACGAAATGCACTCGGGGATGGGATATCTCGATCGATATGACCCTACCTCGGGTTTCGCAGTCATCGAAAGATGAAGCGACCCTGTGTAACACGTGATGTAGCGCTGTCGATAGGACATTGGACCCGTTGGAGCGGGTCCGCAACTCGTCCGAAAGGCATGCTTTCCATGAGCAGAGCATCACCGGTCGGTTTCAACGCGTTACCGTCCGATGCCTTCCGCTGCAACGCCGCCCGTTCGGGGGCCGTGTAGCACCGTTCGCGTTCCAGCAGTTCGTCCCGCTTGCGGAACCACAACTTCACGTGACGCAGTTGGCCGCTCGTTAACTCGCTCGACCAATCGGTCGACAATCTCGGCACCAGATCCTCCGCAGAACAGGACGTCCTATGAAAAAACTTGTAGTCACTGCCGCCGTGTTCGCCGGACTCGTCGTCCCGGTGGGCCCCGCGGCAGCGGAATCTTTCACCGAACCCGCTGCGCCGGTACCGTCGGCCACCCAGATCAACCTGGCGCAGGACGTTTTCTGCGCCGTCATCATGTTCCTGAAGGGCGGTTGGGCGGGTCGTGTCACCGATTGCACATTCTGATGAGGCCGGCACAGACCGCCGTGGAGAGCAGACCCGCAGACAGAAGGACACTGGGATGGTGAGCAGGGCGATCGGTCGCCGTATTGCAGGAATATCGTGCGGCGCGGCACTGTTGCTGGCCGGTTGCAGCACCTCCGCGGGCACCGCACCGACTCCATCCGAAACCTACTCGACGACGGGCACTTCCGCCGCGACCACCACAATTGGTTCCGACAATGGGGCATCCACACCGGAGGCCTCTCCCGGTGACACCCGTGTCCCCGCACCCGAATCTCCTCTCGCCGTACCTGGGGATTCGGCACCGGAAGCAGCTCCCGCCCCCGAATCACCCGCTGCCACACCCGGGGATTCGGCATCGGAAGGCATCTGGGATCCTTGCTCACTGCCGGACGAGGACCTGGCCAGAGCACGTTTGGCCACCGACACCGAGGAAAGGATTCCCGACGACAGGTTCCCGACGTGGCGAATGTGCAAGTGGAAGGCCATCGATCGGACTTTCGAACTGGTGATCAACGCCTCCGACAGCACGGTTGATGAGGTGCTCGAACCCGGTAAATACCACGACCTGCGGAAAACCACCTTCCAAGGGCGGGAGTTGACCATGTACCGAGCGGTTGCGGATACGCACCGGCTGGCCTGCCACATCGTCACCCCGGCCGATTTCGGCAGCATCGTGTTCGCGGTGCGTAACACCCGCATTCAAACCGATGCGGGCGATCCCTGCGACGAGGCGAATCTGGTGGGCCTGGCACTGTTCCCCTCGCTTCCTTGACCGGAAGTCATGGCACGCCAACCGGATCCCTCGACAGCGGGTCATCACATCATCCAATTGATCGAGGGCCCCACATGTCAGCACTACGGACAATTCTCGTCGGCACCATGATCGTGCCGCGGCCTTGATCGGCGGCGACACCGCCACGGCCACTCTGAATCACATGTTCGGAGCAGGGCGAGCCTGTGGTCGAGGACCTCTACTACTCGCCCGGGCATGGTGCTTCGTCAATGCTCTCTCGGGATGGAGTCCGCCGGAATGGCATGAGGGCAACGCCCGGGGCCCGTGCCCCGACGGGCTCCGGGCCGGCCTCTCTCGGAATCGGAACGGCCCCGCATACCGGCGGTATGCGGGGCCGTGTGCTGCGGCTCGACGGTCGGGCGAGCGTGATTCAGGCGACCGTAGTGTCGACCGTGACGGGGATATTGCCGCGGGTGGCGTTGGAGTAGGGGCACATCGCGTGCGCGGCCGCGACGAGCTCCTCGGCGCTGTCCTGGTCGATACCACCGAGTTCCACGTGCAACGCGGCGGAGAGCCCGAAACCGCCCTCCTGGGTGGGGTGCAGACCGATCTCGGCGACGACGGCCGAATCGGTGATGGTGACCTTCCGGTTGGCGGCGACGGCCTTCAATGCCGAATGGAAGCAGGAGGCCCAGCCGGCGGCGAAAAGCTGTTCGGGGTTCGTCGCACCACCCCGTCCACCCATCTCCCGCGGGATGGCGAGGGTGACGTCGAGCAGGCCGTCATCGGTTGCCGCACGTCCTCCGGCGCGACCGTCGCCGGTCGAGGTGGCAATGGCGGTGTAGATGGCATCGGACATGATGGTGTTCTCTCCTTCAAAGGTGTGGTTTGCGGTGCGGGCGGGGTGTCCGGTGGTGGTCCCCGGGAGGCGACGAGTGGTATGACGTCGCAAACGGAACCGTCGCTCGAGCTCGGCATATCACTGCGCCTCGGTTGTACGGCGATGCAGCCGGATCGCCGAGATCAGGAAGAAGATGCCGCCCAATGTCGCATATCCGGCGAGTGGGGTGAGCGCAGCGTCCGGTGCGCCGGCGCCTGCGATGAAGCTCGCACCGGCGAGGGTGGATATTCCGCCGCTGAGGATCATCGCCCACTGTCCACCGAGCCGGTAGCGCGAGATCGCGATGATCAGCTGCACAATGCCCGCCGTAATCGCCCAGACACCCCACACTCGCAGGACATCGGGGATGCCGGCGGTACCGGCGGCGACCAATCCGAGAGCGGTGAGCAGGCTCAATGCCATATTGAGGTACAGCGGCACCCGCCGACGTGCGGCACCGGAGGTACGGAAGTCGATCACGGCCGCGGCCACGTCGAACAGCGGGTAGATCACCAACAGGGCCACACTGGCCGGGGTGAGCGTCGAAGCGCCCGCCACCAGCAGGCCGGCCCAGACAACGGCGAAGCCGAATCGAAGGTAGTACAGGTCCCGCAGCCCTATAGCGCTATCGACGGTACGAGTCGCGCCGGCGTCGATCGAACTGGACATCAGCTTTCTCTTTCGATGATCGGGGCGGGTGGGTTGCCGGCTCGGCGACTCACAACCACCGGTAGTAGATAGAACGATCGGTACACCAGAAGTCTGCCGCTTCACTGCGATCTTTGTCAAGACCGATCGTTCTATCTGCTAATCTCGAAGCAGGAAGCCGGAGAGTTTGGAGAAGTCAGATGTCGCAAGCACGGGCACGACTGCTCGGCACCGCGAGTGAACTGTTCTACGCCGAAGGACTCCACGCGGTGGGCATCGATCGCATCATTGCCGCCGCCCAGGTGACGCGCGCAACCCTGTACCGGCATTTCCCGAGCAAGGACAACCTCGTCGTCGCCTATCTGACCCGGATCGATGAGGGAATCCGCGCGCAGGTGCATACCGCACGCAGCGAGAACTCCTCCCCCGTCGACGTCATTCGAGCCGTCGGGCAATCCATCGCCGACGGAATTCGTACCCCCGGATTCCGCGGATGCGCATTCCTCAATGCCGTGGCCGAATACCCCGACCCCGCTCATCCGGTCCACCAGGCCGTACTCGCCCACCGCCAGTGGTTCCAGGACACGATCACCGAGATCCTCGCCGAGGCCGGCCACCCCGACCCGGAACCCGCCGCCCGACATTTCATGATGCTGCGCGACGGCGCGATGGCGGCCGGTTGTCTGACCGACCCGACCCTCGTCTGCGAGACATTCCTGAACGGGGTCGAAGAACTCGTGGGCCGTATCCCCCGAACCACGCAGGAAGAGCCCGCGAAAGCCCGATGACCTGCGGGAAACGACGCTGTTCACGGGGCCGCCGTGAACAGCCGCGCGATTACTGTCTCCCCTCCGGCAGAGATACATCCACCCTCGCTCCGCCCGCCCCCGGTGGCGCACCCGATAGCGGTGAGTCGTCGAGGTAGCGGATCTCGTAGACCCGCTCGGTGAACTTCCAGCCGTCGCCCGTTCGCCGATAGCGGTCGTGGTAGATCGCGTAATTCAGATGCGAACCACCGTTGCGCAACCGACCGAATTCACAGATGTGCGCGCGCCCGGAAGCGGTGTCTCCCTCGATCCGGATCACGCCGGGATGGGTATGTTGCACGAAGTACTCCCAGATGTCCTGCATGCGCCGCATCCCGGGCTCGAATTCGGCGCGGCCGGAAAGTTCGATACCCGCGTCGGGGATGCGCAATACCGCGTCGTCGGTGAACAGCGCGGCCAGACGGTCGAAATCGCGCATCATCACCGCATCGGTGAACTCACCGCCGAGCGCTTCGATCTCGACGCGGTCGGCAAGGGCGCGCAGCTCGGGTGATATCGACATGATCGGCTCCTCGGGAATCGGCACGCAGCGAGATATCGACCTGCCGGCTCATACCGGCCATACCCAGGACACCGCGGACCAACCGCAGCTGCTCGAACGCACGGTGAACGGTCGACCCGATCCGGTGGGATGGCTCGACGACACCATCGTGTCGGTCTACGTCTTCGATATGGCCGACGGCCGGATCACCCGCATTCGGGTGATCCGGAACCCGAAGGAACCGCGGCTCCGGAAAGCGGCCCGGCCGATGTGGGCAGTAACAACGGAGTGGCGAGCAGAAGAACACCGGATAGTGCGATCGCAAGGCGAGGACCGGTGAGCGTGGCGAGCAGACCCCAGAGCACCATGAGGCCGGCCTGCGCGATTTTGCCGCCGACACTCCATGCGGCGAGGACACGGGCCGCATGGCCGGCGGGAGTCCGTTGCAGCCGTTCGGTGGCGTTGATCGGATTGAAAATGCCCATGCAGGTGATCAGCAGGGCCTCGACGACAATCACGGTGAGAAGTCCGGTGACACCGGGATGGACGAGTACGAGACCGAGCGGGAAAAACGAGCGCAGCCAACCGAAGACGATCATGACCCCACGCCGACCGTAGCGGGAGACGAGACATGCGGAGAGCCGAGCGCCCACGAAACCGCCGAGCGCCGGGACTCCGAAGGCGAGACCGTATTGCCAGGCCGGAAAGCGGTATTCACCCAACATGAGAACGGCCAGCAACGGGTGGGTGGCCATGATCAGGCCACCGACCAGCACCGAGTTGAGAAACAGGCCCCGCAGTACGCGGTCGCGGAGGATGAACCGCCACCCACCGAGGAGGTCTACACCCCGCGACCCGTCGTCCGGATCACGGGGCGCGGCGATATCGCCACCACGAATGCGGCGGACCCCGAGTGCGGAAAGCAGATAACTGAAGGCATCGACCGCGATGGTGACGACCGGCCCGAGCAACCCGATGAGCGCACCGCCGAGTGGCGGTCCGGCCGCGGTCGCCACCCAACTCGTGCCCTCGAACCTGCCGTTCGCGGCAAGGAGGCGATCACCGCGAACGAGGTGCTTCAGGTATGCACCGGAGGCGGCGGTAAAAGCGATACCCGCGGCGCCGGAGACAACCGAAACCACCAACAGTTGGAGGTAGGACAGCACACCGAGGAAGTACGCGAACGGAATGCTCACCATCGCGAGGAATCGAACCAGATCCGCCCCGATCATCACCGGACGTTTGGCCCGATACTCGATCCACGGCCCGAGCGGGATCGCGACAATCGCCGCTACGGCGAGTCCGGCCGCCTCCAGCAGCGAGACCGCGAAGGCCGAGGAGTGCAGCACCTGCACCGCGATGAGCGGAAACGCCCCGAAGGCGATCCACGTCCCATATGTGCTGACGGCGTAGGCCCACCACAGCCAACCGAGATCGGAGCCCGACCGCACGCTCACACAACTCCTCCGCGACAACCAATATTCGAGTCCTCGAATCACACCGGTTGCCCGAGGCCGAGATCAAACAACCGCCCCTCGGCGAGCCACAACTTTTGGTTGTACATATATAAGATGAGCCGATGGACACCGAGGCAGTGCGCTCATTCGTCCGAGCGGCCGAGCTCGGACAGCTGCGGTATGCGGCCGACGAGTTGGGCGTGACCCAGCAGGCGGTCTCCAAACGGATCGCCGCCCTGGAGCGGGAACTGGGGGTCCGACTGTTCACCCGCACCGCCCGAGGCGTCGAGTTGACACTCGACGGCCAGGCGTTCCTCCCGCACGCCCGAAATATCGTCACCAATGTCGACCGCGCCGTCACCGCGGTCCACCCCGGCTCGCGAGCCCTACGGATCGACGTACTGGGCCGACGCAGCGCCCAGGCCGTCATACTGCACGACTACTGGCGCTCGCACCCCGAAACCGCCCTCGACGTGGTGACTCTCCGGGGCGACGACCCGCACGCGGCGGCCGACGCCGTCCGGGCCGGCGATATCGATGCCTCGTTCCGCACCGTCACCGACCCCACCACGCTGCCGCACGGTGTGCGCATGATCCACGTCTTCGATTCCCCCCTGGAACTCCTCGTCGGCCCCCGGCACCCACTTGCCGCCGCGCGAACACTGACCCCGTCCCGACTGCGCAAACAACGGATCTGGGTGCCGGGTATCGTGCCCCGAAGCGAATGGGCACAGTTCTACGACCAACTCGCCACCGCCTTCGACCTCCGCATCGACGCCACGGGCCCCCACTTCGGCGACGAGGTCCTCCTCGACACCCTCGCGGAATCCGCCGAAGTGGCCACCCTCGTGGGCGCCCGAGACCGCTATATCTGGCCGGCGAACTACGATCTACGCCGCATTCCGATCGTGAACCCGACGCTCGCCTACCCGATTTCCCTTCTGCTCCCCGAAACGAATCCACACCCGGGACTACGGACGATCATCGACCACTTCGCGAGCCTGGCACCGCTTCCCGAACCGGCCTGGCTCCCATCCTGGGCCGCGCACCGCGCCGGTCCCGTCGATCACCCGCACCCGCGCAACAGGATCAGGCCGGGATATCGAGCACCCCTGAGCAGTTGACCGCAGGCACCGGAACCAAACCGGAGTTGACGACCGAGAGATCGAAACGCACCGGCCCGGGGCCGAGGTCCCACGCATCGAAAGCGACCTGCCCCCCGGTGCCGAACATGGAGGACACCGGCACCGATCCACTCGCGGTGCCCGAAACACCGGTGGCCAGGTTGGTCCAGGTGAGCGTGGGATGAGTGGTGTAGTTACCCCAGATGCTCGCACCGGTGTGCACACTCAGACTCGTCCAGCCCGGCCGACCGCTGTACTGACCGACATACACCCTTCCGCTGTAGGGCACATCGACGATATTGGGGCTCAACCCGACGCACTGCATATCGACCACCGCGGAGAAGTCGGCCGCCGATGCCGTGCCCGGCGCTCCGAACATCAGCGCTGCCACCGCGGCCGTTCCCGCGAGTACCCGCCGGGTCGCAGTGCCTTTCGAGGCCTTCCCGTTTCGGAGCATGAGCTACTGAACTCCCTTCAACGCAACCGTTTTGGTCGGAATTCGATGTGATGAAATGTCACGTACCTGCCCTTCTAATCGGACACCGCCGGGAATCGTTACCATGGCAACCGGTGGAGACTCGTGGGGTCGCCACCGCGCGCGTATGCCCGAACGCATCTGGGTAATCGGATCTTGGATTTCTGTCACAACAACCTCGGTATCGTGTCGTCGCGGTGTGGCGGTGACCCGCCCGAGGCGACCCTGATGATGGCGGCAACGCAGTGGTGTCGAAATCAGATTCGCAGCGACATGCTAGCGCGACCAATAGCGAACTGATAGTTCGTCGCCAAACCTTGACGTCGAAGGCCCGCTATTCTCGCGCCAGAGGGGATTCCGATCAGGATCGGCGTCTGCGTCGTGACACAGAAACGAATCGGTGAACGTATCGCCGAGCAACGGAAACTCGCCTGCCTCCCCCGGAAACAGTTGGCCGCAAAGATGGACTACAGCGTGCACACCGTACACCCCATCGAGCGTGGCCACGATACGCCGCCTCCGGCCTTCGTCTCCGCGGCGGCAGCCACCCTCGGCGTCGAGCCGGCGAAGGATCGTAGCGTCCCGGTCGATGTGGTGTGGCCGAATGGCACGACGAGAGACCGATAGCGCCGGAGGAGGAAGCGCCACAGTGGACGCCGAGGTCGGGGAAATACCACGGGTGGACAGTTGTGATTACTGCAGGGTCAAGGTGTCGCCGTTACCGAACTCGGCGACCACGCGAAGCCTTCCTCCAACCGCACGAACATAGGCATCCAATGTGCCGAGCTCGGTGTGCGACATGTCGCCCCGCTCGATATTGGACACCCGCGCTTGCGTAACACCCATCACCTTGGCGATCTCACTTTGCGTACGTGCCTGAGCCTTACGGACCTGCGCCAGGCGATAGGCTCGCCGAGCCCCTTCGATCTCCCGCTTCGCCTCGGCAACATGTGCAGGCGCGATGAGTCCCTGTGCGTGCACGTCGGCCTTCACGTCCTTCCAACTACGCGCCATCGTTCTCACCTTCCCTATCGAGCCACCGCTGATAGCGCGCCTCGGCTACCGGGATGTTGTCGATGTACCACTGTTTCCACCGTCCTGCTTTATCCCCGGCGACCAGCAGAATCGCCTGACGGTCCGAGTCGAAGACAAACAGAATCCGTATGTTGGTCGCCAATGGCCGAAGCTCTTTTGAATGGTGCAGCCGTGATCCCTTGATCCGGTCCGCCAAGGGCCGCCCGAGTAGCGGTCCTTCATCGGCGAGCGTATCGATAGCCGCCTCGACCCGAGCGGCCTGCTCGGCATCGGTGCGAGCCAAGGCAACGAACCACTCATCCACCTCCTCCATCAAGATCACGTTCCACACGCACCGAATATATCCTCAGTATTATACAACGGGTAGGTTATTCCCTCGTCGCGTAGTCGTCGGCCATGCGTTCGTAGTCCGCGACGCCCAACCACATATGGGCGGCGCTTTCCGTAGACGTGCGGGCCGCTCTCGAGCTGATGGGTTATCCCTCCTCCCCATGTTGATCTGAGGTTATTCAGTCCGGGTAAAGGTTTTGCAGTCTGTCGATTCGTTCCGCGACGGCCATGGTGAAGTCATCGTTCGCACCGCGCAGGATGCACAGGTCGGCGTACATGGGTTCGAGTAGCTCGAGCGCGCCGGTCAGGTCACCGGTGCCCGCCAACAGTTCAGCGAGGTCGAATCGTAGGTCGAGGGCGAGTTCGCTGCTGTCGCCGGCGGCCGCGACGACTTCGGCGAGCAGGGTGCGCATGGCGGTCGGTCCCCCGTCGATATCGCCGAGCTGCATCTGACACTGGACGGCCGCGGCACGGATCTCCCACGCCGACTCACTGAACTTTCCCTCGACCCGGCGGTACGCCTCGGCCAACGCCTCCAGCTCGGTGCGCGCGCGGCGGTACTCACCACCGAGCGCCCACGCGGCGGCCATATCGCGCCGCAACCCCAGGACCTTGGCATTGTCCATGCCGCGCGCCTCGGCGGCCTGTTCCAGGACAGCGGCTAGCGCGTCGGCGGCCTGAGCGAAACGTTCGAGTTCGAGGAGCTCCGAATACCGCTCTCGGGCCTTGGCCACGGCGGTGTCGAGGTGTGTCGCGGTGAGCGGCGCGGTGGGTGGAATGCCGGCCGTATGCGTTCGGGTCGGTTCGACCTGCGCTGTTTCCAGGGGCGCATTGGGGCGGCGGAAGATCCGCGTGGGATCGGGTAACCCCGGCAGGTATACCGCGTCGGGTTCTATCTCGGTTCCGGGGATGGGCAGAAACGGCAGCAGACGCTCGTACACGGTGTAGGCGTCGGCCGGGCGCTGTTGTGGTTCCTTCTCCAACAGGTCCAGGACGAGCCGCTCGAATTCGACCGGCACCTCCGGCCGGAGTTGCCGCAGCGGGGTCGGGGGCTCCTCCATATGGGCGTGCTGCACCCGGTAGGGCGATTCGTCGTCGAAGACCGGTTCGCCGCTGACCATTTCGTGGATCAGGCAGCCGAGAGCGTAGAGGTCGGTGCGCGGGGCCACCGCGTAGCCGTGCATCGCTTCCGGCGCCATGTACCGCAGGGTGCCGATGGCCGCGCCGGTTTTGGTGAGCTTGCGGGCGTTGCGGTCGAGGATGGCGGCGATACCGAAGTCGATCACTTTCACCGAACCGTCGCGGGTGATGAGCACATTGGCGGGTTCGAGGTCGCGGTGCACCACCGGCAGGGCGTGCGCGTGGGATAAGACGGTGGCGATCTGGGCGGCGACCGAGGCCACCCACGACAGCGGCAGTCCGGCGCCGGGTTCGATGTAGTCGGCCGGCGGCACGCCGTCGATCAACTCCATCACCAGGAAGACGTGTTCGTAGGACGCGTCGAGTCCGGCGTCGAACACCTGCGGCACCCCGTGGTGGCGGATTCGCGCCGTCACCCGGGCTTCCCGCCGGAAGCGTTCGGCGAATTCCTCGGCCACTTCCCCGGTGTCCACCTGGTCCACCCGGATGCGTTTGATCGCGACCGGCCGGTCGAGCACGCTGTCGTAGCCGCGCCAGACCGAACCCATGCCGCCGGAGCTGAGCTGCTGGGTCAGCTCGTAGCGTCCGGCGATCGTTTTCCCCATATCGTCCCCTGCTGTGTCATCCCACGCGCGGGGAGCACGCGCGCGGTCTTCTGGTGGTTCAGGCCGCCCCGTCTATACCGTGTTGCCGTCTGAGCAGCCGCCACGCCGCGCGGCCGAGCTGTTTGTTCAGGGTTTCCTTGAACGCCGGATCGGATTTGCTGAAGTAGCGGCGGCCCAGGTTCTGCTGGGTGGCGAAGTTCTCCACCATCTTCTTCTCGAAGACCTCGACGAATTTGCCCTGGAAGTCCTCTTCGTTCTGGTTGGCGGCGGCGGCCAGTTGCACCCCGTCGTCCTCCATCGCCTGCTGGAACGGTTTGGCCACGTCGTCTTCGGTGAAGTCGGTGCCGAATTTGTCATTGAACCGCGAGATGAGTTCCGACAGCAGCGTTTTCTCCGGTTCCTGCGGGCCACCGGTCCCGTCACCGAAACCGGGCAGCACTTGCGCGCCCTCCGGGGTGAGGCTGATATCCGCCTCGCCCATCTTCTGCACGCGCAGATAGCTCAGATCCACCTCGCCGATATCGACACCGCCGTCGGACCGGCGCGGCAGCACGTTCAGCAGGTGTTTGCCGTAGAGGTGCAGGGTTTCCAGGTCGACGTCGCGGTAGGGCACGATCTGGGCGAGGAACCCGTATTTACGCACGTAGTCGCGCAGATCCGAACGGAACTCCTCGGCGGTGTCGACGTCGTCCTCGTCGCCGCTGTCCAGCAGCTCCGTGAAACGGTTCACCGCCGGCGCGAGGTGGACGTAGAGGTCGGCGTGCAGATTCTGCCAGACCGCGGTGGACCCGGCGGCCTTCTCCTCCGCGCGGGTGTAGGCGTCGGCGAACGAGCGCATCTCGTGTGACAGCAGGATGGGCGGGGCCAGCACCTTGTCCTGGGCGCGGTAGAGCAGGTTCGGGTCGGTGGGCATGGCCTCGGCCAGCTCGTAGTAGGGCCGGAACGATTCCTGGATCTTGTCGCCGTCGTTGACGAAGTCGAGGACGACCAGGTCCTCCTGGCTCTTGCGTTCGTGGGTGCGGTTCAACCGCGACAGCGTCTGCACTGCCGCGATGCCCTTCAACGATTTGTTGACATACATCGTGGTGAGCAGCGGCTGGTCGAACCCGGTCTGGTATTTCTCCGCGACCACCAGGATCCGGTATTCCCGCTGCCCCTTACCGCCGGACCGGGTGGCGATATCGTCGGCGCGGGTGTAGGCGAAGGCCGCGGGCAGTTCGCTCTCCTTGAGTCCCCCGTTCTCCTTCTCCTCGCTGGTTTCCTCGCCGTCGTAGTCGAGGCCGCCGGAGAACGCGACCAGCACGCCGACGTCCGGGTAGCGGGCGGCGTACTCGTTGAGGTCGAGGTATTCGCGGATGGCGCGGGTCATGGCGACCGCGCTCTTGCGTGAATCGGTGACCACCATGGCCTTGGCGCGGCCGCCTAGCCGGGGCCGGGTGTGGGTGATGAAATGCTCCGCGATCACCTGTGCCTGCTGCTGCACGGTGGACGGGTGGGTGGCGGCGAACCGGGCCAGCAGCGTTTTCGCCTTCGACTCCGGCACCTTCCGGTCGTCGGGGTTCTCGTTGACCAGGCGGTAGAAGGTTTTGTAGGTGGTGTAGTTGCGCAGCGGGTCGAGGATGAAACCCTCCTCGATGGCCTGGCGCATGGAATAGGTGTGGAACGGCCGGTAGTGGTCGCCTTCGAGGGTGCCGAAGGCTTCCAGGGTTTTCGCCTTCGGGGTCGCGGTGAACGCGAAATACGACAGGTTCTTCGCGTGGCCGCGCGCCTCGGCTTTGCGTTTCAGCCGTTCGTCGAGGGTGAGTTCCACCGCGCCCTCGTCCTCGTCGTCGGTGTCCAGGCCCAGGTCGCGCAGCGCCGCCCGCACCGCGGCGGCCGCGTCACCGGACTGCGAGGAATGCGCCTCGTCGACGATCACGGCGAACCGGCCGCCGAGCAGTTCGGCGGGTTCGCCTTTCAGGAAATCCAGCAGCGCGGGGAAGGTCTGCAAGGTGATGGGGATGATCTTGCCCGACTCCTTGGACAGGGCGTCGGCGAGCTGGCGGGACTTCGCGCCCCGCTTCTCGTCGATCTCCACCACCAGGCCCTGCACCCGCTCGAACCCGCCCACGGTCTCTTGAAGCTGGGCGTTGAGGTTGCGGCGGTCGGTGGTGATGATGACCTTGTCGAACACCGGGGTGCCCGGTTTCAGGCCCGCCGCCCGCGGACACCGGCCGCTGCGGTTGCGTCACGGTGACGACCTCCGCGCCCTGCCGCTGCTTCCCCGGCGCAGCCGGTGCGCGGTGACCGGGAAGATCCGCTACTTCGACCCCGAAACCGCCGAGCTGGTGCTGGTCGGCCTCGACCACGACAACCCCAGAAGGCGGGAACAGCGGACCTACCGATGCCCGGAATGCGCCGGCTGGCATCTCACCAGCCAGGCCCGCAATGCCGGCGACCCCACCACCGGCCCCGAACCCGGGGTCTGAACCAGGAGAACCACCCAGCATGAAATCAAGAAACTCACCGCTGCCGCCGCACTCGCGATCGCCGCCGTGGGCGTCGTCGAGCACACCGCCGTCGCGGCCCCGCCACCCGCCGTCGGCGAGACCGCGACCGTCGTGCCGGAAAGCGCCCGAGGAGCCGACCAAGGCGTCGGCTACCTCGTGAGCCGCGACGGGAAAACCCTCACCGCCGAACTCACCGGCGGCACCTTCACCGTCACCGCGGACACGATCGACATCGTCGCCGCGAACGGAACCACTATCGCCGGCATCCCCCGCGCGCTCCAGGTCGGCGAGCACATGCTCACCATGACCCCGCGCGTGGCGGCGAACGGCGCGAAGATGGTCGCCGATATCGCCGCCCAGGACATCGGCTACTGGCGCAAAACCTCGCCGCGCCAACGCAGCATCGAGGCGGGCGTCGCACTCGGCGGCGCGGTCGGCGTCGTCACCGGAATCGTCGTCGGCATGGTGATCGGAATCGCCGCGGGCGGTCTGCTGATCCCGATCAGTCTGCCGGTCGGTCTGCTCGTGGGCCTGTTCGGCGGTATGGCGCTCGGCGGGGCGGCCGGTGCGGCCATCCCCAACTCCGATGTCCCGGACCAGTGGGACTACCAGGAGGAATGCGAATACATCCGCGGGCACCGCTTCTGCTGGTAGCCACCGGTATCCGTTGCAAGTCAACTCGAGGAGTCAGGTCAGATGACCAATCCCCATTATCCCCAGCCCCCGCGCAAAAGCCGCACCGGGCTCTGGATCGTCCTCGGCGTCATCGGTTTCTTCATCCTGCTGTGCGGGGGTTGCGCCGGAATCATCGCCACCAGCGCCGACGACGCGGACAAACCGAGCGGCGGCGTCGCCACCGGCTCCGCGCCGGACACCGGCGAAGACATCGCCCCCGCCGGTTCGGAGGTACGCGACGGCAAATTCGCGTTCGTGGTCACCCGGGTCGAACCGCCCACGAAATCGGTCGGCGATTTCCTGAGCAAAACCGCGCAGGGCGAGTTCATCCTCGTCCACATCGACGTCACCAACACCAGCGACCGGCCCCAGTCCTACTTCGGCAGCAACCAGAAACTCATCGACACCCAAGGCCGCGAGTTCACCAACGACACCGAGGCCGAGATCTACCTGAACGACGACACCTTCGCCGATATCAACCCGGGCAACAAGTTCTCGGTGATCCTCGCCTTCGACGTCCCCACCGGCACCGCCCCCGCGGCGCTGGAATTCCACGACTCGATGTTCTCCGGCGGTGTCCGGGTGGCGGTACGGTGAGGCCCACGATGACCAGCAGTCTGAACTTCGCCGCCTTCGACGTCGAAACCGCCAACCCCAAGTACGGCAGTATCTGCGCGATCGGAATCGCCGTTGTCCGCGACGGAGTGCGCGTCGAAACCCGGACGTGGCTGTGCAGGCCCCCGGAGCCGGTGAACAGCTTCCACCCCAGGAACGTCGGCATTCACGGCATCACCGCCGATATGGTGGCCGGCCAACCGAGCTTCGCCCGGCAACTCGAGGCGGCGCTCGCCGTGATCGACGGACTCCCGGTCGTCGCGCACAACGCCGACTTCGATATGAACGCGCTGACCCAGGCCTGCGGCCACAGCGGAGTGCCCGTCCCGACATGGTCCTACGGCTGCACCCGCCGCTGGGCCGAGCGGCACCTGCCGCAGCTGCGCCGATACCGATTGCCGGATGTGAGCACCGCCCTCGGTGTCCGCCTCGCCACCCATCACCAGGCCGGAGCCGACGCCGCCGCGGCCGCCGATATCGCCGTCGCCATCGCGACCCGAGTCGGCGCCCACGACCTCGAGGCACTCGCGAAAGCCACCGGCACCCGTCTCGGCTCGCTGTCCCCCACCGGTTACCAGCGCTGCCGGTAACCGCCGGCGAGGCCGGGAACGGCCGACCACCGATTTCGTCGGGTCAGTCGTGCTCGTCCCGGTCTCTGGTAGCGTCGCGGGCTCGATCACGAAATGTCTCGTCGTAGACGGCCAACAATGGCTCACAACCATGGGTCTGCTGTTCGTCGGGTTCGGGCGGCTCCGGCGGATAGTCGATAGGGAAACCGTCGAGACCGATACGGCAGACCATGCCGTCGCTCGAAATCAGAATGCCGAGGTAGGGATCGCTGAGCTCGTTCACGGCGCCTCCGAGACGACATGGTCCCCGGACGCATCCTCCACTGCGCGCAAGTGTTCGGCGATCCGGACCAACATGGCGGTGTGCGGCACATCCGCCAGAAACGACTTCCGCCCCTTGACCTGCTCGTCCAGTGGTCTCCGTTGCGGAAGCGCCATCACATCACCTCCGACGTGTAGGCCAACCCGACGAGGAAACGACGGCAACCATGCCCGGCATGGAAGGTGAGCATGAACCGCGCATGCTCGATACCGGTCGGCGCGGCGAGGTCGTCGCACTTCTCCATACGCCACCGATTGACCAACTCGGCGGGCACTACACCGCTCATCGCGTCCTGCCCGTATCGGGAACGATCCGCCCGACCGCGACGAGCGCATCCCAGGCGGCCTGCTTCCGAGCGCATTCCAACCCACAGTCCTTATGGGTTTGCATAACGGCATGAGCCTGAGCGGTGGCGAACGGCTCATCGGGTGCTTCGTGGGGCCATCCCGGCGCCCATATACCCGAACGCATCTCGGCGGCGGGATCGGTGTTGATCTCAGACATGGATACCTCGGCTTGTGTAGTGGTTGTGGTGGTGACCGATCCCGCGCCGGTGCCAAGGATCAATCGGCGGGGATGATGTACGTAGGTTCGTTCGACGTTCACCAGTGAGGGGACAAGACTTTTGGCACCATGGTGTTAGGGGATAACGCCAGGATGTGATGTATGGGTACCAAGCAGAAGATCAACGGCGTGGGGGCGCGCGTAGCCGAAGAACGCAAGCTCGCCGGCTTGACTCAGGCGCGATTGGCCGCCAAGGCCAATGTCTCTACCTCATTGGTCAAAGCCGTGGAGCAAGGGCGTGCTCCGGCATCTCCGGCGTTCGTGAGCGCATGTGCCCGCGCACTGAAGGTCGGTATCGCGGACTTACTGGATCAGCCATACCCGAGGGAAACTCGGGACGAGAAAATGGCGCATTCGGGCATCCCCGATATCCGACGAGAGATGGCCGTGTACCGACTTCCCCCGGATGATGTCCCACCCCGGTCGATCGACGATCTGGTCAAAGATGTGGCACGCGCGTCGAAGCTGCGGCACATGGTGAAGCTGCATGAGTTGGGCACACTGCTGCCCTCGCTGCTTCATGACCTGAGAGTGGCGTGGCACTCCGCTCAGGGATCGGAGCAGGAACGCATTTTCGGTCTGCTCGCGGAGACGTATGCGGCGACCTCTCAGATCGTCTACAAACTCGGCTATACCGACCTCGCATCGCTGGCGGTGGACCGCTATGAATGGGCTGCCGCACAGTCGGGTGACAAATTGGCAGTGCTGGCCGGTGACTACCAGCGTGCGGGGGAAATGATCTGCGCCGCCGACTGGGCCGGGGCGGAGCGCTTCCTGGAAGGCAGCCGCCGGCAGATCGAAGCGGACCTCGGCAGGGGCGATCCGCCCACGCTCGCGATGTGGGGGAACCTGCATCTCAAGTCCGGTTTGGCAGCCGCGCGTGCCGGCCGCAAAGACACTGCTGACGCCCACCTGACCGAGGCGAGGGAGACCGCACAGCGAATCGGTTACGACCGAGACGATTACCGGCTGTGCTTCGGGCCGACGAACGTAGCCATCTGGTCTGTGGGGTTGGCGGTTGAAGCCCTCGACGGCACCACTGCGATAAAGCGAGCCGAAACAGTGCGGTTGCCGAGCGGCACCCCGCGTGAGCGAGCCGGGCATCACTACATCGATCTGGCGCGAGCTTTCTTGTTGCACGGGGATCGGGAGGGCGCGTTCGGCGCGTTGCAGACAGCGCGGCGGATCGCGCCGACGCAGACCCGATACCACCCCATGGTGCACGAGACGGTGCGCGCGTTGGCTCGGGTGGAAGCTCGATCCAGGGAGACTTTGCGCGGATTCGCGGCATGGTGCGGAATCAGCCAGGTATAGCAAGGGCTCACCGGGGGATCAGCTATGGAACAGGACACCCTCGGCCGGCGGATTCGTTGTTACCGAGGCAAGAGGCTGACACAGAAGCAACTGGCCGAACAGGCCGGAGTCAGCCTGGATCTCATCAAGAAACTGGAGCGTGGAGTCCGAACGGGCGCGAGTATCGCCGGCCTGCAGAAGATCGCCCGTGCTCTGGACATCGACATCGCCGACCTGGTCGGGAAGCGGTACGGAATTCCGTCCGAGGACCCGGAGGCGGGTGTGGTCGCGATTCGCCGCGCCCTGACCAGTGTCGACGACCTCATAGAGGTCGACTTCGACGAAGAGTCCGTCGTCTCGCTGAAGCAGGCTCAGCGCGCGGTCGACTATGCGTGGGGCGCGTATTGGGGCGGCCGGTACGAGGTATTGACCTCGGTCCTCCCGCCGGGAATCTCGCAGCTTCGGGCGACTGCGCATGCCGCTCAGGCCGAGGCAGTCGCTCCGGCGCACGAGTTGCTGGCGCGCATGTACTGGGTAACCGGGTGCACGCTCGTTCATCTTGGACAGACGGACCCTGCGTTCACAGCGATTCGGGCGGCACTCGGGGCGGCCGAACGCGGTAACGACCCGCTGCTGGCAGCAACGCTGCGTGGATCAGTGGCGTGGCAACTGCTCGTCCAAGGCCGCTATGAGGAGTCGCACAAGGTAGCGTTGAAGGCGGCCGCGGATGTGGAGCCGGTCGGGAACGCATCGAATGCGGAACTGTCGGTGCACGGGTCGCTGGTGTTGCAGGGTGCGACAGCGACGGGACGTGCCCAGAAACCGGTAGAAGCTCTGGACCTGGCCGCGATCGCCGGGGAGGTGGCCGGTCGGATCGGGATGGACACCAAGGACTACGAGTGCAACTTCGGTCCGTCGCAGGTGGTGATGCAGAGCGTCGATATCAACGTCTCGAGCGAGCGGTACCCGGAGGCGTTGAAGGCGGCGAAGGAGATGCCGAATCACGGCAGCGGTCTTACGCAGGTGAGCCAGGCCCGGCATTTGCTGGATCAGGCAGCGGCGTTGACGCGCACCGGCCGGCATCAGCGGGCGCTGGACATGCTGCTCACCGCCGAACGTGTCGGTGGCGCCGAGTGGGTGCGCTATCAGACCTTGCTGAAGCAGGTGGTCGGTGAATTGTTGGAGAAAGACAGGCAGAGCAGCCTGCGTGCTTTCGCGGAGCGTGTCGGAGTGCGCTGATACGAAGATGATGGACTGACCGACGGCTCCGATTACCCTTCGGCCCAGCCGTCATGATGTTATTCACCGACGATGCGGCCAGCGTCACCGCCGAAGTGGGTTGATCCTCTCCGCTTCGGGAAACGGACGAACTCGGTATCGAAGCGGAGGAACACCCCCACGCCGTGTTCGCTCGCCGAGTGGGGCATGGATGTGCTCTGCCGAAACCAGGTGCCTAAACCCGTTCGCCGGCAAGCTATAACGCGTGTCTGGTATGGAAATCGGGTGGGCGTTCCGGCTGTTGGCGGCACTGTTCAGACCGCTGGTGGAGCTCTACCGATGGTGGCGACCGAACACCGACAGAATGCCACTCGCGGTCCTGGCCGACCGGCTGGCAGGGCAGGTCGAGCAGGAAGAGGCGCGTCTGCGGCGGGAATTACGGGCCGGGGCCAGTTCGTTGGCGCATGTCGAATTCCGCGCCGCACCGCAACCACATCGACCCGATGAGGTACTCGATTCGGCCACGGTCAAGGAGATCGGCGACTACTTCGATCTGCTGGAGCGGCCACACCGGCGCCGATTGGTCGTGCTCGGCGTCCCGGGTAGCGGCAAAACCGTGGCCGCGACGTATCTGGTGTCGAGGCTGCTGGCCCTACGCTGGGATCTGGCCGACGCCCGCCGCGCCGAGGAACCGGTGCCGGTACGGGTCAACGCCGCGGGCTGGGACGGCGAATATGAATTCTCCCGGTGGCTGGCCACTCGCCTCGGTTACGACTATTCGTTGCGCCCCAACGTCGCTCGGATAATGGTCGACCGCGGCCTGGTCCTTCCCGTGATCGACGGTCTCGACGAAATGGACACCCCGGAGGGTGCGGGATCGCGGGCCCGTGCCTTGCTGGGCCTGCTCAATCGCGGTCTGTGGCGTGACCGACCCGTAGTCGTCCTTTGCCGCACCGATGAGTTCGAGCACCTGATGCGTCTGGGTGAAGACCACGGCCTGCACGGCGCCACCATCGTCACCCTGCAACCCCTGCTCCCGAATCAGATCAGCGAATACCTCACCACCTATCGACACGACATCGGCACCACGCACTCCGCCTGGACCGACCTCACCACCCATATTCGCGATCATCCCGACGGGCCCCTGGCCACCGCCCTACGGACACCCTGGCTTCTCGGCCTCACCGCCACCACCCTGCGCCACACCCCCACCCTCGCCGGCCGGCTCGTCGACTGTCCCGACCCCGATGCCGTCCGCGATCTGCTGTTCACCGTCCAGATCCCCGCCGCTGTCGCCGCGACCGACGATATCGAGGAGTACCGCGACTACACCGGTGACAATGTCGAGAAATGGCTGCGGTCACTGGCCCGCTGCCTCCAACACCGCCGCGACACCGGTCGAGACGGCACCGCCATCCGGCTCGACGAAATCTGGGAGATCGCGGATACCACCCGCGTTCGCGTTCTGCACGGACTCGCGGTCGGGATGGTGACCACGCTCATGTTCGAGCTTGCGGTCGGGCTCACTCTCCGCCGCACGGACGCGCCCGCATTCGCGCTGGTGTTCGGGTTGATGGCCGGGTACACGACCTGGAACACCTCGTTCCCCGAAGCGAATCAGGTGGCATGGCGGGTGCCCGCTCGGTCTCGATGGTGGCGGGGGTTCACGACCGGGCTCACAACCGGGGTCGGCACCGTGCTCATGATCGGGGTCTGGGTCCTGGTCGGGGCCATACCCGTGGCCGCCCTCGCACCCGCACTGGCGGCCGGGTGCACGCTCGGACCCGTGGTTGGGATGTTGGTCGGGTTGAGCGCGGACACGGAAGAGCAGCTGGCTCTCGTGGTCGATGAGCGGCGACTCATTCGTGAGGATATCCAGGCCGCGGCCTTGAGCGGTGTTCTGCTCGCGCCCGCCGTCTCGCTCGTGGGCGGACTCGCGTTCAATTTCGCGGAGGGGTTCGCCGCCGAGTTCGCGGTCGTCCTCACGTTCGGGCTCTCGTTCGGGGCGGCGGCCGGACTCGCCACCGGGCTGGTAATCGGACTCGCGGCGGGCCGCTTCTATATCGCGGTGCTCATTTTCCGATTCACGAGACAATTCTCGAAGCGACCCATCGTGTTCCTCGAGTGGGCTCGGCGCAGCGGTCTGCTCCGTATCAACGGCACTGCCTACCAATTTCGGCACGAAACCTACCGGCAGTGGATCCAGCGCTCTCGGCCCATACCGGATCACACGCCCTCACCGACGGATACGGTGTAGATCGGTACATCCGGAGGTTGGAGTGGAGATCTCTTCCCCTACCGAGAGGACCGGGGCCGGTAGCGTGCTCGGGCTGCGCCCCTTCATGCGTGCGATCTCGACGCGGTCGGCGTCATCGGCGGAGCGGGTTGATCCAGCCACTCGTCCACATATGATCGCGCTTCGCGACCTGTCATCGGCGCGGTGAAAATCTTCGGATGTGTGACGCTTTGGACGAAACCGATCAGGCTGTGCCATGGAAACCCGACCCGCACATCACCGTTCATCGCGTCCTCGAGCCAGGCGTGCGCCACCTCATGGTGCGGACTTGCTTTCGTCGACCGCGTAGAGCAGCACGTTGACGTCGACGATCATGACTGCCCCGGATACGGCTCGTCGAGCAGGTCCAGGACTTCCGAGTTACGGGAGAGATTCACCCGCGCGCCCAATGGGCGGGCCCGTTGCCGATAGGACCGTCGCGGAGCCTCGGGGCGGTAATGGATCCCCGCCCGCGCCAGTTCGTTGATCGCCTCGCCGAGACCCAAACCCCGTTCGCGGCGTAACCGTTCGGCGGCGGCCAGAACGTCGCTGTCGAGTTGGATGGTGATGCGCATACCACCATGCTCCATAACTTTCGAGTTCACCCTCGCCGTGACCGGTACTGCTGCTCCCCGCTGTGACGCTGCCGATGCTCCATTCGGGGTCGAACCTCGTCGATCATGCCCGCCGGAACAAACGGGACGATGTCCTTTCGGGACGTGACCATCAGTTTGTGAAAGATGCCGGCCATCTGCGCGTCGACGATCCGACACGAACTCCCCCGGCGTACCGCGATGGCGGTGTTCGTCAATCCCGCCGCGGCGAATACCGCCACCTCCTGCTCCGCCCGGGCCAGTTCGTTCCAACGGTGTCGGGTACCGGTGCGGGCGTTACCACCGGTCACCGGCCTGCCCATGCTCAGTGTTCCCAATGCCAGACGCTGCACCTCGCCCTTTTCGGGGCGTAGGGCGGCACCCTCTTTCTCCATGGCAGCGAACGCGTCGGTTCCCAGGACACCGCGGGCGATCTCGATGGCCTTGTCGGTTTCGTCGGCGAAGGGCCCCAGCTCTTCGATATTCGTTCCCACCTCGGCCCGCAGCGTCTTGGCTCCGCCCACAAGCCGAGCCGTCTCGGTGGCCAGGGCGATGAGCCTGCTCTTGTCGGTGCCGCCGGCGATCGAGTCGGCGATGATCCGCGCCAACGACCAACATCGAATATGCACCGCCAAGGCCGCGCCCCAGTGGTCGCGCACGGCGACCAGTTGTGTCAACGCCGCATGCCCCACCGATAACGCCGTGGTCGGATCACCGTGTTTGGTCAGCGCGAGGGCCCAGATCATCTCCGCCCAGGATTTCAGCCACAGCGCCCCGGCCGCGGCGAAGTCGTCGACGTTACGCCGCGCGAGCGTCAATGCCTGTTCCACCGTTCCGAAGAAGCCGGCGGCCATGGCCTCGAGCAGTCGACCCATCGCCTCGCTGCCGCGGTCGAGGGACTTCTCGCGGGCACGCGCCAATACGGTGATGGAGGCCGGATCGCGGTGCATCACCATCAGTTCCTGGCCCCAGACGAATTCGAGCGGGGCGGGCAGGCCGTGGTCGACGTGGGGGTTGCGGCGCCAGTTCCGCCATATCTCCGGATCGTCCGTGTAGGCGACGATGCAGTCCTGGAGTACCCGTTCGGTGTCGGCGCGTTGCCCCTGCCACAGGGTCAACCATCCGACCAAGGCCATCGCCACGATGTGGAGTTCGGTCGGCCGTGTCGCCGGAGTGCGGCTCGCCTCCAGAGTTCGTTCTGCCCATTGCCGAGTTTCCCGCAACGATCCGTTGAACCACGGCGCGCAACGCCATCAGCCCTACCGAGATCTCCACACCGAGCGCCGATTCATCCGGTGTGGTGAGACTTCCCTCGATGGCGACCAGGATGTCGTCCCACGAGGCGCGCACCCATTCCAGTTGCTCCAGCTCCATCGGGCCGTACCGGGTGGCATACGCCTGTAAGACCTTGTCTCGGTAATGCCGCCGATGCCGCCGGGCCATCCGCGCCGGTTCGTCCACCTCGTCGGTCGAGTATTTCCGCAATTGCTGACGGGCGAATATGCGGATCGTTTCCAGCAGCGAATACCGCACGCTGGTCTCGGTCATGTGCTGGGACACCAACGACTGGTCCACGAGTCGTTCGAGCAACCCCCCCGATCTCTTCTTTCGCCACGCTCACCACGGCGTCCCCGACGCGCTCCGCGTCGCGGGCGCAGATGGCTTCGATGGCTTCCAGGTCGGCGCCCACATCGAATCCGCAGTGGTCGCCGTTGTCCGGACTCGACTCGTACCCGCGCGAATCACGCACCATCCGTAGGATTTCGGAGCCCGCGGCGAACACCGACATTCGCGCCGGCAACAAGCGTTCCTTGTCCGTGCACAGGTCATAGTGTCTCCGTTCCCACCCGCCACGCCCGGGGCCACCACATCCGCTTATCGCTCGCGCCGCCGTTCAACTCCTGGAGGATGGCATCCAGCGGCCGGCGGCGCAGCCGTGCGGCGGCGAGCCGGATGTAGAGCGGATTGTTGTGCATATGACGGCAGATCCGCTCGGCCGTCGCGATCCGGTTCTTTCCGATCACGGGATGACCGGTGAGCTCCGCGCGCTTTCGGAACAGAGTCAAGGCCTGGTGCGGCGACAGCGGAGGAACCTCCACGAGATGTTCGTCGACCCATCCCACCGGTTCGCGGCTGGTGGCCAGAACCACCAGGCCGGGTACCGCCTCCAGCAACGACACGATGAGCGAGGCGGCGTCGGCGAGCACGTGCTCACAGTTGTCCATCACCACCACGGTCGGCAGGTCGCGCCCCTCGCGTCCTTGCCGGTGAGCTTGTCGACAAGGGTGTCCCATATCGATCGCCCCGAGAAATCGGAGTCGAGCACGGCGTGGGCCACCGCTTCCTCCACCGCGGTGCGGCCGGCCCCCTTGGACAGTCTCGCCAACCGCACCCAGCGCACCGGAGTCTGGGTGGCCTTGTGGAATTGGCTCACCGCTTCGGCCGCGAGCCGGGTTTTCCCGATACCGCCCATGCCGATCAGGGTGATCAGCCGGGCCGAACCCAGCAGGGTTCTTATTCGTTCCAGCTCCGGGTCTCTACCGACAAAGCCATCCGCGGTGTGCGGAAATCATGGCGAAATTGTCGGCCCTTACTCGACATGGGACCCGAGTGTAGTCGTCCGACATACGGATTTCGGCGGGTTCGCGACATTGTCGATCCGTGCGACGGCGCCGATCCGAGCGCTTCTGCCGATCCGAGCCGAACAATGTTACGGCGCCTCCGACGAGGTGGTTCGATCGCTCGTCGGAGGCGCCGTATTGTCGGATCCAGCTGCTCAGCTCACCTTTGCGCCGGTCACCGGGCAGGTCTTGTAGTCGACCGGGAACTCCTTGATGCCATTGAGCCAACCCGAGCGCAGTCGCTTGGGGTCACCGATCTTGGTGATATCGGGCAGATGGTCGGCAATGGCGTTGAAGATCAGGTCGATCTCGAGACGGGCCAGGTTGGCGCCGATGCAGTAGTGGGCACCGGTGCCGCCGAAGGCGACATGCGGGTTGTCCTTGCGCATGATGTCGAACTTCTCCGGGTGCTCGAAGACGTCCTCGTCGAAGTTCGCCGAACGGTACAGCAGGACCACCCGCTGGCCCTTCTTGATCTGGACGCCGCCCAGTTCGGTGTCCTGGAGGGCGGTGCGCTGGAAGGAGGTGACCGGGGTGGCCCACCGGATGATCTCGTCCACGGCGGTGGCGGGGCGTTCCTTCTTGTACAGCTCCCACTGGTCGGGGTTTTCCAGGAAGGCGATCATGCCGTGGGTGATGGCGTTGCGGGTGGTCTCGTTACCCGCCACGGCCAGCAGGATGACGAAGAAACCGAACTCTTCCGGGCTCAGTTTGTCGCCGTCGACATCGGCCTCGATCAGGGTGGTGACGATATCGTCGGCCGGGCACGCCTTGCGGTTCTCGGCCATGACGTACGAGTAGCCCAGCAGTTCGGTGGAGGCATTGACCGGGTCGATATCGATATCGGGGTCGTCGTAGCCGGTCATCTCGTTCGACCAGGTGAACACCTTCATCCGGTCTTCTTGCGGGATGCCGATCAGTTCGGCGATGGCCTGTAGGGGCAGTTCGCAGGCGATCTGGGTGACGAAATCACCCGAGCCCGATTCGGCCGCGGCCTTCACGATCGATTCGGCGCGGGCGGACAGTTCGGCGCGCAGCGCGTTGATCGCCCGCGGGGTGAAACCGCGGGAGATGATCTTGCGCATACGGGTGTGCTCGGGGGGATCCATATTGAGCAGGACGAAACGCTGAAGTTCGATCTGTTCGCGCTGGATATCGTCGTTGAAGCGGGGGATGGCGGTGTTTTCGAAGGTGGAGAACACATCGCTGCGCCGGGAGACCTCTTTGACGTCGGCGTGCCTGCTCACCACCCAGAAACCGTCGTCGGGGAAACCGCCGACCTCGGGGGACTTCGGGTTCCACCAGATCGGCGCGGTCCGGCGCAGCTCAGCGAACTCTTCAACCGGAACCCGCTGGGCGTAGATGTCGGGGTCCGTGACGTCGAACCCGTCCGGCAGGTTCGGCCGGGCATTCACCGTATCTACCACCAGTTGTCTCCTTCGACATAACTGAAACACGTTCTACAATCATTGAAGCACAGGCGGGAGTATGAGGAAAGAAACCGGATAGATCCCGCCTGTGACAAGTGCGCGAACACGTTACAGTTTCTGTCCCCCGAGGAAAGGTTGGAGATGGGCACACCCGTTATCGTCGAGGCCGCTCGCACCCCCATCGGCAAGCGCAACGGATGGCTGTCGGGCCTCCACGCCGCCGAGATCCTGGGCCTGGCCCAGCGCGGCCTGCTCGACCGCGCCCATCTCGATCCGGGACAGGTCGAACAGGTCATCGGCGGCTGCGTCACCCAGGCCGGCGAACAGTCCAACAACATCACCCGCACCGCCTGGCTACATGCCGGGTTGCCCTGGGAAGTGGGCTGCACGACCATCGACGCCCAGTGCGGTTCGGCCCAGCAGGCAAACCACCTCATCGCCGGACTCATTGCCACCGGCGCCATCGATATCGGCGTGGCATGCGGTGTCGAGGCCATGAGCCGAGTCCCGTTGGGGGCCAATGTCGGTGACCATGCCGGACCGCGCCGACCGGCGTCCTGGAATATCGATATGCCGAATCAGTTCGAGGCGGCCGAGCGAATCGCCAAGCGACGTGGGATAACTCGCGAGGATGTGGACGCATTCGGTGTCCGCTCACAGCAATTGGCGGCGCAGGCCTGGGCCGAGGGGCGGTTCGAGCGTGAGGTGCTGACGGTGACCGCTCCGGCGGTCGACAAGGAAGGTAACCCCACCGGGGAGAAAATCGACGTCACCCGCGATCAGGGTCTGCGCGAGACCAGCCTGGAGAGCCTGGCCAAGCTGAAGCCGGTACTCGAGGGCGGCGTCCACACCGCGGGCACCTCGTCGCAGATATCCGATGGCGCCGCGGCGGTGCTGCTCATGGACGAGAAGGCCGCCCAGCGCGCGGGTTTGCGCCCCCGGGCACGTATACGCACCCAGTGCCTGGTGGGCGCGGAACCGGAATTCCATCTCGACGGCCCGGTTCAGGCGTGCACCCGACTGCTCGAACGTTCCGGTATGAGCATGAACGATATCGATATTTTCGAGATCAATGAGGCGTTCGCCTCCGTAGCACTGTCCTGGGCCCAGGTCCACGAGCCCGATATGGACCGGGTGAACGTCAACGGTGGCGCCATTGCACTCGGACATCCGGTGGGCTCCACCGGTTCTCGGCTCATCACCACCGCCCTGCACGAACTGGAACGCTCCGACCGCACCACCGCAATGGTTCTCATGTGCGCCGGCGGTGCACTCGCCACCGGAACGATCATCGAACGTCTATAGGGCTTACACCGCAATTGACCATTGGGTTGAACGTTCATCCCAGCACGGGGAAAAACGTGTCGCACACCACACAATGAGCGATACAGGCCTTCGGCGGAGATACCAGCTATCCGAGGGCTACCCGAGGCCCGTCCGGGAAGACCCCCGCGACGGGCCATAACCCGGCGGTACCGCGCGTACACAATACCCCCTCGGGCAACCCGCAAACGCAACGCTGCCGAGCCCTTCTCCGGATGCGCGCCTGGAAGTTTCAAGGAAATCCTGAATCAGGCGTAGGTTTTCAGTTACTGAGCCGCTAATATCAATGATAGGTATCCGAGATAACGACTGTAAGTCCAGTGAAGGGAATTGGGCGGCTCACAATGGCTGATTTCGCGGCGCGGCTCAACAAGCTGTTCGAAACCGTGCATCCCCCGGGCGTAAGCCGCATACCAACGCCGAGGTCGCGGCCGCACTCACAGCGTCCGGACATCCAATCTCCAAGCCCTACCTATCGCAGTTGAGGTCGGGACAGCGGACGAATCCGTCGGACGAGACCGTCGCCGCACTGGCGAAGTTCTTCAAGGTGAAGCCCGACTACTTCTTCAACGACATCTACGCCGCGAAGATCGACCACGATCTCGAGCTATTGTCGCAGCTGCAGGGCTACGGACTGCGTCGACTGTCCAGCCGGGCATTCGACCTTTCCGAAGAATCCCAGAATCTACTCACCTCCATGGCGGAGAAACTGCGGGCGAGCGAAGGTCTGCCCGAAATTCCTCCGGACGGGACCGAATAGATTCCCGTCAATACGGTGCGATCCGCGCGGATCGCACCGTATTGCATCACCTCGCACCCACCGGCCCCTCGGACGGGTTACACCACAATTGACCACCCGAGAGGCGAGTTCTCCAGTCATACGTAGCGCACGGATACCGAACCGACCCGCCGAACCGGCGGGTCGGTTGTTTTTCACGAATCACAGTGACGTAATGGAGGGGTATCCGAGGGATAACTCCGATTATGGCACCCTGGTGGCTATCACCGCGCCACCGAACAGGTCCGCTACCCTTCGGCGTACCGCTACGCCCCGTAGACGGGTTCCGGCGGCGCCGCCTTGGCGAGCAGATCGGTGATCACCGGGCCGAGTTCGGCGGGATCCCACCGAGCGCCCCGGTCGACCGGCACACCATGGCGCCAACCATCGGCGACCGCGATCTTTCCACCCTCCACCTCGAACATTCGACCGGTCACACCCGCCGACTCCGAGCTGCCGAGCCACACCACCAGCGGCGAAATATTTTCCGGCGCCATGGCGTCGAAACCCTCCTCCGGTTTGGCCATCATGTCGGCGAACACGGTTTCGGTCATCCGGGTACGCGCCGAAGGCGCGATGGCATTCACCGTCACCCCGTATCGGGCGAATTCGGCGGCAGCGGTGAGGGTCAGGCCCGCGATACCCGCTTTGGCGGCGCCGTAGTTGCTCTGTCCGACACTGCCCTGCAGACCCGCACCGGAACTGGTGTTGATCACCCGGGCATCCACCGGCCGCCCGGCCTTGGACTCGGCGCGCCAGTAGGCGATGGCATGACGCATGGTGGCGAAATGGCCCTTGAGATGCACCCGGATCACCGAATCCCATTCCTCTTCGCTGAGATTGGCGAGCATTCGGTCGCGGACGAACCCGGCATTGTTGACCAGAACGTCCAATCCACCGAAGGTGTCCACGGCCTGTTGGATCAGCCGCTGGGCACCTGCCCAGTCCGCCACATCGTCCCCATTGGCCACCGCCTGCCCGCCGGCTGCCCGAATCTGTGCGACCACCTGTTCGGCGGGGGTTTCATCGGTGGCGGCCCCATCCAAGGCCGTGCCGATATCGTTGACGACCACATTCGCGCCCTGTGCCGCGAAGGCGAGCGCATGCGCCCGGCCGATTCCCCGCCCCGCTCCGGTGATGATGACGGTGCGTCCGGCGCAGATGCCCTCGGTTGCCATGTCGTTCCTCTCGTCGATACTGGATATCAGTTGGCCGGCTGCGACGCCGGGTTGCCGGAATGGGATGCCGTGGCCACGGAGAGGAAGGCCGGCGGTTCGCCGCCGCCGTGGACCTGCAAGGTCGCGCCACTGATATAGGAGGCCAGCGGAGACATCAAGAAGGCGGCGGCATGACCGACGTCCTCCGGGCGCGCGAGCCTGCCCAGTGGAATGGTCCGCCCCACCGCGGCCACCCCTGCGGCATCGCCATAGTGCAGTTCGCTCAACTCGGTTTCCACCGCGCCGACCACCAGGGAGTTGACCCGCACCCGGGGCGCCCACTCCACTGCCAGCGAAACGGTCAGGGCGTCCACCCCGGCCTTGGCGGCGCCGTAAGCGGCGGTCCCCGGTGACGGGCGATGGCCGCTGAGGCTGGAGATATTGACGATCGAACCGCCCTCGTCCTGCCGCTGCATCACCGCATTGGCGGCCTGCGATACGTGCAGGGCAGCGAGCAGATTCAGTTCGACGATCTTGGTGTGGAACTTGGGGCTGGCATCGGCAGCCAGGGCGTACGGCGCCCCGCCGGCATTGTTGACCAGGTGATCCAGCCGGCCGTAGCGCTGCACGATCGTCTCGATCAGCTGCTGCACCGCCTCGCCGTCGCGCACATCGCACGGTAGGAAGTCGATACCACGTCCCGCCGCTTCCACCACCTGCTCCGCCGGTCGACGCGCGCAGGCCACAACGGTGGCCCCGGCGGTCAGCAGGACCCGGCTTATCCCCGCACCGACGCCGCGGACGCCGCCGGTTACCAGAACGACGCGATCGGACAGGTCGATTTCGAGTGTCACCGTGCTAACCTACCAAGCAATTGCTTGCTTAGCCAAGATGCTCGAGATGGGATACGCGATGGGGATCTCTCGCCGTTCGGAGACCACCGGCGTCGCCGTAGTCACGGTCGACTATCCGCCGGTCAACGCCATACCGTCGGATGGCTGGTTCGCCATCGCCGACGAAATCCGCGACGCCGGGCGCGACCCCGACACCCGCGTAGTGGTGCTGCGCGCCGAGAACCGCGGGTTCAACGCGGGGGTGGATATCAAGGAAATCCAACGCAAGCCCGGTCACCAGGCGCTGATCGACGCCAACCACGGCTGCTTCGAGGCCTTCGCCGCCGTCTACGACTGCCCGGTTCCGGTGATCGCGGCGGTGCAGGGGTTCTGCCTGGGCGGCGGAATCGGCCTGGTCGGCAACGCGGACATCATCATCGCCTCGGAGGACGCGACCTTCGGCCTGCCCGAGGTCGACCGGGGAGCGCTCGGCGCGGCCACCCACCTGGCCCGGCTGGTACCGCAACACCTGATGCGGGCGCTGTTCTTCACCGCGAACACCGCCACCGCCCAGCAGCTGCACCACTACGGATCGGTGCTGCGTGTGGTGCCGCGCGCCGAACTCGACGCCGCGGCCCTGGAGGTCGCCAAGGAGATCGCCGCCAAGGACGGCCGGGTCATCCGCGCCGCCAAACGGGCCCTCAACGGTATCGACCTCCAGGACGTGCACCGTAGCTACCGCTACGAGCAGGGCTTCACCTTCGAACTGAACCTGGCCGGGGTCGCCGACGAGATCCGGGAACGTTTCGACGAAGACCTGGCCGCACGCAAGGAGAACAAGTGACGTCGGAGCGGAAAACCATGCGGGACAAACGGATGACGCTCGACCAGGTGGTGGGCGAGCTGCACAGCGGAATGACGATCGGCATCGGCGGTTGGGGGTCCCGACGCAAGCCGATGGCGCTGGTGCGGGCACTACTGCGTTCGGATATCACCGATCTGACCATCGTTACCTACGGCGGTCCGGACCTGGGACTGCTGTGCTCGGCCGGGAAGGTGCGCAAGGTCTACTACGGTTTCGTCTCCCTGGACTCGCCGCCGTTCTACGATCCCTGGTTCGCCCGGGCCCGTACCTCGGGACAGATCGTGGCCCGGGAAATGGACGAGGGCATGCTCAAATGCGGTTTGGAGGCCGCTGCGGCGCGATTGCCGTTCCTGCCGATCCGGGCCGGACTGGGTTCGGATGTACCCAATTTCTGGGAGGGTGAGCTGAAGACGGTCACCTCCCCCTATCCGGGACCGGACGGTCGGCCGGAAACCTTGATCGCCATGCCGGCACTGAACCTCGACGCCGCCCTGGTGCATCTGAATATCGGCGACGCGCACGGCAATGCGGCGTATCAGGGGGTCGACCCGTATATGGACGACCTGTTCTGCCTGGCCGCCGAGAAACGCTACGTCTCGGTCGAACGCGTGGTGGAGACCGAGGAACTGGTGAAAACCGTTCCTCCACAGGCACTTCTGCTCAACCGCATGATGGTCGACGGTGTGGTGGAGGCCCCGGGCGGCGCGCATTTCACCCTCGCCGGCGAAAGCTACGGACGGGACGAGAAATTCCAGCGCCACTATGCGGCGGCCGCCGGTTCACCGGAGAGCTGGCAGGAATTCGTCGACACCTATCTACGCGGCTCCGAGGCCGACTACCAGGCCGCCGTCGCCCGTTTCGAGGAGGCACAATGAGCACCGAGACCATCGCCCGGGCCGAGGTGTGCGTCGTCGCCTGCGCGGACATCTTCCGCGGCGCCGGGGAAATCATGGCAAGTCCCATGTCGCCGATGTCGCAGCTCGGCGCGCGACTGGCGAAACTGACCACCGAACCCGACCTGCTGCTGTCCGATGGGGAGGCGCTGCTGTTGGCCGAGACTCCCCCACTGGGCGGTAAGGCCCCCATCGAAGGCTGGATTCCGTTCCGGAAGGTCTTCGACGTGGTGGCCTCCGGCCGACGGCACGTGGTGATGGGCGCCAACCAGATCGACCGCTACGGCAACCAGAACCTGTCCGCCTTCGGGCCACTCCAGCAGCCGACCCGACAGATGTTCGGGGTGCGCGGGGCGCCGGGAAACACCATCAACCATCCCACCAGCTACTGGGTGGCACGGCACAGTCGTCGGGTGTTCTGCGAGAAGGTGGATATCGTCTGTGGGGTCGGTTACGACAAGATCGACCCGAACAATCCCGCCTTCCGGTTCCTGAACATCCACCGGGTGGTGACCAACCTGGGGGTTTTCGATTTCGAAGGACCGAACCACACCATGCGGGCCCGCAGCCTGCACCCCGGTGTGACGGCCGCGGAGGTCGCCGAGAACACCTCGTTCGAGATCGCCGGACTGGACGAGGCCGGCGAAACCCGTCTGCCCACCGAGGAGGAACTGCGCCTCATCCGTGAGGTGCTCGACCCGAAGAAGGTGCGGGAAAAGGAGGTGCCCACATCATGACCGCACAATTGCGTACCGCGCTGACCGACCTGGTGGGTATCGAACACCCGATCGTGCAGACCGGTATGGGCTGGGTGGCCGGCCCCGGCCTGGTCTCGGCCACCTCCAACGCCGGCGGCCTCGGCATCCTCGCCTCCGCGACCATGACGTTCGAGGAGCTGGAAGCCGCCATCGCCAAAACCAAGGCGCAGACCGACAAACCGTTCGGAGTGAACATCCGTGCCGACGCCTCGGACGCCGGTGCGCGCATCGACCTGATCATCCGGGAGGAGGTCGCGGTCGCCTCGTTCGCCCTGGCCCCGAAGAAGGAACTCATCGCCAAGCTGAAAGACGCGGGCGTAGTGGTGATTCCGTCCATCGGCGCCGCGAAGCACGCGGTGAAGGTGGCGTCCTGGGGCGCCGATGCGGTGATCGTGCAGGGCGGCGAAGGCGGCGGACACACCGGACCCGTCGCCACCACCCTGCTGCTGCCCTCGGTACTGGACGCGGTGGATATCCCCGTGGTCGCCGCCGGTGGTTTCTTCGACGGTCGTGGCCTGGCCGCCGCCCTCGCCTACGGCGCGGCCGGTATCGCCATGGGCACCCGGTTCCTGCTCACTCGGGAAAGCAGCGTCCCCGATGCGGTGAAACAGGAATACCTGCACCGCGGCCTACAGGACACCGTTGTCTCTACCAAGGTCGACGGTATGCCGCACCGGGTGCTGAACACCGAACTCGTGCAGCGCCTGGAACATTCGGGCCGAATCCGCGGACTCGCCGCTGCCATCGGCAATGCCGCCCGGTTCAAGGGCATGACCGGTATGAAATGGTCGACCATGGTGCGCGACGGTCTGGCCATGCGCAAGGCCAAGGATCTCACCTGGTCGCAGGTCATCATGGCGGCCAATACCCCGATGCTGTTGCGGGCCGGATTGGTGGAGGGCAATACCGAGGCGGGGGTGCTCGCCGCCGGACAGGTCACCGGCATCCTCGACGACCTGCCCACCTGCCAGGAGCTCATCGACCGTATCGTCACCGATGCGGTCGCACGCATCGATACGATCGCCGCACTATCCCATGGCGGGACAGCCGTTTCGGAACACTGACGAGCACTGCTCGAAAGACACGGGAAGGTTGCATTCACCGCGACGGCCGGGACCATGGCGCCTTCGTCATCTCCCTCGACCATGGTCCGGCTCATCGCATGCTCGAGTGGCAGGTCGAACGGGCATATGCGGTGGACCACCTCACTGAATGGTGAAACGCGGCGCGTGTTGAGGATCGGTTCGACAGGTGAAGATCGTCATTGCCGCATAGCGGCCGTGAACCAGCCCTGTCGGTTCACACTCCGGTTCTGCGTCCCTTGACGCGGTTCCCGAATCCACCACCGGCTTCCACCGTGGACCCGAACCGCCGTCCCACTCACAGCTGTCCAGTTTCAGCAGTTCCCTTGTCTCGCCACCACAGTCGAGACACGGCACGTCATACATATCGGTCGCGTGCCACGAGGTCCAACCGCCGACCTTGCAGCCGGGAGCCACCGACAACAGGTATTGATAGCAGCTGCACCCGTATTCCTCGACTTGCTCTTCGTCGTATCCCTCGTCGTGAGGGGTGGTCGGGAAATGGGCGATCTCCCACTGACGAAGTCGTTCTTGCAGCTCCGGCGGATACACCTCGTCACAGGGGTACTCGACGACCCGCTCGGGATGCAGCGAACACGGGTGTGGCAGGTATATCCTGTCGGAGATCCGCCGAGGAGTAGGGGGCGAATCCAGCAGCGCGACACCAGGCTCGGTATGCCGCCACACAAGCCGGACCATGGGCCCCCCAAAATCGAACTGGTCGTGTTCGTCGGGGCACCACAACACCTGCAATACATCGGTGTCATCGGGGTAATCGATTTCGGGAAAGTCGCGGCGCCACAGCTGCGCGATGGGAACCAGGGGGTTCGGTTCCTCGGCTTCGGTCGGCCCCATTCTCATGCCGTGCCGTCCATCGGGTCTCACGACCGGCACCCATGCCAGGTACGGCTCGGTGCAGGTGGGCCACGGCTCATTCGCCGGCCACCACAGCGGGCCACCGATATGACTGTCCGATACCCCGGGCCGCCTCTTCTTCGGGTGCAGACGGACCGTGGTACGGGTGTAGGCGGCAAGCTCCGGCACTTCCGCGGCGAGATCCACCGGCGGCGCAGGCGTCGTGTAACGCAACATTCGCGTCCCTCGTCCGAGAACAGTTCGGTCAGAGACCATCTGACACCTGCCGCACCGTCGAAGGGAAGTCCTCTCGCCATCGACGACGGGAGTTCACCACATCTTTTACCGGTTGTTGATTCGGACTGTGTTCACAAGCCGGTTTCCCATACTTCGTCGAGGAACTCCAGTCAAGCCCGCTGCGAGGTCACACCGGCTGTCGTCCTCGGTTGTCGGTCGACGACTGCGATAACCGCCGGTCTTCATCCGTCGCCGGGTGTATTCGGTCCGCGGTTTCCGGAACAGGCCTCGCGACGACTCGGCCATGCTCGGCGATCTCCGGCATCTCCCCGGATTTCACGCGCGATGTATCGACTCGTGTGACGGCCGAGTTCTCGCATACCGACCTTCATGTACGAAGGCTGCCGTAAATGTCCTGACGACCGTTGCGTTGCGGCTCAGTGGTCCAGGCGTTCGACAATGGTCGCGTTGGCGGTGCCACCGCCCTCGCAGATGGTGAGCAAACCGTACCGTCCGTTGCGCCGCTCGAGTTCGTTGAGCAGCGTGGCGAACAGTTTGGCCCCGGTGGCGCCGAGCGGGTGACCGAGCGCGATCGCACCGCCGTTGACATTCACCTTCTCCGGGTCGGCGCCGGTTTCCTTCAACCAGGCCAACACCACGGAGGCGAAGGCCTCGTTGATCTCGATCAGGTCGATGTCATCGATGGTCAGCCCGGTCTTCTCCAAGGCCCACTTGGTGGCCGGGATGGGCGCGGTGAGCATGTACAGCGGATCGGCGCCACGGGCGCTGACATGGATGATGCGGGCGCGCGGGGTGAGCCCGTATTCCTGTACGGCCCATTCGGAGGCGAGCAGGGTGGCGGAGGCGCCGTCGGATATCTGGGAGGCGACCGCGGCGGTGAGCGGGCTGCCCTCCTCGAGAGGTTTCAGCGCGGCCATCTTCTCCAGACTGGTTTCGCGCGGGCCCTCGTCGATCCAGAAATCGCCGACCGGGACGATCTCGTTGTCGAACCGTCCCTCCTTGATGGCGGCCCGGGCGCGTTCATGGCTGCGCAGCGCCCACCGCTCCATATCCTCGCGGCCGATCCCCCATTTCTCGGCGATCATCGCCGCGCCGCGAAACTGCGAGACCTCACCGGTGCCGTAGCGGTGGTCCCAGCCCTTCGCTCCGACGAAGGGGGAGTCGAAACCGTACTCCTTACCGGCCAACATGGCAGCCGAGATGGGGATGGCGCTCATGTTCTGCACCCCGCCCGCGACGATCACCTCGGCGGTGCCGCTCATAATCGCCTGGGCTCCGAAATTGATGGCCTGCTGGCTGGAACCGCACTGCCGGTCCACCGTGACACCGGGCACCTCTTCCGGATATCCGGCGACCAGCCAGGCGGTGCGGCCGATATTGCCGGCCTGCGGGCCGATATTGTCCACGCAGCCGACGATCACATCGTCGACGTGCGACGGGTCGATCGGGGAACGGTCGAGCAGGCCCCGCAGGGCGGCGGCGCCGAGATCGGCGGGGTGGACCTGGGCCAACGCGCCACCGCGCTTACCGACGGGGGTGCGTACCGCGTCGATCACATACGCCTCGCGCAGCGGGGCGTAGGGGCGTCGGGAGGCGGAGGTAGCCATGGTGTCTCCTAATCGGTGTGCCCGGGCACGGTGAGCCCGTCGAGCACGATGGTGAGGTACTGCTTGGCGAGGGTGTCGACGGTGAGGTCGCCACCCCCGGGCCGATACCAGCGCACGGCCACCCAGACGGTGTCGCGCAGGAATCGGTAGGCCAGGTCGATATCCAGTTCGGGACGGAAGCTGCCGTCGCGCACGCCGGCACTGAGGACGCGCCGCCACAGCTCCCGGAATTCCCGGTTGTAGTCGTCGATATAGGCGAATCGTTCGACGGTGCGCAGCCGTTTGGCCTCGGCCTGGTAGATGGCCACCGCGGCATGTGAACGGTCGAATGCCTCGTAGGAGGCCAGAACCAGGGCCTCGAGAGTGGCGCGGGAGCTCATTCCCGCGGCGGCGATCTCCCGGTAGCGTCCGAACAGCCGGTCGAGGAATCCGCGCAGGATCTCGTCGACCATCGCTTCCTTGGAATCGAAGTGATGATAGAGACTCCCGGAGAGAATTCCGGCCGCATCGGCGATATCCCGCACGGTGGTGGCGCGGACACCGCGCTCGGCGAACAGGTCGGCTGCCAGTGTGAGCAGTTCGGTGCGCCGGGCTGATTTCGAGGGCTCGGATGCGGACACTCCGACATAATACAACCAAGCACTTGCTTGGTACAGTCGGCTTTCCTCGGTCACCGACCCCGGGGCGGTCAGCGCCGCGAATACCGTAAGGGCGAGGCCACGGACAGATCCGCCAGCAACCGATCACAGATCACCAGCGGTGACACCCCGGCCCGCATCATGCGCATGATCAATGCGAGACGACGTTCGCAGGAATCCCACTCCACCACGAGCGGTTCACGGCCGGGACCGGCATCCACGGTCGCCAATACCCGGGGTGGACCGTGCCGGCGCGGCTCCTCGGTCAACTTCAGCAGCATGCCGCGCTGCCAGGCGTGATAGGTGTCCATATCGGCATCACTCGCCAGCTTGTCGGTGACGGCGCCGAGCGCGTGGGCCACCTCGTCGGTAAAGCTCACCCGGTCGAGCCGACATCGGCGACAGCGCTGCACCACCTCCTGAAGATCGGCGCGCACCTCGTAGAGCAGTTCGAGCCGGCGCCGGCGGGACTCGTCCTCGACGGTGCTGCCGCAGTAGCCGGCGATTCGGCGTATCCGCTCCCGGTCGCGGAGCATATCGGCGCGCAGGGCGCCGTGCGGGTCACGCGCGATCTCGGTCTCGTCGACGCTGTGCCGGGCCAACAGTTGAACGGCCCGTTCGATCGCGGCATGTTCGGAGTCCAGCCGCAACAGTTCGCTGCCGAACTCCAGGGCGGCCAGAACCAGCGCCTCCTGTCGACGCCGGGCCAGGACGATATCGCGGACGAGTTCCAGCTCGGGTGGGCTGTCGAATTGTCGCGGCTCCGGCTCCATAGCCATCGCCCCCTTCGGGGAGTGCGATCCGACCTGCCCTCAGAATGGCACACGTCGAGCAGGCTAAACAGCCCCGAGAACAACTACCTTCGACAACGGCATCCGGATCAGGCGCGCTGGCTGCTGATCGAGACCACCTCACCGGTGAGATAGGTGGTGTAGTCGCTGGCCAGCATGGCGATGGTGGCCGCCACCTCCCACGGTTCGGCGGCCCGACCGAACGCCTCCCGCTCGGCGAGACGATCGAGCAGTTCCGGGGAACTGGTCCGGTCCAGGAACGCGTGTCGGGCGATACTCGGCGCGACGGCATTGATCCGCACCCCGAACTCGGCCGCCTCTATGGCACTGCACCTGGTGAGCGCCATGACACCGGCCTTGGCCGCGGCGTAGTGGGCCTGACCGTATTGGGCGCGCCAACCGAGCACACTGGCGTTGTTGACGATCACCCCGCCGTGTTCGACCGAGCGGAAATAGTTCAGTTCGGCGCGGGTGCAGCGGAAGGTGCCGTTGAGGGTGACATCCACCACCCGGTTCCACTGGTCGTCGGTCATATCCGCAACCGGTGTCTCCCCACCGAGCCCGGCGTTGTTGACGAAGATATCCACCCGACCCAGTGCCGCCACCGCGCCGCGAACCAATTCGTCCACCTGTTCGGTGCTGGTCACATCACAGGCGATGGCGTGCACCTTGCGATCGGCGAACTCGGTGGCGAGTTCGGCCCGGGTGGCCTCGAGCCGGCGTTCGTGCCAGTCCGAGACCACGACATCGGCACCTTCGGACAACAACCGCCGAGCCGTCGCAGAACCGATACCGGTACCGGCGGCGGCGGTGACGACGGCATACCGCCCGGCGAGTAGGCCGTGGCCGGAAATCGGCGGCGGCGCGACGGACAGCGGCCCGGTCACGAGCGGTTCTCCCGAGGAAGACCGAGCACCCGCTCGGCGATGATATTGCGCTGCACTTCGTTCGAACCTCCGTAGATGGTGTCGGCGCGGGTGAACAGATACAGCCGCTGCCATTCGTCCAGATCGTCGTTGTCGGCGGCCACCAGTCCGGCGGCGCCGCGCACCGCCATGGCCAGTTCGCCGAGGCTGCGATGCCAGTTGGCCCACAGCAGTTTGCCCACCGAGGCCTGACCGCCGTCGGAAGCGGTCTCCGCCATGGTGCGCAGGGCATGGGCGCGCAGCACCCGCAGTCCCACCCAGGCCCGATCGATCCGGTCCGCCAGCAGCGGATCGTCGATGGCACCGGTTTTCCGGGCCATCTCCTCGATGGCCGACAGTTCCCGAGCGAAGCGGATCTGCTGACCGAGGGTGGAGATACCGCGTTCCACATTGAGCGTGCCCATGGCGACCCGCCACCCGTCACCGGGTTCGCCGACCACCAGATCGGCCTCGGTGCGGGCATTGTCGAAGAACACCTCGTTGAATTCGGAGGTGCCGGTGAGTTGCACGATCGGCCGGACCTCGATGCCCGGCTGATGCATGGGCACCAGCAGATACGACAGGCCCTTGTGCCGTTTAGAGCCGGGTTCGGTGCGGCAGACCGCGAAACACCAGTCGGCCACATGCGCCAGCGAGGTCCAGATCTTCTGGCCGTTGACGACCCATTCGTCCCCGTCCAGCCGGGCGGAGGTGGAAACGGCCGCCAGATCGGAGCCGGCGCCCGGCTCGGAGTAGCCCTGGCACCACAGCTCGGTCACCGTGCGGATACCGGGGAGAAAGCGTTCACGCTGGCGTGGGGTGCCGAAGGCCAGCAGAGTGGGACCGAGAAGTTCTTCGCCCACGTGGGACACCCGCGCCGGCGCGTTCGCCTTGGCGTATTCCTCGTGGAAGATGATCTGCTGCGCCACACTCGCCGCGCGGCCACCGTATTCGACCGGCCATCCCAGACAGGTCCAGCCCGCGGCGGCCAGCCGCCGGTCCCATTCCAGCCGCTCGTCGAAGGCCTCGTGTTCCCGTCCGGGACCACCGAGACCGCGCAGTTCTCGAAACTCGCCGTTCAGCTGTTCTTCGAGCCAGTTCCGCACCTGAGCGGCGAAGACGTCGTCGGGCAGATCGGCCACACTCGTACGTTCGGCCACCGTTTCGGCCGAAGGCCGCCCGGTATCCGAACCGGTACCGGATTCTGAGGTCTGGATAGCACCCACGCCGGTAGGATAACCTACCAAGCACTTGCTTTGTAGACCTGCGAAGGCAACGGCCGCCGGCCGGGGCCGCACGACGGCGAGGACGACCGTGACAATCTCCGCGCATCCGCTCCCGACAGCGCACACCACACCGATGGCGCTGCACGATGCCGCACGCGCCCACGGCAGTGCGCCCGCCCTGGCAGACGGTCCGGTCCGGCTCGACTGGAACCATCTGCTGGAATCGGTCCAGGATGTGGCCCGCGCCCTACTCGCCCGCGGCATCCGAATCGGCGACCGAGTGGCGATCTGGTCGCCGAACACCTACCACTGGGTGATCGCCGCACTGGCCGCGCACTACTGTGGGGCCGCGCTGGTTCCCCTCAACACCCGCTATGTCGCCGCCGAGGTCGTCGATGTACTGCGCCGGGTCGACGCGAAGGCCCTGTTCGTTGCCGGAACCTTCCTCCGCCGCGACCGGCTGACCGAACTGCGCGAGACCGCACCCGACCTGGGCATCGACACGGTGGTGGTGATCCCGGTCGAACAAGACCCCGAAACCGTTCCGGACGGCGTGCTGACCTGGTCCGACCTGGATACCGCGGGGGCGTCCGTCACCCGAGAGCAGGCCCGTGAACGCGCCGAGACCGTACGTCCCGAAGACATCTCCGACATCCTGTTCACCTCTGGCACCACCGGACGCAGCAAGGGTGTGCTGATCGAACACCGGCAGTCGCTGGCCGCGGTGCGCGCATGGGTGGACTGCTCCACTCTGAACGCCACCGACCGCTACCTGATCGTGAACCCCTTCTTCCACAGCTTCGGTTACAAGGCCGGTATCCTCGCCTGCCTGGTCACCGGGGCCACCATGGTGCCGCAGGCGGTATTCGACGTCCCCACCACCATGCGGTTGATCGGCGCGGAGAAGATCACTGTTCTACCCGGCCCGCCGACGATCTACCAATCCATCCTGGACTTCCCCGACCGCACGCACTACGACCTGAGCACCCTGCGGGTCGCGGTCACCGGCGCGGCCACCGTCCCGGTGGTGCTCATCGAGCGCATGCGTTCCGAACTCGACTTCGACGTGGTCCTCACCGCCTACGGCCTATCCGAGGCCGGCGGTTTCGGCACCATGTGCCGCCCGGACGACGATGCCGAAACCATCGCCAACACCTGTGGCCGTCCCATCGCCGACTTCGAACTGAAACTCGGCGACGCCGGCGAGGTCCTGCTGCGCGGCCCCAATGTCATGCGCGGCTACCTAGACGATCCCGCCGCCACCGCCGCGACCATCGACGCCGACGGCTGGCTGCACACCGGCGATATCGGCACCGTCGACGAACGCGGCTATCTGAAGATCACCGACCGTCTCAAGGACATGTACATCAGCGGCGGTTTCAACGTGTATCCCGCCGAGATCGAACAGGCCCTGGCCCGATTGGACGGGGTGGCCGAATCCGCCGTGATCGGTGTCCACGACACCCGCATGGGCGAGGTGGGCAAGGCCTATATCGTCTGCAAACCCGGCGCCACGCTCACCGAGCAGCAGGTCCTCGACCACGCCAAGGCCGTTCTGGCCAACTTCAAGGTGCCGCGCTACGTCGAATTCCGCGACCAACTGCCCTACAACGCCGGCGGCAAGGTGATGAAGCACCGTCTACGTGAGGAGAATTCGTAATGCCGGACAACCCCGCGAACCCCGTCCGGGCGGACAGCCCCGCCGAGGCGAGTGTGCCCTACGAGCCGGATGTGGTGCTCTACGAGCGTCGCGGTCCGATTGCCGTCGTCACCATGAACCGGCCGAAATACCGCAATGCCCAGAACTCGGTGATGACCTATGCCCTCGACGCCGCCTTCGAACGCGCTGTCGCAGACCCCGAGGTCAAGGTGATCGTCCTGGCCGGCAATGGCAAACACTTCAGCGCCGGACACGATCTGGGCACCCCGGGCCGCGACCATCACGTGAAATACCCGAACAAGGCCACCCTGTGGTGGGACCATATCGGTCGGGAAGGCGGCGACCTGCGGTTCTCCCGGGAGATCGAAGTGTATCTCGGGATGTGCCGGCGGTGGCGGGAGATCCCCAAGCCGACCATCGCCATGGTGCAGGGCGCGTGTATCGCGGGCGGACTCATGCTGGCCTGGGTCTGCGACATGATCATCGCCTCCGACGACTCCTTCTTCTCCGACCCGGTGGTGCGCATGGGCATTCCGGGGGTGGAGTACTTCGCCCACCCCTGGGTGATGGGACCGCGCGCCGCCAAGGAATTCCTGTTCACCGGCGACCGGTTCGGCGCCGCGCAGGCCAAGGAATGGGGCATGGTCAACCGGGTCGTCCCGCGGGACGAATTGGAGACCGAGACCATGGCGCTGGCCGAGAAGATCGCCGCCATGCCGCAGTTCGGCCTCGCCCTGACGAAGAAGGCCGTCAACCAGGCCGAAGACCTGATGGGTATGCGCGCGGGTATGGATTCGGTATTCGGCCTGCACCATTTCGCCCACGCGCACAATGCCGAGGTCGGCGCCGACTCGCTGGGCGGGATGAATGCCAAGACGATGAAGGCGCAGGCGGGCTCGGCCGCCGCCGACGAGGGGAAGGCCTAGCAATGGAGCTGGATCTCGACGACAGCACCCGGCAATTCCAACAGGAGGTCCGCGACTTCCTTACCGCGAACGTGCCCGCCGACCCACTGCCCTCGATGGACACCGAAGCGGGCTTCGAGGCGCATCGGGAATGGGAACGCACCCTGGCCCAGGCCCGACTGTCGGTGGTGTCGTGGCCGGAGGAATTCGGTGGCCGCGACGCCTCACTACTGGAATGGGTGCTGTTCGAGCAGGAGTACTACGCGGCCGGCGCGCCGGGACGGGTGAGCCAGAACGGTATCTTCCTGTTGGCCCCCACCCTGTTCGAGCACGGCACACCCGAACAGCTGGCCCGGATCATGCCGCGCATGGCGCGCGGCGACGATATCTGGGCCCAGGCCTGGTCGGAACCGGAAGCGGGCAGCGACCTGGCCGGTATTCGCTCCACCGCCCGACGCACCGACGGCGGCTGGCTGTTGAGCGGGCAGAAGACCTGGAGCTCGCGGGCGTCGTTCGCCGATCGAGCGTTCGGACTGTTTCGCAGCGACCCGGAGGCCGAAAGACATCGCGGCCTCACCTATCTGATGTTCCCGCTCACCGCCGACGGCGTCACGGTCCGTCCCATCCCGCAGCTCGACGGCGAACCCGGCTTCGCGGAAATCTTCCTCGACGATGTGTTCGTCCCCGACGAGGACGTGATCGGCGCGCCCGATGACGGCTGGCGGGTGGCCATGAGCACCTCCAGTAACGAACGCGGCCTGTCACTGCGCAGCCCCGGCCGGTTCAGCGCGACCGCCCGGCGACTGATCGACCTGTGGCGCGACACCGGTGACGCCGGAGCCGCGAGCCGCGATGCCGTGGTGGACGCCTGGATAGGCAGCGAGGCCTACCGGCTGCACACACTGGGCACGGTCACCCGGCTGAACGAGGGCGGGAAACTGGGCGCGGAATCCTCGATCACCAAGGTGTTCTGGTCCGAACTCGATATCGCCATGCACGAGACCGCACTGGAACTGCTCGGCGCCGACGCCGAACAGGCCGGCCGCTGGACCGACGGTTATCTGTTCTCCCTTTCCGGCCCGATCTACGCCGGCACCAACGAGATTCAACGCAATATCATCGCCGAGCGACTCCTCGGCCTACCGAGAGGAGGCGGGCGGTGAGGTTCGCGCTCAGCCCGGAGCAGGTGGACTTCGGCGCCAGTATCCGCAAACTGTTCGAATCCGGGCAGACGCCCGCGGCGGTGCGGTCCTGGGCCGCGAACGATCCGGCACCGGGCCGCAAACTGTTCACCCAACTCGCCGAGGCCGGTGTGTTCGGTCTGGGTATCGCGGAGGAATACGGTGGTCTCGGCGCCGAACCGCTGGATCAGGTGGTGGCGTTCATCGAGGTGGGTCGGGCCGCTGCGCCCGGCCCGCTGGTGGAGACCGCGGCCGCCGTCCCGGCTCTGCTGGGCGCGTTGGCCGCCGGGGAGAGCGAGCCCGCCCGTCGCCTGCTGCCCGAGATCGCCGAAGGCACCACCCTGACCACCCTCGCCCGCGGCGGCGACGGACACCGCGCGGTTGCCCTCGACGCCGACCGCGCCGACCTCGTCCTACTCGTCGACGGGCCACGGCTGTACACCGGCCGGGCGGTCGCGGCGGTGAGATCGGTGGATCCGGCGCGCCGGTTGTTCGTCGTGGAACCCGACGAATTGCTCGCCGAGGCCTCCACCTCCGAATCCGGGGATATCGGTTTCGATTTCGGGGCGCTCGCCAATGCGGCGCAGCTGCTGGGCGCGGGCCGGGCACTATTGGACGCGTCGACCGAGTACGTGAAGCAGCGCAAGCAGTTCGGTCGCCCGATCGGCGAATTCCAGGCCGTCAAACAGAAATTGGCGGATGTGCTGATCGCCCTCGACCTGGCCGAACCCCTGCTGTATCGGGCCGCGCTCACCACCGCGACCCCGCAGCGCGGCCGCGATATCTCGGCCGCGGTCGTCGCCTGTGGCGATGCCGCCTATCGCGCTGCCCGCACCGCCCTCCAGGTGCACGGCGCCATCGGCTACACCGCCGAATACGACCTGTCGCTGTGGCTGACCCGAGTCACCGCACTGCGCACCGCATGGGGCACACCCGATCTGCACCGGCGCCGGATCGCCGAAGCCCTGCGTACCCCGCCCGCGGTGGACGTCGGAGTGCTGACCTGACACCCATCCCCTGGGCCGGCGAGCGCAGGGCGGCCGCGGCGGAGTGAATCGACCGCCGGTGGCACAGGAAACGCCGGGACCGCATACGGCCGGGCACGAATGAGAACAGGCCCCGCGCATTCGTCGGGTGATCTTCGAAAGAGAGCAATGATCAGCGAGGAACAGCAGGAGTTGGTATCGGCGGTCCGTGGACTGCTCACCAAACGCGACGCCCGGGCGGGTGTGCGCGCGGCGATGTCCGGTGATCCGGGATACGACCCGCGCCTGTGGGCGCAGCTGTGTGAGCAGGTCGGAGTCGCCGCTCTGGCCATTCCGGAGGAGTACGGCGGGTTCGGGGCGGGGCTGGTCGAATCCCTTTTGGTGGTGGGCGAACTCGGCCGGGCCCTGGTCGATGTCCCGATGCTCGGCTCCGCGGTGCTCGGCGCCCAGGCGGTCCTGTTGTCCGGGGATACCGAGGCCTGCGAGCGGCTGCTGCCGGGTGTGGCCGAGGGCACCCGTACCCTGGCGGTCTGCTGGGCCGACGCCACGGGCTGGGATGAGTTCGGCGTCCGGGCCACCGGTGACGCCGTGGACGGAACCGCCCACTACGTCCTCGGCGGCACCGTCGCCGACACTCTGATCGTGGTGACCGAAACGGGTCTGTACGAGGTCGACCCGCACGCCCCGGGTGTGCGACGCCGCCGCGTCGCGACCCTGGACCCCACGCGCGCCCTGTCGGAGATCACCTTCACCGCCGTTCCGGCCCGACGCCTCGGCACCGCCGACCCCGCCCCCGTGATCGAGCGGCTGCGCCGTATCGCCTGGGCGGCCCTCGCCGCCGAACAGGTGAGGGCGGCCGAATACTGCCTGGAGATGACCGTCGAATACACCAAGTCGCGTGTGCAGTTCGGCCGGGTCATCGGCAGCTTCCAGGCCCTCAAACACCGGATGGCCGATATGTACGTGCTGGTCGAATCCGCCAAATCCGCGTCCCTGGTCGCCACGCTCGCCGTGGCCGAGGACGCCCTGTCGGCGGCGGAGGACGTCTGGGTGGCCATTCGCCAATGCCGCGAGACCTTCTCCGCCGTAGCCGCCGAAACCATTCAGCTGCACGGCGGTATAGCCATCACCTGGGAACACGACGCGCACCTGTACTTCAAACGCGCCCACGGCGACACTCACCTCTTCGGTGCCCCCGGCCGACCCGCACAACTCGCGTAGCCTCCCGGAACCCGCACAGCACGGAGGACCCCGCTGTTACGAGCTTCGGACGACACCCACCCTACGACTCGGCCCCATGGCCGTATCGGGCCCAGCGGTGCGATCTAAATTCGAGGCTGGATGCCCCCGGCTCCGGCAGACCGAGCACCGCGTTCGCCGTGGCCCCGTCCTGGGACTCGAGGGTATTCGCCGTGGTCTTCAGCAATATGGCCGTAATCGTCGCGGGACTACCACACCTGGCGGTGCGGTGATATGACCACCGCACCGGTACGAATACTCGTGGCGTTGTTTCCCGTGGTGATGCTGAGCGGATGCGGCAGTGCACCGGACGATCCGGGCCGTCCACCCAGTCCCGACGAAATCGCCCACGCCGAAGCCCAGATGCGGAAGCTGCCATCCCTCGAGGAAACCGAACCGCAGCTCATGGCACTCATCCGACAAATCGCCGACGCAGCCGAAACGGTCGCACCAGGACTCGTTTGGCGCCAGGAGACCAACCGCGGGCAAGGAATGCTCGGCTGCCGGGCCCCTACCGAGAAACCGACGGCGCCTCGATGACCACCGGCTCGATGTTCTCGCCGGTTCCGATCAGTAACGCCGAATGGCCCAGGGTCCTCACCATCGCCCGCGATCTGACCGCCCCTCACGGCATCACCGTCCTCACCGTCCGATTCGACGCACCCGGGAACCACCAAGTCGTCCTCCATTCCCCCGACCACGGCAACGAGATCGAGATCGGCACCGGCAAAGCCGCTCTCATCACCGGTCTGACCGGCTGCCGCTATCGGGAGGAAGATCTCCGTGACCAACCTTTCGGATAGGCCGGCCATGACCGCAGACGACAATGGTGTGCCCGGTATCGGGTCCCCGTAGTACGCTGCGGCGATCCCGTAGCCGTCGCCCACCCGTTTTTGCTCACTCTTGAGCTTCTGAGCAGGCAAATCGTCGTATTCCTCTGCGAGGATAAACAACGCTCCGGTACGGAATCACGCGTGCCGAGCCGGCCGAAGTGAACGGAGAATCGAGTGGGGACGAGCTGGACCGGAGTGTATTGCGAAGGGTGGGATCAGAGTGCGCAGCGCTGGGTGGGCCGGCTGCATCCCGATGACGCCCGAGCCAGAGACGAGGCGGGCGAACAGTATTCGGTGGTTCTGCTGGCGGATGACACACCCCGGGTGATCATCGATGTCGCCTGGTCGCAGCATTACCTCGGAGTGTGGACACTGGACGACGCATTGCGGCGCGCGACTCACACCGACTTCCGAAGGCTACGCGACGATCAACTCTTCCCCGTACAAGAGGATCGGTGGCACTACCCGGACGGTCGGCGAGAAGGAGAGAAGGGCGTCCGCAGAGACGGTCTGCGACGCGGGATCGATAGCTGGGTGCGCAAAGAATACGACACTATAGGCGGAGGTAGCGGTCATAGCAGCTACCAGGAGGACCCCGATGGGCACTGGCGTGCCGCCCCCGTATTCGGCGAGTGGGCATGGGCGATTCCCGAACACGACGGCGACCCGATATCCATCACGACGGATGTCGATGCCTCCGATACGGCCTCGCCCACGCACAGGCCGTGGCATCCGCCGACACCGCGTGGTGCGCCTTATCTCCACGATCTGATGCAAGAAGGCTCGCTCGTACGGGACTATCACGGACGACACATGGTCACGAAACACCACCACCTCGGCTCCGTGTGTCTACCCTCTGGCCGAGTGGTGGCCTGCGACCCCGGCTGGTGGCCGGCCACGGAGATGAAGCCGTTCACCGAGCCGGTACCACCGGGTCACTACCAGGTGTACGAGGTCGTGTTGGTCGACGCCACCCTGACCGAATCCGAGCGGATGAGAAAACGCCAGGAACTCGCCGATCGATACGGGCTGCCGGTGGACGGGCTGCGGATCGACGGCTCCGCCGCGTTCCTCCTGCGAGTGTCGTACACGCCCGCGGTCTCCTGGGAACCGGCACTGCGGGACGGCGAAGATCCGCGAACACTCGGCGACGGGGAGTTCTTCGGGTTCGGTGTCGACGGCGGACAGGGATGTTTCACGTCCGTGGAGGCCCTCCCCGAGATGACCGAGTTGATGGATGACGATTTCGAGGAGTGGCTGGAGACGGTCTCGGCCGCGTGCGGCAGTACGCTCCGACTCGGCGACGACCATCTCGATCTGGTGCCCTATGGCTGCTATTTCGGGGATGGCACCTACCCGACCTGGATAGGGCGCGATAGTGACGGCGCCATCGTCTGTTTCGTCACGGATATGCTCACGCTGTCGGATAAGGCGGACTGAGCCGGGGTGATCGGCCTCGAGGCCGTCCTGCTGCTCGAGGCCGTCGGAGCCGCTCTCATCACCGGCCCGACCGGCTGCCGTTATCGGGAGGAAGACCTGCGGAACCAACCTGTTGGGTGAGTTCGGACATGGCGTGGGCGCACGTAGTTACTTCTCGGTCGGGGGATGTCCGTTGTGCCCGAATCCATTGTGGGAAACAATCCGCTCGTGATGATCAGAAGATTCAGGGAACCTCCCTATTGGCCGCGACCGTCGCGGCAGTGACGTCGGCCCCTTCACCGCCGCGACCGCGGTGCGGATGCACCGTTGAGTCCCCCTGAGGTCAGCTTCGAAGGCACCGCACCGGGAACGGTGACGGCGACGCTGCACAACCCGAACGATCAGGGGCAGTGCTGGGCGGAGGCCGGGGTCGGTCCGAACAACGACCATGTCTTCTTCGGAGAGCCCAAGCCGGAGTCGCCGGCCAACCCCGGCCAGACGGTCGAAACATCGTTGACAGGTCTAGAGCCGGGCTCCACGATCACGGCACGGGGGGTTGCGTGGACCCGAACTCCGCGGGCGGCATGGTCTTGGGCGAGACGGTTACGGTGACCGTCCCCTCCGGCGCCCCCGCAACCGGCAGCGCCGGAGGCCAGCCCCCGGGACGCCCCCTCGTGCCGAGTGGCGTAGGACTCGTCGGAGTCCTACGCCACTCGATGTCTGTCGACCCCACCTTTTAGTTAGTTAACCTATGTAATAATATGGGTGCAGTCCACGCCGGTAACCGGTGCAGACCCAGCCACCGTCGTCTCGCTCTGCATCTCGGTCGGCTCAATCACTCGATCCGAAACCGGAATACCGATGAGCACCCTTACCAGCGCCCCGAGCGCCTCCACTCGACAACCGAAAGCAGTCTGGGCCGTCGCCTTCGCCAGCGTTATCGCCTTCATGGGCATCGGCCTGGTCGACCCGATTCTCAAACCGATCGGCGAGCAACTCCACGCCTCACCGTCCCAGGTCTCCCTGCTGTTCACCAGCTACATGCTGGTCACCGGCATCGCCATGCTGGTCACCGGTGTGGTGTCCAGCCGTTTCGGCGCCAAGAAGACCCTGCTGGCGGGTCTGGCGCTCATCATCGTCTTCGCCGCCGCCGCCGGGGCATCGGGTACCGTCGGACAGATCGTCGGTTTCCGGGCCGGTTGGGGCCTCGGCAACGCGCTGTTCATCGCGACCGCCCTGGCCACCATTGTGGGCGCGGCCAGCGGCGGTGTCGCCCGCGCGATCATCCTGTACGAGGCCGCGCTCGGCATCGGTATCGCCACCGGGCCGCTGCTCGGCGGCGCACTCGGCGGGATCAGCTGGCGAGCGCCGTTCTTCGGGGTATCCGTGCTGATGGCGATCGCCCTCATCTCGGTTGTCGTACTACTACCGGACACCGCCCGCCGAGCGACGCCGACCTCCATCACCGCACCCTTCCGGGCGCTGCGCCACCGCGGCCTGCTGGTGTTGAGCATTACCGCCCTGCTGTACAACTTCGGCTTCTTCACCCTGCTCGCCTACACCCCGTTCCCGCTGGATATGGGCACCTACGCCATCGGCTTCATCTTCTTCGGCTGGGGTCTTCTACTGGCCCTGGCATCGGTGTTCCTGGCGCCGTGGCTGCAAACCCGGTTCGGCACCGTGCCGATGATCGCGCTCGCGGTCGGGCTTTTCGCCGCCGATCTGGCGGTGATGGGCATGTTCGCCGAACACAAACCCGTCCTGGTCGTCGGCGTGGTGATCGCCGGACTCTTCCTCGGGGTGAACAACACCCTCATCACCGAAGCGGTCATGACCTCGGCGCCGGTCGAGCGGTCGACGGCCTCCGCGGCCTACAGCTTCGTCCGCTTCGCCGGCGGCGCCGTCGCCCCCTATCTGGCGGGCAAACTCGGTGAACACCACACTCCGCTGCCCTTCTGGGTCGGCGCCGGCTGCACCGCGCTCGGCGTCGTGGTCCTCCTGCTCGGCCGATCCGTCCTGGCCCATATCGACGACCACCGCGCCGCCCCACACAGCGTGGAGGAGGCCACCGCGATCACTGTCGGGGACTGAGGCGGAACCCGTCGTTACCGAACCGCCGCGACCGGGGAACCGGGCGCGGCGGTTCGTCGGTTGTCGGCCCCGAGCGTGCGAAACCGCGGTGGCCGGCCCTGAAGGGGGTAACGAATAATGCGCTGCTCGACGGGACGGTCGCGCTGCTCGGCCCGTCCGGTGCGGGCAAGTCCACCCTGGCGAACGCGTTACTGGGCGCGGAGGTGTTCACCACGAGCGCGGTTCGTTCCTCCGATAAGAAAGGCCGACACACCACGGTGCATCGGGAGCTGCGTCCGTTACCGGGCGGCGGCACACTCATCGATACCCCTGGTTTGCGGGGCGTGAGGTTATGGGATGCGGCCGAGGGAATCGGCCGTGCTTTCCGCGATATCGAGGAATTGGCGCTGCGGTGCCGGTTCACCGATTGCGCACACGAAACCGAGCCGGGGTGCGCCGTGCGCGCGGCGGTGGAATCCGGGGAACTCCCCCGGCGTCGGGTGGACAGCTACCGCAAGCTCTCCAAGGAGAACGCCTGGATGGCCGCATGGACCGACAAGCGGCTCCAGGCCGAGCGCCGGCGCATGTGGCGCAATATCACCAAGCAGACCCGGAAGCAGGGCAACCGGCCCTGAGTCGCGGCGCGGGACAGCGGTTCTGCTGTCCCGCACCCACTCCGCTACTCCGGCACTTCGAGAACACCTTCGTCCACGGCCCACTGGATGGTTTTCTGTAGCCGCTCGCAGGTGTCCGGCCGCCCGGGGCCGTAACCCTTGGACTCGAGTTCGGCGAAGACCGGGCAGTGGGCCGCCGGACTGTCGGTCCACTGCACCGAGGTCTGGCGCGCACTGCTCTTACGGACCAGAACTTCGGCATGACACCCCTGGCACCGCAGGGCCGTCATCCCGTCCTCCAGGTAGCGCTGTCGGTCCACGACGGTCTGGGCCCGCACCTCGGCCTGCCGCTCGGGCCGATCGGCGAAGTCGGGTGCTTTCGCCCAGGTGGGCATATCAGACACCCGCCTCCGCCTGGTCGGCGTTCGCCTGGGCCGCCGCTTGCTCGGCTTCCCGCTTACGCCGCAGGTTCTCCGCGACCTCGGCCTCCCACGCCTCGTTGGCCTTGGTGGTGTCGACCTCGAACTCGAACCGCTGGGTCATCTTCTCGGTGACATCGGCGACGTCGACATAGAACTGCTCGTACCAGCGACGCAGCTGGTAGACGGGCCCGTCCTCCTCGCACAGCAGCGGGTTCTCGACCTTGGACTTGTGTTTCCAGATCTCCACGTCCTGTAGGAAGCCGTCACCGAAGAACTTCGTCATGGTGTCGGCGAGCTTGAGCGCGGACTTCTCGTCGATACCCTTCGGCTTCTCGACGGTCAGACCCCACTGCAATACGAACGAGTCCTGGGTCACCGGGTAGTGGCAGTTGATCAGATTGACCTTGACCTCGTAACCGCCGTAGCTGTTGACCAACGGGTTGATCATGTACGACGGGCCGAAATACGACGCCTCCGACTTCAGTAGGGTCTCACCGCCGTACTTGGCCGCTATACCGACATCCGGACGTCCCTTGGTCTCCAGGTACTGGGTGGCGACATGGCCTTCGAAAACGTTCTTGAAGTAGGTCGGGAACGCGTAGTGGATATAGAAGAAGTGGGCCATATCCACCACGTTGTCGATGATCTCGCGGCAGTTGGCGCCCTCGATCAGCAGCGAGTTCCAGGTCCAGGGGGTCCAGCCGGGGTCCATATCGTCACGCGGATTGCCGTCCGCGTCGGTGTAGGGGCCCTCGATATAGGGGATCGTGACCTCGGGTGGCGGTTCGTTGCCCTCGTGGTCGTGCCAGACGAAGAACTGCCCGTTGCGCTCGAGGGTGGTCCAGCGCCGGGTGCGGGCCAGCGGCGGCACCCGGCGCGCATACGGAATCGAGGTGCACTTTCCATTGGCGCCCCAGCGCCAGTCGTGGAACGGGCAGGCGATGTCGTCGCCCTTGATCTCGCCCATACTCAGGTCCCCGCCCATATGCCGGCAGTAGGCGTCGAGCACGTGCAGTTCACCCGCACTGTCGGCCCAGATCACCAGTTTGGTGCCGAAGGCGTGGACCGAGTGTGGTTTACCGTCACGGAACGACTCGGCCAGGCCGAGGCAATGCCATCCCCGTGCGTACCGGGTGGGCGGGGTGCCCACATCGAGCTCCCGAACCTTCCCCTGTGGGGTTACCGCCATCGCGATTCCTCCTCCTTCATTACTAGAACACGTTACAAAACTGTCGTCCTCGACGCCAGCTATTCACGCCACATCCAGCAGAAGTCCAATAAAGTCGGGTAGGGGACACCTGTTCTCGACATCAACAAGAACCTGTTCTAATCTCAGAGCAACGGCCGACAACGGGCCACCGGGCCACCGGACCAACCGGTTACCAATCGACCAGGCAGGAGCAGGGCCGGAGATGACGCAAGAAGTGACCGAGCGGGTCGAAGCGCTATTGCCAACACTGCGCGCACGCGCGCAGGAGGCCGAGGACCTGCGGCGCATTCCCGACGAATCCATCAAAGACCTGCAGGAGACGGGCTTCTTCCGGCTGCTGCAGCCACGTCAGTGGGGTGGGCACGCGGCCGATCCGGTCGTCTTCTACGACACCGTGCGCAAGATCGCCGGCGCCTGCGGCTCCACCGGCTGGGTGGCGGGCATCGTGGGTGTGCACAACTGGCACCTGGCGCTGTTCGACCAGAAGGCCCAGGAAGAGGTGTGGGGCGAGGACACCGATGTCCGCATCTCTTCCTCGTACGCGCCGATGGGTGCGGGCACGGTCGTCGACGGCGGCTACCTGGTGAACGGCTCCTGGGCCTGGTCGTCCGGTTGCGACCACGCCGACTGGACCTTCGTCGGCGGTCCGGTGATCAAGGACGGCAAACCGGTGGACTTCGGCAGCTTCCTGATCCCGCGCTCCGATTACGAGATCAAGGACGTCTGGCATGTCGTCGGGTTGCGCGGCACCGGATCCAACACCCTGGTGGTCAAGGACGCGTTCGTGCCCAGGCACCGCTTCCTGAGCTACAAGACCATGAACGACCTGGTCTCGCCCGGTCTCGAACAGAACACCGATCCGGTGTACAAGATGCCGTGGGGCACCATCCACCCCACCACCATCTCCACCCCCATCGTCGGTATGGCCTACGGCGCCTACGAGGCGCACGTCGAACACCAAGGCAAACGCATCCGCGCCGCCTACGCCGGAGAGAAAGCCAAGGACGATCCGTTCGCCAAGGTTCGAGTTGCCGAGGCGTCCAGCGATATCGACGCCGCCTGGCGGCAGCTGTCGGGGAATGTCGCCGAGGAGTACGCCCTGCTGGTCGCCGGTAAGGAAATCCCGTTCGATCTGCGCCTGCGGGCCCGACGCGACCAGGTGCGGGCCACCGGCCGGGCCATCGCCGCCATCGATAAGCTGTTCGAGAGCTCCGGCGCCACCGCCCTGGCCAGCGACACCCCGCTCCAGCGGTTCTGGCGCGACGCCCACGCCGGTCGGGTGCACGCCGCCAACGATCCCGAACGGGCCTACGTCATGTACGGCAGCGGTGAATTCGGCCTGCCCGTCACCGACGCGATGGTGTGAGGTGACCATGACCTCGACCACCGAACTCACCTACGAATCGACCTCGCGATTCGCCCAGGTCCGCCCCGATCTGAAACTGCACTATCACGAGGCGGGCGTCGGCAACGGCCCGACCATCGTGCTGTTGCACGGCGGCGGCCCCGGCGCCTCGTCATGGTCCAACTTCGCCCGCAATATTCCCGTGCTGGCCCGGGATTTCCATGTGATCGCGGTGGACCAGCCCGGATACGGCCTGTCCGACAAACCGACCGAACACCCGCAGTACTTCGTGCACAGCGCATCGGCGTTGAAGGACCTACTGGACACCCTGCAGATCACCGAGCGGGTCCACCTGCTCGGCAACTCACTCGGCGGCGGCGCGGCGGTGCGATTCGCACTGGACTACCCCGACCGAGCGGGCAAACTGGTGCTCATGGGCCCCGGCGGTCTGAGCACCAATCTGTTCGCCCCCGACCCCACCGAGGGCGTCAAACTGCTGGGCAAGTTCAATGTCGAACCCACTCGGGAGAACCTCGAGGCGTTCCTGCGGATCATGGTGTTCGACCAGTCGCTGATCACCGAAGAGCTCATCGAGGAGCGTTTCGCCTCGGCGAGCACCCCCGAGGCCCTGGCCGCGGCCCGGGCCATGGGCAAATCGTTCGCCTCCGCCGACTTCGAGAAGGGCATGCTCTGGCGCGAGGCGTACAAACTGCGCCAACCGGTATTGCTGATCTGGGGCCGCGAAGACCGGGTCAACCCGCTCGACGGCGCACTGGTGGCACTCAAGACCATTCCTCGCGCGCAGCTCCATGTGTTCGGCGGCTGCGGCCACTGGGCCCAGTTGGAGAAGTTCGCCGAGTTCAACCGACTGGCAACGGACTTCCTGACCGGTTCCGGCAAACAGGAGAAGTGATCATGGGCATTCGCTCGCTCGGCTATCTGCGCATCGAGGCCACAGATATGGCGGCCTGGCGCGAATACGGCCTCAAGGTACTCGGCATGGTGGAGGGCAAGGGCAATGACCCGAATGCGCTCTATCTGCGCATGGACGAATTCCCGGCCCGGCTGGTCATCGTGCCCGGGGAGAAGGACCGACTCCAGGTGTCCGGCTGGGAAACCGCCAATGCCGAAGAGCTACAGGACATTCGCAACCGTTTGGACGCCGCCGGGGTCTCCTACAAGGAAGGCTCCGCCGAGGAGAAGGCGGAGCGTCGGGTCTACGAGCTGATCCGTTTCGAGGATCCATCCGGCAACATTCTGGAGGCCTTCCACGGGGTGGCGCTGGAACACCGCCGGGTTGTGAGTCCCTACGGCCACAAGTTCGTCACCGAGGAACAGGGCCTGGGTCATGTCGTGCTCAGCACCTCCGACGACCAGGCCGCGCTGGAGTTCTATCGCGACGTCCTGGGCTTCCGGTTGCGCGACTCCATGCGCCTGCCCCCACAGGCGGTGGGCCGTCCCGCCGATGGCGAACCGGCCTGGCTGCGCTTCTTCGGCTGCAACCCCCGCCACCACTCCCTGGCGTTCCTGCCCATGCCCACCCCCAGCGGAATCGTCCACCTCATGCTCGAGGTGGAAACCGCCGACGATGTGGGCCTGTGTCTGGACCGGGCGCTGCGCCGGAACGTGAAGATGTCGGCCACGTTGGGACGGCACGTCAACGACAAGATGCTGTCGTTCTACATGAAAACCCCCGGCGGATTCGATATCGAATTCGGTTGCGAGGGGCTGGAAGTCGACGACCACAGCTGGATCGCCCGGGAATCCACCGCGGTGAGCCTGTGGGGTCACGATTTCAGCGTGGGATTGAAGTAACCACGGCCGTGACAACCGAGGACGGAACGAACGTGACGGCAGCAGCACAGCCGGCGGACCCGGCCCCCACCGAACCGACGGATCAGGCGCATCCGCCCACCATCGACGGTCGCCGATACCGTGACATCCTGGGCCGGTTCTGCACCGGTATCACGGTGATCACCACCTTCACCGAGGAGAACAACCCCATCGGCTTCGCCTGCCAGTCGTTCGCCGCCCTCTCCCTGGACCCGCCCCTGGTCCTCTTCTGCCCCACCAAAGGCTCCCGCTCCTGGGCCGCCATCGAACGCAACGGCCGCTTCTGCGTCAATGTGCTCGCCGAGGAACAACAGCAGGTCTGCGCCAGGTTCGGTTCCCGCGAACCCGACAAGTTCGCCGGAACCCCCTGGCACACCTCGGACCTGGGTCTTCCCCTACTGGACGACACCCTGGCCGCCATCGAATGCGCGGTGGACCGGGTCGTCGACGGCGGTGACCACTACATCGTGATCGGCCGGGTACTGGCCCTGTCCGATTCGACGGTCTCCGACCGGCCGCTGCTGTTCTACCGCGGCCAGTACACCGCCATCGAACCGGAGAAGACCGCCCCGGCCCCCTGGCGCGCCGACCTGGACCATTTCCTCACCACGACCACCCTCGACACCTGGCTCTGATCACGGCCGGCCGCACTCGGTCCGCCGAGCCACCGACACCGGCCGCCGCGGTCACGGCCGACACGACAGCCGGTCGGTCGACTCGAGTCGGGTGATCGTGATCCGTGTGATCCGCCCATCGGCGATCTCGAAACCGATACCGGCCAGCGGATGTCCTCCCGGCGCGATCACCGCCCCGGGACGACCGTTCACGAGCAACGCGGTACTCGCGCGTATCCGGTCGAGGAAATACCTGGTCTCCTCGGCCACCGCTTGTGCACCGCGCACCTCGGCGACCGCTGTGCCGCGCAATAGCCCGGGCTCGACCGTCCGCACCGCATCCGGGGCCAGCACTTCCACCAGGCGGTCCATATCACCTCCGCGAGCGGCGGCGAGAAAGGCATCCACGACCTCGGCGTGCGTGGTGAGTTCACTCATATCGGCCGCCTCATCGCGATCCCGGAGCCGGATTCGGGCCCGGCTGCCCAGTTTCTTGGCATTCGGCACCGAGGTGTCCAGCACGGCGGCGACCCGTTCGAACGGCACATCGAACAGGTCGTGCAGCACATAGGCGACCCGTTGATCCGGGGTGAGCCTGGTGAGCAGTACCAGCAGTGCGCGCGAGACATCCTCGCGACGCAGAAACTCCTCGTCGGCGGCGAGATGCTCGGCCGGGATGGCATCGGCGAGCAACGGTAGCTCACCCCGCCGCTGTCGGGTGCGCAACTGGTCCAGACACAGCCGCGCGGTCACCGTGGTGAACCATCCATCCGGATTGTCGACCGCTTCCCGATTTACGGTCCGGGTGCGCAACCAGGCCGTCTGGACGGCATCCTCGGCATCGTGGACGGAACCCAGGATGCGGTGGGCCAGCGAGAGCAGCCGCGGCCGGGCAGCCTCGAAATCTTCGACCAAATCCATATCGGTGGTCACCTTCCGGGTGTGCGGAACGTCAAGACGATCGAGAAACCACACAACACGGACCCACACACGAAAAGGGCATCCGAAATGAGCATACAAATCCTCCGGCCTCGCGCCGAATGGGTAAATGGGCCGGCCCTACCGATATCACCGCACGTTCCGGGGAGGTGCGACATATGAGCGCAGTACTACCGGTCACAGCGGCCGTCGTGACGGCGGTATGTATCGCCGCCAATGTCTTCATCGTCGCGGCCGATCTGCTACGAGTCGATTTCGTCCTGGCGAACTCCGCCGAGGTCGGCCTGCCATCGACCGCAATACCCTATCTCGCATTGCTCAAAGGCGCCGGCGCCGTCGGCCTGCTGGCGGGATTCGCCGGAATGGACCCGATCGGGGTGGCCGCGGCCGTGGGCCTGCTGTTGTTCTATACAGGGGCGGTCATGGCCCATATTCGCGCCCGGGTATTCCACAACATCGGATTCCCGGTGCTGTTCCTGTTCCTGGCCGCGGGCGCGGTCACCTACTTCCTCGTGGTCGCCCGCTGATATTCGGGTCGGGGCCGTCGAGCACCGAACCCATATGCCACATTCGCCGATCAGAAAAGGAGATACAGCGTCAGCATGACGACGACACTGCCCAGTACACCGGCCAGGACCTCCACGAAAAGGTAGCCGCCGGAATACGTTCCCTGCCGCCACAGCGCCCAGACCGGCGCGAAAACCCGCAATGCCGCCATGAATACGCCCAGGGCCAGTGCTCCGACCAGACCGGGCAACGGCAGCAGGGGATGCAGCCAGGCATATCCGATCGTGAGGAGATAGACCTCGACCTGGGTGCCCAGGAACTGCACGGACAACGAAGCGGGCGCGGCCCGACCCTGTGCCCCGGCCGCGCCTACCTTGTTGTGCGCGGCGTGAATCCGGGCCACCCAGGGATTTCCGTACAAAATCACCATCGCGACCGTATGGACCAGTCCCGCGACCAGACCCCACGCCAGTATCTCTACCGCAACCATGTTCCTCGTTTCGACGGGCCGAGAATCGGAGCGGCTCACCGATCTGAGGAGCCGAACCGGAAACACCGGGCAACCGTTGTCGTGTGACAGTACCCGGGGTGGCGGTGCCGGTCATCGCGGAGCGAGTGCCCCACCGTGGTAACACATCGTGGGCTCCAGGGGCGGAAGCCATGGATCCCGACCGGGCAAGCGCCATTCTCGTCGGCCAGGCGATCTCCGCCTTGTTGGACAAGGCACACCACTGGGACGACCGCTGGTGGACCGGATCAAGGGTTCCCCGCTACTACGCAATCTCGAGGAACTACGACCAGGTTCCACCGGAAACAGCGAGATCAGAATCTCGTTCATCTTCGACCCGGAGCGCAACGCCGTACTCCTGGTTGCCGGAGACAAATCCGGCGACCGGCAGCGTCGGTATCGCGAAGCCATACCTACGGCCGAGCGGAGATACACCGAATATCCGGAAGAGAGGAAGCGCTCATGAGCACTCATTCGTATGGCAAAGAGAGCTTCCTGACCGAGTTTTTCCGAGAAAAAGGACCGGAAGGAAATCGAGGCCGGGGCGCAGCGCATGATCGCTCTCGGCCGCGCTACCCGACTTGTGGAGATGCGCAAACGCCTGGGCCGACCCAGGCACGGATCGCCGAACGGACGCATGTCCGGCAAGAACGAGTATCCGCCCTGGAACGCGCCGAGATCACTGTGAGTGAGCTACGCACCCTCGCTGCTCATATCGAAGCCCACGACGGACGGATGGATGGAGATCATCGCCGACTTCGACGGGGAACGACTCGGCGGCCGACCACGGAGTTCGAGACTGCCGCGGCGCACATCCGCACAGCAGCAATCTCGAAATCCGGAACATCCGCGGGTCTCGTCACGAGGCGGAGGCGGTTTCCTTCTCCTTCTGAAGCTCCAGTGCGATATCGATGAGCTGGTCCTCCTGCCCACCGACCAGATTGCGTTTGCCCGCCCGGACCAACATCTCCGCCGCCGAGACCCCGTAACGCTCCGCCTGGCGTTCGGCGTGCTTGAGGAAGCTGGAGTACACACCCGCGTAACCCATCATCAGCGCCTGCCGGTCGAGCAGACATTCCTGCGGCATGGCGGGACGCACCACGTCCTCGGCGGCGTCTGCGATGGCGAAGAAGTCGATTCCGGTCTTCACACCGAGTTTGTCGCAGACACCGACGAGCGCTTCGACGGGAGTATTGCCGGCGCCGGCGCCGAAGCGGCGGGCCGATCCGTCGATCTGGGTGGCACCGGCGCGGATGGCATAGATCGAGTTCGCGACGGCCAAATCGAGGTTCTCGTGCCCGTGGAAACCGACCTGGGCGTCGTCACCGAGCTCGGCGACCAGGGCGGAAACCCGGTCGGCGACCTGCTCCAGGACCAGAGCACCGGCGGAGTCGACGATATAGACGCACTGGCAGCCGGCGTCGGCCATGACGCGGGCCTGCTTTGCCAGCACCTCCGGCGGCTGGGTATGCGACATCATCAAGAAGCCGACAGTTTCCAGGCCGAGCTCCCGGGCCAGGCCGAAGTGCTGGATGGAGACATCGGCCTCGGTGCAGTGGGTGGCGATACGGCAGATGCTCGCACCATTGTCCTGGGAGATCTTGATGTCTTCCTTGACCCCGACGCCGGGCAGCATGAGCACCGCGATCTTGGCCTGTTTCGCGGTTTCGGCGGCGATCTTCACCAATTCCTGTTCGGGGGTCTTGGAGAATCCGTAGTTGAACGAGGAACCGCCGAGACCGTCGCCATGGGTCACCTCGATCACCGGGACACCGGCGCCGTCGAGGGCGGCGACGATATCGCGCACCTCGGTGGCGGTGAACTGGTGGCGTTTGTGGTGCGATCCGTCGCGCAGCGAGGTGTCGGTTACGCGGATGTCGAGCTGTTGCGAGTACGGCATGGTGGTCTCCCTTCTCAGACCCGGGCCGCGGTGATCTGATCGGCGATGACCTCGCCGACCTTGGTGGCGGCGGCCGTCATGATGTCCAGATTGCCCGAGTACGGCGGCAGGAAGTCACCGGCGCCCTCCACCTCGACGAATACCGAGCATTTCGCCATACCGCCGGATACCACCGACGGCGGATCGAACTGTGGTTCGTTGAGCAGGCGGTAACCGGGCACGTACTGCTGGATATCGGCGACCATCCGGTGGATCGATTCGCTGATGGCATCGGTGTCGGCGTCTTCGGGTATGGCGCAGAAAATGGTGTCGCGCATGATCATCGGCGGTTCGGCCGGGTTGAGGATGATGATCGCCTTACCGCGTTTCGCACCGCCGATGGTTTCCACCCCCCGACTGGTGGTCTTGGTGAATTCGTCGATATTGGCGCGGGTGCCGGGACCGGCCGATACCGACGCCACCGATGCCACGATCTCGGCGTACGGCACATCGACCACCCGTGAGACCGCGGCGACGATCGGGATGGTGGCCTGGCCGCCGCAGGTGATCATATTGACGTTCGGCGCCTCGATATTGGCGTCCAGGTTCACCGGCGGCACCACGGCGGGACCGACCGCGGCGGGGGTGAGATCCACCGCCCGGATACCGGCCTCCTCGTATTTGGGCGCGGCCGCGCGATGCACATAGGCCGAGGTGGCCTCGAAGATGATGTCCGGTTTCTCGGACTGCCGCAGCAACCAGTCCACACCTTCGGCAGAGGTTTCCAACCCGAGGCCGGCGGCACGTTTGAGGCCTTCGCTGTCGGGGTCGATACCGATCATCCACCGCGGCTCGATCACCTGCGAGCGCAGCAGTTTGTACATGAGGTCGGTGCTGATATTGCCGGACCCGACGATCGCGGCACTGACCTTCCCGTTCTCGGTCACGGTATGGCCTCCTAGGCGAATTGCAGACGAACGGAGCCGAGTCCGGCGAACTCGGCCTGGAAAAGATCACCGGGGCGGGCGTCGATGGCACGGGTGCAGGAACCGGGCAGCACGATATCGCCGGCCTTCAATCGCACCCCGAAACTCGCCACCTTGCGGGCCAGCCAGGCCACCGCGATCACCGGGTCGCCGAGCACCGCGTCACTACGTCCCTCGGCGACCACCTCGTCGTTACGCGTGAGCACCGCCTCGATGGCCTTGATATCGATATCGGCGGGCGCCACCCGCTGCGGTCCCAGAACATAGCCCGCCGAGGAGGCGTTGTCGGCGATGGTGTCGCACAGGGCGATATTCCAGTCCTTGATCCGGGAATCGATCAGTTCGAGGGCGGGAGCGTAGGCGATGGTGGCGTCCAGTACGTCGGCCTCGGTGCATTCGGCGCCGGGCAGATCCTTGCCGAGAACGAACCCGACCTCCACCTCGACCCGGGGGAACAGATATTTGCCGGTCTCGACGGGGACGTCCCCGTAGACCTCCATATCGGCGAGCAGATGACCGTAATCGGGTTCGTCCACACCCATCATCCGCTGCATGGCCTCGGACGAGAGCCCGACCTTGTGTCCCACCACCCGCGCACCCGCGTCGAGCCGGCGGCGAATATTGATCAGCTGGATCTCGTAGGCATCGACGACATCGATATCGGGGTGCCTGGCCACCAGGGGGTCGATGGCGACCCGTTCGTGTTCGGCCCGCTCGAGTTCGGCGGCGAGTTCGGTTCGCACCGCATCGGACAGCACGCTAGACCCCTTCCACTGGTGTCCCCGCGGACACGCGATCGTCGGCCGCATCATCGACGGCATGCGGCGCACCCGCCGCGCTGCTGCCCGCACGACGGCCGGAGAAAATACAGTCTGCCAGCGACAGTCCGCTGACGTAAGAGTTCACGCACAGCCCGACAGCGGTTCGTCCCGCCGCGTACAGACCCGGAATATCGGCGCCGTCGACGGCTTTCACCGCGCCGGTCTGCTCGTCGACCACCAGACCGCCGACGGTGAACATCGGGCACGGATTGGTCAGGCTCGGTTTGATCGAAACATCGAGGAGCCAATACGGTCCGTCGCCCACCGAACGGGTGAATTCCGCGGGTTTACCCACCGGATCGGGTTCGCCCCGGGCAATGGCGTCGTTGTGGGCCGCCACGGTCGCGCGCAGGCCGGCCGGATCGATACCGGCCGCGGCCGCGACCTGTTCGAGAGTCCGCCCACGCTTGGCCTTACGACGCATGACCTCGAACTGCATCCGCTGGAACCAGGCGGCCTGGGGACCGATCTGGGCAATGGCGGTGCGCATGAGCTCGTCGTCGGCGAGGATCCATCCGATACCGCCGTGCGCATTGATCAACGCATTGCCGACGGCGGCGCCGTAACGGGTCTCGTCGATGACCCGGCGCCCCTGCCCGTCCACCAACAGGGCACCGGTGAACGCGCTCGGCGGCAGGAGGAAACGCCAGGCCGAGACACTGTCCAGGCGCGCGGCGGCGGCGCCCACACTGCGGCCCAATTCGATACCGCTGCCGTCGTCACCGGAACTACCCAGCGCCAGACCGTGCCGGTAGACGGGAGCATGTTCGCGCACCATGGCCCGATTGGCGATGAAACCCCCCGCGGTGAGCACCACCCCGCGCCGGGCCAGGATTCGGATGGTGGTCCCGTATCGGCGATCCAGCCGAGCGAGCCGCTTCTCCAGGGCTTTGCGCAGCGGGGGGTAGTAGATACCGGGTTTGGCGGCGATCTTCGCCATCCGGATATAGCGGGCGCGCACCGAACCGGGCGCTTCGCGCAGGGTGCGGCATTCGACACCGACCACCGCGCCGCTGTCATCGGTGAGCAGGGCGGTCGCCGTGGTCAGGTTCTCCACTCGCGCACCCGCGCGATTCACCGCCTCCGCCAGCGGGGAGAACAGTTTTTTACCCGAGGTGCCCCACCCCTTGACGCGATGCCCGCGCTGGGCAGCGGGGATATCGGCGAAGGCGCCGGATATCTCGCTGCCGGAGTAATAGAGGTAGTAGTCGTTGTTCGGGTAGGAGGTCTTGTAGGGGCACAGCGACGCCTCGAACGGCACCCCGTGTCCGGTCAGCCAGTCGATCATGGCGGGACTGCCCTCGACGAAACGCCGTAGCGTCTCCGGCGTGACCGCGTCGCCCACCTCGCGCTCCAGATAGGCGAGCATCGCTTCGGGGGTGTCGCGCACTCCGGCGGCACGCTGTACCCAGGTACCGCCCCCGGCATAGATGATCCCGCCGGACAGCGCGGTGGCGCCACCTCCGGCGAACCGATCCAGGACCAGCACTTGGGCGCCGTCCTCGGATGCCTGTAGGGCCGCCGCCGCGCCGGCCGCCCCGTACCCGACGACGACCACGTCAGCGGCCAGGTCCCACTCGTGCGCCATACACTCCAACTCCACTAGAAACTGAAACGAGTTTCCTCATTGTTTCGACTGTCGATCAAGTCTTCTGCCAGACAACATAGACCAACAGCGCCATCATTCTATAACGTGTTCTACATGAGTGATCGGGAATACGACGTGGTGGTGGTCGGCAGCGGCGCCGCCGGAATGACCGCCGCCCTCACCGCCGCCCACAACGGGCTGAGTGTGGTGATCCTCGAGAAAGCCGAGTACTACGGCGGATCGACCGCACGCTCAGGTGGCGGGGTGTGGATCCCCGGTAACAAGGCGCTGCGCGCGTCGGGCCGCCCCGACGACCGAGAGGAGGCCCGGACCTACCTGCACAGCATCATCGGGGACGTGGTGCCCAAGGAACGGATCGACACCTACATCGACCGCGGCGCGGAGTCGTTCGACTTCGTCCTCGATCACACCCCGCTGAAGATGACCTGGGTGCCCAACTACTCCGACTACTATCCGGAGGCCCCCGGTGGTCTGGCGGCGGGCCGGTCCTGCGAACCCAAACCGTTCGACGCCATGACGCTCGGCGAGGAGCGGTTCAAGATCCAGCCGCCATATTCCAAGACCCCACTCAATGTCGCCGTTATGCAGGCCGATTTCGTCCGGCTGAACCTGATTCGCCGCCACCCCAAGGGCATGCTGCGGGCCATGCGGGTCGGGGCGCGCACCTACTGGGCCAAGTTCACCCGTAAACACCTCATGGTGATGGGGCAGGCGATCATCGCCGCCATGCGCAAAGGCCTCATGGACGTCGATGTGCCCCTGCTGCTCGAGACCCCCATGACCGGGCTCGTCGTGGAAAACGGTGTCGTCACCGGTGTCGAGGCGGTGCACGAGGGCGAGAACGTCACCTTCAAGGCCCGGTACGGCGTGGTTCTCGGTAGCGGCGGTTTCGAGCACAACGCCGAGATGCGCAGCAAATACCAACGCGAACCCATCACCACCGAATGGACCACGGGCGCGGCCACCAATACCGGCGATGGCATCGTCGCGGGTATGGCAGCCGGCGCCGCCATCGATTTCATGGAGGACGCCTGGTGGGGACCGACCGTCTTCAAGGGCGGTAGGCCCTGGTTCGCCCTCGCCGAACGCAACCTGCCCGGCTCCATCATGGTCAATGCCCAGGGAAAGCGGTTCGGCAACGAGTCGGCCCCGTATGTCGAGGCCGTGCACACCATGTACGGCGGCGAATACGGACAGGGCGAAGGTCCGGGCGAGAACATCCCGACCTGGCTGATCTTCGACCAGCGCTACCGCAATCGCTATATCTTCGCCGGATTACAGCCTGGCCTGAAGTTCCCGTCGCGCTGGATGGAGAACGACAATATCGTCAAGGCGGACACCCTCGAGGAATTGGCCGCCAGGATCGGGGTACCGGCCGACAATCTCGTCACCACCGTCGAACGCTTCAACACCTTCGCCGAAACCGGTAAGGACGAGGACTTCGGGCGGGGTGAAAGTCGATACGACCGGTACTACGGCGACCCGACCGTCAAACCCAACCCGTGTCTGGCCGCCCTGGTGCAGGCCCCGTACTACGCGGCGAAGATGGTCCCCGGCGATCTCGGCACCAAGGGCGGTCTGGTCGCCGACACCGCCGGTCGCGTACTGCGCGAGGACGGCACCCCGATCGAGGGCCTCTACGCGTCCGGTAACTGCTCCACCCCGGTGATGGGTCACACCTACGCCGGCCCCGGCGCCACCATCGGCCCGGCGATCACCTTCGGTTATCTGGCCGTACAGGACATCATCGAACGTAAGAAGAACCAATCCGCGACGACGTCGGCCTCGGCGTGAGAAGACACCCGCACATGCCACGACGAACACGGCACGATCCTGCTGTGAGCCGATTCGAGCAGTACTGAGGAGTACCGATGCCCATCGACCCGTCGATCGCCTTGGGAGCCGAGCTTCCGAGCCGGGAATTCTCCTGGACCGCTTCCGATGTCCAGCTCTACCACCTGGGCATCGGCGCGGGCGCGCGCTGGACAGATCCCGCCGAACTGCGCTATCTCGACGATCGGGAACCGCAGGTGCTGCCCACCTTCGCCACCGTCGCGCACACCCTGCGCGATACCGAACCTCCTCGGGTGAAATTCCCGGGGGTCGATATCGACTTGGCCAAGGTGGTGCACGGTTTCCAGGAGATCCGGGTGCACCGCCCCATACCGGCCGCGGGTAAGGCCGTCGGCACCGGCCGGATCAGCGAGCTCTGGGACAAGGGTTCGGCGGCGGTGATCGTCCAGGAGACCACGGTTACCGGCTCCGACGGACAGGCCCTGTGGACCGCGCGCTCCTCCATCTTCGCCCGCGGCGAGGGCGGTTTCGGCGGTGAACGCGGCCCGAGCACCAAAACCGAATTACCCGACCGAACACCGGATTTCGATATCACCACCCCAACACTGCCGCAACAGGCCCTGCTGTATCGGCTCTGCGGTGACCGCAACCCGTTGCATTCGGATCCGGAATTCGCCAAGGCGGCAGGATTCCCCGCGCCGATTCTGCACGGACTGTGCACCTACGGAATCATCTGCAAGACCGCCACCGACAATGTGCTGGATTCCGACGCCGGGCGGGTGACCGCTTTCCGGGCCCGGTTCGCGGGAGTGTTGTTCCCCGGGGAAACACTACGGTCCCGTATCTGGCGGGAGAACAACCGTTTGATCATCACCGCCACCGCCGTGGAACGCGACGACGCACCCGTCCTCGGCGATGTGATGCTCGAGTTCGATTCCTAGTTTCCCCAACCGTATCGGTCCGGTCGAAGTGGCACCTCCTCGACCGGACCTCGGAGTCGTAGTACGGAAATCGTGGTGCGATCGGTTCGGGACACAGGAAGTTTCGGCACTCCCAGGGATTGACGACCCTGATACCTATATCGGTGAAATCCTTGACGTTTCGGGTTGCGATCGGGCAGTCGTTCACTGCGCAGATCGCCGCTGTCTGCGCATCCGCGTAACCGATCGGACGGCCGAGCGACCCGATCCCGGGTGATAGCTCAAGATTCGTAGTACTCGGCAACGGCGTCGAACCTGTATTCGACGTATTCGAGATCGGCGACATCACGCAACGGCTCGAGCCCCAGTTCCTCGGGCGTGGAGAACTCTTTGCCCACGGCCCCTTCGCTCGCTCTCCCCTCTCGCTCCACCATCTCGATGATCATCGTCTCGTCATCGGGAGCCGACCGCGGCGGTCGCAGTACTTCGAACCGGGTCCCGGGCAGAAACAAGACCTCCTGCTCATGCTGGTGCTCCGCCTTCCGACCGACAACCTTGCCCGTCTGCGACAGGATCCGAAACTCGACGTTCCCCTGAAACATCCCGGACCGATTGGCGGCCGTGCTCGTAAACGCCGCCTCGGTGACCACACAACCAGGTCGATAACGCTCCAGGACCTCCCGAGGCAGCGACACCCCCCGATAGACCATTCCGCTGTGCTCACCCAGCTTTGCGAGCCCGGACTCCAAAACCTTGATCTGCACCCGCATCTCATCGCTGACATCCCCCGACCTCAGGGCGGGATTGATGTATTTGTAGCCCTCGATGGTGTAATTCAAGAGGGCATCCTCTTCTTCTCTCGTGAGTACGAGATCCGGATCGAACTCTCCGTCGGAATCTCCGAAACCCCAGAAGTCGTCGGTATCCGAGCCGGTGCCCTTCCGACCGCCGCCGTCGTCGACATCCGCTATCGGGCCGGGTTTCCCGAACGCCGTCGACTCGAGGTCGAAAAGGTCGTCCTGACCCATGTAGAGGTCGTCCGTACCGATGTCGTTCGTGCGGTGCGTACCGGCGACAAGTTGTTCGGACACCTCTGTTTTCCGGTCGGAATCCGACCGCACGAACGACCGGAACATGGCGACCAAGCGCTTCGTGGCACCGATGAATCCATTCCTGGGGCCGATCACGAAGCGCGCCCATCCGGCATCTGTTCCCACCTCTCGCCGATCTCGGAAGATCACCCCGTGGCGCACGCGTCCCGCACCCCACTGTTCGGCAGGCCCATACGCGCACGGTTCGCACCGGCACGATTCACCGTAACGGGCTCGAAAGTTACTCGTACGCGCCGAAAGTCACCTGGCACGCTGAGCGATGCCATGGGTAAGGATGGCATACAGCATGATCACCAGTACCGGTGCGACGGCCGGACCCCAGGCAATGTGCAGAGGCAACAACACCACCCCACCGACGAGCACCGTGCAGGCGAGCGCGCCCACCACGGACGCCGCGCTGGTGGGCACCACACCGACGGGCGCCGTGGCCGTCGCGGTGTTCAGCAGATAGGCGGTGGCCACCAAACCGGTGGCCGCGGCGGCGACGACACCGGGATCGGACCAGGCCAGCACCGGGACGGCCAGCAGGATCGCGGCCACGGCCGCGTACCGATACCACCATCCCGCGACCACCAACCCCGCGGCCGGGATCGCCGCCCACGGCAGCATCAGGGCGATCACCCCCACCAGCAGGGCACCGGATAGCACAGCGAGGAATCGGATCATCGGCGCACCCGTATGGTTCGGCGGCGTTCGGGCAGCAGACGCATGATCTGATCCAGGCGGGTCCCCTCGAGCCAGCCCACGACATCCACCCCGACCGTGCTCATATCCCGGTACATGGCGGCCCGCTCCAATTGCCACATCCGCTCGGTCGTCGGATCGAGCTCCTCGGTGAACGGGGTCCCGCGCAGCACATCCACGGCGACCACCACATGACCGCGTTTGCGCAGATCGATGAGCGCCAACGCGAATTCGGTGTCCAGCAGGGTGGAGAAGGCCACCACGATCGCACCGAGCGGTACCGCCGCGTGCGGGGCCAGGGTGCCGTTGACGGGGACGTGCTCGTCGCCGACGTCGAGCACGGTGTCGACGATGCGATAGAACTGGCGACGGCCGATATCGGGCCGCAACCATCGCGGCGTCTGCCCGAGGCAGACGACGGCGGTGCGGTCGCCGTACTGCAGCGACGACTGCACCACCTGCGCGGCGCCGCGCACCGCCAACTCGAGCGCCTCGGTGGCCGGACCGGGGGCCTGCAGGGAGGTGTCCACCAGAACCACCACATCGGCCGCACGATGGGTCAACCGCTCGGTGACGAACAGCTGCCCGCGCCGGGCACTCACCCGCCAGTTCACCAACCGCAGCTGGTCACCCGGCGAATAGGCGCGGATATCGGCGTATTCGATACCGGGACCGTGTTTGTGGGTCAGGTGCACGCCCAGTCGTTCGGGCATCTCGGTGCGCGGCAGCGGCATCTGTTGCGGGTCGGTGACCGGGTAGACATACAGTTCCCCGGCGGGGAGTTCCACGGTGGCGATCGCCAATCCGGCCGGGCTCAGCGCCTCGACCCGCACCGCCACCGGATAACGGCCCCACCGCCGCGCCGATAGCGTCATCCGCAGTCCGGCGGGTGCCGCACCGGAGTCGCTGCTCTCCTCGACGGCGATCGACAGACCTTCCCGTTCGACGGGCCGGCAACGCAGTAGCGCATGCCCCCGCTCCACGAACGCCACGACGGTGATCTCCACCTCCTCACCTTCGAAACAGCGCTGTGGGGTGCTGCCGTCCACCTGGATACGGGTGCGTGTCTGCTGCCACGGCGCGCTCGCCAGCACCCCGAGCAGTGGCGCGGAGAACACCACCAGTTGCCAACTGACGGCCACCACCGCCGCCAACAAGGCCACCGCCGCGCAGATCGCGAGCAGATATGTCAGTGGCGCCGGCCGCCACCGAAGATCGGCCTCGGCCGTGATGCTCTCGTCCCGGTGCCTCATCACACGTCGGCGCGGGGGGCCGGGAGGCGACGCAGTAGTTCGGTGATCACGTCCTCGCCGCGGACGCGACGCACCCACATCTCCGGTCGCAGGGTGATCCGATGGGCCATGGCCGGGACCGCCAGCTCCTTCACGTCTTCGGGGATCACATAGTCGCGGCCGAGCAGCAGGGCGCGGGCGCGCGCCATCTGCACCAGATCCAGTTCCGACCGTGGGCTGGCGCCCACCTCGACCTGGGCGTGGCTACGAGTGGCCGCGGCGAGGGCCACGACATAGCCGACGACGTCGGGATGCACCGAGACGAATTCGACCGCGTGCCGCATCTCCAGCAGACCCTGAGCATCCACCACCTGGTGCACCTGGACCGGACCGGCGCCGCGTTCCAGCCGCCGCCGGATCATCTGGGTTTCGTCGCGTTCGGATAGATAACCCAGACGCAGTTTGATCGCGAATCGGTCCAACTGGGCCTCGGGCAACGGATAGGTGCCCTCGTATTCGATCGGATTGTCTGTGGCGAGCACGATGAACGGCTGGGGCAGCGGGAAGGTTTCGCCGTCGATACTGACCTGCCCCTCGGCCATCGCCTCCAACAACGCCGCCTGCGTTTTCGGTGGAGTGCGGTTGATTTCGTCGGCGAGCAGCATATTGGTGAATATCGGACCGCGCCGGAAAGTGAATCGCCCGGTATTCATATCGTAGATGGTGGAGCCGAGCAGATCGGCGGGCAGCAGGTCGGGCGTGAACTGCACCCGGGTGAAATCCAGGCCCAAGGCGGCGGCGAACGATCTGGCGATGAGCGTTTTGCCCAGACCGGGCAGGTCCTCGATCAGCACATGCCCGCCCGCGAGGAGGGCGATCATGATCAGCTGCAACTCCTCGCGTTTGCCGACCACCGCCCGCGACAGCTCCCGGAGCACGGCATCACTGCGTTGGACGGTTATGTCCAATGGCATCGTCATATGTCATCTCGCCCTGGTCTCGACCTGATTCACATCTTCTGCAGCCGGTGCAGGATTTCGTCCAGCACCGCCCGTCCCGGCGCGGGAGTTCGCTGATCCCGCAGCGCCGAGTCCGCCGGGTCCACCCACCGCCACAGTTCCGGGCCGAAATGATGGATTCCGGCGCTTTCCAGCGCTCGCCGGTTCTTGCTGACCCGCGCCCCGGCGGACAACTGAAATTCCTTGGCCAGCATGGGCCGTAGATACCGGTCCCAGTCGGCGCGGGTGCCGTCCGCGCGCTCGGTGAGCATCTGCGCGCGGGCCTGCCATCGTCGCAGAACCTCGGCGGGCCCGTTCTCCATCTCGGGGAGCTCATCCGGTCGCTCCCGTTTTTCCGGCCGCACGAGGACCCACACGAAACAGGCCAGCGCGATGGCAACCGGCGCCCCCACCGAGAGCGCCATGAACTCGGGAGCCTTGATGTAGGCCACCAGCTGGAACAGCAGCACCGCCACGATGGCGGTGATCGTCACCGCGGGTCTGCTCATATCGACCCTCTCCCCGACAGCGAACCGCTGCGCAATACCGCGTCCACCGTGGGCACTTCCCCGGTGTCCGGCAGCGGATCGCCCTGCAGATCCGCCAGGACTATGCGCACCAACTGTTCGGCCCGCATACGGTGCCATTCGAGCATCGAGTGCGGACTGAACCTGGCCTCCTCGAACAGGGCGACCAGCTCGCGGGCCGAGGCATCGTGCAGCGCTCCCCGTTCGAACGCCCGCGCCAACACCTCCATCGGGGTATCGGAGGCCAAGGGGGCAGCGGTGCGCGCAGTGGACAGGCCGCGTTCCATCGCCACATAACAGGCGATAATGGCGGTGCGCGGGTCCTGTCCGGGCGCGATCACCGCCGCCAGCCCGGCCTCTGCCGCCTTGACCAGTGACGCCGTTTCCGGACGCGATGAGGTTTCGTCCGCGACGCTCTCGACCGCGGGATGCCTGCGGCCGTTGCTCACGGCGACCACCGTCAGAGCGCTGACGGCCACCACCACCAGCGCTATGGCGCCTCCGGCGGTGAGCAGCAGGGCGGTACCGGTGAGCTCGCGCACCGCATCGTCGGGTCCGATGGGTTCCTCGCGGGCCGGCGGCCGATTCGTGGTGGTCTCGGTGACGGTCGGCGGAGGCGGTTCGGCCGCCTGCTCGGTGGGGGTGCGGGCCGCACCGATGAAGTAGACCGCGGCCCCGATCGCGAGCAACAACGCGAGTACCGCGAGAACGAACACCACCACCGACCGGATACGCGCCGGTCGCCATGGTTCGACATCCGGATCGGGGGCCGGTCGGGCCAGCGGCAGACGATGTCGACTGGCGAGGACCCCGGCCAGCAGGATCACGATGGATACGAACATCAGCACCGGCATCAATGCGACGGACACCACCGAGGGCTCCCGCCGCACCCCCGAGGGCTCGGGTGCGCCGGGTAGGTAACCGCGCAATGCGACCGCGACTCCGACCAGGAGCACAACGGCCACGGCGATACGCGATACGAGCGCCCGCGACCCGGCCAAAGTTCTACCCCAGACCTGTGTACTGCTTAAACAGCCCACATATTTACACGCTCGGGCAGCCGATCGGTCGAGAATCGACTACTTGGTATGAATACTATTTTATTCGGAAAAGACATTACTTTTGCCATCCGGCCGTCAACCGGCCCGTTTTGTCCCCCGCGACGAAGGGAAGCGGTCGTTCCCTGTGACGGCTCACCGAGCCCGTCGATCATTTATTCGGTTCCGGGTTCGAGGTCCGGCCGGAGAAAAATCGTCCCATGACGCGACCGCCGAGTCGCGCAATCCGGGGCGGCCCATGGTGGACTCTCCCCCGGGCGACGGTTCCGTGTCGGATCGGTACCGGCTCGACTCCACGGCCCGCCCCGATCGTATTCACGGATTCGGCCGAAATCCGAAAACCGACCGTGCCCCGATGGTCGAAATCGTTTCCGTCGTGCGCACCCCGGAAGTAGGGGCATGCCGATGGCAAGGAGTTTCCGATATCTTCACCAATACTCATAACGAAGACACACGCTCGGGAAAAACCGGAATGAGCAATCACCCGAACGGCCCGGCCATACAGCCGGATAACCCGTATCGGAGACGTTCACGTCAGGGCGGCAACGGTGCCGACACGAAAGCCCATGACTTTCTGTTACGCACACCGTGCGGGGGAGGGATACCTGTGAAGAGGCGATCCGATGCGCTCACCACTTGCGCGTTGATCATCATCGGCTTGGCGAGCACGACCGCCTGCGCGGAATCGTCCGACCCACCACCCCCGGCCCCCACCTCCGTAACCTCGACCGCATCGGCCGCACCCACCATGAGCACTGCCCCGTCCTCGGTTTCGTCTCGGCCGACGCCACCGGGACCCCCCGATACCGAACCGGTTTCCCCACCGCCGGCTCCCGAACCGGAAACCGACGAACCGGCGGCCCCACAACCACCCCCGGAACCGGAAACACCGGAAGAACCGGTAGAACCGGCACCACCGACCCTGCCCGACCCCGGTTTCGCGCCCCGACCGGGATACTGAGCCGCGGAGTTCGCCACGATGAACAATCGAACGGCAGACCTCCGCCCGCGCGGAATACGCGGCCTCATCTCGATCGTATCGGCAATAGCGGCGATCCTGGCCGTATACGGCAGTCCGCCAACCGCATCCGCCGAACCGCCCGAACCTGCCGCCGGTAGGAAACTCGTCGTACTCGGTGACTCCTACACGGCGAACGGTGTTCGGCTCGATGGCAACGAAATGGAATGTCGACACGGGCCGACGGCCTGGCCGATCCAATTGAGCCGCCTGCTGAACGTGGCGGGAACACCGGATTTCGTCGATGTCTCGTGTCCGGGCGCCTCGATTCGGAGCTACACGGCATACAACCTCGTCCACGAAGCCCGAATCGCCGACGGAATGGGAGCATTCGGACCCCGAACCGAAATCATCGCGATTCAACTGGGTATGAACGACACCTGGGGCGCGAACAACACCATGATGTGGACCGCGATGGGGCCGTGCATATTCAACCTGCGCGACGGCTGCGATCTCGAAGCCGCAGAGCAGGGCCGTATCCCGGATTTTCGCGCGGTGACCGGACAGGAATACGCGAATCGCGTTCGCGCCGTGATCGAGTACCTGCGCTACTATGCGCCGAACGCGCGAATCGTTTTCGTCGGCTATCCCGAGCTTTTTCCCCCGGGCTCGAATGTGTTGTGCGCCAGTGCGCTCGGGGCGGTGCCCATCATCCAGCAGCGTGGACGTGCGGTCGTGGAATACCTGGACCGTCTCGATCGAGCGCAGCGTGAGGCGGCCGAGATCCTCGGAGTGCACTTCTTCGATGCCAGGGCCGTCACCGCAGGACACGGCCTGTGTTCGGCGGAACCGTGGATCAACGGGTTCTTCGATCCGCGCGCCGACTTCATCGGAATGCCGTTTCATCCCACCGCCCGCGGCGATACCGCCCTTGCGGTAGGGCTTCGCGACTGGATCGGACATTGACCATCCCCGCCGACCGGCTATCGCCCCCCACCGATACACCGGCGGCCGGACGGAAACTGGACGGGCTCACCGCGGCTCGATGGTGGGCGGCTCTGGCGGTTTTCGCGCTACACGCGCTGGTCTTCCTCCCCACCTACCCGTTCCAGAAATCCGAACTGTTCCGGCGAATCCACCAGGACTTCATGCCGATGCAACTCGGCGCGGCCGGAGTCACGTTCTTCTTCGTCCTGTCCGGATTCATCATCCACTGGTCGTTCCGCCCCAGGACGACCACCGCGGGTTTCTACCGCCGCCGCATACTCAAGATCTACCCCACACATCTGATCGCGGCGGCGGTATTCATCCTGGTGGCCGCCGTACCGCTGAGCCGCGCCGTGGTCTGGGTGCCGAACCTACTGCTGGTGCACACGTGGATTCCGAAGTGGAGCACCGTGGGCGGGCTCAATGTGCCGTCCTGGTCGCTCGGGGCGGAAATGCTGTTCTACCTCGTTTATCCCCTGGTCCGACCGATGGTCCAGCGCATACGCCCCGACCGGTTGATGCACTGGGTCGTGGGACTGTTGGTATTCATCCTCTGCCTGCACACGGCCTATTTCCTCGGTTTCGACGGCCCCACCGATACGACCAATGCATTCGCTCCCCGCCTCGTACCGGGCGATATATCCCCGTTCACCGAGCTCCACGCATCACCGCAGTGGTTCGCCCAACCCGATATCCCGGTTGTCCGGGCATATTGGTTCGGCTACACATTTCCCCTGTCCCGGCTGCCGGAGTTCTTCGTCGGCGTCCTCGCGGCGCGAATGGTTATCGAGAATCGCTGGCGCAATACGAAATTGACCATTCCGGTAATCGCCGTGGCGGTGGCCTACTCGACCACCTGGGTGGTGCCGGTCAACTACAAGATGTCGGCTCTACTGGTGGGACCGATGGCGGCGCTGGTGGCGACAATCGCCGTCCGGAATCTGCGGCGCCCGAAACGCAGCGCGCCCGCACTCCTCGTATGGCTCGGCGAGGTTTCCTACGCCTTCTACCTCATCCAATACCCGGTGATGGTTCTCATCACCCGACTGGTCATCGGCGGTCGACAATTCGGTTTCGCCGGCTGGTTCGGATGCGCGCTGCTCTGTTTCGTTGTGTCGCTGGCGGCCGCCGCCGCCATCTACCACCGGGTGGACGAACCACTCATGCGCCGCTTCGCCCACCGACCCAGCGGAGCAACGGTCAAGAAGGCGAAACAACCCCGTCGGCGCTGAGAATCAGCCCCGACGTCGGAACTCCTGTCCCCGCGGTGACCAGCACATTGTCCACCTTCTCCACTTGGTTCACCGAAGTGCCGCGCAACTGTCGCACAGCCTCGGCGATACCGTTCATCCCGTGGATGTACGCCTCCCCGAGCTGCCCGCCGTGGGTATTGATCGGTAGTCGCCCACCCAGTTCCAGCGCGCCGTCGGCAATGAAGTCCTTGGCCTCGCCGCGACCGCAGAAACCCAATTCCTCCAACTGCATGAGCACGAACGGGGTGAAATGGTCGTAGAGCACCGCGGTGCGGATATCGTCCGGCCGCAGCCCGCTCTGCGCCCAGAGTTGATCGCCGACCAGACCCATTTCCGGCAGCCCGGTCATGGCGTCGCGGTAGTAGCTGGTCATCACGTACTGGTCGGCCCCGCTGCCCTGTGCGGCGGCGGTGATCACCGCGGGACGCTGCGACAGATCCCGGGCCCGTTCGACACTGGTCACCACAAGGGCTACCCCGCCATCGGATTCCTGGCAACAGTCCAACAGTCGCAACGGTTCGGCGATCCACCGGGAGGACTGGTGGTCTTCGAGGGTTATCGGCTTACCGTAGAAGAACGCCGCCGGATTCACCGCCGCGTGTTTGCGGTCGGCGACCGCGACCCGGCCGAAATCCGCGCTGGTCGCGCCGTAGACGTGCATATACCGCCGCGCCACCATCGCCACCTGCGCGGCCGGGGTGCCCAAACCTTGCGGATACGACCACCCGGCGTCGATCCCCGACGAGGTCGGGGCAGCGGCCAAAGAACTGGAGAACTGACCGAATCTCGATCCCGACCGTTCGTTGAACGCCCGATAGGCCACCACCACATCGGCGACCCCGGTGGCCACCGCCATGGCCGCCTGCTGGATCGTGGCGCAGGCCGCGCCCCCGCCGTAACCGATATGGCTGAAGAACTTCAACTGCGGAATGCCCACCGCCCGCGCCACCGCGATCTGCAGGTTGGAGTCCATGGTGAAGGTGGTGAGGCCGTCGACATCGGCCGGGGTGAGTCCGGCATCCGCCAAGGCGGCGGTGACGGCCTCCGCGGCCAGCCGCAGTTCGCTGCGCCCGGAGTCCTTGGAGAAATCGGTGGCGCCGATACCCACGATGGCGGCGCGGCCGGACAAGGGGTGATCTGTCTGTGCGGTCACAGGGCCTCATTCCGAGTGGGGACGGTGATGACGACTTTCGCCGTGATGTGATCGCCGAGGCTGTCGCGACCGAGGACGTCGATATGGATCTCGTCGCCGTCGACCGCGGTCACCGTGCCGGTCAGGGTGAGAGTGTCATTGGCGTACAGCGGGACGCCGAGCCGCAGGGCGATGGATTTGACCACGGTGCGCGGGCCCGACCAGTCGGTCACGAAGCGCTGCACCAATCCGGTGTCGGTGAGGATATTGACGAAGATGTCCTTGGACCCACGTTCGACGGCCTTGTCCCGATCGTGGTGCACATCCTGGAAATCCCGGGTGGCCAGCGCCGTGCTGATGACGAAGGTCGGATCGGCGTGGATGACCAGTTCGGGCAGGGTGGTGCCGACCGTCACGGCGGCCGGTTCGATGGTGGCGGTCATTCGGCCACCACCTTCCAGAACGGCAGCGCCGTATCGTCGTCCAATTTCTCGAAGTCCACTTCCACCGGCAGACCGACCTCCACCTCGTTCGGCTCGACACCGCGCAATTCGCCCAGCATTCGCACCCCTTCCTCCAGTTCGACCAGCGCCACCACGAACGGCAGCGTCCGTCCCGGTACCTTCGGCGCGTGATGCACCACGTAGCTGAACACTGTGCCGCGGCCGGTGGACACCACGTAGTCGACCGGTTCGGCGCGGTCCTGCCAGATCGCCGGGATCGGCGGATGCCGCAGAGTGCCGTCGGGTAGTCGCTGGATGCGCAACTGCCCGACCTTGGTTCCCTCCCAGAAGAATTCGGTGTCCCGGGATACCAGCGGTTTCACCCGCGCACCGGCCGGTTTCGGCGAGGCGGCGGTACCGGGCGCGAATTTCAGCACCCGAAACAGCATTTCGGTGACGACCTCGTCACCGACCGACCACACGGTGCGATAGGTGAGGAAGTAACCCTCCCCCAGACCGGTCCGCTTCGGCCCGGCGATATCGGCGAGTTCGCTGGTAACGGTCACCTCCTCACCGGGCACCAGATAGCGGTGGTAGGTCTGTTCACAGTTGGTGCCGACCACCGAGGTGTAGCCGGCGGCATCGAGCAGTTCGGTGGCGGCCAGCATGGGGTCGTCGGCAGGACGCTCGCCGTTCAGCCCGAGCATGGTCCATACCTGCGCCATGGCGGGTGGGGCCACGATGCCGGGGAAACCGGCCTCCCGAGCGGCCTGCTCGTCGACATATACCGGGTTGGTATCGCCGATGGCCTCCACCCAGTTGTTGATCATCGGTTGGTTCACCGGGTCGCGTCCGGCTCTGGGCGCGCTCGCACCGGCCGCCTTGATCTTTTCCGCGGCGGCGATGATCGCTTCCGGAGTGTAGATTTCCGGCACGCGCTGCTCCTTCGTGTCAGAGGGTTCGACAGGTCGGTCTCACCGCGGCACGCGCGGCAGTTTCAGCCCGGAGGAGGCGATGAGTTCGCGCATCACCTCGTTGACGCCGCCGCCGAAGGTCACCACCAGGTTCTGTTTGGTGCGTCGGTCCAGCCAGGTCAGCAACTCGCCGGTGGCAGGATCGGCCGGATCGCCGTAGCGGCCCACGATCTCCTCCGCCAACCGGCCCGCCTCCTGGAGCGATTCGGTGGAGTAGACCTTGGTGGCCGAGGCGTCTGCGATCACCTGCGCCTGGTCACTTTCGGCACGCTCGGCGGTGGCGGCGACCTGCCAGTTCAGCAGCTCGTTCAACCGCACCATGGCATGGATACGCCCGAGCAACCGCCGCACCTCCGGTTCGTCGAGCACTCCGCGCGGGGCGGCCCACTGCCGCACCCGGTCGTAGAGTTGTTCGATCTTGCCGGACGGACCCAAACTCACCCGCTCGTGGTTGAGCTGGGTGGTGATCAGCCGCCAACCCTTGTTCTCCTCGCCGACCAGCATGTTCGCCGGCACCCGAACATCGTCGAAATAGGTGGCATTGGTGTGGTGGGCGCCGTCGGCGGTGATGATCGGCGTCCACGAATAACCGGGGTCGGAGGTATCGGCGATGAGGATGGTGATTCCGCGGTGCCGCGATTCCACCGTGCCGGTGCGGCAGGCCAACCAGATGAAGTCGGCCTCGTGCGCGCCGGTGGTGAAGATCTTCTGCCCGTTGACGATCCAGTCGCCGGATTCGTCGCGCACCGCGGTGGTGCGCAGCGCCGCCAGGTCGGTACCGGCCTCCGGTTCGGAGTAGCCGATGGCGAAATGGATATCACCGGTGAGGATACCGGGCAGAAAACGCTGCTTCTGCTCCTCGGTGCCGAACTGTTGCAGAGTCGGGCCCACGGTCAGCAGGGTCACCAGCGGGAGCGGGACATCGGCCCGGGAGGCTTCGTTGTAGAAGATCTGCTGTTCGACCGGACCGAAGCCCTGGCCACCGTATTCCTTCGGCCAGCCCACGCCCAGCCACCCGTCGCGGCCCATTCGACGCACCACCGCGCGATAGGCGTCACCATGCCGGTTGACGGCCATCTCGGCCTCTTCCTCCGGCGTGACGAGGGTGCTGAAGTAGGCGCGTAACTCGTCGCGTAACGCGCGCTGTTCGCTGGTCAGGTCGATGAACATTCGGCCCCCAAGAGGTCGAGGCGAAGCGACGCTCCACCCAGCCAGCGGGTGAGGTCTTTGGCCTGTGAGTAGTAGCGGTGCATCGGATGCGTCATATCGACGCCGATACCGCCGTGCAGGTGGTGACATTTCTGCATGGCGCGCGGCAATTCCGCGGCCACCGTATAGGCGAGAACGTTCAGATCGTCGTCGACGCGCCGCTGATGCTCCTCGCTCGGATCATCCTGTCCCAGCGCCCAGTTGGCCGAGAGCGCGGCGGCGTGCAGGGTTCGCGAGACCACGTACAGGTCGGCGATCTGCTGGGCGACCGCCTGGAATTCGGCCAATGGCCGGTTGAACTGGCGGCGGCTGCGCACATGTTCGGCGGTAAGGGTCAGCGCGCCCTTCAGCAGACCGTCGGCCACGGCTCCGATAGAGGCCAACACCGCCCGACACAGCCGAGGTCCGGCCTCGGGGAGCAACTGTTCGGCGGGAATCTCCACATCCTCGAAACGCACCGCCGACTCGGGCAGCCCACCCGAGACGGGTGTATCGGTGCGGGTGATCCCCGCGGCGTCCGACTCGACGAGGGCCACCCCGGCATCGGTGGGCACCAACAGCCAACGGGCCTGTTCGGCGCAGGGCACGACGGTCTTGTAGCCGTTGATCCGCACAGTGTCACCGACGCGCCGCGCGGTGGTCGCCGGCGGGGTGCCCAGCGGCGCGCCCGGTTCGCCCAGCGCGGCGGTGAGGATCGCCCCTTCGGCCACCGCGGGAAAGACCTTGTCGGCCAGCGGCTCGGGGGCCGCCCCGAGCAGGGTCAGCACCCCGAATCCCAGGGTAGGCAGGGCGGGCGCGGTCACGGCGTCGGCGGCCAGCTCGGTGAGCAGCACCGAAACCCCGTCCACGCCCATCCCGTCTCCGCCGCAGCGTTCCGGTAGGGCCACCGCCAACAGTCCGGTCGACACCAGGGCCGGCCATAGTCCGGCGTCGCGCGCCGGTTCCCGTTCCAGTAACCCGACGACGACCTCGGCCACCGCGTCTTGGGCCTCGTCTCTGGTGAAGTCCACGCTCGATCTCCCAGTTGTCGCTTCGAACTAGCCGGCCACGTCGCGGGGCAGTCCGAGAATGCGCTCGGCGGCCACGGTCAGCAGGATCTGCTCGGTTCCACCCGCAATGGACAAACAGCGGGTGAGCAGGAACTCCGCGGTGTCCTCGGTATCGTGTCCACCCATCGGGCCGGCCACCTCCACGGCGAACTCGGCGACCGCTTGGCGGTGCCGCACTCCCACCAGCTTGCGCACACTGCTCTGGGCGGCCGGATCATCACCGGCCAGAATCCGCACCGCGGCGCGCTGTTCCAACAGCAGACCGGCAATGGCCTCGGCCACGAAACCACCCAACCGATCGTTGACCAGTTCCGCGCCCGGACCGCCGGCGGGCAGTTTCGCTATGAGTTCTTCGAGGGTGCGACCGATACCGTTGCCGCTCATGGCCACCCGTTCGGCCGATAGGGTGGAGCGAGCGATCTTCCAACCGTTGCCCAGCTCACCGACCACGCAGTCGTCCGGAACGAAGACATCGTCGAGGAAGACCTCACTGAACCGCGCCTCCCCGGTGATCTGTACCAGGGGCCGGATATCGATCCCGGCGGCGCGCATATCGACCAGGAAGTAGCTGATCCCCTTGTGCTTCGGCGCGGCCGGATCGGTGCGGGCCAGGCAGATCGCCCAATTGGCTTTTTCGGCCAGTGAGGTCCATACCTTCTGTCCGCGTAGTATCCAGCCGCCGTCGGTTCGGGTGGCGGTGGTGCGTAGCGCGGCCAGATCGGAACCGGCCTCCGGTTCGCTGAACAGCTGGCACCACACCACCTCACCGCGCAGGGTCGGCCAGGCGAAACGCTCGATCTGTTCGGGGGTGCCGTGCTGGAGCAGGGTCGGCACGGCCCAGCCGCCGATGGTCAGATCCGGCACGGTCAGTCCGGCGCGACGCAGTTCCTCCGAGATGACCAGGCCGGTCATCGGATCGGCGGCCCGACCGTAGGGCTTGGGCCAGTGCGGCATGATCAGCCCCGCCTCGGCCAGCGCGGCGCGCTGCTCCGCGACCGGTAGCGCGGCGATACGGGCCACTTCGGCAGCCAACCCGGTGTCGCCCGTTTCGTCGGCGGCACCGGTGATCCGCGCCGCGTCCGCGAACACCCGGTCCGCGCCGGTGGTGCGCCGCAGACCAGCGCGGGTCAGCTCGGTGACCCGGGTGCGCCAGTGACTCGACCCGCCCAATAGTTGGCGCAGGGCCACCGCCCGGCGCAGATACAGGTGGGCGTCGTGTTCCCAGGTGAAACCGATCCCGCCGAGCACTTGGATACAGTCCTTGGCGGTTTCCACCGCGGCGTCCAGGCTCGTCGCGGCCGCGATGGCCGCGGCGATGGACAGTTCGGCACCGCCGGAGTCGACGGCGGCCGCGGCATCTGCGGCGACGGCCCGCACGAGCTCGGTGCGGCACAGCATCCAGGCGCAGATGTGTTTGACCGCTTGGAACGAACCGATCTTGCGGCCGAACTGTTCGCGCACCTTGGCGTACTCGGCCGCGGTCTCCAGACACCATCCGGCGACACCCGCCAGTTCCGCCGTGGCCAGCGCCACGATCAGGTCCTCGACCGCGTGGTCCGGGGCGAATACCGCGTCGGCGGCCACCGGCACCGCCGTGGCGCGCACCCGGGCCAGTGGTGTCGTGAGATCGAGTGGTTTCAGCGGTTCGATCCGCAGACCGGGCGCCCCCGGATCGACCAGACACCAGCGCCGACCCTCGGTGGTGTCCACCGGTAGCAGTACCGCGGTTCCCGGCGCGGCGCCGAGCACGGACTCCCAGCTGCCGCCGAGCAACCACGCGCCGTCGGTGGCCTCGAGTGTCGGGGCGGTGGCCGGGTCCTCGGTGCGGCCGGGGCTTGCCGGGCCCGTGACCGTGTCCAGCGCGATACCGCACGGCTGCTGCTCGGATAGCCGCCCGGCGGTCACCAGACCGGCGACCGCGGTGGTCAGCACCGGTCCACCGACCAGGTCACAGGCCGCCTGTTCGAGGAAAACGGCCAGATCGTAGACCGATCCACCCGCCCCGCCTGCGGCCTCGGGAACCGCGACGTGGAAAATTCCCAATTCGGTCAATGTCGACCAGTAAGCCCGCCAGAAGTCGGTTGGGTCGGTCCGCATTGTTGCAATCGGTCGGGCCGCCGCTGCCCATCGACTCATCGACTCCTGAACGGCTTTATGCTCGTCAGTGGTGGCGATGGTCACAGTCCATACCGCCTTTCCGGCGTGACTCCCACACCTAGAACATGTTCTAATATCCACGCCGGGCGGAAGTCAAGAGACCCATCGGCCACCCGGAGCGAAACGCGTACGTACCCGTCTTGCGGAAAGGACCACCATGGCCACCCCCTCCCGATCCCGGCCCGACGATTCGAGCGCGCTGCCCGCCGCCACCGTCACCACGCTGCGGGAGGACGAGTTGAGTTCGGCGGCGCAACGCGAACGACGCAAGCGCATCCTCGACGCGACCCTGGCCCTGGCCTCGAAGGGCGGCTACGACGCGGTGCAGATGCGGGCGGTGGCCGAACGGGCGGATGTGGCGGTGGGCACTCTCTATCGGTACTTCCCGTCCAAGGTGCACCTATTGGTCTCGGCACTGGCCCGGGAGTTCGAGCAGTTCGAGAGCAAACGCAAACCGCTGTCCGGGCAGACCCCACAGGAGCGGATGCATGTCCTGCTCGCCCAGATCACCCGAATGATGCAGCGCGACCCGCTGCTCACCGAGGCGATGACCCGCGCCTTCATGTTCGCCGACGCCTCTGCCGCCGCCGAGGTGGATCGGGTCGGCAAGGTTATGGACCGGGTCTTCGCTCGCGCCATGAACGACGGGGAACCCACCGAGCGCCAACTCGCCATCGCCCGGGTGATCAGCGACGTATGGCTGTCCAACCTGGTGGCCTGGCTCACTCGTCGCGCCTCGGCCACCGATGTCTCCGAGCGGCTGGAACTGACCGTCGACCTCTTGCTCGGCAACCGTTCCTGATCTCGGTGCGCCCACCGGGTTCGACGTGGTTGCGCCCATATCCGACCCACCGCGTATCCGCGCTACGCTTTCCCGGTGAGCGCACAGGACTTGCCACTGGAACTTCGTCGTGCCCTGTCGACGGTTGCACGCGTGCCACGGCTACTGGTCGCATCGGATTACGACGGAACGATCGCGCCCATCGTGTCCGATCCGACAAAGGCCTACCCGCATGGAGAATCCGTCCGCGCCTTACGTGCGCTGGCCGGATTGAGCGGTACCACAGCGGCCGTCATCTCCGGCCGCGCACTGCGTGATCTGGCGGCTCTGTCACGACTGCCGGTCGAGGTGCAACTGATCGGCAGCCACGGTTCCGAATTCGATGTCGGGTTCGTTCACGCCATCGATAGCGACGCCAAACAACTGTTGCGCGAGATCATCACCACACTGAATCAGATCGCCGCGGAAAACCCCGGGGTCGCCGTCGAGGTCAAGCCCGCCAGTGTCGCGCTGCACGTCCGCAATGCCGCTCCCGAGGTCGGCCGCCGCGCGCTGAACCAGGTCCGTCAGGGGCCGGCCTGCTGGGTCGGGGTGCAGGTCACCGAGGGCAAAGCGGTGATCGAACTGGCCGTCGTACCCACCGACAAAGGCACCGCGCTGAACACCATCCGGCACCAGGAGGGGGCGTCGGCGGCGGTGTTCTTCGGCGACGACGTCACCGACGAGAAGGCGTTCCGAGTGCTCTCGGGACCGGATATCGGCATCAAGGTCGGCGAGGGCGAAAGCCTGGCCAAATACCGGGTGTCCTCCACCGAGGAGGTGGCCTACGCCCTGGCCTATCTGCTCGAGGAGCGACGCACCTGGCTGGCCGGCGCCAGTGTGCCCCGGATCGAACGACTCACCATGCTCGCCAGCCCGCGCTCGGTGGCGCTGCTCACCCCCGATGCCACCGTCACCTGGTTCTGTCATCCGGAGCCGGATTCGGCCGCCGTCTTCGCCCATCTGCTGGGCGGCCCGGATGCGGGGCATTTCGGCATCGCTCCGCTGCGCCCGGGACTTCCGCTGTCGCAGCGCTATATCGACGGCACCATGACGGTCGAAACCCGTTGGGCCAAGCTGCAGGTCATCGACTACCTGCCGCATGACGTCGATGCCGAGCGCACCGATCTGACCCGGGTGGTCACCGGACACACCCAAGCGGTGGTGACCTTCGCACCGCGACCGGAATTCGGCCAGGTGCAGGTATCGATCGATATCGAATCCGACGGACTTCGGGTGCGGGGCACCAACGATCCGATGGTGCTGCGCTCCCCCGGCGTCCGGTGGGAGATCGAGAGCGACGGCGTCCACGATTCGGCGCGCGCGGTGATCGATCCATCGAACGGCCCAATCGTGCTGGAGCTGCGTTGCGGCACCGACGATCTGGGGCCGGCGCCGATCGATGAGCCGCAGCGGCGCCGTAAGGCCGAGTCCTACTGGTTCGAATGGGCGGAGAGGCTGGAGCTGCCGGCGCTGAAGCCGGACCTGATGAAACGCTCCGCGCTCACCCTGCGCGGCCTGGTCCACGAGCCCTCGGGCTCCATCCTGGCCGCGGCCACCACCTCGCTGCCGGAGGAGATCGGCGGGGTGCGCAACTGGGACTACCGCTACTGCTGGTTGCGCGACGCGGCACTCACCGCCTCGGCGCTGGTCTCGCTGGGTTCGCTGCGTGAGGCCGATCGGTATCTGGCCTGGGTGCATCGGGTGCTGGAAACCCTGCCCGGACCGGAACGTCTGCACCCGCTCTACACCATCTACGGCGAGACGCTGCCGCCGGAGGCGGTTATCGACCAGTTGCCCGGTTACGCCGGTTCCCGCCCGGTACGGGTGGGCAACGCGGCGAATATGCAGGTCCAGCTGGACGTTTTCGGCCCGATCGTGGACCTCATCGCCAATCTGGCTCACGCGCGCGAACGCAAGGGCATCACCGACCCGAAGACGGCTCTGCCGGACGCCGACTGGGAGCTGGTGTGCGCCATGGTGGAGGCCGTGCAACGGCGTTGGCAGGAACCCGACCACGGAATCTGGGAGATCCGCGGGAACCCGCGCCACCACGTCTACTCCAAGGTGATGGGCTGGCTGACCGTGGACCGGGCGATCACCCTGGCGCAGAAGTTCGGCCGCAAGATCGATCCCACCTGGCCGGAACTGCGCGAAACCATCGCCGACGAGGTGAAGACCAAAGGGTGGAACGACGAGGTCCAGTCCTACACCGCCGCCTACGACGGAACCGATCTGGATGCGGCGACGCTGCATATCGGGCTCAGCGGGTTGATCGACCCCTCGGATCCGCGGTTCGCGGCCACGGTCGTGGCCACGGAGGCGGAGCTGCGCAGCGGTTCCACCGTGTACCGGTACCACCACGACGACGGATTGCCCGGTGGCGAGGGTGGATTCCACCTGTGCGCGGCCTGGCTGGTGGAGGCATACCTGCTGATCGGTAAGCGTTCCGACGCCGAGGCGCTGTTCGCGCAGTTGGTGGATGTCGCCGGACCCACCGGTCTGCTCAGCGAGGAGTACGATCCGGTTGCCGAGCGCTCGCTCGGCAACCACCCGCAGGCCTACAGCCATCTGGGCCTGCTCCGCTGCGCGCAGCTGCTCGCGCAGCCGGCCGAAGCCCTGGTCGGCTGACCCGCTCGTTCGGATATGTCTCGTTCGGATATGTGTCGCAGAGGCCGGACCGATACCACGACCCGGCCTCTGCCGCCGCAATGCCTCCGGTCACACCTACCGGTTGGTAATGCCCGTTTCCACCCTGCTACATTAAACGGAAACGGTTTCCATTAGCGTAAAGTAGGGCCTCACCGTGCGTATCGACCTTGCCCGCAGCGTCGTCGGAATCACCGTGGGGCTGATCGCCTCCCTGAACCTCGTCGCCTGCGGCGGTTCCGATGCGACCTCCGACAAGCCCTCGGTGGTCGCCTCCACCAATGTGTGGGCCGATATCGCCGCCACCGTCGCCGGACCGGACGCCGATGTCTCGGCGATAATCGCCGACCCCGGCGCCGACCCGCACTCCCACGAAACCTCGGCCGTCGAATCGGCTCGTATCAGCGACGCCGATCTGGTCGTCTACAACGGCGGCCACTACGACGAGTTCATCGACAAGCTGCTCGCCCACCGGGACAAGCCCGCGGTCGAGGCCGTCGCACTGCGGGCCGACGATATCGCCGACGACGAGAACGAGCACGTCTGGTACGACATGGACACGGTCGGCCTGGTCGCCGAACGTATCGGCGCCGAACTGGGCACCCTGGATCCCGAACACGCCGCCGCCTACGCCGATCGCGCCCGGGCGCTGCGGGACCGGCTGACCGCGATCGGCGCCATTACCGACAAGATCGCCGCCGACCATCCGCGCACCCCGATCCTGCAGACCGAGCCGCTCGCGCACTACCTGCTCCGGGATGCCGATACGGTGGACCGGACGCCGCACGACTACCAGGAAGCCATCGAACAGGAAACCGACCCGTCACCGGCCTCCATCGCGGCGATCCGCGATCTGATCACCGCCAAGCGGGTCCGGATACTGGTCTACAACGTGCAGACCGAGGACCCGGTGAGCCGTGGCCTGCGCGCCGCGGCCACCGCCGCGGGCATACCGGTGGTCGAGGTCACCGAGACGCTGCCGCCCGACCTCGACTTCGTGACCTGGCAGAAGAAGAACGCGGAGGCCTTGGCCGCCGCCATCGGCTGACGGCCACGCCGACCCGGAAGGAACGGATCGATCGAATGAGCGAGACGGACATACGCACGAACAGCGCGAAGGCGGCCGTCGACAACGACGCCGCACCCGCGGTCGACGCTCACGGTCGAGGACACGACCTTCCCGCCACCGAGTCGAACGGTTCGGCACCGGCCGGTACCCGCCCCACGGAAATCCCTCCCGCCGACGTACCACCCGCCATACAACTCGACGCCGCCACCCTGTCCTTCGGAGAGCGCACTCTGTGGCGGAACCTCGACCTGACGGTCGCCCCGGGCGAATTCGTGGCCGTCCTCGGTCCGAACGGCTCGGGCAAGACCTCCCTCCTGCGGGTGCTGCTCGGCCAACTGGCCCTGACCTCGGGCACCGTCCGAATCGCCGGCGCCCCCGCCCGGGTCGGGCACCCGGCCATCGGTTATGTGCCCCAACAACGCACCATCGATGCCGGGGTTCAGCTACGCGGAACGGACCTGGTGGGTCTGGGCGTGGACGGGCATCGGTGGGGGCCGGGGTTGCGCGGCCGGGCCGAGCGGCGACGTCGGGTCGCGGCCGCCATTGCCGCTGTCGGCGCCCAGAATTTCGCCGACGCCCCGCTGGAGAGCATGTCCGGCGGGGAACAGCAACGGCTGCGGGTGGCGCAGGCGCTGGTGGGCGATCCGTCGGTGCTGCTGTGCGATGAACCGCTGCTCAGTCTGGACCTGGCCAATCAGCGTCTGGTTTCGGAACTGATCGATCGCCGCCGTCGCGAACACGATACGGCGGTGCTGTTCGTCACCCATGAGATCAATCCGGTCCTTCCGCTGGTGGACCGGGTGCTGTATCTGGTGGACGGACGATTCCGGATCGGTACCCCGGACGAGGTGATGACCTCCGCGGTGCTGTCCGAGCTGTACCGAACCGAAGTCGATGTGCTCCGGGTCCGCGGCCGCCTGGTCGTGGTCGGCACCGGGGACACCATGGATGCGCTCGGCGCCGCGGGCGCGCACTGCCACGGCGAACCCGGTATCCCGCATCGCGACCCCGACAACATCACCGAAACCGACCGGGTGCGTGACTGATGGACAAACTCTCCGATGTCGTGGCGCGCATGTTCGACATCACGACCACCGTCGATCTTCTGGGCTACGACTTCGTGCAACAGGCGATCGCCGCGGCGGCGCTGCTCGGACTTCTGGCCGGGATGATCGGACCGCTGATCATCAGTAGGCAGATGTCGTTCGCGGTACACGGCACCAGCGAATTGTCACTCACCGGCGCGGCGGCGGCCCTGCTGGCCGGTATCGGTGTCGGAGCCGGCGCTATCGCCGGTTCGGTGGTGGCGGCAGTGCTGTTCGGGGTGCTCGGCGCTCGGGCCAAGGAACGCGATTCGGTGATCGCAGTGGTGCTGTCGTTCGGCCTGGGGCTGTCGGTGTTGTTCCTGTGGCTCGGACCCGAACGCGCGGGCTCCAAGTTCTCACTGCTCACCGGGCAGGTGGTCGGGGTCGGTTACGACGGGCTGGCCCTGCTCGCCATATGCACCGCGGCGGTGCTCGCGGTAACGGCCGTGATCTACCGCCCACTACTGTTCGCCAGCACCGATCCCGAGGTGGCGGTGGCGCGCGGTGTGCCGGTGCGGGCCCTGTCGATCGTGTTCGCGGTCATGCTCGGCATCACCGCCGCCTTCGGGGTGCAGATTGTCGGAGCCCTGCTGGTGCTGGCCCTGCTGATCACCCCGGCCGCCGCGGCGGCCCAACTCACCGCCGATCCGGTGCGGGCCACTGTGCTCGCCGTGATCTTCGCGGAGGTCTCGGCGGTCGGCGGAATACTGCTCTCGCTCGCACCGGGCGCCCCGGTATCGACCTTCGTCACGACCATCTCGTTCGTGATCTACCTGGGCTGCCGACTGATCGGCAGCCGGCGGCGACAGGTCTCCCGAGTGCGCTGAAATAGACCCCAGCAGCGGAATCATCTATTGCAGGCATCTGCCTTCAGTCGGTCTCGGCCGATTTCGTATGCTCGTCTCAGCGCGCCCCCGAGCAGAAGGTGACCCTCGATGATCGACTTCTCGATTCCCGCCGACCTCGCCGCCGAACGTGATCGGATCCGCCGGTTCATCGTCGACAAGATCGTGCCCTACGAACGCGATCCCCGGCTCACTTCGCACGGCCCCACCGATGAACTGCGCCAGGAACTGGTGGAACTCGCCCGCGCGGAGAAGTTGCTCACCATTCAGGCGCCGGTGGAGCTGGGCGGGCGCGGACTCACCCATGTGGAACAGGCCGTCCTCTACGAGGCCGCCGGCTGGTCCACCCTCGGCCCCGTCGCCATGAACTGTGCCGCCCCCGACGAGGGCAATATGTTCTTGCTGTCCAAGATCGCCAACCCGGAGCAGACCCAGCGCTACCTGGTGCCGGTGATCGAGGGCCACCAGCGATCGGTCTTCGCCATGACCGAACCCGAGGGCGCCGGTTCCGACCCCAATCAACTGGCCACCACCGCCACCTTCGACGGCGAGAACTTCACCATCGAGGGCCGCAAATGGCTCATCACCGGCGCGAACGGCGCCAAGACCTGGATCATCATGGCCCGGCTGGAAGAAAACCCGCATCTGCCGGCCGGCCCGACCCTGTTCCTCTGCGACGGCGATCAACCCGGAATCGTCATCGAACGCACCATGAACACCATGGACCGCAATTATGTGGCCGGGCACTGCGTGGTCCGTTTCGACAAGCTCACCCTGCCCAAGGAGGCGTTGCTCGGTGAGGCCGGGCAGGCCCTGCGCTATGCCCAGCTGCGCCTGGCCCCCGCACGGCTCACCCACTGCATGCGCTGGTTGGGGGCGGCCGAACGGGCCCAGAGCATCGCCATCGAACACGCCAAGACCCGGACCGCGTTCGGCAAAACCCTCGGAGAGCACCAGGGTGTGTCGTTCATGATCGCCGACAACGAGATCGCACTGCACCAGTGTCGCCTGACCATCTGGCACACCTGCTGGCTGATGGACCAGGGCGAGAAGGCACGACACGAGAGCTCGATGGCCAAGTCCTTCGTCTCGGAAGAACTGTTCAAGGTGGCCGACCGCTGCGTGCAGATCCTCGGCGGGATCGGCGTCAGCGATGAGACCGTGGTGGAGATGATCTTCCGCGATATGCGCCCGTTCCGGCTCTACGACGGCCCCACGGAAGTGCACAAATACGCCATCGGACGGAAAGTCCTTCGGTAAGTGGAATTTACCGCCCGGCGGAGGCCACCCCCCGACCGCCGGGGGCACGAAAGAACTCACACCCGTCTACGATCCATGACATGAGTTCGGATCTGCTCGTCGATGTCTCAGCGGGCATCGCCGTCCTCACCCTCAATCGACCGGCCAAACAAAACGCCTTCAACCCTGCCATGATCGCGGAGCTCGGCGCGGCGCTGCACCGCTGCGATACCGAGGACACCATCCGGGTCGTGGTGATCACCGGAACACCACCCGCGTTCTGCGCCGGAGCCGACCTGGCCGACCGCTCCGGTGAGGCCGGCTCGGTCATCGACCCCCCGCCCTTCCGGGTGCGCAAACCGGTGATCGCGGCGGTCAACGGTCACGCCGTGGGAGCCGGCCTGGCCTTGGCCCTCCAGTGCGACCTGCGCTACATGGCGGATGACGCGGTCTACGCGCTGAGTCAGGTCCGCCGGGGCGCGCTGGCCGACGGCTATGTGCACTGGACCCTGCCCAGGCTCGCCGGACTGGCCAATGCCGCCGATATCCTGCTCACCGGCCGCACCTTCGACGGCGACGAGGCCAAGGCCATGGGACTGGCCAATGCCTGCCTACCCGCCGACGAGGTGCTGCCCACCGCCCTGGCGGTGGCCCACGATCTCGCCAATGGATCGGCACCACTGAGCGTCGCGCTGTCCAAGCGGTTGCTGTGGGAGGGGGTCGGAATGGCCCCCGAGATGGTCGGCCGGCTGGAGACGCAGCTGAACGAGCACGTGACCAAGGGAATCGACGGCGGTGAGGCCATGACGGCATTCCGGGAACGCCGACCGCCCCACTGGTCCGGTTCCGTCAACGACGAATGGCCGGTGTGGGACGGTGACGAGCAGCCCGAGCAGCCCGAGACCGAACAACAACCCAGTCTCAGCTGAGCCCGGCCGCGCTATCCGAGCAGGAGCAGCACGTACAGCACGGCCATGATGATCATCAGGATGGTGCCGATCACCCCCAGGGTGAAGCCGACGACCACCTGTGTTCGACCACCGTAGGCACCGCCGGACGCCTCGATCTGGTCGAGGGCCCGCTTACCCAGCACCCAGGCCACTGGCCCGGTTATTCCGCAGCACAGTGGACAGAGCGCTCCGAGGACCAGCACCGCCGTTGCATGCGGATGCTCGACCGGCTGGCCAATGGGCTGATTGGGTATCACCACCAGACGAATTCTACGGGGATCGACCGGCTTTGCGGTCCATCCCCGAATGGATTCGTTTGCCCCCGGGCGGTTTCAGACGCGACGCCGACGGGCCGCCTCGGCCAATACAACCCCGGCGGCCACCGATGCGTTGAGCGACTCCACCGGCCCCGACATCGGAATACTCACCACCGCGTCACAGGTCTCCCGCACCAGACGCGACAGGCCCTTACCCTCCGAACCGACCACCACGACGGTCGGCAGGGAGCCGTCGAATTCGTCGATCGTGATATCGCCACCCGCATCCAAACCCACGACCTGCAACCCGCGGGAGGCCCAATCCTTCAGAGTACGAGTGAGATTCGTCGCACGCGCGATCGGTAACCGAGCCGCGGCACCGGCGCTGGTACGCCAGGCCACCGCGGTGACACCGGCGCTCCGCCGCTGTGGGATAACCACCCCGTGACCGCCGAAAGCGGCCGCGGAACGCACCACCGCCCCCAGATTGCGCGGATCGGAGATATTGTCCAGCGCGACCAGTAGAGGGGGTTGACCACTTTCCTCGGCCCGATCGAGCAGATCGTCGGGATGGGCGTACCGGTACGGCGGCACCTGCAGGGCCAGACCCTGATGTAAGCCGTTGGCGCTCAAGCGATCCAGATCGGTGCGCGGCACTTCCAGAATGGAGATGCCGGTTTCGGCGGCTATGCGCACGCTCTCGGTCAGCCGTTCGTCGTTCTCGGTGCCCAACGCGACATACAGCGCCGTCGCGGGCACGCCCGCGCGCAGACACTCCACCACGGGATTACGGCCGAGCACCAACTCCGGCCCGTCATCGGCCTTACGACCCGCCGGACGCCCTGACTTGGCACCCGAACGAGTCTGCGCCGCACGCGATTTCGCGGCGGCGCGCCGAGCCGCCGGATGGTTCTTGCGCATTTCGGCGGGCGGTGTGGGCCCCCGCCCCTCCAGACCACGCCGGCGCTGGCCGCCGGAACCGACCACCGACCCCTTCTTGGTGCCACCCTTGCGGACGGCGCCGCGGCGCCGCGAATTCCCTGCCATCAGTTCGCCTTTCCGGCCGGCGCGCTCAGCGCCCATTCGGGGCCGTTCGGAGTGTCGGTCACCTCGATGCCCGCAGCCTGCAGTCGGTCGCGCACCGCATCGGCGGTGGCCCAGTCCTTGGCCGCTCGGGCCTGTTGCCGCCGCTCCAATTCGGCGCCCACCAGCACCTCCAGTGCCGCGGTCGCAGCCGAGACATCACCGGCGCTGTTGTTCCAGTGCGGATCCAACGGATCGATACCGAGGATGCCGAGCATGGCACGGACCTGACTCGCGTGTTCTCGCGCGCTCTCGACGACGCCCGCGTCCAGGGCCCGGTTGCCCTCGTGCACCACACGGTGGATTTCGGCCAGCGCTTTGGGCACCGCCAGGTCTTCGTCCAGGGCCGCGGCGAAGGCATCGGTCCATTTACCGATGGGAACCTCACCACCGCGCTCGGCCACCCGGCGCACGAACGCCTCCAGCCGCTGATAGGACTGAGCGGCATCGGCGAGCGCTTTATCGGAATATTCGAGCATGGAACGGTAATGCGCGCTACCCAGGTAATACCGCAATTCCACGGGGCGTACCCGCCTGAGCACATTCGGCACGGAGAGCACATTGCCGAGAGATTTCGACATTTTCTCCCCGCCCATGGTCACCCACCCGTTGTGCAACCAATACCGGGCGAAACCGTTTCCGGCGGCCTTGGACTGGGCGATTTCGTTCTCGTGGTGCGGGAACACCAGATCCATTCCACCGCAGTGGATATCGAATTCGGAGCCGAGGTAGAACTCGGCATGGCCGAGCA
>NZ_BAGE01000007.1 GCF_000308675.1 Nocardia paucivorans NBRC 100373 | reverse complement strand
AAATCCCATACAGGGTGTGTTGCGGATACCGCGGACCACCGTCGGATAGTCCTGCGGCACCTTGCAGTACAAGCCGGGCGGGGGCTGGGGGGTGTCGAATTCGCTCGGCGAATGGCGCTGGTCCGGCGGAATGAAGCCGGTGGTGCACGGTGGCGGATCGTTGAGCACGGTCATGAAGTCGACCAGGGCGCCGTATTCCATCGGCCCACGCACCGCGGTGAGCAGTGCCGCGATGAGCGGCGGGTAGACGACCAGGGTCTGTTCCAGACCGGCGTGATAGGTGGACGTGACCTGTCCCAGACTCACCAGATTGGCCAGCAACAGCGGCAGGGTGGGTCGTAGATCCTGGAATTGGGCGGTCACCCGTTCCATTGCCGACGGCGCGTCGGCGAGGATACTGCGCAGCGCCGGATCGTGTTCGCGGAGTTGATCGGTGACGACGGACAGGTCCCGTGTCCAGGACCGGATGGCCGCATCGGATCGGGTCTGGGTGTCCAACAGCGGACCGATCTGCTCGATCAGTTGTTTGGTCGGCTCCACATTGTCCTGGGCCTCCTGCACCAACAATGCCGCCGAGTCGATGAATCGCTGTAGATCCGGACCGGCGCCGTTGAAGGCGCGGAACGCCTCGTCGAGCACCTGCCGCAGACGGGTATCGGCGACGGTGGCCAGCAGCCGATCGGCCTGGTCCAACAGTGCGCCCACATCCTGTGGCAACTCGGTGCGTTCCACCGGTATCACGCTGCCGTCGTGGAGGTTTCCACCGGTGGAATCCTGCGGCGGTACGAGGTCGACGTACTGTTCACCGACCGCCGATACGCTGCGCACCCGCGCATCGACATCGGCCGGAATCTTGTAATCGCTATCGATGGACAGTTGCGCCTCGACCCCCTCCGAGGTGAGACGGACCTCTTTCACCACCCCGACATTGGTGCCCCGATAGGCGACATTGGCCTGTTTGTAGAGCCCGCCGGTCGCGGCCAACTGCACGACGACCTCGTAGCGGCCGATCCCGAACATGGCGGGCAACCGCACATAGGTGCCGGACATAACGGTCAGGCCGACCACCGTGAGGACGGAGAAGATGATCAGCTGGGCACGGACGAACCGGGTGAGTGTCACGGCTGTCCTCCTTCGGCCGGTCCGGGCAACGGCACCGTCAGCCCGGGGATCGCGGGCAACCCGGGAATCGGCGGCAGTCCGGGAATGGTGGGTTGCGGCTGGTCCGAGGGCGCGGGCGCTCCCGGTGACTGCAACGGTGTCGCGAGCGGATTGCCCTGCTCGGCCGCGGTGGGTGGCGCCATGGCGCCGAGCGCGGCCTCCACACCCCCGAATCGCCCACCGAGCGGGGTACCGGTGAGGAAGTTCGAATCCAGCCGGGCGGCCGTGATGTCCACCGTCATGAACAGATTCAGATAATCGCCCTTGATCGCCCGATCGATGTTCTTCAGCGGGAAGGGGAAGGAGAGCAGGATCTTCAGCGATTCGGCCAGGTTGCCGCCGGTATCGGCCAGGGTTTGCAGCACCGGCGCCAGATCGGCGAGATTCGCCTTCAGATTGTCGCCACTGGCATCGATCAACCGCTGGGTGACATCGCCGAGCTCACCGAGTTTCGTGATGGCGGTGGTGATCTCCTGCCGCCGATCGGCGAGAACGGTCAAGGCCGGATGGATGTTCTCGATGGCACCGGCCACCACATCGCTTTCCCGGGCGAACTGGCTTGCGACCCGGTCCAATCCGTCCATGGCGGCAATGATGTCGCCGCGCTGCTGGTCCAGATCGACGACGAGCTCGTTCAATTGGGGCAGCAGATCGCGGATCTCGGCCTCATTGCCGACCAGCGCGGCGTTCAGTTCGCGGGTGATGTTCTCCAACTGGGAGATACCGCCGCCGTTGAGCACCACCGACAGCGAGGACAGCACCTGTTCGGTGGTCGGGTAGACACCGGCCCGGTCCAAGGGAATGAGGTCGCCGTCGGCAAGTCGCCCCTCGGGCGGCACATCGGCGGGCGGGGCCAATTCCAGGTGATTGCTGCCGAGCAGACTGGTTTGGCCGATCCGGGCCACCGCATTGGCCGGCAGCACCACATCGGAGTTCAGTTTGACCGTCACCAGCGCATGCCAGTCCTCCACGGCGATATCCGACACCGCGCCCACCGCGACATCATCCACCCGTACCGGTGAATTCCTGGTGAGCGTGGTGACATTCGGCATCTGGATCCGCACGACATAGGCGTCCTCGCCACCCCCTTCGGTTCCGGGCATCGGAAGCGAGTTGAGACCGTCGAATTGACAGCCGGACACACCGAGCGCGAGGCCGACACCGACCACCATGGCCGTGATCCGACGCCGCGCGCCCGTCGCAGGCCGGCGTGGAATGGGCCGGGACATCATCGTCCTCCTTCGGGCGGGGTGAGGCCGGGAAGGGCCAGACCGGGCAACCCCCACGGAACCCCCACCGGAACCGGTGCCGGTGCGGGGGGACCTGCCGGCGCGCCGGCGTCGGCCTGGGCCTTGGCCGCCACTTCCGGGGTGGTGTAGTTCAGCTGGTGCGGGAACGCGGTCACACCCGTGGCCGGGTTGGTCATGATGGGCGGATAATTCATGGCCAGCGACTTGATCACCGGGGCCAGGTATTCCGCGCACAAATCGGCGCTGGTATCGGACTCGTTCTGTTCCAGCGCGCGCACCGAACCGCAGAGGAAGCTCAGCGGATCGGCGGCGTTGTTCAGCGAGATGGCGCCGGTGAGCGTGCCCTGGGCGGGTTTGTAGATCTGGTAGAAGTTCACCAGCGCGGTCGGCCCGGAGTGCAGCGCCTGTTCCAGTTCGGGGCGTTTGTCCACCAGGATCTGGGTGACCTCGGCCAGCCGCTGCACCCCTTCGGTGAGTTCGGCGCCGCTGCCGTCGAGGAAACGTTTCACATCGGCCAGCGCCAGGTCCAGATTGTCCAGTCCGGCGCCCAGCTCGTTCGAGACACCGGCCAGCACCGACGACACCGAGGCCAGCCTGCCACCGAACTGCACGATCTGCTCGTTGCTGTTGGACAGCACTTCCACGAACTTCTGCAGATTGCGAATGGTGCCGAACAGGTCGGTGCGTCCGTCCGACAGCGTGGTCATGGTGGCCGACAGTTCGCGCAGGGTTTCTCGGAACCTGTCGCCATTGCCTTCGAGGTTCTCGGCGGCGGTGTCGATGGCCCGACCGAACGAGCCCTGAGGATCGTCGCCGACCGGTCCCAGCGCGGTGGCCAGTCTGGACAGTTCGGTCTTGATATCGTCCCACTCCACCGGGACGGCAGTGCGGTCGAGACCGATCTCGGCGCCGTCGGCCAGTTTCGGCCCACCGGTATAGGCGGGGGCCAACTGGATGAACCGGGCCGACACCAGCGAAGGGGAGATGATCACAGCCCGGGCGTCGGCGGGCAGGTCGATTCCCCGGTCGATCCTCATCGATACCCGCACCTGCTCGGCACCGGGGTCGATCTTTTCGATACGACCGACCTTCACCCCGAGCACCCGCACCTCGTCACCGGCGTACAGACCGCTGGTGGAGGTGAAATAGGCGGTGATCCGGGTGGTACCGATCCGCTCGAAGGCGGTGTAGGCCCCGAACACCACCAGTGCGCCGACCAGCACCCCGGCGACGATCACTATCCAGCGGGGCGGCCTTCGGAGGGCATTGCCGATACTCATCGCGGCGGCTCCTGTACGGACGGCCCGAGTTTGGGACCCGGTTCGAGTAGATAGGCGCGCAGCGATTCCGGCAGATGCTGCGGCCAGACCAGTGCGTCGACGAGCGGCTGCAAAGTCTCACTGCTCGCATTGACCACATAGGCGTTGAAGTACGGTCCGCTGCCGACCTGTTCTCCGAGCGCCGCCGAGAACGGGCCCAGCCCCTCGAGCGCGGCGGTGAGATTGTCCCGGTTGCGCTGCAACAGGTCCAGTACCGAATTCAGCTTGTCCAGCGCGGGTTTCAGTTGCGCCTCATTGTCGGCGACCAGTCCGGACAGCTGCTGGGACAGTGCGTTGATGTACACGATCAACTGGCCGATAGCGGTGCGGCGTTGCTCCAACTCGCCGAGCAGTTGGTTACCGTCCACCAGCAGCGCGTTGATCCGGTCGCCGCGGTCGGCGAGGATCTTGGTGACGTTCTGGGCCCGTCCCAACAGATCCGACAGCGCCTGGTCGCGCGCATTGATACTGCGCGACAGGGCGGTCACCCCGTCCAACGCGGCGCGCAGCGGGGCGGGGGTGTCGGCGAATGCCTCGACAGCACGTCCAAGGTTTGGTTGACCCGATCCAGGTCCAGTTCCTGCACCGTGCCCGTCAGTTCGCTGAGGGCATCGTTGAGCGAGTACGGCGAGGTGGTCCGTTCCAGCGGAATGGTGTCGTCGGTCCGCAGGGCCCCGGAACCGGCGGGATTCACCCCCAGGGATTTACGGCCGAGCACCGTATTGGTCTTGATCTGCGCGGTGGTCTTGTCGCCCAGCACGATCTTCTCGTCGAGGGTGAACCGCACCAGCACCTTGGCACCGTCGAGCGATACATCCTCTACTCGGCCGGATCGGATACCCGCCACCTCGACATCGTCGCCGGGGATGAGCCCACCGGCATCGGCGAAATACGCGGTGTATGTCGCCCCGCCGCGGATGAATGGCAGCCGCTCGAACTGGAGTGCCGACAGCGCGATCGCCACCGCGAGCACCAGGCCCACGACGCCGATCGTCACCACCCGTGAGTTCTCCTTCACTCGCTCGCACACCTTCCGGTCGTTTGCTCACCGGGCAGCTCCAACAGCAGTGGTTTGCCGTCGGGACCGTCCACCAGGAAGTTCGTCCGGCAGACGTAAAGCTGCAGGAACGAGCCGTAGGAGCCGATCTTGTTCAGCATCTTGTAGGTCGGGGGCAGTTTGTCCAGCACCCATTGGACGGTGTCGGCATCGTTGTCGAGGTTCGTGGCGAGCCGACCGGTCTGGGCGATGGTGGCCTGCAGATCGGGGCGGGCCTGGGCCAGCAGATCGGTGACGGCCGCCGAGGCGCCCGCGAGCCGTGGGATGGCCGCCCCGATCGGATCGCGGTCGGCGGCCAGACCGCTGATCAGTCGCTGCAACTCGTCGATCGTGGTGGCGAACTGATCACCCCGGTCGGAGATGGTTTTCAACACGGCGTTGAGGTTGTCGATCACACTGCCGATGAGTTCGTCCCGCTCGCCCAATGTCTTGGCGAACGAACCGCCGCTGTTCAGCAGCGACACCAGCGTTCCGCCCTGACCCTGGAAAATCTGTAGCAGGGCATTGGTCAGATCGTTGACCTGGGCCGGGTCCAGACCACGCAACAGCGGTTTGAAACCGCCCAGCAGCAGATCCAGATCCAGGGCGGGCGCGGTCTTGTCCAGGCCGATGGTGCCGCCGGGCGGCAGCGTCTCGGTATCGCCCGGCCCTTCCAACAGTTCCAGGTACCGGTCGCCGACCAGGTTCTCGTAGCGGATGGTGGCGCGGGTGCTGGTCAGCAACCGGTATTTACGGTCCACGTCGAACTCGACGTGCGCTTTGTAGTCCTTGCCCACCTTCACCGAGGTCACCGAGCCGACCGGAACCCCGGCGATACGCACCTTGTCGCCGGGCAGCATCCCCGACGCGCTGGTGAAGATCGCGTGGTAACCGTTTTCCCGAGAGAAACGGACCTGGGAGAACACCACCGCCAGTCCGGCGAAGATCAGCGACATCACCAAAGTGAAGATGGCCAATTTGACCGTGGTCGCGGTATTCCTCATCGGCCCACCCCCGGCATACCGGCGAACAGCACCTGGAACACCGACGGCGGGTTGAACTCCAGTTTGGTCGACGGCGCGAAGGGGGCGCCTTCGGAGGTGTCGGTGACAACGTAATCCGCGTGGCTGCCCGGTACTCGGTCGAGAATCCCCGCGCACTGCGGTCCGCCGGTCGCATTCACTTTCGGCAGGTCCTCCGGGTATTTGTATGGTTCTTGGCCGTACATGAAGCTGGCGTTCAGCGCCACCCCCGGCTGTGCACCGCCGAAGGCCTGCTCGGCGATCGGCATGGCCTTGGCCAGACCACCGATGATGCAGTTCAGCGCCGGGGCGTATTCGTGCAGCAGACTCGTGGTGGGCCGCAGCAGATCCAATGCGGTTACCAATTGGTTCTCGTTCTCCCGCAGCACGGCCCCGGTGGTGTCGGCGAGTCCGGTGAGGTTCGCCAACAGCGCGTCCATATCGGATTCCGATTCGGCGAGAGTGCGGCCGACGACCGTGGCGTTGTCCAGGGTGCGCAGCAGGTCGCCGGCGGTATCGGCGTAGAGGTTGGTGACCGCCGCCGTGGCGACCAGATCCCGGCGCAGGGTGGGCAGGAGGGGGTTGATCTCGCGCAGGTAGGCATCGCTTCGCGACAGCAGATCGCCCAGTTGTTCACCACGTCCCTCGAGCGCGGTGCCCAACGCGGTCAGGGTGGCGTTCAATTTCTCCGGCTCCACTTGGGCCAGCACATCGGACAGATGCTGGAACAGCGTGTTGAATTCGACGGTCACCTTCTCGGCCGTCACCCGCGCCCCCGGCCGCAACGGTTCGGCGGCCGGGTGTTCGGGGATCACGAAGTTCACGTACTTGGCGCCGAAGACCGTGGTGGAGCGAATATCCACGGTGGCGTTCTCCGGGACCAGGCGCAGCAGTTCCGGGTCGAGCGCCAGCCGCAGGGTCGCCCCGGTCTCGGTGCGGATGATCTCGGACACGGTGCCGATCTGCACACCGCGCACCTTCACCTTGGCGTCCGGGTCCATGACCAGACCGCTGCGTGGGGCCGCGACGGTCACGGTGACCGTGGGGGTGAAACCACCCACGAACATCACCAGCGATATCGCCACCGCCGCGACCACGCCCAGCACCAGGGCGAGGCCGGCCACTTTCAAAGCGATTTTCTGCCACAGTCCGGCGAGCCGGCCGCCCGGTAACCCATCCGGTCGATTCGAATCCGTCATCACGCTTACCCGGAGAGGTTGAAGTTGCCCGAGGTGCCGTAGACGGCCAGCGAGATCAGCAGGGTCACCGTGACCACCGCGACCAGCGAGGCCCGCACCGCATTACCCACCGCGACACCCACACCGACCGGCCCGCCCGCCGCGTTGTAGCCGTAGTAGGTGTGGATCATCATCACCGCCAGGGCCATGAATATGGCCTGGGCGAACGACCACAGGATGTCGCTCGGGATCAGGAAGGTCGAGAAGTAGTGGTCGTAGACGCCTGCCGACTGTCCGTAGATCACCACGGTGGCGAATCGACTGGCGACGAAGGAGGCGATAACCGCCAGCGCGTACAGCGGCACGATCGCGATCATGCCCGCCAGTACCCGGGTGCCGACCAGATACGGCACCGGTCGGATCGCCATGGATTCCAGCGCGTCGATCTCCTCGGCCACCCGCATGGCGCCCAGTTGTGCGGTGGAGCCGGCGCCGATGGTGGCGGCCAGGCCGATGCCGGAGATCACCGGGGCCGCGATGCGCACATTGATGAAGGCGGCGAAGAAGCCGGTCAGCGCCTCGACACCGATATTGCCCAGCGAACTGTAGCCCTGCACGGCGATGGTGCCGCCGGAGAACAGGGTCAGGAAGCCGACGATCACCACGGTGCCGCCGATCACGGCCAATGCCCCGGTGCCCATGCTGATCTCGGCGATCAGCCGGATCGTCTCGGTGCGATAGTGCACGACGGCCCGGGGAATGGAGCCGATCGCCCGCCCGTAGAACACGGCCTGTCGGCCGAGCTCGTCCATCGAGTCGGATAGTCGGCGCACCCGCCGCACCATCCGCGGGAATCGGGACTGGATTACGAACGACATCGCATCACCGCACCGCGAACTTGACACCGACAGCGGTGACCACCACGTTCACCACGAACAGCGCCATGAAGGCGAAGACGACCGTCTGATTCACCGCATCACCCACACTCTTCGGACCGCCTTTGACGTTCAGGCCCAGGTAGCAGGCGACCATACCGGCGATCAGCCCGAACAGTCCTGCCTTCACCTCGGAGATGATCAGTTCGGGCAGGTTGGTCAACAAGGTGATGCCGTTGACGAACGCGCCCGGGTTCACATCCTGCAGGTACACCGAGAACAGGAAGCCGCCCGCGATACCGATGGTGCAGACCAGGCTGTTGAGCATGAGCGCGACGAACATCGAGGCCAGCACCCGGGGCACCACCAGCCGGTGGATGGGGTCGATACCGAGGACGCGCATGGCGTCGATCTCCTCGCGAATGGTGCGGGCGCCCAGGTCCGCGCAGATGGCGGTGGCGCCGGCACCGGCGACGATGAGTACGGTGACGATCGGGCCGACCTGGGTGACCGCGCCGAAGGCCGCCCCCGCACCGCTGAGGTCGGCGGCGCCTATCTCCCGAAGCAGGATATTGAGGGTGAAGCTCACCAGCACGGTGAACGGGATGGCGACCAACAGGGTGGGGATGATGGACACCCGCGCCACGAACCAGGACTGGTCGATGAACTCCCGCCATTGGAAGGGTCGTCGCACACTGGCACGGGCCACATCCGCGGTGAGTTCGAAGAATCCGCCGACGGCCCGCAATGGCACGGCAAGGACCTCGTTCATCGGCCATCCTCCTTGCCTGACTGCTGGTCCCGCTGGCGAGCGTGCGGGGTCGACCCCCGACACGCCCTCGCCAAGTAGAACACGTTCACTTCCTGTCTGGGGCCTTTTTGCAGTATTTGAACTGCATCTTTACTCCAATCTCAGACACCAAGACTGGAACGATATTTATGCGGTTTCAGCATCACCGCTGTGAGCTGCCACACATGTGCTCACCTGTCTACCAATTCCTGGACGACCGTTCAACTCTCCGCGCCGTTCGACCATCCGCACATATCCGGCATACCGGGCGGGCCACTCAACCCAAATCGTGCAGAGCCGATGCGGAAAACGTACGGCCTTCGGGACGCTCGGCGAAGTAGCCGCGCAGCGTGGCGGCGAGATCGGCGGTCGACCATTCGGCACCCGGCGCGTCGAACCGCTGCTCGACCTCGGGCGCGGCCATCAATGCCACCATGCGGCCGTACACCACGAAAACCTGCCCGTTGACCGCGTCGGCGGCAGGCGAGGCCAGATACGTCACCAGTCGAGCCACATGATCGGGGGACAGCGGATCGACCTCCCCCTCGGGCGGCGCGCTGAACACCTTCTCGGTCATCGCGGTCCGCGCCCGCGGGCAGATGGCATTGGCCCGTACACCGAAGCGGGACAGCCCCCGCGCGCAGCTGAGCGTCAGGGCGGTGATCCCGGCCTTGGCGGCCGCGTAGTTGGCCTGCCCCTCCGGCCCGAGCAGACCCGCCTCGGAAGAAGTGTTGACAATGCGGCCGTAGACCGGCCCACCGACCTCTTTGGACTTCCCCCGCCAATAGGCGCCGGCATTGCGGCACAACAGAAAGTGCCCGCGCAGATGGACCGAGATGACGGCATCCCACTCCTCGTCGGACATATTGAACAGCATGCGGTCGCGGGTGATACCCGCATTGTTGACCACGATGTCGAGCCCACCGAACGATTCGGTGGCGGTGGCGATCAGGGCGTCCGCGGTGGCGCGCTCGGCGACGCTACCGGCCACGAATTCGGCCTTCGCCCCCAGCCCCCGGATGCGCTCCAACGTCTCGGTCACCGCATCCGATTCGGCGAGGTCGTTGACAACGATGGATGCGCCGGCCCCCGCCAGCGCGAGCGCCTCGGCCCGGCCGAGGCCCGCACCCGCGCCGGTCACAATCGCCACTCGCCCGGCAAGGCTGATATCTGTATCGCTCACCGGGCCGACTTTAGAACCTGTTCTCATTCCCGGCAAGAGCGGATTCACAGCAAACGCAATGCCGCTTTCGGGCATTGCGCCACGGCTTCCTCCACCCGAGAGACCTGGTCGGCCGGAACTTCACCCTCGGCCACGTGCAGCATGTCCTCGTCGTCGAGTTCGAACACGTCGGGAGCGATTCCCACACAGATTCCATTCGCTTCGCACTGGTCGAAATCAACGCTGACCTTCATCGGAACTCCTTAACCCCGTCGGTCGCCGAAGCCTAACAATCCTACGCCGACCCAGCGGGCGGTATCGCCTGATTACCCACCAATACTGGAACAAGTTTCAGTCGATATGCAATGATCGGCGGTAACCCGTAGCGAATCGTTCCCGGAGCGGGACCGGACCACCGGGCAACCTCCCACCGGAAGATGCCGCTCGGCCCGAAGAATCCCGATCCATAGCACCCCAACCCGAAGAACCCCCAGAACCGCACCCGAAAACAAGGCCTCGAGGTACCGCCATGCGCATCGCGTACACCCCGGAACAGGAACAGCTGCGCGCGGAGTTGCGCGACTATTTCGCCCGCCTCATGACCCCCGAGCGCAAGCATGCCCTCAGCATCCAGACCGGCGAATACGGCGAAGGCGATGTCTACCGCGAGGTCGTGCGGGAAATGGGCCGCGACGGCTGGCTCGCCCTGGGCTGGCCGAAGGAGTTCGGCGGCCAGGACCGCCCCATGCTGGATCAGTTGATCTTCACCGACGAGGCCGCCATCGCCGGCGCGCCGGTGCCCTTCCTGACCATCAACTCGGTGGCGCCGACCATCATGCACTACGGCACCGAGGAGCAGAAGAAGTTCTTCCTGCCCAAGATCGCCTCCGGAGAACTGCACTTCTCCATCGGCTACTCCGAACCCGGCGCGGGCACCGACCTGGCGAGCCTGCGCACCACCGCGGTACGCGACGGCGACGAGTACGTCATCAACGGCCAGAAGATGTGGACCAGCCTCATCCCCTACGCCGACTACGTCTGGCTGGCCGTGCGCACCGACCCGAACGCCAAGAAGCACAAGGGCATCAGCATGCTCATCGTGCCCACCGACGCCGAGGGTTTCTCCTGGACTCCCGTGCACACCATGGCCGGACCGGACACCAGCGCCACCTACTACCAGGACGTGCGCGTTCCGGTCACCTCCCTGGTCGGCCCGGAGAACGGCGGCTGGCCGCTGGTCACCAACCAGCTCAACCACGAGCGGGTCGCCCTCACCTCGTCCGCGGCGCTCACCCTGGCCCTGCGCCAGACGGTGGCCTGGGCGAAACAGACCCGAACCACCGACGGCACCCGCGTCTTCGACCGAGAATGGGTGCGGTTGAATCTGGCCCGCGTACACGCCAAGGTCGAATACCTGAAGCTGTTGAACTGGGAGATCGCCAGTCGAGCCGACGCGGGCGGGGATATGGCACCACGTCCCTGGGACGCGTCGACCTGCAAGGTGTACGGCACCGAACTCACCACGGAGGCATACCGGCTGCTCATGGAGGTGCTCGGCCCCCAAGCACACCTGCGTCAGGACTCCCCCGGCTCGGTTCTGCTCGGCCGCCTGGAACGCATGCACCGCGCCGCACTGATCCTCACCTTCGGCGGCGGCACCAACGAGGTGCAACGCGACATCATCGCCATGACCGCCCTGAAACAGCCCGCCGCCGCCCGCTGACCGCGCTGTCGAGACCATCCGAAAGCAGGTAGTACCGATGGATTTCACCCCCACCGAGGCCCAGCAGGACCTGGCCCGCCTCACCGGCGAGGTCTGCGAAAAGCTCGTCACCGCCGACCGGCTGCGCGAACTCGACAGCGGCACCGCAAAATTCGATGAACCGCTGTGGCGGGTCCTGGGCGAGACCGGCGTCCTGTCGGCCGCCCTGCCCGGGAACGTGGGCGGCAATGGTTTCGACATTCTGGAACAGACCGCGATCCTGCGGGAACTCGGCAAGTTCGTGGCCGCCGTCCCGTATCTGTGGTCGATCGTGCTCGGCGCGGGCGCGCTCGCGCGATTCGGTTCCGAACAGCAACGCGAACTCGCCGGCGCGGCGGCCGGGGGAACGACCATTCTCACCGTCGCCCTGTCCGAGGAACGCAACTGGGAACCGACCCGACCGGCCACGACGGCCACCGAAACCGCCGCCGGCTGGCGACTCACCGGCGTCAAGACCACCGTCCCGGTAGCCGATCGCGCCACTCGAATCCTGGTTCCCGCAACGGTTTCCGACTCGCCGGCCGTCTTCCTTATCGACCCCGCCCACGAATCCGTCACTGTGACCCCACAGCAGGTGACCGACCGCAGCGCCGAAGCACTGGTCGAACTCCGCGACACCCCCGCCGAACTACTCGGCGACCTCGAGACCGGCGCCGCGATCCTCGACTGGCTGCTTCTGCGCGCCTGGCTCGGTCTGGCCGCCCTACAGCTGGGCACCCTCGAACGCGCCCTGGATCTGGTGGCCGACTACGCCCGCGAACGCGAACAGTTCGGCCGTGCCATCGGCGGCTTCCAGGCGGTGGCGCAGCGCCTGGCCGACAGCTACATCAATGTGCAGGGCCTGCGCTTGACCGTCACCCAGGCCGCCTGGCAGCTCTCCGAAGACCTCCCGGCCGCCGAGGCCGTCCACACCGCCAAGTTCTGGGCCGCCGAAGCAGGCCATCAGGTCGCACACACCGTGGTCCATGTGCACGGCGGGGTCGGCATCGACCGCGACCATATCGTGCACAACTACTTCACCGCCGCCAAACACAACGAATTCGCCCTCGGGCCGGCTCCGGACCATCTGCTCCCCCTGGCCGATCTCATCCCCGAATCCGTCTGATCGATCGGTCGGTGTGGGAGACGCCTCCACGACTTCGTCCGGCGGCATGTTCTGCTGCTCGACGCCCGGGCCGCAGATCGGGCCGGGCATCGGACAGCATGCGAATGGCAGCGAATATTTCGTACCTACCTGTTTTGTATATCTGTTTTGTATATCTGTTTTGTATATATCTGCACAGAATCCGTACAATTCTCGGGATGACGGCCGCACCTGATTCCAATGCATGGGAGCTATCGGTCAGCGAGGCACGGGACAAACTCGCGGAAGTCGTGGCGGCCGCCGAAGCCGGTAGGGTCGTTCATCTCACCAGGCACGGTCGTCGAGTTGCCGCGATCGTTCCGGAAGCCATGGCGGAGACCGCCGACACTCAGGTTCGGGAGCTGGCCAAGCGCTTCGCCACCCGACATCGGGCCCTACTCGACAGGTTGGCCGAATGACCTCGGGCGCGATCTACTACCTCACCATGGCCGACCTGCATGCCATCGCCGACGAGGTTGTCGGTGATCCTGTCGTTCGCGACCCCGGCCTAATCGAATCCGCTACCGCACGACCTCGGATTGATTTCGACCGCTGGGTCACCTGTCACCCAACCGCAAGCGTCGCCTCCCGTGTTTGCTCTGCACGAGAAGGACAGCCCCTTGGTTATCGGCTCGTTCCCCCGAGGACGTGAGAGAGATCGAGGCGGGTGAGTCGATCGTGGTCGGAGAGGATATCGTGGTCGGAGAGGATATCGATGGTGATGATGCGGTCACCGGCGACGGTGAAGCCGATGACCGAGAACGGTCTGCCGTCGAGGGTATCGACCAGGCCGGGGCTGCCGTCGACGAGCGCCGGGTGGGAGAGGCAAAGGGTGGCCATGTGCTGGAAAGTTCCGAGGCGGCCTGCAACGGCGGCAGCGCCTCGAATCACCCGCCGCACCGCACCGGCATCGGCGCGTAGCACCACATCGGGGTCGAGAACCGAGCAATTCCTCGAAGTCGCCGTCACGGGCGGCGGTGAGAAAGGCGTCGACGATACGGCGCTGCCCACGCGGATTCGAATCGGGACTCGGGGTCGCCCCCTGCACTCGACGTCGGGCCTGACCGGCCAGTTTCTTCGCGGTTTGCGGGGTGCGGTCGACGATAGGAGCGATCTGCTCGTAGGGCATGGCGAACATATCGTGCAGGACGAAAGCGAGTCGTTCGGCCGGGGCCGAGGAGTCCAGCACGACCAGTAATGCCGGGCCCACCGAGTCGGCGATCAGCGCTTCGTGTTCCGGATCCGGGGTGGTTTCGCTGGTGATCACCGGATCGGGCAGGCGCTCGGCTTCCAGAGGTTCTTCACCACGGCTCTTGCGGGTCCGCAGCATATCCGGACAGACCCGTCCGACAACCGTGGTCAGCCGGCCACCGAGATTGCCGACATCGCTGGTATCGGTGCGGGCCAGACGCAACCATGCTTCCTGTACGGCGTCGTCGGCGTCGGTGAGCGAGCCGAACACCCGGTAGGCGACCGCCCGCAGATGAGTTCGGTGCTCCTCGAACCGGTCGGCCAGAAACTACTCGTCGCGCACGGGTCCTCCTCGATCTCCTCCCAACCGATGACGAGTGGGCAGCAAGAAACGTGACCCTGTGGTTTCCGTCGTGGTGCGGTCACATTTTTCCGCCGCCATCCGTCAGTGCGACAGAACACGAACCGCGGCGGTTTTCGGAGTCGGGCATCACCGCCCCGCCGGCCACCCCGAGCGTCATCGAGAGGAACGACACTGTGGACGAGATCGAAATACCCGGCGCCGTCGCCGCCGGGTTCGAAGAAGTGCGCGACGAGTTCGCCGCCATCGTCGCCGAGGAGAACGGGGAATCGGGGCGCAACTGGCCGCGTTCGCGCAGGACCGACAGGTGGTGGATCTGTGGGCGGGAGCGGAGGTCACCGCCACCACGCTGACCGGTCTGCATTCCACGAGCAAAGGGGCCGCCGCCCTGGTGGCGGCGCTGCTGATCCAGGATGAGGTCCTCGATATCGACCGGCCGGTCGCCCACTTCTGGCCCCGGTTCGCCGCAGCGGGTAAGGAACGCGTCACCGTACGGGATGTGCTGGTGCACCAGTCCGGGGTCGTGGAGGTCGACGGTGGATTCACCGTCGCCGAACTCGCCGACGAGCAGGCCATCGCCGAACGGCTGGTGGGGCAGCGGCCCTTCTTCGAACCGGGTTCGGTCCACGGATACGGTGGTTTCGTCACCTACGCCATTGCCGGCGAGGTGGTGCGAGCGATTACCGGCAACACCATCCAGCAGCTGTTCGAACAGCGCATCCGCGCCCCGTACGAGCTGGATGTCTACCTCGGTCTGCCCGCCGAACTCGACCACCGCTATCTACCGATCCTGCCGTGGCGAGCGAGCGCGGAAATGGAAGCGGCCTTCGCCGCCAACTCCCCCGCCCCGCACAGCATCGCCGGTATCGCCTACAACCTCAACGCCCGCGGTTTCACCGCCCCCGACGTCATGACATTGCCCAACTACACCGACCTGCGCCGCCTGGGCCAGGCCGCGGCCGGTGGCGTCGGCAGCGCGACCGGCGTGGCGGCGATGTACGCGGCGGCCACCACCGGCCTCGACAACCGCCCACCGCTGCTGTCGTTGGAAACCATCGCCACCATTTCCGCCATCCATTCCGGTGGCGCGGATCTGGTCCGTGGCGCACAGGCGCCCCACGCAGCCGAGAACGCCCGGTTGGCCGCCGCCGTGCACCGCCGCCGCGACCGGCACCTCCATCGCCTCGGCTTTCTGAACCTCCACCGGCCCACCGACTCGTAAAGAACAACCGATATGCCCACCCACACCACATCGGTGATCCCCCGCGGTCTGAAACTCACCCGCTGGATTCCCGTGGCCGCCGTACGCGTCGAAACCGCGGTCGGCGCCTACTGGGATCTGGCCCGGATCGACTACGTCCGAGACGCTTTCGATCATCTCGGTTATCCCATGTACTTCGCGAACATCCTGGGCGTGGCCAAAACCGCCGCGCTCGCCGCGATCCTGACACCCGGCCACCCGAGGACGAAGGAATGGGCCTACGCCGGAATGGTATTCGTCTATGGCGCCGCCGCCTCACACCTGGCCGTCGGGGACGGTCCGGACAAATGGGCGATACCGCTGTTTTTCACCGCTGCCACCTTCGCCGCCCGTGCCTGGCTGCCCCGGGACATTCCTGCCGCCCTGCGCGCGCTCGGTGGCACCCGCCGGCTCCCTCGACTGGCCTGACCCGTTCGACCATCCACCACAGTGAAGGAGCAATAACGATGAGTACGAACACCACCACCCGGCAGCGCGGCTCCCGGCTGCCCAACCCCAACAGCTCGTCCCCGAGCTCGGCGAGATCGGCGCGGCGCTGTCTCGGGCCACCGGCAACGGGACGATCCCGAAGACCATGATCGGCCAGGTGAACTTCTTCATCCCCCTGGCCCTGATCGGGAAACCGCTGCCCGGCCTGCCCCCTGCCGAACAGTGAACCCCCGTCTCGGCCTGACGCACCGCCACGATTGTGCCGAGCCCTGGGGACTGCGACCGAGACGGCTACACGGGCGGATCGGTTGGTATTTCTCGAAGACCGGATCGGACTGCACACAGCCGAAGCGGTATTCGTTCCAACGGTCGAGCATCTGGACGGACAGTTGGAGTGAATCGTCGCGCAGGCGGATGTGATCGGGCAGAGCGGACGGACATACGCACGATGGTCGCCGATCGCGGGATTACCGGACGAATCGCTCCTCGACCGAATCGACCGATTCCACGTCCGTTGGAAGCCTGGCTCCTTCAGAGACGATGCACGACAAGGCAAGGCATCCCACCCGCGAGGCCCTGCACATTCGTAACTCTGTGGCTCTATATACGGCGGGTCACCACGTATCCGCGAGATGACCCACACCGGCGCTATGAACTGCCGGCCTCGACGTGTTCGTCGGCAGGACGCGCCTCGGTCTGCGCCTTGGCCCACTTGTAGTCCGGTTTACCGGCGGGCGACCGCTTGATCTCGTCGACGAACCACAGACTGCGCGGCAGCTTGTAGGACGAGATCTCCTTGGTCAACACCGGACGCAACTCCTCGAGTGTGGGCCGCTTATCGCCGCGACACTGCACCACGGCCGCCACCCGCTGTCCCCACCGCTCATCCGGAACGCCCACCACCAGCGCATCGAACACATCGGGGTGGCATTTGAGCGCGCCCTCGACCTCCTCGGGGTAGATCTTCTCGCCACCACTGTTGATGCTGGCCGAGCCGCGGCCGAGCATGGTGACGGTGCCGTCCTCCTCGACGCGTGCGTAGTCGCCGGGGATGGAGTAGCGAACGCCGTCGAACTCCTTGAAGGTCGCGGCGGTCTTCACCGGGTCGTTGTAGTACCCGATGGGGATATGCCCCTTGCGGGCGAGTACACCGACCTGGCCGGAGCCGGGGACCACCGGTTTGCCGTTCTCGTCGAGTACGGCGGTGGAGGCGTCGATCTTCACCCGGGGGCCGCCGGTGTGGGTGGCGCCCTTGGTGGCCATGGAGATACCGCCGAAGCCGGTTTCCGAGGAGCCGATCGAGTCGGTGATGACGGTGTTCGGCAGCAGTTCGATGAACTCGTCCTTGATCGTCGGCGAGAACAGAGCGGCGCTGCTGGCCATGGCCCACAGGTTGGTGTGCTTGTACGGTTCACCGGTTTCCGGGTTGCCGGCCTTCAGCGCGTCCAGCATGGGGCGGGCCATGGCGTCGCCGGTGATGAAGATGAGGTTGACACTGTGCCGGTCGATGGCCTGCCACACCCCGTGCGCGTCGAATTCCGGCAGCATGAGGGTTTTGCCGCCGTCGAACAGGCCGTGGAAGGTGGCCGACTGGGAGCCGCCGTGGATCATCGGGGGGATCGGGTAGCGCACCATCTGCGGGTTCTTGGCGCCGTCCTTGGCCTGCTGCCATTCGTCCTGGATGTATTCGCCGGTGACGAAGTTGATGCCGCCGCCGAGCACTCGCCACCAGTCCTCGTGCCGCCACATGACGCCCTTGGGCATACCGGTGGTGCCGCCGGTGTAGATCATGAAGATGTCGTCGGGCGAGCGGTCGCCGAAGTCGCGGATACCGGACGAACCGGCCAGTGCCGCTTCGTATTCCACCGATTCGACCGGGGTGGGGAGATCGGTGCCGTCGTCCACCACGAGGACGGTCTTCAGCTTCGGGGTCTTCGGTCGGACCGCGGTCACCTTGTCGGAGTAGCGGCGCTCGTGGATGAGCGCGACCATATCCGAGTTGTCGAAAATGTACTGTAACTCGTTCTCGACGTAGCGGAAGTTGACGTTGACCATTACCGCGCGCGCTTTGAAGATCGCCACCATCGCTTCGACGGCCTCGATGGTGTTGCGCGAGTAGATGCCGACCTTGTCTCCCGGCTGCACGCCCTGTTCTTGCAGGTAGTGCGCGAGACGATTGGCTCTGTCCTCCAGTTCGGCGAAGGTTACCGAACGGTGATCGTCGGCCAATGCGACCCGGTCCGGCACAAGATCGATGGTGTGTTCGACAAGGTCGGCTATGTTGTACGTCACAGACCTAAAAATAGAACGTGTTACTGTTTCTGACAAGGCTCAGAAGTCAGGAGATTCCGCGATGCCAGATTGCCTCGTCGAGAAACGCGACCACGTCCTCATCGTCACCATGAACCGCCCCGAGGCACGCAATGCGTTGTCGGGCGAGATGATGGCGATTATGCGCGACGCCTGGGATCAGGTGGACCAAGATCCCGATATTCGCGTCGCCATCCTGACCGGCGCCGGTGGAGCGTTCTGCGCCGGAGCCGACCTCAAGGCGATGACCGCCCAGCACCCCGGTGATTCGTTCGCCGGCGGCGGCTGGGATCTGTCGAAGATCGAGGCGCTGCTCAAGGGGCGTCGACTCACCAAACCGCTGATCGCGGCCGTAGAGGGCGCCGCCATCGCGGGTGGCACCGAGATTCTGCAGGGTACCGATATCCGTGTGGCCGGGGAGAGCGCGAAGTTCGGTGTGTCCGAGGCGCGGTGGGGGCTGTTCCCGCTGGGTGGCTCGGCGGTGCGACTGGTCCGTCAGGTGCCCTATACGGTCGCCGCCGATATCCTGCTCACCGGCCGGCACCTCACCGCGGCCGAGGCCAAAGAGATCGGCCTGATCGGCCATGTGGTGCCGGACGGTACCGCGCTGGACAAGGCCCTCGAGCTGGCCGAGCTGATCGCCGCGAACGGGCCACTGGCGGTGCAGGCCATTCTGCGGACCATTCGCGAGACCGAATGTATGCCCGAGGAGGAGGCGTTCCAGATCGACGCCAAACTCGGTATGGCGGTGTTCCAGTCGGCCGACGCCAAGGAAGGCCCGAAGGCCTTCAAGGAGAAGCGCAAGCCGAATTTCAGCGGTGAATAAAGCTCGGCGGCGGATGAGCCGGTTCGGCCGGCACCCGTCGCACGGTGCCGACCGAGCGAGCGGCGGCCTCTCGATTCGATGAGGGAGAGGCCGCCGTGACACAGAACGTGCAGGTCTATCCGGCACCGGGGTAGTCCATCCAGAACGGCTCCCACTGGTGGCCGTCCGGGTCCACGAAGGTCCGTCCGTGCATCCCGACCTCCGCTTCCTGGGCGCGCTTGTCCTCGTTGACCTCCTCGGTGGCCCCCGCGGTCAGGGCGGCCTCGGTCAACCGGTCCACTTCTTCGGCACTGCCCAGCGCCAGGGCGTAGGCGGCCCCGACGGAACCGGTGGTCTCGGCGACGGGTCGTTTGCTGAAGGTGGAGAAGAACTCCCGGGTCAGCAACATCAGGCAGATATTGTCATCGACCACGATGCAGGCGGCGTTGTCGTCGGTGAAATCATCGTTGACCTTCCAACCGAGCGACTCGTAGAAACCCTTCGAACGGGCCAAGTCGGTGACGGGTAGGTTGATGAAGATCATCTTGCTGCTCATGATCGATGTCCTTTCGGTGAGTGCTGCCGAACCGGCTGTCGGGCTCACAGATAGGACGGGAGCGTTACGACGAAATCATCGCCGCGCCGAAAATTATCCGATAAACGCAGGTGAACGCGACTTTCCGGGGATAGCGCGTCATGCTCCCCCGGACCGGGCATCCAACGGGCGATGTGTTGTCGCGATACGGTCGCACCCGATATATCCGGAACCGGTCGGCGTGCCGAACCCGGCCGAATTCGGCGACTTCCTGCTCGTGGCCCCGCAGATGAACTTCCGACCGAGCAGGAGCGGATACGAGTTCGCGCGATCCCGATACACCACGTAGGTAGCCGATGTGTACACACCGATGCGAGCGCGCCACCTACTCGACCACCATTGATGACATGCGGGAACGCTGCGTTTCCGGTGACAACGACGTCACCTCGGCACCGTCTCGACAATGATGTCGAAGGTGATGTCGAAGGTCTACGACGAAGTCGAAGGTCTATGACGAAGTCGAAGGTCTACGACGAAGTAGTCCCGCACTCTCGGATCCGAGAATCACCCACAACCACAACCCGGTCCACGAATCATGGATACTCGGCAGAAGTCGAGCGGCAACGACGGTATTGCGTCGAAGTTCGACATCCAACGAGTGATCCGCCGACCACGAACCGCAGAGGACCGATCCCATGCACATGGATACCTTCAGCGGCCTCGACCTGCTCATAGCCCTGGACAACCGCAATATCGAAGCCCACCTCGCCGAAGCCGTCACGGATTGTGTGGCCTGCTCCACGGTCTCCGCTCCCCGTTCCACCGCCTGCCCGGCCGGTCGCGTCGCGAAGGCAACGCTTCACCGGTAGCCGAACGCGGACGAATCCGCCCCGGCGGCCGCGGGGGCGGATCACCGGGATATCCGGTCACATTCGAGGCCGAAATGTCGGTGGATTGTGTCACAGTGCTCCCATGAGCGAACCGACCGGCACCGTCTCCGCCGACGTCATGGATACCTTCGAGGCGCACCGGCGTGAACTGTGCGCCTACGCCTATCGCATGCTCGGCTCGTCGTTCGAAGCAGAGGATGCCGTCCAGGAGGCCTTCACCCGGGCCTGGAAGTCCTACGGTTCCTTCGAGGGCCGATCCAGCCTGCGGTCATGGCTGTACCGCATCACCACCAATGTCTGCCTGGACATGCTCGACGGCCCACAGCGGCGGGCCCGGCCGATGGATCTGTCCGCGCCGGCCCACCCGGACACTCCCCTACCCCCGCCGCAGCCGGACTACCTCTGGGTGGAGCCCATCCCCGACACCCTGGCCTACGGCGCCGATCCGGCCGAACACGCCGCCATCAAGGACACCCTCCGGCTGGCTTTCGTGGCGGCCTGCCAGCACCTGCCGGCCACCCAGCGCGCCATTCTGATCATGCGCGAGGTGCTGCGCTTCTCGGCCAACGAAACCGCCGAGGCGCTCACCATGTCACCCGCCTCGGTGAACAGCGCGTTACAACGGGCCCGGGCCACCATGTCGAAGATCAGACCCGCCGAGACCGATGTCTACGACCACACCGATCCCGAACAGCGCAGACTCGTCGACGATTTCGTCACCGCCTTCGAGTCCTACGATATGGACGCGCTCACCGCACTGTTGAAAGCCGATGTGGCGCTGTCCATGCCGCCCATCGAGTTCTGGTTCCGCGGTCCCGAGAACGTGGCCGCGTTCATGCTCGGCACCGGGTCGGTCTGTCGCGGTTCGCGGATGGTCCCCCTCCCCGGCGCCAACGGCTGCCCCGCATTCGGCCATTACCACCCCACCGACGAGCCGGGTGTTATGACGCCGTGGTCGATCACGGTCCTGGAACTGTCCGACGGGGCCATTTCCGGACTGCACTTCTTCCTCGACGCCGCGCGCCTCTTCCCGCTGTTCGGGCTGCCGATGGAACTGCGGGATCCGGTGTAGGTCGGTGCCGACTCGGCCGGGATGCCGGCAGCCTTACCCCAACGAGAGCAACGAGGTCATTCGAGTGGCGCATATGGAGAGACCGACGGTTCGGATCTTCCCGATGACGTGCGTGAGGCACTACGCGTCCGCGCGGCCCGGCACAGGAGAAGCACCGAAGCCGAGGTTCGGGCGATCTTCATAGAGCCGTCACCCCCACCTCCGACATCACACTCGGCACACTACTGAGCGATATCGGACGACAAGCCGAACTCACCGACGACGAATTCGACGCATTCACCACTCGCGACGCCGCACCGTTTCGAGCCGTGGAAGTACACGTCATCGACCCATGAGCCTAGGCCGTGTTCGAAAGTGCCTGGCTGAACCACTGAAAGGTATTGCTGGGCTGGGGGATTTGGTGATATGGCGAGGTCTCCGGTATGTCGGTTTGTCGACCAAAACAAACCTGAACACCGGAGACCTCGTGACCAGCGTAGCGGTGACGGGTCGCGCGTATCCGACCGACGCCCAGTGGGCGCGGCTGGAACCGCTGCTGCCTGTCGGTATCAAGCCGGGCCGGCCGGCGAAATGGCCGAAGCGGCAACTCATCGACGGGATCCGGTGGCGGATCCGCACCGGGGTGCCATGGCGGGACCTGCCACCGGAATACGGGCCGTGGCAGAACGGTGTACGGATTGTTCCGCCGCTGGCAGTGCGAGGGCATATGGGGCGTATCTCGACCGACTTGCAGGCCGAGGCCGACGCCGCGGGTGAGATCGTGTGGGATGTGAGCGTGGACTCCACGATCGTGCGCGCCCACCAGCACGCCGCCGGAGCCAGGAAAAGGGGGATCTGCAGGCCGAACCACCGTCGGGGTTCGAGGCGGACGAGCCGGCCGATCACGGGCTGGGCCGCTCCCGCGGCGGGTTGTCCACGAAGATCCATCTGGGCTGTGATCAGGGGCAGCGCCCGTCGGCGGTGCTGATCACCCCAGGGCCGTGGGGCGACTGCCCGCAGTTCACCGCGGTCCTGGCCGAAATCCGGGTGCCCCGCCTCGACGCGGGCGCGACTCGCACCCGTCCCGATCGGATCCTGGCCGACAAGGCCTATTCCTCGGCGGCCACCCGTGCACACCTGCGCCGGCGCGGGATCAAGGCCACCATCCCGATCAAGGCCGACCAGGCCGCCTACCGCAAGGCCAAGGGCTCTGACGGTGGCCGGCCACCAAAGTTCGACCGGGAGATCTACAAACAGCGCCACGCCGTGGAATGCGCGATCAACCTGTGGCTATAGCCACAGGCACTTCAAAACACGGCCTAATGCCGAATGTCGGGCAAGTGCTGGTGGTGAAGATCAGCTCGGTAACGGCGTGCCGTCTCTCGGTGCCGGGTCAGGGCCGGGTCGGGTGAAATCGTTCGAGTCCGGTGACTCGGAGTAGTTCGAGGGCCGAGGCGGCAGGAGTGGTGGGTGCGGCGGAGTAGACGATGACGGTTTGGTCGGTTTCGGGTTCGTACAGGACGTCGCAGTCGAGGGTGAGAGTTCCCAGTTCGGGATGTGTGATGGTGGTGGTGCGGCTGCGCACTCTGCCGGAGCGGCCGGTTCGCCAGAGTTCTTCGAATTGTGGGCTACCGGCGCGGAGTTCGGCGATGAGCGCGGTGAGGCTTGCATCCCGCGGGTACTTGGCGTGCGCAGTGCGCAGGCAGCCGACGCAGTCGGCGGCGTAGATCGCGGACTCCTCCTTTGTGATGACGGTGCGATCCGTCCCGGCACCGAGGAAGCGTTGCCGCAGGAGATTGCGCAGCGCGGGCGTCAGCCGGGAGAAGTCGCCGAACAGTGCCGCCGCGAGCGGATTCCAGGCCAGCACGTCGGATTTGGCGGACAGCACGATGGCGGGCAAGTCCGACATGCGGTCCAGCAGTCGCAGCACGCTCGGGCGCACCAGCATGGGAACGCGCCCGGCTTGCGGCGGTTGCGAGCCGGCGAGCCGGAAGACCAGGTCACGATCGGCGTCAGACAGCCGCAGCGCCCGGACCAACGCGCCCAGTACCTGATCGGAGGGCTTGGGGCCACGCCCCTGCTCGAGGCGAATGATGTAATCGACGCTGAGACCGGCCAGCTGCGCAACCTCCTCGCGCCGCAGGCCTGGCACCTGACGACGGGCCCCGGCCGGCAGACCCACGTCGGCGGGCCGGAGGCGAGAACGCGCGGTCCGTAGCACCGTCGCCAATTCGGCTCTGTCCACCTCCTCATCCTGCCACCGCTCCGGCGGTGCCGCGTGGGAGTGGCAGTCCTATGCCGCATCGGCCCTGGTGACGGTGGTCGCCGGGTGTGACGCTGGGCGATGTGACGACATCGACCATCGCCCTGGTGACCGGGGCGAACAAGGGCCTGGGGCACGAAACCGTGCGACGCCTTGCCGACCTGGGATGGCAGGTATTCCTCGCAGCGCGCGACACCGCACGCGGCACGGAGGCGGTGGCGAAGTTGGCCGCTGAAGGCCGGCGGGCATGGTTCGTCCCGCTGGACGTGACCTCGAATGCGTCCGTTTCCATGGCCGCCGACCTGGTTCGAGCGCGGGCCGGGCGACTGGACGTGCTGATCAACAACGCCGGCATCGGCGACCTGGGATCTCATCCGGCCGAAACCGCTCCCGACGAGATGCGAGACGTGTTCGACACCAATGTTTTCGGTGTGGTTCGCGTCACTCGCGCCTTCCTGCCCCTGTTGCGAGCGTCCGCGCATCCACGCATCGTCATGGTCTCCAGCGGTATGGGATCGATCGCCACCCTCACCGATCCACGCTGGAAAAATCTCGTGCCCCCAACACTGGGCTACCCCGCGAGCAAAGCCGCACTGAACATGCTTACCGCCGTGTACGCCAGCGCGCTGCCGGACATCCGGGTCAATGCGGTCGATCCCGGGTACACCGCGACAGACCTCACCGGCCACGCCGGTTTCCAAACCGTCGCCGAGGGTGCGGACGCGATAGTAAGCCTGGCCACGATCGCTTCGAACGGGCCCACGGGAGAGTTTTTCGACCGCAACGGACACGCTCCGTGGTAGATACCGGCGCAATCACTTTCGCGACCCGAATCGGAGAACAGAATGACACAGCAGAACGTGGGCACTTCGACCGTGCTGTCCATCGGATTGCATCCCAGTGCCCTGGACTACAGCCGATACCCGGACCTCGACGAGGCCACGCTCACCGCCCGGATCCACACGGGCGAAGCCGCACTGCGGAAGGCCGGATTCGACATCGTGTCCTGCCAACTTCCCACCGAACCCGAAGCGGCGGAAAAGAAACTGCGCGAATGCGCCGCAGGCGGAACCTTCCAGGTCGCCATGATCGGAGCGGGCATCCGCATGGCCCCAGAGCACACCCTGCTGTTCGAGCATCTGATCAACACCCTCGCCGACATCGCTCCGGGAATCCGATTCTGCTTCAACACCTCACCCGAAACCACCGTCGACGCCCTACGCCGCTGGGTACAGCCTGCCGACCGCTGAGCACAAACGTACCGAAACCGCAATCCCGAACAAAGAAGACAAAGATGCGCAAACTCCGCTCGTATCCAGCGTACCGTCAAGCAAAACCGCCTGATAAGCGCGCGGATTCGCCGCAACGGCGGGCGCGCCGGGCATGAATGTACTCGTGCTGCACACCCTCGGTGGCAAAAGCGACCTGCCCCGGCAGTCGGTGGTCGGCTCTTGTCTCACCGATACCGTGGACGGCCGGCTGATCGCGGCCTCGGCCGCCGGCGCTGATGGCGACCCGGACTGATACCACACATCCGAACAGCATCTCCGTACGTTCTCCGCCCGCACCCGGATCCGTTGTCCCTTGGGTGAAACACGCGCGATCGAGCGCCGCCCGCGTGCTGATCAACACGCACGAGTGAGGAATCCACCGGCACCTCAACCGCACAGGCTTCGAGGACATTCTCTAGAGCGTTGGAACATCAGCTTCCGGGCCACAGTATCCGATAGGAACCCCGAAAGACGGGGTACCCACGGCTGTCGAGTCCGGCGCGAGTGGGGATTCCGTGCCATAATCCGCCGATCCCACCCATATTGCACGACCGGTGGTTCGGCGCAGCACAGCGACGTCTCCACTGTGCGCCGAGCACAATTCGAGGAGCCATTGTGGTTCAGAAACCCTCCGACCCCGTGCGCCCGGCCCCATACGGCGTGGCCGGCGCCCCCTTCGCCGACGAGAGCGGTATTCACATCACCCGGTACCACGACCTGGTCACGATTACCGACCTCGAGAAAAAGGGCGCCTTCAGCCAGGCCCTGTCCGCCCAGCGGCAGGTGTTGCGCGAGATGGGTATCGATCTGCCCGAAGGTGTCGTCCACGTCTCGTGGTATTTTCCCTGGGCGTCGGCTCCCCGAGAAGCCGACGGAACAGCGGGAAGGCATACGGCCCTGCGTGGCGTTCTGGAGGGATATCTTTCCAACCGTTCCATCCGTGAGGTCGGTCCCTGGATAGAGCGAACCGCGCTGAAGTTGCTCGCCGACAATGTCGCGCAACAACGGGAAATGCACGGCGACCAGGGCGTCGGAAGCATCGACTTCGCCGAATTCACCGATACCCTGGCGTTTCACACCATGTCGGAACTCGCGGGTTTTCCGCACACTCCGGAGGTGGAGGCGTTCATCAAGACCCATCTCGATGACGCGGCGAACCGCACGAACTTCATCGATATGCTTCGGCCCGAGTCACCGGAGGTCCGCCCGTATTTCGACCGGATAATCGCCGAGCACCTGGAAGCCGGTAGAGGCGGGTTGCTCGCGGAGATCGCCGCGGCTCACGAGAGCGGGTTGATCTCACGAGACGAGAAGCACGGACTCGTCTTCGGCTGTTGGTCGGCCGGCCGCGACACCACGGCCACCTTGACCGCATTACTGCTCGGCCTCATCGCCGAAGCCGGTCTGCAATCCGACCTATTGGCCAACCTCGGACCCGAGGGGGCCTCGTGGCGGCACAACGTCACGAACGAAGCGCTGCGCTTCACACCGTTCTCTCACAACCTCGCGGTGTGTATGGAAACCGTTCGTTTGGACGACTTCGTCATCGAACCGGGCTCGATAGTCAATTTGCGGTGGGAAGCGGGCAATCGTGATCCGGCCGCCTTCGGCGAGGATGCGGATCAATTCCGACCCGACCGCAGGGCCAAGGCAACGAATCTCGGGTTCGGACGCGGGCTGCACTACTGCGTCGGTGCCCCACTTGCCCGTTACGAGGCGGATGTCGTTCTGCGCGCCGTGGGCAATGTGCTGGGCCACTACGAGCTGACCGAGTGGGTGCGGATGCCTCGCTTCGTGGATGTGGTGGAGAAAGCCCGGGTCGACTACGACATTCGGACCGCACTGGATAATCTGCGCGCTCTCGGATTGTCCGGGTAGCCACCCACTCGACTGCACAATCGCCCTGATCTTCCGGAGCCCTTCGGCGGGTCAGGGCGTATTCACGGTGACCGGTCACCTGATTGTCGGACTGCTCTGACGCAATTCGAGAACCCCGGTGATGCCGAACGACGCGGGTCACTCGCTGCCCGCGGTGAGCAGGGCGATCGCGGCGGCGCGCGCCTGCGTGCCAATACCCGTGGAACCACGGTGCGCAGCGACGACGGTGGCGCCTTCGACGAGCATGAGCAGCTGACGGCCCAGTGTCACCGGGTCGGCGGCTTCCGCGCGAGCGGCGATACCGGCGAACAGCTCGAGATACCGGTCGAGATGCCGCGCGGTGATGGACAGCACCGTCTCGTCGTAGTGCTGGGTGGCGGCGTTCACCATCGCACAACCGCGAAAACCTGGTTCGGCGTACCACTGGCCGAGTGCGTCGAATACAGCGGTCAGTTGGTCGACCGGGTCGTCGCCGGCGGATTCGACCGCTTCGGTCAGCCAGGCGACCACTTTGTCGCTGCGAGCTTGCAGCACGGCCTGCACAAGGCCGTCCTTGGTGCCGAAATGCCGATACAGCGTCTCTTTCGAAATTCCCAGCCTCGTACACAGTTCGGCTACACCGAGCCCGTCGAGTCCACGTTCGTACAGCAGCGGGCCGGCCGATTCGATGATCGTGGCGCGAGTGCGGGCCGGGTCGATCGTCGAGCCTTTGGCAACGGGCATGACCTAGATAGTACCGATGAGTTCGATGAAGTGTTAGCGTATTGGTTGGTACCGAACGGTTCTATGTAGAGGAACGACATGAGCCCCACTCCAGACCGCCCGTACCTCGGGCAACAACTCCCGGCATCGACCGGTGACCGACAATGGCGCGGGTACGCATGGTGAACGAGCCGCTCCGGCCCACCCGGCAAGCGGCATACCTGGCACTCGGTACCGCCTCGGCCCTCGGATTCGCGCGATTCGCCTACGGTCTACTTCTGCCCGCCATGCGTGCGGACCTGGGATGGAGTCTGTCCACAGCGGGCATGCTCGGCACCGCCAACGGTCTCGGTTACCTGTTCGGCGCCGCGGCGACCACCGCGATCGTCCGCCGGCTGGGCCCCGCGGCCACCTTCCGCATATCGATGGCACTGACCGCTCTGGCGCTGACCGCCTCGGCTGCCGGCACCAATCATCTATTCTTGGCCGGCACCAGGGCAGCGGCGGGCGCGACGGGCGCGGCCGTATTCATCAGCGGTGGGGTGATCGCATCGCGCCTGGCCGCCCGGTCCTCGTCCGGTTCCCCCATCACCGTCTACTTCGCCGGCACCGGGCTCGGCATCATCGCCAGTGGCATGACCCTGCCGATACTGGGGAACAACTGGCGAGCGGCGTGGATCGGGCTGGGAATCGCGGCGGGCCTGGCGACACTGGCGAGCTGGTCCGCCGCCGATAGCGGTGGCGAGTCGTCGGTTTCGAGTGATGCGGGACGGGCCCGACTGCACTCCCTGGGCCCCACGGTGCTCGCGTATCTGCTGTTCGCGGCCGGATACATCACCTACATCACTTTTCTTTCCGCTTATCTCGCCGAACGCGATGCCTCGACCACGCAGGTCATCGCGGTCTGGCTGACGGTGGGGCTCGCGGTTGTAGCCGCCCCACTGGTATGGCGGCGACCGATCACCCACTGGCCCGACCACAAAACCCTCGCGGTGGTGTTGGCCGCGCTCGGTGGTGGTGCGGCACTCGCCCTGATGTCTTCGACCCCACTGGCAATCGTGATCTCCGCCGCCGGATACGGCGCGACATTCATGACCGTTCCCGCCGTGGTCACCGCTCTGGTCAAGAACACCACCGCACCACCCGATTGGACCGCCACACTCGCGGCCTGCACCACAGTGTTCGCGATCGGGCAAACCGTGGGGCCCTGGCTCGCCGGTCTCGTCGCCGATCACACCGGTGCCGACGCGACAGTGGCGTGGACAACGGTTCTCTGCTTTGTCGCGGCGGCGATCGCTGCGACTCAACCCATCACCCCCCGTTCCGACAAGGAGATTCTTCATGGCGACCTTCGTTCTGGTTCCCGGCGTATGTCACGGCGGCTGGTGTTTCGACCAGCTCACCGAGCAGCTACGCCGGCACGGTCATCGGGTATTACCGTTGACGCTGACCGGGGTCGCTGAACGCGGGCACCTGCGCCACACCCTCGTGAACCTCGACACCCATATCCAGGACGTCACCGCCGTACTGGAAGCGGAGAACATTCGCGACGCAATTCTCCTCGGACACAGCTACGGCGGCATGGTCATCACCGGCGCTGCGGACCGCGCCCCCGATCGGGTCGACTCGCTGGTCTATGTGGACGCCACGGTTCCCGAACACGGCGATTCCTGCTTCCGGCTTGTCACCGATCGGGAAAGACAGTGGTACCTCGATGTCGACGACACCGGAACCGCCTTCCGTCCGCTACCGTTCTTCGACCCCCGCGCCACACCCCATCCCCTGGCCTCGGTGCTCCAACCGCTGAAGCTCACCACCGATCTCGCCCATATTCGGCACCGAACCTATATCTACGCCACCGGATGGGAGACCCCTTCTCCGTTCACCGAGGTCTACCAGCGCCTGCGCAACGACACCGCCTGGAGCACTCATGCGCTCGAAGGTGGACACAATCTCATGCGTGACGCCCCGGACGATCTGCCGAAGATCTTGCTCGACCTCGTCGCTTCCGAATCCGCGCCGGATGCGGCCCCGTCATCCACCCGATAACGACTTCCGTCGAGCGGGTCGCCGCCCAACCCTTGCCGACGCAAGCCGACGAACGCTGCACCGGCAAGGGTTACGGCTTCCACACCCTGCACCATCGGCCGAACCCGCCGGGCGCAGGGCTGGGCGAGCGACCCCATCGCTTCCGCGCGTGTGGCCGCAGCGGACGCATATCTATAACAAGTTCTACGCCGTGATAAAAGGCTGCAACCGCCGCAACTGTTCGAGATCTGCCACCGACACCAACATCATGGTGACCCCGGCCGCCTCCCAGACCGCGATCTGTTTCCGGACGTACTCCTCATCACCGATGATCGTGGTGTCCCGGATCATCTCGTCCGGAACGGCCGCCGCGGCCTCGGCCTTACGACCCGACCGGAACAGCCGACCGATCTCGTCGACCTCCTTGTCGTAGCCCATCCGCCGGTACACCTGGGCATGGAAGTTGAGTTCCGGCGCCCCCATGCCACCGATGTAGAGCGAGGTCACCCAACGCATCCGCTCGAGCTCGGCCGCCGGGTCGTCGGTAACGATCACCTGGGCGCTGGCGGCGATCTCGAAGTCCTCCCGCGAACGCCGAGCACCCGGACGCGTGAAGCCCTCGTCCAGCCATTCGTCGTACATCCCGGCCAGCCGCGGGGTGTAGTAGATGGCCAGCCAGCCGTCGGCGATCTCCGCGGTCAAGGCTACGTTCTTCGGCCCCTCCGCACCCAACCAGATCGGCATATCAGCACGTAGCGGGTGCACTATGGGTTTCAGCGGTTTACCCAGCCCGGTTGACCCCGGCCCGGTGTAGGGCAGCCGATAGTGCGGACCGTCGTTGGTCACCGGCACCTCCCGCGCCAGTACCTTGCGAACGATATCGACGTATTCGCGGGTGCGCTGCAACGGTTTGGCGAATGGTTGCCCGTACCAGCCCTCCACCACCTGAGGCCCGGACACCCCCAACCCGAGGATGAAACGTCCACCGCTGAGATGGTCGAGGGTCAGCGCGTGCATGGCGGTGGCCGTCGGGGTGCGTGCGGACAGCTGCACCACCGAGGTGCCCAACCGCACCCGGTTCGTCGCCGAGCCCCACCAGGCGAGGGGGCCGAATGCGTCCGACCCCCACGACTCCGCCGCGAACACCGCATCGAAGCCGGCCTCCTCGGCGGCCGTCACGATCTGGCCCGCGTTCTCCGGCGGGGCCGCGCCCCAGTACCCGAGTTGCAATCCGAACTTCACAACCGACCCCTTTCCGGCCTACTGCTTGCCAGCAGAATAAGAACCTGTTCTACTCGATATCGTGACTCAGGGGAATACTGCACCCACGGTAATTACGCAGGAACACCCGCCGGGACTGAAACCGAGCGATGTGCTCAGTGCGCCCCTGCGGATGAAGTTCGACTACACCCGCTCCGTGGGACCCACCATTGGAAAATTCCTGACCGGGCTCCGCGAGCGCCGCGTGGTCGGTGTGCGCGGATCGGACGGGCGTGTGCTCGTACCACCGACCGAATACGATCCGGTCACCGCCGAACCGCTCACCGAGTTCGTGGATGTCGCCGATATCGGCACCGTGGAATCGTGGACCTGGGTTCGGGACCCGTTACCGGGCCAGCCGTTCGACCGGCCGTTCGCCTACGCCCTGATCAAACTCGACGGCGCCGACACCGCCCTGCTGCACGCGGTGGACGTGTCGAGCCCGGACGAGATCGAGACGGGAATGCGAGTGGTGGCGCGCTGGGCCGCGGAAACCACCGGCAGCATCCACGACATCGTCTGCTTCGAGCCCGGTGAGACCTCGACCGCGACAACCGGGACGACCTCGGACGCGGAACCGGTCACCGTGATCACCACCCCGATCGATATCAGCTACAAGCACAGCGCCTCCCCCGAGGAAACCGCCTATCTGCGCGGACTCAAAGAGGGCAAGCTCATCGGCGGTCGCACCGAGGCCGGCAGCAAGGTGTACTTCCCCCCGCGCGGCGCCGACCCGGTGAACGGACGCGCCACCAGCGATCTGGTGGAGGTTTCCGACCGCGGCACCGTCACCACCTTCTGCATCGTCAATGTGCCGTTCCTGGGCCAGCGCATCAAACCGCCGTATGTGGCCGCCTATGTGCTGCTCGACGGCGCCGATATCCCCGTGCTGCACCTGGTGCTCGGCTGCGAGGCCAGTGAGGTGCGGATGGGCAT
>NZ_BAGE01000008.1 GCF_000308675.1 Nocardia paucivorans NBRC 100373 | reverse complement strand
GTAAGCGAAAGGTCGTCAGTTCAATCCTGACAGGGGGCTCGAAACGAAACGCCGGTCATCCCGTCGCGACGGGATGACCGGCGTTTCGTTTCGATACGGTCGGTACGGCTCAATGCCGCCAGTGCAACGCCGGGAATTCCGGTAGTGGCCGGGTAGCGCTGTCGCGTAGCGTTCGGTCGAGCCATGCGGCGACGACCGAGCGGGTGATCTCCGTACCGGTGTCCTCGGGGATGGTGCCGCACAGCTCGATCCCACCACCGAATGCGGGCAGATCGGTCGGGGTGTAGTGGCCGCCCCCGGCGATGGTGCCGACCACAGCGGTGTCGAGTTCCAGCCACGAGGCGTGCAACATATCGCCGGCCGCGAGCAGCAGAACCGGTCGGGCGAGGTGGGGCACCTCGACGACACCATCCCATCCGGCGGAGCCGTCGAGAACGAGCACGGTTCGGATGCGGGGATCGGCCGCGGCCGCGGCGACCGCGGTCTGCCCGCCGTAGCTGTGACCGGCGGCCGCTACCCGATTCGGGTCTATGCGGTCGCCGATGACCGGCAAGGTGGTGAGCCGGTCGAGAACAAGGAGTGTATCGGCGACGCGGGCATCGAGCGCCGCCCGCAGGTAGTCGAGGTTTCCGGTGGGCATCTCGCCGAGCACCAGCCGCCCGTCCGGCAGCGCCACGGCGGGCGCTTCGCCGGTGTGATCGATGGTGACGACGGCATAGCCGCGGGAGGCGATATCGGCGGCGAGGCCGGAGGCCAACCATCGGGGGGTGCCCAGACCGGGCGACCAGATGACGACGGGTAGCGCACCGAGCTCGGCGGGTGCCGCATCGGCGGTGGCGGGCGCTGCCGCCAAGGGCATTGTCGCCGCCGCTATGGGTGTGTTCAGCCATTGCGCGGTGCGGGCGGCGATCTGCGCTGTGGCGACCGGCCACGGTCCGGGGATATAGGGCGCCGGGGAACCGGACGCGGCGGCGGGATACCAAACCGAGATGGCGATGGTGCGTTCCGAGTCGGTGAGCGCGGTGTCGGTGCGCCCGACCGGGTAGGGGCCGTTCGGCGCCGTGACAGGTGTGGCGACGGCGCCGGGGAACCCATCGGCCGGGGGTGATGTCGCGACCCCGAGGACGGCGAGCGCGCCGGTGCAGACCAGAGCGCAGACGAACCGGGTGAACATGCGATCTCCTCACAGCAGGAGCGACGTACGGTCCTTCCGGATGCTGCTGTAAGTGTGATACTCGGTGACCACGAGTTCGTGGAGCTCCCGTGAGCTCGGCGTGTTCGGGTCTGTCAGATGGGGGTGACCGAGGCGACCAGCCACCGGTCGTCGGATTTGTCCAATGTCACCCGTACCCGGCTGCCCGTGGTGGTCCCCTGGGGGGTGTCCTTGCTGGTGGTCACCTGGTTGAGGAACAGCAGCACCACCGCGTGCGCCCGGTCGGCCGATACCACCCCGCCGGCCTGGGTGGTGGCCTCCACCGTGAGCAGTTTTTCCTTGGCTCCCGGCACGATCGCCTTCTCGATGAGTTCGAGGTAATCCTTCCGGAAGTCCGGGGCCAGATTGTCGGCGGCCTTGGGCAGTTCGGTTTCCACCGTTTCGTGCCGGTAGCTGAACATGTCCGAGACCGTGCGGGTCGCGGCCGCAACGGCATCGGAGCGCGACTGTTCGGCGCGTTTGTCGTCCCAGTAGCGGTAGCCGTTGATACCGGTCACCACAGCCGAGGCAACCACCACGAGCGCTGCAACGGCGAGCAGGATCTTTTTCATCACGCCACGAACTCCACATCGGAGGCCTTCAGCGACCCGTCGTCGCTTCTGGTCACGGTGACCCGGAACCGGTAGAACCGCTGCTGCGGTTCCTCCCGCCCGGCATTGGTCAGCGTTTGTTTGGCCGCCACCAGCACGGTGGCCGAATCCTTGTCGTCTCGCTCGATGGCGGCCTCGACGACCTCGCCGTTGGATACCACCTTGGCCTGTTTGACGATCTCGGCGAACGGGTCGACCCGGCCGTCGAATTCGGTTTTGAACTCACCGGAGGCCAGGGTGAGGATCCGGTCGATGTCTTCTTTGGCGGTATCGGCGCGGATGGTGGTCAGGTTGAGGATGGTCTGCCGAGCCGTCTGCAGGTAGGCGTTACGGCGGGCGTCGCGGTCCTCGGTGGAGCGGACCGCGAAAACCGACAGCACCGCCGCGGTGACGAGAGCCAGGACCAGGACCGTGGCCGCGACCGTGGCCAAAGTGAGTTTCCAGGAACGGTCGGACGCCGATATCTCGTCTTTTTCGGTCTTCTCCGGCTCGGCCTTCTCGGTGCCGTCCGGAGACACTCCCGCCGCCGTGGCCTTCGCCGTATCGGTCTTTTTCAGGTTGACGGTTTTCTCGGGGTCGAGCGGTTTCGCGGCTGCAGCCGCCTCGACCTTCGCCGTGCTGTCCGAGGTGGGGCCGTCCGGGTCCGCGGACCGCTCGGCCGAGTCGGTGCCGAGCGCATCCGTCGGGGGCGCGGATTTCTCGTCGGGCGGATTGTCGGGCGAGCCGGTGTCCGCGATCGGCGTCGTGTTCGTATCGCCGGTGGGTTTCGCGCTCTCGACGGAACCGGATGTGGGAACGGATGGGGACTCGACGGCGATGGTGGTCACCCCGGACGCCGACGATGCTCGGATCGTGGTCTCGGCGGCGTCCCCCGCACCGGGCGGGCCGGCGGGCCGACCGGCACGCCTACGCGAAC
>NZ_BAGE01000009.1 GCF_000308675.1 Nocardia paucivorans NBRC 100373 | reverse complement strand
ATCGCCACACCAACTCGATATGGTGCTGCTCCCCGGTGTGCGAAGCGATGGCAATGGCCAATTCCCGCTCGTCGACCGGTTCGAAACCGTGTCGGAGCAGGGCCAGCGCCTGCAATGGCTTGTTGGTGGAGCGCGGATAGATCGGGACGTGCACCTCACCGGCCTCGAAGACCGTTTCCCCATCGGGGCCGACGATCACCACCGACCCCCGGTGCACACACTCCCGGAATCCGGACCGCACCACCTCGACCAGTTCGACGCCCATTACCGCACCTCCGTGGCCGATACCGTGTCCGTCTCGTCCCCGGACGATTCGGCGGCGGACCCCGCGGGGGTGTCGGCGCCGGAACCGCGCCGGGCATGGCGAGCGATCTGCATCCGAATATCGTCGGAGATACTGGGCTCCATCGCGAGCAGGCGCTCCAGCCGAGCGGGGTCCCGGCCGGTGAACACATCGCGCACGGTGACCCCGTGCTCGGGAACGTGGACGATCTCGACCCGGTCGCCGGCTCCCACGGTGCCCTCCTGGAGTACCCGCAGATAGCAGCCGGTGTTCGCGCGCAGGGTGAACCGGCGCACCCACTGCCGTTCCCCGCTCCAGTGTCCGAATGTGGCGCATGGCACCCGGGGCGCACTCACCTCGAACAGTGCCTCACCGATCGCCCAGCGCGCGCCGATCACCGCATCGCTCACCGGCAGTCCGGTGATCCGCAGGTTCTCCCCGAACCAGCCGCTGGGCAGCTCGCGTTCGAGCTCCTCGGCCCAACCGAGCGCGTCCTCCTCGGCGTAGGCGTACACCGCCTGGTCCACTCCACCGTGGTACTCGGTATTGCAGACGTGATCGCCGTCCAGTCCGAGCCGGCGCGCCGGCACCCGTCCGAGGACCGGTCGTTTGTCGATGGCGCTGCGCCCCACTCGCCCCGGCACCGTTACCTCGGCGTGCACCACGCAGACGTCCAACACCCATCCGGTATCACCAACCCGCATCGGCGTACGCTCCTCTCCCCCGGTTCCGTCGAGGCCGCGAAAACGCCCCGGACGTCCGTGCTCTTCTCCCGGTCCGATGCCGGCCGCTACCGATCAGCGACCGCGCAGTCGTTCGACCGCCTGTCGACCGGCCTGCGGAGTGTCGTCCTCGACCACCGAATCCGGGTCGATGGCGGCGGCCATCGACCCCACCGTGAGCCGGGTGTCGACCGGTACGGCGCGCTTCACCAGAGCCAACGCTATGGGACCGAGTTCGTGGTGATCGACGACGGTGCCGAGCCTGCCGACAGCGCGGCCTCCCGCGGTGACCGTTTCTCCCGGGGCCGGACGTTCATCGGTGGAGCCGTCCAGGTGCAACAGCACCAGCCGCCGCGGCGGTTTGCCCAGATTGTGTACGCGGGCGACGGTTTCCTGACCGCGATAGCAGCCCTTGTTCAGGTGGACGGCGCCGTGCTCTTCCGGGCCGCCGATCCAGTTCACCTCGTGCGGAATGGTCCGCTCATCGGTATCGAGACCGATCCGCGGCCGCACCGCGGCGACCCGCAGCGCCTCGAAGGCCCAGGAGCCGGCCGGTTCGGCTCCTGCCGCGGTGAGCTCGGACCAGTACCGACCCAGGCGGTCGCGCGGCACCACGAGATCGAAGGAGTGGGCGGTCGGCCAGGGCATCCGGCGCAGGAAACCGCCATCGGGCAGCGGTACGGCCTTGTCGTCCGGCAACCGGTCGATACCGAGCGCCCCGGTCAGTGTGTCGGCGCGTGGACCGAGCAGGCTCAGCACGGCGTGGTCGGGGGCGGCCTTCGGTTGGGCGTCGGCCCAGAAGACCATTTTGGTGAGGAAGTCCAGCAGGGTGGGACCACGTTCGGCCTCGGTATCGACCCACACCGTGTCGTCCAGTTCGGTGAGGACGAAATGGTGCAGGACCCGACCGTTCTGATCGAGATCCAGGTTCTCCGCCGACTGCCCGTCGGTGAGATCCGCTACATGTTGACTGGAGATGGTGTGCAGCCACCGAAGCCGTTCGGCGCCGCCGATGGTGAGGACGAAGCGGTGCGAACGGTCCACGATCGCCACCCGCTCGACTGCCGCTCGCTGTTCCCCGAGCGGATCCCCGTAATGCCACGCCACGGCGGCGTCGGGGGAATCGGGCGCGGCGGCGACGGCTCCCGGTACTGCCAGAACAGGGCTGGGTTCGACGACCACCCCACCACTGTAGGTCCTTACCCGTCGGTCGCGCCGCAGACCCCGACCGTCCGGCCACACGAACCGATCCGAACCGACCGCCGCGACCGCCCCCGCGCGGAACGGAACCCGCGCGACGCGGGCGTTTTCACCGGGCCATCCACCAGGGCAACCGGCCGCCCGGCGGGAGGTAGCCGTCCACCTCGGCGATCCATTCGTCCGCCGCCGTCGCAACCGCCTCCGGGGCGAGTCGCACGGTGACCACCGACGGATCGCCGGCGCTGGTCCGTTTCCGCCACGGCGGCGAGAATTCCAGATCCAGGCCGATGTGCAGGTCGATATCCCCTTCGGCGCGGCAGGCGCCGGCGAAAACCAGATTGGGTTCGGTGAATGTCAGCCGCGCGGGACCGGTTGTACCGTCCGGATCGTCGGCCGCACCGATATCGCGCTCCGCGAGGCGTCGTAGCCAGTGGCCGAGCTCGACCGCGTCGTCGAGCGTCAAGGCCTGCCAACGAAAGGACCAGTTTCCCAAAGGGCAGTTCGCGGAACCGGCGATCACCAACCAGCTGTACCGAATCCGCGGATCGGTGTGCTCCGGGAACTGATAGTCGGCGACTGACAGTTCCACACCGTATCCGTCACAGTCGATCAACTTCACCGGCGCAGTGTGACACCATCTTTCCGATCGTGCCGAACAACATCGTGCCGAACAACACCGCCCACACAGCGCACCCGACTACCGCGATGACTCGCCGAGTCCGCTCCCCGAAACCGAAGAACCCGCTCCGACGTGGTGATTCGCCTTTCGATCAGCGGACTCGCCGAAATATCGGCGTACCGTCCGGGCCGCGAGCACGCCACCCGCATTGACAGCCCAGTGCAATAGCGCGGGGGCGGTCGCACTGTCGGCGCGGCGGCGTAACGCACCGAAAACCAGTCCGGCGGCGGTGGTGAAGGCGACCGTTCCCGGCACACTGTCACCCGCATTGCGCGCGGGGTGAACATGCCAGAGTCCGAAGGTCGTCGCGCCCACCACGGCCCCGATACGGGCGCCGAACGCCGCGTCGAGCAGCGGCTCCAGGGTGGCGCGAAAAACCAATTCCTCGGTGTACACCGTGCCGATCGGGATATGGACCGCGATCCATTCGATGGTGCCCAGCTCGGGAGCGCGTGCACCGGCCCCACCCACCATCCTCCGTAGCGGGGGAACCGCGGTGGCCGCGGCATATCCGGCGACCACCATCGCCGCACAGCCGAGCCCATAGCGCAGCCCCCGGGCCGACGCCCAATGCGGCCGCCCCCGGAACACCACCGCGTAACCCGTGGCGGCGACCGCATTCGCCACCGTGCGTCCGCGATGACCCAACCGCAACCGCGGTAACAACAGATTGCTCCACACCGGCGGCGCGACCACCGCGGCGACCGTTCGGACCGGACTCGTCATTTCACCTCCCGCTCGTAGGCCTCGGCGGCCGCGATCTGCACCCGGATACGTTCGGCCAGTTCGGGGTTCCACTCCGGCGGGCGGCTCACGGCTGCCCAGGCGTCCAACACCAAGGTGCCGTAGCGGTGGCCGTGTCCGTAACTGACGCCCTGCGCATTGGTGAGATCCGCACTGACCTGCCAGAACGTCACGAACGGCGCCCAACGCATCCGGGGCGACACATCCGCGCCGCGTGGTTCGGAAAGCCAGTCCGGGCGCGAGAAGATCAGATCCGGCGACCACCACACGATGGGGTCGGAGGGGTGTTGCAGATAGGCGATACGGGGTGTTCGCCATTCCGGTCCCGGACGCTCCAGTTCCGCACGGTTGGCGGCGAAACGCACCACCAGGCCATCCGCGTAGATCGGCTGCACCTCCCGGGAACCGGGATCGCGGCGGGTGACGAACTGCCGCCACAACCGGTTCGAGTTGGGCGGCCCCACCCAGAGCGCGCCGTCCACCTTCGCCCGCAGATCGGCCAATCCGTCGAACGCCGCCTCCGAACCCTGGGAACCCAGACTCTCCCCGTACACCAGCAGTTTGGGCCGGGAATCGGGCGGCCGCGCCGACCAGTGCCGGTATACCGCCTCGAACAGTTCCCGCCCCGCCACCGCAGCCTTCCCACGGTCGGCCAGAAACGACAGCGCGCTGGGCAGATACGAGTACTGGGTGGCGACGATCGCACTGTCCCCGGCATACATGTATTCGATCGATTCGGCCGCCATCGTGTTCACCCAGCCGGTGCCGGTAGTGGTGACGACGACGAGCACTTGTCGATCGAAAGCGTCGGTCCGCTCCAATTCGGCGACCGCCAACTCCGCCAGGCTCTGCCCCTTCTCGCGGGATTCCAGACCCACGTAAACCCGAATCGGCTCCTTCGCGGGCCGGCCGACGACCCAGGAGATCCGCTCGGCGTCGGGCCCGTGGGAGACGAACCAGCGGCCCTCGAAACCGAGGGTGTCCCAAGAGGCCAGCGATTGCGGACTCCCCGACCGCTCCGGTATCTGCGGCTGCACGGCGTATTCGGAGGTGAGGTCGTTACGCACACTGAACGCCGAATTCGCGACCGCGAAAAACACTCGGGAGGCCACACCGTTGAACAGGGTCACCACCAGCAGCACCAACAGCAGCAGTCCCGCGGCCGGCGCGAGCGAGCGCGGCACCCGCACCCAGCGATTGAGCTGCCGGGCCAGGAACAGAACCATCTCGCGCACCGTGCGATAGCCCGCGACCACCAGCACCCCCACCGTCACGCTCAGCCCGCCGGTGCGCAGATAGGCCGGTGTGGTGGTGCCCTCCATACCCATCAGGGCGGTGATCTCCCGCTGCCAGCTCGCCGAATGCACCAGCATGTATGCGGCGCTGACACCGCAACCGGTCAGCACGAGGGATTTCACCGCGTAGCGGACCCAGGTGGGCGGAACGGAAATATCCCGCAGCCGCGGCCGAACCCACAGCCGGAACAGCCATTCCAGCACACAGCCCACGCCGTACCCGAGCGCGGCGTTTATCCCGCTGATCAGCCCCTGGAACATCCAGTCCCGTGGCAGTAGCGACGGTGTCACCGACAGCGCGAAAAAGGCCGTGGCCACCACGAGCCCGACATAGTTCAGATCGATGATCCGCTCGATACGCCGAACCATCGCGACGCCGCGTATCCGCAGCCGGGTGAGGGTGTCGGCCGTCTCGAGCACACAACCCAGTATGGCCGGGTTGTGCGGCCCGCACGTTCGCGCGGGTGTATTCGCGGTCGTCGAGTCTCCGCGGCGAAGCCCCCGACGAGGCCGGTTTCGTCGGGGGCGAGGGCCTGTGACCAGACCGATATGGGCGGTTCGGCGAGGAGTCAGGCTTCCTGGCCGAAGAGGGCCGGGAGGGTGCCCTCGTGGGCGGCGCGCAGTTCTTCCAGGGTGATGGAGAACTGGCCCTGGATTTCGATCGAATCCGACCCCTGGTCCACGACGCCGATACGCACCCAGGGCAGCTGACGTGCGGTGCACATACGGGTGAAACGGGTCTCCTCCGAACGCGGTACCGCCACCAGCACCCGTCCGGCGGATTCGGAGAACAGGGTGACGAACGGATCGGCGTCCTCGGGAAGCAGGATGCGGCAACCGGTTTCACCGGCCAGCGCGGCCTCCACCACGGCCTGGGCCAGCCCGCCTTCGGACAGGTCGTGCGCGGCATTGATCATGCCGTCCCGCGAACCCGCGGTGAGCACCTCGGCCAGCAACTTCTCCCGGGCGAAATCGACCTTGGGCGGCACCCCGCCCAGATGATCGTGGGCGACCTGCGCCCAGATGGAACCGCCGAATTCGTCCCGGGTCTCGCCGAGCAGGATCAGGGTCTCACCCGGTTCCAGGCCCGGGCCGGGCGGGATGCGACGGTGCACATCATCGATGACGCCGAGCACACCGACCACCGGGGTGGGCAGGATGGCGACCTGGCCGGTCTGGTTGTAGAAGCTGACATTGCCGCCGGTGACCGGGATGCCCAACGCCACACAGCCGTCGGCGAGTCCGCGCACGGCCTGCTGGAACTGCCACATCACCCCGGGATCCTCCGGCGAACCGAAGTTCAGACAGTTGGTGACCGCCTTGGGGGTGGCACCGGTGGTGGCCACATTGCGATAGGCCTCGGCGAGGGCCAGCTGCGCCCCGGTGTACGGGTCGAGTTTGGTGTAGCGGCCCGAGGCGTCGGTGGCCAGGGCGATACCGCGGCCGGTCTGTTCGTCGACCCGGATCATGCCGGCGTCGGCGTATTCGGCCAGCACGGTGTTGCCACGCACATAGCGGTCGTACTGCTCGGTGATCCAGCGCCGACTGCACAACTGAGGGCTGGAGACCATCCGCAGCAGGGTTTCGCGCAGTTCGTCGGGGGTTTTCGGCCGAGGCAGGTGCTCGGGGCCGTTGGCGTTGAGGGTGTCCTGGTCGTCGGGCCGGCGCACCGGACGTTCGTAGACCGGGCCCTCGTGAGCGACGGTGCGCGGCGGCACGTCCACTACGGTCTCCCCGTGCCAGGTCACCACCAGCCGGTCGCCATCGGTGACCTCACCGATCACGGTGGCGAGCACATCCCATTTGCGACAGACCTCGAGGAAGGCGTCCACGTTCTCGGGGGCGACCACCGCGCACATGCGCTCCTGCGATTCGCTGGACAGGATTTCCGCCGGGGTCATATCGGCCGCCCGCAACGGCACCCGGTCCAGTTCGATCCGCATACCGCCGTCACCGGCGGCGGCGAGTTCGGAGGTGGCACACGACAGGCCCGCACCGCCCAGATCCTGAATGCCGACGACCAGCCCGGCCGCGTACAGCTCCAGACAGCATTCGATGAGCACCTTTTCGGTGAACGGGTCGCCCACCTGCACACTGGGTAGTTTCTTGCGGCCGGTGCCGGACTCGTCGCCGGAGAAGGTGTCCGAGGCCAGAACCGACACACCGCCGATCCCGTCCAGACCGGTGCGCGCCCCGAACAGGATGATCTTGTTCCCGGCGCCGGAGGCAAAGGCCAGATGCAGGTCCTCCACCCGCATGACACCGGCGCACAAGGCGTTGACCAGCGGATTGCCCTGATATGAGGCGTCGAAAACGGTTTCGCCGCCGATATTGGGCAGCCCCAGCGAATTGCCATAGCCCCCGATACCGCGGACCACCCCGTCGACCACCCGACGAGTGTCGGGGGCGTCGGCGGCGCCGAAGCGCAGTTGATCCATCACCGCGATCGGGCGGGCGCCCATGGCCATGATGTCGCGGACGATACCGCCGACACCGGTGGCCGCGCCCTGGTACGGCTCCACATAGGACGGATGGTTGTGGCTTTCCACCTTGAAGGTGACGGCCCATCCGTCACCGATATCCACCACGCCCGCGTTCTCGCCGATACCGGCGAGCATGGACGCGCGCATCTCCTCGGTGGTGGTCTCGCCGAAATACCGCAGATGCACCTTCGACGACTTGTACGAGCAGTGCTCGCTCCACATCACCGAGTACATGGCCAGCTCGGCGTCGGTGGGGCGGCGCCCGAGGATCTCCCGGATCCGGGCGTACTCGTCCTCCTTCAGGCCGAGCTCGGCGTACGGCTGCGGCGTGTCCGGGGTGGCTGCGGCGGTGGCGACGGTATCGACCTGCTCACTCACGGGATTACCAGGGTCCTTTCGGCCAGGTATGGGGAGGACAACCCGCGGGCCCGCCGCAGCGATGCGTCGGTGCTGCCGGCTTGTCGCGAAATACGAGTGTGAGTCTACTGTCGGGAAAAGGCCGCCTGCTCAGGGGCCGGGCGCGGACCGTTCCGCACAAGGGTCGGATCGTGCCGGTTACCCTTTCCCGAATGGACGAGAGATCGGGGTATCCCGGCTCCGCGGAGCCGGAGCTCACCGATGACGCGCGGATCGACTTTTCGACACAGGCACGACACCGCCGCTGGTTGACCCTCGCCGTATCGCTGTTCCTGCTGTCCGCGCTGATCTCCTGGCTGGCGAACTGGTGGGACGGCTATATCGACCTCCAGGTCTATCGCAACGGCGCCCGTGCCTGGTTGGACGGCGACGAGCTGTATGGTCCGCTGCCGCCCGCCGGCGGAATCGACCTGCCCTTCACCTACCCCCCGTTGGCCGCGTTGTTCTTCGCCCCGCTCGCCCTGATGCCCCTGGGACTGGCCGAGCTGGTGGTGTTGGTGACCTCGGTATCGGCCCTGGGGATCACCTTGTGGCTGGTGCTGTGCCGGTTGCGGCCGGAACTGGACCGCACCGCGCTGCTGCCATTGGTGATCGGCGCGGTGGCGGTGACCCAGGTGTTCGAGCCACTCCGACAGACCTTCGGATTCGGCCAGATCAACCTGGTGCTGATGGCCGCCGTCGCCCTCGACTGTCTGACCCGCTCACCGCTGTGGCCGCGGGGCCTGCTGATCGGTGTGGCGGCCTCGGTGAAGCTGGTCCCCGCCGGCTTCCTGTTGTTCTTCCTGCTGCGGCGGGACTGGAAGGCGGCCGGCACGCTGGTAATCTCCGCCCTCGGCTCGATCGGTATCGCCTATCTGCTGTTCCCCAGCGATTCGACCGAATACTGGTTCCACAAACTGGCCGATACCGGCCGGATCGGGCCGCCGCACTATGCGGGTAATCAGTCGCTCAAGGGTTTCGCGTTCCGGCTCGGCGTCCCGGATTCGGCGGCGACCCTGATCTGGCTCGGGCTGGCAGTGGTCGCGGTCGCCCTGGCGGCGCTGTGGATGCACCGGCTGCTCTCGGTGGATGCCGTGGTCCCGGCCCTGCTGGTCAATGCCATGACCGTGCTCCTGGTGTCCCCGGTGTCGTGGTCACATCACTGGGTGTGGCTCGCCCCCGCGCTGCTGGTCGCGGCGGATGTGCTCGTGCGCCGCAGCGGCGGCGTCGACGTGCGCCGAGCGGGTCGCGTAACGCTCGGGGTGGTGGCCGTGCTCGCCATCATGTTCCTGATCGGCCCGCAGTGGGTGCTCCCACATCAGGAAGATCAGGAACTCGGCTGGGCACTATGGCAGCAGCTGCTCGGCAGCAGCTATGTGCTCGTCGCCTTCGGCGCGCTGGTCGTGGCTGCGTTCACCTACCGCCCCGCTGTCTCCGGGGTGAGGAAAGCGGCCAACGCGGCGGCGTAGGAGACGATATCGGCGGCGCCCATCATTTCCCGGGCCGAATGCATGGCCAGCTGCGGAGCACCCACATCGACGGTCGACATACCGGTACGCGCGGCGGTCATCGGACCGATGGTGGATCCGCACGGCAGATCGGCGCGGTGCACATAGCGCTGTAGTGGCACCCCGGCCTGCTCGCAGGCCAGCGCGAACGCGCCCGCGCCGGCGGCGTCGGTGGCGTAACGCAGGTTCTGGTTCACCTTGAGCACCGGACCACCGTTGACCTCGATACCGTGCGCCGGCTCGTGCCGTTCCGGATAGTTGGGGTGGGTGGCGTGCGCCATATCACCGGACGCGCACACCGATCCGGCCAGGGCTGCCAGGTAATCGGCGCGGTCGCCGCCCCGGGCCAGAACGATCCGCTCCAATACGGTCGGCAGCAGATTCGACTGGGCGCCGCGATCGGACTGGCTGCCCACCTCTTCGTGGTCGAACACCGCCAGCACCGGCACCGCCGCGCCTGGTGAGTCGACGGCCGCCAGGAAGGCGCGCAGCCCCGCGTAGCAGGTGCCCTGGTTGTCCAGTCGTGGCGCGCTGATCAGATCGTGATCGCGCCCGATCGGCCGGCTGGGGGTCAGATCGTGGGTCATCAGTTCCCAGCCGAGCACCGAGGCCGGGTCGATCCCCGCGTGTTCGGCGACGAAATCCAGGAATGAACGTCGCTCGCCGCCGATGCCCCAGACCGCGTTGACATGCCGCTGCGGGTCCAGGGTGACGCCGCGCCGGTCCTCCGACAGGTGGATCGCCAACTGCGGCACCCGCAGGATGGGCTCGTTGATTCGCACCAACCGCTCACCGACAGCACCGCCCTCGCGCACGCTCAACCGGCCGGAGATACCCAGTTCGCGGTCGAGCCAGGAGTTCAGCCAGGCCCCGCCGTACGGCTCCAGGCCGACCAGCTGCCATCCTGCGGAGACCAGATCCGGATGCTGTTTGACCCGCAGATTAGGGCTGTCGGTATGGGCGCCGACCACCCGGAACGCCGGGGCGTGATGGGCATCGGCCCATGCGATCAGCGACCCACCGCGCACGATGTAATGCCTACCCCGCACATCCGTCGGCCACGACCGCGTTTCGTCGAGCCGGGTGAAGCCGTGCTCGTCCAGATCCTGAGCGATCGTATGGCAGACGTGAAACGGGGACGGCGACTCATCGATGAAGGCGCACAACCCGAGGGCCGACGCCGCAGTGGTAGAAACCGGCATGCACCGATCCTAGGCAGCGACGCCGCCCTGCCGAAGATGGCGCGATTACGACGCCGTCGCCAATACGCTGTCCAGGACCGAGAGGAACAGGCCGAGGCCGTCGTCACTGGGACCGGTGAGCGGTTCGGTGGCATGTTCCGGGTGCGGCATGAGACCGACGACCCGGCGGTTGGCCGAGGCGACCCCGGCTATCCCGCGCTGGGAACCGTTCGGATTGTCGCCCGCGTACCGGAACACCACCCGGCCCTCGCCTTCCAGTTCGTCGAGTACGGCCTGCGACGCCTGGTAACGGCCTTCTCCGGACTTCAGGGGCACCAGGATCTGGGCGCCCGGCTCGTACCGGGAGGTCCACGCGGTGTCGGTGGCCTCCACCTGCAACCACTGGTCGCGGCAGATGAAGTGCAGACCCTCGTTACGAGTCAGCGCACCGGGCAACAGCCCGGCCTCGCACAGCACCTGGAAACCGTTGCAGATACCCAGCACCGGCATACCGTTCTCGGCGGCACGCACCACCTCGCCCATGACGGGGGCGAAACGCGCGATCGCGCCGGCCCGCAGATAGTCGCCGTAGGAGAAACCGCCGGGCACCACCACTGCGTCGACACCCTTGAGATCGGCGTCGGCGTGCCACAGGTTCACCGCCTCGGCCCCGGCCAGCCGGACGGCGCGGGCGGCGTCCACATCGTCGAGGGTTCCGGGGAATGTGATGACACCGATCCGGGCGCTCATGGGACGCGCACCACCTTCCAGTCCTCGATCACGGTGTTGGCCAGTAGCGATTCGGCGATTTCGGCGAGCTGGTCGTCGGTGACGTCATCGGCGACGTCGAGTTCGAACCGTTTGCCCTGCCGTACATCCGATACACCCTGGAAGCCCAGGCGCGGCAGCGCGCCGACAATGGCCTGTCCCTGCGGGTCCAGGATTTCGGCCTTCGGCATCACCTCGACCACGACTCGTGCCACGGGTTGCTCCTCACAAAAGGTGAGCGGGGGCGGGACGCAAGCGCGCCCGACCACGGATGGGGATTACCTGAACAGCCTAGATGCCCTTCGCGCGAACGGCATCGATGGGTACGGCCGAACGGGTTGCCTGTGAGCGGAATTACCCGGGTTTACCGTTGGGGGTATGCGCATAGCCCATTTCGGCCATTCCTGCATTCTCGTCGAACTGCACGGCGCCAAGGTCCTGTTCGATCCCGGGGTGTTCTCCCACGGTTTCGAGGGCATCACCGGTCTGGACGCCATCGCCGTCACCCACCAGCACCCGGACCATATCGACCCGAACCGGATCGATGCGCTGATCGAGGCCAATCCGGGCGCCCGACTGCTGAGCGACCCGCAGACCGCCGCCGCGCGCGGCGAGCCGTGGGAGCCGGTGCACGCCGGCAATGTGCTGACGCTCGGCGATCTGCGGATCACCGGGGGCGGTGGCAGGCATGCGGTCATCCATCCCGAGATACCCGTCATCGACAACACCGTCTTCCAGCTCGGCACCCCGGACGATCCGGCCCAGCTCGTGCACCCTGGTGATTCGTTGTGGGTGCCGCCGGTCCCGGTGGGGGTGCTGGCCACCCCGGCCGCCGCGCCCTGGATGCGGATCAGCGAGGCGGTCGACTATCTGCGCGCGGTCGCACCGAGGGTGGCGCTGCCCATCCACTTCGGCATCATCGCGCCGGAGGCGCAGGGCATCTTCTTCGACCGGCTGTCCGAAATGGCGCCGAAGGACACCGAATTCCGGGTGCTCAGGCCGGAGAACGCCACCGAACTGTGAGCCGGGCCGGGCGGGTCGGCTCACAGGCCCGCCCGGTGCGTGAGCCTGCGCCGCGACGAACGACGGTGTGTCGAGCCGGGGTGTGCGGTGGTCGTCCGGCATCCTCGAAGGGCACGGGCAACGCAGCCGGTCCGCCGGCGACCGCACAGGTACGGGAGGCGGCATTCATGTCCGAAGAAGTCGATGACCTGTTCGCCCTGCCGGGACTCGCGCGTTCCGCGCCGCGGGCCGGGTTTCCGGCACACGAGATGTTCCCGCAGGTCGCCTATGAGATCGTGCACGACGAGCTGATGCTCGACGGGGTGTCCAGGATGAACCTGGCCACCTTCTGCACCACCTGGGTGGATGACCAGGTGCGCAGGCTGATGGCCGAATGCCTGGACAAGAACATCGTCGACAAGGACGAATACCCGCAGACCGCCGAGTTGGAGCGCCGCGGCGTCCGGATGGTCGCTGATCTGTGGCACGCCCCGGATCCGGCCACCACCCATGGCACCTCGACCACCGGTTCCAGCGAGGCGGCCATGCTCGGAGGGCTCGCGGCCAAATTCCGCTGGCGCAAACGCGGCGGCACCGGGACGCCCAATTTCGTCTGCGGACCGGTCCAGGTCTGTTGGGAGAAGTTCGCGCGCTATTTCGACGTCGAGATCCGGCAGGTACCGCTGCGCGGCGACCGCCTCACCCTGCATCCCGACGATATCGCCGAGCACTGCGACGCCAACACCATCATGGTGGTGGCGACCTTCGGCCAGACCTATACCGGACTCTACGAGGATGTGGCCCGCATCAGCGCCGCGCTCGACGCGCTACAAGAGGACAAGGGCCTCGACATTCCCCTGCACGTCGATGCCGCCAGCGGCGGCTTTCTCGCCCCTTTCACCGCGCCCGGGCTGGTCTGGGATTTCCGTCTGCCGCGGGTGAAGTCGATCAATGCCTCCGGGCACAAGACCGGGCTCGCCCCGCTGGGATCGGGCTGGGCGATCTGGCGTGAGGCGGCCGACCTGCCGGAGGAGCTGATCTTCGACGTCGACTACCTCGGCGGCAGTATGGCCACCTTCAACCTGAATTTCTCCCGTCCCGGTGGGCAGGCGATCACGCAGTACTACGAATTCATCCGTTTCGGACACGCCGGCTATGCCCGGGTGCAGTCCGCGATCTACCGGGCGGCGCAGCACTTGGCCGACGGTCTGCGCAAATCGGATGCGTTCGACCTGATCCACGACGGCGATCCTCGCCGTGGCATCACGGCGGTGTGCTGGCGGCTCGCCGGCGACCCCGGGTTCAACCTCTACGACCTGTCCGATCGATTGCGTTCCCGGGGCTGGCTGATCCCGGCGTATCCGCTGCCCGCCGATCGGGACGACGAGACGATCATGCGCGCGGTGATCCGCCACGGTTTCAGCGTCGATATGGCCGATCTGCTCCTGGCCGACCTCACCCGCTGCGTGGACCAGCTGAAACGGCGGCCCTTTCCCACCTCGCTCACCCGCGCGGAGGCAGGTGGCTTCACCCACGACGCGACACCATCGGTACCGCAGACCTCGATCACACCGACCTGATCGCGCCGCCGCCGCACCATCGCCGTTCCCGCGGGCGGTGGTCTCGGCCGTACCGCAGGTCGAGTCCCACCCGACCGCGGTACGAGCCGGGCCGCGCGAGCCGTCCCGGTGGGCTCCCGGCGATACACCCGTCCGGTCGCGCCGTGTCGAAGGGCGAGGTCGACGGTCGGCTCAGCGCTCCGCCAGACCGACGGTATCCAGCACCCAGGCGTACTCGAAGGCCACTTCCTTCCATTTCTCGTACCGGCCGCTGACCCCACCGTGCCCCGCGCTCATCTCGGTCTTGAGCAGTATCGGCGCGTTCCCGGTGACGGTGGCGCGCAGTTTGGCCACCCATTTCGCGGGTTCGACGTACAACACCCTGGTGTCGTTGAGACTGGTGATCGCCAGAATGGCCGGGTACTCACGGGCGGCGACGTTCTCGTACGGCGAATACGACTTCATGTAGTCGTAGACTTCCTTGTCCGACAACGGGTTTCCCCATTCGTCCCATTCGATCACCGTCAGCGGCAGCGAGGGATCCAGAATGGAGGTGAGCGGGTCCACGAACGGCACATTGGCGAGCACCCCGGCGAACAGCTCCGGCGCCATGTTCGCCACCGCGCCCACCAGCAGACCGCCCGCACTACCGCCGTCGGCCACCATCCGGTCCGCGCTGGTCACCCCGATATCGATGAGATGGCGAGCGCAGGAGATGAAATCGGTGAAGGTGTTCTTCTTGGTGAGCGTTTTACCGTTCTCGTACCAGAGCCGGCCCATTTCCCCACCACCGCGCACATGGGCGACGGCGAACACCATACCGCGGTCCAGCAGCGACAGTCGGGACACCGAGAAGGCGGGATCGATACTGGCCTCATAGGAACCGTATCCGTAGAGCAGCAACGGTTTCGGACCGGCGGCCCGGTCCACGTCGCGCCGGGCCACCAGAGAGATCGGCAGCCGGGTCCCGTCCTCGGCTGTCGCCCAAACCCGGTGCTGCACATAGTCGTTCGGATCGTATCCACCCAGAACCGGCTGTTCCTTGCGCAACAGCAGTTCATCGGTGGCAGGAACGTAGTCGTACACCCGCATCGGGTTGATGAACGAGGTGAACCCCAGGCGCAACGTGGGCTGCTCCCACTCCGGACAGGTGCCCAATCCCACCGCGTACAGTTCCGCGTCGAATTCGAGCTCGCGCAGAGTGCCGTAACCGTCCTCGGTGAGCGGCCAGACGGCGAGCCGGGGCAACGCTTCCCGCCGATAACCGAGCACCAGGTGGTCGGCGAACGCGTCGACATCGTCCAAGCGGACGTCGTCACGGTGCCCGATGAGGACGGTCATATTCGACGGGTCGTCGACGGGCGCCTCGGCCAGCACGAAGTTCTGCGCCTTCACCCCGTCGACCACATCGTTGTGCAGAATGAGGAACCGATCCGCACCGGCCACGACGGCGTGTTCGGCCGCATACTCCACACCTTCGCGCCGCGGCAGCAACACCCGGAACTCACCCTCCGGGTTATCGGATTCGAGCACCCAGCCCTCGCTGGTGATCTTCGAAGTCACCCAGATCATCAGATACTTCTCCGACCGGGTGCTGCCCATGCTCACCCAGTAGCGATCGTCCGGCTCGTGGAAGACCCGCACGTCCTCGTCGGTGGAGGTGCCGAGCCGATGCCGCCAGACGGTATCGGGACGCCAGGATTCGTCGACGGTCTGATAGAAGATGTGCGTATTGGACAGCGCCCAGGTCGCCCCCGGCGCCGTACGCGGGATCTCGTCGTCGAGCAGCTCCCCGGTACGCAGGTCCTTGAATCGCAGCGTGTACCGCTCGTCACCGGTGGTGTCCACCGAGAAAGCCAGGAGCGTCCCGTCGTGACTGACGGCGAACGCGCCGAGCGAGAAGAAATCGTGTCCCTCGGCCCACTCGTTGCCGTCCAGCAGGATCTCTTCGCCCGGGATCTCGGTATCGGTGTCGAGGCTCGGTGGTGTCCAGGCATCGATACCGGTGGCCGTGGCATCGATCGGACACCGGCAGTGCACGCCGTACTGTTTGCCCTCGAAACTGCGGGAGTAGTACCAGTAGTTCCCGTGCCGGGCGGGCACCGACAGATCGGTTTCCCGGGTGCGGGATTTGATCTCGTCGAAAATCTTCGCCCGCAGTGGCGCCAAATGCGCGGTCTGTGCCTCCGTATAGGCGTTCTCGGCCTCGAGATACGCGATGACCTCGGGATCGTCCTTGTCGCGCAGCCATTCGTAGTCGTCGACGAAGACATCGCCGTGGTGTTTGCGCTCGACGGGCACCCGCTTCGCAATAGGCGCCACCACGTCCCCGGTCGTACCGGTCCCACTGTCAACAGCCATGGCATCCACCGTAGTCACCGACGGTCGGCCGTGGCCGATGTGTCCGGTCCACCGGTGAGTTCAGCGCTGCAATGCGCCGCGGATCGAAGCGGCCAGGTAGTCGAGGTCGGCGCGCGGCGGTGATGTCGGTCGGGCCCGCAGGCCGAAACCGTCCCCGGGCGTCCGTGGGATCACGTGCAGGTGGACGTGAAACACTTCCTGACCCGCCGTCACCCCGTCCGCCAGGAAGAAGTTCACCCCGTCACAACCGACCTCGCTGGCCCGCAGCGCCGCCGCCAACCGCTGACCCACCTGGAACAGCTTCCCGCCGATCTCCGGATCGAGTTCGGCCAGATTCCGCGCCGCCACCTTGGGCACCACCAGCAGGTGTCCGGGAGTCATCGGGCGGATGTCCATGAAGGCGAGCACATCCTCGTCCTCGTACACCCGGCTGGCGGGGGCACGGCCGGCGATGATATCGGCGAAAATCGTGTAGGGATCCATCGCTTCACTATGGCCGAACCGCGAACGCCGAAAACGCATCGGCCCGTTACAGGATCGGCGAGGGGGTGTAGCGGGCGGCCTCCGGATAGGCGGCGACCAACTTGTCGACCTGCGCGATCACCTCGGCGGTCTGATCGGCCGCGGCCCCGATGAACACCGACTTGTCGGCCAGCGCGGCCTCGAGCGCGTCCCGGTCCAGCGGTAACCGCGAATCGGCGGCCAAGCGGTCGAGCAGGTCGGGTTCCCGACCTTGTTCGCGCATGGCGAGGGCGACCGCGACGGCGTGCTCCTTGATGACCTCGTGCGCGGCCTCCCGGCCCACGCCGGCCCGCACCGCCGCCATGAGAATGCGGGTGGTGGCCAGGAACGGCAGATAACGGTCCAATTCGCGGGCGATGACCGCCGGGTAGGCGCCGAATTCGGTAAGCACCGTCAGGAAGGTCTCGAACATGCCGTCGAGGGCGAAGAAGGCGTCCGGCAGCGCGACCCGACGCACCACCGAACAGAACACATCACCCTCGTTCCACTGCGCGCCCGCCAGCTCGGCCGCCATGGAGGCGTAGCCGCGCAACACCACCTGCAGACCGTTCACCCGCTCGCACGAACGGGTGTTCATCTTGTGGGGCATGGCCGAACTGCCCACCTGGCCCGGCTGGAACCCCTCGGTGACCAGTTCGTGTCCGGCCATCAGCCGGATGGTGTGCGCCAGCGACGAGGGACCGGCGCCGATCTGCACCAGGGTGGACAGCACATCGTGATCCAGCGAGCGCGGGTACACCTGACCCACGCTGGTCAACACGTTCGCGAAGCCCAGATGCCGGGCGACCTGCTGTTCCAGCGCGGCCAGCTTCGCCGAATCACCGCCGAGCAGGTCCAGCATGTCCTGGGCGGTGCCCATCGGGCCCTTGATCCCCCGCAGCGGGTAACGGTCGATGAGTTCCCGCAGCCGGGTCAGCGCAATCAACAGTTCGTCGGCCGCGGAGGCGAATCGCTTGCCCAGGGTGGTGGCCTGGGCCGCGACATTGTGGGACCGGCCCGCCATCACCAGAGTGCGGTATTCGGCGGCCCGCTCGGCCAGCCGAGCGGCGACCGCGACCCCGTGGGAGTGGATATGTTCCAGGGACAGCCGAATCTGTAGCTGCTCCACGTTCTCGGTGAGATCGCGGCTGGTCATGCCCTTGTGCACATGTTCGTGCCCGGCGAGCGCGTTGAACTCCTCGATCCGAGCCTTCACATCGTGTCGGGTGACCCGTTCGCGTTCGGAAATGGCGGCCAGATCGACCTGCTCGAGGACTCGCTCGTAATCGGCGATCACCCCTGGCGGGACCTCGACCCCCAGGTCCGACTGAGCGCGCAGCACCTCCAGCCACAGGCGTCGCTCCAGCACGATCTTGTGCTCGGGCGACCACAGATGCACCAGTTGCGGACTGGCATAGCGGGTGGCGAGGACGTTCGGGATCCGGGCGGAAGTCACTCCGGTCAGTCTAATGACCGGTATCTATCCACCTGCTGGTGCGTCGCGGGTGCGATGAAATCGATGATCTCCAACAGCGCCCCGCGGGCCATGCGTCGGGGTTGTGGATCGGATTCGCTCAGCGCCGCGACCACCGCACCATCCACCACCGCCACCAGCCTGCGAAGCTGTTCCGGCCGCACCAATCGATCGGATCGGCGCAGCACCTCGGTCAGCAGCTCGTCCAGCTGCGCGCGTAGTCGCAGCTGGACCTCGCGTAACTCGGGGTGGCGCGCCGACGCCACGGTGCGTTCGTAGCGGGCGATGAGCCGGCCGTTGGTGCTCTCGTCCGCGCCGTCGGGGCCGATCAACAGATCGAGCACCAGCTCGACGGTCGCCTCGGCGCCGCGGCGGCGATGGGTGACCTCGCCGACGCGGCGGCGCATGGCCTCCAGTTCCGCGTTCCCGCTGAACTCCACCGCTCGTGCGATCAGATCTTCCAGCGATTCGAAGTAGTACGTGGTGGACGCCAACGGAAGCTCCGCCCGCGTGGCCACCGAACGGTGCCGCACCGCGTCGAATCCGCCTTCGAGCAGTAATTCGGCCGCCGCCGCCACCAATGCCTGTCGACGGCGTTCACCTTTCGGAGTCGTCGCGGTTATCACCGTGCCATCGTGCCAGTCGTCATCAGTACATCCGTACGAAATAAGAGGAAAGAAAAACCAGACATCGATGTTTTACCGTATCCTCGCCGCGCTGGTGTCGTACTGTGCAAAGTTGTTGGCATACAAATCGTTCGGCGCTCCATGAGCCGATTTCACGAGCGTCCCAGGTAGTCGCCCAAGCGGACCAGCGCCTCCTCGATATCGGCGGTCGCCCCGGCGAACGAGATCCGGATGGTCCGTTGCCCGACCGCGGTGTCGAAATCCAGACCCGGCGCCAGCGCCACCCCGGTGTGCGCGAGCACCTCCGAACACCACGCCATCGAGTCATCGGTCAGATGACCGATATCGGCATAGGCGTAGAACGCCCCGTCGGCCGGTGCGAGATCGGTGATCCCGAGCGCCGGCAGTCCATCCAGCAGAATCCGCCGGTTCACCGCGTACCGCCGCACATGCCCGTCGAGTTCGGCTCTGGACTCGGCATCGAACGCGTATCGGGCCGCGTATTGGGAAACCGCGGGCGGGCAGACGGTCATATTCGAGGCGAGCCGCTGGAGCGCCGGCCGCAGCCCTTCCGGAGCCAACATCCACCCCAGACGCCACCCCGTCATGGAGAAGTACTTCGAGACCGAACCGATCACCACCGCCTCGCGGGAGGTCTCCCACGCCGAGGCCGTACGTTCGCCGCCGTAGGTGATGCCGTGATAGATCTCGTCGGAGATCAGCAGCGTGCCGTGCGCCTCGCACCAGCGGGCCAGGGCGGCCAATTCGTCCGGATCGATCATGGTGCCGGTCGGATTGGCCGGGCTCGCCACCACCAGGCCCTTCGGCGGCTCCCCCAGGGCCTCGAGCATGGCCACGGTCGGTTGGAACCTGGTTTCGGCCCGACAGTCGAGCTCGACCACCCGACAACCGAGCGCGGCGAGGGTATTGCGGTAGGCCGGATAACCAGGACGCGCCACCACCACCACATCACCGGGATCGAACGCGGCCAGAAAGACGAGAGTGAACGCGCCGGAGGAGCCGGTGGTCACCACGACATCGTCGGGGGACACCGCATACCCGTAGGTCCGCCGGTGATGTTCGGCGATCGTCTCGCGCAGATCCGGTAGACCGAAGGTCTCCGTATAGCCGAACAGCTCCGCGTCCATCGCCGCCTTGGTGGCGCGCAACACGGGCTTCGGCGCGGGCGTCGACGGTTGTCCGGCGGCCAGTACCAGCACATCACCGTGTGTCCGCGCACGTTCCGCGGCCGCCTTCCAGACATCCATCACGTAGAAAGGTGGAATGGTCGAGCGCCGAGATTCTGTAGACACCCGACCGACGGTAGAGCAGCAGACCACGGTCGGGCGATAAGGTCGGCGCTGATGTCCGAAGAATCCGGTGGGTCGGTCACCGACCGGCAGCACACCGCCCCCGAATTTGGGCACCCCGACGCCGCCCACCGCCGTACCGCGCGGTTGCGGCGACGTCGGAATGTGGATTCGAGCGCCCCCGCCCGCACCCCCCTCGGGTGGATACTCCGCCGCCGCGCGAATACGGCGAAAGCGGTCGAGCTCGGCGCCCTGGCCGAATCCGGCGCCCGCCGCACCGAACCCGTCCCGGACAGCGGACCGTCGTCGCCGGAAAACCCGGAATCCGCCGACGACCGATCCGACGACGCGCCGCCGTCGATACCGGAGAAACCCGACACCGACGAACCCGACAGGTACTCGCTCCACCGGGCGTCCGTCGCGGGCGGTGTGGTGCTCACACCCGATTGGCGCACCCGGACCCGACCCGGACCCGGGCAACCACACGCCGCGCTTCGCGCCTCGGCGCAGCGCCTGCGCTCCACCCGCGTCCTGCTCGATACGGCACTGCGCCGCCGCCCGACCCCGGACGATCTGCGTGCACTCCTGGCCCGTCGCCCGAGTGTCGAGGACATGGGCGCGAGCCTACGGCGGCATCGCGCACTGATCGGCGTACTGGCGCTGGCCCTCGCCGTGACGGCGAGCGACGGCACCTTCGACACCCTGGTCACCGACCGTTCGCCGGGACCGCTCGAACGCCTGCGTGTGGCGGTCGCCCACCCCTTGCAGATACAGATCACCCCGCCGTCGGTGCGCCGCTACCTGGACGCCATCGACACCGGTGAACGGCTACGTGAACAGGCGGTGGTCACCGCGGCCGCCCGCGCCACCCTGGAACGCGCCAAGGCCGAGGCCGCCGAGGCCGCGGCGGGTCGGGCGCAACCGTGGATCAACACCCCGAGCCCGGGCAGCCTGCCTCCCGGCCTCATCCCACCGGGCAGCGGCGGTGTGGTCCTGCCCGCGATCGGGACGTTCACCTCCGGATTCGGCCAACGCTGGGGCACATTCCATCGCGGGATCGATATCGCGGGCCCGATCGGCACACCCATCTACGCCGTGGCCGCCGGTACGGTCATCGACGCCGGCCCCGCCGCGGGTTTCGGCCTGTGGGTGCGGATCCGGCACGACGACGGCACCATCTCCGTCTACGGCCATATGTACGACTTCTTCGTCTCGGTCGGCGAACGCGTTCCCGCCGGTATGCAGATCGCGCGTATGGGCAACCGCGGCGACTCCACCGGACCGCACCTGCATTTCGAGATCATCGTGGCGGGCCAACACGTCGACCCTCAGCGCTGGTTGGCCCTACACGGCCTCCGCTACGACTGAGTCGCAGGCAGGCCGATCCGACCCTCCTCTGCGGCGAGCCCGATATCCGATCGATAGTGGCTGCCCGGCAACTTGATCCCCGCGATACGCTCGTAGGCCGTCGCCCGGGCCGCGGTCAGATCGGGGCCGGTGCCGACGATATTGAGCACCCGCCCGCCGGCGGACACCAGTGCACCGTCCGCGCGCAGGGCGGTTCCGGCATGCAGCACGGTGGCGGGTCCGTCGACGGAACCCTCCCCCGCTCCGGTGATGACATCCCCAACCCGGGGCCGGCCCGGGTAGTTCTCGGCTGCCAGCACCACGGTGACCGCGGCGCCGTCCCGCCAGCGCGGCGCCGGTACCTGTGCGAGGGTGCCGGTGGCGGTGGCATACAACAGTTCCCCCAGCGGGCTGTCCAGCATGGCCAGTACGACCTGGGTTTCCGGATCACCGAATCGACAGTTGAACTCGACCACCGCCGGTCCCTCGGAGCCGATGGCGAGCCCGGCGTAGAGCAGACCGCTGAACGGGCAGCCCCGGCGAACCAGCTCGGCCGCCACGGGTTCGACGATATCGGCGACGATCGTCTCGACCATGTCCTCGGGCAGCCACGGCAGCGGCGTGTAGGCACCCATACCGCCGGTGTTCGGCCCGGTATCGCCCTCACCGACCCGTTTGTGGTCCTGCGCCGGCAGCAGCGGCACCACCGTCTCCCCGTCCACCAGACAGAACAGCGATACCTCCGGTCCGTCCAGGAACGACTCCAACAGCACCGGGTGCCCCTGTTCGAGCAGTTCCGCGCCGTGCTCGCGGGCCGCCGCCCGGTCGGCGCTGACCACCACACCCTTACCCGCGGCCAGACCGTCGTCCTTGACCACCCAGGTGGGTCCGAACCGGTCCAGCGCGGCATCGAGTTCGGCCGGGTTGTCCACCACCTCGCTGTGCGCGGTGCGCACCCCGGCGGCGACCATGACGTCCTTGGCGAACGCTTTGGAACCCTCGATCCGGGCCGCGGCGGCCGACGGACCGAAACAGGCGATCCCCGCAGCCCGCACCGCATCGGCGACACCCAGCACCAGCGGAACCTCCGGGCCGATCACCACCAGATCGACGGCCAGTTCGGTGGCCAATGCGACCACCGCCTCACCGGAGGTGGGATCCACGGCACGCACCTGCGCGTGTTGCGCTATCCCGGCGTTCCCCGGTGCGGCGATCACCTCGGTCACCGCCGGATCGCGGCGCAACGCAAGGACGAGGGCGTGTTCACGGGCTCCGGTGCCGATGACGAGTACTCGCATTCCCGACAGCTTATAGGTGCGCCCTCCCCGTTCGACATGCCCGGGCGGGCCGACCCGTGTGACCACACCGCGTCGGCCGCCGACGCGCAGGCGCCGAGCCCCACGGATCGGGCCCACGGCCCGCCGTCGTGGCCCGGCACAGCGCGCACGGTGATGTTCCGGTGCGGCGCCGAACGCGTAATCTGCGGGCATGACCTCTGTTTTCAGTCAGATCATCGCCGGCGATCTTCCGGGCCGATTCGTTTGGGAGGACGACGAGTTCGTCGCGTTTCTCACCATCAACCCGGTGACACCGGGCCACACCCTGGTGGTTCCGCGCGCGGAGATCGACCAGTGGCAGGACATCGACCCCGAGACGTTCGCGCGCCTCAACGCGGTCGCCCAGAAGATCGGCCGCGCCGTACGCGCCGCCTGGAATGCACCCCGCGCCGGCCTGCTCATCGCCGGCCTGGAGGTTCCGCATCTGCACGTCCACGTCTTCCCTGCCTTCTCCCTGGGCGATTTCGATATCTCGGGCGCCGACCCCAATCCTTCCCCGGAATCCCTCGACGAGGCCCAGGCCAAGATCAAGAAGGCGCTGCGCGAACTCGGTTACGGCGCCAACGTCCCGGACTGACGACGCGAGGGCGGGTGCTCAGGACGGGGTGGTCGGGTTACGGGGCAACCGCACCGTAAACGTGGCACCCCGTCCCGGTTCGCTGTGCACCTCCACCGTGCCGCCGTGTGCGGTGACCAGCGCCTGCACGATGGACAGTCCCAACCCGGTGCCACCGCTGCCGCGACTGCGGGAGTCGTCGGTGCGATAGAACCGTTCGAAAACCCGCTCGGCCTGCTCCGGGGTCAGCCCCGGACCGGTATCGATCACATCGAGCCGCACCTCGTCCGCCTCCGGGGTGAGTCGCACGGTGACGGCCGCGTCGGGTGGGGTGTGGGTGAGGGCATTGTTCAGCAGATTGCTCAACACCTGACGCAGCCTGGTCTCGTCCCCGGGCACTTCGACGGTGCCCACACCGGGCTCGACCCGCAGATCGATCGACCGGTGTGGACCATCGGGACGCTCGGCGGCGGCGACCGCCCGCGCCGCGTGCACGGCCTCGCCGGCCAGCCGCAACAGATCGACGGGTGCGCGTTCCACCGGTCGCTGGGCGTCCAGGCGGGCCAATATCAGCAGATCCTCGACCAGCAGCCCCATCCGGCTCGATTCGTGTTCGATCCGACTCAACAGCATGCCCGCGTCGTCGGTGGCGCCCTGCCGGTACAGCTCGGCGAAACCCCGGATCGTGGTGAGCGGTGTGCGCAGTTCGTGACTGGCGTCCGCGACGAACCGGCGCATCCGTTCCTCGGAGCGCCGCGCCGCCTCCTCCGAGGCCTCCGTTGCCACGAAACCCGCCTGGATCTGCGCGAGCATGGCATTGAGCGAACGGGCCAATCGGTCCACCTCGGTATTGGTATCGCGCACGGGGACCCGACGGTGCAGATCACCGGCCGCAATGGCGGCAGCCGTCTCCTCCACGGCGGTCAATCGGCGCAGGCTCCGCCGGATCACGAAATACGCCGCCACCGCCAGGGCCGCCAACACCAGCGCACCGATCACGGCCTGCAACACGATGAGCCGTTCGATGATGTCCTCGGTTTCGTCCAGCCGAAGCGCGACCACACTGGTACCCGACGGGTTCTCGGTGTACCGCACCCGCCATTTCCCGGGTGCGCCATCGGCCGATCCGGTGGTGAAGGTGCCCGACACCGGCTCGTGGGGTAGCTGCGGCCCAGGACGATTGTCCTCGTCGAGTCGCAGGAACGGGGTTCCGGTCTCGTCCGTCACACGGGCGAAGAACAGCACCGGTGGGCGTTCCTTCCTGGGCCGGCCGGGTAAGGGCGGCAAGCGTGACGCACCCGGCCGCGCCCAGGTATGCGCCGCCTCGCTCAACTGTTGATCGATTCGCTCGATGAGCACCCTCTGCAATGCGGAGGTCACCGCCACCCCGGACGCCAACAGACCGACGGCGGCCAAGGCCACCAGCGCCATCACCAACATCACTCGCAATGGCAGCGCCACCAACCGGTCCGCGATCATCCGCCGTAGCCGGCCCGCGCCGTCCGCCGATTCGTTCCACTCCCGTCGTTCGACGTTCACGGCCGAGAGCCGTTCGGTTCGCGCATGACATAACCCACCCCGCGCAGCGTGTGGATCAACCGCGGCTCCCCGGTGTCGACCTTCTTCCGCAGATACGACACATAGGTCTCCACCACCCCGACATCACCGCCGAAGTCGTACCGCCACACATGGTCCAGGATGCGCGGTTTGCTCAGCACGGTGCCCGCGTTGACCATGAAATAGCGCAGCAGAGTGAACTCGGTGGGCGAGAGCGCGACCGGTTCACCGGCCTTCCACACCTCATGGGTGTCGTCGTCGAGTTCGATATCGGCGAACCGCAATCGCGAGGTCTGCCGGGCGGGTGCGGCCGCACCGACGCGGCGCAGAATCACCCGCAGCCGCGCCACCACCTCCTCCAGGCTGAACGGTTTGGTGACGTAGTCGTCGGCGCCCAGGGTCAGTCCGGCCACCTTGTCGTGCACCTCGTCCCGCGCGGTGAGGAACAGCACCGGGGCGTCGATCCCATCGGCCCGCAATCGCCGCAGCAGTCCGAAACCGTCCATTCCCGGCATCATCACGTCCACGATCAGCGCCTGTGGTCGGAAGCTGCGGGCCAGGTCGAGGGCCTGGGCGCCGTCGCCGGCGGTGGCGACCTCGAAGCCCTGGAAACGCAGACTCACCGACAGCAGCTCGACGATCATGGGTTCGTCGTCGACCACCAGCACCCGCGCCTCGGGTGCCCGCTGGGGAATACCGGTCACCCCACCATCCTCACCCCCGCAACTGCAAGTGGGCTGCGCACCGGCTGTGTGGTTGCTGTGAACCGCCGGCTCAGCTCTGCGGCTCCTCCGGATACTCCTCCGCGAGACCGTCCTCGCCATTGGAGCCGATCAGGGCACGACCCGCGACCTGCCCTTGGGCAAGCGCGTCGAGGAAGGCGCGAGCCCAGCGGTCGACATCGTGGGCGAGCACCTGCCGCCGCAACGCCCGCATCCGTCGTCGGCGGGTATCGCGGTCGTCGGTGAGCGCCGACATGATGGCGTCCTTCACGCTGTCCAGATCGTGCGGATTGCACAGATAGGCCTGCCGCAGCTCGGCGGCGGCACCGGTGAACTCGCTGAGCACCAGCGCGCCGTTGAGTCCGCTGTGGCAGGCCACGTACTCCTTGGCGACCAGGTTCATCCCGTCCCGCAACGGGGTCACCAGCATGACGTCGGCGGCGACGAAGAACGAGATCAGTTCCTCGCGCACGATCGGCCGGTGCAGGTAGTGCACCACCGGGTAGCCCACCCTGGCGAATTCGCCGTTGATCCGGCCCACCTGGCGCTCGATATCCCCGCGCATCTGGATGTAGCTCTCCACCCGTTCCCGGCTCGGGGTGGCCAGCTGCACCATAACCGTCTCCCGCGGGTCGATCCGCCCCTCGGACAGCAGTTCCTCGAGGGCGTTGAGCCGGATATCGATGCCCTTGGTGTAGTCCAGGCGGTCGACGCCGAGCAGGATGTTTTTCGGACTGCCCAGTTCGGCCCGGATACGGGCGGCCCGTTCCCGGACGGTGCGACGGCGGGAATGCTCGTCCAGCCCGGCCGAGGCGATGGAGATCGGAAAGGCGCCCACCCGCACGGTGCGGAAACCCACCTGCACCACGCCCATCTTCGACCGCACACCGACGGTGCCGCGGGAGGTGGGTTGACCGGCCAACCGCCGGGCCAGGTACAGGAAGTTCTGTGCCCCGCCGGGCAGATGGAAACCGATCAGGTCGGCGCCGAGCAGACCTTCCACGATCTCGGTCCGCCACGGCATCTGCATGAACAGCTCGACCGGTGGAAACGGAATGTGCAGGAAGAAACCGATGGTCAGATCGGGGCGCAGCATCCGCAGCATCTTCGGCACCAGCTGTAGCTGGTAGTCCTGCACCCAGACGGTGGCGCCCTCGGCGGCGACCTTCGCGGTTTCCTCGGCGAACCGACGGTTCACCTGGACATAGGCCGCCCACCATTTACGGTCGTAGACCGGACGCACGATCACATCGTGATAGAGCGGCCACAGGGTGCCGTTGGAGAAACCCTCGTAGTAGTCGGTGACCTCCTGCGCCGACAGCGGCACCGGATACAGTTGCAACCCGTCCTCGATGATCGGATCGACCTCGACGTCGGGAACACCGGCCCAGCCCACCCAGGCTCCCCGGTTGTTGCGCAATACGGGCTCCAACGCGGTGACCAGACCGCCCGGACTGCGTTTCCATCGACTGGTACCGTCGGGAAGCCGTTCCAGATCCACCGGCAGCCGGTTGGCGACCACCACGAAACCGGGGCCGGGGCCGTCACCACTACTGCGGATCGGCTGGGCATCCACCGGTTCGGGGGCGGCCACCTTGGCGTCGATCGAACCGGGGCCGGCACCGGGTACGGCGATTCGGTCCGACAGGGCGTGCTCGGAGTCGTTGGACGGCTGGTCTGTCATCGGGTCCACTCACGCATCCTTTGCGCGTCGCTGTTGGCATGTGTAGTTGTGTACGCCTCCACCGACGTCGCCGTTGGCGCCGGGGACGCTCAGGGGTTGGGGACTATTCGCCGCCCCGGGCGCCCGGGCCGATACCGAGCATCGATAGCAGCATCCGGCATTCGTCGGCGTCGGCGGCGTAAGCGGCCACGACGCGCTGGGCCTGACGCGCCGTCTCGTCGGCGAGGGGTTCCAGATCGTCGTCGGCGATACCATTGGCGCTGCTCTTGGCGGCCATTTCGAGTCCTCTCGACAGGTGCGCTGTTTCTGTGCGAATAGTCAATGGTATCTGCCGCGCGAGTATTCGCGGTGCGCTGTGTCCGTTGCCGGCCGGCACTCCCTTCGTGTAACACCGTCGACCGGGTGGCTATACCGTGTGCAGCACGAAACCGATGAGGAAGGGGTCCCCAATATGCCGTTGGCCACGGTAAACGGAATTTCACTCAACTACCAGGTCAAAGGCGACCGGGCCAAGGGCACGGATGTGAAGGGCGGCGGTCCGCTGGTGGTGATGATCATGGGCACCGGCAGCCCGGGTCGGGTCTGGGACCTACACCAGGTGCCCGCGCTGGTCGCCGCGGGCTACCGCGTGTGCACCTTCGACAACCGCGGCATCGCCCCCTCCTACGAGGCCGTCGATGGGATGACCATCGACGAGCTGGTGGCCGATACCGCCGGTCTGATCGAACTGCTCGACGAGGGTCCGGCGCTGGTGGTCGGCACCTCCATGGGGGCCCGGGTGGCGCAGGAACTCGCCCTCGCCCGCCCCGACCTGGTGCGCAAGGCGGTTTTCCTGGCCGGACACGGACGGTTGGACCAGTTCCAGAAGGTGCTGTCGCTGGGCGAACACGAACTGGACGCCAGCGGTATCACCCTGCCGCCGAAGTACGAGGCCGCGATCACCGCGGTGATGAACCTGTCGCCGGCGACCATGGCCGACGCGAATGCCGCGCGTGACTGGCTCGACCTGTTCGAGTTCACCGGCGGGCCGGTGAGCCCCGGTGTCCGCGCCCAACGCCGGATGGATCACGAGTTCGACCGGGTGCAGGCCTATCGAGGGATCACCGTGCCCTGCCTGGCAGTGGGTTTCGCCGACGACCGCATGATCCCGCCGTACCTGGCCCGCGAGGTGGCCGAGGTCATTCCCAATGGGCGCTACCAGGAAATTCCGGATGCCGGCCACTACGGCTACCTGGAACGTCCGGAGGCGGTGAACAAGGTTCTGCTCGACTTCTTCGCTTCCTGACCTGGCCGCTCCCGATCCGGCGATCGCCCGACCGAGCCGGCGACCGCGGGCGATACACATCACAACCGCGTAAGCAACGGGATCAGAACGGCCGACCCCCTGATTGAGGTGTCTTCCCAAAGGTAACGCCGGGCTTGCTAGGGTCGATTTATCACTCGGGTTCCGCCGGCCGGGGTTCGCGGTATTCGGCGCGGTCGACCCGCAGTAACCCGTACACATACGCGCGAGCATCCAGTGAGGTGAAATGAGCACCAACCCGTTCGACGACGAGGACGGCCGCTTCTACGTTCTGGTCAACGACGAGGAACAGCACTCCCTGTGGCCGACCTTCGCCGAGGTGCCGGCCGGTTGGCGAGTGGTGTTCGGCGAGGACAGCCGCGCAGCCTGCGTGGAGTACGTCGAAAAGAACTGGACCGATATGCGACCCAAGAGCCTCCGCGAGGCCATGGCGGCCGATGAGGCGGCCCGCCAGGCGAAGGCCTGACCGGACCCACTCCTCTCCGGACGGCTCGGCACCCGGTCAGTCCCGACCGACACCGGTATCCGGTGTCGGTCGGCGTACGAGTCCGGTTATGATGTCTGCGCTTACGCCTCCTTAGCTCAGTGGTAGAGCACTCGCCTTGTAAGCGAAAGGTCGTCAGTTCAATCCTGACAGGGGGCTCTGAGAGAGACGCCGGTCAACCTGCCTTTTTGCGGGTTGGCCGGCGTTTCCGATTCGGCCGCTTCGACGCCGTGTTGTCACGGTTTGTCACAACTGCCTGCAACGCGGACGCGGCACCGGCCAGCGCATCATCCTGTGAGTGCACGTAAGTCCGCATCGTGAAGGCGTTATCCGCGTGGCCCAGCCAAGCCGCGATAACAGCAGTAGGCACCCCTTGCAAGTGCATCAGCGTGCCGCAGGTATGGCGAGCATCATGCAGTCGAATACGACGGACACCGGCCGTCGCGCACATCTTCTCCCAGTAGTCGGTCAACGTGTCCGGGTGGTACGGCTGCCCGGCCGGATCACAGACAACATGAGTACCCGGGCCATACGCCTCCCCAAGAGCAACCTTTTCCTCCGCCTGGATACGCCGCGCCCGCTTCAAGGCCCCCTTGATCGAGTCCGTCATCGGAAGCACACGGATGGACCGCGCCGACTTCGGATCACCTTCGAGCGGCTTGCCATTGGCGCTCACCCGGTTGTTCCGAATCCGGAGGGTGCCGTGCTCGAAGTCGACATCCGACCACCGAAGCCCACCTATCTCACCCCGCCGCAACCCTGCAAGGGCCAGATGCCATGCATGTCCGTTCCGGTCGTTGTCCGCCGCCGAAAGAAGTCGACGGACCTCCGCTTCGGTGTAGGTCTGCATCTCCTTCTTTGTGCCCGGTAACCGATCCACTAGGGCAGCGACGTTACGAGCGAGCAGACCTTGACCGACCAGTCCGCCGAGCACCGATTCAATGTGGTTGAGCATCGGGTTGACCGTCTGCGGACCCCACGGCCTACGGTTCCGCTCGCCCGACTTCATGACAGCCCCTGCAACCAGGTCATTCACCAAGTCGTCCAGGTGCTTCTTCGTGAGCTTCTGAACAGGCAGATCGCCATGCCGAGTCCGCAACGGCAACAGGGAATGCGTGTAGGCGGTCAGAGTCGTCGGCCGCACCCGCTTGCCGGCCAACCATTCAGCGCACGCCTGATCCACCGTCAGCACAGAAGGCGCTACATAGGTGCCCCTGGCCACGGTCGCCGTGATATCGGCGAGAGCCTTCCGCGCCTCTTTCTCGGTGCGATACCGTTTACGTGTCTGCCGCC
>NZ_BAGE01000010.1 GCF_000308675.1 Nocardia paucivorans NBRC 100373 | reverse complement strand
AGCGGGCGGTGCTCGAGGTGGTGACCGAGGTGACCGGCGAGCAGGAGAGCGACCTGGGTATCGATGGCTGCGGCCTGCCCATCGTCCCGGTGTCGCTGGTCAATCTGGCGCGGGCCTTCGCCGGTCTGGCCACTGCGGCCGAGGGTTCCCCCTCGCGGCGGATCGCCGATGCGATTCGGGCGCATCCGCACGTGATTTCCGGCACTGATGGGCCCGATCTGCGGGTTATGCGGGCGGTGCCGGGGTTGGTCTGCAAAATCGGCGCCGATGGGGTGCACGCGGGTGCGCTTCCGGACGGAACTGCGTTCGCGTACAAGATCGATGATGGTTCCGATCGAGCGAGAGTTCCGCTCACCATGGCGATTCTGCATCGTATGGGCGTCGAGTGGTCGGATGAATTGACCGAGCTGGCGGCCCCCCCGGTGCTCGGCGGTGGAGCACGCGTGGGTGTGATTCGGGCCATACCCGGAGTGCTCTAGGGCGTCCCATCTCCCGGCGAAACCCGGGCAAACCAACCGGATGCGGAAGCGGATCCTGGACTCGTGGAAGCGCGAAAGACGGACACGCGCTAAAGTGTCTGTCAGGAAGAGTATTAATTCGAACGGGGTCGCCATCAATCCCCAGGCCGCCCCGCTGTGACGCGAGGGGGTCAGCCATGGGCCGTGGCCGGGCTAAGGCAAAGCAGACCAAGGTTGCTCGCGAGCTGAAGTACAGCTCGCCGACAACCGACTTCGCGAGCCTTCAGCGCGAGCTTTCCGGTAGCGCCAACTCCCGGCGGAGTGGCGTTCTGTCGGACGAGCACGACGCGGACGAGTCCTTGTCCCGCTGGAACGAGGACGACGACTACGACGACTGGCGCCGCTGACTTCGGTGCACACAGGCTGGGGGGAGGCCGAAGGGCCTCCCCTCTCTCGTTGTGCCGAGCAGCGGTTCCGTCCTGGTATCGGTATCGGCTCGTAATGTCGGTCGCACCGTCGGCTGCCGGTTTGCCCGCGGACCTGTTGTCGGTTCGTCCGCGGGTGAACCAGCTCGTCGGTGACTCATCCGTACTCTCGGTGAGCTGACAGACGGTGAGTTGACATAGCACCGTTGTCCCGTTGCGGTCGAGGCTGTCGTGCCGCGACGGTACCCGGGAGTGTTCGCCACGATTCCGGATACACCGAGCGAGCGGCGCCGCGTAATGCGGTTCACCGCTCGCCCGCGTCCGGCGACCGAATCAGAAACGCGGATGCTCGCCCACCAGGGCCACTCGGTCGCTATCGCTGTCCTTCGCTTTCTTGATACTGCCCAGGGTCCAGCATTCGATGTGCCGGGCGGTGAGCACGGCCAGGGCCCGGTCCACATCTTCGGGCGCCACCACTGCCACCATCCCGACGCCCATATTGAAGGTCTTCTCCATTTCCGCGCGCTCCACCCGACCACGCTGGGCGATCATCTTGAACACCGGCGCCGGATTCCAGGTGCCACGGTCGAGTTCGGCGACCAGACCGGCGGGCAGTACCCGGGCCAGATTGGCGGCCAGCCCGCCGCCGGTGATGTGGGCGAAGGTGCGGACATCGGTTTCGGCGATCAGCGCCAGGCAATCCTTGGCGTAGATCCGGGTGGGCTCCAGCAGTTCCTCGCCGAGGGTGCGGCCGAACTCTTCCACATGCCCGGTCAACGACATCCGGTCGATTTCCAGCAGTACCTTGCGCGCCAGGCTGTAGCCATTGGAGTGCAGTCCGGAGGAACCCATGGCGATCACCACATCGCCGGGGCGCACCCGGTCGGGCCCGAGTACCGCATCGGCCTCCACCACACCGACGCCTGTGGCGGACAGGTCGTAGTCGTCGGGGCCCATCAGACCCGGATGTTCGGCGGTTTCACCGCCCAGTAGCGCGCAACCGGCCCGTACACAGCCCTCGGCGATACCGGAGACCAGCCCGGCGACCTTCTCCGGCACGACCTTGCCCACCGCGATGTAGTCCTGTAGGAACAGCGGTTCGGCACCACAGACGACCAGATCGTCGACCACCATGGCGACCAGATCCAGCCCCACGGTGTCGTGTTTGTCCAGCGCCTGCGCCACCGCGATCTTGGTGCCGACCCCGTCGGTGGAGGCGGCCAGTAGCGGTTCGCGATAGTTCTTCTTCAACGCGAACAACCCGGCGAAACCGCCCAGTCCACCCTGGACCTCCGGACGGCTGGCCTTACGCGCCAGCGGGGCGAACAATTCGACTGCCCGGTCGCCGGCCTCGATATCCACACCGGCCGCGGCATAGGAGGCGCCGGCGCCACTAGGGGTCTGTTCAGTCATCGTCGGGGAAAGCTCCAAACCGAATCCGCGGGTTGATTGCCTGCTCACGCTACCGGAATCCGATAACGGGCACGCACCGGTGCTCTGTGTTCGGCCGCGCCATCGGCGCGGCGTATTCGTGACGGTCTCGTATTCGCGGCGTTCGCGGGCCTGGTCGGGGTGGAGCCGTGACCCGGTCGGGGAGCTCGGGGATCAGGGGCGGCTCAAGGCGCTGGCGTTCGCGTTGTCGCTCAG
>NZ_BAGE01000011.1 GCF_000308675.1 Nocardia paucivorans NBRC 100373 | reverse complement strand
AAGGGCGGCGCTGGCGCGCCGCCTACGCGCCGCGCCGCGCGGCGCCGCGCGCCCGCTCGCCTACGCACGCTCCGGCAGCGGGCGCGTCGGCACGTCGCGACGCGCCGTAGGCAGCAGGCAAGCCCGCCCACCTCACTGTCATGCTCTGATCGACAGCACCCAGCCGACTCGAGTCCTGGACGAGTACTGCCGCACTCGCTTCGCTCGCTTGCCACCGAGAATCCTGCCGGGGCATGAGCGCCGAGAGGCTCAACCGGTCCGGTTCCGCGCAAACCACCGATATCTGCCCGGCCGGCTGTATGTGCTCCCGTCCGATCGAGTTGCCGAAGAAACCAGAGCGATACGTCACACCATGAGATATGCGCGACCTTCGGCCGCGTGGCCCTGCTGACTGGTGGCCCATCGTGTTCCCGCGCCCCTCCACCGTCAAGGGCGCCTACGGCGTCAGCTTCGCTGATGGCTATCGCCCCCCTTGACCGTGGAGCCTCTACGCGAGAAGGGCAGGCCCTATCGGGGCAGGCGGGTAGCCGGCCCCACCTATGCGCACGCCACCACCCAGCAGGGCCACCCGTTGTCACCTTCTTGTCACAAGTCACCCGAACTACCCCGGACACGACGAAACTCCCACGAAAGCGTTTCACCACTTCACGTAGGAGTACGGACGTCGGCAGAATCAGCGCAGACGCAAAGTATTCGACT
>NZ_BAGE01000012.1 GCF_000308675.1 Nocardia paucivorans NBRC 100373 | reverse complement strand
GGTAGGCCGCGTAGTCCCAGCCGGGGACCGTGCCGGTTTCGGCCCACAGGTGCACCGCCACCGCCACCGGATCCAGGCCCGCGCGTTCGGCCCGGCAGCGACGCCGAGCACCCAGGTCCACGACATCGGGGGAATCAGACCATGTGCTCATGCCGCCACCGGTCCTTCCTCGCCCAGGTCGTCCGGATCGAACCCGGTGTAGTCGTTCTGCGGGGACAGGTCCGGTTGATCCGGGGCGTAGGCGTCGACGATGGCGTCGGCCGCGTCGTCGGAGACCCAGAACGCCCGCACCCGAACAAATCCGCTGGTGCCGTCCTGTCCCACGTAGCCGACACCGGGAGTGCAGTCGGAGATCCGGTCACACAGGGCTCCCCGGTCGCGGGCTCCTTGACCGTGCACCATCACCGTCTGCGTCGGCTCGTCCAGGCGCAGCCCGATGCGGGTGGTGAACAGTTGCCGATTCGGTGCCGTCTCCTTCGACGGGTCCTGAACGGCGACGATGACGCTATAGCCGACCGCGCGACCCTGGGTCAGGATCAACCCCAACAGCCGCATGCCTTCGACCATCTGCTCACGGGTGGCGAACGCCGACAGCGCCGCGTACTCGTCGATGACGATCAACTTCAACGGTTCGTCGACAGAGGGCACGAACTTGCGGATACCGGCGGCACGGAACCGGGCCGCCCGCTCCTGCAGCTGCGCCTCGGCGGCGGTGAGCATGCCGATAATGCCGTCGGCGGTCCACTGGAAATCGGTCCACAACCGGTCCTGGCCGCGTCCGAACTCCATCCCGCCCTTCGGGTCTGCCATCAGCACATCCACCAACCCGGCCTTGATGGCAGGGCCGAGCCCGGCGATGATCGACCACAACACGCTGCCCTTACCCGACCCGGTCGCCCCCGCGATCAGGATGTGCCGATACAACACCTGCAACCGCCACTCGTCGCCGTCCTCGGTCACCCCCACCGGCACCGCTTCCAGATCCACCCCCACCGATTCGGTGGTGATCCGGTCCAGGTCGGCAGGCACCGGCACCGGTTCCCCGACAGATATCGCATCCTCGAGGGTGTCGAAGATGCGCAGATGCAGGCGCACAAACCCCGGATACGGGGCGGTGACCTGCACCTCCGGAACCGCGAAGTAAGCGGCCAGCGCCTCGCGGGTGGCCTCGTTGGCCCAGTCCTTGAGCGACTGACCACCCAACATCTGCACCTCGACCGCCATCCCGTACGGGGTGTAGGACGCCGCGGTGATGTTGGGCCAGCCCCGGTCGGGGTGACCGAGTTTGAGCGCCGGCCACATCAGCACCAGCTGAGCCGGGTCGGTCACGATCATCACGGCCGGCCGCAACTCCGGCGGAGCCAACGCCGCATGATCCTGCGGTGTCAGAGCAGCAGACCCAGCCTGGACCCGAACCTGACGCCACTGCCACATAAACCACCCCGTCACAGCGGTGCCGCCCAGGGTCATCAGATCACCGAGCCACATCAGGCCACCCCCTTGTCCTCGGCGGGTTTGCCGAGCTCGCAGAACAGGCGGCACCCCTGCGCGTCGACCGGGGGCGTGGGCTGCTCGCACAGCATCACGCACTCACCCGGTGCGGGTTTCGGGTCGTCGCAGAACATCACGCACCCCGACGCCTTCGGGGCGGCCACCGCATCGGCGGCAGGGACGACGGCCAACACCGGGACGAGCACGGCACCGGCCACCACGGAACGAACGGACATCACAGACCCCCAGCAGGGATAGCGAGCGGCAGCATCGGCTGTGCCACCGGACGCGGACGAACAGGAACAGGAACAGGACGGATAGGCCGGACCGGAGCCACCGCCGCAGCCACAGCAGGCGCAGGAGTGGTCACCGGCTCGGGAAAGGACACGGGTTCGGGAACAGCAGGCGGTTCGGGTTCGACGGCCGCAGATTCCTCCACCGGGGCCGGATCGGTTTCCGGCGCAGGCTCGGCCGCAATCTCGGTCACGGGTTCGCCGGCGGGTGGGCGTTGGGCGGCGCGGAACAGCATCACCACCCCGTGGGTGTCCACCAACAGCGCGATCGGGGCAATCGCCGCGATCACCGCCGCCACCCAGTTCGGCAGCGGAGCGCCGTCGGTGAAGGCGTGCAGGCTGTTACCGGCCACCGACACCACCGCCCCGACCCCCAGCACCCAGGAAAACCAGCGGCGCTCCTTGGTGTGGCCGGACAGCACCATCACCGACACCGTGGCCTGGAGGATGGTGCCGTCCACGATCACCGGGAACAGCCACGAATGCTCGCGGGCGATCCCCGCCAGTTCGGCCAGGTCCCGCAGTGTTTCGTAGGACAGGACGAAGGCGGCCACGCCGACGCCGACGATGATCACCACCGCCGCCATGGCCGCACCCCGCATCAACCAGCGCGCACGCTGCCCGGTCGCGCCCATCACGCCGCCCCCGCCTCATCGGCCTCCCACACCGCTATGGCCAACCCGGCGAGCAGATCCCGCGCCGAGGCCGGAGGCAGATACACCCGCGCCGACCCGACCCGGATGATCACCTGATCCACCGGGTCGCAGTACATGACCTGCACACTCTCGCCGTCCGTCGAGCGTGTTTCCGGACCCACCCACGCCGACATCACGCCACCGCCTTCACACCAGCACCGGCGGGAACGAAGTGGGCCAGCGCCTCATCCAGATCGGCGCGCAGCGCGACGGCCTGGTCGTAGGGCAGGTGGAACGACACGTTCGTCCCGACCCGCACCAACACGACCTCGTCACCATCGGCGAACCGGTGATAGCTCGCGGTCACCAACCCGAAATGCGAGTAGGAGGCGAACACCCGGCCGTAGTTGCCCATCACGCCGCCGCCTTGCCGTTGCCGGCCTTCGGGGTGTTGGTGTCACCCTTGATGCCCGTGGCGCGGTAGGTGTAGCCGAGGTACTTGTACTCGCCCTGGCCCATCACCTTCGGCTGAGCGGTCAGGCCCTCCAACTCGATGAACCACATGTCCTCGGTGATCTGCTCACCGGCCGGGACCGGCTGATGCCGCGAAATGAACGTGATCTCGAACGAGGCCCGCTTGCCCTTGCCGTCGCTGGCCTCGTGCGGGTCGGTCACCGTCGCCTTCCACAACGGCAACCCCGTGCCCTCGCCCGTCTTCGGGTCGTAGTCGATCAACTGCTCCGGAGCCGCGTTGCGGTCCGGGTTGTACTTGATCGCCGGACCGATCGGCCCCATGAGCAGCAGCCGCTTGGGGAACGCCACCCGAGACTCGATCGGGAACTGAAAACCCTTGCGAATCGCCATCTTTGAATCTCCTTGTGTCGCTTGCGATTACGTGATCTGACGAGGCCCTGTTGCCTCCGACACATCTAGAATCTCGCGACACATAGGGACGAAATAACCCAAGAATTGGGACATTTAGGGACACTTTGGCGTAGACTGGTGGCATGACGAACGAACGACTCCGGGGCGCGATGGCTGCCGCGAATCTCACGAAACACGCTCTGGCCGAACGGCTCGGGATCAGCACGAAGACGGTTGAGCGATGGATTACGCAGGATCGATGCCCCCACCCTGGACTCAGGCTCAAGGTCGCTCGCGAGTTGGACCGTGATGAGACCTATCTCTGGCCTGAGCTCTTGGCCGGCAGTAGGTCCGCTGCGGCTTCGCTGTCGGAGTTCGTGCAGATCTGGCCAACTCGTCCCGAAGTGCCCCACGAGGTTTGGCGTTCGCTCATGCAGCAGGCCACCGAACATATTGACGTACTCGTATACGCCGGTGGCTTCCTCGTGGAATCTCTCGACTTCGTCAACGTCGTCCGGACCAAAGCAAACGCCGGCGTACAGATTCGAATCCTGCTCGGAGAGTGCGATTCGCCGGAGGTTCTTGCCCGCTCCCGCGAAGAGGGCTTGCCGTCACTTCCTCAGCGATGCCAATCGACCCTGGAATATCTCCGGGAAACGATGGACCTGCCGATGGTCGATATCCGCACCCATCGCACGACGCTGTACAACAGCATCTACCGATTCGGAGATTCGATGCTGGTCAACACCCACAGCTACGGCGCGTACGCCGCAAAGTCCCCAGTCCAGCACCTGCAGAAAGTCCCCGGTGGTCGACTCTTCTCCTACTACATGGAGTCCTTCGAGGCTGTCTGGAAGACCGGGCGCCCGGCATTACCCTGACTTCATGGGACGCCGCATCGACTACCACCAGGACCCCAACGCACCGGCCGCCAACAGCGTCCGACCCAGCGCAGCCGCCTTCGTCCAAAAAGGCGGTGAAGTCCTGCTGATATGCAGGTCAGACAACGGCAACTGGTCCATGCCCGGGGGTGCGCACGATCCGGGCGAGTCGCTGAGCCGCACAGCCGTCCGCGAGACGCAAGAGGAGACCGGCGTCGATATCCACGTGACCGGAATCGTCGGCATCTTCACCGACCCGACCCACGTCATCCACTACACCAGCAACGACGAGGTCAGGCAGGAATTCACCGTGGTCTATCGCGGTGAACCGATCGGCGGACAACCCACACCCAGCAGCGAAAGCACGCGGGTCGAATGGGTGCCTATCGAGCAGATCCCCACCCTGGCCATGGACCGCAGCCAGCGGAAACGAATCGAGTGGGCGTTGAACGAGAGCGAGCCCTACATAGACCCCGATGCTCGCTGAACAGCCGCCCGTAGCCGCGGTTCAGCCTGAGTGATCGCGGTGTGCACGATGCTCCCCGGCTCGTAACGCCTCAGGATCTCCGCCAGCCGCTCATCCACCGTGAACTTCTCCCCATTGGGGCCCGTGGACAGATCGGCCCACCATAGGAAATCGTCGGCTGTGTCGAGCCCGGTCACCCCCGTCAGCCGGAACTCATCGAACAGCCCGGCATCCAGGCCACGGACCCCTGCCTCGACCTCGGCTGCCGTGTGGAATGCCACCATGTGGCACACGACCGGCGAGTAATCGAGCGATTGCAGTAACCGCGCACCGTCGATCGGATGGAACCCAAGCTCTGGGTGCCCGTATCCCACGTCATGCAGATACGCCGCAGTGACCGCATCTGCGCGCAGTCCGGGCGGCAGGAGCTCCGCCACACTCTCCATTCGCCGACCCACCGCGAGCGAGTGGGCACGCCGCGATTCTGTCAGCGGGGACAGCAGCTCGGCCATAGCCTCGTTCACGGCCGCCATGCTACGCCCGCCCCCTTCCCGAAGTGGTTGCCGAATTTCGCCATACAGGATC
>NZ_BAGE01000013.1 GCF_000308675.1 Nocardia paucivorans NBRC 100373 | reverse complement strand
GATAGGCCGCGTAGTCCCAGCCGGGGACCGTGCCGGTTTCGGCCCACAGCTGCACTGCCACCGCCACCGGGTCCAGGCCCGCGCGTTCGGCCCGGCAGCGCCGCCGAGCACCCAGGTCCACGACATCAGGGGAACCAATCCACGTGCTCATGCCGCCCGCCCCTGCTGCTCGCCGTCGCCCAGATCGTCCGGGTCGAACCCGGAGTAGTCGCCCTGTGGGGACAGGTCCGGCTGGGCCGGGGCGTAGGCGTCGACGATGCGGTCGATGTCGTCGTCGGAGACCCAGAACGCGCGCACCCGCACGAACGCGGTGGTGCCGTCCTCGCCCACATACCCGACACCGGGGGTGAGCTCGGATATCTCGTCGCAGCGGGCACCCCGATCCCGAGCCCCCTGCCCGTGCACCATCGTGGTCTGGGTCGGTTCGTCCAGCCGCAGCCCGATCCGGATCGGGAACAGTTGCCGATTCGGCATCGTCTCCTTGGACGGGTCCTGCAACGCCGCCACCACCGACACCCCGACCGAACGGCCCTTGGACAGCAGCATGCCCGTCAACTGCTGAAACTCCGTCGCCTGCTCGCGGGTGGCATACGCCGACAGGGAGGCCGCCTCGTCGATGATGATCAGGATCAGCGGCTCATCGGTACTCGGGATGAGCTTGCGGATACCGGCCTGACGCATCCGGGCGGCGCGCTCGTTCATCACCTGCACCGCTTCGCGCAGCATCGCCAGAATCTCCTCGGCGTCCCAGGCGAAGCGCACCCACAGCCGTTCCCCGGCCCCGAACTCGGTACCACCCTTCGGGTCCGCGAGCCAGACATCCACGATCCCGGCCCGGATCGCCGGACCCAGGCCCGCGATCAGCGACCACAACACCGAGCCCTTACCCGACCCGGTCGCCCCGGCGAGCAGGATGTGACCGTAGAGGACCCGCAGCCGCCACACGTCGAAGTCCTCGGTGATCCCCACCGGCACCGCCTCCAGGTCCACCCACTCCCGGGTGGGCAGGTCGATCGGCTGATACGGGATCGGCTCGATCACTTCCGCCGAGGCCGCCTCGATCGGAGGCGGAGCCGACACCGCAGAATGGAGGGTGTCGAAGGTGCGCAGCTCCAGGCGCACGAACCCCGGATACGGGGAGCTCACCCGCACCTCTGGAACCCCGAAGTAGGCAGCCAGAGCATCGCGGGTGGCGTCGGTGTTCCAGTCCCGCAACGACTGACCGCCCAACATCTGCACCTCCACCGCCATCCCGGCCTCGGTGTAGGCCGCCGCGGTGATGTTCGGCCAGCCCCGCTCGGGGGAACCGAGCCCGAGGGCGGGCCACATCAGGGCCAGTTGTGCGGGGTCGGTCACGATGGACACCGCCGTGCGGAGCTCCACCGGGGCAGCTGCCGCGTGGTCTTCCGGTGTCGGGACGGCGGGACCGGCCCCGGCTTTGCGCCACTGCCACATGAACCACCCGGTGGTGGCGATCCCGCCCATGGTCATCAGGTCACCGAGCAGCATCACGCCACCTCCTTCTTGCCCTCGGGCTTGCCGAGCTCGCAGAACAGGCGGCACCCCTGCGCATCGGCCGGTGGTGCGGGCTGCTCGCACAGCATCACGCACTTGCCCGGTGCGGGTTTGGGGTCGTCGCAGAACATCGCGCACCCCAACTCGTTCGGGGCGGCCACCGCATCGGCGGCAGGGACGACGGCCAACACCGGGACGAGCACGGCACCGGCCACAACGGAACGAACAGACATCTCAGGCACCCCCGATCGCGAGCGGCAGCATCGGCTGTGCCACCGGACGCGGACGAACAGGAACAGGAACAGGACGGATCGGTCGGACCGGAGCCACCGCCGCAGCCACGGCAGGCGCGGGAGTGGTCACCGGTTCGGGAACGGACACGGGTTCAGGAACAGCAGCCGCCGATTCGTCCACCAGAGCCGAATCCGCTTCGGCGGCATCCTCGGCGATAGGTTCGTCGGCGGGTGTGCGCTGGGCGGCGCGGAACAGCATCACCACCCCATGCGTGTCCACCAGCAACGCGACCGGGGCAATGGCCGCGATCACCGCCGCCACCCAGTTCGGCAACGGGGCGCCGTCGGTGAAGGCGTGCAGGCTGTTACCGGCCACCGACACCACGGCCCCCACCCCGAGCACCCAGGAGAACCAGCGGCGTTCCTTGGCGTGGCCGGACAGCACCATCACCGAGACCGTGGCCTGCAAGATGGTGCCGTCTACGATCACCGGGAACAGCCACGAATGCTCGCGGGCGATCCCGGCCAGTTCGGCCAGGTCCCGCAGCGTCTCGTACGACAGGACGAAGGCGGCCACGCCGACGCCGACGATGATCACCACCGCCGCCATGGCCGCACCCCGCATCAACCAGCGCGAACGCTCCCCGGTCGAGGCCATCACGCCGCCCTCCCCGTTATCGCCAGAGCGGTCCGGGGGAAGCGGGCCAGGGCCTCGTCCAGATCGGCGCGCAACGCAACCGCCTGGTCGTAGGGCAGGTGGAACGAGACGTTCATCCCGACCCGCACCACCACGATGTCCTCACCGTCGTCACAACGGTGGTGGGTCGCGGTCACCAACCCGAAATGGGAGTAGAAGCCGTACACCCCGGTGTAGCCGCTCATCACGCCGCCGCCTTGCCGTTGGTGGCCTTCGGGGTGTTGGTGTCGCCCTTGATGCCGGTCGCGCGGAACTTGTAGCTGACGTAGGAGAAGTTCTTGTCCCCCGAGCCCTGCCGGACCACTGTCGGCTCGGCAGTCAGGCCCTCCAGCTCGATCATCCGCATGCCCGTGCCCGGAACGATCTCCGGTGTGGCCGGGACCGGCTGATGCGAGGAGATGAACTCGATCTCGAACGAGGCCCGCTTGGCCTTGCCCTCCTGCCCCTCGTGCGGGTCGGTCACCGACGCCACCCACACCGGCAGACCGGTGCCCTCACCGTCTTTGTTGATGTCGTAAACCGGCTCCGGCAACGCGGTGCGATCCGGGTTGTACTTCGTCTTCTGCGCCACCTCGCCCAACAGGACCAACCCCTGCGGGAACGCCTGGTGGAACTCGACCGGGAACCGGAAACCCTTGCTGATCGCCATCTCTGTAACCCCTTCTGACAGCCCATCAGGAAAGCCTGATGTCCTCTTGTTGTTTGGTCCTATTTATGACCTATTCAGAGTGTGACGCATGGCACCGGGGGACGTCAAGTCCTGATTAGGACTGGTCTAAACTTGTCTTTAAACGGCCAGGCCAACGAGAGGCAGAGAATGGCAGCGAAGTACGAACGGGTGTCCGAGGACATCCGGCGGAGGATCGGAACGGGCAAACTCAAGCCCGGCGAGAAGCTACCGCCCGAAACAGTTCTTGCCACTGAACATCGCGTCAGCGTTCCCACCGTTCGCCAGGCTATGGGTGTGCTTCGCGCCGAAGGCCTGATCGAATCACGGCACGGAATCGGTACCTTCGTGCGCGCACCTCGCCAAAAAGTGCGGCGGGATTCCGCCAGGTACCAATGGGAGAAGGACCGCGTTCACCTACCCGAAGCCGAGCGGAGGGCGACCGGGGCCACCGAGCGAGACACGGGCGCCACGTTCAACGATCTGCGGTTCTCCGCTCGATACGAAGTCATAGAGGCAGATGAGCGCATCGGGCGAGTGCTGGGGGTACCGTCCGGGTCGCGCGTGCTCCGCCGCGAGTACCGCACAATGCTCGATCACGAAGGCGTTCCGCTGAACCTCAGTACCTCATACCTCACATACGACCTGGTAGCGAGCAACCCGGAGCTACTTGAGGATGCGAACGAACCGTGGCCCGGTGGCACCCAACACCAGCTGTACACGATCGGTATCGAGGTCGACCGGATAGAAGAGACCATCGGCACTCGCCCTCCGACCGCCGCGGAGAGTGAGGAGCTCGACCTCTCGCCCGGTGTCTCCGTTTTTGTAGTGGAGAAGCGCACCATCGATACGTCAGGCCGAGTGGTCGAGTTCTCCGACGTTATCCTCCCCGGCGACCGCACCGAGCTCATTTTCACCACCCCGCTGCGCCGTTGGGAGCCCTGATGGTCCACACCATTTCTGTCATCACTGCGACGTATCGCCCCGTCGCCGAGTACCTTGACGACGCCTATCGGTCGTTGCTCACGCAAGAGCTCCCGGCTGGCTGGGATTGGGAATGGATCGTCCAGGAAGACGGCACCACAGGAGAAGCCGCGACGATGCTGCCCGACGACCCGCGCGTCAAGCCCGGCATGGGGCGGCACGGTGGTCCCGGGGTGTGTCGTTCACTGGCGCTCGCTCGGTCTATCGGATCGCTCGTGAAAGTTCTCGACGCAGATGACCAGCTGACCTCCGGAGTACTGGCACGCGACATCGAGGCATTGCAGCAACCGGGCGTTGGGTGGACAACCTCACGAGTTCTCGATCTTCTCCCGGACGGATCAACGGTCGAGTTCGACCAGGATCCACCGGACGGGCGGCTGTTGAGTGGAGCTGTCCTTGCTCATTGGCGACGCAACGATTACCGCGCATCCGTCCATCCGGCCTCGTTGTGTATTCGCCGCGACCTTCTCCTTGCCGTCGGTGGCTGGATGGCACTCCCGGCCTCGGAGGATGTCGGCTTACTGCTGGCGGCCGACGCACTCACAGACGGGTGGTTCACCGCACAGCCAGGCTTGCTCTACCGCAAGTGGGAAGGCCAAGTGACCGCGCATCCGACACATCTCGACCCGACCGAGCGCACAGCAAGAATGCGCCTGATCGAGGAACGAGCCCAGTCCATGCACATGACGACCCGGTTCGAGCTCACTGCTGAACGACAGACAGCCTAGGCCGATTCCGGACTCATTCACCGGCCGCGCGCCCTGTGTGAGTGGTTGCCGAATTTCGCCATACAGGATC
>NZ_BAGE01000014.1 GCF_000308675.1 Nocardia paucivorans NBRC 100373 | reverse complement strand
AAATACTTGGTCATGTACCCGATGTGCCGGTTGACCTCCTCGGTGCCACCCAGGATGCCCTTGGAATCGACCTGTACCCCGAACCGCGCCACATGCGCCGGCTCCCAGTTGTCGACCTCGGCGAGGATGTCGAGCGCGTCCTCGAACCCGGTCAACGGCCGCCCACTGGCCGGGTCGACGAACGTGCCAGTCCGGTGATCCCACACCGGCATGTGCTCACCGTCGTAGACCTCGTTCTCCGGGTCGAAGTGCGGCCACCAGGCTTGGAAGTAGGTGGCCTCGGTGACCTGGCGGATGACCTTGTGCCCGATCGCGCCCCGAATCGCCAAATGCAGGTGGGGGGCGCCGCGCTTCTGCGGTTCGACGGTGCCCCAGTACTGCACGTTGTAGCCC
>NZ_BAGE01000015.1 GCF_000308675.1 Nocardia paucivorans NBRC 100373 | reverse complement strand
GCTTACCCGTCTCCGGATCAAGGCCCGCGTCGGCGGTGACCTGGTACCGGACAGTCCCGTCCTTTAGCGTCACCTTCTTGATCTGCGGTGGTAATTGCCGCCTGCTCATGCCGCCGCCCGATCAAGGCTCGCGATATAGTCAGCAACCGCCTGTTCGGTCACGAACCGTCGACGCCCGACCTTCACCGACCGCAACTCGCCCGAGCCAATCAGCTCGTAGTACTTGCTGTGACCGATCGGAATCCGCTCCCGAACTTCCTTCTCCGTTAGCAATCGCGCCATTTCCCTATCCCTTCCTATGCCGCTACCGGAATTGCCGAACTTTCCTGCCCACCCGGTGGACCGGCCGCCGCCAGTAGTGCCCGGTTGTATTCCGCACGCCAGGCCGAACGCCGGGCGATGGTCGCCAAGATCAGATGGTCACGCGGCAGCGCGTTGGGATCGCCCGGCTGAACCGGGGTGATCTGTAGGTGCGAACGGTCCGGTTTCTCGATCCCGAAGCGGGCCAGCAGTTGCCGAACAAACTCCGCCCGATCGGCGTTGTGATCGGCCAGGGTCTTGCCCGACCACAAATCCGACTTGAGCACCCGCCGACCCGGCAGCCCGAGCGTGTCGCGGCGATGCGCCTTGCCCTTGCAGCGGCCCGGCACCGTCTTGTCCGTGGCACCGACCGGGACGATGCCGTAGCGCAGCCAGACCGGGCAGCGTTTGGAGCACGGCACCCTCTGGAGTTCGGCATGCAACCGGTCGTAGTGGTCGGCCGCCCGCGCGGTCTTCGCTTCCAGCACCTCACCGATGGACTTGGTC
>NZ_BAGE01000016.1 GCF_000308675.1 Nocardia paucivorans NBRC 100373 | reverse complement strand
CCGCGCTGGGCAGATCGACCACCGAGATATCGAGGCCGGGTAGCGCGAGGTCGGCCTGCTCGAGGTTCTGGAACGCCAACATCACCTGGAACAGTGGATGACGTGCCTGGGAGCGTTGCGGCGCGAGCCGATCCACCAACTGTTCGAACGGGATATCGGCGTGTTCGAAGGCCACCAGATCGATCCCCCGAACCCGGGCGAGCACATCGACGAACCGCTCACCGGAATCGATCTCGGTGCGCAGAACCAAAGTATTGACGAACATGCCGACCAGATCGTCCAGTTCGGCCATCCCGCGCCCGGCGATCGGTGTGCCGATCGGGATATCGGTGCCGCCGCTCATTCGAGCCAACAGCACCGCCAGCGCGGCATGCATGACCATGAACAGCGACGAACCCTGCTGCCGCGCCACGTCGCGCAGCGCCCCCACCAACTCCTCGTCCAGGGGGAAATCGAGCGTGGCGCCCTGATACGACGCCACCGCGGGCCGGGGCCGGTCCACCGGCATACCCAATTCCTCGGTGACTCCGGCCAAGGTGTCGGTCCAGTATCGAATCTGTCGGGCGCTCAACGAGTCCGGATCGTCGGGTGAGCCGAGGACGGCTTGTTGCCACAGCGCGTAGTCCGCGTACTGGACGGGCAGGGGCGCCCACGACGGGGCTTCGCCGCGGGCCCGGGCAGCGTAGGCGATCGCCACATCGCGGGCCAACGGCACCATGGAAAAACCGTCCGCGGCGATATGGTGCACCACGACGGCCAATACGTACTCCGATTCCGTGCCGTCGGTCGTACGGAACAGTCGGGCGCGCACCGGCACCTGGGTGCTCACATCGAAGCCTGCGGTGACGAATTCGGTGATCGTGTCGATCAACCGATCCGCGGTCACAGGCACCGGGGTCAGCTCGCCCTCGACGGCCTCGACGGGCTCGATCAGCTGGATCAGCTTTCCGTCGCGCTCCGGGTACCGGGTCCGCAGCGACTCGTGTCTGCGCAGCACGTCGACCATGGCCGCCTGTAGAGCGTCGATATTCGGTTCACCCCGCAGCCGGATCACGATCGGCACGTTGTACGCCCCGGAACCGGTGTCGTACTGGTTGAGGAACCACATCCGTTGTTGGGCGGGCGCCAAGGGCACGAGCTCGGGGCGTGAGCCGGCGATCAGTGGTGGACGCCGCCGCCCTCGCCCGACCTGCCGTCCGACGCGGGATGCGAGCGACGCCACCGTGGGCGCCTCGAACAACAGCTGCACCGGGATCTCGGTATCCAATGCGGCTCCGAGTCGCGCCGCGACCCGCGTGGCGCCCAGACTGTCGCCGCCGAGGGTGAAGAACGAGTCGTCGAGCCCCACGGTATCGGTGTGCAGCACCTCGGCGAACGCTTCCGCAATAGTGCGTTCGAGTGATGTCCCGGGTGCGCGAAATGGTGCGGTCTCGGTGAATACCGGCTCGGGCAATGCCTTGCGGTCGAGTTTGCCGGTGGAGGTGAGGGGAATGCGGTCGAGCACCATGATGGCCGACGGCACCATGAA
>NZ_BAGE01000017.1 GCF_000308675.1 Nocardia paucivorans NBRC 100373 | reverse complement strand
TCGCCCAGCTCGATCCGCAAACCACGCAACTTCACCTGGAAATCGGTACGACCCAAATACGTGATCACACCATCACGACCACGCACCACCAAATCACCCGTGCGATACATCCGCTCACCCCGAACGAACGGATCCGCCACGAACCGATCCGCAGTCAAATCCACCCGACCGTGATAACCACGCGCCACCTGAGCACCGGCCAGATACAACTCACCCGCCACACCCGCAGGAACAGGATGCAACCGCGAATCCAACACATACGCCCGCGCATTCCACACCGGCACACCGATCGGCACCGCACCGACCACCGCCTCGGCAACCGAACCATGCGTGGCATGCACCGTGAACTCCGTCGGACCATACAAATTGAACAACGCCACATCCGACACCCGACGCACCGCCGCCACCACATCACCGGTGAACGCCTCACCCGCCACGAACAACGCCCGCAACGACGCCAACGCCACCGAACCCTCGGCCACACCCGCAGCGAACACACTCAACATCGACGGCACAAACGACGTCAACGACACCCGCTCGGCCTCGATCACCCGCACCAAATACTGCGGATCCCGATG
>NZ_BAGE01000018.1 GCF_000308675.1 Nocardia paucivorans NBRC 100373 | reverse complement strand
CCCCCCCGCAGCTCCGGTTCTCAGGGCGGCTTCGATTTCGTCGAGCGTAGGCAGCCGGTCGGTCAGCAGTATCTGACCACTCAGAGCACCCACACCACCACCGAGACCACCGGCACCACCGATCAGCAGACTGCTGAGAGCGTTCGAACCGTATCGGGCCCATCGGGTGTCGGCGGCACCGGTGCCTGCGCCGTGGCCACCAGCAGGTCGTGCAGGACACGTGCCGGTGGACGGGCCGCGGCGCCCTCGAGGAAAACCTCGGTGAAGGCATCCGCCATGGCCATACCCGGGTGGAGTCGGTTGTTGTGGAACGAACAGCCACTCATCTCGTTCCGCCATTCGGCGATACGGCTTCGGTCCCGACGTGAATACTCGACGATCAGGGCCGGTTCCACTGCGGCGCGGGCGCGAAACAGTCCCATTACATCGAGGGCATGGCCGAACTCCCGGACCACGGTCGAGTAGATCGGTCGTGTCTGGGAGCCGCGGGCAAGCAGACCCGACCGCACCGCACCGCGCACGTACTCGACGAATGGTCGGGGATCACGGGCGATGCGGCTGTCGAGGACAATGCGGTGAACGAACGTGGCCGGGCCGGTGGCGCCGTCGGCCCGGCCCCATTCGAGTTGCGAGGTTTCGCCACCGCAAGGAGCGACGGCAACCTCCCGCAGATCGATGTAGGGGTGCCGGGTGAGCACATCGTCCACGGCCGCCGCCAGTTCGAGCAATACCTCCGGGTCGAGCCCGGGACGGTCGAATCCCACCACCGCCAGATCGTGTCGTTCGGCCAACCGGCGTGCGATCTCGGCGCCGTCCGCGATACCGTCACCGCTTTTCCACAGGATGGACGATATATTCCGGCGCGGCTTCGCCCCGGTGTTTCGCCCCGGCCTACCCGGTTCGGCGGTCGGCGCGCCTTTGGGGCCGGAGGGTCGTCCCCACGGCATCCCCTGCCCGGTGGGAGCCGATACCGTGCCCCCGCGCGGCGGTGTCGGCGGTGGGATCGACCGGGTCCGTCACATCCGGAACCCACGTCCAACACACAACTCTTACCGCTACCGGGTACATGCGATGATCAACGGCATGTCTCGCCCCCGCCCGCTGCCGCTCGACCCGATCCAAGAGGCTCACCGCCAATGGGTGGAGCACGGCTGGGGCACGATGGCCGACGGAATGGCGGCGGTGACATCTCTGGTGCGGGCCCAGCAGATCGTAATGGCGCGGGTGGACGAGGCCTTACGCCCGACGGGTTTGACCTTTTCCCGCTACGAACTGCTCATGCTGTTGAATTTCAGTTCGACCGGCGCGCTGCCGATGGCCAAGGCCAGTGCCCGGTTGCAGGTGCATCCGACGAGTGTGACCAATACCGTGGATCGCCTTCAGGCGGCGGGTCTGGTGGTTCGGGTGCCGCATCCGAGCGACCGGCGGGCGACGCTGATCGAGATCACCGAAGAGGGAAGGAAATTGGCCGCCGAGGCGACCGTTTACCTGAACGAGCAGGTTTTCGACCGCCCTGGACTACCACCGGACCGGTTGGGCACCCTGTTGCAGTTGCTCACAGAGTTCCGTCACGCGGCGGGCGATTTCGACACCGGGTCCGAACCGGTGCGCTGGACGGGGGCGCATGATCCATCGACACCCCCCGATAAAGACTGATCGGTCTTTCATGTTTTTGCGGCGACGATCGAATAACAGCGGCGCATCCAAGCCGCAAATTTATCGAACGAGCCTCTTGGCAAGGTCACGCCCAGGGCGCACCATTGGTCCATGGTGCTGGTCCTAGGGGTATCGGCGGGTGCCGGAGGCGCACACGCCGTACTGACCCATTCCGATCAGCCGCACCTACCGCCGATCGACTACTGCCATGTCCCGCTGCGGCGGGGGGCCGGCGTCGAGGAGCCGGTCTTCACCGCCATCCAGCGCATGCGCACCGCAGCCGGTCAACGCGACGAGCTCATCACCGCCACCGCCGTGACCTGCCGCAGCGAGCGGCACGCGGACGCGGTCCGGGCCGCGGCGGGTCGAATCCAACTCACCATTGTCGACGAGCCACTGGCCCAACTGCGCTATCTGCGGTTCACCGGCGCCCTCACCGACGAAGGCGTTGTGGCCCTCTACGACCTGGGCAGCTCCGGCCTCACCCTCACTCTCGTCGACTGCCGTACCGATTCGATCCTGCTCGACGCCCACAGCGTCGCCCCCGGCGGCGACAACTTCGACACCCTGCTGTGTCGACGGCTCGCGCACGAAGGGGTACGTATCGACCAGGCCACCAGCCGCCGGCACCGAGAGGCCCTCGGTCGCAGCAAGGTGATCACCGCGACCGACCTGGGCGGCTCCACCCGGACGGTCGTAACCCACAACGACCTCGCCGAACTGTTCCCCGAGGGTCTGCGGTACTCGGCGGAGCTGCTGCAACGGATGATCGAGAAATCCCAGGTCGATCCCGAGGCCCTGGTTCTGTTGGGCGGCTGCGCCCGCAATCTCGACCTGCGCATACAACTGGCCGAGATCATCGACCTGCCGATCGTCTACGACGCCGAACCGGAGTACGTCTCCGCCCGCGGCGCGGTCCTGATCGCGGCCGAACGCCCGGTCGCCGAAGTGCGGATGGCCCGGAGCGGCACCGGTATCCGCGTGCCGCCACACCCCTCCCGCGTCGACCGCCGCAAACTCGTCGCCGCGGCGGCCGTCACCTTGGGTCTCGGGGCGACGGTGGCCGGTCTGCTCACCGCCCAGGACGGCTCGGCGCAACCCGGGGACCAACCGCGGACCGCCCGGGTCGTGGGTATCCCGGCCGACCCCGGACGCTGATCCGGGGCCGGGATTCGCTCAGCGGTTGGTGAACTTCGCGGGCCGCTTCTCCACGAAGGCCGCCATGCCTTCCTTCTGGTCCTCGATGGCGAACAACGAGTGGAACACCCGGCGCTCGAACCGCAGTCCCTCGCTCAGCGTGGTCTCGAACGAACGATTCACCGCCTCCTTGGCGATCATGGTCACCGGCAACGACATGGACGCGATGGTTGCGGCGACCTCGAGGGCGGTGTCGAGCAGTTCCGCAGCGGGCACGATCCGGGACACCAGCCCGGCCCGCTCGGCTTCCTCGGCATCCATATTGCGGCCGGTCAACACCAGATCCATGGCCTTGGCCTTGCCGATCGCCCGGGTCAGCCGCTGAGAACCACCGATACCGGGAATAACACCCAGCTTGATCTCCGGCTGCCCGAACTTGGCGTTGTCCGCGGCGATCAGAATGTCGCAGATCATGGCCAGTTCACAGCCACCGCCCAGGGCGTAACCGGCGACCGCGGCAATGGTGGGCTTACGGAACTGGGCCAGCCGATCCCAGCGGGCGAAATAGTCGTCCATGAACATGTCCATGTACGACTTGGGCTGCATCTCCTTGATATCCGCGCCCGCGGCGAAGGCCCGTTCGGAACCGGTGATCACCACCGCACCGATCTGCTCGTCGCGCTCGAGCTCGTCCAGGGCCGCGATGACATCGTCGAGGACCTGAGAGTTCAGCGCATTGAGCGCCTTGGGTCGGTTCAGCGTAATGAGGCCGACCTTGTCCTTACGCTCCAGCAGAATCGTCTCGAAGTCGGTCACAGCGCATCCTCACGGTCGAAACGGTCATGATCATCGCTGACGATACCCCGCCCACAGGCGTTCACAGCGCAGTGGTTCGGCTCGTTGGGGCGAGTCGCCGTGTTCACATATCCAGTGGGCACACCGCATGCCGAAGCAGCTCCATTTCGAAGATTCCCGACCGCAATGAGTCGACAGTCCCGATCACTATCGAGAACCGCCGTTCACTCCTGAAGCCGACGCGCCATCGTCCCACCTCGTGTCGACCCCGGTCGCCGTAGGACACCACGAGTCATCGAAGCGGGTTCACCCACTTCACGGCCGGGAATCCGGCGAAATCGGTGTCGTCGGAGTGGATCTCCCCTGCTGTTCGAGCGCATAGGCCGCCAGTTGCGTATCGGTCGTCAGATTTGCCGCAATACCCGCTTTTATGAGCAGATCCAACGCAATACGCAGATGATCGGAACCTGACACCAGTAGGTCCACATTCGGTTGGGCCAACCAGTCGTGGACGTATGCGGTGGCCTGGCCGACCGGTAGCGGTGTCCGGAGGACATGAGCGCTGATGGATATATGCAGAGAGCCGATAACCGCGGGCCGAGTCGATCACGCCATGCGCCGTGCGTTCTCGATGATGGCCTCGTCCTCCAGCTCGTCCTCCAGCTCGTCCGCCAACCGGTTGAACCGGGCCGGATCGAACCCGGGCCGAAGCGCGGACTCCGGGGCGTGAGACGGTAGGGCTCCCGCCGAGCCACTCGTGGTGTCAAAGCACGCCGAAGCGCATCGTCGATGATCTACCTCCTGGACAGGCGTTGCCGACGACCGACCGCCTCGATCAACTCCACTACATCGTCGTCGAGATTCGGTGTGGTGCGCATACCGACACCACGATGACACCCTTATCAGGCGTCGAGATGCCATAACTGTCCATCCGACAGGCCTTGCCCGCTCTTCGGTGGAACAGGTGTCCGCATAGCGCACAATGCGGACACCTGTCCGTTCGATGCGGCTCGTTCGCCTACTCGGCGCTTTCGCTCCGCTTCCGAACCTCGGTGATGATGGCGGAGAAATCCCGGTCGGCGGAACTCTCGTTGAACCGGGTGTAGATTTCGGCGGCCAACTGTCCGAACTGCCCGTCGACCCCGTTGGCGCGCAATGCCTCCGCGGCCAGTCCGAGGTCCTTGGTCATCAGGGCGGTGGCGAAACCGGGCTTGTAATCGTTGTTGGCCGGACTGGTCGGCACCGGGCCCGGCACCGGGCAGTAGCTGGTCAGCGCCCAACTCTGTCCCGAAGCCGTGGAGACCACATCGAAGAACGACTGATGGCTCAATCCCAGCTTCTCGCCGAGCACCATGGCCTCCGACAGCGCGATCATCGACACGCCGAGCAGCATGTTGTTGCAGATCTTGGCCGCCTGGCCGACCCCGGACGCACCGCAGTGCACCACCTTGGCGCCCATCACCTCCAGCACCGGCAGCGCCTCGGCGAAATCCGCCTCCTGCCCACCGACCATGAAGGTGAGCGTTCCGGCGGCGGCGCCGGCCACCCCGCCGGAGACCGGCGCGTCCAACGCCCGATGGCCCGCCGCGACCGCCGCTTCGGCCGCGGCCTTGGCATCGGCCACATCAATGGTCGAGCAGTCGATGAACAAGGTGCCCGGACGCGCGGCCGGCAGCAGTTCGGCGTACACGGTGCGCACCAACCGGCCGTTGGTGAGCATGGTGATGACGATATCCCGGTCGACGGCGGCGGCCGGGCCGGAATCCACCAGGGGGATATTGTCGGCGCGGGCCTGTTCCTGGGCGGCCGGCGACGGGTCGAAGGCACGGACGTCGTATCCGGCCTTCACCAGGTTCGCCGCCATCGGTCCGCCCATATGGCCCAGGCCGAGGAAACCGATCGTCTTGCTCATTACTGTCCCTCCGGTGTGGTCAAACCCAGTTCCCGCGTGCCCAATTCGGCGAAATACGCGTCGACCTGCTCGGCGGTCACCTCGTCCAGGGCGGCGGGCGACCAGCTCGGATTGCGATCCTTATCGATGACCTGGGCGCGAATACCCTCGACCAGATCATGGGAGGCCAACGAGGCCACCGAAACCCGGTACTCCTCGTTCAACACCGCCTCCAGGCTGTCGGCCTTGCGCGCCGAGCGCAGGGATCGCAGTGTGACCTGCAATGCCACCGGGGATTTCGACAGCACGGCGGTCGCCGCGGCCTGCGCCTCCGGGGCCTCGTGGGTCTGAAGCCGGGCCACGATCTCGGTCACCGAGTCGGCGCCGTAGCAGGCGTCGATCCATTCGCGCTGCGCCACCAGCTCGGATTCGGGTGCGTCCGTGGCGAATTTGGCGATGGCGACATCGGCCGTTTCGGTCTGCAAGGTGGTGAGCAGGTCCGGAATCCGTTCGGACGGAATGTAATAGTCCGCGAAACCGGTGGCGATGGCATCACCGGCCTTCATCCGCGCGGTGGTGAGCGCGATATGTGTGCCGAGCTCACCGGGAGCCCGCGACAGCAGATAGGTACCGCCCACATCGGGAATGAAGCCGATACCGACCTCGGGCATCCCGACCGTCGACCGCTCGGTGACGATCCGGTGGCTGCCGTGCGCCGACAGGCCGACACCGCCGCCCATCACGATGCCGTCCATCACCGCCACATACGGTTTCGGGTAGCGGCCGATCAACGCGTTGAGAATGTACTCGTCGCGCCAGAACTTCCCGGTCGCCGAATCCGCGGCGGACCCGACGTGCCCGGCGGCCTGTTGCTCTTTGGCGTCGTGGTGGATGGCGACGATATCGCCACCCGCGCACAGCCCTCGTTCCCCGGCTCCGGTGATCGCCACCGTGCGCACGGAGTCGTCGTCGGCCCAGGACCGCAACTGCTCGGTGATGGTGAGCGCCATCGCGTGATTGAGCGCGTTGATGGCCTTGGGGCGGTTCAGGGTGATGAGTCCGAGTCCGTCACGCTGCTCGATCAGGACTTCGGGTTCGTCGCTCATGCTGCTCCTCGCGCATTCCGGGCGGCCGTCATCGACCGGGCCACCACCATCCGCATGATCTCGTTGGTACCTTCCAGGATCTGGTGCACCCGCAGATCCCGGACAATCTTTTCCAGACCGTATTCGGCGAGGTAACCGTAACCGCCGTGCAACTGCAGGGCACTGTTGGCGACCTCGAATCCGGCATCGGTGGCGAATCGTTTCGCCATGGCGCACAGCTCCACCTTGTCGGGAGCATCCGCGTCCAGGGCCGCCGCGGCCCGCCACAGCAGGGTGCGGGCGGCCTCGAGTTTCGTCCGCATATCGGCGAGTTCGAACTGTAGGGCCGGATTGTTCAGCAATGGCGCGCCGAACGCCGAACGCTGCGCCAGATACGACACCGTCTTGTCCAGCGCCGCTTGACCGCCGCCCATCGAACAGGCCGCGATATTGAGGCGACCGCCGTTGAGACCGTTCATGGCGATCCGGAAACCCTCCCCCTCGGCGCCCAACCGATTGGTCACCGGCACCCGGGCGTCGGTGAGAATCACCTGCCGGGTGGGTTGGGCGTTCCAGCCCATCTTCTTCTCGTTGGCCCCCACCGACAGACCAGGGGTATCGGCGGGCACGATGAGCGCGGAGATACCGTGCGCCCCCTCCCCGCCGGTGCGGACCATCATCACGTACAGGTCGTTGGATCCGGCACCCGAGATGAACTGTTTGGAACCGTTGAGCACATAGTGGTCCCCGTCGCGCACCGCTTTGGTGGCCAGGGCCGCGGCATCCGAACCGGCCCCCGGCTCGGTGAGCGCGTAGCTGCCCAGCAGTTCCATGGACGTCATACCGGGCAACCAGCGGCTGCGCTGTTCGATGTCGCCGTAGCTATCGATCATCCAGGCCGCCATATTGTGGATGGAGATATAGGCGGCCACGGCCGGGCATCCGGTGGCGAGTTGTTCGAAGATCCGTACCGCATCCAGCCGGCGCAGTCCGGAGCCGCCGAAATCCTCGCTCACATAGATACCGCCGAGCCCGATCGCACCCGCTTTGCGCAGCACATCCACCGGGAAGTGTTTGTGCTGATCCCATTCCACGGCATGTGGTGCCAGGAATTCGTCGGCGAACTCGCGGGCGGTATCGCGAATGGCGCGTTCGTCGTCGTCGAGTGTGAACATGGGAGTGACCTCAGTCCATGGTTGGAATGACGAAGCTGTTGCTCTCCTTCAACCCGGCGGGCCAACGCTGGGTGACGGTCTTGGTCTTGGTGTAGAAGCGGATGGAATCGGGACCGTGCTGGTTCAGGTCGCCGAAACCGGAACGCTTCCAACCACCGAAGGTGTAGTAGGCGATCGGCACGGGGATCGGGACATTGATACCGACCATGCCCACCTGCACCCGGGAGGCGAAATCGCGGGCGGTGTCACCGTCACGGGTGAAGATCGCGACACCGTTGCCGTATTCGTGCTCGTTGGCCAGTCGCAGACCCTCCTCGTAATCCTTGGCGCGGACCACGCTGAGCACCGGACCGAAGATCTCGTCGGTGTAGATCTTCATCTCGGGGGTGACCTTGTCGAACAGGGTGGCCCCCACGAAGTACCCGTTCTCGGCGCCCTCGACCGTCAGTCCACGGCCGTCCACCACGAGCTCGGCGCCCTCGTCGATACCGATCTGGATGTACTTGTTCACCCGCTCCACGGCGTCGGCGCCGACCAGCGGGCCGTAGTCGGCGCCCGGGTCGTCGGAGCGGCCGATATTCAACTTGTGCACCCGCTCGGTGAGCTTGGCGACGAGCCGCTCGGCGGTCTCCTCTCCGACGGGGACGGCGACCGAGATGGCCATGCAGCGTTCCCCGGCCGAACCGTAGCCGGCGCCGATCAGTTGATCGGCGACATCGTCGAGGTCGGCGTCGGGCATGACGATGGCGTGGTTCTTGGCACCGCCGAAGCACTGGGCCCGCTTACCGTTGGCGGTCGCGGTCTCGTAGATGTACTGCGCGATCGGGGTGGAGCCGACGAAGCCGACGGCCTTGATCCGCGGATCGTGCAACAGGGTGTCGACGGCTTCCTTGTCACCGTTGACCACATTGAACACACCCGCCGGGAGGCCGGCCTCGAGGAACAGCTCGGCCAGTCGCAGCGGCACCGATGGATCGCGTTCGGAGGGCTTCAGCACGAAGGCGTTACCGCAGGCCAGCGCGGGGCCCGCCTTCCACAGCGGGATCATGGCCGGGAAGTTGAACGGGGTGATACCGGCGACCACGCCGAGCGGCTGGCGCATGGAGTAGACGTCGATACCGGTGCCCGCGCTCTCGGTGTATTCGCCCTTGAGCAGGTGCGGAATACCGATCGCGAATTCGATCACCTCGAGACCGCGCTGGATATCACCCTTGGCATCGGCGATGGTCTTGCCGTGTTCGCTCGACAGCAGCGCCGCCAGGGAGTCCATTTCGTCGTTGACGAGGTTCAAGAACTTCATCAGGACCCGAGCGCGGCGCTGAGGGTTGACCGCGGCCCAGGCGGGCTGCGCCTCGGCGGCATTGGCGATGGCGGCCTCCACCTCGGAGGTGGTGGCCAGCGGCACCCGGGCCTGCACCTGACCGATATTCGGGTCGTAGACGTCTCCGAACCTTCCGGATGCGCCCGGGACATGCTGTCCGCCGATGAAATGGGTGAGTTCACGAACCATGCGAATCCTGCCTCGGGTAGACGGTGGTGGAGTACGGCGCTGTCGTCGAGCTACCACGCGGAGATCATTTACGGGCATCCAATAGTTGGACATCCAAGCAAAAATATACACCGGGGTGCCCCAGGGCACCAGAACCCCGCGCCGGTGGGTACCGGCGCGGCCGTCAATTCGGCTTGATTCTCCGGGTGAGCAGGGCGCTACCGAGTCCGAGCACCACCGCCCCGGCGACGAGAACCGCTCCCGCCGCACTGATCGAACCATCCGTCCAATGCCAGACCGCCTCGGCGGCCGCCACCGACAATGCGATCGTGCCGCCCAGAACCAGAACCGGGGACCGATCGGTGAGGTAGAGGGCGAAACACAGCACCGCCAGCAGACCCGTGAGTAGATAGGCCATCGCGTACTCGACGAATGCGGAGGTGACCTGGGCGCCCCACAGCGCCACCAGGATCCCGACCGCGTAACCGGCCCAACGCTCCAGAATCACCCCCAGCCGAGCGACCCCGAGCCAGCCGAGACCGAGTGCGAGGAAACCGATACCGGTCAGTTCCTCGTCGACGCCCCACAAATCGTTCAGGACACCGCTCAGCACGGCCACGGCGAAACCCGCGCAGACCAGCATCCCGACCAGGGAGGGAAACGCCGCGTAACCGAGCACCCCGACCGCCAGACCGGCCAGACACGCGTACACCCAGGCGATATCGGCGTTACCGTCCTCGATACCGGACCCCACCGCGGCGGCGACACCCACCGCGGCCAATGCGAACAAAACCATCGCCAACCGGGTGCGTATGGTATGGCCGGTCTCGCGAACCCGACGACGCGCGGCGCCGAAAAGCGCCTTCGGCCCGCCGACCAGGGCGATACCCGTTACGGCCAACCCCAGCGCCACGAGCGCGAACAACGCCACCCGCCCGAGCCGCGCCATGTCCTCCCACGACGCCGCCAACAGCAGGACGAATCCGCTCAACAGCAGACCGGCGCCCGCGTAGGCGGCGATCTCGGAAAGCAGTTTGACGGGCGTCGGCGGGGTACGGTCCTCGGATAAGGCTGTGACCACCGCGTCCAGCTGGGATTCGGTGAGCACCCCCTGATCGACCAGACCGCGTAATGCGGTGGGGGTGCCGGCGGCGGAAACGGCCGGCGCGGACATGGTTTCGGGTGTTTTCTCCGGCCCCGAGACCGGCCGTGACGCCTTCGGCGCCGAATCCCGTTCGGCCACGCGACCATTATGCCGCCACACCGCGTTCTTCCGGGCAGATAAGGCTCCTCCCGGGCAGATAAGGCTTATCCCGGGCAGATAAGGCATTGTCGCCATCGATCGAACCATCGTTTCCACCGATGCCACGCCCCATATCCACTGCGACCACGCGCCGCCGAAGACGGCCGACGACCCACGAAGGTCCGGTAGGCTTCGGCGATCAGGTCGACGACGACGGATGGCGACGGGAGCGGCATGGAACTCGGCGAAACCGGCCTCGACGGTATCGACATCATCGACGCGCACATCCATCAATGGGATCCGCACTCCACCCCGCGCGAGTTCAGTCGCCTGGCCAAACTCTTCCGATATCTGCCACTGCCGATAACCGTCGCGTCCCGACTGGCGCCGCGACGCGACCGCGAGTTCGTCGGCGACCCCACGGCGTATACGGGCCCCTACCTCCCGGCGGACTATCGCGACGACACCGCCGGACTCCCGGTGAAGGCGGTCGTGCACATCGAGGTGGAATGGACCGGCCCCAAAACCGAGGAAACCCGCTGGGTGGCCGGCCTGCCGTTCGGAGTCGACACCCCCGCGCTCGCCGCCATCAGCGCGAGCGCCGACCCCGCCGCACCGGGTTTCGCCGATCTGCTGGACGCCCACCTGTCCGCGTCCCCGCTGGTGCGCGGGATCCGCACCATGGTCGCCAACCACCCCGACCCGGATGTGCGGGACTTCGCCGGACCCGGGGTCCTGCGAACCCCGGCCTTCCTCGACGGTTTCGCCGCGCTCGTCGAACGGGAGCTCGTCTTCGAGGCCTGGGTGTACTCCCATCAGCTACCCGAGGTCACGGCATTGGCCCGGCGCTACCCGGAAGCGTCCATCGTGCTGAACCACCTGGCCACCCCGGCCGGAATCTTCGGCCAGGTCGGCGCGGAAACCGGCCCCGACCCGCGGCGGCGACAGGAGATCTTCGAACGCTGGCGCGACGATATCGCCGAACTGGCCGCCCTGCCGAATATCACGGCCAAGATCAGCGGATTGATGATGCCGATCCTCGGGCATCCGGTGCCCCACCACGGCGGCACCACACCGGTCTCGCAGCTGGTGGACCGAATCGGACCGATGCTGCGCCACGCGGCGGACGTCTTCGGTGTGCAGCGACTGATCTGGGGATCGAATTTCCCGGTCGACAAACCGATCACCACCCTGGTGGGCAGCGCGACGGCGGCGGCCACGGTCCTCACCGATATCGCCGGCCCCCAGGCATTGGACGCCGCTTTCCGGGGTAACGCCCAACGCGTATATCGCCTCTGAAACCGGTGCGTGAACGCCGCTCAGCGCGTGGTCAGGTCGATGTAGGCGGCGGCAAGCCCGCGCAGGCCCGCGGCGGCGGTGGCCTCGTCCTCGGACATCATTCGCAGGGCACGCCGCAACAGGGTGGGGTCCAGTTCGTCGAGTGCGGGGCGGATCGCGGGAGTCGGCAGGGCGGGTAGTTCCGTGCCGTCCCCGTAGGGGTCGGTGGTATCGGTGGGATCGACGCGTTCGACGCCGCCGATCAGGGTTTCCATACTCACCCCGCGCAGGGTGAGCAGTTCCCTCGGCCGCTCGTCGAGGTCTTCGGCCAGCAGATAACACACCGCGGCGACGTGTTTACACGGCCAACCGTGATCCGGGCAGCTACAGCCGAAGTCCAGATCGGCCGCGCTATCGGGCAGCAGGTGCTCGGCGAGGGCGGTCGGTAGGGTGCCCGCGACGATTCGGGCCAACATTCCCGGCTGCGCGCGGATCGTATCGACCAGCAGCTCCATTTCCTCGGTCCGCAGTTTCCGGACCCGGCACACCGAGGTGAACGGACGCGGTTGGCTGCCCTGGACCTCGGCGACCACCGCGCCCGGTTCGACCCGATAGCTCACCACCCGGCCGGCACGGGCATAGGTCCGTCCCCTGGCCAACCGTCCCGGGTCGTCGGCCACCCGCTCGAGGATCTCGACGAACGCCCGGCCCCATACGCTGCGGCCGAACCCGCCACGGCGGCTGCGCGCGGCGACACCGCCGGCGACCGGACGCCGCCGGGTACCGCCGTCGGACCGATTCATGAGCGCATATCCCGTGCGAGCGCGCCGATCACCGGCATCAGTCCCCCACCGCCTCGGCGCCGAGGGCGAACAGCTCGCACAGCTCGTCGGTGCTCAGCTCGGTGATCCAGTTCTCCCCGGCGCCCACGGCCAGATCGGCGAGTCGGCTCTTACCGCCGATCATCTCGTCGATGCGCTCCTCGATGGTGTCCACGCACACCAGTTTGCGCACTTGCACAGCGCGGTCCTGACCGATGCGGTAGGCACGATCGGTGGCCTGGTTCTCCACCGCCGGATTCCACCAGCGGTCCAGGTGGATCACGTGGTTGGCGGCGGTGAGGTTCAGTCCGGTGCCGCCGGCCCGAAGTGACAACAACATCAGTGGTGGACCGGTCTCGCGTTGGAAATCGGCCACCATGGCGTCGCGGTGCTTCTTGGTGACGCCTCCGTGCAGGAACGACACGCGCGTGCCGAAGCGTTCGTCGAGATACGGCACGAGCAGTTCCCCGAACTCGCGGAACTGGGTGAACAACAGGGCCTTCTCCCCCTCGGCGAGTACGGCGTCGAGCACATCCTCCACCAGTGCCAACTTCCCGGACCGGTGCGCACCGCGCAGCAGCACGGCCGAATGGTCGCGCAGATAGTGCGCGGGATGGTTGCACACCTGTTTGAGCTGGGTGAGCGCGGCCAGTACCGCTCCCTTGCGGGCCATGCCCTTGGCATCGCGGAGCTTGTCCAGCATGTCCCGCACCACGGCCTGATACAGAGCGGCCTGCTCGGCGGTGAGATTGGCGCGCACCGTCATCTCCAGCTTCTCCGGCAGATCACCGATCACCGCCGGATCGGTTTTCACCCGACGGAGAACGAATGGCGAGGTGACCGTGCGCAACCGGGTAACGGCGTTCCGGTCGTTCTCCCGTTCGATGGGCACGGCGAAACGGGCACGGAACGTCTGGGCGCTGCCCAGCAGCTTCGGCATGGCGAAATCGAGAATCGAGCGCAGTTCCTCCAGCCGGTTCTCCACCGGTGTTCCGGTGAGCGCCAGCCGATGCCGCGCCGGTAGCGCCCGCACCGCCCGCGCCTGCCGGGTGGCAGCGTTCTTGATGTGCTGCGCCTCATCCGCCACCACCCGTTCCCAGGACTGCCGCGCCAACTCGCGGGTGTCGCGGACGAGCAACGCATAGGTGGTGATCACCAGGTCGGCGGCGGCGACGGCGGCGTCCAATTCCGGGCCGCGGCAGCGGGTCGGACCGTGATGTACCAGCACCCGCAGGTCGGGGGCGAAACGCTCCGCTTCGCGCTGCCAGTTACCGACCACCGACATGGGACAGACCAGCAGCGTCGGCCCCGGCGCCGTCGCGGTCTCGCGTTCGTGCAGGAGCAGGGCCAATACCTGAACGGTTTTACCGAGACCCATATCGTCGGCGAGGATCGCCCCGCAACCGAGCCGGTCCATTGTCGCCAACCAGGCCAGACCCCGCAGCTGATAGGGACGCAGCTGCGTTTTCAGCCGCACCGGCGGGGACACCGGTTCGGGTTCGCGGTCGGGGTCGAGCAGTTCGGCGGCCCAACCGGTCGCGGTGACCTCCGCGATGGGTACCCGGTCGATCCTCGTCTCGACGATCTTCCCGACCAGGTCGGCCAGGGTGACCGGGGTGTCGTCGCCATGCAGGGCCACATAGCGCGCGGCGGCGGCGAGCACCCGATGATCGGCCTGCACCCATTCCCCGCGCAACCGCACCAGATCCGATTGGACGTCGATCAACCGCTCCAGCTCGGCCCGGGTGAGCACCATGTCCCCGAGCGCCAGTTCCCACCGGTAGGAGACGAGTCCGTCCATTCCCACGGTGCTCTGCGCCGCGGGCACGGCGGCGCCGTCGACACGCAATCGCAGACTCGGCTCGGCGACACTCCAGGCCCGCGGCAGCAGCAGCCTGATACCGGCCTCCGCCAACGCATGCGCGCCGTGCGCCACCAGATCGGCCACCACCTCGGTGGGCAGCAGCAGGTCCATACTGCGCGGATCGCTCGGCAGGTCCCGTAATCGGGGATAGGCTCGCTGCGCCACACCAAGTCGCTCCACCGCGGTGCGCACTGTCCGGGGATCATCCAGTAGCGACACCGGGCGGGGCGCCGCCCCCTCGACACGCAGACAGACCTCCAACCGCCACAGCGCCGCCCCGGCGGCGACACCCGACTCGTCATCGGGTTCGCGTAGGCGTAGCACCAGTTCGGGTTCGTCGACGAGCACGCTGTCGCGCCAGCGGTCCAGCAGTCCGGCGGCCTGAGGGCTACCGCCGTCCACCAGCGTGTCCACCGACAGCGCGTGCACCAGCGGATGCGGATTCGGTCGCTCCCCGAGCAGCTCCCGGACAATGGGATCGGTGAGTTCGTCGACCATATCGGCGAGCAGATCCGCCGGAGCGCCTGCCACCTGTAGCGCCGGTGGCATACGGGCTGCCAGTTCCGCCAGCCACGCGCGCTGTCCCGGCCCACCGGTCAACCCCCACCGCGCCCACCACTGCCCGTCGGCGCGGACCAACCGCGGCACCACTCGACCGGCTCGCACCCATCGTTCGATACCGAGCGCGATATGGGCGAGGAAACGCAGATCACCGGCTATCGCGCCGGCCGGTAGTCGCTGCCGTAACGCGGCCGCCGCCGCACCCGGTACGAGCGCGTGCGCCCGCACCCGCTCGGTGCGGACACCGGCGGCGTCGGCCATGAGCACCTCGGCGTGATGCCGGAAACGCGCCTCCCGCAGCACACTGCCCAACAGTCCCGGGAACGCGCCCACGGACTCGCCCGTCTCCCCCGGCGCGGGCCAGAGCAATAGCCCCGAACCCGGCGACCACAGACCGTGCAGCATCGCCCCATCAAAGCAGGTGGGGCCGACAGGCCCGCCGACCCGGGCACCTGGATTTCCGCGCCGGGACGGAACATACTGATGTATCCGCTGGTCACCGCCGAATTCGCGCCCACCGATCATTACCTGTCGATCATTGCCCACCGATCACCGCGTTCGGGCGGTGCGATCCTGCCGGCGGAGACCGTCAGCGGCGTCACTCGACCACAGCGGAGGCAGCAGTATGACGATCCTGCTCCAGGTCCTCGAGCAGAGCTATACGCCGACCACCCCATGGGAACGGCGGCAGTTCACCTTCGTCGACGCGGCGAGGATCGGGGGGATGCGGGTGGACGGACAGTGCGGGGTGTGGCTGGACCTGTCCCGTACCGGTGAATCACAGCGGCTGGCCCACACCACCCGGCCCGGCGACGCCATCACCTTCCTGCTCTCCACCTTCGCCAAGATCGCCGAATGCACCGACAACGGCGGGTCGTGGCTGATCGGCCACGATGGAGTACATCCGGAAACCCTGGCCGCCATGCGGTTTCCCCCCCATATCACCACGGCCCGGGACGAGGAGATCTTCGCCCGCGCCTGGCTGTGACCGACCGCCGGTCGCACCGGCCCCGTGAATCTGTCGGACGGCTGCGGTAGACCTGAGCACCATGAGTAGGCGGGGGACGATAGGGACGGCGCTACTCGCGGTCGTCACGGTACTCACGACGGTATGTGGTTGCGCGGTGTTACCGGACCGCCCGCCCGCGCCGGGCAGTCCATCCCGAGCTCTGCTGGAACAACTGCTCACCACGGTGCGGGTCGTTCCGAACCGACCGCATCCCGGCGGCTACGAGCGTGGCTGCCGGGTCGACCAGGCCTGTGTCTTCGGCCCTGCCTGGTCGGACGACCACGACGGTCCCGGCGGGCACGACGGCTGCGACACCCGCAACAATGTGCTGGCCCGCCAGCTCACCGGTGTGGTGTACCGCCCCGGCACCCGCGACTGCGTGGTGCTGTCCGGGACCCTGGCCGACCCCTACACCGGCACCCTGACCACCTTCTCCAAGCAGACCGCCCAGGAGATGCCCGTGGACCACGTCTACCCATTGGCCGCGGCCTGGGATCTCGGCGCCTCGGAGTGGCCGCTGTCGCGCCGTATCCGGTTCGCCAACGATATCGACTACAACCTGCAGGTCACCACCCGCGCGGCCAATACCGACAAGGGCGACGGCACCCCCGCCGAATGGCTACCGCCTTCCCGGCCGGGCCATTGTTTCTACGCAGGCAAATACCTCACCGTCGCCATCCGCTACGACCTTCCGGTCACCACCGCCGATCACCGGACCCTGCGCAATATCGCCGCGACCTGCGGATAGACCGCCCCCGGACCCGTGTTCTCGGCCCGTTCAGGCTCCGGTGGCGACCGGGCGTTTCGGATCGTGTGACCACTGCGACCACGAACCCGGATACAGCGCGGCCTCCACCCCCACCACGGCCAGCGCGGCGATCTGATGCGCGGCGGTAACCCCCGAACCGCAGTACACCGCGATCGGCCCGCTACCGAAACCGGCGAACCGCTCCCGCAGCACCTCCACCGAACGGAAGCATCCGTCGTCACCGAGATTTTCGCTGGTGGGCGCGCAGATGGCGCCGGGGATATGCCCCGCCCGCGGATCGACCGGCTCCTGCTCACCGCGGAACCGGTCCACCGCGCGCGCGTCCAACAGCACCCCCTTCCACCGCGCCACCGCGTCCGCGTCGATAACCGGCAGGCGTCCGGGCACGACCTCGAGATCACCGGGCGTGGGATCGGGCTCCACCCCGGTGGCCAATTCCCCGCCGATCCGGGTCCACGCCGGGAGGCCACCGTCCAACAGGCGCACATCCGAGACTCCGGCCCACCGCAGCAGCCACCACGCCCGCGCAGCCGCCATACCGCCGCTCGCGTCGTAGACCACCACCGGGTCACCGGCGCAGATTCCCCAGCTCCGGGCGCATCTTTGGAGATGTTCGGGTGAAGGAAGCGGATGGCGCCCGTGCCGAGGCGAGGGCAGACCCGCCAGCTCGGTGTCGAGATCGACGAACACCGCGCCCGGAATATGCCCCTTGCGGTAATGCTCCGGCCCATCCGGATCCCCCAGCGCCCAGCGCACATCCAGTAGGCGGATGGTCTTGCCCCCCAGCGAGTCCCGGAGTTCGGCCGCCGAGATCAGTACCGGATTCAACGCAGCTCCTCGTGCCGGCGTCTGTGGTCAGGTTCGCGTCACCCTACGCAGTGCCGCGTGGGACATACATCCGACCCCCGGAGTACCCTCGCCGAGTTCGGTCGAACCGCCAATTTCTGGACCCGCGCCGCTCAGACCCGTCCGAGTAGGGTGAGCGGGTCCTCCAGCAGGCCGGCGACGGTGCTCAGAAAACGGGCGGCCAGTTCACCATCGATCATGCGGTGATCGAAACTCACCGTCAGGGTGGTGACCTGTCGAATCGCGAGCTCATCGCGAAACACCCAGGGCCGCCGGGAGATCGAGCCCAGACACAGGATGGCGGCCTCCCCGGGATTGACCAGCGGCACCCCCGAATCCACCCCGAACACACCCACATTGGAGATGGTGAAGGTTCCGCCGCGCAGATCGCTGGGGGTGGCGCGGCCGGCCCGCGCGGTTTCGGCCAACCAGCCGATCTCCCGACACAGGTCGCGCAATGTCAGCGACTGCGCCTCCTTGATATTCGGCACCAACAGTCCGCGTTCGGTGGCGACGGCGATACCGAGATTGACGTAGTGCTTGGTGACGATCTCCTGGTTCTTCTCGTCCCAGAAGGCGTTGATGCCCGGAAAGTCGTCGAGCGCGACCAGCACCGCCTTGGCGACCAACGCCAAAGGTGTCGGTGACAGTTGCGCGAAGGCCGGTGTGGTGCGCAGATGGTCGAGCAGTTCCATCGACGCGGTGATATCGATGGTCACCGAGGTGGCCGCCTGCGGAATGGTGTGCGCGCTCACGCTCATGGCGGCGGCGGTGCGTTTACGAACACCGCTGACGGGGGTGCGTTCCTCCCGCACCGTCGGGGCCGGGCGCGGGGGTCGCTCCCCTGGCTCCGAGTCGGCACGCGCGATTTCCCGGCCCGGCCTCTGCGATATCGGTACGGCCGCGCGCACATCCTCCACGGTGACCGCACCGGCCGGTCCCGACCCGGCCACGTGCCACAGGTCGATCCCGAGTTCCCGGGCCAGTTTCCGCGCGCCGGGGGTCGCCGCGCGCCGCCCTGACGTATCCGAGGTCACGCCGGGTCCGCCGGTGTCATCCGCCTCCTCCTCGCGGGATTCGACGACCGCCGCTGCCACCGGCTCCGGGACCTGGATTCCGGAACCACCGGGGCCGGTGCGCTCGTCGTCGAGCACCGCTGCCCGCCCACCGTTGCGCGCACCGTGGTCCGGACCGGCCTCACCGGTGTTGTTCCCGTTGTATGCCGTGACCCGTTGGGTATCCGGTCGCCGCCGACGGCGGGTGACCGGCTCGTCCTCCGGCCCGTATCCCACCAACACCGAAGACCGCCCACCGCCCACGGGCGGACCGTCCCCGCGCACGCGCAGCAGCGGTGCGCCCACCGGGATCGTCGCACCCGGTTCGGCGAGCAATTCGATCACCGTTCCGGTGAAAGGGGAGGGCAGGGCCACCACGGCCTTGGCGGTCTCCACCTCGGCGACGGTCTGGTTGAGCTCCACCCGATCACCCACCGCGACCGACCAGCTCTGTAGTTCGGCCTCGGTCAATCCCTCCCCGAGGTCCGGCAACCGGAATTCGAGGATGTCCCCCGGGTCCGCGGCGCGGGCGTCGTCCACGTGATACCTCCGTATCGGGAGGCCGATACTCTCGGCCGGCTGGGTGTCGTCGGTCAGGCGGCGAGCGAACGGTCGACCGCGGCCAGAATCCGATCCGGGTCGGGCAGATGATGCTTCTCGAGCTTAGCCGGGGGGTAAGGGATATCGAAGCCACCGACGCGCAGAACCGGTGCCTCCATGTGGTAGAAGCAGCGTTCGGTGACCCGGGTCGCCAACTCCGCGCCCAGACCGCCGAAAACCGGCGCCTCGTGCACCACCACCAACCGGCCGGTGCGCATCACCGAGTCCGCCACGGTGTCGATGTCCAATGGCGCCAGGCTGCGCAGATCGATGACCTCCAGCGAGATACCCTCCTCATCCGCGATCTGCGCCGCCGTCAGGGCGGTCGCCACCGTGCCGCCATAGGCGACGAGGGTGGCGTCGGTGCCGGGCACGCAGACCCGGGCGCGGTCCAACGGGAGTTCGGCCGCGGCGTTCGGGTCGACCTCGGCCTTGTCCCAGTAGCGGCGTTTGGGTTCGAAGAAGATCACCGGATCGTCCAGGGCGATCGCCTGCCGAATCATGGTGTAGGCGTCGGCGGGGTTACTCGGCGTCACCACCCGCAGTCCGGCGGTATGGGCGAAATAGGCCTCGGGGGATTCCGAATGGTGTTCCACCGAGCCGATACCGCCGCCGAACGGGATACGGATGGTGAGGGGAGCCCGCACCCGCCCCTGGGTCCGGTAGTGGATCTTGGCGACCTGGGACACGATCTGATCGAAGGCCGGGTAGACGAACCCGTCGAACTGGATCTCGCACACCGGCCGGTATCCGCGCAGCGCCATCCCGAAAGCCGTTCCCACGATGCCGGATTCGGCGAGCGGGGTGTCGATCACGCGTCGGTCGCCGAAATCCTTCTGGAGGGTGTCGGTCACCCGGAACACACCGCCGAGATGACCGACATCCTCCCCCATGAGCACTACTTTCGGGTCGTCCTCGAGTGCTCGGCGCAGTCCGGCGTTGAGCGCCGCGGCGAAGGTGGTGATCATGACCGGACTCCTTCCGCGCGCCGGGTGGGCGTCTGGTGGGGGATGTCTCCATCGGCCGGGTCGGCGGCCAGATATTCGGCGTATTCCTGTCGCTGGGCGGCGAGCAGCGGATGTGGTGTGGCGTAGACGTGGTCGAACAACCGCATGGGGTCGGGGTCGGGCATACCGATGGTGGTGGTACGCACCTGCTCGGCCACCTCGTTCGCGCGTTCGTCGACCTGCCGCTGCCTGGCCGGGTCGAACAGGTCCTCCCGCTCCAGCAGCCGACGTATCCGGTCGATCGGATCGCGACACGCCCACTGCTCGAGCTCGGCGGCCGTGCGGTAACGGGTCGGATCGTCGGCGGTGGTGTGCGGGCCCATCCGATAGGTGATCGCCTCCACGAACGACGGCCCACCACCGGCGCGGGCCCGGGCCGCCGCCTGCCGGGTCACCGACAGCACCGCCAGCACGTCGTTGCCGTCGACGCGGGTGGCAGGGATGCCGTAGCCGTGGGCCCGATGGGCGATGGGGGTGGGGCTCTGCAACCGGACGGGTTCGCTGATCGCCCAATGGTTGTTCTGGCAGAAGAACACCACCGGCGCACTCCAGCTCGCCGCGAAGACCATGGCCTCGGCGATATCGCCCTGACTGGTGGCCCCGTCGCCGAAGTAGGCGATGGTGGCGATCTCGGCGCCGTCCAATTGCGCGGCATAGGCATAGCCGGTGGCGTGCAATCCCTGGGAGCCGACCACGATCGCCGGGTTGGTCATGTTCACCGCGGCCGGGTCCCAACAGGAATGCGACACCCCACGCCACATACGGGTGAGGTCGGTCGGCGGGACACCGCGACAGTAGGCAACGGCGTGCTCACGGTAGCTGCAGAACACGTAGTCGTCGGGGGTCAACGCCCATGCCGAGCCGACCTGGGCCGCCTCCTGACCGAGCAGCGGGGCCCACAACCCCAGTTGGCCCTGCCGCTGTAATGCGGTGGCCTCGGTATCGATCCGACGGGCCACCACCATGTCCTCGTAGAGCGACCACAGCCGGTCGGGACCGATATCGGCGACCGGCTCGGCGTACTCCGGATCGAACACACGCCGTCCGTCGGGCTGTACCAACTGCACGGGGTATTCGTGTTTGCCAGGCATGGGTAATCGCCTCCTCGACACGAGCACCGGCCATTGTGTGGCTTGTAACACACAGCATGCCCCATAAAGCGATCTGCGCAAGTGTTGTCCGAACAACTGAGCAGAATGCTCGTTTTTCTCCCCATCAGGGCTGTCATACTGCGTTGTATGCCCAGTCGAGAAACCACCGAGCCGACCCTCGACGCCACCGACGCGCGGCTTTTGCTGGAACTGATCGACAACCCCCGCGCGACCGGGGTCGAACTGGCCGCCCGACTCGGTCTGTCCCGCAATACCGTGCAGGCCCGCCTGGCCCGCTGGGAGGCGAGCAGGGTGCTGGGCAGCTTCGAACGTCGTATCGAACCGCGCGCCCTCGGCTACCCTTTGAACGCGTTCGTCGCGGTGGTGGTGGACCAGCACCGCCTCGACCCGGTGGTGGACGAACTGGCCGAGATCCCGGAGGTCACCGAGGTGTGCGGGATGACCGGCCCCACCGATCTCACCGTCCGGGTGGTCGCCTGCGACGCCGACGACCTCTACCGCATCACCGGCCAGATCCTGAAGATCCCCGGTGTCCAGCGCACGAATATGGCGCTGATCATGCGGCAACTGGTCGGCCCACGTATCGCCCCGCTCCTGCGCCGCCGAATCGAGTCGAGCTGACCACGCCGGGGTCCGCCGACATCACCGGCATCGAACACACCCGTAGGGTGCGGATATGGATATTGCTGGGAAGGTCGCCGTCGTCACCGGCGGCGGATCGGGTATCGGAGCGGCGCTGGCGCGTCGGGCGGCCGAGCGCGGGGCCCGGGTGGTGGTGGCCGATCTGGATACGGAAGCGGCCGAAGCGGTGGCCGCCGGAATCGGGTCCGCGGCGGTGGCGGTGGGCGGTGACGTCTCCGACGAGAAGGTCATCCGTGACCTGATCGACCGGGCACGGGCCGAGTTCGGTCCGGTGGACGTCTATTTCGCCAATGCCGGGGTCACCGGCGGTCCGGGGCTCGACAGCACCGACATGCAGTGGACGACCGCGCTGGAGGTCAATGTGCTGGCGCATGTGCGGGCCGCGCGGCTGCTGGTGCCGGAATGGGTGGAGCGCGGTGAAGGGTATTTCGTGAGCACCGCATCGGCGGCCGGGCTACTCACTCAGCTCGGGTCGGCTCCGTACTCGGTCTCCAAACACGCCGCCGTGGGATTCGCCGAATGGCTGTCGGTCACCTACGGCGACCAGGGGGTGCGGGTGAGTTGCGTCTGCCCGATGGGTGTGGACACACCGCTGCTGCACCAGGGCATGATCGACCCGGAGAATATCGAAGCGGGACGGCTGGCGGTTGCGGCGGTGAAAACCGCGGGCGCCGTGCTCACCCCGGACGAGGTCGCCGATACCGTCCTCACGGGTGTCGCGGAGGAACGCTTCCTGATCCTGCCGCACCCGGAGGTACTGACGATGTATCAGCAGAAGGGCTCGGACTACGAGCGCTGGCTCCGGGGTATGCGCCGATTCCAGGAATCACTCGGGAACACGGATTCGTGACCGCGGCCGTTACTGCTCGGTCTCCGGGGTGACCAGCGCTTTCGCGGCGGAGCGGACAATACTCGGGATCTCCACGGGTTTACGGGTTTCCGCGTCCACGTAGACGTGGACGAACGTCCCGGTGGCGGCCAACTCCAATGGCTGTTCCTCGCCCGTCTCCCGAAATATGGCCAGGTCGTAGGTGATACTCGACCGTCCGAGCCGCGCGATCCGCAACCCCACCCGAAGCATATCGGGGAAGCTGAGCGAGGCATGGAATTGGCAGGAGGTCTGCGCGACGATCCCGATGGCGGGCAGCTTGCGGATATCGGTGCCGGTGGCGTGCATGAGCCAGGCGTTGACCGCGGTATCGAAATACGCGTAGTAGGTCACGTTGTTCACGTGCCCGTAGTGATCGTTGTCGGCCCATCGGGTGGGAATCGGCCAGAGCACCGGGTACTGCTGCGTCATCCGGCCGACGATACCGGCGCGACCGACCGACCCTCACGTCACCCGATCGACCTCACCGGGGGCGCCGGGCTTCTCCGCCGGTGGTCCCGCGGGCTCACCCCGAAATGCCGTTTGAACGCGGTGCTCAGCGCGAACGCGCTCCCGTACCCCACCCGGTGGGCGATCGCCTCGACTGTGGCGTCGGAACTCTGCAACAGATCGGCGGCCAACTCCAGTCGCCACCGGGTGAGGAAGGCCATGGGCGGTTCACCGACCAGTTCGGTGAACCGCCGGGCCAGCGCCGCCCGAGAAGAGCCGACCGCACTTGCGAGCTCGGCGACGGTCCAGTTGTGCGCCGGATTGTGTTGCAGCAATCGCAGCGCTCTGCCGATCAGCGGATCGCCGTAGGCCTGATACCAGGCGGGGGCGTCGTTATCGGCGAACCAGGTACGCAGGGTGGCGATCAGCAGTAGGTCGAGCAGTCGGTCCAGGACGACACTCTGCGCGGGGCGGTCCCTCACCGTCTCCTCCGCCAGGAGCGTCGACAACCGATCGTCGCCGACGTCCCGCGGCACCACCAACATCGACGGTAATGCCCGCAGTAGGCGCTCGCTCACCGCGCCCGCCGATTCGTAGGTGCCGGTGACCATCATGGTCTCCCCGTCGGGATCGTTGCCCCATTCCCGAACCCCGAGACTCAACGTCTCGCAGAGCACCTCACCGTCCAGGGTGGTGGTCACCTGGCCGGGATGAATGACGATCTGGGGTTCGGTGGCCGGATCGTCGGCCACCGTGTACGGCCGCGGGCCACGGAAAACCGCCACATCACCGGTACTCAACCGCCGCGGTTCCGGGGGCGCGGCACTGTCGGAACCGTCGGGGTCGGGGATGACCCAGGCACCGCCCCGGACCATTGCCACCAGGGTCAACGGCGCCCGGTCCTGGATACGCAACGACCACGGCGGGGTGAGCACCGATCGCATCAGAAACGCGCCCCGCGCCCGGGGTCCCTCCAACAAACCGGCCAAGGTGTCCACCTCATGACGATAGTCCGGTGCGCAGGGCGGCGACCGGTCGACGACCACCGCGAATCGACCGCGACGGGCCTATCGGCCGACGCGCTCCTACAGGTACATCCCGGTGTCCGGCCGCTCCACGTGCACCGCGATACCGTCCACCCCGTTGCGCAGCGCGACCAGTTCCGCGAGGGTGGTGCCGTCGGCCGGGATCGCGGTCCCGGCATCGCCGAGCCAGGCGCGGGCCTCGACGGCGGACAGTTTGCCGATTTCCAACTGAGCCAGGCAGCGACCGGGACGGGTGACGGCCGGATGCAGCCGGGACAGGTCCTCGTTGGTGGTGATGGCGACCAATACGTCCCTGCCCTGTCCGAGCATGCCGTCGGTGAGATTGAGCAGGCGGGAAAGTCCCTGCCCCGCCGAGGCCTTCGCCTCCCCGCGAATCAACTCGTCGCAGTCCTCCAGGACCAGCAGCCGCCAGCGGTTCGGCGTCTCCTCGTCATCGCCCTCGACGCCCATCGCGGCCCGCATCAGATACCCGGGCTTGGCGAACAGCACCTCGGGATCGAGGACGCAGTCGACCTGGCACCACTTCGACCAGGAACGGGCCAACGCCCGCAATACGGTGGTCTTGCCGGTGCCGGGCGGCCCGTGCAACAACAGGAGTCGACCGCGAATATCGTTCGGTCGCAGCGCCATCAGCCGGTCCAGCGCCCGTGCCGCGTCGGCGCCGTAGTTACCGCGGATCTCGGCCCACTCCGGGGTGGTCACATTCAGCACGCGACGGCGGGTGCCCTGATCGTCCTGATGCCAGAAACCCATCTTGACGGTGGTTTCGTCGGAGCCCGGCTCGTCCACCGCATCCCGAGTGGCCTCGGTGACGATCCGTTCGGCCAGTTCGTCGGTGACGGCCACGACCTCCACCTGCGCCGATTTATCCGGCCAGCGGTCGGCGCGCAGGGTCCAGCCCTCCCCGAGCACGAGAATGGCGGAGGTATCGGATTCGGTGATCTGCCGGGCGATCTCCGAACCCGGTGGGCACAGCGGCGCCTCGGGACGCACCCGTTCCAACTGCAGTTTGCGGTAGTAGGGCTGGGTACCACGGGCGAACGGGGACATCGCCAGCATGTCGAGCACATCGCGCTGAGAGGTGTACGAATCGAGGGCGACGGTCCAGTTCAGACCGTGGAGCGGGTCGGTGGTGGGAAATGCGCGTTCGATCAACCGCAGCGGCTCTTGGGATTTCGACATCGCCGACCATGATCGGTGCGCGGCCACCGTCTCGTCCACGGATTTTCCGATGCCCGACCGGTGAAACACCTCGGCCCTCCCGACCGGCGCGGTGGGAGGGCCGAGGCGAACGACCGCCGCTACAGCGCCTTGAGTTCCTCGGTGACCTCACCGACGGACTTCTTGGCGTCGCCGAACAGCATGGAGGTGTGGTCGGCGTAGAACAGCGGATTGTCGATACCGGCGAAACCGGAGTTCATCGACCGCTTCAGCACGATCACACTCTTGGCCTGATCGACATTGAGTACCGGCATACCGTAGATCGGGCTCGAAGCGTCCTCGTGGGCCGCCGGATTGGTGACATCGTTGGCGCCGATCACCAGGGCGACATCGGTGCGGGCGAATTCGCCGTTGATCTCGTCCATTTCCTTCATGGCGTCGTAGGACACCTCGGCCTCGGCCAACAGCACGTTCATATGTCCGGGCATCCGACCGGCGACCGGGTGGATGGCGTATTTGACCTCCACCCCTCTGGCCTCGAGCAGCTCGGCCATCTCCTTGACCGCATGTTGGGCCTGCGCCACCGCCATACCGTAGCCGGGGACCACGATCACCTGGTTGGCGTAGGCCATTTGGATGGCGGCATCCGCGGCCGAGGTGGCCTTGGCCTGCTTCTGCTCCCCACCGGCGCCGGCCACGGCACCCGCGCCGCCGCCGAAACCGCCCGCGACGATCGCCGGGATGGACCGGTTCATGGCCTTGGCCATGAGGTTGGTGAGGATGGTGCCCGAGGCGCCGACGATCATGCCCGCCACGATCATGGCGGTGTTGTTCAATGCCAGACCGGCGGCCGCGGCCGACAGACCGGTGAGCGCGTTGAGCAGCGAGATGACCACCGGCATATCGGCGCCACCGATCGGCAACACCACCATGAGTCCCAGCACACCCGCCGCGACCAGCAGCCCGATCATCCACCACTGCGAGACCCCGCCGTCGGCGGCGCCCAGGCCGATCACCACGGCCGCCGCAATGGCCGCCACCAGCAGCAACAGGTTCACCACCTGTTGCAGCTTCCCGAGTCCGATGGGGCGGCCGGGCAGGATCTCCTGCAATTTGCCGAAGGCGATCAGCGAACCCCAGAACGACACCGAACCGATGATGGCGGCGAACAGAGAACCCACGATGATGTGGACGGTGGGTTCCTCACCGTGCTGGAACCGCGAGAAACCGGTGGTGTCGATGAATTCCGCCCAGGCGATCAGCGCGACCGTGCCGCCGCCGACCCCGTTGAACGCCGCCACCAACTGCGGCATGGCGGTCATCTTGGTGAACCGCGCGGGCGGCACCCCCAACACCACACCGAGGACGAGACCGGCGACGATCAGGATCCAGTTGTTCGTATCGCGCACCGCGATCAGGGTCGCCACCACGGCGATGCCCATGCCCACCGCGGCGATCCAGTTGCCGCGCACCGCGGTCTTCGGGCCGGTCAGGCCCATCAGACCGTAGATGAACAGCGCGAACGCGAGAATGTAGAGAATATTGACCAGGTTGTCCATGGTTCAGCCACCCGTCTTCGCGGAACCGTCGGCCGCGCTCGCCTTCACGGCCGTTTTCCCCTTGAACATGCCCAGCATGCGGTCGGTGACCACGAAACCACCGACCACGTTCAAGGTTCCGAACACCAGGGCCACGAACAGGATGATCCGCACGCCGATCGATGGGTTCTCCATTCGACCCAATGTCACCAGCGCGCCCAGCACCACGATGCCGTGAATGGCGTTGGTGCCCGACATGAGCGGGGTGTGCAGGGTATTGGGCACCTTGGAGATGACCGCGAAGCCCACGAATCCGGACAGCACCAGGATCGCGATATTCGCCAATAGCTCGGTATACATCACTCGGCCCCTGTGGTAGTCGGTTCGGCGGCGGGCTCCGGTTCCCCGGCGTCGTCCGGGGAGCGGGTGACACAGGCGTCGGCCAGTACCCGGTCGGAGAAGTCCGGAGCGATTCGGCCGTCGACCAGCATCAACTCCAACAGCGCGGCAATATTCTTCGAATACAGCTCGCTGGCGTGTTCGGGCATGGTCGCAGGCAGGTTCAACGGGGAGGCAATGGTGATTCCGTGTTTCACCACCGTCCGGCCCGGTTCGGTCAGTTCGCAGTTACCGCCGGTCTCCCCGGCCAGGTCCACGATCACACTGCCCGGTTTCATTCCCTGCACCGCGGCGGCGGTCACCAGCCGCGGCGCGGGACGACCCGGCACCAACGCGGTGGTAATGACGACGTCGAAGCCTTTGATGGCGTCCTCGAGCGCTTGCTGTTGGGTCGCTTTCTCCTCGTCGGTGAGTTCGCGGGCATACCCGCCCGCACCGGCGGCGTCGATGCCCAGGTCCAGCCATTGGGCGCCCACCGAGCGCACCTGGTCGGCCACTTCGGGCCGCACGTCGTAACCGGTGGTGCGCGCGCCCAGCCGTTTGGCCGTGGCCAGCGCCTGCAGACCCGCCACTCCGACGCCGAGCACCAGCACCGTCGCGGGCTTCACCGTCCCCGCCGCGGTGGTGAGCATGGGGAAGAACCGCGTCGACTCCGAGGCCGCCAACAACACCGCCTTGTAACCGGCAACATTGGCCTGCGACGACAGCGCGTCCATCACCTGCGCCCGGGAGATCCGCGGAATCGCCTCCACCGCGAACGCCTGCACTCCGGCGGCCCGCAACTCCGCGATCCGATTGTCGGCATTGCGGGGGGCCAGGAACCCGATGAGGGTCTGGCCGGCGGACAGTTTCGCCACTTCTTCGGCGCTCGGCGGGGCGACCTTGACGATCACATCCGCCTGCCACGGGTCGCCGATGGTGGCACCCGCCTGTTCGTAGGCCGTGTCGGGGATGAGGGCACCCAGGCCGGCGCCTGCTTCGACCACTATCTCCACACCCTGTTTCACCAGGGCGGGAATGATCTTCGGCACCAACGCGACCCGCCGCTCACCCGCGGCGGTTTCGCGTACGACTCCGACACGCGCCCCGTGCGACGCCTGGTCGCTTCGGTTCTGCGTTGTCTCCACTTGTCCGACTTCCTTCTCCTGCTGTGCTTCCATCACCGAACCGACCGGTGGGTAAGTTCTACCGAAATTCTCGCAACTGTATCCGGCCGGCGGTGAGCATATCCGAGATGTACGTCACACTCGACGGAACGCGAGATCCGGTCACCACGGTTCATCTGCGAAGAACCACCTACGAAGAACCACCTACGAAGAACAATGCCGTTCGGGGTGCCGCATTCCGCCCGTACGCCGTAAGGTCGGCACCGTGAGCGACTGTGTCTTCTGCCGAATCGCGGCGGGCGCCGCACCGGCGACCAAGGTCTACGAGGACGAGACCGTCCTCGCCTTTCTGGACATCCGACCCATCGCTCGTGGCCACACCCTGGTGGTTCCCAAACGCCACGCGCGCGAGCTCGACGACCTGGACGCCGAAACCGGAGCGCACATCTTCCGGGTCGGGCATCGCCTCGCCCAGGCCGTACGGCGGGGTGAACCCGCCGCGGACGGCGCCCACCTCGTCCTCAACGACGGCACCGCTGCCTTCCAGACCGTCGGCCACGTGCACCTACACGTCATCCCGCGCCGACACGGCGACAAACTGCGCCTCGCCGCCGGATTCCTACTGCGCCGACCGTACGATCCCGAGACCACGGCCGCGACCATCCGTGCCGGCCTGGCCGCCCTCGACGACCCGGAATCGACCCGGTAGCCGGCGAACCGGCCGAGACGAACACCCCCCAACACCAGCCGAAGAAGGAATTCGATGACCGACACCCCGGCTCGGGCCGAGATGATCGCCCTGCTGTCCGACCAATGGGATGCCCTCACCGAACTGCTGGCCGGACTCGACGAACACCGCTGGCGCACGCCGTCACCGTTGCCCGGCTGGACCACGTTCGATGTCCTCGCCCATATCGTCGGCACGGAATCACTACTGCTCGGTGAGCAACCGCCCGCACCGGACCCGAAACAGGCCCAGGTCGAGGTGCAGAGCCTGCCCCATGTGCGCAACGAGGTCGCGGTGCTCAACGAGACCTGGGTTCGCGGCTTGCGCTCCCTGTCCGGGGAGCAACTGCTGCAACGGTTCCGGGAGGTCACCCGACGCCGGTTGGACGCATTGGCCGCCATGGACGACGAACAGTGGCTGGCCCTGTCGCCCTCACCGGTGGGCGAGGTTCCGTACGCCCGCTTCATGCGGGTGCGGCTGTTCGACTGTTGGATGCACGAACTCGATATCGCCGACGCCCTACAGGTGCAGGTGAACGAGGGCGGGCCACGCGCCGAGATGGCCTTCGCGGAATTCTCCGTCTCCCTACCCCGAGTCCTGGTCAAACTCGGGAAGGCGCCGGAAGGTTCGCGAATCGTCTTCGAACTCACCGGCCCCCTGGCCCGCACCCTCAATATTCGGGTGAACGGTCGGGCCCGCTATGTCGACGAACTCGACGAATCCCCCACCGTCACCATCGCGATGGACTCCGGCCTACTGATGCGACTCGGCGGCGGCCGGGTGACCGCCGACTCCGAACTCGGCCGGATCCGTTTCCGAGGCGACTCCGATCTGGGCCGGCAGCTGGTCCGGAACCTGGCGTTCACCATTTGAGCCGTGCGACTGTTCCTTTCCAGCTACCGCTTCGGTGCGCACTACGACGAGTTCGCCGCGCTGGTGGGCACCCCGGGCCCGGTCGCGGTGATCGGTAATGCCTGCGACGCCTGGCCACAGGCCCGCGAGGGCGCCCTGACGAGTGAAATGGTGCCGCTGCGCCGGCTGGGGTTCGTCCCGCGGGAGATCGATCTGCGCGACTACCTCGGTCGTCCCGCCGAACTCGAACGACAGCTGAGCGGTTTTCCACTGGTCTGGGTGCGCGGCGGGAACACCTTCGTCCTGCGCGCCCAGTTCGCCCGCAGCGGCGCGGACCGGATCATCCCGCGTCTGCTCGCCGCCGACGCGCTGGTGTACGCCGGTTACAGCGCGGGCGCCTGTCTGCTGTGTCCCGACCTGCACGGCCTGGAAGCGGCCGACGACCCGGCCGAGGTGCCGCCGACCTGCGGGATGGAGCCGCTGTGGGACGGACTCGGACTGATCGACCGGCCGATCGTCCCGCATGTGAACTCCCCCACCGACCCCGACGGCGCCGGGAACGCCTTGGCCGCCCACTACCGAGAACGCGGAATCGCGCACTGGGCGCTCACCGATAACGACGCCGTAGTGGTGAACGGCGACGATATCCACTGCCACACGAGCTGAGCGCGGCATACCGGGCCCGGCCGTGATACCGATATCGGCGGGTCGGCGATCGCGGTCGCTACGGTTGCGCCATGGGCAATGAGGAAATCGCTCGCGCTCGCACCGGTGCGCAACCGGTCCGGTTTCGGCTGGCCGTGGTGGATGAGGCCTTGCGGTTGTTCGCGGATCAGGGGTACGAGGCGACCTCGGTGGACGAGATCGCCGAGGCGGCGGGGATTTCGCGGCGCACCTTCTTTCGACAGTTCCGATCCAAGGAAGACGTGATCTTCGCCGATCACGAGGCGCAGCTGGCCGCGGCGGCGGAGTACCTGACCCTGCCGCACGCCGATCCATGGGAGGCGGTCTGTGAGGCGGTGGTGCAGGTTTTCGAGCGGTTCATCCAGTGGCGGGATATCGCGGTGCGGCGCTATCACGTGGTGCGGAGGGTTCCCGCCCTTCGGGATCGGGAGATCGTCACGGTGTTCCGGTACGAACGGTTGTTCACCGACTATCTGCGCGAGCGACTGCCCGACTCGTCGGATCTGGCGCGGGTGCAGTTCACCGCCGCCGTGACGGCGACCCACAACTATCTGCTGCGGCGGATGGTGCGTGGCGAGTCCGCGGCAGGTCCGGCCGATCTGCGGGCCGAACTGGCCGCCATTCCTCGGGGAGACCGCCGCCGCGACGAGGACGAGGAGCTGGTGGTGGCCGTTTTCCCCCGGAGCATGCCGCCCCGGCAGGTCGCCGATCTACTGCGTCGACGGTTGGACCCCGCATAGCACACCCACCCATACTGGCACTCAGTGTCAGATAGGCAACCCGCACTGGCCACGATAAAGGCGTATAGTGGACACATGGCTGGCACTGAGTGCCGGTTACTATCGATACCCTGTACAGCGCAGCAACCGGACCCAGGAGTGTGCCCGATGGCGGGAAATCCCGATTTCGACCTGTTCAAACTCGAGGACTTCCACGAGGAACTCCGCTCGGCCATCCGCGGCCTGGCCGAGAAGGAGATCGCCCCCTACGCCAAGGAGGTGGACGAGAAATCGCGCTTCCCCGAAGAAGCACTGGCGGCACTGAATGCCGCGGGCTTCAACGCCGTGCACGTGCCGGAGGCCTACGGCGGCCAGGGCGCCGACTCCGTGGCGACCTGCATTGTGATCGAAGAGGTCGCGCGCGTCTGCGGTTCCTCCTCGCTCATTCCGGCGGTCAACAAACTCGGCACCATGGGCCTGATCCTCAACGGCTCCGAGGAGCTGAAGCAGAAGGTGCTGCCCGATATCGTCAACGGCGAGATGGCCTCCTACGCCCTGTCCGAACGCGAGGCCGGTTCCGATGCGGCGAGTATGCGCACCCGCGCCAAGCAGGACGGCGACGACTGGATCCTCAACGGCTCCAAGTGTTGGATCACCAACGGCGGCAAATCCACCTGGTACACCGTGATGGCCGTAACCGATCCCGACAAGGGCGCCAACGGCATCTCCGCATTCCTGGTCCACAAGGACGACGAGGGCTTCGTGGTCGGCCCACTCGAGCACAAACTCGGCATCAAGGGCTCCCCCACCGCCGAACTGTACTTCGAGAACTGTCGAGTGCCGGGCGACCGGATCATCGGCGAACCGGGCACCGGTTTCAAGACCGCCCTGCAGACCCTCGACCACACCCGCCCCACCATCGGCGCGCAGGCGGTGGGTCTGGCCCAGGGCGCGCTCGACGCCGCCCTCGCCTACACCAAGGAGCGCAAGCAGTTCGGCCAGTCCATCGCCGACTTCCAGAACACCCAGTTCATGCTGGCCGATATGGCGATGAAGATCGAGGCCGCCCGACTGATGGTCTACACCTCCGCCGCCCGGGCCGAGCGCGGTGAGAAGAACCTGGGCTTCATCTCCGCGGCCGCCAAGTGCTTCGCCTCGGATGTGGCGATGGAGGTCACCACCAATGCGGTGCAGCTGTTCGGCGGCGCCGGCTACACCACCGACTTCCCGGTGGAGCGAATGATGCGCGACGCCAAGATCACCCAGATCTACGAGGGCACCAACCAGATCCAGCGCGTCGTCATGTCCCGCGCCCTGCTCAAGGGCTGACAGGACCGTTACATCACCACACCATCCGGCAGGGCGTGTGCATCATCGGCCGTGTCACATGAGTGATGCCGGAGGTGGGGCGCCGTTCCCGCGGTGCCCCACCCGATAGGTCGTTCGGCCCGCAACCGGCGGACCAACCCGAAGTCGCCCCGGTCATCGAGGCAATGCCGATCGCGACGGCAGCCCGGTTGACCGGGGCATTCTTCTTGAGGTGCCCACCCGTGGATTTACGGCGTCTTCCATGACCCACACTTCCTTCCTGGGTGCGGAGTGAGGACCAGGTCCTCCGCCCTCGGAACGAGGTGTGCTCACACCACCTCACGCGAAGCCGTACGTGACCGAATGGCCGGGCCCGCGCGGGTTCCGTCGCGGAATACTCGAAAACCGTTGGCGCTCAGCGTTGTACCAGATCAGCGTGCTCCGGATGTGCACCGATGTAATCCTCCACGTACCAGCAGGAGGGAATAACGGTGTAGCCCGCGGCACGGGCGTCGTTCAGTGCGTACTCCACCACTCGGGCGGCGACACCGCGGCCCCGGAATTCGGGGAAGGTCATGGTGTGGTGGAAGTTTCGCACCTTGTCGGCCGGGTTCTCGGCGTAATCGGCATAGCCGGCCAAGGTGTCGTCGATATAGATCTCGTAGCGGGTGTCGGCGGTGTTGTGTTCGATCCGTGTGCTCACGTGCGGGCTCCTGGTCGGCGGTCGATTCGAATGATCAGAGGATGGCACCCGGGTTGAGGATGCCGTGCGGGTCGAGGGCGTCCTTGATGCGGCGGGTCAATTCCATGACGTCCGGCCCCACCTGGTCCGGCAACCATGCCTTCTTGAGCCTGCCCACACCGTGTTCCCCGGTGATGGTGCCGCCGAGCGTAATGGCCAGATCCATGATCTCGCCGAACGCCCGGTGCGCGCGAACGGTCTGATCCGGGTCGGTGGGGTCGTACACGATCAACGGATGGGTGTTGCCGTCGCCGGCGTGCGCGATCACCGAGATGATGACGTCGTTGTGTTCGGCGATATCGGCGATTCCGGCGACCAGCTCACCCAGGCGGGGCAGCGGCACCCCGACATCCTCCAACAGCAGCGGACCCAGCCGTTCCACCGCGGGGATCGCGAACCGCCGGGCGGCGGTGAACGCCTCTCCCTCTTCCGGGTCGTCGGTGTGGAAAACCTCGGTGGCCCCGGACTTCTCACAGACCTCGGCCATGAGGCGGGCCTCGTGACCGGCATGTTCGCCGGGGGCGTCGGAGCGAGCGACCAGTAGCGCCGCCGCGGTGCGGTCCAATCCCATCCTCAGTTCGTCCTCGACGGCATTGACGGCGACGGTGTCCATGAACTCGAGCATGGCCGGGCGCAGCGCGCCGGTAATGGCGAGAATTGCCTCGGTGGCCTGGGAGAGCGTCGGGAAGGACGCCACCACGGTGCTCTGCCGTGGCTGCGCGGGCAATAGGCGCAGGGTCAGTTCGGTGATCACACCGAGGGTGCCCTCGCTACCGACGAACAGCTTGGTCAACGACAGGCCGGCCGAGTCCTTCAAGCGCGGCCCGCCCAGTCGCACGGGGGTGCCGTCGGCCAACACCACCTCCATACCGAGCACGTAGTCGGTGGTCACCCCGTATTTCACACAGCACAGACCACCCGCGTTGGTGGCGGCGTTACCGCCGATCGAACACATCTCGAACGACGACGGGTCCGGGGGATACCACAGCCCGTGGGCGGCGACGGCCCGTTTGACCTCGGCATTGAGCAGTCCGGGTTGCACCACGGCGGTCCGGGTCACCGGGTCGACCGTGATATCCCGCATGAGCTCGGTGCTCAGGATGATTCCGTCGTCCAGCGCGGTCGCACCACCGGACAATCCCGACCCGGCACCACGCGGCACCACCGGAACCCGGTGCTCATCGGCCCATTTCAGCGTCGCCGACACCTCGGCGGTGCTGCGCACCCGCACCACCGCCGCCGGGGTACCGGCATTCGGGTCCTTCGCCCAATCCTGCCGGTACCCGGTGAGCCGGTCGGGGTCGGTGATTACGGCGCCGTCCGGTAGTCGAGCGATCAACTCGCGCAGATCCACATGTCCACGCTAACGCCCCGAGCCCGATCGATTCGCCGACCGCGCCCGAATCGTTCCGGACCCGACCGGCCCGCAGCGCAATACCCGGCGCACCCGGCCTCGCCTCGCAACGATGCCCGGCCCGAGGTGATATCCCGGCCCTCGACCGAGAACGGCGTCCCGACTCTCGACCCGGCACCTGCGCTCCCGCCCCCGCCCCGATCGCGACGGCCCGGCGATAATCACCGGACGTCCCGCTCCGGCGGTCGTCGACGCCGCGATATCCGATCAGCGCCGGCCCGCCCCGGTCACCGGTTGCCCCTGCGCCGCATTCGTCCCCGGGGCGGAGCCGGCCCGGTAGGCCGCCACGGCCCGCTGGGTTTCCTCCTCCACCAGATCGGCGTTGATCTGCGCGCCCGCGAAGGCCCCGGCCGCCGCGGCGGCGCCGACCTGGGCCGACGGATCGGTGACATTGCCCGCCACCCATACGCCGGGCACCTCGCTGCGGCCGGTGGCATCGGCGGGTATGTGCGGGCCGGCCCCGGACGGATGTTCCACGGCCCGCAACCCGATACCGTCCAGGAACTCCGCCCGAGCGACCATTCGCGGCGTCACCGCCACGGCCTCCCGAGCAACCACCGCACCGTCGCCGAGGCGGATACCGACGAGCCGGTCGTCGACGATGTCCAGCCCTGCGACCTCTCCCTCGACCACCCGGATCCCGCGGGCGGCCAGCCGTTCTGCCTCGGCTTTCGTCGGCTCGGGCCGAGTATGAGTGAAGAAGACGATGTCCTCGCTCCACTGACGGAAGAGCAGCGCCTGGTGCACCGACATCGGTCCGGTGCTCAACACCCCGATCGCGCGGTCGCGTACCTCCCAGCCGTGACAGTACGGACAGTGCAGGACATCGCGCCCCCATCGCTGTCGCAGGCCGGGGATATCCGGTAGTTCGTCGACCAGCCCGGTCGCTATCAGCAGCCGCCGTGCGCGTACCGCGCGGCCGTCGGCCAGGGTGACCGTGAAACCGGCCGCGTCCCGGGACACCGCGACGATCTGCCCCGACTCCACCCGGCCGCCGTAGCCGCGCACCTCGGTCCGCCCCCGCTCCAGGAGTTCCGTCGGGGGCATTCCTTCCCGCCCCAATAACCCGTGCACCCCCGAAGCCGGGGCGTTACGCGGTTCACCGGCGTCGATCACCAGCACCGACCGCCGCGCACGCGCCAACATCAGGGCCCCGTTCAGGCCGGCGGCGCCACCGCCTGCCACCACCACGTCGTAATCGTCGTTCGTTCGTTCGGTCACCCGAACCACCTCCTCGGTGACGACTATCCGAACCCCGGGCTGATATGGCAAGAAAATTTGCCAATTCGGCAAAGAGGAGGCATCCGGAAACCACCCGGACCTATCGGCCCGGCATCACTCGGCCGGTGAGATCGGCTGCACGCAACCGGATGCGCTCGGGCCGGGCCGACCATCGCGAACGGGAGGTTTACCGAGCGCGGACCAAGGCGATATCGGCACCGCTGAACAGCAGGTCGGCGGGGCGAGGGCCCGCGGAGGGGGCGGTGAGTTCGGCATCGGGCGCCAGGGCGGCCAGCTCGCGCAGAAAAACCTCGACGGCCAGGGTGGCCAGTTGTTTACCCGGACAGACATGCCGACCGAAACCGAAGGTCAACGGCAGCTTTCCGCCACGACCCAACTCCAGACAGTCGGGGAAGGCCGCGGGATCCCGATTGGCGGCGGCGAACATCACCAGAACCGGGCCCGGCGGGAGCTCGGTGCCACTGCTCAACGTCACCGGCCGGGTCACGCGGCGCTTCCACGCCACCAGACCGGGATCGAGCTGTAGGATCTTCACCGCAATCCGTCCCGCCGACCGCTGGTCGGCGAGCGAATGCCACCAGCTTCGGTTCGGGCCACCGAGTAGCCGCTGCACACCCTGCTGAATGCTGCCGCTGATAGTGTGCACACCCGCCGCCAACGAGTTCGCCATGGCCGACACCGCGACCCGGCGGGGAATTCCCGCCTCCCGCAGCCGGCCGGCGAAGGTCGACGATCCGTCCACCGACTCCTGTGCGACGGTCCGGGCGGACACGGTGAACAGCTGCCCGAGCGCACCCACCGCCGTGGCCAGTTCCCGTCCACGCATATATCTGCCCAGCAGGCCCGACTGGGCACCGCTCCACACCGCTACCCGGGACAGATCCGCGGGCCGCAGCCCCACCGCCGAACCGGTCACCCGCGCGGCATAGGAGATCGACAGCGCCGTCACATCGAGCGGTTCGACGTCGCCGAGTTCGGCCAGCGCCCTCCGGAAGTGTTCGGTCAGCTCCGCGGCTCGCGCTTCGCGCACACCGGCCGCGACGGTGAAGTGACCCGTCGGCCCGGCCATGGTGTCCCACACCTGTTTGTGCAGCCGCTCGTCGGTCAGATTCGCCGTGGCCTCGGCGGGAAGCGGGACCAGATGCCGCAGCAGATGCGGTATGGCCCGTGGCGTCGCCGCGATACGGGGAAAGCCGACCAGTGGATCCAACGAGTTGTCATTGGATATTCCCGGCGCAGCGGCCTCGAGCACCTCCCGCACATCGTCGTAGCGCCAGATCATCCGCAAACCGGACGCGTGCCGGTAGGTCGGCTCCGACCACTCGTGCAATTGCCGATACCGCTCGTCCCGCTCCGCGAACGACAGCTGATTCGCCGTCACCTCGGCAAAAGGAAATTCCACCGCCACCGATACCTCACACCCGCATGAACCGAACCGTCGAACGTACGGCCCGATTATGCGGTCGGGTCACGAGCGGGAATACGGCCGAGCGAACCTCCGGTGATCGGCCGGCACCACAGGTCAGCCCAGCAGGCGGCGGCGCAGTGCCTCGTCCTTCTCCAGCACCATCTGCTCCAGACCGGCCTGGAACCGCTCCATCCGCGCGCACAGGGCCGGGTCGTGGGCGGCGAGAATACGGACCGCGAGCAGACCCGCGTTGCGCGCGCCGCCGATGGAAACGGTGGCCACCGGAACCCCGGCGGGCATCTGCACAATCGACAGCAGCGAGTCCATACCGTCCAGGTATTTCAGTGGGACGGGAACACCGATGACCGGCAGCGCGGTCGCGGAGGCGACCATACCCGGCAGGTGGGCGGCCCCACCCGCGCCGGCGATCAGCACCCGCAGACCGCGCCCGGCGGCCTCGCGGGCATAGTCGAGCATCCGCTGCGGGGTGCGATGCGCGGACACCACGCCGACCTCGAACCGGACCCCGAACTCGGCGAGAGCCTCGGCGGCGGCCTCCATCGTCGGCCAGTCGGAATCGCTGCCCATGATCAGGCCCACGGCCGGCGCGCCGGGAACACTGCCCTCCACCACGGGGGCCTCCGCTGTCTCACTCATGTGGGTCCCATCCATCGGTCCATACCGCGTGCGACATCCAGTGCGCCGCGCGCTCGGCCTTCTCCCGCACCACGGCGACATCGTCACCGAGTACGTTTACATGCCCGATCTTGCGGTCGGGGCGTTCGCTCTTGCCGTACAGGTGCACCTTGGCGTCGGGCATCCGGGCGAACAAGTGGTGCAGGCGTTCGTCCATCGACATGGCGGGCGCCTCGGGCGCACCGAGAATATTCGCCATCACGGTCACCGGCGCCAGCGGACTCGTATCGCCGAGCGGATAGTCCAACACCGCCCGCAGATGCTGTTCGAACTGACCGGTGCGGGCCCCGTCCATACCCCAGTGCCCGGAGTTGTGCGGGCGCATGGCCAGCTCGTTGACCAGAAGTTTCCCGTCGGGGGTTTCGAACAGTTCCACCGCCATGGCACCGACCACACCCAGTTCCTGGGCCAAGCGCAGCGCCATCGACTCCGCTTCGGTGGCCAGCTCCTCCGACAACTCGGGCGCGGGCGCGATGACCACCGCGCACTGGCCGTGCCGCTGCACGGTCTCCACCACCGGCCATGTCGCGGCCTGCCCGAACGGGGATCGCGCCACCATTGCCGACAGCTCGCGACGCAACGGCACCCGCACCTCGGCCAACAGGCGCACCCCCTGGCCGAGTTGTTCGGCGGCGATCTTCGCGGCGGCCTCGGCATCGGCCGGCATCCATACGCCGCGACCGTCGTAGCCGCCGCGAATCGCCTTGAGCACGATCGGCCATCCGTGTTCCTCGCCGAACCGCACCGCGTCCGCCTCGGACTCGACCGCAGCGAAGGCCGGCACCGGCAGACCCCGCGCCGCCAGCTCGGTGCGCATGGCCAGCTTGTCCTGGGCGAAACGCAGCGCCGACGGCGGCGGCTGCACATTGACGCCCTCGGCGACCAGCGTCTCCAGATGTTCGGTGGGCACGTGTTCGTGATCGAAGGTCAGCGCGTGGGAGCCGACGGCGGCCCGGCGCAGGGTGGCCAGATCGGTGTGACTGCCGATGACGATATCGGGGCTGACCTGAGCGGCGGGGTCGTCCGGTCGCTCGGCGAGCACCCGCAGTCGCTGACCGAGCGCCACGGCCGCCTGATGGGTCATCCGCGCCAACTGGCCGCCGCCGATCATGGTGACGGTCGGCATGGCCGCGGAATCGAAGGTACGTGCGCTCACGTCGGTCCATACTGTCATGCCGGCCACCGCCCGACCCCACCCAGGGCCTGTCTCCTGAGTCACCACCGCGCCCATCAGGGCCTCGCCGAACACGCCGGGGCGGTATGCTCTGGCCTTGTGTCAATCGTCGACGGCGTGGTCAGCGTCCTCCCTACCCCATTGCAGGAGATCGCCTACCGTCATCGCGAGCTGATCAAGTTCGCCATTGTCGGCGCGACCACCTTCGTGATCGATAGCGGCATCTTCTATGTGCTGAAATGGACGGTTCTCGCCGAGAAGCCGGTGACGGCGAAGGTCATCGCGGGGGTGATCGCGGTGATCGCCTCCTACATCCTCAACCGGGAATGGTCGTTCAAGAACCGCGGCGGGCGAGAACGCCATCACGAGGCACTGTTGTTCTTCGCGGTCAGCGGGGTGGGCGTGGTGCTCAGCTTCCTCCCGCTGTACCTGTCCCGCTACGCCCTCCACCTGCAGCAGCCCACGGTCAGCTTCACCGTGGAGAATGTCGCCGATTTCATCAGCGCCTATATCATCGGCAATCTGCTGCAGATGGCCTTCCGTTTCTGGGCGATGCGCCGCTGGGTGTTCCCGGACGAGATGGAACAGATCATGGAGGAATGGGAAGACCTCGTGGAAGAGGAACAGCGCCACCTCGGCCGTTGACCCGGCCCACCTCCCCCGAGCGAAGAACCCATCCCTTCCCTTATCACCCTCAGCGCGTATCACCCTCAGCGCGGTTCGCTCAGCGCCGGGTTCGGCTGTCGCGTGGCCGTGGGGGTGCCCAGGAACACCGCGAACAATGCGGGTCGCCGGCGTTGCAGCTCCAACCGACCACCATCGGCCTCGATCAGCGCCCGAGCCAATGCCAGACCCACACCGGTCGACCCGGCGCCCGAAAAACCCCGGTCGAAGATATACGGCGCCAGCTCATCGCTGACCCCTTCGCCCTCATCGGCGATCTCCACGCACACCAGCGGTTCCCGATTACCCCCCGGCCGCACCGTGCGCACCGATACCGTGCAGGTACCGCCACCGTGCATGAGCGCATTGTCGATCAACACGGTCACCGCTTCCCGGAGCCGTGATCCGTTCACCGGCGCCCGCAGCGATTCGTCACCGGTCAGCCGTAATGTCCGGCCCGCCTCCCGGAACGGATGGGACCATTCCGAGACGATGCCCCGCAACTCGTCCATGACCACCACCGGATCCCGGTCGGCCGCGTCCTCGTCGCGGGAAGCGCGCACCAGTTCATCGATCGCCTCGGTCAGGCGGTCGACCTGGGCCATCGCCTCCTCCGCCTCGTGCACCACCGCGGGATCGTCGTGCGTGGACAGTTCGTCCAACCGCAACCGCACCGCGGTGAGCCGGCTGCGCAACTGATGCGAGACATCGGCGACCAACGCGTGCTCACGCTGTAGTCGGCCGGCGATCTCCACGGTCGCCGAATCCAACACATCGGAGACCCGGTCCAGTTCGGGGATACCGTGCCTGCGCGGGTCCGGGCGGAAATCACCCATCGCCAATCGGGCGGCGCGGGCGGCCACGTCCCGGATCGGGTCGGCCACCCGGCGGGCGGTGAGCACCGCCACCGTGACCGCCGCGGCCAGCGAGAGCGCGACCGCGAATGCCACCCCGGCCACGGCCTGCCGCTGCCGGGCCTTCATCGGCGCCTTGGGCACCTCGAGCCGCAACGACCCCGACGATCCCATCGACAGCGATTCCACCATCGGATCGGAAACGGTCTCGGCCCCCAGCTCCAGTTGCGCCGCATTGTCGCGCGGCGTGGGGTAGACGATGACGAGTCTGCTCTCCTCCGGCAGCAGCGGGCGCACCGTGCGCAGATCCAGCCCGTTACGCACGGTGCCGTCGCTCGATTCCTGGGTGATCAGCTCGATCGCGATCCGCTCCAGGCGGCTCTGCAGATCGTTACGAGTGAGGTCCTCCACCCATAACCAGGCCGTATAGGTGAGCGGCACCCCGAGCACCACGGTGGTCAACAGCAGTACGGCCAGCATCGACCGCAGAATCCGGCGCCGCACGTCAGTCGGTGTTCAGCCGGAAACCGACACCGCGCACGGTGACGATACGGCGCTCGGCCATCGGCCCCTCGTCACCGATCTTGCGACGCAGCCAGGACATGTGCATATCCAAGGTCTTGGATCCGCGCAGTTCGACATCGCCCCACACCTCGCGCAGGATCGTCTCACGCGGCACCACCTGCCCCGCGCGGTCGATCAACACCTTGAGCAACTCGTATTCCTTGTTGGCCAGTCCCACTTCGACACCGTTGACCAGTACCCGCCGGGCCGCGGGTTCCAGGCGGATACCGCCCACCTCCACCGCGTCGTCTCCGATACCGCTGCGCCGCAGCAGCGCGCGCACTCGCGCCAGCAGTTCCGCCAGCCGAAACGGTTTGCCGACATAGTCGTCGGCGCCCGCGTCCAGACCGACCACGAAATCCACCTCGTCGGTTCGCGCGGTCAGCATGAGCACGGCCAGTTCCGCACCGCGGGCCCGCACCTGCCGACATACCTCCAGACCATCCATACCGGGCAGCCCGAGATCCAGGATGAGCAGGTCATATCGATCTTCCAGGGCCCGCCGCAGCACCTCGGGGCCGAAACTCTCCACGGTGACCGAGTAGCCTTCGCGGCCCAACGCCCGCGATAGCGGCGCGGCGATCGCGTCGTCGTCTTCGCCCAGTAATACGGCCGTCATGGGACCAGATTACGGTTCACCCCGACAACGACCCGGCCGCTCACCCCCATCAGCGGGAGTCGTCCCGCGCCGGATCGAACACCTGGTGATACAGCAGCGCGTGCACCTGCTCCACCGCGGGCACATCGTCGAACTCGAGCGGCTCCTCCGAGGAAGAGCCGATGATCAACGTTCCGGTGCCGAGAAGCCGATCGAACAATCCGTGCCGGAACTGGACACTCGATATCCGACTCATCGGAATATCGATACCGGTATGTGTGAGCACACCGGCCCGTACCAGCACCCGACGGTCGGTCACGATGAAATGCGTGGACTTCCAGCGGATGATCGGGGCGATACACCGCCACACCACCACGACCGGCCACACCACCAGAATCGCCAACAGCACCGGTGATCGGGTCGGCTCCTCGAGATGACGCCAGGCCAGCCCACCCGCGAACCCGGCCAGGGCGGTGGCGACGACCAGGGTGACCACCGGCCAGAACAACATCTTCCAGTGCGGATGCCGATGCAGGATCAGCTGTTCCGAGGGCGCCAGTACATCCTCCGGATAACCCATGGTCGAACCCTACCGTGTGCGGAGGCGGCAAGCGGTGGAACGACTTCGAGCGCTCGACCCGCGCCGGACGGCCGCTCAGTCCTCGGGACGCAGGTGGGTGACGTCGGCGGCGGCCACCGGTTCGTCGTCCACGAGCAGTCGACCGGAGGCATCGATATCACGGGCGATACCGGTACGGGCGCGACCACCCGGGAGTTCGGCGCGAACCCGCGCGCCCAGGGTCGAGCAGTAGTCCCGGTAGGCGGGGGCGAGTTCGTCGACGGCCCAACCATCGGCACGCCAGGAGGTGAAGCGGCGCGCGAACGCAGTGAGCAGCGCGGTCACCAGGACCGTGCGATCGTCCACCGTCGCACCGGCCAGGGTGAGCGAGGTGGCGTGCGGCACCGGCAACTCGGCCTCGGTGAGACCCACGTTCACCCCTATGCCCACGACCACCGCGGGTGACGCTCCGCTCGCGGCGACCTCGGCGAGGATGCCCGCCACCTTACGACCCTCGATCAGAACGTCATTGGGCCATTTCAAGGTCGCGGGCACCTGCGCGGTGGCGCGCAGCGCGTCCACCACGGCCACGCCGGTGAGCAGGGGAAGCCAACCCAGGGCGTCGGGATCGATACGTGGCAGCCGGACCAGGATCGACATGGCGATCTGGGCCCGCGGCGGGGAAACCCAGGAACGGGAATGCCTACCCCGGCCTCGCTCCTGGGTTTCGGCGAGCAGGACCACTCGATCGACACCCGGGTCCGCTGCGCGGGCGCTCAGGTCCGCGTTGGTGGATCCGGTCGAGGACACCACATCGATCCCGGTGAAGAAATCCAACTCCGGGACCGTGGTGAGGTCGCGACGCAACTGCTCGATATCCAACGGTGGCCTCTGCACATCGGCAGGCTACCCGTCGGCCGGCCGCACGGGCCCGAACCGGGCTCAGCCGGCCAGGTCGTACTCGATCGATATCGTCTCGGATGCCTCGGCTCGGCATACGAGCCCGTTCCCGTCGGGGTCCGTTCCGACCGTGAAGTCGGGGTCGGTCACGGTCGGCTCCGGTTCGCGTTCGACCCGGGTGCAGGCCGCCGCCCGAGCATGCTCGGCCACCCGGGTACTCCAGTGCCACATGACATTTCCTCCCCTCGCCGGAAAGCGAGTGGATCCAGGGTATTTCGCAGCGCAGGCTCGGGGAAAGCGATTTTCCGACCCCCGGGTTCCGATGCCGGGACGGTCCCTATGGTCGGGGGCGCACGAAGCCGGGTCCCCGACCCGAATGGGTACACCCGAGAACACGGCGGAAGCGGACTCGGGCGCGCAGCCCCGTTCGGGGTGTCGCATCGACGCGTCAACGGTCCGCGACGGCGGCCCGAAACCTCCGCCGCGAATCGTCACCATGTCGGTTCCCGGTGAACATTCTGCAGCGGACAACCTTGTCCACCTGGGCTTTTATCCACCGAGCTCTACCGATGAGTAGCCCTTCCCGGGTTAACAGATCGCATTGGTACTGGTTACACTCCGACCCATGACGAGTGTCCAGCAGCCTACGCCGGGATCGGCGGGTGCCCCCGATATCCACACCACCGCCGGCAAACTGGCCGATCTGCGGAACCGGCTGGAAGAGGCCAAACACCCGATGGGCGAGGCCGCCGTCGACAAAGTGCACGCCAAGGGCAAGATGACCGCCCGGGAGCGCATCCTCGCCCTGCTCGACGAGGGTTCCTTCGTCGAACTGGACGCTCTGGCCCGACACCGCAGCGTGAACTTCGGTCTGGAGGCGAACCGTCCGCTCGGCGACGGCGTGGTGACCGGCTACGGCACCATCGACGGCCGCGACGTGTGCATTTTCAGCCAGGACGTCACCGTGTTCGGCGGCAGCCTGGGCGAAGTCTACGGCGAGAAGATCGTCAAGGTGATGGACCTGGCGCTCAAGACCGGCCGGCCGCTGATCGGCATCAACGAAGGCGCCGGCGCCCGCATCCAGGAAGGCGTGGTGTCGCTCGGCCTCTACGGCGAGATCTTCCACCGCAATATCCAGGCCTCCGGTGTGATCCCGCAGATCTCGCTGATCATGGGCCCCGCCGCCGGCGGACACGTCTACTCCCCGGCGCTCACCGACTTCGTGGTGATGGTCGATCAGACCAGCCAGATGTTCGTCACCGGTCCGGACGTCATCAAGACGGTCACCGGCGAAGAGGTCACCATGGAGGAACTGGGGGGCGCACACACCCATATGACCAAGTCGGGTGTGGCGCACTATGTCGCCTCCGGCGAACAGGACGCCCTCGACTACGTCAAGGATCTGCTGTCCTATCTGCCCAGCAACAACCGGGCCGAGCCGCCGCGTTACCCGGCGAGCAACCCGGTGGACGGCGCCATCGAGGACTCCCTCACCGACGAGGATCTCGAGCTGGACACGATCATCCCGGACTCGCCGAACCAGCCCTACGACATGCACGAGGTCATTCGTCGGCTGCTCGACGACGATGAATTCCTCGAGATCCAGGCCGAACGCGCGATGAACATCATCGTCGGTTTCGGCCGGATCGACGGCCGCAGCGTCGGCATCGTGGCCAACCAGCCCACCCAGTTCGCCGGCTGCCTCGATATCGACGCCTCGGAGAAGGCGGCGCGTTTCGTGCGCACCTGCGACGCCTTCAACATCCCGATCATCACCCTGGTGGACGTTCCCGGCTTCCTCCCCGGCACCGGCCAGGAATACAACGGCATCATTCGCCGCGGCGCGAAGCTGCTCTACGCCTACGGCGAGGCCACTGTGGGCAAAATCACCATCATCACTCGCAAGGCCTACGGCGGCGCCTATGACGTCATGGGTTCCAAGCACATGGGTGCCGATGTGAACCTGGCGTGGCCGACCGCGCAGATCGCCGTCATGGGCGCCTCCGGCGCCGTGGGATTCGTCTATCGGAAGAAGCTGGCCGAGGCCGCCAAAGAAGGCGCCGACGTGGACGCTTTGCGCCTCGAACTGCAAAACGAGTACGAGGACACCCTGGTCAATCCATACGTCGCGGCGGAGCGCGGTTATGTGGACGCGGTGATCCCGCCGTCGCACACCCGGGGCCAGATCGTCTCGGCGCTGCGGTTGCTGGAACGCAAGATGGTGAGCCTGCCGCCGAAGAAACACGGCAACATTCCCCTGTGATCGAGCGATACGCTCATTAGGGCGCGTCACCGGCGGCGCCGATGCCGGGCGGCAGGAATGCCGATGGGCACCGACACGCCGGTGCGGCGCGAATCGGGCGTCCCGACGCTCGATCGAGGCAAGAGAGAGGATCTGGCACCGTGACGATAGTGGCAGAAGAGGAAGTGTTGGCCGCTGCCGAACTGGACCTCACCGCCGAGTCGACAGCAGACACGCGCGGGGGCGACGCCGATGCGAGCACTGTCGCCACGACGGCCGAGGGCCGGGAGCCGTTCCTCGTAATCGAAAAAGGCGCGCCGACCGACGAAGAGATCGCCGCGCTGGTATGCGTATTCGCCGCCGCTGCCGCGAGCGCCGGGGCGACCACGGGATCGACCGGCCCCCGAGACCTGTGGGGTGTGCCGACCATGCTGCACCGCGGCACCTCGCCGAACTCGCCCTACGCCTACCCGTACTTGTCGAATCTGCGCTACTGATCTCGGGAAGGGCGCTACTGATCTCGGGAAGGGTAGGAGAATTGACCCGGCTGGTTCTCGCTTCCGCGTCACCGGCCCGGCTGTCCGTGCTACGCGCGGCCGGAATCGACCCGCTCGTCCGGGTATCGGATGTGGACGAGGACGCCGTGATCGCGGCGCTGCCCGCGGACACCACCCCGCATACCGTGGTGAACGAATTGGCACGGGCCAAGGCTCGCGCCGTGGCGACCACGCTCGCCGATTCCGCCGATCTCGCCGCGGCCGGAGACGATCTCGCAGTGGTGGGCTGCGATTCGATGCTGCTCATCGATGGCGTTCTCCAGGGCAAACCGCATACCCCGGAGGTGGCCCGAGAGCGCTGGCAGACCATGGCGGGACGCACCGCCGATCTGATCACCGGTCATTGTGTGCTGCGCCTGCGGTCCACCGGATCCGCCGAACCGCCGCTCGTTACGGAAGCGGTCGACTGTAGTGCCACCACCGTGCATTTCGCCAAACCGGAACCCGCGGAACTGGATGCCTATATCGCAACCGGGGAACCGCTTCGGGTCGCCGGCGCCTTCACTCTGGACGGGATGGGCGGCTGGTTCGTCGACCGAATCGAGGGCGACCCCTCGAGCGTGGTGGGTATCGGACTACCGTTGTTGCGCCGACTGCTCCAGGATGTGGGTATCGGAATCGCGCAATTGTGGCGTGTTCCCGCCTGACGGGGAGATGATCGGGTCCGCCGGCGGTCCGATGGAGCCTTCCGATCGCGGAATCCCGGTCGGAGCCGAAGCGCCGAGCGGCTCCGACACCCGAGGCGGCGGTTCCCCCCGGGCGGGCGGAACCGAGAGCTCGTCGACCGTCGAGTCGAGGGAGCCCGACCGCTCGTCGGCCAGCCACAGCCGCAGCTCACAGACATCGTCGGAGACGAACGGCGTCATCGCCACCTCGACGGCCCCGGTGCCGTTGCGGTTCATCAGTTCCTCCACCATGCCGCGGTGCACACTGCACACCACTTCGGAGTGGGTGCGGGCGAGATCCCGCAGCGGACAGGCGGTCAACGGAATGACGACCTGATCCCCGGTGTCCCGCGACGAATCCCGCTCCGGGGCAAAACCCAACTCCGACATCAGCGAGACGGCCAGCTCCCGGACCTCACGCAGCGTGGTGACAGGCTGATCGGGAACGTCCATCCGAGCGCCCCAGGCCCGGCCGGCGGCCACCCCGGCCGCCTCCCGACTCGCCGGATCGGGCCCCAGCTGATCGGCCAGCATCTGGGCCAGATCCTGGTACCCGACGGATCGTTGCACGGCGCGATATCCGATTCGGGGACGGCCCCGACCCCGTGGTGGCTGCTGGAACTGGCGCACCAGGGATTCGCGGGTGAGAATATCGAGGTGGAACCGGACTGTGGTGACATGCTGTCCGGTGATCCTGGCCAGTTCCTGGGCATCGAGCGGCTCACTCGCGCCACGTAGGATCGCGAGCAAGCGCCGCCGAGGCCAAGAATCTGACATAGCTCACCCCTCCTCCGGGGAGACTTTATCGGATGCACGTGCGATTTAATGGTTCGTTCACCCTATTCGTACGGGAATCCGGTTCACTTCACGTCACACATACCATGCAGGATGCGCTTCGACCCCGCTTCGCCCACTACCCATACGTGTGAAGGATTCTGAACGTGCCCGTTGCTCCGGATCCCACCTTCGCCTCATATGCGCATCCCGACCGGCTGGTGACCACCGAGTGGTTGTCGGCGAATATCGGCGCGGCCGGTCTGAAGATCCTCGAATGCGACACGAATACACGTCTTTATGACATAGGTCACATCCCTGGGGCAAGCAAACTGGACTGGCATGCCGATCTCGACGATCCCGTCACCCGCGACTGTATAGACGGCATCCGGTTCGCCGAACTGATGCGGTCCAAGGGGATCGAACGCGACGACACCATCGTGCTCTACGGCGATCACGCCAATACTCGCGCCGCACACGCGCTGTGGGTGTTCACCCTCTTCGGACACGCCGATGTCCGACTGCTCGACGGCGGACGTGAGGCCTGGATCGACGAATCCCGGGAGACCACCTTCGACTCCCCCTGCCCGCCGCCCGGCCGATACCCACAGGTCCGGCGGGACGACCATACGAACCGCATATTCCGCGAAGAAGTCCTGCACCGACTCGGCGTCGACCCGCTGATCGATGTGCGCTCACCCGCGGAGTACGCGGGCATACGAGTGGGCGCGCCGACCGACCGGGAAGAGATGATTCCGCGCGGCGGTCACATACCGGGCGCGGTGAACCTGCCGTGGAACGACGCGATCGGTCCCGACGGGCGATTCCGCGACCGCGCCGCGCTGGAGGCGATATACGACGACCTCACCACCGCCGGCCCACTGGTCGTGTACAGCGGGACGGGGGAACGGGCAAGCCATACCTGGTTCGTCCTGAAATACCTGCTCGGCGTCGACTCGGTACGCAATTACGACGGATCGTGGACCGAATGGGGAAACACGGTCCGCATGCCCATCGCCCTGTTCGACGGGGCCGTTCCCGCCGTCGCGGGAGCACCTTCCTGACGGATCGCGCAGCCCCGGCGCAGCGGGTGGATCGGGCGGCGAGAACGAGACGGATCCCTCGGGGACGACTCGGGCCCCGTTATCCCGGATTCGTTATCCCGGATTCGCTATCCGTCCTCCATAGCGCCGCCGATCGGACAAAGCCGCCCCAGGCCGACAGAGGGCACTTGCCGGCAGTTTCTCCGCAGGTGAGAGGGGTTCGGCGGCACGGTTCGACACCGAGGTCGCGGGAGTGTGATCTACGACCTACTCTTCGGTAGGGCTATCCGGTTTCCGCGTCTGTTGGCAGACTGCCTACACTCGCCCGAGACGACAAATGTCGGCTATGGGCGCGGAGCCCGCGCAGCGGATCCGAACCCACTTCGGCGGAACCCGCCCAGCGACCCACCCGGTTCCGAGACCGGTCGGGGGTCGCTGACTCCGCCTACGGGAGCAGGAGCCTGCGCAGCGACCCATCCCGCGAAGCGAACACAGAAGATTGCACAGGAGGCTCAGTGCCCAGCCAAGCCAACGCTCGGATCACGAAGGTACTCGTAGCTAACCGAGGCGAGATCGCCGTGCGTGTCATCCGGGCGGCCAAGGACGCCGGCCTCGGGAGTGTCGCGGTCTACGCCGAACCCGATGCCGACGCGCCTTTCGTCAAGCTCGCCGACGAGGCCTTCGCTCTCGGCGGACAGAACTCGGCGGAGTCGTACCTGGTGATCGACAAGATCCTCGACGCCGCCGCCAAGTCGGGCGCCGACGCGATCCACCCGGGCTACGGCTTCCTGTCCGAGAACGCCGACTTCGCCCAGGCCGTGATCGACGCCGGGCTGATCTGGATCGGTCCGCCCCCGCAGGCCATCCGCGACCTCGGCGACAAGGTCACCGCCCGGCACATCGCCGAACGCGCCAACGCACCGATGGCCGCGGGCACCAAGGACCCGGTGGCCAATGCCGACGAGGTCGTCGAATTCGCGAAGAAGTACGGCGTGCCGGTGGCGATCAAGGCCGCATTCGGCGGCGGCGGGCGCGGTATGAAGGTCGCGCACTCGATCGAGGAAATCCCCGAGCTGTTCGAATCGGCCACCCGCGAGGCCACCGCGGCCTTCGGCCGTGGCGAATGCTTCGTCGAGCAGTACCTGGACAAGGCCCGCCACGTCGAAGCCCAGGTGCTCGCCGACCAGCACGGCAATGTGATCGTCGTGGGCACCCGCGACTGCTCGCTGCAGCGTCGCTTCCAGAAGTTGGTCGAGGAGGCTCCCGCGCCGTTCCTCACCGACGACCAACGCAAGCGCATCCACGAATCGGCCAAGGCCATCTGCAAGGAAGCCGGCTACTACGGTGCCGGCACGGTGGAATACCTGGTCCAGGGCGATACCGTCTCGTTCCTCGAGGTGAACACCCGCCTGCAGGTCGAACACCCGGTGACCGAGGAAACCGCCGGTATCGATCTGGTGCGCCAGCAGTTCCGCATCGCCAATGGCGAAAAGCTGGAATTCACCGAGGACCCCACCCCCCGCGGGCACTCCATCGAATTCCGGATCAACGGCGAGGACGCCGGCCGCAACTTCCTGCCCGCCCCCGGCCCCATCACCGTCTACAAGGAGCCGAGTGGCCCCGGCGTGCGGGTGGACTCGGGTGTCGTGCAGGGCAGCGTGATCGGTGGCCAGTTCGACTCCATGCTGGCCAAACTGATCGTCACCGGCGAGAACCGGACCCAGGCTCTGGAGCGGGCGCGGCGCGCCCTGGCCGAATTCCAGGTGGAAGGCCTGGCCACGGTCATCCCGTTCCACCGGGCGATCGTCGAGGATCCCGCGTTCGTGGGCGACGGCGAATCGTTCGACGTCTACACCAAGTGGATCGAAACCGAGTGGAACAACACCATCGAGCCGTTCACCGGCGGCGAACCGATCGACGACGAGGAGAAGGCACCGCGTCAGAAGGTGGTCGTCGAGGTCGGCGGACGCCGCGTCGAGGTCTCGCTGCCGGGTGAGTTCAGCATCGGCAACGGCGCCGCCGCGGGCGGTGCCATTCGCAAGAAGCCGAAGCCGCGTAAGCGCGGCGCCGCGGGTGGCGGTGCCGCGTCGGGCGATGCGGTGACCGCGCCGATGCAGGGCACCGTCGTCAAGGTCGCCGTCACCGAAGGCCAGACCGTGGAACCCGGCGACCTGGTCGTGGTGCTCGAGGCCATGAAGATGGAAAACCCGGTCAACGCGCACAAGGCCGGTGTGATCACCGGACTGAACGTGGAGGCCGGCGCGGCCATCACCCAGGGCACGGTACTCGCCGAAATCAAGTAGTTCTCGGCGCTGCCCTTCGGCGGCGCGGGGTTGCGACCCTGAAGGTCTCGTATGTGCGCGACCGAGACTCGTGCCTTCGGCGCATGCGCTTCGGGTGCGCGAACGCGGGACGGGTCGCAACCCCTTGTGAGCTTCACAAGAGCTCTCTACCGTCCGATCACCCCCCACCACTCGACAGCCATAGGAGTATCCCGGCATCTGCACGGGACGCATTGCCACGGGTGACCGAGCCGATGCGGATGAGCAGGAATTGGTGAAGCTCAGGGGCTTTGTGGGACCCGACGCCCGAAACCGGACTCGACGCGCGATACCGGGCCGTGTTTCGGGGGTCGATGTGATGGCGGGAAGCCTGCGTATCCGAGCTGTCGTATTGTGGGCGAATGTCCAGTTCTACGCCGACGGTTGCGGAGGTCATCCGGAGTCGGGTTGCCTCCGGTCATCGGTCCGACGGGCATCGTCTGACACTCGTCATCGAAGGCGGCGGCAGTCGCGGGGTGTATTCCGGCGGGATGGTGCGCGGGCTGGAGGAACTCGGGTTGTCCTCGGTGTTCGACGCCGTCTACGGTACTTCGGCCGGGGCGATCAACGGTGCCTGGCTGTTGTGTGGGCGGGCCCGCAGTGGGATGCGGCTGTGGACCGATCCGGTGACCTTGCGCCGCGCCATCGATCCGGGGCGAATGTTGCGGGGCAGGCCGGCATTCGATCTGAAATATCTGGTGCACGAGGTCTACGACCGGATCGATCCGATGGACTTCGATGCCATCCTGGCCAACTCCACCACCTTTCACCCCATCGCCACCGATACCCACACCGGGCGTTCGGTGGATCTGCAACCGCATATCGTGGACAAACCCACCCTCATGCGGGCCCTGCGCGCCTCGGCGGGGTTGCCGGTGCTGGCCGGGCCGCCGATAGAGCTCGGCGGACGCCGCTATTTCGACGGTGGTCTCGCCGAGAGCGTCCCGATTCGCGCCGCCGTACGTTCGGGGGCCACGCACGCGCTGGTATTGCGCACCCGACGCGCCGATGAACGCCGCCCACCGGCATCGTGGCTGCACACTGTGGTCGGCGGCACCTATATGCGGTTCTCCGCCCCCGGCGCCTACCGGGCCTTACTGGAACGTCCGGGCCAACAGGATGTGGAGGAGGGCGTTCTCGACTCGCTGGGGCCGGCCGTCCTCCAGATCCGTCCGCCACTCGGCTCCCCCGCCATCAGCGGCGCCGCCCGCGATACCGCTCTGCTCGCCCGGGGACTGGAGATCGGCCGCCGCGCGGTTCACGACACCTTCTCCGAAGCCGCCGGATTCACCTTCGGTCCGCGCGATGTGGCCGCGGGAGAGCAGGCGGAAAGTTCCTGACGGTCCGGATTCCGTCCGTCTTCAGAGGTCGAATCTGATTCCCTGCGCCAGCACGGGTTCGGTGGAGTAGTTGATGGTGTTGGTGGCCCGACGCATATACGCCTTCCAGGCATCGGATCCGGATTCGCGGCCGCCGCCGGTGTGTTTCTCCCCGCCGAACGCTCCGCCGATCTCCGCACCCGAGGTGCCGATATTGACATTGGCGATACCGCAGTCGGATCCGTCGGCCGCGAGGAAGCGTTCGGCCTCGCTCTGATCGGTGGTGAACACCGCCGACGACAGACCCTGGGGCACCCCGTTGTGCAGGGCTATGGCCGTGTCGAAATTCCGATAGGTGAGCACATACAGGATCGGGGCGAAGGTTTCCTCGCGCACCACCGCGGTCTGCGCGGGCATCCGCACGATCGCCGGACGCACATAGAACGCCTTGTCACCGAAACCATCGATTCGCTCGCCGCCGCAGAGCAGTTCGCCACCGTCGTCGAGAGCGCGGTCCAGCGCCGTCCGCATGGCCGTATACGCCCGCTCATCGATGAGTGGACCGACCAGCACACCCGGATCCAACGGAATCCCTACGGGCAGTCGCAGATACGCCTGCTCGAGCCGGGACAGCAGTGGCCCGGCGATATCGGCGTGCACGATGAGCCGGCGCAATGTGGTGCACCGCTGGCCCGCCGTACCCGCCGCCGCGAAAACGATGGCGCGCACGGCCGAGTCCACCTCCGCCGAGGGAGTGACGATCGCACCGTTGTTACCGCCCAGCTCCAACAGACACCGACCGAACCGAGCGGCCACCCGCGGCGCGACCTCGCGCCCCATCCGCACCGAACCGGTTGCGCTGAGCAGGGCGACCCGCTCGTCGTCGACCAGAGGGGCGGCCATCTCGGCATCGCCGAGCAGCAGCTGGTGGATCTGCGGATCCGCGCCGACATCCGCGGCGGCCCGGCGCAGTAGGGTATGGCAGGCCAAGGCGGTCAGCGGCGTGATCTCCGACGGTTTCCACACCACGGTGTCCCCGCATACCAGGGCGAGGGCGGTGTTCCACGACCACACCGCGACCGGGAAGTTGAAGGCGGAGATCACACCCACCACACCCAGCGGATGCCAGGTTTCCATCAATCGGTGTCCCGGCCGTTCCGAAGGCATGGTGCGCCCGTAGAGCTGCCGCGACAGTCCGACGGCGAATTCGCAGACATCGATCATCTCCTGCACTTCACCCTCGGCCTCGGCCTCGATCTTGCCGACCTCCAGGGTCACCAATCGGCCGAGCTCGGTCTTGTGTCGCCGCAACAGTTCGGCCAGCCGACGCACCACCGCCGCGCGCTGCGGCGCGGGCACGGTGCGCCAGGCGCGGAAAGCGTCGGCGGCGCGCTCGATGGCGGTTTCGGCATCGGCGCGGGTGTCGGCGCGCAGAGTGATCAGCTGCTCCCCGGTGATGGGGGTGCGGGCGATCAGAGCGCCGGGGCCGGGGGCCTCGACACCCAGTGCGTGCAGCAGAGTGTCCGCGATCGCGGGTAACCGGCGGGTGTCACGGTCGCCGAGCAGTCGAGTCATCTGATGCTCCTCGGTGTCGGTCGGCCGGGGCGCGGATGACCACCAGGGCCGAAGAACGAGCAATGGGAAGGGTATTCACGGACCGAGGCGCCTGGGTTAGCCTTCGCTGGTGGCGGAAACACCGGTAAGACCAGCCCTGGACGAGATCGACCGACTGCTGGTACGAGAACTGATGGCGGATGGACGCGCGACCCTGTCGAATCTGGCCGAGAAGGCGAGCCTGTCGGTGTCCGCGGTGCAGTCCCGAGTGCGCCGGTTGGAGTCACGGGGGGTGATCCGCGGTTATTCCGCGAAGGTCGACCCGGAGGCATTGGGTCAGCTGCTGTCGGCATTCGTGGCCATCACTCCTCTCGACCCGTCTCAGCCGGATGACGCACCCGCATTGCTACAGCATCTGCCCGGTATCGAGGCGTGTCACTCGGTGGCCGGCGACGAGAGCTATGTTCTGCTGGTCCGGGTGGCCTCTCCCCGACACCTCGAACAGTTGCTGCAGGAGATCCGGGCAACGGCCAATGTCCGGACCCGCAGCACGATTATTCTGCAGACATTCTACGAGAAGTAGGATTCAACCGTAACAAATTCGTTTAATCGTGGAGAAGGGACTAAATATTTCGTACCCTTCGGGGTGTGACCATCGAATTGGAGCACCCCGGCGCGGGCGATGACACGGCAGCGACCCCGGTCATCCCCGCCACCCGCGTGCACGAGGTCCTGTCGAAGAGCATGCTCGTCGACGGCTTCGATCTCGTGCTGGACCTGCGCACCTCACGCGGTTGCCGCCTGGTCGACGCACGCGACGGAACCGTCTACCTCGATATGTTCGGTTTCTTCGCCTCCAATGCGCTCGGCATGAACCACCCTGCCCTGGCCGACGACGGCCTGTTCCGCGCCGAACTCACCGCCGCCGCGCTGAACAAGCCGAGCAATTCCGATGTCTACACCGTCGAGCTGGCGCGTTTCGTACAGACCTTCACTCGCGTCCTCGGCGATCCGCGGCTACCGCACCTGTTCTTCATCGACGGCGGTGGGCTCGCGGTGGAGAACGCCCTCAAAACCGCCTTCGACTGGAAGAGCAGACACAACGAGATACACGGCCGCACAACCCGTTCCGGCAGCGATCGCGACTTCGCGGTCCTACACCTGACCGGCGCCTTCCACGGCCGCACCGGCTACACCCTGTCACTCACCAACACCGATCCGGTGAAAACCGAACGTTTCCCGATCTTCGACTGGCCACGGATCGAAACCCCGTATATCGGTGTCGAACCCGATCTCGCGGCCGCCGAACGACGCGCCCTCGACCAGGCCGCCCGCGCCTTCGCGGAGCGCCCGCACGAAATCGCCTGCTTCGTGGCCGAACCCATTCAGGGCGAAGGCGGAGACCGGCATATGCGCCCGGAGTTCCTCCAGGCCATACAGCAGCTGTGTCACGACAACGACGCGCTGTTCGTTCTCGACGAGGTGCAGACCGGAGTGGGCACCACCGGAAGCACCTGGGCCTACCGGCAACTCGGCCTGTCGCCGGATGTGGTGGCCTTCGGGAAGAAGACCCAGGTGTGCGGGATCATGGCCGGCGGTCGGGTCGACGAGGTGCCGGACAATGCGTTCACCGTATCCTCTCGGCTCAATTCCACCTGGGGCGGCAATCTCGCCGATATGGTGCGCGCCCGGCGCATTCTGGAGGTGATCGAGCGCGACGGCCTGATCGAACGGGCCCGCACCCTCGGCACACATCTACTGGAACGGCTGCACGACCTGGCCGCCCGGTATCCCGCCGTCACCGAACCACGCGGTCGCGGTCTCATGTGCGCGGTGACGCTACCCGATCCCGAGTTCCGCGACGCGATGCTCACCGCCCTGCGCGAACACGAACGGGTGCTGTTCCTCGGCACCGGAGAACGCGGCATCCGGTTCCGCCCGCCGTTGACCGTGCGAACGGATGAGCTGGACGCCGCTGTGTCCGCCCTGAAACGCACCCTAATCCACCTGCTTTGATACCTATTCGACATAATTAATCCGGAGCGCGGCGCGGATACCGGGGACGGCCGTGGTCGCGGCCTAGGCTTCCCAGCCATGCCCACTCGTCTTCACCACATCCATTCGCGGCCGACGCGCGTGAACCGGCGTAAGACGACACCCCGCGCAGTCCTCGCCTCACTCACGGTCTGCGCGGCCGTGGCGGGCTGCGCCAGCAGCGAGGCCGGTACCACCGACCCCGCCGACCGCTACTCCCGATCACCCACGGTGGCCACCGCGCCCCTGCACCTGCAACACCTGCTGCCCGGGATGCCCCCGCCGCTGCGACCGGACGACGTGTACGCGGCCAATCGCGAGCTGAGTCCGGCGGTAACCGGACATCGGGAGCTGGTGTATGTCCCCAACAGCGAATCCGATTCGGTATCGGTGATCGATCCGACCACCTTCCAGGTGATCGATACCTTCCACTCGGGTGGACGGGAACCACAGCACGTGGTGCCGTCCTACGATCTGCAAACCCTCTACGTCACCAACGACATGCCCATCGGCGGCGGCAGCATCACCCCGATCGACCCGCGCACCGGTAAACCCGGCGCACCGCTACCGGTACGGGACCCGTACAACATGTACTTCACCCCGAACGGTGAATACGCCCTCGTGGTGGCCGAGGCGGACAAATCGCTCGACTTCTACGATCCACGCAGTTGGCAGAAGGTCCACGCACTACCCGTGCCAGAATGCGCCGGCGTCGACCACATGGATTTCACGGCCGACGGCCGACTCGCCCTGGCCAGTTGCGAGTTCATCGGCCGCATGCTGGTTTTCGACGTGGCCGAACGCAAACAGGTGAAGGTCATCGACCTGCCCGGTTGGCCGGCGGGAAAACCACAGGATGTCAAGCTGTCGCCGGACGGGCGGACATTCTTCGTCGCCGATATGGAAGCGGGCGGCGTCCACACCTTCGACGCGCTGACCTTCGACAACACCGGTTTCGTACCCACCGGTCACGGCACCCACGGTCTGTACGTCACCCGGGATTCGAGGCAGATGCTCATCACCAACCGGCACGAGGGCAGTATCTCGGTCTGGGATTTCGCCGAGAAAAAACTGGTGCACAAATGGTTCCTGCCCGACGGCGGCAGTCCCGATATGGGCAATATCTCCGCCGACGGGCGGGTGTTCTGGGTGGCGGGCCGGCACCATAACGAGGTATACGCCATCGATATCGCCGAGTGGAAACTATTGGCGCGGATACCGGTCGGCCAGGCGCCGCACGGGCTGGTCGTCTGGCCACAGCCCGGCCGCTACTCCACCGGCCACACGGGGGTGATGCGCTGACCGCTCACTCGGTTCGCGGTCGCAATCCCAATGCCGCTTCGATGAATCGGCGTACCGCGACCGAACCCGCCGCCAGGGCCTCCTCGTAGCCGGGGCGGGCCCAACCGCTCACCGTCGCGGTTCCGTCGGCGGCGGGAGTCACGCCGATTTCGGCGACCATCTCGGCGGTGGTCGGCTCGCAGACCGCCCAGGACAAATGGGTTTCGTCGGCCCATTCGGCGCCGCGCCGCCCCACGTAGTCGGGATCGGTGATCCCACCCGCCGCCAGCGCGGGCCGGTCATCGATGCGCTCGTCCGCGCGCAGGGCACGCAGATACCAGGACCCCGCATTGATCTCGATCGGCTCCACTTCCCCACCTTCGCACAGCGCCGTACACGCATCGGCCCGGGTGCCGGTCACATGAGGGCCGCGGCCGGGAGTGAGTGGTTTCCCGTAGGGGGGCTCACACTGTACGGCGGCAAGGGCCGGGGATAGTGTCGGGGTGCGCTCCACCGGCCGGGTGGACGCCGGACGAGCCGACCGGGTGCGGAGTCGGCGGTGATGGGGAAGGAAAGCCCGCCATGGCGGAGAAGCGTTTGGGCCGGTACCGGCTCGACCGCCTGCTCGGTAGGGGCGGGATGGGTCAGGTGTGGCTGGCTGTCGACACCACGACAGACCGGCGGGTCGCGTTGAAGGTGCTACCCGGGGAGTTGGCCGAGGACCGGACCTATCGCGCCCGCTTCGAGAGGGAGGCCGAGCTCGCCGCCCGGTTGCGCGATCCGCATATCGTGCCGATCCGGTCACACGGTGAACTCGACGGCCGGCTGTTCATCGAGATGGAGTACATCGACGGCATCGACCTTGCCCGGCTGCTGCACCGCGACGGTCCCCTGCCGCCGGCGCGGGCCGTCGATATCGTCGCCCAGACGGCCGCGGCACTGGACGCCGCACATCGGGCCGGACTGGTGCATCGCGATGTGAAACCGCCCAATATCCTCGTCCGCCCCGACGGGTTCGTCTATCTGATCGATTTCGGTATCGCACACGGCTCCGACAGCACCGCCCTCACCACCGCCGGCCTGGCCATCGGTACCTGGGCGTATATGGCTCCGGAACGGTTCACCGGACGCACCGACGCCCGCTCGGACGTGTACTCGCTGGGCTGTGTCCTCTATGAATGTCTCGCGGGCGCTCGACCGTTCGGGGACACCGACCCGGCCCAACAGATGCACGCGCACCTGTCCAGCCCACCGCCCAGCGTGCACGCCGCCAACCCCGCCGTCCCGGCCGAGCTGGACCGGGTGATCGCGCGCGCCATGGCCAAGGACCTCACGGCCCGCTACGCCACCGCGGGCGAACTGGCCCGGGCCGCCGCCGCAGCGCTGCCGACCCTCGGCACGGACTCGCCCGCGCCCACCCGGGTATACGAGCTTCCCGACCACCCCGACGCCGCCCCCACCGGAGCGGCCCTCCCCGAAACACACCCCTACACCACGGCGGAGGCCGAGCACCGCCCCGCTCTCCGTCCCACTGCGCACCTGCGCGCCTCCGAATATCCACCGACCATGGCCTACACCCGGTTGGCGACGGAACAACCCGCCGAGCGGTACCATCCGGTGGCCTACGCCCCCGCGCGCCGTCCCGGGCCATCCGCCGGGTATCGACCGACCCCGGCCGCGCCGGGACAGCGCCGAGTGGTTTTCGGCGGGCGAACACCACGATCCCGGTCGGCCGGCCCACCGCGACGCCGGCGCCGGACGCTGCGGACCGTGCTGTTGCTCCTGGCCCTGATCGGGGTACCGCTCGTACTGATCGGCGGATGTGTGGCGGCGCTGGTGGATTGGTCCGGCGGTGTCATGGTCCGGGTGGGGGCGACCGATCCGCAGCAACCGATCGCGGTGGCGCCGGGTGCCCCCGTCCGGGACGGCAAACTCGAGTTCACGGTGACGAATACCGAAACGGCGGTGCAGACCGTGGGTATCGAACGAGCGGACGGCGAGTTCGTCGTGGTGAGCCTCACCGTTACCAATATCGGCACGGAGCAGCACACCTATCTACCGCTCGGACAGGAGTTGTTCGACACGGCCGGTCGCCGCTACACGGCCGATATCACCGCCACCGCCCAACGCGCCGCGGCCGCCGCCGGGCCGCGCAATCTGCAGCCCGGCGAATCCTTCGCCACCCATCTGGTGTTCGGCGTGCCGAAGCAGACGGTTCCCGACCATCTACTGGTCCGGGATTTCCCGCTGTCCCTGGGCACACCGGTACCCCTGCCCTGAGCCGTCCGATACCTCGGGTCCGCGACCGGATCAGTTCAGCCGCAACGTCCACAGGCCGCGGTGATGCAACCGGGTGCGACCCCCTGGCGGCACATCGATTCGCCAGAAGGACGATGGACTCGCCTGTAGCACCACCACCAATACCGCGCGGATCACGGCGGGATGGGTTACCGCAACAATGCGCGCGGGCGCGTCGGTGGCGAGCTCACGCATCAGATCCCGTACCCGGTCGAGCAATTCGAGTACCGACTCCCCGCCGTGGTCGCAGTAACCGGGGTCGGTGAGCCACCCATGTGCCTCCGCGGGCGACAGATCCGCCATCTCTCGCCCGACCCAGTCCCCCGCGTCCAGATCCCGCAGCCGTGGCTCCGGCATCGGGTCCAGGCCGAGCAGGTGGGCGGTTTCCATTGTGCGACGTTCCGGACCCGCGATCATCCACATATCCGGGCGGGACGGGTCGTAGGTCGGAATGCCGGCCTGATCGACAACCCCCGCCCGCCCCGCCTCGGTCAACGGCTCGTCGACCGGGAATCGGGCCGCTCGCAACGCATCGGTGACACCATGAGAGATGAGATCCAATTTCCGCACAGACACCAGGGCAGCGTACGCGTCGAGTTGTCGGTGCCTCGGTGCACACTGGGTCCCGTGCCCGTGTTCTCGCCCGCCACCCAGGAATGGTTCGACGGCGCTTTCCCCGCGCCGACGGCCGCCCAGGTCGGCGCGTGGCGCGCCATTGCCGCCGGTGAGCACACCCTGGTGATCGCCCCCACCGGCTCGGGTAAGACGCTGTCGGCGTTCCTGTGGGCGATCGATCGGCTCGCGACCGGGGTGCGGCCCGAGAACGGCGGCACCTCGGTGCTCTACGTCTCCCCGCTCAAGGCGCTGGCGGTGGATGTGGAGCGCAATCTGCGGGCGCCGCTGGTGGGGGTGCGGCGAACAGCGCAGCGGCTCGGTCTGGAACCGCCGGATATCAGCGTGGGGGTGCGTTCCGGCGACACCACCCCCAAGGAACGCCGCGCTCTGCAACGTACCCCGCCCGACATTCTGATCACCACCCCGGAATCGCTGTTCCTCATGCTCACCTCGGCGGCGCGGGAGACGCTGCGCGGGGTGCGGACGGTGATCGTGGACGAGGTGCACGCCATTGCCGGCTCCAAACGCGGCGCGCATCTGGCGCTGTCGCTGGCCCGGCTGGACCGGCTCACCGAGCGACCGGTGCAGCGAATCGGCCTGTCGGCGACGGTCCGGCCGCCGGAGGAGGTGGGCCGGTTCCTGGTGGGTTCGGCCCCGATCACCATCGTGTCGCCGCCCGCGCCGAAGACCTTCGACCTGTCGGTGCGGGTCCCGGTGGCGGATATGACCGAACCCGGTGAATCCGAGCAACCCGGATCGATCTGGCCGCATGTGGACGAGGCCATCGTGGAACTGGTTCTGGCGCACCGGTCGTCCATCGTGTTCGCCAATTCGCGCCGGTTGGCCGAGCGGCTCACCGCGCGGCTCAACGAGACCTACGCCGAACGGTTGGGCGAACCGGTGGATTCCGCGCACGCCCCGCCCGCCCAGCTCGGACCGTCCACCGAGGTCGTCCACGGGGCCGCGCCGCTATTGGCCCGGGCGCACCACGGTTCGGTCAGCAAGGAACAGCGGGCGCTGATCGAGGACGATCTCAAGAGCGGCCGGTTGCGCTGTGTGGTCGCCACCAGCAGTCTCGAACTCGGTATCGATATGGGTGCGGTGGATCTGGTGGTGCAGGTGGAGGCGCCCCCGTCGGTGGCGAGCGGGCTGCAACGGGTGGGGCGGGCCGGCCATCGGGTGGGCGAGATATCGCGGGGGGTGCTGTTTCCCAAGCACCGCACCGATGTCATCCACTGCGCGGTGGCGACGCGGCGGATGAGCGCCGGGCAGATCGAACAGCTCCGGATTCCCGCGCATCCGCTGGACATCCTGGCCCAACAGACCGTCGCCGCCTGTGCCCTGGACACACTGGATGTGGACGAATGGTTCGAGACGGTGCGCGGCACCGGCAGTTACGCCGCGCTGCCCCGATCGTCCTATGAGGCGGTGCTGGATCTGCTGTCCGGCCGCTATCCGTCCGACGAGTTCGCCGAGCTGCGGCCGCGGCTGGTCTGGGACCGGGACGCCGGAACCCTCACGGGCCGTCCGGGGGCCCAGCGGCTGGCGGTGACCTCCGGCGGGGCGATTCCCGACCGCGGCATGTTCGCGGTGTACATGGTGGGCGAAAAGTCCTCCCGGGTGGGCGAACTCGACGAGGAGATGGTCTACGAGTCGCGGGTCGGCGATGTTTTCGCACTCGGGGCCACCAGTTGGCGGATCGAGGAGATCACCTACGACCGTGTCCTGGTCACCCCTGCCTTCGGACAACCGGGTCGGTTGCCGTTCTGGCACGGCGACGGACTCGGTCGACCCGCCGAACTCGGCGCCGCGGTGGGTGAATTCGTACGGCGCGCGGGCCGGGAGGGGGCCGATGAGGAGACCTTCGCGGAATTGACGACCACCTCCGGGCTCGACGATAACGCCGCGAACAATCTGCTCGCCCTGCTGGCGGAGCAACGCACCGCCACCGGCCGGCTGCCCACCGATCGAACGCTGGTGGTGGAGCGCTTCCGCGACGAACTGGGCGACTGGCGGCTGGTGCTGCACTCCCCGTACGGGATGCCACTGCACGCGCCGTGGGCATTGGCCATCGGCTCCCGGCTGCGGGAGCGGTTCGGGGTGGACGCCGCGCCCACCGCCTCCGACGACGGGATCGTGGTGCGGCTGCCCGACACCACCGACGATCCACCGGGGGCGGAGCTGTTCGTTTTCGAGCCGGACGAGATCGAGGATCTGGTCACCGAGCAGGTGGGGGCCTCGGCCCTGTTCGCCTCCAGGTTCCGCGAATGCGCGGCCCGGGCGCTACTGCTACCGCGCCGTGATCCCGGACGCCGGGCTCCGCTGTGGCAGCAACGGCAGCGTTCGGCGCAACTGCTCGACGTGGCGCGCAAATACCCCGACTTCCCCATCCTGTTGGAGACGGTGCGCGAATGTCTGCGCGATGTCTACGATCTGCCCGCGCTGCGGGATCTGCTGAGCCGGCTGGCGCGTCGCCAGGTGAGGTTGGTGGAGGTGGAGACGGCCACCCCCTCGCCGTTCGCGAACGCGCTGCTGTTCGAGTACATCGGGCAGTTCATGTACGACGGCGACAGCCCGCTGGCCGAACGCAAGGCCGCCGCGCTCGCCCTCGATTCGGGGTTGCTCGCCGAACTTCTGGGCCGGGTGGAACTGCGTGAGCTGCTGGACGGGCAGGTCATCGCCGACACCGAACGGGAACTGCAACGACTCATCCCGCAGCGGCAGGCCCGCGATATGGAGGGACTCGCCGATCTGCTGCGGCTGCTCGGCCCGCTCACCCCCGAGGAGGCCGCGCAACGCTGCCGCAACGACCCCGGCGAATGGTTCACCGAACTCCTGCATTCCCGGCGTGCCCTGGAGGTCTCCTACGCCGGGCGTATCTGGTGGGCCGCGGTGGAGGACGCGGCACGGCTGCGCGATGCCTTGGGGGTTCCGCTGCCGGTCGGCACTCCGGCCGCGTTCGTCGAACCGGTCGTCGATCCATTGGGCGATCTGGTGGCCCGGTATGCCCGCACCCACGGCCCGTTCGCCGCCGAGGCTCTCGCGCACCGGTTCGGTCTCGGCCCGGCCGTGGTCGTTCCGGTACTGCATCGGTTGGCCGCCGAGAAGCGGGTGGTGGAGGGGGAATTCACCCCCGAGGCCGCCGGTTCGGAATGGTGCGACGCCCAGGTGTTGCGCCGCCTGCGCCGGCGCAGTCTGGCCGCCGCTCGACACGAGGTGGAGCCGGTGTCGACCGCCGCGTTCGGCCGTTTCCTCCCCGATTGGCAGCAGATCGGCAGTGGTGAACTGCGCGGGGTGGACGGGGTCGCCGCCGTGGTGGAGCAGCTGGCCGGGGTGCCGATTCCCGCCTCGGCCTGGGAGTCGCTGATCTTGCCCGCCCGGGTGAGCGACTATTCGCCGGCCCTGCTGGACGAGCTCATGGCCACCGGTGAGGTGCGCTGGTCGGGCCATGGCGCCATCAATGCCAAGGACGGCTGGATCGCCCTGCACCCCGCCGAACTGGCGCCCATCACTCTCGCACCGGTCGACGAGATCGAGTTCACCGAAATCCACCTGCGCCTGCTCGCCGCCTTGGGGGCGGAGATTCCCGAGCCTTCGGCACCGGTCACCGGGTGGGGGCCCGGCGGTGGGGCGTTCTTCTTCCGGCAACTCGCCGGCTCCCTCGGTCCGTCCGAGGAGAGCGCCGCGGTCACGGCGCTGTGGGATCTGGTGTGGGCCGGGTTGGTATCCGGGGACACCTTCGCCCCGGTACGGGCGCGACTGTCCGGCACCATCCGAACCCCCACCGCGCACCGCGCCCCGCGACGAGCCCCACGCGCCCGCGCCTACCTGCCCCGTCCCACCGCACCGACCCGTTCGAGCCCGCCGACCGTGGCGGGCCGCTGGTCACTGCTCCCGGAGCGAATCACCGACAATACGATTCGCGCCCACACCGCCGTCGACCTGCTGCTCGAACGCTATGGCGTGGTGACCCGGGGTTCGGTGCAGAACGAGGGAGTGCCCGGCGGGTTCGCCCTCGTGTACCGGGTGTTGAGCGAGTTCGAGGACCGCGGTCGCTGCCGACGCGGCTATTTCGTGGACTCGCTGGGTGGGGCCCAGTTCTCCACCACCGATGTGGTCGACCGACTGCGATCGTTCGAGAGTGAGCAACGCGGCGCGGGCACCGCGGTCGCCCTCGCGGCCTGCGACCCGGCCAACCCCTACGGCGCCGCCCTGCCCTGGCCCAAAACCGAGGGCGATTCCGGACACCGCCCCGGCCGCAAAGCGGGCGCCCTCGTGGTGCTGGTGAACGGTGATCCGGTGCTGTATCTGGAACGCGGTGGCAAAACCCTGCTCACCTTCACCGAGGACCCCGCGGCTCGCCGGGCCGCCGCCCGCGCACTCGCCGACCTGGTCCGTTCCCGCCGGGTCGACTCCCTGGTCATCGACCGGGTGGACGGCGACACCGTGCACGGCAACACCCTCGCCGATTTCCTCATCGAGGCCGGGTTCAGCCCCACACCACGGGGGCTGCGGCTGCGGGTCGGGGTGTGACGATGCCCGAGGGCGATATCGTCTTCCGCACCGCGGCCAGGCTGCGCGCCGGTCTGGCCGGGAAGATTCTCACCCGCAGCGATTTCCGCGTCCCCCGCTACGCCACGGTGGATCTGCGCGGACAGCGGGTCGACAGCGTCGGCAGTTACGGCAAACACCTGTTCGTCCGCACCGAATCGGTGAGTCTGCACACCCATCTGAAGATGGAGGGCAGTTGGCGGGTGTTCCACCACGGGCAGCGCTGGACCAAACCGCGGGTCACCGCCCGGGTGGTCCTGGCCACCGACGAGGCGGAGGCCGTCGGTTTCGATCTGGGCACCGTGCAGGTGTTGCGGCGGGCCGACGAGCACACCGTCATCGACCATCTCGGCCCCGACCTGCTGGGGCCCGACTGGGATCCGGTCGAGGCGGAGCGCCGGCTGGCCGCGCGGCCGGACCGGGCGATCGGTGACGCGCTGTTGGACCAACGCAACCTCGCCGGGATCGGCAATATCTACCGCAGTGAGATCTGCTATCTACGCCGGGTCCACCCGGCCCTCCCGGTCGGTGCGGTACCCGATCTGCTCGCCCTGGTACACGAGGCCCACCGGGTGCTGCGCAAAGCGGCGCTCGAACCCCCGTGGCGGCCACTGGCCTACGACCGGGCCCGCCGACCCTGCCAACGGTGCGGTACACCGTTGCGGGTGGAGTTGCTGGGCGAAACCGTTCCCGGTTTCGACCGGGTGAGCCGCCGGGAACGCGGTATCTATTTCTGCCCTCGCTGCCAACCGGCGCCGAGTTGATCGCGCATCGAACGCTCCGGCTCGAACCGCGTATCCACCCCGGCACCGGAACCGGAAACATGTGATGTATGCCATGGCCGACTAATACGCAATGCCTATCGCGCGACACACAGAACGTCCGTGTCGAGCTTCGAAGCAGGTCCCATGATTCCCCGCCATACCCGGCCGGCCGCCATTGTCGGCAGGTTGTTGATCACAGCCCTGGCCCTGGCGGCGACCGCGGTGTTCTGCTATTTCCTGCTGCATCCGGCACCCACACACTCCGGACCCGAACCCGCCACCCCGTTCGCGCCGACCACGACACAACCGGAGCCGACCGCCATCCGGCCCTGACGCCTCCGCACCCGAACGTGAAACCGGCCACCCGCGGGCCGAACGCATTCAGGGTTCGACGGGCATCGGCTCCAGGATCTGCGGCCGCGGTTCGGGCGCGGCAATGCGCAGCGCGTCGGCTGCCTCGTCATCGGGCTGGGTTTGCGAGCGCACCTCGGCGTCCACCCGTGCTCGATACATCCGCACCTCTCGATCGATTTCCGCATCGTCCCAGCCCAGTACGGGCGCGACCAGTCGGGCGACCTGTTCGGCGCAGTCGGAACCGCGGTGCGGGTACTCGATGGAGATGCGGGTGCGACGGGCCAGTATGTCGTCCAGGTGCAGCGCCCCCTCGGCCGCCGCCGCGTATACCGCCTCCACCTGCAGATACGAGGGGGCTTCGGTGATCGGTTGCAGTAGTTCGGGGCGGTCGGCGGCCAGGGCCATCACCTCGTCGATGAGCGAACCGTATCGATCCAGCAGATGCTTCACCCGATAGGGGTGCACCCCGTACTCCTCGGCGAGTTTCAATGTCTGGTTGACCAGCGCGAAGTAGCCCTCGGCGCCCAGCAGCGGCACCTTTTCGGTGATCGAGGGGGAAACCCGGGCGGGGATGTCCTGGGCGGCCTCGTCCATGGCGTCCCGTGCCATCACCCGATAGGTGGTGTACTTCCCACCGGCGATGGCGACCAGGCCCGGCGCGATCCGGGCGACCGCGTGCTCACGGGACAGTTTGGACGTCTCGTCGCTCTCCCCGGCCAGGAGCGGACGCAGCCCGGCGTAGACGCCGTCGATATCGTCGTGGGTCAACGGGGTGACCAGCACCCGGTTCACCTGCCCCAGCAGATAATCGATATCGGCCTTGGTGGCGGCCGGATGGGCCAGATCGAGGTTCCAGTCGGTGTCGGTGGTGCCGATGATCCAGTGCGCACCCCAGGGAATGACGAAGAGCACCGAGGTGGCGGTGCGCAGGATGATCGCGGTATCGCTGGCGATCCGATCGCGCGGCACCACGATGTGCACTCCCTTGGACGCACGTACGTGGAACCGGCCGCGCAGCTGTGACAGCTCCTGGATCTGATCGGTCCACACCCCGGTGGCGTTGATCACCACATGACCGCGCACCTCGGTGGTGCGGGCGTCCTCGCTGTCGCGCACCTGCACCCCCACCACCCGGTCGGCCTCCCGCAGGAACCCGACCACCTGGGTGGAGGTGCGGATCACGGCGCCGTAGTGGGCAGCGGTGCGGGCGACGGTCATGGTGTGGCGGGCGTCGTCGACAACCGTGTCGTAATAGCCGATACCGCCGATGAGTGAGTCGCCGCGCAATCCCGGTGCCAGCCGCAGCGCGCCGTGCCGGGTGAGGTGCCGCTGCCCGGGAACCGATTTGGCACCACCCATGGTGTCGTACAGCATCAGGCCGGCGGCGACATAGGGCCGCTCCCATATCCGGCGGGTCAGCGGATACAGGAACCGCAGCGGTTTCACCAGATGCGGGGCCAGGGTCGACATCGATAGCTCGCGTTCCGCCAGCGCCTCCCGCACCAGCCCGAACTCGAACTGTTCCAGATACCGCAGCCCGCCGTGGAACATCTTCGACGACCGGCTCGACGTGCCGGACGCCAGATCCCGGGCCTCCACCAACGCGACACTCAATCCCCTGGTGGCGGCGTCGAGCGCAATACCCGCCCCCACCACACCACCGCCGATCACCACGACATCGAAGTGATCGGCGCCGAACTGCTCCCACGCCGCCCGACGCTGCTGCGGCCCGAGAAACTGCGATCCCGGCTTCTTGGTCATCGGTTCGACTCCTCGAGTACGGGTGCGAGACCACCTGCATATCTCGGCGTTCGCCGTACAGCCTATGCGCACCATTCCTCGACATACCGCATAGAGCTCGCCTCAATCCCGTATCGAGATCACCATCACCCTCCCCCGGCGGGCCACCCCCGGCAGATTGCGACCCGCGGGAACGCGCGGGCGATTAAGCTCTGCCAATGCGCTATGTGGCTGCGATAGATCAGGGCACCACGTCGAGCCGGTGCATCCTCTTCGATCGTCGGGGACATGTCGCCGGGATCGCCCAACGGGAACACGAACAGGTCTTCCCCCATCCCGGATGGGTCGAACACGACGCCGAAACACTATGGCGCAACACCGAATTCGTACTCGGTGCGGTTCTCGACGACGCCGGGCTCACCGCGGACGATATCGCGGCGGTCGGGGTTACCAACCAGCGCGAAACCACGGTGGTGTGGGATCGCGAGACCGGTGTTCCGGTGCACAACGCCATCGTCTGGCAGGACACCCGCACCGACCGACTGTGCGCCGAACTCGGCGGATCCATCGGTCCGACCCGATACGCCGAGCGCACCGGGCTTCCCCTGTCCACCTATTTCGCGGGTCCGAAACTGCGGTGGATCCTCGATACCGTCCCGGGAGCCCGAGAACGCGCCGAAGCGGGTGAGCTGTGTTTCGGCACGGTCGACAGCTGGCTGCTGTGGCAGCTCACCGGCCGGCACATCACCGATGTCACCAACGCCTCCCGAACCATGCTCATGGACCTACGGACCCTGCAATGGGATGAGGGCATCTGCGCCGACTTCGGGGTCCCGGTGGCGATGCTGCCGCAAATCCGCAGTTCGTCGGAGGTGTACGCGGAGATCACCACGGGTCCGCTGGCGGGTGTTCCGGTGTCCGGCATTCTCGGCGACCAGCAGGCGGCCACCTTCGGGCAGGCGTGTCTCTCGCCCGGCGACGTCAAGAACACCTACGGCACCGGTAATTTCATGTTGCTGAACACCGGCACCACACCCGTGTTCAGCGGGCACGGACTGCTCACCACCGTGTGTTATCGACTGGGCGACCAGGCCGCGGTCTACGCATTGGAGGGTTCGATCGCGGTCACGGGTTCACTGGTGCAGTGGTTCCGCGACAATCTCGGCATCATTTCCGATGCCGGTGAGATCGAGGCGCTGGCCCGTACCGTCGACGACAATGGTGGGGCCTATATCGTTCCGGCGTTCTCCGGTCTGTTCGCTCCCCGCTGGCGTCCCGACGCGCGGGGAGTCATCGCCGGCCTCACCCGTTTCGTGAACAAGGCCCATCTGGCCCGCGCCGTTTTGGAATCCACCGCATTCCAGACCCGCGAGGTCATCGATGCCATGCGCGCCGACGCCGAATCACAGCGACTGGAACTGGAACTCGGCGTGCTCAAGGTGGACGGCGGAATGGTCGCCAACGATCTGCTCATGCAGTTCCAGGCCGATATTCTCGACCTTCCGGTGGTGCGCCCCTCGGTCAGTGAGACCACCGCCCTCGGCGCCGCCTACGCGGCCGGTCTGGCCGTGGACTACTGGTCGGGGCTCGACGATATCCGCGCCAACTGGTCCACCGACAAAACCTGGCGCCCCCGGATGTCGACCGAGGAGCGCGAGAACCACCTGGCCGCCTGGAACAAGGCGGTCGAACGCACCTATAACTGGACGGATTGACGGGATATGCCGCGAACGGATCGGATTACCGCCTGTCGCCACGGCGACAACGGCGCGCTGCTTCTTGCCGAGTCGGCTTCCTTCCCGAGCCGGCAGGCGAAACCGACGCGGTGAAAGCCGTTCGACGATCACCTCGGCCCGGACGCGGTGTGAGCGCACCTGCGCATCCCGGTCGACGGTGATCGTCACCGGATGCGATACCGGAAGCTCCGAGTCGGCCGAAGCCTTTCCGGCGTGCGGTGCGGATCGGTATATCGCTGCCGCCGACGAGGCCATGACCCGCATATGCGCCCACGACTCGGAACCGGCGATGTGTCCGGCGGTCGGAGGGCGACGCGTGAGCTCATTCGAGGGCGCGGCCCAATCGGGCGACCGCTTCGGTGAGGGTTTCCGGGGTGGCGGTGGTGAAGCACATGCGAAGTGAATTCGAATATCCCGCACCGATGGCGAAGGCCCGGCCGGGAACATAGGCCACACCGGCGTCGAGAGCGCGCGGCAGCAGGGTCTCGGTATCGGTGCCGTCGGTGAAATCGGCCCAGACGAACATGCCACCGGAGGCGTCGGTGCAGTTCAACCGGTCACCGAACCGGGCACGAACGGCATGGACGAGTGCCTTGGCCCGGTCGGCGTAGACACCACGAACGGTATCGATATGCGCCCGCAGCCAATCGGTATCGGCCAGAAGTTCGGCGGCGATCTGCTGGGTGAGCGCCGATCCGCACAGGTCGGCGCCCTGTTTGAGCAGCTCCACCGCGCGGCAGACCTCCTCGGGTGCGATCATCCAGCCGACCCGCAGGGTGGGGGCGATGATCTTGGATGCCGACGACAATCGGATCACATGACGCGAGTACGCGGCGACCGGCGCCGGTGCGGGAGCGTCGAACCAGAGTTCGCCGTACGGATCGTCCTCGATCACCCAGAAGCCGTGGGTTTCGGCCAATTCCGCGAGCGCGCGGCGGCGGGCCGGACTCATGGTCACCCCGCCGGGGTTGTGGAAATTGCTCACGGTATGCACCACAGCGGGCCGTTCACCACGGGCGAGCAGCTCCGCCAACCGATCCACCCGCAGTCCTTCGGCGTCCATCGGCACCGCCATGATCCGGGCTCCGGCCGCGCGGAAGACCTGGAGCGCGCCGACATAGGCCGGGTCCTCGACCACCACCAGGGCGCCCGGGTCGAGCAACACCTCGGCCAGCAACGACAGCGCCTGTTGGGAGCCGTGGGTGACGAATATCTCGGCCATATCGACGGGCCGGCCGAGACGCGCCGATTCCCGGACGGCGAGCACTTCCCGCAACGGACCCCAACCGGGAGATTCGGTGTATTGCAGACTCGCGCTATCGCGAAGAGCGGCCTGTGCGGCGACCGCGATCCGTTCGCCCGGCATGAGCTCCGCGTCGGGCAAACCGCCTGCGAGGCTGACGATGTCCCCGCGGGAAGTGAGTTTCAGCAGGTCGCGAATGGCGGAGCTGGTGAGCCCGGAGAGCTTACCGGCCAGCCGCGGACGATGCGAGGACATGGAACCTCCGAGGATAGCGGGCGTTGTCCCACTATCTCACAGAGTGACCATACTCTGAAATATAATCCCATAATATGAGATGCAGGACATAATTTGCCTGATCCGCGTCATGCCGAACTACAATTGGTCCCACCAATATCAGCTGCCAACATATCAGCCACCAACATATAAGCCACCAACGTATAAGCCACCGATATCGCGTCGGTCATGCTTCGGCAGCCGGTACTCCCATACGACTCGACCCCATCCCGAAATCGGGATGGGGTCGAGTGCGGTGCCGCTCAACCGAACCACTGTTGGTTCGGCCGGGGATTCGGTTCTACCGGTGCGGGCAGGTCTTCGAGACACCCGGCTGGCACTTCGGCGGCGGAGGCGTATCGGTGCAGTTCTTCGACACCCCCGGCTGACAAGGACCGGCCGCGGCAATACCCGGCGCCATCGACACCAGGCCGACCGCCAGCACGGCACCGGCAACGAATTTCGTGATCACAGGTAACTCCCTCCCATTGATGTAGAACCCGAACGCTACCGGACGAACGGTCGTACAGACAAGGGGGAATACTTTTCGGATCGCGCGAAAAAAGTTGCGGCAGAACTTTTTTCACGCGGCACACGCTGTCACTCGTATGGGTCGATCAACTGGATGAGGGTCCGCCCGCCCAAGTTCACGGTCGTGACACCCTGCCAATACACCAGCCGGGTGTCGTCGGGACGCAGCTCGGTGATTTCCACATTGAAGTGTTCCGGAGCCGTTTCCACGATACGCAGACAGTAGGTCGTGCCCTTCGGGATCTGCTCGTCGATGACCTTCTGCAACTCGGTGGGCGCCAACAGATTCGCTCCCGGCGCCGCGAACGTATGCGCCAAGGCCGCATCACGCTCGGCGTAGTACGCATGCTGGAAACCGAGAATCGCGCCTGCCCCGCTGGAAGTATCGCCCGGGCCGTTACCGGTGACCACCTTCCCGTCCCGGGTGGCCGGGCAGTCCAGGGTGGTGGCAGGCGGCGCGGCGGCGCCCTCCTCGTTTCCTCCCCGGGTCAGCACCAGCACCCCGACGCCGACGGCCACGGCGATCACGACCACGACCGCGGTGGCGAGAAAGATCATCCGCTTACCGATGGCCGGACCACGACGTTTGGTCGGGGACAATGCACTCGCCACCGATTGCGGTGTGAGCTGCTGCGCTATCGGGTCGTTGTCCCAGGACAGCAGGGACGACGACCGTTCCTCGGGCAGCCCGGTTCGATCGGTCGACGGTGCCGACGCCGGGCTCCACCGGGTATCCCGCTCGATGGGATGGCGAACGGTGGCATCCGCATCCGGTTCCCGGGGCGCGGAGGGAAACGCCGGTGGGGCCGACTCCGTGGCGGGCCGGGGTACCGGGGCCGACAACTCCGGACCGAAGGCGTCCGAGGCGCGGAAGGGCGGTGCGGGTGCGGGCGGGGCGGGCTCCGTGGCCGGCCGCCAGGTGAGCTCGGAGTGTGCGGACCCCGAGTCGGGCTGCCACGCCGGGACGGACAGCTCACCGGTCGGCGGCCCGAAATCGGACACCGGCGGACCGAATTCTCCGGTCGGCGGTCCGAAATCGGCCTTGTCCGATCCCCGGTTGCTGCCTTCACCCTCGCCCGTCACAGCCCCTCCTTTCCAGGACATGCGGGTGGGGCGGCCGCACGCAGCGACCGCCCCACCCGTCCGATCTGCCCGTGTCAGTACTGGAGTGAACCACCCCACTGGGTGGTGGCGCCAGCGATATCGATCGTCTCCGGGCCGAAATCACCCGCAGGGAACAGCGGCGGCGGCTTGATCTGCGCCGCGGCGTCGAGCGCGGCCTGACCACCCGGCTGGGCGGCGATCCACTGCTCCACGGCCGCCCGGGCGGCGTTCAGCTGCGTGGTGTCGATCACGGTGCCGACCGTCTGGTCCGTCAGCCCCGGCCCACCCACGAAGGCATCCACCTTGACGGTATTCACATCGACGAACTCCACCGACACACCGGCCTCACCGGGACCCTCCGGCGTCCGGTAACCGACGGTGCCGACATAACCCGACTCGTTGGTGAAGTGATGGGTGTTGGCGACATGCCCGGGCAGCAGGCTGCCGCCATCGATGCTGGCGCCGAACTCGGCGTGCGGTCCCTCCATCTCGACCACCGGCGCGGCCGGAGCCGATTCGAAGCGAGGGGCCTGCCAGGCCGGCGGCTGGACCAGGGTCTCCAGCTCCGAGTCAGGGGTTTCGGAGTCGGGAGCCTCGGCGTCCTCGGCGCCCGGCTGCTGGGCCCGCGGAGCCGATCCCTCGGGGGCGGGCGCTCCCTGCTCGCGCGGGGTCAACGCCGGATCGGCGCTATCGGGACGGCCCGGGACCGGCAGCGGCGCCACGCGCGGCGGGGTGACACCCGGCTGAACGGGCCGGGTGGGCTTTTGGTCCCCGGGGGCGGAGTCCTGTTCCGGGGTTACCACACCCGGCTGGCTCGGGGTCGGCGTGCTGCCCTGTTTGTCCTGCGGGTCCTGTATGCCCGGCTGACTCGGGCTCGGGCTCGGCTGCGTGGTCTGCGGACCGGCTTCGGGATCGGTGGTGCCCGGCTGCACGGGGGCCGGGGTCGTCGGCTGATCGTTCGGAGCTGCCCCCGCGGGCGACGCGAAGAGCGTGGCCACAGCGGCCGCCGTGGCCAACGGCAGCGAGGTACTCACCGCGGTACGCTGCGCCCGGTTCGGCTTATGATGTCTCACTTCTCGCCCAATTCCTCTCGAATGCGGCCCTGACGACCCGCACCCAGTCATCACAACTGACGAGATACGCGACAACGGAACGACCCGGGGCCGTTCGCCGTTCGCGCCCGATAGGACGAGCCCCCGACAACAAACCACGCGACCGCCCGCCGATCGCATCTCTGCCCCGGAAGTGAACCACACCCCGGCCGATACGGCAACGCGGCGAATACATCCCAGTGGAAGGAAGACCTGCCGAGCGGAAAGGTCACCGGAACGCGCCGGGCACAGCCGATTCCGGGGCCCATGCGGTCACCTGCGCGTATATCTCGATGCTCACCCCAGATCGTCGTGTCGCATGAGCTGCCGCGCGGCCTCGGTCACCGAGCCGGTCAACGACGGGTACACCGAGAAGGTCTGCGCCAGATCGGTGACCGTCAGATTGTTCTGCACCGCCAGCGCGATCGGCAGGATCAGTTCGGAGGCGATGGGCGCCACCACCACACCGCCGATCACCACACCGGTGGCGGGCCGGCAGAAGATCTTGACGAACCCGCGCCGCAGACCGGCCATCTTGGCCCGAGGGTTGGTGTTCAGCGGCAACATCACCGTGCGGGCGGGCACCTCACCGTTATCGATGGCCGTTTGACTCACCCCGACCGTGGCGATCTCCGGACGAGTGAACACCGCCGACGCGACGGTTTTGAGCCTGATCGGACTCACCCCCTCGCCGAGGGCGTGATACATCGCGATCCGCCCCTGCATGGCCGCCACCGACGCCAACGGCAACAGTCCGGTGCAGTCGCCCGCCGCGTAGATACCGGGCACCTGGGTGCGCGACACCCGGTCCACCCGCAGGTAGCCGCCCCGGTCCAACTCGATACCGACATTCTCCAGACCCAGATCGGTGGTGTTGGGGGTGGATCCGACGGTCATCAGGGCATGGGTACCGGTCACCGTACGGCCGTCGGCGAGCACCACCTCGACACCGGTGTCGGTCCGCCGCACCGAATCGGCCCGCGCGTTCCGGACGAGCTCGACCCCGCGTTCGGCGAAGGCGTCCTCGAGCACCAGGGCGGCGTCGGCGTCCTCACCCGGCAGCACCCGGTCCCGGCTGGACACCAGCTTCACCTGCACACCCATCTCGGTGTAGGCGGAGACGAACTCGGCGCCGGTCACACCGGAACCCACCACCACCAGGGTCTGCGGCAGTTCCGTCAGATCGTAGAGCTGACGCCAGTTCAGGATGCGTTCCCCGTCGGGCACGGCACCGGGCAGCACCCGCGGGCTGGCACCGGTCGCGATCAGCACCACCTCGGCCTCGAGGGTTTCCTCTGTCCCGTCGGCGAGTCGGGCCTGCACCCGGTGCGTCACCCGTCCGGTGCCGCCGTCCAGCAGATACCCCCGTCCCGCCAACAGCCGCACTCCCGCGGTCTTCAGCTTGGAGCGGATGTCCGACGACTGGGCCAACGCCAATGCCTTCACCCGTTCGTGCACCTCGGGCAGCCGGATTCCGGCCTGACTCGGATCAAGCGTGATTCCGAGATTGCGGGCACGGCGCAGATCGGTGCGCACACCGGTGGAGGCGATGAAGGTCTTCGACGGCACACAGTCCCAGAGCACGCAGGCCCCACCGATACCGTCCGAGTCGATCAGCGCGACCTCGGCCCCGTGTTGCGCCGCCACCAGCGCTGCCTCGTAACCGGCCGGTCCACCACCGATGATCGCAATACGAGTCATGCACCCCTCCGCTCGAAGCAGTTCGGACCGGGATCTCCGGTACCCGTCAACGTTATCGGTCCAGGAAAACGACTGTGCGCGCGCGGGTCGCCACCACTCGGGCATCGCCCCGGCCGGCGTCGAAGCGATATCCGACCACGCCCATCCGACGCGGCGCCGGACACACTCGGTGAGGCACCGGCTACCCTTTTCTACCGTGCCGATCTACGCCGCTTACGGGTCCAACATGGACTCGACCCAGATGCTCGAGCGCTGTCCGCACTCCCCCATGTACGGAACAGGCTGGTTGGAGGGCTGGCGACTCACCTTCAGCGGAGACGACATCGGCTGGGAGGGACCGCTGGCCACGGTGGTGGAGGAACCCGGCTCACGTGTCTTCGTCGTGCTCTACGACGTCTCCCCGGAGGACGAACAGCGACTGGACCGCTGGGAGGGCTCGGATTTCGGTATCCACCGCAAGATCCGGCTGCGGGTGACCCCGAACCCCGGCACCGGAACCGAACCGATCCTGGCGTGGCTGTACGTGCTCGACGCCTACGAGGGCGGCCTCCCGTCGGCGCGCTACCTGGGTGTGATGGCGGACGCGGCGGAGAAGGCCGGCGCACCCGCGGACTATGTGCACGCCCTTCGCACCCGCAACAGCCGCAATGTCGGCCCCGGCAACACCTTCACCTGATATCCGCCCGAGATCACCGGAGCCTTCCCGTCCCGGGTATCGAATTTCCCGCGCCCCACAGGCGGGTCGCGACCGCGCGGTCGCGACCGTCAAACGCCGTAATTCAGCACGATATTGGTGAAGATGCGCACCCCGACGGCGAGAGCACGTTCGTCCAGGTCGAACGTGGGTTGATGCAGATCGAGCTGCTCACCCTGACCGGACCACACCCCCAGGCGGGCCATGGCGCCGGGGACCTCCTCCAGATACCAGGAGAAATCCTCACCACCCCCGGACTGCGGAGTGTCGGCGAGCGCATTGGGCCCCAGATCGGTGATGGCGCGTTCGAACATGCGCACCGAATGTTCGTCGTTGACCACCGGCGGCACACCGCGGCGGTAGTTGAGCTGGTAACGGACCCCGGTGGGGGCCAGCAGACCGTCGACGATCTCGTGCACCATCGGTTCCAGCAGCGACCAGGTGGCGTGGTCACCGGTGCGGACGGTGCCGGTGAGCATACCGGTCTGCGGGATCGCATTGGGTGCCTTGCCGGCGCTCACCGCACCCCACACCATGACCGTGCTGGTGCGCGGGTCGATCCGGCGACTGAGCAGCCCGGGCAGACCGGTGATGACGGTGCCGATGGCATAGACCAGGTCGCTGGTCAGGTGGGGGCGTGAGGTATGACCGCCGGGCGAGTCCAGGACCAGTTCCACGGTATCGGCGGCGGAGGTGATGGCGCCGACCCGGATACCCACCCGGCCCACTTCCAGCCGCGGATCGCAGTGCAGAGCGAAGATGCGCTCGACCCCCGACAGGGCGCCGGTGTCGACCACGTCCAGCGCGCCACCGGGCATGACCTCCTCGGCGTGTTGGAAGATCAGGCGCACTCCCACCGGCAGCTCCAGGTCGGCCAGGGCCAACGCGGTGCCGAGCAGGATGGTGGTGTGCGCGTCATGACCGCAGGCGTGCGAGACCCCTGGGACGGTGGAGGCGAAATCGTGACCGGTGAACTCCTGGAGCGGCAGGGCGTCCATATCGGCGCGTAGCGCGATGCGTGGGCCCGCGTCGGGGCCGATGTCGCAGATCAATCCGGTGCCGCCGGGAAGAACCCGGGGGGTGAGTCCGGCCTTGGTCAGCCAGGCTCCGACGAACTCGGTGGTGGCGAACTCGGCACGGGACAGTTCCGGATTGGCGTGGATATGCCTGCGCCATTGGACGAGATCGACCGTGTGCTCGGCCAGCCACGCCTCTACCGCGTCCTGCCCGCTGCGCACCGAACGGCCGCTTGTGCTCACCGAATGTCCTCCTGTCGTCGAATAACCCCCTGCAACAATCTCTCCCTGTGTGCTTCATCGCTCGTGACCACGATCGCGGTACGCGCGAGTGCCATGGCCCCGTCCAACACGGCGCGATCGGCCGAGGCGTTCACGCTCGCCACCGCGAATCCCGGCTGATGCGTCACCGCGCCGCCGGCCTCGATGCCGATGACGGGGTGAATCCCCGGCAGGACATTGGTCACATTGCCCATGTCCGTGCTGCCGAACGGCCGCTGCGCCTCGAGCTCGGGCGCGATCGGCGTCCGGCCCAATCCGATGATCTGCTCTCGATAGGCAGCCAGTAGTGCCGGGTCGGGCGTGAGCTCGGTGTAGGTCGGAGCGAGCGTCCGTATTTCGTGGGTGCAGCCGGCCGCGAGGGCGCCCGCCTCGAAGCAAGCCGACGCACGTCGCATCAGATTGCCGAGGGATGCGGAGTCGACTGCGCGTAGGTAGTACAGCAGTTCCGCACGTCCGGGCACGATATTCGGGGCCACGCCACCGTCGCCGACTATACCGTGAAGTTGCTGGCCGGGCCGCAGATGCTGCCGCAGCAGGCCGATGGCGACCTGCGCGATCGTCACCGCGTCCCCGGCGTTTCGGCCTTCTTCCGGAGCGGCGCTGGCGTGCGCTTCCCGCCCGTGGAAAACCACGGACAGATCGGCCAGCGCCAAGGACCGCGCGCCGACGATGTCGTATGGCCCCGGATGCACCATCATGGCCATCGCCACATCGTCGAAAACCCCGCGTTCGAGCATGAGCACCTTGCCGCCGCCGCTCTCCTCCGCGGGAGTGCCGAGCACCAGCACGGTGATGTCGAGCTCGTCGGCCACCTCGGCCAGTCCCAGTGCCGCGCCCACCGCCGCCGCGGCGATGATGTTGTGCCCGCAGGCATGCCCCAGATCGGGCAGCGCGTCGTATTCGGCGCACAGCCCGACCGTCAGCGCCCCACTGCCGTAGCGCGCCCGGAACGCCGTGGGCAGCTCGGCGACTCCCCGCTCGATCTCGAATCCGCGTTCGGCCAGCGGTGTGAGTACCTTCGCCACACTGCGGGTCTCCTCGAAGGCCAGTTCGGGCTCGCGGTGGATATCGTGCGAGAGCGCGATCAGCCGGTCACCCGCGCCGGCGATCGCAGCGTCCGAGCTCGCGACCCGATCGTCCATCGACCGAGCCCCCACCTCACCGGAGCCACGGGTAATCGCCATGGTCCCAGTCTGGCACCACCCCCACCCGAACCCGTTCACCCCCGATCCCCTGTCGGGAACGCCTCGGAGCACCCGCACCGGCCGCCGAACACGGAACCCGTCGGCGTCACGACCCCGCGTCACCGAGGACGGCGCGAAAGATACAGTGTCGCCATGCTTGCCGAACAGGCTGTAGACCTCGCGCTCGCGGAAGAAGCCGCACAGGCGATCGCCGAACGGACCTCGGTGAAACGGCATCGGGTGGCGGTGATCCTCGGCTCGGGTTGGCAGAGCGTCGTGACCGAGATCGGCACTCCGACCGCGTCGCTGCCCATGGCGGAGCTGCCCGGATTCGCCGCGCCCACCGCGCAGGGCCATGTGGGGAAGGTGCTGTCGGTACCGGTCGAACAGACGCCCGTTCTGGTACTCATGGGCCGCCGGCATCTCTACGAAGGACATGAGCCCACCGAGGTCGTCCATCCGGTGCGGACCGCGGTGGCGGCGGGGGCCGAGATCGTGGTGCTCACCAATGCGGCGGGCGGTATCCGGCCCGGTCTGCGGGTCGGGGAGCCGGTGCTGATCGCCGACCACCTGAATCTCACCGGCCGCACGCCGCTGACCGGAGCCACTTTCGTCGACATGGTGAACGCCTGGGATCCCGAACTGCGCGCGCTCGCCAGAGCGGTCGATCCCGCCCTCACCGACGGTGTGTACGCCGGGTTGACCGGTCCGCAGTACGAGACACCCGCCGAGATCCGCATGCTGGCCACCCTCGGCGCCGATCTGGTGGGGATGTCGACCGTGCTCGAGGCGATCGCCGCCCGCGCTCTGGGTGCCCGATTGCTCGGCGTCTCGCTGGTCACCAATCTGGCGGCCGGGGTCACCGGCGCACCGCTGTCCCATGCCGAGGTCCTGGCCGAGGGGCACGCGGCAGCACCGCGCCTGGGCCGACTGCTGCGCGGGATTCTCGAGCAGTGCTGACGGCGGTGCGACGCGAATGTTGAGATTCGGCACCGCCGGTCTGCGGGGACCCCTGGCCCCGGGGCCGGACGGGATGAACGAGACCACCGTGGCCCGCGCCACCGCCGGTCTGGCCGCATGGCTCGGCAATCGCTGCCTGGGCGGCGGTCGAGTGGTGGTCGGCCGGGATGCCCGACACGGTTCCGCCGAGTTCGCCGAGGTGACGGCGGAGGTATTCGGCGCCGCGGGGTTCGCGGTGACGCGACTGCCGGACCCGTTGCCCACCCCGGTGACGGCCTTCGCGGTCCGGGAACTGGGCGCGGTGGCCGGGGTGCAGATCACGGCCTCGCACAACCCGGCCTCCGATAACGGGTACAAGGTGTATCTGGATGGCGGCGCGCAGTTGATCGCCCCGGCCGATACCGAGATCGAACAGCGGATCGCGCAGGTCGTCGAGCCGATTCCGCGACGCCCGGTACCGCCGTCGGGCGCCGAGATCCTGTCCCGCTATCTGGAGCGGGTGGCGGGGGTGCCGGAACGGATCGGCGGCACAGGCGCACGAGCCGATATCCGTATCGCCCTCACTCCCCTGCACGGTGTGGGTGGGGAGACCGCGGTGCGGGCGCTCACCGCCGCCGGGTTCACCGATATCCACGTGGTGGAGGATCAGTTCGCCCCCGACCCCGATTTCCCGACCGTCGCGTTTCCGAACCCGGAGGAGCCCGGGGCCACCGATCGGCTGCTGGCACTGGCACAACGGGTGGACGCCGACCTGGCCGTGGCCCTGGACCCGGATGCCGACCGCTGCGCCATCGGTATCCGCACCCCGGCCGGCCCGCGCATGCTGCGCGGCGACGAGACCGGGGTGCTGTTGGCCGATGCCGTGCTGCGCACCGCGCCGCCGAATTCTCTGGTCGCCACCACCATCGTGTCCTCGCGCCTGCTGTCGCGCCTGGCCGCGGCCCGCGGTGCCCGCTACGCCGAAACCCTGACCGGTTTCAAATGGCTCACCAGAGCGGGCGAGGGGTTGGTCTACGCCTATGAGGAGGCGATCGGCCACTGTGTGGACCCGGCGGCGGTACGGGACAAGGACGGTATCTCAACCGCGGTGTTGGCGGCGGACCTGGTGGCCCGGTTGAAGGCCGAGAGTCGTACGCCGGCCGACCGGCTCGACGACTACGCCGTGGAGTTCGGAGTGCACGCCGGCGATCAGGTCTCGCTGCGGCTTCCGGCCCCTTCCGCCGCCGCGGAGTTGTTGCGGCGGCTGCGCGAGGCGCCACCGCGCGAACTGGCCGGGACCCCGGTCGAATGCGTCGACCTGTCCACCGTCCGGGGCCGAATGCGCACCGACGCGCTGGTTTTCACCGGCTCCGGTATCCGCCTCGTCATCCGGCCCTCCGGGACCGAACCCAAGCTCAAGTGCTATTTGGAAGTGGTGCAGCCGGTGGCCGGGCGCGCCGCACTGGAAACGGCCGAATCCCTGGCGGCGGAACGGCTTTCCCGGTTGAGCGAATACTGCCGGACTCTCGCCACCTGAGGTGCGGCCGGCTCACACACACAACCGACTCACACACAACCGACTCACACACAACCGACTCACACACAACCGAATTGACGGTCTCCCGCATCCCCCAATCCGGGCACGATGAAGGCGTTCTCGTTCAATCCCTCGTCCACGGCCGCGGTGACCAATCGGACCGGCAGCCCGGACGCCTCGAGCGCCGCGACCCCTTCGGGGGCGGATACCGCGCATACCGCGGTGATCTCCCGCGCCCCACGCGCCACCAGAAGCTTCAGCGTATGCAGCATCGACCCGCCGGTGGCCAACATCGGATCCAGGACGAAAACCGGTGTGTCGGAAAGGTTCTCGGGTAGTGATTCCATGTACGGGGTGGGCCGGTGGGTCCTCTCGTCCCGGGCGAGCCCGACAAAACCCATATGAGCGCGCGGTATCAGGGTCGCGGCGGCCTCCACCATGCCGAGCCCGGCGCGCAGTACCGGAACCAGCAGCGGAGGTCGGGCCAGCCGAATGCCTTCGGTCGGCGCGACCGGGGTGACGATATCGAACCGTTCCGCCGGTGCGTCCCGCAGCGCCTCGTAGATCAGCAGGCCCGAGAGGTCCTTCAGCGCCGCGCGGAAGGCGTGGTCCGGCGTCCGCTCGTCCCGCATGATGGTGAGCAGACTCGCGGTGAGCGGATGGTCGACGATATGCGTGTGCATGAAAGGAACGATATGCGTCCGTGCGCCCGGGGCCCGGCCATGCGCGCGTGCTCCACGCGTCACCGGGAGGCGGGCGCACCGCGACCGCGTAGGCCGGGCCCGGTCGAGGACACGGTGACGGGCGAGGGCCGCTAGGGTCGGAACATATCGGAACATCGGAACATCGGAACATATTCGCCGCCGTACGCGTCGGGTTCGGAAATTGTCGTCGAACCGGAACCGTTCGGGTTGTCTGCGCGTCCAATCGAGTAGATGACATACTCTGCCCGGGAAACGAAGTCGATGGGGGAAGTCTGATGGTGAACATCTCAGCCGACGCCGAGGGTATCGCCGCCTACGGTGCGACCGCTCAGGTGATGGCCGGTGAGCTCGCCGCGGCCGGCGCCGACGCGGCGATCGCCGCGCCCGCAGCGCTGGGGCCGATCTTCGGTCTGATCGGAGGTGATTTCCTGGCGGCGTACGCGGCCGCGCACGCCGGTCATATCGCAACCATCGGGCAGCTGTCCGCCGTATTGGGCACCATGAGCGGCGCGGCGATCGGTTCCGCGGTGAGCTACGGGGAGGCCGACCTGAACAATGCCGCCGCGCTGCGCAGCGCGGCGCAGGAGTGATCTCGTGATCGACATCAACGCCATCGCGAAACCGATATTCGATCTGCTGGCCAGTTTCGGCACCGGCGTCCTGCCCGCCGACGGTGCCGGCAACGCGCTGCGTTCGGCTTCCACCGCCATCGACCAGGTGCACGCGTTGGGCCGGGCGAGTATCAACCAGATGAACACCGCCTGGGATGGTCAGGGCGCCGACGCCGCCACCTCGAAGGCGTTGCGGGTACAGACCACGGCGGCCACCATTTCCGACCGCGGTAACGAGATGGCGACGGTGGTCGCTCAGGCCGCGACCCATGTGGAGACCGGGCAGAAGGAACTGACCACCATCGCCCAGTCGTTCGTGAACACCGCGACCTCGCTCGCACCCACCCTGGGGACCCCCGCCGGGCTGAGCATGCTGGTGGGCTCGGCCATCGACCATCTCGGCCAGGCGCTGAACGTGGTGGGCCGGGTACAGGGCGAACTACAGACCCAGACCGCCTCGATGCAGGAGTTGACCCCACCTCCGCCGACCCCGACGGCGGCGAATACCGCAGCGGTGGCCCCACAGGCCATCTCGCAGGCGGTATCGGGGGTTTCGGGTATCGCGAGCACGGCCGGTTCGCTGATGAGCTCCGCGATGAGCAGCCCGAGCCTGAGCAACAGCACCTCGAAGGGAATCCTCGGCAAGACGAGCACCTCCGCCGGTGCCACGAACCAGGGCAGCGACGGCAACGGGGTGAAGATCACCCTGCCGGACGGGAGCGTGGTGGAGGCGCCGAACCAGAAGGCGGCCACCGCGGTGAAGGCGGCGCTGAGCGCGGTCGGCACTCCCTATGTCTGGGGCGGTAACACTCCGGGCGTGGGGCTGGACTGTAGCGGGCTCACCAAATGGGCGTACGGCGAGGCCGGTGTCGAACTCCCCCGGCTGGCCCACGAACAGGCCAATGGCGCCACCCCGGTATCCGCGGGCGATCTGATGCCCGGTGATCTGGTGGTGTGGGACGGGCATGTCGCCATGGTGGTCGGTAACGGACAGATGGTCGAGGCCGGTGATCCGGTCCAGGTCGGCGCAATTCGAACGGAGAACTGCGGTATGGAATTCTACGGTTTCTACAGGCCCACCTCATGAGCGAACAGCAATCCCCGCAGATACCCAATGTGACGGTATCCACCAGCACGAACCGATCCGGCACCATCACCGTCCGGGCCACCGACCAGGGCATGCCGGTGGAGATCAAATTCGAGCGCAGCGAATACCGCTACGGCGCACAGGCACTGGCCGACGAGATCCTTCGACTCACCCGGCGCTCCACCATCGCGGCCAAGGCCCGACGGCGGGAGATCCTGGCCGAAGCCGGTATGCCGAACGAGGTCCTCGACGGCCTCGGGCTGCCCACCCGGCAGCAGGCGGTGGACGAACTGGACCGCATCGATGACGCCGATACCGGCCCGACGAGCTGGATGAGGCCCGTATGAGCGGCCGAAACCGGCAAGTGGTGGCGGAGCGTGACCACGCAGGGCGCTCGCTCATGCCACGAAAGGACACAACAGCATGAGTGCGGAAATGGATGCCCTGGTGGCAGGCGCCACCAGGAAACTGGAGGCGCTGGAAGCGGCGCTGTACGGCCTGAAGCAGGTGCGTGGACGGTTCTCCACCGAAGACGGCCTGGTTTCGGTGGAGGTGGACGACAACGGAGCCCTGACGGCTCTGCACCTGTCCGAGTCGGTGACATCGCTTCCGCCGGCCGAGGTGTCCCAACTGATCATCTGGGCCTGTCGGCAGGCCGCCGAGGACGCGGGAAATCAGCGGTCGAACGTTATTGCGGCTCTGAACGAGTCATTCGCCCCGGAACCGCAGGACGCCACGGGAATATCGGGGGCCTCCGGATAGTGCCTGAGCCGGAAGCTCGATAGGCTTCCGCACATGGCTTCTGGAGACATCGTCCCGATCGAGCTCTGTCTCACCGACGGCGATCTGGTCACCCTGTGGGCACCGCGCTGGCGTGACGGCGACGACGAGTGGGAGGCGTTCCTGGGTAATGAGGACGCTCTCTACGGTTTCGAATCCGTAGCGGAGCTGGCCGCCTTCATCCGGACCGACAACGACAACGATCTGGTCGATCATCCCGCATGGAAGATCGTGGCGGGGCTATCGGCGGCGGAGTTGGAACCGGAGGCCGAGCATTCCTACGACCTGGTCGGTGTTCCCGAACTGGTCGCGGGCGATCCGGATGTGGATTCCGTCGCCGAGCTCGAGGACACCCTCACCATGGTTCGCAATATCGGCGAGGTGTGCGAGCTCGATACGGTGACCAAGTTCTTCGGATCGCATCCGGTGCTCGGCGCGCTGGCCGGCGGTGTGCGTTCCTTCGCCGGACGCGAGGGCATGGAGCTGTGGCACCAGATCGGCGCCGCGGTGGCCAAGGACTGGGACGATGTACTCGACGCCATTGATTCGGTGGTCCGCACTCCGGAAGTGGATTCCGAGGCGGTCGCGATCGCCGAGGCCGAGTTGCTCGCCGCCGAGGAGAACATCGTCGATGCCGAGGACGCCGATACCGACACCGAGGACTTCGAGCCGGTCGATCTCGACGAAGACGACGAGGACGAAACCGGCGAGGAGGACGGCGACGACGAGGACGACGAGGAGCTGACGTTCTGGGACGAGGTAGGCATCGACCCGATCAAGATCGTCGCATCGGGCGCGACCTATTTCACCCTGCGCTGTTATCTCGACGACGAACCGATCTTCCTCGGTTCCAAGGGCTCGATCCTGGTGTTCGGTTCCGAACGGGCATTGGCCCGCTACCTGGCCGATGATCACGACCACGACCTGTCCCGGGTGAGTACCTACGCCGAGGTGCAGACCGCTGCCATCGACGGCTCCCTGGAGGTGGAGGTCACCGACGAGAACATCTACGTTCTGCCCGGTCTGGCCGACGACCTGGCCGCCGGCCCCGAAGCGGTGGATGTGGAGCAGCTGGATCTGGCGGTGGAGCTGTTCACCGATGCCGCCGACTACGCCGGGGACGATACGGTCGAACAGGCGCTCGCCAAGTCCACGCCCCTGGGCTGGTATGTCTCCTACCTGCTGAATCCCGATCCCACCCGGCTGGCCCCCAATCCGCCTTTCACCGCCGAGGCCGAGGCCTGGCGGGAACTGGAACGCTACTTCGAATCCAAACTGTCCCCCCAGTAACCATCACCGGCCCTCTCCCGAAACCGTCTCCGTGCGGGTCGCGCCGGCGCGACCCGTTTCGTGCTCGGCACCTGTCACCGCGAGTCCCGGTGCCGTGGCACGAGGGTGTTGCGCACCAGCCACACGAGAACGCCGCACGAGAACGCGGCTCAACCCAACAACACGGCGTAACCGGGTTTGATGATGTCGTCGATGATGCGCAGGCGTTCCGGGAACGGGATGAACGCCGATTTCATGGCGTTGATGGTGAACCGTTCCAGGTCGCTCCATCCGTAGCCGAACGTCTGCACCAGTTTCAGCATCTCCAGACTCATACTGGTGTCGCTCATCAGCCGGTTGTCGGTATTGACGGTGACCCGGAACCGCAGTCGGGCCAGTAGGTCGAAGGGGTGCTTGTCCAGTGAAGGGACAGCGCCCGTCTGCACATTGGACGAGGGGCACAGTTCCAGCGGTACCCGCTTGTCCCGGACATAGTTGGCGACCACCCCCAATCTGGCGTCCTCGATCGCGTCCGGGACGTCGATATCGTCGGTGATCCGTACCCCGTGCCCGAGTCGATCGCTACCGCAGAAGGCGAGCGCTTCGTGGATGGACGGCAGCCCGAACGCCTCACCGGCGTGGATGGTGAAGTGGGCGTGGTTGGCCCGCAGATATTCGAAGGCGTCCAAGTGTCGGGTGGGCGGGTATCCGGCTTCGGCGCCGGCGATATCGAATCCGCAAACACCCTGGTCGCGCCAGCGCACCGCGAGTTCGGCGATTTCTCGAGAGCGCGCGGCGTGCCGCATGGCGGTCAACAGGCAGCGCACCACGATCGGCCGCCCGGATTCGGCCGCCAGCTGTTCGCCCTGCCGGAAACCGGACAGGGTGTGTTCCACCACCTCGTCGAGGGTGAGTCCCCGTTCCAGGTGTTGCTCCGGGGCGAATCGGATCTCGGCGTAGACGACACCGTCGGCGGCCAGGTCCTCCGCACATTCGCGGGCCACCCGACGCAGCCCGTCCGCGGTCTGCATAACGGCGACGGTGTGCTCGAAGGTTTCCAGGTAGCGCACCAGGGACCCGCTGTCGGCCGCCTCCCGGAACCAGTTGGCCAGTGTTTCGGCATCGGCGGCGGGCAATCCGTCGTAACCGCAGTCCTCGGCCAGTTCCAACACGGTGGCGGGTCTGAGCCCGCCGTCCAGATGGTCGTGTAGGAGCGCCTTCGGTGCTTGGCGGATCGAGGCGAGGTTCAACGGCATCGGTCCAGTCATGCCACGACGGTAGTCGTCCGTTCCCGGTTCGGTAGGTGAGTCGGCATACTTCACCGCGAATGGTCGTCGGGTGTTCACCTTGTTCCCCCACGGTTTGCTCGCCTTCCCGCACGTGGTGGCCGATGGGCGTATCCGCCGGTGGTCGGTTCGACCGTGCGGTTACCGGCGTTCGCCGACGCGTTCGAGGACGAGCGGTCCGGGTGGGCGGACCTCCGGTGCGTCGGTGATGGTGATCGCGTCCTCCAGCGCGGCCAGCGCTCGGGGGAATGCGGCCGGAGTGTCGGTGTGCAGGGTGAGCAGGGGTTGTCCGGCGGTGACGGTGTCGCCGCGGCCGGCGTGCAGGTGAATGCCGGCGCCCGCCTGCACGGTTTCGCCCTGTCGAGCCCGCCCGGCGCCGAGCCGCCAGGCGGCCGTACCGACGGCGAGGGCGTCGAGCCCGGTGAGGATGCCGCCGCGTTCGGCACGGACGGTCTCGGTGTGGGTGGCGCGCGGCAGTGGGGCATCCGGGTCACCGCCCTGGGCGCGGATCATGGCGCGCCAATGATCCATGGCCCGACCGTCGGCGAGGGCGTCGGCCGGGTCGGTGTCGAGCCCGGCCAGGGCCACCATCTCCCGGGCGAGGGTGAGGGTGAGTTCGACGATATCGGCGGGCCCGCCACCGGCCAGTACCTCCACGGCCTCGGCGACTTCGAGGGCGTTGCCGACCGTGCGCCCCAGTGGGGTCGACATATCGGTGAGCAGGGCGACGGTGCGCACACCCGCGTCGGCGCCCAATTCCACCATGGTGGTGGCCAGCTCACGGGCTTCGTCCCGGGTTTTCAGCAGGGCCCCGGAGCCGACCTTCACATCCAGGGCCAGGGCCGCGGTTCCCTCGGCGATCTTCTTGCTCATGATCGAGCTCGCGATGAGCGGCAGGGACTCCACGGTGCCGGTGACATCGCGCAGGGCGTAGAGCCGTTTATCGGCGGGTGCCAGGTCGGCGCCCGCCGCACAGCACACGGCGCCCACCGCGGGGTCGGCCAGGATTTCACGCATCCGGGCCGGGGTGAAGTCGGCGCGCCAGCCCGGTATCGATTCGAGTTTGTCGAGGGTGCCGCCGGTGTGACCGAGCCCGCGGCCGGACAGTTGCGGTACCGCTGCCCCGCAGGCGGCCACCAGCGGGGCCAGGGGCAGGGTGATCTTGTCCCCCACGCCACCGGTGGAATGTTTGTCCACAGTGGGGCGCGGCAGATCGGTGAAGTCCAGCCGGCGGCCGGTGCCGAGCATGGCGGTGGTCCAGCGCGCGATCTCCCGACGGGTCATTCCGCGCCAGACGATCGCCATGGCCAGCGCCGACATTTGTTCGTCGGCGACCTCACCGCGGGTGAAGGCATCCACCACCCAGTCGATTTGTGCGTCGGAAAGCTGTCCGCCGTCCCGTTTCGTAGCGATGACCGATACCGCGTCGAATGCTGTCACCCGCCCAGTGTCACAGCGGAACGGCAAGGCTGCGATGTGAAAACGCCCGGTGGTGCGACCCTGGTCTGCTGCCGGTCAGATCCGTCCGGCGTTCAGGTCGTCGGGGCCGAAGGCATCGGCCAGTAGACCGCCCAACCGCACCGGACCGTTGCGGTGGTCCACCAGGAGCTCGGCCCCGCCGAACTCGTAGAGCACTTGTCGGCAGCGGCCACAGGGCAGGAGAATCTCCCCGCGCGAATCGCACACCGAGACCGCCAGCAACCGTCCACCGCCGGCCGATTGGTGGTTACCGACGAGTACGCATTCGGCGCACAGCCCCAAACCGTATGAGACATTTTCCACATTGCAGCCCTGCGCGATCGAACCATCGGCGCGCAGCGCCGCCGCACCGACCGGAAAGCGCGAATATGGGGCATACGCATGACGCATAACTCGAAATGCGTTGTCACGCAATGTTTTCCACTCGATTTCCGGCACCGCGATCCTCCTGCCACAGCGTCGGCGGATGGGCATGCGAAAGCCGCCGCGGAACCCGTCACGACCCAACAAAGGTAACCCTAACCCAGCCGGATGTTACGCAACGCACCGCACGCCGAATTAGTTCCCGGAATCGCAGAGGATTAGAGTCCACATCAGATCGGTTCAGGTTCCGACGCGAGCCGGAATACGGCAACCGCTGGGTATACACCCCGCGCGGGCCGCCGCCGGCGATGCGGCTGTGGCGGCCGGTGTCGGATCCTCAACCGGGTCCATCAACGATGTTGGAGGCACCGAACTCTTATGACCACGATAGAGGCTCCGGCTCAGCCGAAGCGTAAGACGCTCTACCGCGGCGACCCCGGAATGTGGTCCTGGGCACTCCACCGGATCACCGGTGTCACCGTGTTCTTCTTCCTTTTCGTGCACGTCTTGGACACCGCGCTGGTCCGGGTCAGCCCCACCACCTACGACGAAGCGCTCGAGATCTACAAGACCCCCGTCGTGGCGCTCATGGAGATGGGGCTGGTCTTCTGCGTGCTGTTCCACGCGCTCAACGGTGTGCGAGTGATCCTGATCGACTTCTGGTCACAGGGCCCGCGTTACCAGAAGCAGATGCTCTGGGGCATCCTGGGTCTGCTCGTGGTGCTGCTCGTGCCCGCTGTCGGACGCATGTTCTTCCTACTGTTGACGGAGCACTGAGACCATGACCGCACCCGTTCTCGGCAAGTCCTACGATCGTCCGGCGAGCCTGGATCTGCCTCGCGCCCCCCGCGGCCGTACCCGCAACAACTTCGAGAAGTACGCGTGGCTGTTCATGCGCTTCTCCGGTGTCGCGCTGATCCTGCTGGTCCTCGGCCACATGGCGATCATGCTGCTGCTCGACGGCGGCGTGAAGCGCGTGAACTTCGCCTTCGTGGCCGGCCGCTGGTCCAGCCCGTTCTGGCAGATCTGGGACCTGACCATGCTGTGGCTGGCACAGCTGCACGGCGGCAACGGCCTGCGCACCGTGATCGACGACTACTCGCGTAAGGACTCGACCCGGTTCTGGCTCAAGGTCCTGCTGGTCCTCTCGATGATCCTCATCATGGGCGTGGGCACCTACGTCATCTTCACCTTCGACCCCAACATCAGTTAGGAACGGTCTCCTCCGCATGAGTGAGCGCAGCGAACGAATCCATGACACAGCGTGCTTCGCACATGCCGGAGCCGCGCGAAGCGAGGCGCAGGCATGAGTGACACCCGACCGGTTCAGGAGCACCGCTACGACGTCGTCATCGTCGGCGCCGGCGGCGCGGGTATGCGGGCGGCGATCGAGGCGGGACCCCGAGCGCGCACCGCGGTGCTGACCAAGCTCTACCCGACCCGCAGCCACACCGGCGCGGCCCAGGGTGGTATGTGCGCCGCGCTGGCCAATGTCGAAGAGGACAACTGGGAATGGCACACCTTCGACACCGTCAAGGGTGGTGACTACCTGGTCGACCAGGATGCCGCGGAGATCATGGCCAAGGAGGCCATCGACGCGGTGCTCGACCTGGAGAAGATGGGCCTGCCGTTCAACCGCACCCCCGAGGGCAAGATCGACCAACGCCGGTTCGGTGGACACACCCGCGACCACGGCAAGGCTCCGGTGCGCCGCGCCTGCTACGCCGCCGACCGCACCGGTCACATGATCCTGCAGACGCTGTACCAGAACTGCGTCAAGCACGATGTGGAGTTCTTCAACGAGTTCTACGTGCTCGACCTGGTGCTCACCGAGACCGAGCGCGGCCCGGTGGCCACCGGCGTGGTCGCCTACGAGCTGGCCACCGGTGAACTGCACGTCTTCCACGCCAAGGCGATCGTCTTCGCCACCGGCGGTTCCGGGCGGATGTACAAGACCACCTCGAACGCGCACACCCTCACCGGCGACGGTATGGCGATCGTGTTCCGCAAGGGTCTGCCACTGGAGGACATGGAGTTCCACCAGTTCCACCCGACGGGCCTGGCCGGGCTGGGTATCCTCATCTCCGAGGCGGTCCGCGGCGAGGGCGGCATCCTGCGCAATGCCGACGGCGAGCGCTTCATGGAACGTTACGCCCCCACCATCAAGGACCTGGCGCCACGCGATATCGTGGCCCGCTCCATGGTCCTCGAGGTGCTGGAGGGCCGCGGCGCCGGCCCCAACAAGGACTACGTCTACATCGACGTGACCCACCTCGGCGAGGACGTGCTCGAGGAGAAGCTGCCCGATATCACCGAGTTCTCCCGCACCTACCTGGGTGTGGATCCGGTGAAGGAACTGGTGCCGGTATTCCCCACCTGCCACTACGTCATGGGTGGTATCCCCACCCGCATCCACGGCGAGGTGCTGCGCGACAACGACAACATCGTCCCCGGCCTGTACGCCGCCGGTGAGTGCGCGTGCGTCTCGGTGCACGGCGCCAACCGTTTGGGCACCAACTCGCTGCTGGACATCAATGTCTTCGGCAAGCGCGCCGGTATCGCGGCCGCCGAATACGCCCAGCGGGTCGATTTCGTGGACATGCCGGAGAAACCGGCGCAGATGGTGCAGGAATGGCTGGCCAACCTGCTGTCGGACCACGGCAACGAGCGGGTCGCCGATATCCGCACCGAACTGCAGCGGTCGATGGACAACAACGCCTCGGTGTTCCGCACCGAGGACACCCTCAAGCAGGCCCTCACCGATATCCACGCGCTCAAGGAGCGCTACGCCCGGGTGTCGGTGCAGGACAAGGGTCGCCGCTACAACAGCGATCTGCTCGAGGCCGTGGAGCTCGGCTTCCTGCTGGAGTTGGCCGAGGTCACCGTGGTGGGTGCCCTCAACCGCAAGGAGTCGCGTGGTGGCCACGCCCGCGAGGACTACCCCGAGCGCGACGACGTGAACTTCATGCGGCACACCATGGCCTACAAACAGGGCACGGAGCTGCTGTCGGATATCCGGCTGGACTTCAAGCCGGTGGTGCAGACCCGTTACGAGCCGATGGAGCGTAAGTACTGATGACCGCTGTAGCCGAGAACTCCGCTGCGTCGGCGCCGAGCCCCGCGCCGGTTCCCGAGGGCTCGACCATGATCACCGTCAAGGTGGCGCGGTTCAACCCCGAGGACGGTAAGGGCCAACACTGGGAATCGTTCCAGGTCCCCACCCTGCCGACGGACCGTTTCCTCAATGTCCTCATCTACATCAAGTCCTACCTGGACGGCACCCTGACCTTCCGCCGTTCCTGCGCGCACGGTGTGTGCGGCTCCGATGCCATGCGTATCAACGGTGTGAACCGGCTGGCATGCAAGGTGCTGATGAAGGACATGCTGTCCAAGGACGGCAAGCCCATCACCATCACCGTCGAACCGATCCGCGGTCTACCCGTGGAAAAGGATCTGGTGGTGGATATGGAGCCGTTCTTCGACGCGTTCCGCGCGGTGAAGCCGTACCTGATCACCTCGGGTAACGAGCCCACCAAGGAGCGCATCCAGAGCCAGGCCGATCGCGCCCGGTTCGACGACACCACCAAGTGCATCCTGTGTGCCTGCTGCACCACCTCGTGCCCGGTGTACTGGCACGACGGCAGCTACTTCGGCCCGGCCGCGATTGTGAACGCGCACCGCTTCATCTTCGACAGCCGTGACGAGGGCGCCCGGGAGCGTCTGGACATCCTCAACGATGTGGAGGGTGTGTGGCGCTGCCGCACGACCTTCAACTGCACGGACGCCTGCCCGCGCGGTATCGAGGTCACCAAGGCGATTCAGGAGGTCAAGCGCGCGCTCATGTTCGCCCGCTGAAACCTCCCGATAGCACCGAGGGCTGTTCACCTGTCATAGGGTGAACAGCCCTCGGTGCATCTCCAACCATTTCCGCACTGCCCCGATATAGCTCTCTCGCGGTTACGGCGACATCCCATTAATGGTCATACAAGGATTTCACAAGGTCGAAGTGATGCAATTACGTTTGCACCAACAAGCAAGATTGCTCACCGACACCACGAACAGGCATGGATATGACCACCCTTCAGGTGACCGCAGCGACGGTCGTCGCCATCGATGTGCTCGTCATCCTGACAGGACTCTGCTGGCCGACAAGACAGTCGACTCGCCGACGGTCCGCAACCTCGACACGCACCGCGTCACCGCCGGACCGGCTGCCGTAGAACCGATCGTAGTGATCGACAGTCCTCTTCTTCTCCAGGTGGAGATCACCCAGGAAGCTCTCGATATACACGACGGTTGGTTCGAGCGGTTCGCCACGTTCGCCCTCCCGAACCACAGGACGACGAACGGCCCGACCTGATTACCGTCCGTCCCGAACGGATCTGGACAACCACCGTGGAATCCGGGTCACCGGTCGGAGAACACGGCAGCCCGGGGCGAGTATCGACCATTGGCGAGGCGCATCGGATTGTGCAGAAGCACAAGACATGTCGGCTCGGAGGCCGTCCACGCACATGGCCGCCATGACCCGGCCGATCGCCTCGGGCATGAGGGTACCGGCTACGCTGAGCCCACGAGAGCGATGTCCGGGTCGGCGTGGTCCTGCACGGAATACGAATGGACCGCCGAGCATGTCGTACCGTCGCACTGACTTTCGTCCGGGGATGGCAGAAAGGTACAGGTCGGTCGAGGCTTCGGCGTCGGCCGAGGGTCTCGACGGGCTACGCCGCCTTCCATACGAAAAACTGTATCTCGAACGGCGCACCGTGGATCACGGACCGGTCTCTCCGAACATGCCGAATCAACACACTCCCTCCCCATCGTGCACAACGCGGGCATCCGTGTTTCGTTCTCCCGGTGCCGACCGGAACACCGGTCGCCGAATCGCAACTACACCCGGTCGAGCAAGGTTTGCCGGGACGACGGAAGGCTCTGGTTGATTTGCTACAAGCCGATCCTTACGGCATCTTTACAGGGGGCGTGCCGGGAAGTCTGGTCGGCAAAGCGGTCCGCATCCGGGCCGCGTCGAAGTCGAACTGGAGTATTTCTTGGCGCTCGTGGACCGTGTTGCGACCTCTATCCCCACCCCGGATCGCTCGGTGGCCGTCTTGTGCATGTGTGCATGCCGATCAGATGGCCGAGGAATATCCAGTGGCCACGATGGATACCCATGCGCCGGCCGCGGCCGGACTGCTCGCCGAGCACCGGTTGCCCGGCCTCGTGATCGCGGGCACGGATGGCCGCCCTCGGGCGGTGCTGCCGGCCTCCCAGGTGGTGGATTTCATCGTCCCGAAGCATGTGCAGAGCGACTCACTGCCGACCGGGGTGTTGAACGAGTCGATGGCGGACCGGATCGCGGAGAAACCCAGCGGCAAGCAGGTGCGCGATGTAGTGCCCGAGCGGTTGATCGACGTACCCGCCGTCAAGGCCGACGACACCATTGTCGAAGTCGCCGCTGCGATGGCCCGGGTGCGATGTCCGCTCATCGCGGTAATGGACGAACGACAACTCGCCGGGGTGATTACGACCTCACGGCTGCTCGCGGCTGCGCTACACCACTGAACCCCGCCACCAAGGGCTCGACCTCTGGAGTGGGAGGGCTTCGATGACCTTCGTTGCAGTGATGGTGTTCGCGGTCTCCTACGTTCTGATCGCCACCGAACGCATTCACAAGACCGCCGCAGCGCTCGGTGGCGCCGCAATCGTGCTCGGGCTCGGCATACTCGGCGCCGAGGACGCGTTCTACTCCCATGAAACCGGCATCGACTGGGACGTCATCTTCCTGCTGCTGGGCATGATGATCATCGTCGGTGTACTACGCCAGACGGGCGTGTTCGAGTACACCGCGATCTGGGCGGCCAAGCGCGCCAAGGGGTCTGCGCTGCGGGTGATGATCCTGCTCGTCCTGATCACCGCGATCGGATCGGCGTTCCTGGACAATGTCACCACCGTTCTACTGATCGCACCGGTTACGCTGCTGGTGTGTGACCGCCTCGACATCAACCCGGTTCCATTTCTGATCGCCGAGGTCATCGCCTCCAATATCGGTGGCGCCGCAACTCTGATCGGTGATCCGCCGAATATCATCATCGGCAGCCGATCGGGCCTGTCGTTCAACGACTTCCTGGTGCATATGACGCCGATCGTCATCATCGAGTTGTTGGTGTTCACGCTGGTCCTGCCTCGTTTGTTTCGCGGCGCGTTCGACGTCGCTCCCGAGAGAGTCGCCGACGTCATGGCGCTCGACGAACGCGAAGCCATCCACAACCCACGCCTGCTGCTCAAATGCGGAGTGGTATTGGCGGCGGTGTTCACCGGATTCGTGGGGCATTCGGTGTTCCACATCGAACCGTCGGTGGTCGCGCTGCTCGGCGCCGGCGTACTGGTACTCGTTTCCGGTCTGCCGCAACGCGACTACCTGGCCGCCGTGGAGTGGGAGACGCTGCTGTTCTTCGCGGGCTTGTTCGTCATGGTCGGCGCGCTGGTGCATACCGGGGTGATCGAGCAACTCGCCGAGCTCGCCACCGACGCCACCCATGGCAACGCCCTCCTCGCGGTCATGCTCATTCTGGTCGTCTCCACGGTGCTGTCCGGCATCATCGACAACATCCCCTATGTCGCCACCATGAGCCCCTTGGTCGCCGGTCTCGCCACCGGTATCGACCATCCCGCCGTCGACTCCGGCGCCTTGTGGTGGGCACTGGCTCTCGGCGCGGACTTCGGTGGCAATCTCACCGCGGTCGGCGCCAGCGCCAATGTCGTGATGCTCGGGATCGCGCGCCGCGCCGACCACCCGATCTCGTTCTGGGACTTCACCAAGAAGGGCATTGTCGTCACCGCCATCACCATTGCGGTCGCCGCACCCTACCTGTGGTTGCGCTACTTCGTGTTCGGTTGACCGGCGGCACCACCCACCGGTTTCCCGGTTGGACGCGATTCAGCTCCCGGATTGTTGCCGCGGCGTATGAGTAGCACGAGCGCTACGAACGTTGCGATCAATGTCAGAGCGACAATCATGGCCACGGCCAATCCATCTCGATCCAGTGGGGTACTGGTCTCAGGCTACCCACCGCGCCGCCGAGATAAGCTCCTTTCTGGCAGTGACTTTCGAGTACCAAGGCACGAAATCCCAGGTAATCGACCAGAACACGCAGCATCCGGTGTATGGCAACGGAAGGTTGGCCCTGCAGTCAGGGGTAACCGGTAGCAAGTCCACCGCGACCCACGACTTGCCTTGACGGAATCTTTACGGCATCTTTACTGGGAGGAGCGCCGGGAAGCCTGGTCGGCAGCTCGACTCGAGGTGGGTCGAGCTCAGCAGTCCATGGACGAGGTGCTTATCGGTGCTACAACGAATCGCTGGAGAGACCTCGGCGGGCCACCGCCGGCGATCGCATTCTGCATTACCACAACCCCGCCGCTCGCCTACTCATCGTTCGAAAACGTGAGCATCGGCCCGCTCGACACCGCGATCGACCATATCGGCAAAATTCCGGTCCCATCCATATGAGAAGCACTCTTACGAGATCGCCTCACTGTTCGAATAAGGTAATACGTGTCAAAAGAACAGAAAATCATTTCGGACGTCCCGCAAAAGCATGAGATCGACCTCCTGACCTACACCGGCCGATTGGGCGGCGGCCTTCGGGCGGATTTGCAGCGCAAACTACCTTCCTATATCAGTGACTTCAAGGACGGGCTGCATCCGAAAGTCGCAGCGTCCGTCAGTTTTCTCTTTTTTGCCTGCCTTGCGAATGCTATTGCCTTCGGCGGCCTCACCGGTGTCATGACCAATGGCGAGATCGGCACCGTGGAAATGATTATGGTAACCGCCATCGGCGGAATACTGTTCGCGCTTTTTTCCGCCCAACCCCTGACCTTGTTGGGCGGCACCGGACCCATCGTCATCTTCACCGGCCTGCTGTACACGATGTGTCAGCGTTTCGACCTTCCCTTTTTGCCGGTCTACGCCTGGGTAGGTGTATGGTCGGGCATTCTCATACTCGTCCTCGTGGTGACCGATGCCAGCGCCCTCATGAGGTTCTTCACCCGCTTTGTCGACGAGATCTTCGCCGTCCTCATCGCTGTCATCTTCATCGTCGAAGCGGCGCGCTCTGTGGTGTCGCCCTTCACCGCGTCACCTCGCAACAACGCGACCGCCCTGCTGACCGTGGTCCTGGCACTGGGAACATTCCTATTGGCCCGTACCTTCAAGGCGTTCCTCCAGACCAGATATCTCCAACGCGGTTTGCGCGAGTTCGTGGCAGATTTCGGACCCACCATCGCCATCGCGCTGATGACAGTATTCGCTTTGACGTTGCCGGAGGTCGAGGTGGAGGCCGTGGCCATTCCCGACCATTTCGGCACCACCACCGGCAGGTCCTGGCTCGTCGACATGTTCTCGGTGCCTGTCTGGCTGATCATCGCCTGCCTCGGGCCGGCTATTCTGGTCACTGTTCTTCTGTTTCTCGACCAGAATATTACGACTCGCCTGGTCAACAACCCTTCGCATGCCCTCCGAAAAGGTGGGGGCTATCATCTGGACCTGGCTGTCGTCGGCATCATCACCGCGGTGTGCTCGGTGTTCGGTTTGCCCTGGATCGTGGCGGCCACCGTCCATTCCCTCAACCACACCAAGAGTCTGGCGACCACCGCACGACAAGCCGACGGTTCCGGTGCCGAGCGCATCCTGGCCGTCCGAGAAAATCGGATCTCCCCGCTCTTCATTCATATCCTGATCGCGGCCTCGATTTTCATGTTGCCGCTGATCAAAAAAATTCCGATGGAGGTACTTTTCGGCCTGTTCCTGTTCATGGGTTTCGCCACCCTCAACGGGACGGACTTCTTCGCACGGTTGAAACTGTGGTTGACAGACCGCAACCTGTACCCCGACACCCATTACGTTCGCCATGTCCCCTGGAAGGTCATCCACCTCTTCACCTTGATCCAACTTCTCTGCCTGGTGGTGTTGTGGGTCCTCAAGAGCAGCCCGGTGGGGATCCTGTTCCCCTTGTTCATCGCGATGCTGGTGCCGTTGCGCCTCCTGCTCGGCCGGTGGTTCCAGCCACAGCACCTGGCACTGCTCGATAGCGAGGAGGAAACCGACGATGCCGGCATGGGAGATTTCCGACCCTGAGATCGAGATTCAGCGGTGGTTCGTCGAGGTGGGATGCAAAGACTCAGTGGACTCGCCGTAAAGCGCGGGGCCGGTTTCCGATGCCACTGGGTCTCACATCTTCTCCAAGCCGCGCACGACCGAGTCGGATCCGGCGCCGAGGTCGACCTCCAGCGGTTGCCATCACACATCGAGTACCGGATCACCGCTCTCGCAGGCAATGAGCAGCGCGACACAGTGAAATACCGTATCGAATCAGGATGACCCGCCGTATCGCTTCCTTCTGTCATTGATCACCCTGTCGAGCTCCATGATCGGAATGCCGACCAGAAATGCCCGCCTCGCGGCAAGGTTTTACTTTCCGACCACCGCATAAACGGACATAATGGACATTGTCGACATTCCTTTGGCCACAAGGAGTCAGCTATGCGAGCGCGGGATCTTGCCGGGCCGTATGTGTCGGTCTCCACCGATAGCGGCGCCGCGGATGCGGCCTGGCTGCTGGCTACCGAGAGCACGCCTGGATTGGTCGTCGTGGACACGGACGCGGAGCCGTGCGCGATCCTCACCACCGATCAGCTACTCGAGTTCCTCGTTCCCGCATATGTGCGCAACAACCACACGCTGGCCGCGGTGATCGACGAGTCACACGCAGACACACTGGCGGCGGCATTGACCGGACGGCAGGTCTCCGATTGTCTGGCGCAGTGCTCGCCGTTGCTTCCGGCCGTACCTTCCGATGCCACGACCGTTGAGATCGCCGAACTCATGGCCAGTGTGCGTAGCCCCCTGGTTGTGGTGCTCGACGATCACCACGGTGCACGCCGCTTGTATGGCGTGATCACCGCGAACCAGCTGTTGCGCCATCTTCTCACCTCGACGGATCGAGTGTAAGGACAAATGGCGACGTCACGAATCACGTGACAACCCAGATCCCCTCCCCACGGTCACGGCGATATCCCGCCATGTGGGCATACGGCATCAACCGGCGAACAACACAACCCGCTACCTCGTCGGACGTGTGGACGCGATTCACGGTATGCCACGGGAACGCATGCACGGCTGTTCTACTACAGGTATGAGGGATATTCCACGGATCCGGCGAGGAAGACCAGGGAGATTTTCTGGACGTCGAACGACCCGATGGAACATCAGCGCGGGATCTGCACCCGACAACCCATGGTCGGTATGAGCCGATAGGTGGCCGATCCGGAGAAGGATATCGAGAGTCGGCCGCCCGACAGTATTTCGGGAATCTGCGTCGCGCACGGAGATCGGGGTGATCGTGGAGCGTTCCATGCCGATGCGTCGGCTCCACCCGCCGCCTACTTGAATATTAGGGTTACCGAACATTAGAATTTGGGTGTGCTCAATCGACGTTCCGATAAGGGGATGCGATCAGCGCTCCGGATCGGAGCCCTACTCGCGGTCTGCGGACTGGCGTTCGCGACGGCCGGATGCGATTCGTTCCATCTGCCCCGCACCGGAGATCCGGTGGTGGTGACGACGTTCACCGTGCTCGCGGATATCGCCGCGAATGTGGCGGGTGAACATCTGGTGGTGGAATCCCTGACGAAACCGGGAGCGGAGATCCACGGCTATGAGCCCACCCCGGGGGACATCAAGAAAGCGGCCAAAGCGGACCTGATCCTCGACAACGGATTGAACCTGGAGGCCTGGTTCGCCCAATTCGTCTCCGGAATGGATGCCGAGCACGTCACGGTCAGCGAGGGTGTGCGGCCGATGGACATCACCGGCGACGCCTACCGGGGAAAACCCAATCCGCACGCTTGGATGTCGCCGCTGAACGTGCAGATCTACGTCGACAATATGGTCACCGCGTTCTCCGAACTCGCACCGGAGCACATCGCCGATTTCCGGGCCAACGCCGAACGCTACAAGGCCCGCCTGCAACAGGTGCACGACGAACTGATCGCCGCGGTGAGCGCGCTGCCGCGCAACCAACGAGCCCTGGTGACCTGCGAAGGCGCCTTCTCCTACCTGGCCCGCGACGCCGGGCTGACCGAACGCTACATCTGGCCGGTGAATGCGGAGGCCCAGGCCACTCCGCAGCAGATCACGGGTGTTATCGAGTTCGTGCGGGACAATGCGGTACCAGCGGTGTTCTGCGAATCGACCGTATCCGACGCCCCCATGCGGCGGGTGGTGGAGGCCACCGACGCGGAGTTCGGCGGAGTGCTCTACGTCGATTCCCTGTCGGCGGCCGACGGGCCGGTGCCGACCTATCTGGATCTGATCCGCCACGACGCCGAAACCATCGCCACCGCACTCACCGGGAGCAAACCATGACCGTCCCCGCGCTCCACATCGACGATGTCACCGTGCACTACGGCGAGGTGCTCGCGCTGGACCGGGTGCGGTTGACCGTGCAACCGGGCCGGGTGTGCGGGCTGATCGGGATGAACGGCGCCGGGAAGTCGACCCTGCTGAAAGCGATCATGGGTCTGATCACCCCGGAGCACGGAACGGTGCGGATCCACGGGGAGAAACCGGCGGCGGCGCGACGGGCGGGGGTGGTCGGCTACGTCCCGCAGAGCGAGGCGGTGGACTGGGCGTTTCCGCTGTCGGTGCGGGAGGTGGTGACCACCGGCCGCTACGGACGGATGGGGTTCACCCGTCGGGCCCGCCGAGCCGATCGCGACGCCGTGGACACGGCCCTGGCCCGCGTGCATCTGACCGAACTGGCCGACCGGCAGATCGGCCAACTGTCCGGCGGGCAGCGCAAACGGGCATTCGTGGCACGCGGTATCGCCCAGGGCGCGAGCGTGCTGCTGCTGGACGAACCCTTCGCCGGGGTGGACAAACGTTCCGAGTCCACTCTTACCGGTCTGCTGCGGGAACTGGCCGCCGACGGGGCGACGATCCTCATCTCCACCCATGATCTGCATGCCCTACCCGGGCTGGCCGACGAGGCGGTGCTGCTACTGCGGAAGGTCCTCGTCCACGCCGACCCGCAGGAGGCGCTACGGCCGGAGAATCTGGCGCTCGCCTTCGGACTCGATGTACTGGAACAGCGGTGAACGGCATGGATATCGGCACACTCCTGCTCGAACCACTTCAGTACGCGTTCATGGTCCGCGCATTCGCCGCCGCCATCATCGCCGCGGTGGTGTGCGGTCTGCTGTCGTGCTGGTTGGTATTGATCGGTTGGTCGTTGATGGGCGACGCGGTCTCGCACGCGGTACTGCCCGGCGTGGTGCTCGCCTATATCGCGGGGGTGCCGTTCGCGGTGGGCGCGGTGATCTTCGGTTTCCTCGCGGTCGCATTGATCGGGGTGGTCCGCGATACCAGTCGGGTGAAAGAGGACGCCGCCATCGGCATCGTGTTCACCACACTGTTCGCATTCGGCCTGGTGTTGGTCTCGGTGACGCCGAGCCAAACCGATCTCAACCACATCATCTTCGGCAATCTGCTCGGTGTGGCCCCCGCCGAGCTCACCCAGATCGCCACCCTGGCCGCGATCGTCTTCACTGCACTGATTCTGAAACGAAGAGATTTCACTCTCTATGCCTTCGACGCCACCCATGCCTTCGCCATCGGTCTCAACCCCCGACTACTGGGCGCGACACTGCTCGGCCTGCTCGCGCTCACCTCGGTGGTCGCCCTCCAGGCGGTCGGCGTCATCCTGGTGGTGGCCATGCTCATCATCCCGGGATCCACGGCCTACCTGCTCACCGACCGATTCGGGCGAATGCTGCTCATCGCGCCCACGCTGTCCGCCTGCTGCGCCATCGCAGGCCTGTACATCAGCTACCACCTCGACACCGCTCCCGGCGGCACCATTGTGGTCGCCCAAGGCGTGGTGTTCACCCTGACCTACCTGTTCGCCCCCCGACACGGAATCCTCGGCAAGCGGTCCGCCGCGGCGCGGCTGCGGCGCCGATCCGCAGCCGCGCTACCGGCCGCACCGACGTCGGAAGGTGTTCCCACCCCGGAACTCTGATCTCGCTCACGAGCCCGGCGACCACGGCCGGACCGGCTCCGCGGCACATCGCCACCGCTGTCCGGCGATCACCACATGACCGAGGAATCGCAGCCCGACGATACCTGCGGCCTCGGCCAACAGAGCGGTGGCCCGACGGTCGTCGTAACTGGGCGTCGGATCGCCCGACGGGTGGTTGTGCGCAATGGCGAAAGCCTTTCCGTCGTGCCGCAGCACCGTGTTCAGGATTTCCCGCACCGGCACCGCCACCTGATCGATGGCGCCCTCCGCCACGAAAACCCGCCGCCGCAGCCGATGACGGGTATCGCAGACCAACACCACCAACCGTTCCACCCGCGCCCCGGCGAACAACGGACACGCGGCCCGCGCCATGGCATCGGAACAATCCAGCAGCGGCGCCGGGTCCGAACCGTAGCGGGCCCGAGCGGCCAACTGGAAGGCCGCGACCACCGCCGCTGCCTTCGCCGCCCCGACCCCGCAGCGGCGGGCCAACTCCTCCGGTCGCGCCACCGCCAGTCCCGCCACCCCGCCGTACTCGACCAGCAGCGCGGCGGCGAGTTCCAGGGCATTCTCCCCACGCCGCCCGTACCGCAACAGCAGTGCCAACAATTCGACGTCACTGAGCGACTGCGGGCCCAGTGTCACCAGCCGCTCCCGTGGGCGCTGGTCGACCGGCAGACCGGTGATCGGTATCGACAAGATTCCCCCCGTGCTCGACGATGCGTGCTCGGATTATGCCCGCGACGACCGACAGGTCTCGTCGGACGGGAACCCGGCAGGCAGCGGGCGACCACCGGCCATCTCCGACCCCGGGGAGGATTCACCGGTGGACCGCGATACGACGAAGAGTTTCCCGGTAGCTAGGCAGTTTGCCCAGCCGGCGGCGGGTTCGTTGTGAGAACGACCGGACAGTGCTTGCATCGAGGCATGTTCACCGAAGCTCGGCTGTACTCACCGGTGACCCGCGGCCACGACGGTGATGTCACGGTGCATCTGAGCGACGAGCATCCCGGCGTACACGACCCCGAATACCGGGCCCGCCGCAACGCCATCGCCGCCCTGGCACTGGGGCACACCCCCGGCGCGCCGGTCCCGCATATCGACTACACACCCGACGAACACCGGGTCTGGCAGATCGTCTCGGCCGAACTGGCCCGGCGTCATCGCCGCTATGCCTGCGCGGAAGTGCTGGACGCGGCCGCGCGACTGGCCCTACCCACCGATCATATTCCGCAGTTGGACGAGGTCTCGGCGGCGCTGGAACCGTTGACGGGGTTCCGTTACGTCCCCGCCGCCGGTCTGGTCCCCCTACGCGAATTCTTCGGATCGTTCGCCGAACGCACCTTCCACGCCACCCAATACATCCGGCATCACTCCGCCCCGCTGTACACCCCGGAACCGGATGCCATCCACGAGGTGATCGGGCACGCCAACCAGCTCGCCAGTCCGCGTTTCGCCGCCGTCTACACCACGGTCGGCGCGGCGGTCGCCCGGCTGGTCACCGAAACGGCCCTGAAGTTCCTGGCGAATGTGTTCTGGTTCTCGATGGAGTTCGGTGTGCTCCGCGAACACGGCGAAGTCCGGTGTTACGGAGCCGGTCTGCTCTCCTCCTACGGAGAGATCGCGGAGTTCCGCCGCGCCGAACTACGCCCACTCGACCTGACGGCCATGGGCACCGCCACCTACGACATCACCCACTACCAGCCCGTTCTCTACTGCGCCGCATCGCTCACCGAAGTCGAGGACGTGATCGGCGGATTCTTCGCCGAGATGGACGACGAGACCCCGCTGCGACTGCGGGCCGGCCCCTGAGGCGGCAGCGCGGCCTGACCTCCTCCCCCCCTGAGGGATGGCGAATCCACGCTACTCTTCGTCCAATGAATGTCTGGGAGCTTCACCGTCGCACCGCACGTCGAATCTGGCCGGTGCTCACCGCCACCGCCCTGGCGGTCGGTCCGATCGCACTGTGCGGACCCGCGGCGGGCCAGCCACCTCCCATGCCGACACCGTTCGTCACGCCCGCCACCGATCACTGCCCGTACAAGACACAGCCGCGCCCACCGATCGATCTGTCGGAGGTGCCGCGACCGGGTGAGCCGTCCCCGGCTCCGCTGCCGGTGCCGAACCGGACCGTGGGCGGGGAAAAACTCGCGGCCTGCGGCGTCGTGCTGCCGGAAGGGGCGCCGCCACCACCGGCGGATATCTCGGCGACCGCCTGGATGGTGTCGGATCTGGACACCGGCGCGGTATTGGCGGCCAAGGACCCGCACGGACGCTACCGTCCCGCCAGCACGATCAAGATACTGTTGGCCACCGTCGCCCTACGCAACCTGGACCTGGACAAAGTGGTGGTCGGCACCCAGGCCGACGCGGATATGGAGGGCACCCGGGTCGGTATCGGCCCCGGCGGTCGCTACACCAACCGCCAGCTGCTGCAGGCGCTGCTCATGACGTCGGGTAACGACGCGGCCCATGCCATCGCCGCCCAGTTCGGCGGTGACGAGGCGGCCGTGGCGAAAATGAACGATCTCGCGAAATCCTTGCGCGCCTTCGATACTCGTGCCGCCACCCCCTCCGGTCTGGACGGTCCCGGAATGAGCACATCGGCCTACGATCTGTCGCTGCTGTTCCGAGAGGCCATGGCCATTCCACTGTTCGCCGAGATCATCGGCACCGAACAGGTGGATTTCCCCGGCTATCCGCCGAATCCGGCCATTCCGGGTGATACCGACCATCCCGGCTTCCCGATCGGCAACGACAACCAGCTGCTCTACAACTACCCGGGCGCGCTCGGCGGCAAGACCGGTTTCACCGACGACGCCCGCCAGACATTCGTCGCCGGGGCCGAACGCAACGGCCGCCGACTCGCGGTCACCCTGCTACAGGCGGACGTACTGCCGATTCGCCCATGGGAACAGGCGGCCCGACTGCTGGACTACGGTTTCGCGCTCGATCCGGCGCTATCGGTCGGGCAACTACCCGACGACGAACCGAAACCCGAGTCCGAGGTCACGGTCCTGGCCGCGCCGCCCGGGGAGGGAGTCGGCAACCTGGCGCAGGCGCCGAGTGGGAACGACCACGAACAGTGGCGCATTCTGGCAATGATCGCCGCACTGGTGCTGATCCCCACCGGCCTGCTGTGGACCTGGCATATCCGCACCCGCCGCTGATTCGTTCCGCACCGGTCGACCCCGAACGGTTTGCGCGCGAACGGAAAACGAGCGACAAACCTCAGCGATGAACTGCCGTGAAACGGGCCCGAATTCGGGCCCGTAACCAATTGTCGAACGGCTCACCGAGTCGCCGGGGAACAAACGACATGAGTGCCGAACACCGGGGTGGCGGCGAGTCGGCATCACCACTCGACGAGGACCGCGCCGGTACGCAATGGCAGGCCCGGCTCGTGCGGCTGTTCACCGAAACGATCCCGCTCGGCGATCGAGACCAGCACCGGAACCGAATGGCTCGACCTGTTCAAGGCACTTCTCGAGGCCGTCGCGGACTGATCCCGGTTCCACCTCGGACACGGTCCCCGATTTCCGCGATCACCCCGTCGTCGAACAAGTGATCAGGAATCGAGAAGCCCGCCCCCGACTCCGTCATTAGCGTCTTCATCGATATGCGCGCGGCAGACCGCCGGGACGCGAATCCGTGTCGAGGAGATCGCAATGAACTGGAACAAACGGATCCGGCGGACACACCGGATACTGGCCCTCGTCTTCACGGTGACCCTTGTCGTCACCATTGCCGCCCTTGCGCTGAGAGGACCGTTCTGGGTGTCCTATCTGCCGCTGCCCCCACTCGCCCTACTCCTGTTCACCGGGCTCTACCTCTATGGGCTGCCGTTCGTCGCGGCCCGGTCGGGCGGGCGCTCCGCGAGCACCGCGCCCACATCCTGGACCAGGCGCCTGCACCGCCTGGCGGCCGCCGTGTTCACCCTGACCGTCCTCGCGACCTTCGTGGCATTGGCCCTGCCGGAACCCATGATCTGGGTGTCCTTCCTGCCGCTGCTGCCGCTCGGCGTGCTCCTGCTCTCCGGTCTGTATCTGCTCGTGCTGTCGTATCGCGGAGCGCGCCGGCGGACCTCGACGGTTCCGGCCTAACGGCCCCGCCGCAACCGGCCGATCCCCAGTGCCGCAACGAATCCCGCACCGATCAGGGCCAGCGCACCGCCGGGGGACATCCCGGCAGGCGCGGCCACCCGCGGTTGGATGATCGCCGGACCGGGAACCGGGGCCGGGACGAGCTGCTCGTTCTCCCGGGTGGTCGCCGCCCACGCGGTCGCGAACAAAACGATCCGGTACACCACATAACTGAACACCATGAGGCCGATCACCGAACCGAACGCGGCGCCGGCCGGTGAGTCCAGCACCGACCGCAGATAGATCGAGGCCACCGTCTTGAACACCTCGAACGCCACCGCCGCGAGCGCCGCGGCCCGCACCGCACTGGACAGGGTGACCGGTTGCCGAGGCAGACGCGCGATAACCCACACGAACACCGCCCACGAGGCCAATATCGCCAGCACCGTCGACAGCGCCCACAGCACCAACCGCGCCCCGGGCATATCGGCCAGCCCGACGAGTTCGAGCAGCCGTCGACCGATCCCGCTCGACGCGACCGCCGACAACCCCAACGACACGACGAACGCCAAACCGAGTCCGATCAACGCCCCCAGATCCGAGATCTTGGTGCGCAACCAGTTGCCGCCCTCGCTCGGCTGTTCCCACTGTTCGGTCAGGGCGGCACGCAGATTCGCCATCCAGCCCAAGCCGGAATACAGACCGGTGAGCAAACCGAGAACGCCCACCGTGGTGCGGGAGCGGACGGCCTGATCGATCAGATCGTTGAGCTGATCGCCCATTTCGCCCGGGATGTTCTCCACCACGCGGTCCTGCAGCTCTCCCAACAACTCCGCATTACCGGCCAGCACGAAACCGGCGGCGGCGAACGCGACCATGAGCAGCGGAAACAACGAGAGCACGGTGAAATACGTAATTCCCGCCGCATAATAGTCACCACGCTGCCGCTGGTATCTGCCCGCCGCACGCATCAGATGATCGAGCCATGGCCGCTCCTGCACCTGACGCTGCGCCGCGGCCTTGATGTTGTCGATCGCCTGCACCAGCCCTGCCCTCCGCTGTGTTCGATGGCGGTCTCGCTGCCCCTCCGTGGTCACACTCCGCTACCGCCTCCGGGGCCGACGCTCGGCCGCTGTGTTCGATGGCGGTCTCGCTGCCCCTCCGTGGTCACACTCCGCTACCGCCTCCGGGGCCGACGCTCGGTCGCCGGCCGCCGGACGTCACGGGGCGAGGAAACCCACCCGGTCGTAGACCTGTGCCAGTGTGTTGCCGGCGATCTCGCGGGCGCGTTCGGCGCCGGAGGCGAGGATCCGGTCGAGTTCGGCCTGATCCGCCAAATACTCTTCCACTTTCGTCCGCAGTGGCGTGAGGAATTCGACCAGCGCGTCGGCCACATCGGATTTCAGATCGCCGTAACCGCGACCGGCGTAGTCGCGTTCCAGGGTGACGATCGGGGTTTCGGTGAGCGAGGACAGGATCACCAGCAGATTGCTGATACCCGGTTTCTTCTCCGGGTCGTAGCGGATTTCGCGTTCGGTGTCGGTGACCGCGGACCGCACCTTCTTCGCCGTGATCTTCGGATCGTCGAGCAGGTTGATCAACCCCGCCTCGGACGAGGCCGATTTACTCATCTTCGAGGTGGGATCCTGCAGATCGTAGATCTTGGCGGTGCCCTTGACGATATGAGCCTCCGGCACCACGAAGGTCTTCTTGAACCGGCTGTTGAACCGCTGCGCGAGGTTGCGGGTGAGCTCGAGGTGCTGGCGCTGATCCTCCCCGACCGGCACCTGGTGTGGCCGGTACAGCAGGATGTCGGCGGCCATCAGAATCGGATAGGTGAACAGGCCGACGGTGGTGTTCTCGGCCCCCTGTTTCACCGATTTGTCCTTGAACTGCGTCATCCGGCTCGCTTCGCCGAAACCGGTGAGGCAGCTGAGCACCCAGGTCAGTTCGGCGTGCTGGGGCACATGGCTTTGCACGAACAGGGTGGACCGCTTCGGGTCGATTCCGATGGCCAGCAACTGGGCGACGGCGCGACGGGTGCGGTTACGCAGTTCCTTCGGATCGTGCGGCACCGTGATGGCGTGCATATCCGGGATGAAGTACAGCGCGTCGTAATCGTCCTGCAGATTCACCCAGTACTGCAGGGCACCGAGGTAGTTGCCGAGATGGAACGAGGCGCTGGTCGGCTGAATCCCGGACAGCACCCGCTGTTTGCGGTCCCCGGTGGCCGGGGTCTGGGCAGGACTGGACATACCTCGATCTTCGCATGTGGTTCAAGCCGAATTTCGCTCCACCCAATTGCGCGGATCGATCCCGGGCATGCTCGACAGACCTCGTCGGACGAGGCTCTGCTCCCGTTTGGTCACCAGCTGGTACATCGGTGCGCTCGGCCCGGTCAATGCGGCGCGTATCCGGGGCAGCGTCAACCACGACGGCACCCCGTGGGCGGTGCGTACCGCCCGGGTCAGGGCGCGGTGGGTCATTTCCTCGGCGATTCCCCAGCGAATGTCGTACATCCGCCGTATCCGCGGCGGCAGACTGCCCTGGATGAGAAGGAAGAACGTGCTCTCCGCCTGACGCAATGGCGCCGGTGACGGGTACGGCACCATCCGGCCGGCCAGATATTGGCCGACCCGACGGGCCTCATCGGTGAGGTACACCTCGTCGGAGGCCAGGTAGTCGTCGTAGTAGCGGCGGAAGGCCGGATAATCGGCCGGTGCCGCTTCTCGCGGCATCCCGAACAGCTCACCCCAACGCACATAGTCCTGGTACAGGTCCTCACGTTCGGTGTCGGTGAGCCGGCGGACCAGTAGATCGTGCATGACCTCGGCGGAATCGAAGGTGAATGCCATGGTCATGAACATCAGATGCGGATCGTAGGCCGAGTAGGCCGTTCCGGCGGGGTGCTTGTCACCCGCATCCTCGGGGAGCGCCCCGACCACCCGGGCGTGTCGCTTCCCGGTGAAGACGAGGGCCCGGTCGGCTTCTTCCCGGGTGCCGAAGAACACGGCCTCGAACAGTTGGCCGGTGAGCGCCAGCCGGGTGTAGGGGGTGGCGCGGTGTTGGGTGGTTTCGGCGGTGCCGACATACAGCAGCGGATGGACCGCACCGATCACCAGGGCCCGAAGTCCGTAGGTGAGGCCGACGGCGCGTTTGCGCATAACCCGTCGAATCATCGAATCGTCGGTGAAGTAGCCGGTGTCGCCGGTGGATATGGCCATGGCAGCCTCCTGATCGAGCTCCTTCCCCAACATCCGGAGCATCTGGCAATAGCATCCACCAGATTTTCGATTGTGGCAATACTCATTGCCACTCACCGCCCAAATGCCACTCACCGCCCAAATGCCTCTCGGGTCCGAAGGCGGCGACTTCGAGGTGCGACCCGCATACCGTCCGGCTTCGAATCGAGACCTGCCAGAATCGGAGAGGTGACAGCGCAGCGAACGTACGGCGGAGTCTCCGCCCAGCAGCGACGAGCGCAGCGGCGTGCCGCGCTGCTGGAGGCGGCGCTGGAGATCATCGGCAATCAGGGATTGGCCAAGCTCACCGTTTCCGGTATGTGCACCCGGGCCGGACTCAACGAGCGCTATTACTACGAGAGCTTCGGCAGCCGTGACGATGTGCTCACGGCCCTGCTCGAGGGCATCGCGGCCGAACTCGCCGCCGCCATCCTCACCGCCCTCGAGACCGCGCCCGCCGATACCCGGGCCAAGGCCCATGCCGCCATCACCGCCGGTGTGCACGTGCTCACCGACGATCCCCGTAAGGCCGAGGTGGCGCTGGTGGCCTCGATGGCGACACCCGCACTGCGGGCCCGAACCACCGAGACCATCCGCACCTTCGCCCGTCTGGTCGCCACCGAGGGCATCGAGTTCTACGGCATCACCGATCCCGCGCCGAACCCGGTGATCGATTTCCGCGCCACCTATCTGGTGGGCGGCCTCATCCAGACCCTCACCGGCTGGCTCCACGGCGACCTGCCCATCGACCGCGACCAATTGATCGAATACACGACCGATGTCTTCGTACTCTTGGGCGAGGACCTGGCCGGCCGACTCGACTGAACCGCCGCCCTCACAGACGCACCGCGACGGCGGGCAGCCACCGCGGACGACCCTGCAACACCACTCGGAACGCGATATCCCGCCCCGCCCAGAACTCCGCGCAGTCCTGTAGCGCGGCCGTGAACCACCGCCGCTCGTCCGGGGCCTCGGCGAGCACCTGATCGGCGTCCCTAATCGCCACCACATAGCCGAGGGCCGGCCCCAGGAAATCGTCCAGATCACGCAGACAGTCGTCGAACGCGTCCTTGTTCCCGCCGAAGTAGTACGGAAATTGCAGCGCCGCCGCGAACTCGTCGAACAGCCCCGTCACATCGCGCATCCGGTCCCCGCGCAATTCCCGCACCCGATATCCCGACGGGACCTGATATCGCACGGCACTGAATTCGGCGGCATCCGCCATGACCGCACCGACAACGGATTCACCGCTGCGGCTCGACGAACCGCCCGCCCCGGTATCGGCACTCGACGCCGTGCCGGACCCATTTCCCTCGGCCTGCCCGGGGCGGGCCAGAAAGCGCGCGAGTGGAACGGTTTCGGCCATCAGCGCATCCTCGTGAAGGTCTCGTAGTGGTCACCGGTGTACCAGGCCGAACCGTCACTGCCGGTGACGATGCGCTCGGCGTCGCGGGACCGGCCGGGGCGCTTTGGATTCACATCCCATTCCCGGTAGGTGATGGACCGACCCGCCGAATCGCTGTCGGGCAACCGGCCTTCGCGGTTCCCGAAACGCTCCCCGCCCTTGGTGCCGGGCGCGTTCGCCGAATCCGGCCACCGGCCCGCGTCGATCTCCTCCAGGGTGCGATATGCCCGTTCCGGTACCCCGGCGACCTTGGAAACGACGGCGGTATCACTCGTCGACACCGCATCCGGCGCCGCTTTCGCACTCCCGGTCGTGGACGTGGTCGCCGCCCCCGTGACCGCCCCCACGGTGGACGGGACATTCGTATCGTCCCCACCCTGGGTGCTCAATACGGCGACGACGACCGCCACCACCACTGCGCCCAGCGCCGAGAGAATCCGCAGAATCTTCGCCCGCACAATCAATCCCTTCCCGGCCGCACCCGCGACCGAGGCCCGGGGCGGGAATCCGTCCGACTGCTCGGCACCTTAGCGCCCGGGGGTTACCGATCGGGTAACACGCCGCCGGCCGGTTTCACCGGTACTGGACCGTCACCGGGGCGTGGTCGGACCAGCGCTGCGCGTAGGTCGCGGCCCGCTCGACCACCGCCTGTTTCGCCCGCTCGGCCATATCCGGAGTCGCCAGCTGATAGTCGATCCGCCAGCCGGTATCGGTGTCGAACGCCCGCCCCCGATACGACCACCAGCTGTACGGTCCGTCGCCGTCGGGATGCAATCGCCGGACGACATCGACATATCCCGAGGCCAACTGTCGGTCCACCCAGGCCCGTTCCTCGGGCAGGAAACCGGACTTCTTCAGGTTGCCCTTCCAGTTCTTCAGATCCCGCTCGGTATGGGCGATATTCCAGTCCCCGGCGATGACGAACGCCTCGGTCCGAGCGGCCATTCGGGCGGCGATCTCGTCCAGGAAGCGGTATTTCTCATCCTGCCGGACAGTTCCGGCCTCCCCGGTGTGCACATACACGCTACCCACGGTGACCTCTTCGAATTCGGTCTCGATATACCGACCGGCAGCCGCGAATTCGCTCTCGGGTCCGGGGCCCACCCGCACCGAACGCGGGGGGCGCCGCGACAGCACCCCGACCCCGGCGCGTCCCTTGGTCTCCGGTTCGGCGTGCGACAGATACCAGCCGTCGGCGAGGGCGGGCGCCAATGCGGCGGCCACCTGGGTGTCGTCGGCGCGGGTCTCCTGCAGGCAGACGATATCGGCCTCGGTGGTCGCCAACCAGTCCAGCAGGCCTTTCCCGGCGGCGGCGCGTACGCCGTTGACGTTCACGGTTGTGATGATGTACGGCACCTGTCGACCGTACAATGCAGTCCACAGATACTCCCCTAGGACGCCCGTCCAGAAAGAGGTGAAGACGACGATGTCGAACACCTCCGCATCCGCACCGGTCAAGGCGCTGCATCTGGGGTCGGGTGCCCCGCTGCTCCTTCTACACGGAATCATGCTCTCGCCGCATTGCTGGGAGCAGACCGCCGAGCGGCTGGCCGCCCGTTGCGAGGTGTTCGTCCCGGCCCTGGCCGGGCACTGGGGCGGTCCCGACCTGCCCGAGGGGCGTGTCGATGTGGGGGCGCTGGCCGATCGGGTCGAATCGCAGTTGGACGAACTGGGCTGGCGCACCTGTCATATCGCCGGTAACTCACTCGGCGGCTGGATCGGTTTCGAACTCGCCCGACGGGGCCGCGCCCGCACCCTCACCGCCATAGCCCCCGCGGGCGGTTGGACGGCCCCGTCGATCGCGCAGATCCGCGTGGTGGCCGAATTCGCCTCGCTCGCCCTGGCGACCCGGCTCGGTCGCCACCTGGGTTCTTTCCCTGTCAGCAGCCGCATCGTGCGGTGGGCCACCGCGTTCCTGCTGGCCGGCAATGCCCGGGCCGTCTCTCGCCGCGATATCGAGGCCCAGATCACCGCGGCGCTGAACTGTCCCGCCCTCGAACCCATGGTCGCCGCGACCCTGCGCGGCGGGCACCTGTCCGGTCTGAGCGATATCACCACCCCGGTCCGGCTGCTCTTCGCCGAAACCGACCGCATCCTCCCCCGGCGCACCTATGCCCGCCGTTTCCTGCGGGAACTTCCCGAATCCACCGATCGCATCCTGATCGCCGGGGTCGGGCACGTCCCCATGCTGGAGGCTCCCGACCGGATCGCCGGTCTCATCGCCGAACACATCTACGCCAGCCGCGACCACCTGCGAGCGGTATGACCCGGTGGGGAGGGACCGGCGGACCCGTCCCCACTGCCACGTCCTACCCGCCGAGCAGGCCCTTCGCGACATGGGTCACCTGGATCTCGTTACTGCCCGCGTAGATCATCAGGGATTTGGCGTCACGGGCCAGCTGCTCCACCCGATACTCGGCCATGTATCCGTTGCCGCCGAACAGCTGCACCGCTTCCATGGCGACCTCGGTGGCGGTTTCGGAGCTGTACAGCTTTATCGCCGACGCCTCGGCCAGGCTCAGCGGTTTCCCGGCGCGACCGCGTTCGAGAATGGTGAAGACCATGTTCTGCACATTGATCCGCGCAATCTCCATCTTCGCCAGTTTGAGCTGGACCAGCTGGAATTTCCCGATTTCCTGCCCCCACAGTTTCCGGTTGCGCGCGTAGTCGATACCCAGTCGGCGGCATTCCTCGATGATGCCCAGCGCCATGAACGCCACCCCGACCCGTTCGGCGACGAAGCTCGCGCGGGCGCTTTCCCGGCCGTCGCCGCCGGAGTGCTCCTCGGTCTCGCCAAGGAGGTGCTCCCGACCGAGCCGGACATTGTCGAAGAACAACTCCCCGGTGGGTGAGGCGTGCAGTCCCATCTTCTTGAACGGTTTGCCCTGGGTTAGGCCCGGCATCCCCTTCTCCAGCACGAAGGTGAGGACCTTGCGATCGCGCGGAGGAGTCCCGTCCCCCTCGTCGAGCTTGGCGTAGACGATCAGAATATCGGCGAATGGACCATTGGTGATGAAGGTCTTCTGACCGTTGAGGATGTAGTCGTCACCGTCACGCCGGACCGAGGTCTTCATCCCACCGAACGCGTCCGATCCGGAGTCGGGTTCGGTGATCGCCCAGCAGGCGATCTTGCGCAGACTCACGATATCGGGGACCCAGCGCTCCTGTTGGGCGATGGTCCCCCGGGACATGATGGTGGCCGCACCCAGCCCCAGACTCACCCCCATGGCGCTCACCATGCCCAGACACACACCCGATAACTCCCCGATCAATACCGCCATCATCGACTGTTGACCGCCGAGCGGATTACCACCGGTGGACGACGTGCTCTTTCCCCCACCCTGCGCGGCCGCCTTCCGCGCGGCCAGCGCCTTCCCGAAGCTCTCCTCGTTCAGGGCCGCGATCCCGAAGTCCGAGAACAATTTCCGCAGAATCGGATACGGCAGCATCTCACCGCTGTCGAGTGCGTCGAGATTGGGTCGTACTTCCTTGTCGATGAACCCACGCACGGCGTCGCGGACCATCAGATCGCTCTCGGACCATTCGAACATCGGTGTCCTCCTCATATCACCGCTCACCGCCCACACGGCCGGACGGCGCCGGACCGGACCGCCGGTTGCGACGGCCGATACAAGCGACAGCCTGCCGGCCGGGCGGCCGGTCCGGGCCGGAGCCGGGAAAGTCTCCCGATGAGCGGACACCCTCCGTCACGGCACGGGACGCGCGTCACGGCGACGGAGGCGCGACGGTACTCGGCCGGGGGCGTGTGGGCCACCTACGCGAACTTCACGGGCGGGTGGCATGGGCGCGCAGCTTGCCCAATGTCGACAAAACGTTGTCGTGCCACTCCAGAGGCTCGTTGCGCTCGGCCCAGTCCATCCGAGCATGTTCTTCGAACAGCGGACGCAGCGCCCGGATCCGCTCTTCGTATCCGTCCAACTCGGATCGACTCAGATCGTTCGGTACGAACTCGTACCATTGCCCGGAGCCACTCGGGGCCGGTCGCACATAATGACGCACGAAGGGGCTGTCTTCGGCATAGGGGCCATGGACGAAAGCGGGGGCGTGATCGAAACCGTAGATATGGTCGCCGTCCCGCTGCCAGTTCCCGCCCCGATCACTATTGCGGATGAGAAGATCGAGTAGACCCAGCTTACGTGCGTCCGCGGTGTCCATCACCGCCTCCATGGCGGCCAGTTCCCCGGGTGGGCTGGATATCCATTCTCCTGGCAACCGCGGCATGAATATCGAACCGTCCATACCGGCTATCACGGGAGCGACGGGGGCCCCGATGGCCCCACCGATCGCGGAAGCAAGAATTTCGGCGGACCGATGGCGAGGAGTGTCCAACTTCTCTATCAGCTCGAACCCGTCGGGATACACGTGCAGGTCGACAATGCCGCTCTGACCCGTCATCCATGCCGGTGTCCGGATCTCCGGTGCGCCGGATCGTTCGGCCGCCAAGAAACGCTGCCAGAACTCCTGTTCGGACATGACGCGGGACGAAGCACGGGCGGTTCCGCACGCCTTTCGGCGGCGAACGCCCGAACGTCTCGGGAACTCCGCTCCATTTCGGCACGCCCCTCGGCATCCACCCGATTTCCCCCCGCGGAAACCGCCGATAGGTCATCCCTGGCGCCTCGATACCGGCGTGCGATCGCCCCGACCATTCCGGCGGCGGCCTCGGCCACCCGTTTGACCAACTGCCCGGCCGCTGAACCGAGCCTGTTATCCATGGGCCCCCAAAGTACCGATGGATGTCCGAACGGAGAACGCGAACCACAGATCGGACAGGAGCCCGTACTCGGCCACCGCCGGTAGCGGGCCGACACCCGATACAGGTGTCGGCCCCGGCTCAGCGCAATGGGTACTTCATATGCCCGGTCACTTCAGGGCGCGGGCCAGATTGGCGTCGAGCGCCGCGAGGAATTCCTCGGTGGTCAGGTAGCCCTGGTCGCCGCCGACGAGCAGCGCGAGGTCCTTGGTCATCTGCCCGCCCTCGACGGTCTTGATGACGACGTCCTCGAGGGTCTGCGCGAAGCCGATCACCTCGGGGGTGTTGTCCAGTTTGCCGCGGTGTTCGAGGCCGCGGGTCCAGGCGAAGATCGACGCGATCGGGTTGGTGGAAGTCGGCTTGCCCTGCTGGTGCTGGCGGTAGTGTCGGGTGACGGTGCCGTGCGCGGCCTCCGCCTCGCAGGTCTTGCCGTCCGGGGTCAGCAGCACCGAGGTCATCAGGCCGAGCGAACCGAAGCCCTGCGCGACGGTATCGGACTGGACGTCACCGTCGTAGTTCTTGCAGGCCCAGACGTAGCCGCCCTCCCATTTCATGGAGGAGGCGACCATATCGTCGATCAGCCGGTGCTCGTAGGTGAGGCCCGCGGCGTCGAACTGGCTTTTGAACTCGGCGTCGAAGATCTCCTGGAAGATGTCCTTGAACATGCCGTCGTAGGCCTTCAGGATGGTGTTCTTCGTCGACATGTACACCGGGTAGTTCTGCTGCAGGCCGTAGTTGAACGAGGCCCGCGCGAAGTCCTCGATGGACTTGCGGAAGTTGTACATACCCATGACGACACCGCCGTCCTCGGGCATCTTCACGACCTCGTGCACAATCGGCTCGCTGCCGTCGTCCGGGGTGAAGGTCAAGGTGACGGTACCGCCCTGGAAAACCTTGAAGTCGGTGGCGCGGTACTGGTCGCCGAAGGCGTGGCGGCCGATGATGATCGGCTTGGTCCAGCCCGGGACCAGGCGCGGAATATTGGAGATGATGATCGGCGCACGGAAGATCGTGCCACCGAGGATATTGCGGATGGTGCCGTTGGGCGAGCGCCACATCTTCTTGAGGCCGAATTCCTTCACCCGGGCCTCGTCCGGCGTGATGGTGGCACATTTCACACCGACCCCGTGCCGCTTGATGGCGTTGGCGGCATCGATGGTGACCTGGTCATCGGTTTTGTCGCGGTACTCGATGCCGAGGTCGTAGTATTCGAGGTTCACGTCGAGGTACGGGTGGATCAGCTTGTCCTTGATGAACTGCCAGATGATCCGGGTCATCTCGTCGCCGTCGAGTTCTACGACGGTGCCTTCAACCTTGATTTTGGACATGGATCTTCGTGTCCTCCTAGGATGTGTGCCCTCATTGCACGGCCAGGTGAACACACTTGTGAGCGGACCCCGGCTGTTCAACGACAAACGTATACCGCCCCCCGTCGGTCCGGGAGACGGGTAGTGGTAACAAGACGAGCGTACTGCTGAACGGGCCATCCTCGCATGACCGCCCCCCATGGTGAGGCGAGCCACATCGTGTTCCCGTGATCGATAACCGGGATTTCGGTCGACGGGGTCCCCCGGTTACCATGTGGACTCAGGTCATGAGCGCCAGCACGAAGCCCCGGCTCGCTGGCCGGCAACCCTCCAGCTGCGGTGGGGTGCTCCGGGTGATGACCGGGTTCCCGAAAGCCGGGAGCAAGCGCAGTTGGAGGAGGTCCGAGGAATGTGTTGTCCGTTATCAGTATCGAAATAGCCTCGTGACGGTGAGTTCGGAATGGAGCACTGTCCGTCCGGCGCAATTACCGCCACCGGACGGACGACTCGGCACAATCGCCATCGGGGACATCGTGCTGGAGAGCGGAGCAGTCATCCCCGATGTCCATCTGGCGGTCCAACGCTGGGGTGAACTATCTCCCCGGCTGGACAATGTGGTTCTGGTCGAACACGCCCTCACCGGCGACTCCCATGTGGTGGGCGAAGCGGACGATACCCACCCGTCACCCGGATGGTGGAACGGCATGGTCGGTCCGGGCGCCCCGCTGGACACCGACGAGTGGTGCGTTGTCGCGACCAATGTGCTGGGCGGCTGTCAGGGCAGCACCGGCCCTTCCTCGCTCGCGCCCGACGATCGTCCCTGGGGTTCGCGGTTCCCGTGGATCTCCATCCGCGACCAGGTGAGCGCCGAGGCGAAGCTGCTGGATCTGCTCGGTATCGAACGGTTGGCCGCGGTGGTCGGCGGGTCGATGGGCGGTATGCGGGCATTGGAATGGATGATCGGCGCCCCCGATCGAGTGTCCGCGGCCCTGATCCTCGCGGTGGGCCCCCGGGCCACCGCCGACCAGATCGGCACCCAGACCACGCAGATCGCCGCCATCACCAGCGACCCCGACTGGCAGGGCGGCGACTATCACGGCACCGGCCGCTCCCCCTTGACGGGAATGGGCATCGCCCGCCGGATCGCCCATCTGACCTACCGCACCGAAACGGAACTGGAACAGCGGTTCGCCAACCGTCCCCAGGACGGCGAGGATCCGTGGAACGGCGGACGGTACGCCGTCCAGAGCTACCTGGACCATCAGGCCGCCAAGCTCGCCAAGCGCTTCGATCCGGGGACATACGTCCTGCTCAGCGAGGCGATGAACCGACACGATGTTGGTCGCGGCCGCGGCGGCGTGGCGGCCGCGCTCGCCGGCACCCCGGTACCGTGCCTGGTCGGTGGCGTCGATTCGGATCGGCTGTATCCGCTGTACACCCAGCAGGAACTCGCCGACGGACTACCCGGCTGCCAGGGCCTCGAGGTCATTCACTCGATCGACGGTCACGACGGTTTCCTCACCGAAGCGGCGGCGATCTCCAAACTGCTGGTCCAAACCATGAACCTGGCCCGCACCAACCGCTGACCGCCCGTTCGGTCAGATCACACCGAGGGTGTTGATGGTCGCGGCGATGAGCACAATGGCTCCGCCGAGCACGGTGAGCGCCGCGACATCGAACGGTTTGCTCCGCACCGCGAGCAAACCGACCCGATCCGTGGGCAAGCACAGCCGGAACAGCGCCGCCAGTAGCGTCGCGCCCCCGAAGAACAGCGCACCGCGCCGCCACCGGTCCCAGGCGACGAAGGCCACCGCAACCGCTATCACCAGTACCACCACGACCATCGGCAGATGACAGCGCAGGAATCGCGCCACCCGGGTACTGGTACCGGCTTCCCCGGTGCTGATGGTCTCCGCGTCGCTCACGGCCGCGATTCTTCCAGACGCGGGCGGCGCTCGGCAGCCACCGCCGGAAGCCGTCACGGACCGGCCGCCGCGCACGCTCGGCCACCGACCCGGTCATCAACCGATCCCACCAACCGGTCGCCCGGTCGGCAGCGCTCCGATTGATCTTCCACGAATCGAGAAGCGGGCTTCGCGCAATACCGGTGTGTATCGGCGCGACTTCGCAAGCCGTCGACACCGCTGTCCTCGCGGTAGCGGAGCGACTCGAGGCCCCCGAAATCGCGACCCTGGACCTGCGCCACTTCCGCACCGTCCGCGCCCGGCACTCGGCCCCTCTTCGACTTCCGCCGAACCGACCGGCTCCGACTCACCACCTGCACGGCCCGCCTGGTTGACTGGTCGGCTGTGTTCCGATTGATGTTCCACGAGCCGCGCATTCCTCCCAACACCGGTAACGCCATCCGGCTCTCCGCCGGCACCGGGTGTGAACTGCACCTGATCGAGCCCTTGGGGTTCGACCTGTCGGAGCCGAAACTGCGCCGCGCCGGATTGGACTATCACGACCTGGCGAAGGTGACGGTGCATCCGAATCTGGCAGCAGCGTGGGCGGCATTGCGACCGGAGCGAGTATTCGCGTTCACCACCAAGGCCACGACCCGATACACCGATATCGAATACCGCCCGGGTGATGTACTGCTGTTCGGCACCGAACCCAGCGGACTTCCCGAAGAAGTGCTCGCCGACGAGCACATCACCGATCAGGTGCGTATCCCCATGCTGCCGGGACGGCGTTCGATGAACCTGGCCAATTCGGCCTCGGTCGCGATCTACGAGGCGTGGCGGCAGCACGGTTTCACCGGGGCGGTCTGAGTTCCACCACACCACGGATCCCGCGCGCCGTGCGATGACCGGCCCGCCCGGTCGGCGGCAAGCGCTCAGGTATCGATATCGAAACGCTTGTATCGCGAGGTGGCGCCCGCGACCAGGCGGACCGCGCTCTTGGGAACATCGAAGTGCTCGGCCAACAGCTCGACGGCCGCCCGGTTCGCCTTGCCCTCCACCGCGGGTGCGCGGACATAGAGCAGCAGGGTGCCGTCGGCCTGGGTTTCGACCAGCGGCCCCTTACGACTGTTCGGCTTGATCGTCGCTCGAACCGTTGTCGGCACGGGTGGCTCCTGTTTCGGCGGGTGTTTTCGTATCGGCGGGGCGGGTTCGGTTGGGACGACGAACCAGCCGCACGATCCCCCAGCAGATCACACCGATCACCGCGAGGAATCCGGCCCACGGCACGGCCTTGCCCGCGACGACGACGGCGTCCTGCAACCAGTCGACCAACGAGTCCCATCCGGCGACCACACCGGTCCAGAAATTGGTGGGCCCGTCGTCGTCCTTGCCGTCGTCGGAGCCGATAGTGATGGTGAGGGTGGACAGCGCGATCTGGTCGTCGAGCAGGCGTTTCTGCCCGGTGAGGCTGTCCAGTTCTCCCTGCCGAGTCGAAAGGGCCTCTTCGGCGGCGATCAGATCGGCGGTGTTGGTGGCGTTCGACATGAGCGCGCGCAGTCGATCGACCGAGGCGCGCAGGGCGGCGATCCGGGCGTCCAGGTCCTGCCACCGCATGGTGACATCGTCACGATTGGTGGTGATCTCGGTGAGCTCGCCGATGCTTTCCAGGCCGTCGATGAACGCGTCGGTGCGGTCGGCGGGAATGCGCACGGTCAGTTCCGCGCGCGGCTGCTCGTCATCGGTGCCGGGTTGTTCGGTGCGGCTGTCGACCCGTCCTTTCAATTCCGTCACCCGGTCGACCACGGTGGCGGCGGCGGCCAACGGGTCGCCGGCGGTGATATCGACCTGGCCGGTGACGACCTCTTTGCGTTCGGCCGCCTGTGCGCTCGTGTCCTGTTCGAGCGAGGGGCTCTGTTCACGCCGGCCCGGTGCGATGGCGGGGGCGGGCACCGCAGAGTACGAGGAATGGCCCGGACTCGAAATCCTTGCGTTCGAACCCGTTTCGTCGTCGGTGTCATCCCCGCATCCGACGAACAAGAGCAGCCCCAAGAGAGCGATGAGCAACACACCGAGCTTCCGCATGATCGCAGCGTAGTGCTTCCGCCGCAGCGCCGAGCGGTGAAATGGTCGAGGCCGACGAAACTTCGGGGAAGCGACGACCGTGCGCGGACCGGCCGCCACCCCGCCGGGCGGCCGATCCGCGCGTGCCGACCGTTCGACGAAACGGTCAGCAGGCCAATCGTTCCGTGGATTCGGCGTCCAACGCGGCCTCCACATGTTCCAGACCGGTCCGGATCACGTGACGATAGGCGTCGTTGGGGAGAACACCGATATGTCCACGGGCGAGCGCCAACTGCATTCGAGCGGAGTCGAAGTCACCGACCAGTCGGTGACTGTCGGCCAAACTCAGATACAGCGACGGTAGGAATCCGCGAATCCCCTCGTCGAGCGGAATTCCGGGCGTGAAGGCCGAATCGAGCGCCCGCCGATCCCAGAACAGCGCCTCTTCGGCCGTTTCCTGGACATCCGCCAGATGATGGGCGATCACACAGCGATACAGCGGTCCGCTGTTCTCGCCCATCTCGTCCCACAATGCGCGCAGCGCCTGCCGCGCTGCCGCACGATCCACCCCTCCGAGCCGCACCGCGGCATAGATATCCGCCATCCGATCGTCCGTCATGCGGCCCATTATCGCACATATGTTCGAATATTGATCTCGAACATACCGACGAATTTCCAACTCCCCGAACGACTCGGAGGCGCATCACACTCTTGGCAGAGAAACTTACTTTGGAGTAAGTTCAAGTCGGGAAGAACCTGCGAAGGGGCAGCGCCATGACCGAGATCGATAATCGGAAACCCACCCGCGCCACGCGCGGCAAGCGCGAACTCGTCGGACGGCATGTGCTCATCACGGGCGCCTCCTCCGGTATCGGACGGGCGGCCGCCCTCGCCGTCGCGAACAAAGGCGCGGTGGTGCTCCTACTCGCCCGGCGCGGTGCGGAACTCGACGCCGTGGTCGAACACATCCGGTCCACGGGCGGCGCCGCCTACGCGTACCAGTGCGATGTCGCCGATTCCGAGTCGGTGGAGCACACGGTGAAAACCGTGCTGGCCGAACACGGTCACGTCGACATGTTGGTGAACAACGCCGGACGGTCGATCCGCCGCGCCATCCACCGTTCCACCGATCGCCTGCACGACTACGAACGCACCATGGCGGTCAACTACTTCGGCGCCCTACGGCTGACCCTGGCCCTGCTCCCGCAGATGCGGGAGCGGAAATTCGGCCATATCGTCAATATCAGCAGCGCCGGTGTCCAAGTGGCCACGCCCCGCTACTCCGCCTATCTGGCCAGCAAGGCAGCCCTGGACAAATTCACCGAGGTCGCCGCGGTGGAGACAATGGCCGACGGCGTCACGTTCACCACCATCCACATGCCGTTGGTCCGCACCCCGATGATCGCCCCCACCGGCAACCAGGGACGCGCGCGATCCCCGGAATGGGCGGCCGCCACCGTGGTTCGCGCACTCGTCGAACGCCCCCGCCGCATCGATGTCCCGATCGGCACCTTCGGGGAGTACGGCGCCCTGTTCACACCTCGGCTACGCGACCTCATCCTGCATCGCTACTACCGCGCACTGCCCGACTCCCCCGCCGCCAAGGGCGAGCGCCCCGTCTCCGAGAGGCCCGCCGAACCCATCGAACCCACGATTCGACCGCACCGCCCCCGATCCCCGGCGCGCAAGGTCGCCGGCAGCGCGGTGCGCCGCGCCGTGCGCTGGGTGCCGGGCGTCTACTGGTGATCCACATCACGCATTCCCAAACGCGGGAAGTGTCGACATCCTGCGCATACATGCGCTTCACTACTGTTTACTCGTCCGTTGCCGGTAGGTGACCCGGTGATCGCAGAACCGTCCCAGACTTGCGGCGGACAGCTTTCAGGAAAGTGTGTGTGTGCGTATGGTGATCGGATACCCGACGGAGGAAACCTACCGGCACGGAATGTATCCGGACGAGCAGGGGCGTTTCGGTCGTTTCGGAGGCAGATTCGTCCCGGAGGGCCTCATGGCGGCCCTGAACGAGCTGGAGAACGCCTATCACCACGCCGTGAGCGATCCCGGTTTCCTCGCCGAACTGTCCGATCTGTTGCGCGAACGCGTCGGCCGCCCGACCCTGCTGCACCAGGTGCCCCGCTTCGCCGAGCTACTCCGGGTGCGCGGCGCCAAAGTGTATCTGAAGCGCGAGGATATGACGCATACCGGCGCGCACAAGATCAACAATGCGCTGGGCCAGGGGCTGCTGGCCCAGCGGATGGGTAAACGACGGATCGTCGCCGAAACCGGCGCCGGTCAGCACGGCGTCGCGGCGGCGACGGTGTGCGCCCAGCTCGGACTGGACTGTGTGGTCTACATGGGCGCCGACGATATGCAGCGGCAGGAGCACAATGTCGTTCGGATGAAGCTGCTCGGCGCCGACGTCCGTCCGGTGCACAATGGCAGCCGTCGTCTCAAGGACGCGATCAGCGAGGCGGTCCGTGACTGGGTATCGAATGTCACCACCACCCACTACATGTTCGGGACCACGGCCGGCCCGGCGCCATATCCACGAATGGTGCGAGACTTCCAGACCGTGATCGGCGCGGAGGCCAGGGCGCAGATCCTGCGCGCGGAAGGGCGGCTGCCCGATTACGTCATCGCCTGTGTGGGCGGCGGCAGCAATGCCATCGGCACCTTCCATCCCTTCGCCGGTGACGAACGAGTTCGGCTCATCGGTGTCGAGGCGGCGGGACGCGGTATCGAGACCGGTGCGCACGCGGCGACCCTGAGTGTGGGCAGCACCGGCGAGATGGACGGTTCCTTCAGCTACCTGTTACAGGACGAGGAAGGGCAGATCGCCCGCACCCACAGTATCGCCGCGGGCCTGGACTATCCGGGGGTCGGACCAGAACTCAGCTATCTCAAGGACAGTGGGCGCGTGATATTCCGCGCCGCCACCGATGCCGTGGCCCTGCGCGGATTCCGCGCGCTCGGTCGCACCGAGGGCATCATCACCGCCCTCGAATCCGCACATGCCCTCGGATATCTGCTGGAAATGGCCGAACACTCCGAAGTGCCGGCGGATTCGGTCATCCTGCTGTGCCTGTCCGGCCGCGGCGACAAGGATCTCGCCATCGCGGCCCGGGAACTCGGCGTCGCCTGAGGCTCAGAGGTCGAAAACCCGCTCCGCGGTCGGGAGCGGCCCCACGGTCTCGGAGATCCGCGCGACCAACCGCCACGGCCGATCGGTATCGATTCTGGACTTCCCGCTGGTCAGGACGGCGCCGGTGAGCCCACGTTCCGGGTCGGCCCAGCCGTACTGGGTGGTCAGACCGCTACGCCCGAAATGGGATTCGGTATCGCGACCGAATTTCGAACGCCGTCCGCCCAGCTCGTAACCGGCGCGGCTCACCCGCCCGGCTATTCCCGGAATCCACGGGGCCGGTCGTACCGCGGCACGGACGGTCTCCGGCCGCATCATCCGCACCCCGTCGAGCTCACCGCCCCGCGCGAGGATCTCGTAGAACCGCGACAGTTCGAAGGCCGTGGTGACGAGATTGCCGGACGGTAGTTCGGCGGTGAGGAACTCCCGGTTCGTGTCCATGGATTTCGGACCGGACATCGGCCCACCGAGCGCCTTGCCCGCCACGAATGCCGCCAACCGGGGCGGCGGCGGACCGGTTCGCACACTGGGCACCACCGCGTCGACGTCCTCGGGTCGCACCCCGAAATTCGTCCACCGGAACCCCAACGGCTCCAATACCCGTTCGGCCAGATGTTCCCGCATCCGTTTGCCGGTGGCCCGCTGCACCAGCAACCGCTGGATCAGCCCAGCGGTCAGCGCGTGGTAGACGCGGAACCGATTCGGCGGCCAACTCGGCTTCAGATCCGCCAACCCGCGGACACACAGCTCCTCGTCGAACACCAGCTGGTACCCGCGATAGGGTGGGGTCACGAACGGTATCCCGGCCGAATGCGACAGCACGTCGCCGATCGTGATCGTCTCCTTACCACCTGCCGCGAACTCCGGGATATGGGCGCACACCGGATCGTCGAGGGCGAAGGTGCCCTGTTCGACGAGCATGAACATCACCGCGGCCGAAACGCCCTTGGCGGTGGAGAACCCGCAGAACGGGCTGTCGGTCGTCACCGGGATCTTCTCGGCGTCGGGCCCGTCCTTCGGCCCGTTGCCCCACCCGTGTCCGATCGCCCGGTTCAGCACCACCTTTCCGCTGCGACGCAGGCACACCTGGATGGCCGGGGTGGCTCCCATCCGGTACCACCGGCGCACCTCTTCCCAGATCGACTCGATATCCGCCCGGGTCAGGCCCGCGTCGGCCGGGTCGTCCTCGTATCCGAACGAGGTCACGGAGTCCAGGTCGGTCGCTATCGGTACCAGCGAAGAGGTATCTGTGCTCACTGCGCCCAGGGTAATCACGGCGCGAGCGATCCGCCGCTACCGTTCGCGTCGCTCGGCCCGCCGAGCGGTGAGGAAATCGTCGACAAGGCCGCCTTCGGGCACGGGGTCCGGCAATCGGCACCGACACTTGGTCTGCTCATGATGGTCTCCGCCGTCGTGCTGGAGATATGGACCCCGGGGCGCGGCGCGCGGACAACCGTTGCGCCGGAACGGGAACGGTCGACCGCCGCGACCTGAATCCGCTCACGCACCCCGATTACGTTCCCGGGGTGGGCCAGGCCGCCATGGCGAGTACGGCCACGCGCTCGAGGTCCTCTCGCGCGGCACCATCGCACGCCTGAACGGACATCCCCTGTAGGACCGCCGCATAGTAGGTCGCCAATGCCGCGGCATCGGTGTCGGTGGGTAGGCGTCCGGCGGTGATGTCGTCGACGATCTTCTGCCGAAAGGCCTCCTTGGTGGCTTCCCGTCCGGCGCGCAGTTCGGCTTTGACGTCCTCCGATGCGGGAGTGCAATTGGTGGCCGCGCTGATGATCATGCAGCCGGGCGGATGAGCGCTGTCGGTGTAGTCGGCGGCGGCTTCGTGGAGTAGACGGCGTAGCGCGGCGTAGGCGGTTTCCTCCTCGGCCAATGCCCGAGCGGTGAACGCGCCGTAGGTCCGGGTGTAGTGGCGTACGGCTTCGGAGAACAGCGCCCGTTTGTCACCGAATGCCGCATAGAGACTCGGCGGGCGAATGCCGAGGGTCTCGACGAGCGCCGCGATCGAGGTCGCTTCGTAACCATGCCGCCAGAACAGCCGCACTGCGCGGTCGAGTGCCTCCTGTCTGTCGAATCCGCGCGGCCTACCTGCTGCTCTGCCCATGCGGCCAATTTTATAGCGATCACTAAAACCGTGTTATCTTCCATTCTGTATTGACCACTAAAAAATAGGAGTGCCCATGGCCCCCTTTGCTCCCCCGCATCCCGAGCTCGCCCGCACCGTGCTGGGCAACGGTCCCGCGGTCCTGCTCGCGCACGGCGCGAGTGGCGGTATCCGAGCCAACTACGGTCCCGTCCTGAACGACCTGAGCGCACATCACACCGTGATCGGTGTGGACTTCCCCGGTTCCGGAGAATCGGCCCCCGTCGGCGCGGCACTGGAACTGGACGATCTGGCCGATCAACTCGTCGCCGCCGCAACGGCCGAGGGGCACGAGCGTTTCGCGATCGTCGGCTACTCCCTCGGAACCACGGTGGCCCTACGAGCGGCGGCCCGATATCCGCAACGGGTGACCGCACTCGTCCTGACAGCGCCCTTCGCCGCGCCGAACACCCGTCTACGACTGCACGCCGAACTATGGCGCGACCTGTACCGGGCCGGTGAACATCTGCTGCTGGCGAAGTTCATGGTGTCGTCGGCCTGGAACGGCGCGGTCCTCGACGGACTTTCCTCGGCGGAACTGGCCGATATCATTCGGACCACCGCACAGACCCTTCCGGCCGGCTGCGCCGATCAGGCCGATCTCGTCGCCCGCGCCGATGTTCGCGCCGACCTGCCCGCGATCACCGCTCCCACCCTGGTGATCTCCACGACCGCCGACGCTCTTGTGCCTCCCGAACTGCACCGGGAGGTCGCCGAAGGACTGGCCACGGCCCGACTGATCGATATCGAAACCGGCCACCTTCCGTTTGCCGAGAAACCCGCCGACTGGATCGCCTTGATAACGGAATTCCTTCGCGAACAGTCCCTTTGACGGGCACATCGCCCCGATGGCAATGACGTCGGCTGGCAATGACGTCGGCCGAGCACATCGCTCGGCCGAGACGACAACGAAGCGCCGATAAGGTGAACGTGGGTCGGCCCGACGGTCCGACCCACCATGCCGTTCGGACCGGTGCAAGCCGACGATCCGGTAGCGCCGGCCACCTGGAAAGGACCGTTCCATGCGCTCCGCGACCCTGACCGTGCCCGGTGCGACCCTGTACTACGAGATACGCGGCACCGGCCCACTCCTGCTATCGATTCCCGGCGGCGGCGGAGACGCGGGGGTGTTCGACGAAATGGCAGATGTCCTCGAACGACATTTCACGGTGGTGGCGCTCGACCCACGCGGCCATTCCCGCAGCACGCTCGACGATTCCACCGCAGACCGGCGAATCGCGACACAGAGCGAGGACGCCTACCGACTGCTCACCCATCTCAGCGAACGACCGGCATTCGTCTTCGGCACCAGCGCCGGGGCCGTCGTCTGTCTGGAGCTATTGGCCCGACACCCCGACCGGGTACGCAGAATGGTCGTCCACGAACCACCGTGCCTGGCGGCACTTCCCGACGCCGCCGAGCATCTCGCCATGATCGAGGAGGTCCACGAGCTGTTCCGCACGGCGGGAATCGGTCCCGCCATGGCCCGCTTCCTGACCGGGATGGGAGAGAAGACGACCCCGCCACCGAACACACCCGACCTCCCACCGCGCATCGTCGAACTCCGCGCCCGATTGGCCGCGAACACCCCCGCGATGCTGGAACACGAATTGCGGGAAATCACCTCGTATCAACCGGACTACGCGGCACTGGCCACGGTGGCCGATCGACTGATACCGGCGGTGGGCCGCGTCGGAGACGACACACTGCCGCACCGCTCCACCGTGGAGATCGCCACTCGGCTCGGCCGTACGGTCACCGAGTTCCCGGGCGGACACAACGGAATCCGCACCGACGCGGCGGAGTTCGCCCACCGACTCGTCGAAGTGCTCGCACCGGAAGTCGAGAGCGATTCCGTGTGATACGTTGTCGGACAACCCATTGCGCTCTTCGAAGTGCACCGCAGATGAGAGCACAGTCCGATACATCGGACCGGGCGGGGCGGTACGCCGTACACATAATCCCTCCCGAAGGAGAATCACCGACGACCGTGGGTATCGGCCTACCTGTTCCGATCCCGCCATACCGGTGGAATGGGCCCGACGAGCCGAGCGCGGCCCCTTCGACACCATCGCCATCCTCGATCGCTTGGTCTACGACAATCCCGAACCCATGATCGCGCCGGCCGCCATCGCGGCCGTGACCACGCGAATCCGCCTGCAAACCGAGGTCGTACCGGCTCCGCTGCGGGACACCGCCCTATTGGCAAAACAATCCGCAACGCTCGACCGGATCTCCAATGGTCGCTTCACCCTCGGTGTCGGCGTCGGCGGCCGCGTCGACGACTATCACGCAGCCGGCATCGATATCCGTACCCGGGGCAAACGGCTCGACACCCAGCTCGACCGCATGCGCTTGCTCTGGGCCGGTGAACCGTTCTCCGACGAGGCCGGACCGATCGGGCCCCGACCGGCTCGCCGAGGTCGTCGACGCGACGGCTCGCGGCTGAACCGAACCGGCACACCGTTACCACAGTCTGGGCCGAGGCTGCGGGTTACCGACGGCCGGGCGCACTCGATACGGTTGCGTCCCAGGAGGAATACGGTTTGTCACCGAGAATCTCGGCCGCGCAACGGTATTCACCGCGCTCCGAGCGGATCGGACTCCCGCTCGGCCGCCGAGGCATTCGGCGGCCCGGTAACGCTTGGGCCCCTGCGGATTTACCGGCGCCCCGTTCCGCCGCTTCGGAGCCCTCGACTCTCGTTCGTTCTCGGGCCTAGGCGGAAAGCCGCAGGATAACTACACTCGGCATCAGGCTCCGGTGATGGGTTCGGGAGCAGGGGTCGGGTAGCTGGAAGGTGTCGACATGGGTATCGAGCTTGTTCCAGAAGGGGAAGGTCCGCACCACTGTCTCGGGTGTGGCGGACGGTCCGACGCTACCGAGCCGGCGTCTCTCGAAAGACGGATCGGATAGCCCGGACGGCGAATCGAATCGGTATTACCGCACCAACCCTCGTTCGAGGGTGTCGAGTTGGAACAGTCGGGCTCGGCGGGGGAGGCAGGATCACACCTCGCGAGCGTGGATCGGTAGAACTGGAGACGCCCATGGGCAACGAAGCTCCGGACCGTCCCGCCGTCGAGATGGCGGACTATCTGACCGAGGATCGCACCACCACGACGGTGTCCTCGTTCATCCTCGAGGCACGTCGACGCGGCCTGGACCCCTCGCCGTTACTGGATGCCGACTTCTTTCTCCGCGGCGCCGACTAGCTCACTCGGTCGAATACCGAAGACCTTGCAGATCTTGTACATCTGCGCCATCGTCATGGCCCGCTCCCCGCGCTCGAGCCGGGTGATGGTCTTCTTGTTGTAGCCGGTCTTCTCGGCCAGCACCTCCTGGCTCCACCCGCGCCGGGCCCGCATGGCACGCACCTCCGCACCGAGGGCCACGTCCAGCCTCGCTTCCTCGGCCGTCACTTCTTCCGACTCGGCGGGCGTCGCATCCATGACGACCATTCTGGGTACCGATCCTGTTCTGAATCAAGTGTCCGACAACTTCGGTGCGGCATTCGAACAATACCGAAGTAAGGACCAAAAGAGGACTAATCCAGACCAATAAAGGTTGAAAAGGGACCAAAATAGGTCTACCTTGGAGTTGTGGCAGCGCACCGCAGCAGTCCACATCCCGGAAGCACCGCCACAACTCTGCCGACCGGGCACACCCGGACACCGTGGGTGCGCTGCCACCCCGGCAGCGGCGCGAGAACCAGGAGTGGCCGATGAGCTGGAGCGGAGACCCCATTTGGCTGGCCGATGTGCTTCGCGCAGCCGGCCTGTCCGTACTGGAACACGACGGCTGGCGACAGCGCGGTCACGGCGACTTTCGCGATATCCGGGGAGTGCTGTGCCACCACACCGGCGGTGGTGGTCCGAACGACTGGATCATCGTCCAGAACGGACGCCCGGATCTTCCCGGACCGCTGGCCCAACTGGTCCTCGAAAAGGACGGCACCTACCGGGTGATCGCCGTCGGCGTCTGCTGGCACGCCGGCCGCGGTAGCTGGCCCGGCTGGCCCACCGACAACGCCAACTACCACACCATCGGCATCGAAGCCGTTTCCCGCGGCACTCCCCCATGGGACTGGACCCCGGCCCAACTCGACGCCTACAAACGCGGCTGTGCGGCCATCCTGCGCCGTATCGGCCGCGGCGCGGGCGACTGCGTCGGGCACCGCGAGTACTCCAGCGAAGGAAAGATCGACCCGGCGGGCATAGATATGAATGCCTTCCGCCGGGAGGTACAGGCACTGATCGATAGAGGTGACGACATGGCATTCCTGGACGAGAAACTCACCAACTACCACGGCGAACAGGTGACCGTGCGAACCCTGCTGCACTATCTCGACAAACATGCCGGACTGACCCTCGACCAGCTCTCCGGCGCGGGCACCGCCCGCGGCGCCGATTTTCCCGGCTGGGAATTCCTCGGTGGTCGCACCACAGCCGAAGCCCTCGGCGCCATTGGCGCGGCCCTGAAAATCCCCGGCTTCCGCGACCCCACCACCGACCAACGCGCCTGAAGACGGTGTGCGACGTCCCACCGCACGGACCGGGGTGCGGCCGCACCCGGCTCAGGTGAAAGCGAAACGACCGATCACCAACGCGAGCAGCAGATGGGCGGCCGCATCATTCGGCGCCCGCCGCGCGACCTCGTCCTACCCCGCACCGATTTCCACCCCGGAACGCGCCAAGGCCAATTCCACCGAATCCGTCCCCCCACTCATTGCTTCGACCTGGTCCCGACCACCATGTGCCGCAACCCGGCCCCACCGAGCCGCGGCACCGACGCCACACCGGCTCCCACGGCAATCAATCTCGTAGGGCCACCACAAAACATCGATCCGATGGGCGAATTCGACTTGACCCTCACGTTACGTAAGACCGGAAAGTGGGGTCCATGAGCGATTTCTTCAATGCGTTCGAGATGAGCCCGGTACCCGCCCCCACTCCGAATGCGGTTGCACCGGAATTGTTCCGGGGCATCTACGGCATGCCGGCGTTCGTGACGATCCCCACGAACGATTTGGCGACATCGACAGACTTCTGGGTTCGTGGCCTGAGGTTCTTCGAGCTGTTCGCCATTCCCGGCCAGGTTGTCCACCTGCGCCGGTGGGCGTTCCAGGACGTACTCCTGGTCCCGGCGGATGACATCCCGGAGCAGGCTCCGGCGGTAAGGGTCAATTTCGCATGTGTGCTCGGCCAGATCAATCCTCTTGTCGAGGCCTGTCGCGCATTGCGCCCCGATTCCGTCGACGGTCCGCGCGACACCCCCTGGAACTCTCGTGAGGTGGAGGTGATCACCCCCGAGAACGCTCGGGTCGTGTTCACCGCGGCAAAACCGCTCGATCCGAACAGCCAAGAGGCGCGCAACCTCGCGGCCGTCGGAATCACCCCACCGGACAGCAGTAGCGACAATGGGGACCATGCCTGATATTTCCGGCACCGACGGTCTGACCGTCGGCCAGGTAGCGACGCGGTTGGGCGTAACGGTCCGCGCCCTGCACCACTGGGACGAAATCGGTCTGGCGCGGCCGTCCCTGCGCACGGCCGCCGGATACCGGCTCTACACCGCCGGTGACCTGGAACGCCTGAACCGCGTCATCATCTACCGAGAGAGCGGTCTCGGCCTGGACCGGATCAAGGCCGTCCTGGACGATTCGAGTACCGACGCGCTCACCGCGCTTCGTGCACAGCGTGCGCAGGTCACCGAACGGATCGCCCGCCTCCAACAGCTCGGCGCCGGACTGGATCGCATGATCGATGCCCACGAGCGCGGTCTGCTGCTGACCGTCGAGCAGCAGACCGCGCTCTTCGGCCCCCGATGGAACCCGGACTGGTCCACCCAGGCCCGGCAGCGTTGGGGGGACACCACACAGTGGCAGCAGTACGCCGAACGCTCGGCCACTCGCGGCCCGAAGGAATGGCAGGCCGTCGCCGACACCATTACCGACCTCGACCGTGCCTTCGCCGCCGCAATGGACGCCGGCGTCACACCTGGCAGCCCGGAGGCGAACCACCTCGTCGAGCGGCATCGGGAAGTGTTCGGTTGGGCGTACTTTCCGCTCACCCGGCAGATGCAGGTCTGCCTCGGCCGCATGTACGAGGACGACCCGGGCTTCGCCGCCCATTACGACGGCATCCGCGCCGGTCTGGCCACCTGGCTGCGGAAAAGTATCGATGCCGCCGCACGCGCCCACGGCATCGATCCCTATACCGCCGCCTGGCACTAGAGCACGGCCCGGAACCGGACGCGCGCCATACCGACACAAACGCAGTGCCCCCAGTGGGACTCGAACCCACACTGGACGGATTTTAAGTCCGCTGCCTCTGCCAATTGGGCTATAGGGGCGTGCGGATCACACACTACCGACTCGTACGTTTGTACCGAAATACTCGCGGGAAGAGTCACACTGTGGGATCTGTGCGCACCGCCTCACACGCCTCGACCAAGACATCGGCGGCGAGCAACCCGGACTCCTCCGCGCTCTCCCGGATGTCCTCGGGCAATCCTCGGTCGGTGGTCACGGCGCACAAGGCCAGTTGTAATGCCTCACCCAGTAGGCCCAGGTGGTATACGACGAGCGATTCATCCAGTTCCTCGTCCTCGTGCTCCCATCCGACGGGTTGAGCGGTGTGCACCCGATGGCAGCGAAGGGTGTCCTCGCCGAGAACCTTCATGAACTCGACCGCCGCTGCCATACACCGGTTGTGGGCGACCCGATACTCGTTGCGGTCGGCACCCTTCTCGATCAATACCGCGGTAACGCTGGCCGCGGTGAACATACCGTCGCAAATCCTGGCGGGGATCACCTCGACCGGACCGGGCCGGGCGGTGGCGAGCGCGGTGGTCACCGCATCGATCCACCGCACCACCAGTTCGGTACCGGTGATCGTGACCGATGCCGACCGCTCCGGTTGCCGTGCTCGCTGCCGCCGGAACCACCGCCAAGGTTTGCCCATCGCGTTCACCCCTGTTCGGACGATGTCTTACCGACCAGCGAATGCCGGCGGCTGTATCCGAAGTAGATCACCAAACCGACCGCCATCCAGACAACGAAACGCAGCCACGTCTCAACCGAAAGATTCACCATCAACCACAGGCAGGCCAGCACCGCCAGGATCGGCAGTACCGGCACGAACGGGACCCGGAAACCACGCTTCAGATCCGGGCGGGTGCGACGCAGGATCAGCACTCCGATGGCGACCAGAACGAAGGCGAACAAGGTGCCGATGTTCACCATCTCCGCCAGCGTCCCGAACTCGACGAGACCGCCCAGGATCGCGCACACCACACCGATCAGCACGGTGACCCGCACCGGGGTGCCGCGCTGTCCGGTGTGGGCGAGCACCCGTGGCATCAACCCGTCCCGGGACATGGCGAACAGCACACGGGCCTGCCCGAGCAGCAGCACCATGACCACGGTGGTGAGACCGGCCAGCGCGCCGATGGAGATGGTGTTCTTGGCCCAGGTCACGCCGTGCAGGGCGAAGGCGGTGGCGAGGGTGGAGTTCTCCCCGGCGAGGTCGCTGTAGGGCACCATCGCGACGAGCACCAGCGAGACCACCACATACAGCACGGTGACGATGACCAGCGAGCCGATGATGCCGCGCGGCATATCGCGCTGCGGGTTCTTGGTTTCCTCCGCAGCGGTGGCCACCACGTCGAAGCCGATGAAGGAGAAGAACAGCAGGCTGGCGGCCGCGAGCAGACCGTACCAGCCGAAAGTGCTGTTACCGGCGCCGGTGACGAAGGAGAACAGCGACTGCCGCAGCCCCTCCCCGGTCTCACCCGCCTGCGATTCGGGGATGAACGGGGTCAGGTTCTCGGCGTCGAAGTAGCGCAGGCCCGCGACGATCACCAGCAAGATCACCGCGAGCTTGATGGCGACCACCACCGCCGACACCCGCGACGACAACTTGGTTCCGGTGGCCAGCACCACGGTGAGCACGCTGATCAGCAGCACCGAGCCCCAGTCGAAGGTGACCGACCCTAGGTGCCAGACCGGGGGCGAACCGATCAGCTCGCCCAGGTACTGCGACCAGCCCTTGGCCACCACCGAGGCGGCGAGCGCGAATTCCAGGATGAGGTCCCAGCCGATGATCCAGGCCGCCAGCTCGCCGAAGGTGGCGTAGGAGAAGGTGTAGGCGCTGCCCGCCACCGGGACGGTGGAGGCGAACTCGGCGTAGCACAGGGCGGTCAGCCCACAGGCGACGGCCGCGAAGACGAACGCCAGCGATACCGCCGGACCCGCGACATTACCGGCCGTGCGCGCCGTGAGGGTGAAGATACCGGCGCCTATGACAACCGCGACCCCGAAAACGGTGAGATCCCAGGCGGTGAGGTCTTTGCGCAGTTTCGCTTCCGGGTCGTCGGTGTCCCGGATCGACTGCTCGATCGACTTGGTTCGGAACAGCGAACCGCGGTGGTTCTGGATCGCCACGGCGTTCTCCTTTCGACGGGCCTCAACGCACGCCCGCCATCTGTCGGGTTATCCATGGTGACAGGACGACGACCACCAGGCCCATGGAAATGGCAACCGCACCGGTGATGCCGAAATAGGCGAACTCGTGGTCGGCGCCGTAATAGCGGGCCACCATTCCCGATAGGGAGGTGCCCAAGGCCACCGAGAGGAAATACAGAGCCATCATCTGGGCGCGGAACAGCTCCGGAGCCAGCTGGGTGGTGACCGCGAGTCCGATGGGCGACAGCAGCAATTCCGACATCGAGAACACGGCCATGATCACCAGCACCCACAGGGCGGGCACAGCGCGGCCCTCGGTTCCGGCCAGGGGCACGAACAGCCAGAAGGCGACCCCCATCCCCAGCACCCCGAGCGCGAACTTGTGCGGGGTACTCGGCGCCCGATCGCCGAGCCTGGCCCACAGCAGGGCGAACAGCGGGGAAAGCGCCACGACCCACACCGGCTCCACCGAGCCGATCCAGCTCGCCGGCGCCGTCCACCCGAACAGGGACCAGTTGATCCGCTCGTCGGAGTACACCGCGAGCACGGTGAAAATCTGCTGGAACAGTGTCCAGAACATCACATTGGCAACGAACAACGGCAGAAACGCCCGGATCCGGCTGCGTTCGAGGGGCGTCACCCGATGATGGGTGAGCAGCACGACGAAATAGACCCCGGCGGCGCCGACAATGAGCCCGGTGGTGACGGTGGGCAGATTGTCCAGGGTGACCAGTCCGGTGCCCGATGCCAGGGCGACGACCACCACGAAACCCACCACCACCGCGAGCAGCCGGCCGGCCGACGCCCGCGACAGTGGGTTCGGCACCTGTCGGCCGGCGGTACCCAGATTGCGACGGAACACCGCGTACTGCCCCAGCCCCAGGGCCATCCCGACGGCCGCCGCGGAGAACCCGGCATGGAATCCCCAGTTCCGCTGCAACAGCCCGGTCAGCAGCGGACCGATCAGGGCGCCGAGATTGATGCCCAGGTAGAACAGCGTGAAACCACTGTCGACCCGCGGATCGCCGTGCCGGTAGAGCGTGCCGAGCAGGGACGAGGCATTCGCCTTCAACGCGCCGCTGCCGAGGGCCACCAGCACCAGCCCCACCCCGACACCGGCCAATCCCGGCAGAACGGCCAAGGCGATATGCCCGGCCATCACCACCACACCGCCGTAGAAGACGGTGCGCTCCATCCCGAGCAGCCGGTCGGCCACCCAGCCCCCGAGGACGGTGCACAGGTAGACCAGACCGCCGTAGGCGCCGACCAGGCCCAACGCGGTGTCCTGCGCCAGTTCCAGACCGCCCCGGGTGGTCGAGTAGTACAGGTAGTAGCCGAGGATGGTGAGCATCCCGTAGAAGGAGAAACGCTCCCACAGTTCGACACCGAACAGATTCGCCAAGCCGAGAGGATGGCCGAAGAAGGTCCGCCGTGAAGGGGGCGAAGCGGTCGTCACTGCGTCGGGCATGATCCGACCTTCGCACGTCCTAGGGGAGTGATGTAGCACGCACACCGAAAATCGGCCGAAATGCGCGATCGTGCACACCGGCCGTGATGACCGAGCGAGCGGAACCGGCGCCCGGTCGGGGACATCACTGCCGCACGCTCAGCGGGGCTCGGCGATGGACAATGCGATCCCGTCCAGGATGTCGTGCTCGCTCACCACCAACTCCCGGATCCCGGCCCGACGGGCCAGCTCGTCGGCCAGTACCTCGGTGATGACCGCGCCGCCGCCGATCACATCCACCCGCCCGGGATGGATGGTGCGGATCGCCGCGCGCTGATCATGATTCAGGCCGACGATCCGGTCACATACCCGATGCACCTCGTCCAAGGGGAAACGACTCAAATGGGTTTTGCTCGAGTCGTACTCGGGCAGACCGAGCGCGACCGCGGCCAACGTGGTCATGGTGCCCGCGACGCCGACCCAGGTATGGGCCCGATCGACCGGGACATGGGTGAATGCCTCCGCCAGCCGCTCGGTCGCGAAAGTCCGGGCGGCGGCGATCTGCTCGGCATCCGGCGGATTACCGGGCAGGCACCGCTCGGTGATCCGGACACATCCGATATCGGCCGAGAACGCCGCCGTCACCCCGGACGCGTCCCCGACGACGAGTTCGGTGGAGCCGCCGCCGAGATCCACCACCAGAAACGGCCCCGATTCGGCGGGTAACTCCCCCACCGCACCCGCGAACGACAGCCGCGCCTCCTCGTCGCCGGTGATGACCTCCGCTTCCGCACCCGGCACCACCGTGCCCAACTCGGCGCGGGCCATGGCGAAGAAATCGTCCCGGTTCGCGGCGTCACGAGTGGCCGAGGTCGCCACCATACGCACCCGTTTCACTTCATGGGAGCGCATGAGCGCGGCATAGTCGGCCAATGCCACTCGGGTGCGTTCGAGCGCCTCCGGGGCCAGCCGACCGGTCGCGTCGACCCCCTGCCCCAACCGGACGATACGCATCTCCCGATGCACATCGCGCAGTCGGCCGTCCGCGCCGATATCGGCGATGAGCAGACGGATCGAATTCGTTCCGCAGTCGACCGCGGCCACCCGATCGTTCACGATTCCCCTTCCACACGCTCGAACACCGGCCAGTCCGCGGGAATGGCGGAACCGCGCAGGCCGTGTTCGGCGGCCAATGCCACCGCCTCGTCACCGAGCGGATTCACCCCCGGTCCCTTGGCCAGCGCGTGCGCCATCAGCACATGCAGGCATTTCACCCGGTCCGGCATCCCACCACCGGAGAAGTCGGTACCGAGCGGTTCGATGGCGTCTCGTTCGGCCAGATAGCTCTCGTGCGCGGCACGGTAGGCGGCGGCCAGATCCGTGTCCCGGGCCAGTCGGGCGGTCATCTCCTTCATCACACCCGCCGACTCCATCCGACTGGCCTCGGCGGTCAGTCGGGGATCGGTGAGGTAGTAGAGCGTCGGGAACGGGGTGCCATCCGGGAGTCGCGGGGCGGTCTTCACCACGGCCGGTACGCCGTCGGGGGTGCGGTAGGCAATGGCGAGCACCCCGCGCGGGGTGCGGCCCAATTGTTCGGCGACGATCTGCAGATCCCGGTCGTCGGGTTCGGTCACCTGGGTCCTTCCGAATGCGGGGCGGGGTCGTCGGCCTGCGGTTCGGTATCGGGCGGCGGCTCGGCGATACTGCGCCACAGGTCCGTGTACCAGGGGTCCGGTACACGAGGGCGGGTGGACGGGTCCGGCGGAGCCGGAGCCTCGATACCCGGGACCTGCACGATATAGGGCGTCTCGCCGGGCATCACCAGCCGCAGCCGGTCCCGGGCCTCGGACCGGATATAGGCGGGGTCCCGCTGCTGATCGCGGCGGGCCCGCAGGCTGTTCAGGTCATCCTCCAGCTCGCGCCGCTCCTGCGCCAACTGGGCGGCTTCGGCGCGCTGGGTGAGGTAGGTACGCATCGGCACGGCCAAGGTCATGGCCAGTGCGCACACCACCATCGCCAGGATCACCGCCCTACCGGTGGACAGTCCCAGAACAGTGCGTTCCGAGGTCTGTTTCTTCTCGGTACGGCGGCGGACCCGGGTCGCCGCGTCCGCCCGGCCGTGTACATCCGCGGCCGGGCGGGACCGTGCGGCGCGCGACGTACGGCGGTCCCCGCGGCCGGCGGGGCTGTTACCACGCGTACGTCGCTCGGTCATCTCGATCCTCGAGAGCTCGATCCGTGAGAGCTCAGCCCTCGAAGGCGAACCGCGGGAATGCGACATCGCCCGCGTACCGGGCCGAATCGCCGAGCGCGTCCTCGATACGCAGCAGCTGGTTGTACTTGGCGACGCGCTCGCTGCGGGCCGGGGCGCCGGTCTTGATCTGGCCGCTGCCGACCGCCACCGCCAGATCGGCGATGGTGGTGTCCTCGGTTTCCCCGGACCGGTGGCTCATCATGGTCTTGTAGCCGTTACGGTGGGCCAACTCGACCGCATCCAGGGTCTCGGTGAGAGTGCCGATCTGATTCACCTTCACCAGCAGCGCGTTGGCGGCGCCCTTGGCGATGCCTTCCTCCAGCCGTTCCGGGTTGGTGACGAACAGGTCGTCGCCGACCAGCTGGATCTTCTGGCCGATCTGGTCGGTGAGCGCCACCCAGCCGTCCCAGTCGTCCTCCGACAGCGGGTCTTCGATGGAAACCAGCGGGTAGGCGGCGAGCAGTTCGGTGTAGAACTGCGTCATCTCGGCGGCGGTGCGTACGGTGCCCTCGAACTTGTAGCCGCTCTCCGGGGTGTAGAACTCGGTGGCGGCGACATCGAGAGCGAGCGCGACGTCACGGCCCAACTTCAGGCCGGTTTTCTCGATCGCCTCGCCGATCAGGTCCAGCGCCTCTCGGGTACCGGCCACGTCGGGGGCGAAACCGCCCTCGTCACCGAGCCCGGTGGACAGGCCCTTGCTCTTGAGCACCGCCTTCAGCGAGTGGTACACCTCCGCGCCCCAACGCAGCGACTCCTTGAAGGTGGGGGCGCCGATCGGGGCGACCATGAACTCCTGCACATCCACCCCGGTATCGGCGTGCGCGCCACCGTTGAGGATGTTCATCATGGGGACGGGCAGCACATGCGCGTTCGGGCCGCCCAGGTAGCGGAACAGTTCCAGCCCGGACGATTCGGCGGCGGCCCGGGCCACGGCCAACGACACACCGAGCAGCGCGTTCGCACCCAGTCGGGACTTGTCCGGGGTGCCGTCCAGATCCAGCAGCGCCTGGTCGACAGTGCGCTGTTCGACGGCGTCCAGACCGATCACGGCCGGCGCGATCTCGTCGAGCACACCCTCGACGGCCTTCTGCACGCCCTTGCCCAGATAGCGGTCGCCGCCGTCCCGCAGTTCGACGGCCTCGTGCTCACCGGTGGACGCGCCCGACGGCACCGCGGCGCGGGTCAGGGTGCCGTCATCGAGGGCGACCTCGACCTCGACGGTGGGGTTTCCACGCGAATCCAGGATCTCGCGAGCTCCGACCTGTTCGATGATGGCCACGAAAACAACACTCCTTCGGCTGTTGGCACGGTAGTGATCAGGGGCGAGCCGTGCGGTTGCGAGCCTATCGTCCGCTCCGGCGGACGAGTAACCGGCACTCCGGGCACATACTGTTCGGCCGGGCGGGAATGCCTCGGCGCACCGCTCGGGCACAGTCACGCGCAGAGAGTTCCGGCGCCGAAGCGCGAGTCAGACGCGCCGTCCCACGCTGTACGCCGCGGCGCGGTCGCGCACCAGTTTCATGTAGCTTTCCGACCGGTTGTAGGTGTACAGCGCCTTGCTCCACCCTTCGGCCGTCGTCAGTCGCCCACCGGACTCACACAGGTATTTGGCCGCGGTCAAGGCGGCGTCATCGATACTGTGTGGATCGGCGATACCGTCTCCATTGGCGTCCACCCCCTGGCGTTGCCAGGTTTCCGGAATGAACTGCATCGGGCCCACCGCCCGGTCGTACACCGAATCCCCATCGAGACGACCACCGTCGGTATCGTCGACCCGCGCGACTCCCGGCGAGCCGTCCAGGGGCACACCGATGATCGGCGGATCCACTCGGCCGTCATCCCCCACCTTGGACCCGCGATACCGTCCGTGTTTGCTCTCCACGCTGCCGATACCGGCGAGCGTCGTCCAGGCGATACCACAATCCGGCCGCGCTCGGCCCATTACCGCCGCAGCATATCCGTACGCCTCCAGTGCGGGCACCGGGATCTCCAGGGCGTCGGCCTGCTCCCGTGCCCATTCCCGCAATTGCAATGCGGAGCGACCCGGGGCATCGAGATCGATCACCGGTAGCAGGGTGCCGGGTCCGGGCGGAATACCTTCCGGGATCGGTACCAGGTCACGATCGAACCCACAGCCTGCCAGGACGGCGGTGAACAGCGCTGCGGTGAGAGCAGCGACCTTCTTCCAGAACACACTTCCATCATCCAGGTGGGCGGCTCGGCCACCGCGGACGAGCACGAGGCTCGTTTCCGGATTCCGATGCGCGAAAGGACTTCCCTCGTGGCCCTCCGCTATCTGCCGCCGGATCATGGCTTTTTCCCACCGAACGAATATGTCCCGAAACTCACGTGTATTCGGGACATATCGCCGGCAGGCATGGCACGAACTCGATCGATCCGATCAGAGCCAGCGGGCCGCGTTCTGCTTATCGGTGGAGGTCATGTTGATCGCACCGTCCTCGACGACCTTGGCGATGCGCTCCATGATGTCCATCAGGTTCTCATGGGCCTTGTTCCACCGATTCTGCTTGGCGTCGTAGGCGATCTTGGCCTCGTCGGATTCCCAGGCAGCCGCCAACTGGTTGACGTAGTTCAGCAGTTCCGTGTGGGATTCGGAAATCCGCCCCTTGGAGGTACGGATATCGCCGGCCATCGCCAGCAGCTGGCCTTCCGAGTACTTCATCGACATAGAATTCTCCTGAGCTGTGAACGAAAATGGGTTCTACGACTAGATATTCAGGCTGGAGCCCAGTTCGGAGGAGGCGCCCAGAGCGTCGATGGCATCCTGGTTCGCCTGCTCGGCCTGCGTATAACCCTTGCCGTTCTCTCGAATGAGGACCGCGATCTCACCCAGCACATCGTGCAGTGCGCGAGTCTGGCGGTCGTAGTCGTCCATGATTCGACGGAAGGCGAGAGCAGCGGTGCCTTCCCAGTTCCCCTGCGAGCCCGCGACAATGTTGCGGACGTTGCCAAGCTCGGTCTGCAGTGCGTCGTTCACTGTCTCGACATGCTTGGCAGCGGTCTCCATTGCCGCTACATCGGTTGTGACGTTGCCCGCCATCGATCCTCCTTATGAGTTCGGTTCCGGACCCCTGCCTCCGCAAATGGCCCGAACTTGCCTTACATGATGATTGGACGCAGCAGCTGCCGAATCGGTTCCATGTGTTCCGAGAATGCCTCGCCCGCTCATGGGATGACTTCCAGCGAAGTTACGAGGTCTACACAGATACGCGTAATCGAGTCCTGCCCCCCTGTCCGGTACTGACACCCGATACTGACCTGGATGCTGTGCTCGACAATAACATGCCAGTCGACGAGCGACCCGTCTTCCGGATGCTCGATATACGACACCCCGGGCCGTCCCGCGAAGACCACATCACGACGAAGATCGGTGATCGAACCGGCAGGGCGCTGGGCGATCTGGGCTTCGAGAGCAGCGGCTATCCGGTCGTAGCCGACATCCGGTCCCACGGACTGCTGGATGATGGTCACGCGGGCACGAGGGCCGGTGTCGGGCACCAGGTCCACGCGGTGCGCGATGTCGGCGGACGGATCGGCGACATGCCAGCCGGCGGGCACGGTCAACCGCACATGGCCGAAGACCTCTTGCCGTGCTGGTCCCGACGTGGACGGCCGTGGTGTCGACATTACGGATTCGGACGTCGAAGTGGCAGCGGGTGCGGCCGCGCGCGTATCGGCACCGTCCCCGCCGCGTACCAGGACGAGACCGATCACGAGCGCCAGGACGAGCACCACCGCGGCGGCGGTGCCCAGATAGAGCGGCAAACGGTTATGGGGCACCGGTGTGGAAGCAGCGCGCTCCCGCATCGGCCCCAACCACTCACCGGCAGGACCGGCGGCCGGAAGCGCCGCCCGATAGGACTGCTCCTGTCGAATATCACGTGCCAGATCGGTGCCCGCCACGACGTGCAGCTCGGTCGAGGCACCGCACACCTCGGCGACGATACCGCCGATACGCTCCACGAAAGCCTGGTCACCTCGACCGGTGATCAGCACGCATTCGCAGGAACGGCCGTCGAGCAACCGCTCGAGCAGGGCTCGGAAAACCGCCGGCGCCGCTACGTCCGAGACGATTTCGGCCGCAGCGAGATTCGGCTCGTGCTCACAGGATTCGACACGGAGTCCGTCGTGGGTCGGGATCACGGTGGACGCCGTGGTTGCCAGAACACCGAACTCCACCACCACGGTGCGCCGGTCTCGGTCCCGCCGCGCGGTGACCACCGCTCGAATGGCCGCCTCGGTGAACACCACCTGCGTGGCGTACCGTTTGGCGGCGGATCCGACCACCGCCAAACGACGGGCATCCCATTCCGTCGGATATATGACGGTGAGCCGCTCACACGGACCGCCAATTCGTAGTTCCGCGAGCGCGTGTCCGATAACCGCCTCCATCGCCTGCTGTGGGGTCGGCACACCCGGCCCGTAGGCGATCCGGTCGGCGGTGAGCAGCTGCGGTACCGATACCGCGATCGACGGAGGCGCCAAAGGCTCACCGACCACCAGACTGCCGTCGCTGCCAGGGGTGACCGAGGGCGGCATATCGGCGTGCGTATACGCACTCCAGGCCCACAATCGCGTATCGGTCAGCGCCAGGTCGACAGCTGTTGTCACAGCGGTGGCATCCAAGCGGTCTGAATGAGCTCGGTGCCCTTGCGGCTCACCAGGGTTCCGCGTCCCTGCGGCAGGGCGCTCGGCCGGACATTGCCGAGCAGAACGCCTTCCTCACGATTACCGCTCATGATCAGACCCGGGGTGGCGACATCGCGCATCCGGGAGATGACCGGCTCGTACATCGCGCGCGAAGCACCACCGGAGCGACGCGAGATGATCAGGTGGAACCCGACATCTTTGGCCTGGGCCAGCAGATCGACGACCGGCGCGATCGGATTGCCGGAGGAACCACCCGCCACCAGGTCGTAGTCGTCGACAACCAGATACAGATCCGGCCCGGACCACCACGAACGGTCCCGAAGCTGCTGCGGCGTGATATCCGGTCCCGGTAGTCGGGACTGCAGCAGGGCGACGATATCGCGCACATTGACCGTCAGCCCCTGGGCATTGGTGGCGTAGGCGGCCAACCGCTCACTGTCGACCGCGCCGAGCAGGGTGCGGCGGAAGTCGACCAACACGATCGCGGCATGACTGCGCTCATTGGATTCGATGATGCCGTTGACGATGCTACGCAGCAGCGTGGTCTTACCGCATTCGGTGTCACCGAAGATGAGGAAGTGCGGATTCTCGTCGAAGTCGAGATATACCGGCGCCAGCTCCGCCTCGTCGATACCGATCGGGATCCGCGTGTTCCGCCGGCTGCGGTCCACCCCGGCAGGCCAACCGATATGACGGAGCAGATCGTCACGAACGAGCCGGTCCGGCAGCATTCGCACCGGAGGCGCGGGCCGGCCGGGGGTCGCCGCCGTGATCCGGTTCACGGCATCGGCCACGCCCACGCTCAGATCCTGCGGGTTGGAACTCCCGTCCACCCGCGGCAGGGCGGTGAGCATATGCAGGCTCTCCGGTGTCATACCACGACCGGGCCGACCCATCGGGACCAGTGCCGCGACCTTGCGGCCGAACTCGGAGTCGGCCGGATCACCGAGCCGCAGTTCCAACCTGGTGCCGATCTGATCCTTCAGCGCAGGCCGCGCGTCCATCCACCGCGACAGCGAGATGACCACGTGGACGCCGTAGGACAGACCCTGCACCGCCAGCTGCATGATCGGCTGTTCCAGCGGCTCGAAGTCCTGGCGAATGGAACTGAAACCATCAATGACCAGGAACACGTCGCCGAACGGATCCTCGTGCGCACCGGCCGCAGCAGGACTGCTCGCCGGATCGGAGGCACGCAGCCGCCGGAAATCGGCCATCGATTCGATGCCGAGTCGGTGGAATCGCGCTTCCCGCTGCCGGACGATAGTGGTGATCTCGGAGATCGTGCGACGGACCTTGTTCTCGTCGAGCCGGCCCGCGACCGAACCGACATGCGGCAGGCCCTCCAGACCGGCCAGGGTACCGCCACCGAAATCGAGGCAGTAGAACTGAACCTGTTCGGCGGTGTGGGTCAATGACATTGCCATGATCAGCGACCGCAACAGGGTCGACTTACCGGACTGCGGACCGCCTACGACCGCCACATTGCCGAGCGAACCGGACAGGTCCACCACCAGCGGATCACGCCGCTGATCATAGGGGCGGTCGACAATACCGATCGGTGCGCGCAACGACGCCATCGGCGAGTATTCGCCGGTCAGCAGCGAACGTGGGATCAGCTCGTCCAGCGTCGGGGCCTCGTCGAGCGGTGGCAACCAGATCGCGTGCGCGGGTCGGCCGTGACCGCGGATGCGCGACACCAACATACCGAGGTTGGAGATCTGCTCACCGTCCTCGACCAGCGGTTCCGGCTGGTCGACGGGGTCGGGCGGCAGTGGAATCCGGTCCGCGGGGCGGTAGTCGACATGTTTGGCCGAGAACGGACGGGCCGTGACATCTATCTCGCCGGCCTGGGTCGCCACGGTGATATCGCGTTGCGAACCGCCGCCGACATACGGTCCCGAGACATACGCCGCCTGGAACCGCTGAATCTCACCCGAATTCGATTTCAGATACCCGCCACCGGGGCTGTTCGGCAGGTTATAGGCATCCGGAATGCCGAGCACCTGACGGGATTCGTTGGCGGAGAAGGTTTTCAGACCGATCCGGTAGGACAGGTGGCTCTCCAGACCCTTCAGCTTGCCCTCCTCCAAACGCTGCGAGGCGAGCAACAGGTGCACGTGCAGTGAACGACCGAGCCGGCCGATCATGACGAACAGCTCCGCGAAATCCGGATGCTGGGTGAGCAGCTCGGAGAACTCGTCGAGCACCACGAACAGCGCGGGCAGCGGATCCAGGTCGGCGCCCGCCGCGCGGGCCTTCTCGTACTCGGAGACATTGGCGAAGTTACCGGCCTGACGCAGTACTTCCTGCCGTCGGTTCATCTCGCCGGCCAGCGCGTCGCGCATACGGTCGACGAGGTCGGCCTCTTCCTCCAGGTTGGTGATGATGGCCGCCACATGTGGAACACCTTCGAGCCCGAGGAAGGTGGCACCACCCTTGAAGTCGACCAGAACCAGGTTCAACTGATCGGGAGAGTGGGTGGCCAGCAGGCTGAGCACCAGGGTGCGCAGGAATTCCGACTTACCGGAACCGGTGGCACCGATACACAGACCGTGCGGACCCATACCCGATTCGGCGGCCTCCTTGATATCGAGGAAGACCGGCAAACCGTCCGCCCCGACACCGAACGGCACCCGCAATCGTTCCCGACCGTAGCGCGGACGCCAGGCGTGCTCGGGATTGAAGGAGCCGATATCGCCGAGACCCATCAGCTGACTCCAGCTGGAGATGGTCTCGGTCTCCTCGACCTCGACATCGCTGCTGCGCTGGGTCGCCGCGCGATATGGGGCGAGCCGGCGCGCGACCTGTTGGGCCTGTTCGGGGCTGATCCGGTCGATCACGGCGAACCGCTCCTGGTTACCCGTGGCACCACGGCCGATGCACTCGCCGTTCTCGACGATCATCTTGATACCGCGGGAAACCGCCAGGCGCGGCGCATAACCGCACAGGTCGATTATGGTGACACCCTCGAACCCGGATTCGCGGAGCTGATCCTCCTCCGCCTCCAACAGACCGCCGTCCACCACCACGATGATGTGTACGAGGTTGGGGTTGGCGGGCTGGTTGCGCGAGTAACGCACGCGGTTGGCCAGCAGCGGGTGCAGGCTCGTCAGGGCCTCGCGAATCGACCCGTAGAACATACGCCGACTGCCCACCCCGTCCTCGGCGTCCGGGTGTTGGCTGTGCGGCAGCCATTTGGTCCATTCCCAGTCGCGAACCGTGTCCGGACCGCAGACCACTGCGATGAGCACCTGGTCCGGCCCCTGGAACATGGCCAGCTGCACCAGCATCGCCCGCACCATGTCGCGGGCCTGGGCCCGGTCACCGTCGAGGGCGATGGTGGCGAAACCCTTCACCGCGATGGCCGTGGGCAGATCCGGGACCGTGGAGTGCGCGCGCACGAACCGCCGCAACGACACCGCGGCAATGGGCTCCAACTCCTCCACCGGCCCGGTTTCCGGCGCCACCAGTCGGGTGGCCAGACGCTGTCCGCCGGTGCCGATCCGAGCGTGGCAGAAGTCCTTGTCGCCGGCGCGCCGCTCCCACATGCGGCTCGTGCCGGCCAGCATCCAGACGAGGCCCGGCTCCGGATGACTCCACTCCACCGCGGCGCGCTGCTGCCGGGCGGTTTCGGCGACATCCTTGCGGACCTGGTCGAGATAACGCAGATAGTCCTTGCGGTCTTCGTTGGCCTCGGCGGCCTTCTGGCCCTTACCGCCTCCCTGCCCGGCGAACATCCCCACCATGGAGAACAGCATCATGACCGGGAACATCATCGACATGGGGTTCGACGCGATGCCACTGCCCTGCGTGAACATCAGCACCATCATCCCCACCATGCCGATGACCATCACCACCGGCATGAGCTTGAGCAGCAGGTTACCCGGGGTTACCCGGGGGATTTCGGGCGGCGGCTGAAGCGTGACCTCTCCCCCGGGAGTGCGCGGAACCTCCCGGCGCGCGCGCCGCTGAAACCGGACCGTGCTCATCGAACGAGAATCCCCCTCATTGGAATGCAATGTCCGGCTCAGTGTAGAGGCAGGCGCCGACATGTCGTACAGTTCGACCTGCATTCTGCTGTCCGGATCGGTGTCGCGCAAGCGCCCCATATCCCGCTCGAATGCGCGAAATATGAGGTAGGAACCAGTAGGGGGAGTCTTGACTCACGCGCGGCCGGCCTACATGGAGGAGGAATCCTCACGCGGGATAGTCCGTGCACCGGACCTCGCCAGGGTCACCATCCTCGCGAAACACACCCAGGTCGATATGGCCATTCCGGTGGATGTGCCGGTGGCACTCGTCATTCCGAGCGTGGTCGACATGGTGGCCCAACACAGCCGGACCAATGATTTCGACAACGAGGGTGAACGCTACGAGCCCGCCGACTGGGTGCTCGCCCGAATCGGCCATCCCCCCTTCTCCAATTCGCTGAGCCTCGGCGAACACGGCGTCCGCGACGGCGAACTGCTCATGTTGGAAAGCGCCGACGACACCGCGCCCACCCCGCTGTTCGACGACATCATGTACAACGTCGCCATCGCCGATGCCGACCATTTTCGAGGATGGACACCGCAGACCGCGCGAATCACCGGTTCGGTGCTGGCCGTGCTCACCATGCTGGTGGGTTGCCTCGGCCTGCTGACCGCCCCCGACGCGCTGCCCGGTTGGATCACCGGTTCGATCGCGTTCGGGGTCACCGTATTGCTGGTGGTGGCCGCCATGGTCCTCGGCCGGGTCTACGGGGACAAGGGAACTTCGCTGGTACTCGGCGGATGTGCGCTGCCCACGGCGTTCACCGCGGGCATGCTCTTCGTCCCCGACCACTACGGCTGGGCGCATATGCTGCTCGGATCCATGCTGCTCGGCGCCACCGCGGTCCTCGTCTGGCGGGTCACCGGGGTCGGGCTCGGTCTGTTCATCGGTGCGGCCGCGCTGGCGGTATACGCGGTGCCGGCCGCACTCGTCGGTCTGCTCACCGATCAACCGGTACGCGCCATCGGCGCGGCGGCCGCCGCCCTCGGGCTGGGTGGGCTCTCCTTGGCGCCCCGTGTCTCCATGCTGCTGTCCAAGCTGCCGCTACCGCCGGTACCGGCGCCGGGCACCCCGATCGACCCCACCGAGGACGATCCCGACGATCACCGCGCACTGCCCACCATGGAAGTCCTGCGCGCCAAGGCCGAACGCGCGCGGATGTACCTGAGCGGTCTGGTCGCGGCCACCACCCTGGTCACCATCGTCGGTTCCCTGGCCGCCACCGATCCGACCCACGAGGGCTTCTACTGGCAGGGCATAGCCCTCGCCCTGGTCTGCGCGGTGGTACTGATGTTCCGCAGCCGCACCTATGCCGGCGCCGACCAGGCGATCGTGCTGATCACGGGGGGTGCGGCGATCGTGCTGATCATGCTGATCGGCGCCGCATTCGTCACCGACCTGCCCCTGGTGGTGTTCGGCGTGGCCATGCTGGTGCTGGTTGCCGCGCTGATCCTGGGGATCATCGTTCCCGGCCAGTCGGCGACACCGCCCATGCGTCGCGCGACGGAACTCGTGGAGTACGGGTTCGTGGCGGCGGTGCTGCCACTGGTGTTCTGGGTTACCTCGATCTACTCTCTCGTTCGCGAGCTGTGAGTCGGCGGATACGCGCCGCGGCCGCGGCGATGATATTGGGGGTGAGCGCGTCGTTCGGTGGCCTGCATCAAGGTCTCGCCTACGCGGACCGGCCGCCACCGGTCGACCCCGGCCAGTTGCCCGCCGGCGACCCGGCGGCACCGCCGGAGCCCACCGAGATGAAGGCCAATACCCCATGTGCGTCCACTACCGCGGGTGGCGATGGACCTGCCGAGCCCGAGGCACAGCAGTCGCTCGGGCTGGCGCGTGCCTGGGAGTTCTCCCGGGGCGCAGGACAACTCATCGCGGTGATCGATACCGGTGTGGCCCGGCACCCTCGACTGCCAGGTTTGATCCCCGGCGGAGATTACGTCGGTAAGAGCGACGGCACCGAGGACTGCGATGCGCACGGAACCGTGGTGGCCGGTCTCATCGCGGCAAGTCAGGTTCCCGGCCAGGGCTTTGCCGGAGTCGCCCCGGATGCCCGGATCATGTCCATCCGGCAGAACAGCAGCAAATACCAGATCGCGGGTCGTTCCCGGGAACAACGCCCGGAGGATCCGCCCGAGGGATACGGGCCCATCGACACCCTCGCGTCCGCGATCCGGCGGGCAGCCGATCGCGGCGCATCGGTGATCAATATCTCGCTGGTGACCTGCACACCGGGCTCCCACAATCCCGCCGACGCGAAGGTCGCCGCCGCCCTGCGTTACGCCACGCTCGAGCGCAATGTCGTGGTGGTGGCCGCCGCGGGCAACAAAGAGAGCAAGTGCGCCGCCGGTAATCCCGACGTCGATCCGCTGAATCCCTCGGCGGATCTATGGCAGAACCTGTCCACCAATGTGACACCGGCGCGATACGACGATTACGTCCTTACCGTCGGATCGATCAAACCGACCGGGGCGCCTTCGGATTTCACCGTGCCCGGTCCGTGGGTGGATGTCGCCGCCCCCGGTGAGGGAATCGTTTCCCTCGATTCGAACGGTCCCGGGGTGATCAACGGTGTGGTGCGGAACCAGAATCAGGCCGGTCAATTGCAGGGCACCAGTTTCGCCGCGCCCTATGTCTCCGGCGTGGTGGCCTTGGTTCGGGCCCGTTATCCACACTTGTCGGCGCTCGAGGTGATGAAGCGAATCCAGGCCACCGCCCACGCGCCCGCCGAGGGGTGGAATCCCTATATCGGTTACGGCGCGGTGGATCCGGTCGCCGCGCTCAGCAACGAGGTTCCCGACACCCCGCTACCGGCCAAGCAGCCGCATCCGGCCAGGAACCTGCAACTGCCGGTGCCCGCCCCACCTCCACCACCGGACAATACGGCCAGAAATGTCGCGCTGATCGGTAGCGGAATCGTCGGCGGGGCATTGCTACTGGGCTATCTTTCGTCGTTCCCGATTCGCCGCAGGTTCGGGGTGCGCGAGGACGAGTCCTGACCCGGTATCGGCGCGCCTGACGGCGGGCACCGCTGTTCGGCGCGCCGATATCACCGGTCCTATTTCTTCCGTCCCTGGGGCAATGGGAGGTTCGGGGAGAACACGGCCATCGCTGCGGTGTCGGTCTCCTGGTCCAACGGCGGTGATGGGGGCGCCAGGGTCGGTTCGGGTCCGTACCAAGGCTCTTCGTGGTGTGGAACAGCTGCGGGTGGATCGAGGGTGTCGATATCGGTGGTTCCTCGATCGGCGGGGGTATCCCGACCATCGGGTTTCGTGTTCTCGGTGGCGCCGGGCACGCCGTCCGTAGATGTCCCACCGCCCGGGGTGGCGCATCCTTCCTCCGGAAGGGCTTCCTCCGGCGGTCGGGGTTCGTCGGCGGAATCACCGGTTCCCTCGGATGGGGGCGGCGCGATCGCGGGGTCGACGACCTGCGATTCGGGTGATACGGCGGATTGGCCGTCGACGGCATCGATAACAGTTGCGACGGCATTACCGGCGGCGGTGACGATCTCGTCGAGATTGTCGACGAGAGACCCGGTGGCCGTGATGAGATCGGGGATGCTGCCGGTGATGGCTCCGATCGCGGTGACCACGGCGGCGATATCGTCGGGGGCCCACCGACCGGGTATACCGGTGCCTTCCGAGGCCTCGACCGCCTCCGAGGACGACGAACCCGGGTCGTCCGGTATTGATCGGTTCGTGGAATCGACCGGGCGAACCGCGGTCTCCGAAATCGGCGGGGTGGCGGGAACACAGCAACCGATCGCTGTCGGCGGGGCGACGGCCGGGAGGCCGGAAACGGTTTCTCGGGGGTGGCCGACAGGTGGGACCGATGCCGTGGTGTCCGCCATGCCGGGTGGGGTTCGCGGTGCGGTGGCATCCGGCTCCGGGATGGCGGTAGCGGCACGGAGGACCGGCGGCATCGGATATCCGGGCCGACCACCGGTGTGGGTGAGGTCGGTATCGGCGGCCGGCCGCCCACCGGGAGAGATGAATGCCGGGATCGGGAGCCGATCCAACGCCTCGATGATCTCGTCGTAGATACCGATGACAGTGGTGTCGGTGGTCTCGCACAGATCGGCGAATGTGGCTGCCGCGGTATCGATTTCGGGAACGAAGACGGTGTCGAGCCACAACGCGCAGACGGTGGACGTATCCACGTCACACGCGAAGGTATTGCCGGACAAGGCGGTGCGCAGTTCGGCGACCAGAGACTCCTCGGCTTCGGCTCGGTGACGTGCGCAATCGATGATCCGGTCGATCTGCTGCGGTGTTCTCCCGGCCGCGGTGCCGGGATCGTAGTCGCGACGAACGGTGTCGGCCTTGACGCGCACCGCGTCCACGAGCCGGGTCGCCCCCGCCGATACCGTGGTGTGAATGGAACGCAGGGTATCGAGCCCGGTCTCGACGCGGTGGGCGGTATAGGCGAGGAAGCCGTGCGCGTTCGCGGCCGCGGCGGAACCGTTCCAATACGTCGGAAGATTCCCGGCCCGATCGGCCAGAACCCGCGCCTCGTGCTCGAGACACCGCTCGAGTTCGCCCCCCAAGGCGGTGGCGAACGCCCGTAGCGGTCCCGGATCCATACCGCGCTCCCGGTGGTAACCGGCAGTCAGCGCCGCATGATCCCCGCTCACCGGCACGGTGCCCGTCCAGTCGCGGTAGCGAGGTAGGAACACCTCGAAATACCTCAGCCCCACGGCGCCGTCGTCCAGGATCGCGTCGATATCGACGGCGGCATCGACCGGCTTCACCGCAACGCTTCCGCGACGGCGCCGAGTTCGGTGGCGATGGCCCGGTCGGCGCCCACGCAATCGTCGATACCGGTCCGCAGCGCGCTACCGCAGTCGTATACGCAGTTGGCCCACCCGAACAGGTAGCGACGAACCCCGTCCAAACCCTCCCGGAGGCGCTCACCATACACCGGGTGGTACCGACCGGCCTTTCCCACATCGAAAGCCGCGGCACTGTCGGCGATCCGCATCGCGGCGTCGTTCACGGTCCGTCCCGAACCCCACAGATCCCGAGCGGCATCCTGCACCGTGGCAATATCCAGCAACATCAGCGGTCCTCCCCCTCGTGACGGCGACGGGTGGTATCCCATCGCCACGGATCGCCGGCTCGATCGAAGCCGTATCGATCCTGGACTGGTTCTGTCACAAGTATTGGACGCACGCCGTCTCGAACGGTTCCACGAATCCGTGAAATTCCGCGGTGTTCTCACCGCGGCCGCGCGATATCGCGGCCGCGGTCAGTTGGTCGAGGCCACCGGTTGCGGCGCCGGCGACGGATCCGGGGCCACACCGTCGTGGGCCACCATGGCCTCTGCGCGCCCCAGGCTGGGGCCGGGTGCGAGCAACCCCACGATCGGCCACGGCGCCGGTTCGGCCTTCTCCGGCATACCGAGCGCCTTCGCCGCGTCGAGATCCTTGATGCCGTAGCGGACACCGGTGTCGGCGATGAAGAAGAGGCTGTCCTTGCGGCGGCTGTCCGGCTCGATACCGGTGGTCTGCACGTATGCGCCGGTGCCGGGGGCCATATAGGCCGAATCCGCCAGGGGGCCCGAACCGTCGGCCTGGGCGAGCGGGACCAGTTTCGCGCTGTCCGACAACGGCAGGTTCACGCCGGTGATCACCGACAGTTCGGCCCGGTTCCCGGTGTTCTCGCTCGCCGCCGGAATCGGTTTCCAGGACAGGCAGCTCACCGGCCGGTCCCGGGGGTCCAGGATGGTCGGCGCGGTTTCCGGATAGGTCTGCACCCGCAGGGCGGAGGAGACCTTCGCATTGGTGCGGTCGCTCTGGCCGATGGTGTAGTCGGGGGAGGTCTGCGGGTTGGCGTTGCGGATGATCTCCGCGGTGAGTGGGGATATGGCCTGTAAGCCATCGCGCAATACCACGTAGTTCTCCACACCACCGGTGGTGATCTGCACGACCTCGCCGATGCGGTGGCCGGCGATCGGGTAGTCGGGCACACTGCCCGCCTCCTCGATGGGCGGCGGCACGATCTGCGGTACCTCGGGGATGGCGTTGAGCAGGCCCTCGCTCACCGGCCGCGGTGTGGCGCCGGTGATTTCGAGCGCGTCGGTGACCGCGCGATCGTTCATGTCGACCCGCGCGCGTTTGTTGTCGTAGATCAGGTAGGTGGCGCTCGAGCCCTGCACGAGCAGCGCCTTCCCCTTCTCCAACGCCGACGCCTTGTCACCCAGCTCCGGCTCGCCCGCCAGCACCGAGGTGGTGAGGTCCCGACTGCCGTCGGTCTTCATCATGTCGCAGACGCTCCAGGGCCGCCCCGCACCGGAATCGTCGGTGGGCAGCGCGCCGGGAGCACCGGGTATACCGATCAGCGGACCGCGCGGTCTCGTCCCTAGTTCGGATTCCTTGATGATGGCCGCCTTCGGGGCATCCCCCACCGCGAGCCGGGCCGAGGCGAGGTTCAGCGCCGGATACACCACATCATCGATCACCGCGTAGACGGCGCCGGACTCCTTGCCGATGAGGATCTTGTTGGTGCCGATCTTGTCCTGCGGGCGCAGCAGCGCGAGTACGCCGCAACCGGCGAGGACCACGAAGGCCAGTACCAGACCGGCTGCGTAGGCACGAGATTGCGAGCGCATGGGATCGTGCAGCATGCGCACATCCCGCCGTACCAGAGCATGCTCCATTCGACGCACCAGAAAGCGGTAACCGCTGACCTGCCACCGGGTAGTGGGCTTAGAAGGCATCTTTTATCCCCCGAACAATGCTCGCGTTCGTCGAACACAGTACAGTTTCGACAGATCCAGTTCAGCTCGGCCACCCGATCGGCCGACACCGGTACATGGGGGATAGGGATGGCCGATCCAGCCGTGGCGGGGCCCGGCAAACTCTTCGGGCGTATCTCGATGCGCAATCTGCTGGTGGCACAGCTCATCGGACTCGTGGCGGGTGTGGTGGTCCTGATGATGGGCCTCGGACCGTGGGTCGCACTCGTCGCCGTTGTCGTGGTGATGGCGATTCCGCTGATCCCCGTCGGGCGACGCGTCCTGCTGGATTGGCTCGACACCTGGTGGGCGTATCTGACCCGCACCGAATACACGATCGGCAGCACCGTCGACTTCCGCGGCCCGGACGGCCGATCGTTGGGTTTGTTCCAGGACGGCAGCCGGATCGTCTCGGTGATCGAGGTGCTCGCACCGAAAGGCGGGCTGACCAGACTCGACCGCTCCACCGTGCGCGCCTCGCATCTGCTGCCGCTGCCGGATCTGGCGCGTTGCCTCACCCAGCACGACATCCTGCTCAGCGGGATCGACATCATCAGCCACGGCCACCGCAGTCGCTCCGGCACTCCCGCGGGAGCGATCTACGAATCGCTGCTCGGCCCGCTGCCGGCCACCGCGCACCGCACGGTGTGGTTGGCCATCGCGTTCGACGCGGTCGCCTGCCCCGGGGCGGCAGAACGTCGCGGTGGTGGCGACGAGGGCGCCAAACGCGCGGTGACCATTGCCACCCAGCGCATCATGCGCACCCTGGAAGACGCCGACTGCACCGCCCGTATCCTGACCGCCCCGGAGATCCGGCGAGCGGTGCTCCAGGTCACCCAGAACAACAACCCCCGCGACCTCACCCACAGTTGGCGTTACGCCGAACTCGGCAACTGTGTGAACATCGGCGACGCGCTCGATCCGAAATATCTCGACTCGGAGGCGCTGTCGCAGCTGTGGGTGCCCGCCTCGTTGGGGACCACGGTGGCCGTCCGGTTGCGGCCGGGCCATTCGGCGGACACGGTGAATATCGGTGCGGCATGGCGTCTCACCACCCGGGAATTGCCCGAGGATCGGAAACTTCCGGGCATGGTGTCGATGAACGGCCGCCACCGCGACGCTCTGCTCGCGCATCTGCCGCTCGCCCTACCCGGACTCGAGGAAGTCGTCCCGATGGCGGAACACCCGGTCGAGGCCATCGGGGCGCTCCGGCTGCCATCGGCGGGCTGCGGCCAGCTGATCGGTTCCGACGAGCAGGGCAACGGTGTCGCGGTGCGGATCATCGGCGCCGGTATCGCGTCGGTGTATGTGGCCGGTGAACTCTATTTCGCGCAACAGCTGGTATTTCGGGCTCTGGCGATCGGGGAACGCGTCCTGGTCCGCACCGATCGTCCGCACGCCTGGGCGCAGCTGGTGGAAACCATCGGCAACTGGGAACGTTTGAGCATCGCCGTGGAAACCCACCAGTCCGACGCCGGATACACCGCGACCGTGGTGGACGGCGTCATCGGGCCCGCCCCCCACGCCGGTATCACCACCATTTTCGTGGCCGCCGATCCGCGTGGCTGGCCCGCCACCCCACCGGACCTGTCACTTCAGCAGCCGGGCGCCATCGGCAACCACATCATCCTGCGGACCGGCGCCACGCGCGTGGATCTGAACCTGGTGTCGATCCCACGCGAGGCCACCTATATCGGTCATCCGCGCGGCCGCGTGCCCGCTCATCAGTAGGCGGCGTCGGTTCGACCGCGCGGGGTTCAGCCCGGATAGGGGTCGGTCGCGCGGGCGTCCCGCAATACCCGCCCCCACCAGACGAGCTGTCCCAACATACGCTGCACGCCGTCGATGGCCGCGCCGTCGCCGGTATTTCCCTTCGCGTCGAACTGTTTCTTGGCCCGATGAAAACTCACCGACTCGCGGACCGAGACCATATGGATCTCCGCCACCACCTGACGCAGCTGTTCGACGGCCCGCAGCCCACCCGACATTCCGCCATAGGAGACGAACCCGATCGGTTTGGCCCGCCATTCGTGCTTGGCACTGTCCAACGCGGTTTTCAAGGAAGCCGGATAGCCGTGGTTGTACTCGGAGGTCACCGCCACGAAGGCATCGGCCACGGCGAGCCGTTCCCGAAACCGCACCACCTCGGGGGTTTCGGTGAGATCGACGGGCAACGGAATATCGGCGAGATCCAGCACGCCGATATCGAACTCGGCCCGGGCCCGGGCGGTACGCAGAAACCAGTCGGCGACCACCGGGGCGAACCGCCCCGGCCGGGTACTGGCCACAATGACCTCGAGTCGCAGCGGTGTGTCCACCGCACGAGCCTAACCCCGATCGACTCAAGGCAACTCGAACGGCAGCGACACCCCCGCGTGTACCCGACAGTTATCACAGGTCTCGATATCACCGACGGCTGCGAGCGCCCGCCGGATCAGCGCCTTGAACGGCACGATATTGCGTTCGAATTCGGCGAACACGTCCACGGCGCGCACCCCCTCCCCTTCCTCGACGCCGGCGTCCAGATCGGTCACCAGGGCCACCGCGGCGTAACACATTTCCAGTTCCCGAGCGAGCACCGCCTCCGGGTGACCGGTCATGTTCACCAGATCCCAACCCTGCCCGGCGAACCATCGGCTCTCGGCCCTGCTGGAGAAGCGCGGCCCCTGCACCACCACCATGGTGGCCGCCGAGTGCACCGGCATCTCCTCGGTCGCGGATTTCACCGTGACGCCGCGCAATTCGGCGCAGTAGGGGTCGGCGAAGGAAACGTGGATACCGCCACGGTCGAAGAAGGTCTGTGGACGTCCGGATGTCCGGTCCACCAACTGGTCCGGCACCACCACGGTGCCCGGCCCCCAGTCCGGGCGCAGGCTGCCCACCGCGCACGGGGCGAGGATCCGGCGGACCCCGAGCGAGCGCAGCGCCCACATATTCGCCTGGTACGGCACGGTGTGCGGCGAGTATTCGTGCCGAGTGCCGTGCCGCGGCAGGAAGGCAACCGCGCGCCCCGCCACGGTCCCGATCGAGATGGGCGCGCTCGGGTCGCCATAGGGGGTGTCGACTCGAATCGTCTCCGCCGCGTCGTCGAAGAAGTCGTAGAAACCGCTGCCGCCGATAACGGCCAGCGCGGGCCGGGCCTGCGTACTCATGGTGCGATTCTGCCGCGCCGGTCCGCGGGATGCACAGCAGGGTGGATTTCGGGGCCCGCCGCCCGACGATGTTTCGACTGGAGCGTTCGGCGGCCTACCGACCTGACAATACCGACGGGTAGCTGTACCCTCGGGGGGTATTGATTCAGCACTCGGACCGGCACAGAGGAGACCACGGTGACACACGACGCCGAGAACCACGAACCGGCCACATCCGATACCTCCGAGTCGACCCCCCGGCCCGCCGGTCACGGCTACATCACCGCCAAGGACGACTACCTCAAACGACTGCGCCGCATCGAGGGTCAGGCCCGCGGCCTGCAGCGCATGGTCGAGGAGGAGAAGTACTGCATCGATATCCTGACCCAGGTCTCCGCCATGACCAAGGCACTACAGGCGGTGGCCATGGGCCTGCTCGAAGACCATATCGGCCACTGTGTGGTGAACGCGGCGATCGCCGGCGGCCCGGAGGCCGAGGCCAAGCTCAAAGAGGCCACCGACGCCATTGCGCGGCTGGTTCGTTCCTGAGGGCGCCCCGGGTACGTCCCGGGGCGTTCGCCGTCAGTCCTGCCGGGTCAGCAAAGGCGCCAGAGCGCGCAAGGTGGCCAGATAATCCTCATCCAAGGGCTGCAGAGCGAGATGATCCGCGCCCGCCTCGATATGGGCGCGCACCTGCTCGGCGATCTGCTCGGCCGTACCGTGCACGGCAAGGGCGTCCAGTAGCCGGTCGCTACCCGGTTTGGCGATATCGTCGTCGGTGTAACCGAGCCGGCGCAGATTGCTCGTGTAGTTGCGCAGGCCGAGATACATTTCGACAACCTTGCGGCCGGTCGCCCGCGCCCGCTCGGGGTCGGTGTCCAGAACCAGCTTCTGTTCGGGCACCAGCAGAGCGTCGCCGACGATCTTCCGGGCCTGAGCGGTGTGTTCCGGGGTGGTCAGATAGGGCAGGGCGCCGGCCGTGCGATCGGCGGCCAGTTTCAACACTTTCGGCCCGAGCGCCGCCAGAGCGCGACTCGCCACCGGCACCCCGGCCTCGTCCAATTCGTCGAGATATTCGACCAGCGTTTCGTACGGGGAGCGATAGGGTGCGTTGGACTCGGGGTGGCCGATACCGATACCCAGCAGGAACCGGCCGGGGAAGCGTCCTTCGACACGGTGGAAGGACTCGGCCACCTCTCGGGCGGGAGCCGTCCAGACATTGACAATGCTGGTGCCGACCTTCAGATTCTCGGTGGCGGCCAACAGATCTTCCACCACCGGCAGATCCGACGGCGGGGAACCGCCGAGCCACAGCGCGCCGTACCCGAGTCGCTCCAGCTCGCCGGCCGCTTCGGGAGTGAACGACTTGTAGTACCGCCATACACCGTAGCGTCCGAAATCAATCGTCATATCTGCCCCAACCTTCGTCGTCGGTGATCTGTTCCCGCGGGGCCGACCCTATTGCCGTTATCGCGCGCGGCCACGCTTGGCACGCGGGCTATTCCGAATCGCCGCCCGAACCGCCACAGCAGCCATCCACCACCGCATCCGCCGAACGGGTTTCCCTGGTTTGCGCGTTCCGCGCGGCCAGCTCGGATTCGGCCGGATAGTCCACGGCGATCAGACTGAGACCGTGTGCCGGCGCGACCGTGACCGAACTCGATCGCTGCCGCTGGGTGAGTAGCTCCGCCACCCATTCCGGGGAGCGCCGGCCCTGCCCCACGGCGAGTACCGCACCCACCAGACTGCGCACCATCGACCAGCAGAACGCGTCCGCGCTCACATAGGCGTCCAGTCGATATCCGGTGCGCACCCAGTCGTAGCGCTGTAGTTCCCGAATGGTGGTGGCACCCTCACGACGGCGACAGAAGGCGGCGAAGTCGTGTAGCCCCAACAACTTCCGGGAGGCGGCGCGCATGGCATCCAGATCGACCTCCCGGCAACCGACGACACTACGGGCCGACAGCGGGTCGGAGCCGTAGGGGGCGGTGGTGAGGCGATAGACGTAGTGGCGACGAATCGCCGAGAAACGGGCGTCGAATTCCGCGGGCACCGGGCGGATACCGGTAATGCGCACATCCTTGGGCAGGAACTTCGCCATACGGCGGATCAGCGCGTCCGAATCGATCTCGGCGGTGGTATCGAAATGCGCGACCTGGCCTTCGGCGTGCACGCCCGCGTCGGTGCGCCCCGCGACGGTCAACTGCACCGGTTGCCGCAACACCTTGCCCAGCGACTCCTCCAGCACGCCCTGAACGGTGCGGTGGCCGGGCTGCCGGGCCCAGCCCTGGAAATCGGTGCCGTCATAGCCGATATCCAACCGCATCCGCCGGGTGGGCCCCTGCTCCGCCGACGAACCGGCCGTGCCCACCTCGGCCGTTGTCGCGGATGTATCCGCGGGATCCGACGGTCGGGCCCCCGCCGATTCGTACACGCTCACCAGACAACTCCTCCCGAAACCGGACGAGCCCGCCCACCCTGAGCGGGCGGCGGGCTCGTTGTCTTCGATCGAGCCACCAGCGGCGGCGCCGGCAGGGCCGCCCGGGTCCTTCCGCCATACGAATCCGTCGACGTGAATTCGCTGCGAACGGTCCGGAACCGGAGCGAGCCCACCATGAGGTCGACCGTCCTGGAGGGTCCGACCCGTCGACCGCCGGAAGCACCGGCGGATCCACGGGTCGGCTCCTGCTCGATGAGGCGACGACTACGCCTTGTCGTCGGCCTTTTCTTCGGTGGCCTTTTCTTCGGTGGCCTGGTCCGCGGTGGCCTCGGCGTCCTCCGCGGCCGGAGCCTCGGCGACCTCGGCCTTCTCCTCGGTGGCTTCGGCGGCGGGGGCCTCGGCCTTCTTCGAGGCGGCGACCCGACGGGCGCGATCGGCCTCGTTGGTCACGGTCTTCTCCCGGACCAGCTCGATGATCGCCATCGGGGCGTTGTCGCCCTTACGCGGCAGGGTCTTGATGATCCGGGTGTAGCCACCTTCGCGGCCTTCGAACGAGGGCCCGATCTCGGCGAAGAGACTGTGCACGACGTCCTTGTTCCGGATCACCTTGAGCACCTCGCGGCGGTCGGCCAGGGTGCCGGCCTTGGCCTTGGTGACCAGCTTCTCGGCGTAGGGGCGCAGCGCCTTGGCCTTGGCCTCGGTGGTCGTGATCCGACCGTGCTCGAAGAGCGCCGTGGCCAGATTGGCGAAGATCGCCTTCTGGTGCGACGCCGACCCGCCGAAGCGGGCACCCTTCTTGGGCTTGGGCATTGTTGAATCTCCTTATGAGAGGCCGTCTCCGGGGCGCCCGCCCCGGATCGGCCTAGAGCTGTTCGGTTTCGGCGTAGTCCTGCTCGCCACCGTCGTTGTCGCTGAAAGTGCCGCTGTCCGACCAGGTCCCGGTGCTCGCGTCGTAGCCGACCACGCTGGACGGATCGAACGACGCCGGGCTGTCCTTGAGCGAGAGGCCGAGGGCGTGCAGCTTGACCTTGACCTCGTCGATGGACTTCTGGCCGAAGTTACGGATGTCCAGCAGATCCGATTCGGTCCGGGCCACCAGCTCGCCGACGGTGTGCACACCCTCGCGCTTGAGGCAGTTGTAGGACCGCACGGTCAGATCCAGATCCTCGATCGGCAGACCGAAGGAGGCGATGTGATCCGCCTCGGCCGGCGAGGGGCCGATCTCGATGCCCTCGGCCTCGACGTTCAGTTCACGGGCCAGGCCGAACAGCTCGACCAGGGTCTTGCCCGCCGAAGCGAGCGCGTCCCGCGCGCTGATGGAGTTCTTGGTCTCCACGTCCAGGATGAGCCGATCGAAGTCGGTGCGCTGCTCGACGCGGGTGGCCTCCACCTTGTAGGTCACCTTGAGCACCGGAGAGTAGATCGAATCCACCGGGATCCGGCCGATTTCCGCGCCGGCGGCCTTGTTCTGCACCGCCGGAACATAACCGCGACCGCGCTCGACGACGAGCTCGATCTCGAGCTTGCCCTTGTCGTTCAGGGTGGCGATGTGCATATCGGGGTTGTGCACCACCACACCGGCCGGCGGCACGATATCGCCGGCGGTGACGACGCCGGGACCCTGCTTGCGCAGGTACATGGTGACCGGCTCGTCCTCCTCCGAGGACACGACCAGACCCTTGAGGTTCAGGATGATGTCGGTGACATCCTCCTTCACGCCGGGCACGGTGGTGAACTCGTGCAGGACACCGTCGATGCGGATGCTGGTCACCGCCGCCCCCGGAATCGAGGACAGCAGGGTGCGCCGCAGTGAATTGCCGAGGGTGTAGCCGAAACCGGGCTCGAGGGGCTCGATGGTGAACTTCGAGCGGTTCTCGGCGATGACCTCTTCGGTCAGCGTCGGACGCTGGGAAATCAGCATGTGGATCATCCTCCTTTATGGGCGCCCGCTATTTGACGCCTCGTCTAGGGGTTGTGCGTGACCATCCGAGCCGGATGGTCACGCACCAGCGGCACAGCCGATTACTTCGAGTAGTACTCGACGATCAGCTGTTCCTGCAGCGGCACATCGATCTGAGCGCGCTCGGGCTCCTGGTGGACCAGGATCCGCAGCCGCCCCGGAATGACCTGGAGCCAGCCGGGCACCTGACGGTCGCCCAGGGTCTCGCGGGCCACCTGGAACGGCAGCGTGTTCAGCGACTTCTCCTTGACATCGATGATGTCGTACTGGCTCACGCGGTAGGACGGAACGTCCACCTTCTTGTTGTTCACCAGGAAGTGGCCGTGGCTCACCAGCTGGCGGGCCTGCCGACGGGTGCGCGCCAGACCGGCGCGGTACACCACGTTGTCCAGCCGGGTCTCGAGCAGACGCAGCAGGTTGTCGCCGGTCTTGCCCTTCTGCCGGTGGGCCTCGGCGTAGTAACGGCTGAACTGCTTCTCCATCACGCCGTAGGTGAAGCGCGCCTTCTGCTTCTCCTGCAGCTGGAGCAGGTACTCGCTCTCCTTGATCCGCGCGCGGCCGTGCTGACCGGGCGGGTAGGGGCGACGCTCGAATGCCTGGTCACCGCCGACCAGGTCGACGCGCAGGCGACGCGATTTGCGGGTGATGGGACCGGTGTAACGGGCCATTGTGCTCTACCTTCCTTCCCGCTAGACGCGACGCCGCTTGGGCGGACGGCAGCCGTTGTGCGGCTGCGGAGTGACATCGGAGATCGTGCCGACCTCCAGGCCCGCGGCCTGGAGCGAACGGATCGCGGTTTCGCGGCCCGAACCGGGGCCCTTGACGAACACGTCGACCTTCTTCACGCCGTTCTCCTGCGCCTTGCGGGCCGCGTTCTCGGCGGCCAGCTGCGCGGCGAACGGGGTCGACTTGCGCGAGCCCTTGAAACCGACATGGCCGGAGGACGCCCAGGAGATGACGTTGCCGGACGGGTCGGTGATGGACACGATCGTGTTGTTGAACGTGCTCTTGATGTGCGCGTGGCCGTGGGGGACGTTCTTCTTCTCCCGGCGGCGCGACTTCTGGGTCTTCTTGGGGCCGGAGGCCCTGGACTTGGGAGGCATCGGTTATCCCCTACTTCTTCTTGCCGGCGACGGTGCGCTTGGGGCCCTTGCGGGTGCGCGCGTTGGTCTTGGTGCGCTGGCCGCGCACGGGCAGGCCACGACGGTGGCGCAGACCCTGGTAGCAGCCGATCTCGATCTTGCGGCGGATATCGGCCTGCACCTCGCGGCGCAGGTCACCCTCGACCTTGAACTCCGAGGCCTCGATGTAATCGCGCAGCTTGGTCAGATCGTCGTCGGACAGATCCTTCGAGCGCAGGTCCGGGCTCACGCCGGTGGCGTCCAGGATCTCCTTCGCGCGGGTACGGCCGATGCCGTAGATGTAGGTCAGCGCGATCTCCATGCGCTTCTCGCGCGGGAGATCGACGCCCATCAGACGTGCCATGTGGCAGTTCCTTCACTGTTGCGGAGGTCTACTCCCTGTCCGTCCCCTCGTCTTGCGGGGCCCCGGCCTCCGTTCCGGGGGGTGGGCTCACACACCTTCGGGCTGACCCGAAATCCTCAGTGTGCGGCCGGCGCAGGGAGGCTTACTCGTATTTGTCGCCAATCCGAACCGCGTTCGGTGCTCGGCAGTGGTGTCAGCCCTGACGCTGCTTGTGGCGCAGGTTCTCGCAGATCACCATGACCCGCCCGTGACGGCGGATCACCTTGCACTTCTCGCAGATCTTCTTGACGCTCGGCTGAACCTTCACGTCCGTCCAATCCTTGGTCGGTGTTCGTACCGAGGTACGAACACAGTTGTCCCCGGTCGGGTACGACCGGGGAAGTTCCTTTATATGGGCGAGCCTGCCGACCCGATCACTTGTAGCGGTACACGATGCGTCCGCGGGACAGGTCGTAGGGCGAAAGCTCGACGACCACGCGGTCCTCCGGCAGGATGCGGATGTAGTGCTGCCGCATCTTGCCGCTGATGTGCGCGAGAACCTTGTGCCCGTTCTCGAGCTCGATACGGAACATCGCATTCGGCAACGGCTCGACAACCCGACCCTCGACCTCGATGGCCCCGTCTTTCTTCGCCATGTCCTCCGCGATCCCGGTTACACTGCAACCTGGTTTGACTGCCCTGTACTGTTCGAGTGGACCGACCCGCGACGATCCGCGGTCGGAACCGCCGATCGGAACGCGGCGTCGAAACCGCCGATCGCACGCAAACAGGCGGCGCATGGATGCACCGCCTGACCAGCTTACCGGCAGGTACCGAATCGGGCAAAAACGGGTCGCCCGGGTAACCCGAAGTTTCGTTGTCCCCTACGGCTCCCGCCGCATGGGACGGCAAAGTATTCGCGGTATTCGCGTAAACTGACGGCTGTCCGAGGGTTGATCACAACAGGAGGGGACGCGTTGAGCCGCAGTAACGACGGCCTCCCCATGCTGCCACCGTGGTTGTCCGAGGGCAACGCCGAGACCAGCGGCGACAATTCCTACATCGGCTACGAGGCACCGGTCCGGAATCTCCCCCAGGACGACTACATTCCCGAATCACCCCCACCCCGCCGGGGCTTCTTCAATCGCGGCTCGGACGACGATTCCGAGGGCGGCGGTCGGCGGGACAAACGCCGTCTGTTGCGCCGCCGCAACAAGGGCGAGCAGCCGTCCCTGGAGGATCGGGTCGGCGAACTGCTACCCAAGCGCCCCACCAACCCCAACCGTCCGGCCGCGGCCACGTGGGACGAGTGGAGCCCACGGCCGGAACCGCCCCAGGAAGGTCCGCAGGGCCCCGAGGCGAACCAACCGCCGAACACCCCCACACCGCCGAACACCTGGGAGGCGACACCACCACAGGCGGAGCGGTCGGGGTCCGCACCCGAATCCGTTCAGCAGCACCAGGGCGGCCCGAATCCGCAGGCCGGCACCGACGCGGGTCCCGCCATGGGCTCGTGGAGCGCACCCCAATCGGATCTGCCCGAACTGCCGACCCGGCGTCCGGGTCCGCCGTCCGAGGGGTTCCGGCCGATCGGCGAGCATTCCCTCGCCGATCCGAACCAGTACGGCTCCCCATCCGATTCCGCGCCGAGCACCGCGCCCGCCCCGGGGCCGGCCCAGACGGATATTCCGCCCACCCCGCCCCAGCAGGGCGACAACCGTCCTTACCTGCCACCGCCACCGCCGATGCCGAGCGCGCGACCCGGCGAGACGACGGAGACTCAGCCCTCACACGCACCGGCGCCCGAGCCCACCCAACCATCGGCTCCCGAATCCGCCGGGCAGGCCCCGGTTGAGCCCCCGGTGGTGCAGCAACCCCTACAGCGCCTACCGGACCTGCCGCCCGCCCCGAACGCCGGTCCCATCGCCGGCGCGCCACAAAGCGGTAGCGGACCGTCGCCCGCGCCCGGCCCTGAGGTCCCACCCGGCCCGGTCGCACCGGGGCCCACCGCCCAGGCTCCCCACCCCGCGCAGCCTCCCGTCCCGGCACCCGGCCCCGCTCCGCAGGCCCCGGGACCCACGCAGGCCCCTGGTCCGGCACAGGCCCCCGGCCCGTCCACATACGCCCCCGGACCGAATCCCTACGCCTCCGCCGGCCCCTACCAGCAGCCTCCTGCCCCCGCTCCCTACCAGCAGGGGCCGGCACCCCACACCTCCGGCTCCTACCCTCAGGTCCCCGGACCGGACCCGCGGATGCCGGGCCCCGCCCCTCGGACTCCCGATCCGTACCGGCAATGGCCCGCGCCCCAGCCGGGACCGGCGCCCCGAACCGACGGCGGAGGGCCTGTCCAGGGTTATCAACAGCCCCCGAATCAGCAGTGGAACCAGCCCGCGCCCCCACCCCACGGGGGTCAGTGGCAGGGACCCCCGCAGGGGCAACCGGAATACCGGCCGAACCAGCCCGGTCCCGGTGGCCCGGCGATGCCCGGTGGTCTGGGCTCGTCGCTGGACGACGTGCCGTTGCGACGCGCCAAACGCGCCCCCGGCTCCGGCTGGCGCAAGGCCGTACACCACGTCTCGCGGGGAGCGATCAACCCGGGTATGTCCGCCGAGGAGCGACGGCTGCAGGAGTTGGTGGCCCGCATCCGGCAACCGGTGCGCGGCGACTACCGGATCGCGGTGCTATCCCTGAAGGGTGGTGTCGGTAAGACGACCACCACCATGGGGCTCGGTTCGACCTTCTCCTCCATCCGCGGCGACCGCGTGATCGCCGTGGACGCCAACCCCGACTTCGGCACGCTCTCACAGCGGGTGCCGCTACAGACCCGCTCCACGGTGCGCGATCTGCTGCTGGATCCCTCGATCGAGCGTTACTCGGATGTGCGCCGCCATACCTCACAGTCCTCCAGCCGCCTGGAAGTGCTGGCCAGTGAGCGCGATCCGGCCGCGTCGGAGGCGTTCAGCGAGGCCGAATACCGTGCGGTCGCCCGGATTCTGCAGCGGTTCTACAACATCATCCTCACCGACTGCGGTACCGGCCTGATGCATTCGGCCATGACCGGCGTACTCGATCTGGCGCATTCGCTGGTGCTGATCTCCTCCCCGGCCATCGACGGTGCCCGCAGCGCGGCGGCGACCCTGGACTGGCTGTCGCTGCACGGACACGATCATCTGGTACGCAATGCGGTGGTGGTGATCAACTGCCCGCGGGACGGATCACCCAACGTCGGCATTCAACAGCTACGGGAGTACTTCCTCACCCGCTGCCGTGCGGTGCACATCATCCCGTTCGACAACCATTTGTCCGAGGGCGCGGAGATCGATCTGCATCGGCTGCACAAGAGCACCAAACGCGCCTATGTCGAACTGGCCGCCACCGTGGCCGATGATTTCGCGACCGATCACCGGCGTTTCCAGCAGTAGCGGTTACGGGGTCCCGGACGGCGAGCCGGGATCTCACCACTCGGGGAGGCGACGGCGTCCCGCCATGATCTCTCGGACCAGATCGTCGTAGGCGTCGGTCAGTTCGGCCAGGTGATGCCAGGCGCTGTGCAACAGTTCGTCGTCGGAGACCAGGGTCATCAATGCGTGATGGGCCCGGACCGATGCCTCGGCCAATCGGTCGATCACCGCGCCGATGGTCTCGGTGTGCAGGGTGGCACCCATCCGGGTCTGCGGCACATTGCGCATCACCCAGTCATCGATGGCCATGACCAATTCCATTCGGCGCCGCTCGATTTCGAGAAGCTGCTCGGGATCGGTGACCATCGAGCCGCCGCGGCCCACCAGCCGCCGTTCGTGCAGTACCGCCAGATCACGGGTGAACCAGAGCAATTGGCCCCCGACCACCCGGTGACCGCGTGCCGCCCGGACCAATAGATCCGAGCTGGGCAGAGGTCCAGGAAGGGAAGTCCGAGTCACCGAATCGGCACCATGGTTGGTGCCGGGAAGAGCCATTACGACTGTTGTATCCGAACCTGCCACGGTTGCCTCGCCGTCATCGCCGCACAACACCGGATCAGTACGTTCATTACAATAAACCCCGGAAGTTGCCTGTCAAGCGATGTCGGGTCGCGTCGGGCGCAAAAGAGTGGACTTCGTTACCTGCACGACCAACCGAGGAGCGCGATGGCGGACGGTCCGAGGTATCAGCGGATCGCGGACCGCCTTCGTGCGGAAATCCGCGCGGGCCGATGGAAGCCCGGGGATCGACTTCCCAGTCACGCCGAACTGGCCGAGCAGATGCGGGTCTCCCTCACCACTGCACGCAATGCGGTCCAGGTCCTGGTCACCGAGAATCTCGTCTACACCGCGACCTCCCGCGGCACCCGGGTACGCAGCCAGGAAGTGTTGGAATCCGTGGTCACCGACCACATCCGACCCAACCGGCCCCGATCGTCGCACGATATCTTCGAAGAGATCGCACGTACCGCGGGCCGAGAACCCAGCAAGGAATTCAGTGCCCGAATGGAACCGGCCGACCCCCAGGTCGCCCGCTGGCTCGAGGTTCCGCCGGATTCCTGGGTGGTGGCCCGAACCGTCGTCCAATACCTCGATGACGAGCCGTGGTCGTGGGAGGTGAGTTTCTACCCGCGAGACCTGGCCGAGGCCACCGGTATCGACTCCCCGCACGATATCGTCGAGGGCACCACCCGCAGGCTCGCCGATCGTGGACACGGCGAAACGGCACACCGCGATACGATCGTCGCTCGTCCCGCCGACGCAGAGGAGGCCGCGGTGCTCGGCGTCGCCACGGGAACCATGTTGTTGGATCATCTGCGGATAGGCGCCAATCACGAGCGGGTCACCCGGGTGACCCGGCACCGCTCGATCGCCGCCCGCAATCGACTCGCCTACGAACTCGGTGACGACGAGGGGACCGCCGTGATCCACCGCGCGCTGGGCGCATCCGACCGACCGGATATCGACCAGAACAGGTCCGGTGTGCCATGACGGTCCGCATCCGCCCGGCCACTCGCAACGACCTCCACCCGATCTGCCGCCTGCGCATCCAGCGCACGGCCTGGCTCATCGCACGCGGTTCCGACCAGTGGACGGTGACCGGTCGCGGACTTCCGATCGATATGTTCGCCCAACTCGTCGGTCATGCCATCGATGCGGGCGAAACCTGGATCGCGGAACTGGACGACAATGCCCCGGCGGGCACCATCACCGTGAACGACCGCGCCGACCCGGGGCTGTGGACACCCGATGAGATGGCGGATGCGCTGATCGTCCACTACATGATCGTCGACCTGCGTTTCGCCGGGCGAGGTGTCGGCCGCGAACTCCTCCGGCATGCGACGACACTGACCCGCCGGCGCGGCCGCGACTGGGTCCGGCTGGACGCCTGGACCACCAATTACGCCCTACACTCCTACTATCTCCGGTCCGGATTCCGGATGGTCCGCATCGCCGGACCGGACTGTACCGGACCGTCCCGGGCGCTGTTCGAACGCCATGTCGACAGCCGGTTGCCGGCGAGGAGCGCGCCGTGCTCCGCACCCATTCCCCGGAACCGTGATCTGCACAACTTTTCGGTGGGTGACGACCACCGAGCAATGGGACCGAAAGGTCAAAGCGGCGGCAGATAGGCCACTTGGACCATCTCGGGTTCACTGAGACTCCGCGAGATGAGGTTGCCCCGACCGGGAGGCAGTTTCGTCGCGCGGATATCGCCCAGGAATTTACCCTCGTCCTTGGGCGCGCTCATGAGCAGCGCGTCGACCGAAAGGTCCTTCATCCTGCCGAGCACCTTGTCGTACATCGCGCGGGACGCACCGCCGGCGCGGCGGGCGATTATCAGGTGCATTCCGATATCGCGTGCCTGGGGAAGGAACTCGAGCAGCGGATCCAACGGGTTCTGACTCGATGCCACCATGTCGTAGTCGTCGACGACGACATAGATTTCCGGCCCGCTCCACCAGCTGCGCTCGCGCAACTGCTTCGGTGTGATGTCCGCACCGGGAAGGCGTCGGGTCAGGTAGGCGGCGACTTCCTTGATCATGGGACCGGAAGTCTGCGAAGAAGTCGAGTATCCGGCCAACTGATCGCCCTCGAGCACGCCGAGCATGGTGCGTCGATAGTCGATGAGGATGACCCGCGCCTGATCGGCGTTCGAATTCTCCGCTATGCCCATCACGATATTGCGCAGCAATGTCGTCTTACCGCATTCGACGTCGGCGAACGCCATAAGATGCGGCTGGGCGTCGAAATCCAGTACGAGAGGCTGTAGTTCCGACTCGCCGAGGCCGATGGCGACCCGGGTCGGGCCCAGCTCGATCCGGTACCGACGCACGGCTTCCAGCACCTGTTCCCGTGGAATCTCCAACGGAAGCATGCGCACCTCGGGGGCGCGCACACCGGCGTACAGCGTATTGAGTTGTCGTTTGGCCTCGCTGATGCCCTCGGCCAAGGTCGAGGCATCGGAGCTCGAGTCCAATCGGGGCAATGCGATGAGCATGTGCAGACTGTCGGGGGTCAGTCCTCGACCCGGACGATTCATCGGCACGAGTACCGCAGTGCGCCGATTCATCTCGGAATCGGACGGGTCGCCGAGCCGCAACTCCAGTCTGGTACCGATGAGATCCTTTACGGCGGGCCGGATCTCGGCCCAGCGATTGGCCGAGATCATGAGGTGGATACCGTAGGACAGCCCCTGAGCGGCCAACGAGTTGAGGGTCGGCTCGAAGGCATCGAACTCGGCGCGGATGGTCGGCCATCCGTCCACCACCAGGAACACATCACCGAAGGGGTCTTCCCAGACCGGGTCGGCACGCCGTTCCGACTCCGGCAGTCGGCTCAGCTGCTCCTTACGTTTGCGGAACTCGGCGATCGACTCGATACCCAAGGCGCGGAACCGCTCTTCGCGGTGGTGCAGCAACGCGTTTATCTCGGCGATGGTGCGACGGATCCGGTCCACCTCCAGGCGACCCGCCACCGAACCGACATGTGGCAGATCCGCGAGACCGGCCAGGGTGCCACCACCGAAGTCCAGGCAGTAGAACTGGACCTGTTCGGGTGTGTGGGTGGCGGCGGCCGCCATGATGACGGTACGGAGAGCGGTCGACTTACCGGATTGCGGACCACCGACCACGGCCAGATGGCCCTGCGCGCCCGACAGATCGATGATCAGCACATCACGTCGCTGCTCGTACGGTTTGTCGATGACACCGATGGGCATCCACAACTGGCCATTGCGGTTCACCGGGGACTTCCAGTCCGGATCCGGCAGCAACATATCCACCGACGGCGATTCGTCCAACGGCGGCAACCACACTTCGTGGGCCGGCCGACCGTGTCCGGTGAGCCGCGAGACAACCACCTGCAACAGCGTCGGGGGCACCCCGCCGGCGGACAGACCGGCCACATCCGACTCGGCGTCCACCACATCACCGGCGCCGGGGGGCGGCGGAAGCTCCGGCAAACCGGGACGCACCGGTTCGGTACGGCCGAGCGGCTCCTCGGGGGCTTCGATCTCCACTTCCGCCGCGGTGAAAACCACCGGCGACCGACCACCCACCGGTCGCCCGCCGACTTCCCGCGGCCCCTCGGGGGAGACATATGGCCCGGACACGTATGCGGCATTGAACCGCAGCGGATCGTCGGCATCGCTTTTGAGATACGCCGAACCGGGCACACTCGGCAGGTGGTACGCGTCGGTGATACCGAGCACGGCACGGGACTCGTTGGCCGAGAAGGTGCGCAGACCGATCCGATAGGACAGGTGGCTGTCCAGGCCGCGCATCTTGTTCTCCTCCAACCGCTGCGAGGCGAGCAGCAGGTGCACGCGCAGCGAGCGACCGAGTCGACCGATCATCACGAACAGATCGGCGAAATCCGGCTTCTGGGAAAGGAGTTCGGAGAACTCGTCGACCACGATGAACAGCGCGGGCAGCGGGTCCAGTTGGGCGCCCGCGGCTCGCGCCTTCTCGTATTCGGTGACATTGGCGAAATTGCCCGCCGCGCGCAGTAATTCCTGTCGGCGGTTCATCTCACCCGACAGCGCGTCCTTCATGCGGTCGACCATCGAGAGTTCTTCCTCGAGGTTGGTGATGACCGCGGCGACGTGCGGAAGCGAATCCAGACCGAGGAAGGTCGCGCCACCCTTGAAGTCGACGAGCACCAGATTCAGCAGGTCGGGTGAATGCGAGGCCACCAGGGAAAGGACCAGTGTGCGCAGGAACTCCGACTTACCGGAGCCGGTCGCACCGATGCACAACCCGTGCGGACCCATGCCGTTCTCGGCGGCCTCCTTGATATCGAGCTCGACCGGGGTGCCGTCCGGGGTGACGCCGATCGGCACCCGCAACCGTTCACGATCGCTGCGGGGACGCCAGACCACCGCCGGGTCGATCCGGGCCGCATCGGGTATCTTCAGCAGCGCCATCAGGTCGGCGACGGAACGGGTTTCGTCGCCGAGGCTGACTATCTGCGCCGCGGTCGCGATCCGGTACCGCGCCAGTTTCCGGGCCAACGCGGTCGCCTCCGCTGTGGTGACGGTATCGGCGGTGGCGAATTTCTCGATACCGGCGGCCGATTTCGCCGCGACCGATCCGTCCTCGACCACCAATTGCAGCCCACGGCGCACGGCGAGACCGGCCTGTGGCGCGGACAGGTCCAAAACGGTGACCGAGTCGAGTCCCGCATCGCTGACGATACGTTCGGAACCGCTGACATACCCGTCGTCGATGATGACCAACAGATGGGTCCGCCCCGACGTCGGCGGCGCGTTGCGCATGAAGCGGCCGCGTTCGACCAGTTCACCGGCCATGGCGGTTTCGAGTTCGGCCAGTGACTGATACATCATGCGCCGGGAACCGAGCGCGTCGCGGTCCATCGGATGCTGGAGGTGGGGCAGCCATTTGGCCCATCCCCAGGTCTCACTGTCCGGGTCGGCGCAGATGATGGCCACCGCGGCGTGGTCCGGTCCGTGCAGCGTGACGAACTCCATCAGCATCGAGCGCACCAGTGTGCGGGCCTCGACGGGATCGCCTTCGATATTGATCGCGGGAAACGCCCGCAACGAGACCGCGGTCGGCAGATTGTGCACGACCGAATGGGTGCGGACGAACCGACGCAAGGCCACCGTCGACACCGGTTCCAGGTCCTCCAGCGGGCCGGTTTCGGGCCGAGCCAATTTGGTGGCCAGCCGGTGACTACCGACTCCCACCCGCACATGCCCGAAATCCGGGTCCTTCGGCCGGCGTTCCCACATCCGGCGGGTGCCGACGATCGAGAGCAGATCCGCGGGTTCGGGGTGGCTCCACGTCAGCGCGTCCAACTGGGCCCGACCGGTTTTGCGCACATCCTTGCGCACCTGATCGAGGTAGCGGAAGTAGTCCTTGCGTTCCTCGTTGAGCTCGGCGGCCCGCTTCGTGCCGCCACCCCCACCCCGGTATCCCGCCACCATGCCGACCATCGACATGAGCATCATCAGCGGGAACATCATCATGAACGGATTGGCCAGCAGGCTGCGCCCCATCATGACCATCATGGCGAGCATGCCGACCACGGCCACGACCATGACCACCGGCATCAACTTCATCAGCAGTCCGCTCGGCACCGCCCGCGGTATCTCGGGCGGCGCGGTGAGCGCCACCTCGCCCCCGGGTGGCCGGGGTGGCGCGATGCGCGGACGCCGGACGAATCCTTCGGTAGTCATGTCTTACAGTCCTTCCCCGGCTCGGGGCGTCTCCACCGGATCGACTCCACCCTGTTGCTTGCGGAACGGGATGGACAGCGCGTATCCGATACCGAGCAAAGCGAGTAGAGCGATCGTCCCGATGGTGGCCACTCGGCGTGGCATGGGATCGACATAGGGCGCGGGCGCGGGTGTGGGCAGTGCCCGCGGCATATCGGCTCCCACTGCCACCGGCTGTGCCGGGAGTTGCGCGGTGAGCGCGGCGAGCGGATCGATCAGACCCGCGCCGATCCGATCGTCCCGGCCGGCGCCGGGCTGCATGGCCGTGCGCGTGATCCGGTCGATCACCTGCCCGGCCGAAAGTTCCGGAAAACGCGCGCGTACCAATGCGGCGAGCCCGGATACGTAGGCACTGGAGAAACTCGTCCCATCGATGGGGCCGATACCTTCGCCGGTCTGCACGGAATCGACGACACCGGTACGGCCCGGCCTACTGTCCAACGAGACGATGCCGCGGCCCGGCGCGGCGACTCCGACCCATGGACCGTGAATGGAGAAATCCGACGGTTTACCATCGGCCTCCACCGAGGCCACCGACAGCACATAGGGACCGAACCAGGCGGGGGTCACCTGGGTCCGGACCGCGCCCCAACCCACCCCCTCGTTCTGCGCGGCGCAGGTGCCGCCCGACTGGATATTGCCCGCCGCGGCGACCACCACGACATTCCGGTCGTAGGCGTATTTCACCGCGGCGCCGAGCGCCGCGTCGGTGAAATCGACCCCGGCGGGCGCACAGGCGACTTCGGAAATATTGATCACGGTCGCTCCCATGTCGACCGCTCGGACCACGGCCGCGGCCAGGGTGAGCACGGTGCCGTAGCCGACCGAGGTGATCTTGCCCGGCGTGTCGCCGCGGGCTCGATCCTTTGCTTCGAAGGCCAGACTGAACTGCCGAATGGCGAGGATCTCCGCGTCCGGGGCGACACCGACGAATCCGTCGTCCGGGCTCGGTCGGGCGGCGATGATACCGGCGACCAGGGTGCCGTGGCCGTCGCAGTCGACGGTGCCGTCCGAGTTCGATACCAAATCCCCACCCGGCTGCAATGCGGGCAGACGTGGATGCCGGTTCACCCCCGTGTCTATCACCGCCACCTTCTGACCGGCCCCCCGGCTGAACTGCCAGGCCGAGGGAAGGTCGAGCAATCGTTGTGGCAGCGGTGGATCCCGCGGTGGCGAGCCGGCGAGCGTCGGCTCGGCGCAGACTGCCCGCTGCTCGGTGGCATCCGGCGGTGCGCCCTTGGCCGCAATGTCCTGCGCCGCGCCGAGAGCCCCGGGATCGATACCGGGTGGAGCGATGGCGAGAGCGGGCGCGGGCAGTCCGATCGTGCCTAGACCGAGCACCAATATCGCACCGGCCAGTCGCAACGAAATGCTCATGACTGCGCCTCGATCACAGATTCCTTGCGGCCGAGTAGAGGTCCATGATCCACAGGACCAGCGGGATAACGGTGACGATCAACAGGTATTCGATGATCTCTCCGGTTCTCCGCATAACCGGCGACATCTCGAGGTGGGGTGCGATCACCCCGAAGACCAGCATGGCCACGCAGATCCCGAGCAATACGGCGGCGATCGGCACGTGGTAGGACGGCTGCCCCACGGCCACCGCGACCAGCACCGCCACCAGCGTGGTGGCACCGCCGCCGATGAGCACGGCCGCTTGGACCAGATCGGCAAAAGAGCGTCCACGCAGACACAGGATCAGACCGACGACCACCGCGAGCGCAATCCCCTGCCATCGGGCCGCTCCCAGAGGGTCGGCCGCGAGCACGGCTCCGATCGCGGCCGAGATCACACAACCGAGCAGCAGCCCGGACTGGTAGTGATTCGCGGCCTTGGCCCGCTGTTCGAGGCCGGCCGCCGAGGGCAGCGCGGTCGCGCCGATGGCGCCGATATCCTCGATCGTCGGCCTGGGCTCGTGATCGGCGGGATCGATCGCACCACCGGCGGTGGGCACCGGCGGAATCGGCAGCCGCGCGGCCGCTACCGCGATCCGCGGCGCCATGGTGATCACGACCAGTGCCGCGACAAGAACGCCCGCCGCAAGCTTCGGTGTGTCGATATCCCACACCATGCGCACGAACGCCGCGCACCCACCCAACAGCACGGTGACGACAACCGTGGCACACACCAGGGCACCGACCCCGGTCAGGCTGTAGGCGACCACCGCGATGACCAGGGCCGTGGCGCAGGCCAACATCATGTGCGGGCTGCCCGGCTTCCCGGGCACGAACAATGCCGCCGCGGAGGCACACAGCAGTATCGTGTACAGCGACAACATCACCGCGGTGAGCGTGGCGGCGTATTTGCGGACCGCGATCACGGCCGCTGTCAGAGCCGCGATACCGCTGCCAAACGTGATGAACCCCAGCAGGCTGCTCGCACCACCCTGCTTCGCCGCGGCGAGCAACCCGATCGCCGCGAGCACCGCGCCGAGTGCCGTGAGCAAACCCATCCAGCGCGCGGCTGCCGGTGACCAACTGCGGAACGCGTCCGCGGTCAGCCGCGACACCGCATCGATCACATCGTCGAAAAGCGCCGGGGATTCCTTCGAGGCCACCGAGCGCAACACGAGCAGCTCGCCGTCGAACACCTCGGCCTCGGACAACGTCTGGTTCGGCGGGATCGGGTCGTGGCCGATCCGGGCCAAGGTCCAGTGTGTGGTCCGCGGCGGCGCGGCGTCCTCCCGTTCGGTGAGATCCGGTGTCCGCGATTCGATGAGATCGACAACATCCGAGATGAAGCCGGCGATCGGAACAGCGGATGGCAAGCCGAGATCGACCTGGGTGTTACCGCCGATTACCGAGACTCGACACAGCTCCGGACCAACCGCGCCCGTGGCGCTGGTCGACGACTCGCTCACGAGCTGACTGACTCCCTAATTGTTCCCGCTGTCGAACGTAGTGCGCTCTTAATCTATACCTACACCGGCCGGTATGCTGGGCGGGAATTCGCTATTTCCGCAGTCTCTGGGGGCTTACCCGCATGACCGGCAACCGCCAAGCACAACGCGCCTTCGATGCCGGCGTATTGTCACTGGGCCTCTCCATCGATGGGCAGGAATCCGTTCGGGATCTCGACTACGCCAAGTTGGCGTTCACCCGGGCCACCGAGTGGGATCCGGGGATGTGCGATGCCTGGTTGGGGCGGGCCGCAGCGGGTGAGGTCACCCGCGAGGTCGTTTTCAATCTGTACAAGACGAGCTCGACGAGCCTGTTCCGGGAACAGCGTCGCCTGGGCCTGAAGCCCCGCGAGCTGAGCGGACGTTTCGTCGTCGACCAGTACATCGACTATCCCCTGGCGAGTTACACCGAGATCTGGTTGGCCTATGCCGCCGTCCTGATCTCCGAGGGCGACTACGACGAGGCGGAGCGGGTTCTGAACGAACTCACCGATCACCGCAAAAACCAGCCGGCCAGCCCCGAACGCGAGATCGACAACCGTATCTGCGCCTATGTCCGCGCGACAATGCACTATCGAACCCAACGCTGGCCCGATGTGATGACGGTACTGGCAGGTTCCGCGGAATGGGACGATCCGTTCATGGCGGCGGCGGCGCACGTGATGGTCGGTACGGCCTGCGCACAGCTCGGGCTGTTCGGGGAGGCCATTCGGCGGATGGAGCAGGCCGAGCAGGGACCGATCCCGGCCGCCGCGCTCACCGCTCGCTTCTGTCGCGGCCTGTGTCTGCGCGAAACCGGTAACGAGGCCGAGGCCCAGGCCATTTTCGAGAAGGTGTACTCGGAAGCGCCGGATTTCGAGGCCAACACCCAGGCCATGCGGGACCGCAAGTACCGCCTCACCATCACCACCCAGGAACAGATAGACGCCCGCACCGATCGGTGGGACCCGGCCTCGGCGCCTTCCGCCGAGCAGCTGGATCGCGCGGAACGCGACGACAAGGCCAAACGGATTCTGGCCGAGGCGCGGGCCGAACTCGACGCGCAGATCGGATTGGCCGCGGTCAAAACCCAGGTGGCCAAATTGCAGGCCACCGCCCAGTTGGCGAAGATCCGCGCCGAGAAGGGAATGGCCAGTATGCCCCGGGGGCAGCACCTGGCCTTCACCGGACCGCCCGGTACCGGCAAGACCACGATCGCGCGAGTGGTCGCCAAGATCTACTGCGGTCTCGGTCTGTTGAAAACCGACTCCGTGGTGGAGGCCAAACGCGCCGACTTCGTCGGTCAGCACCTGGGCAGCACCGCGATCAAAACCTCCAAACTGATCGATAGCGCCCTCGACGGTGTGCTGTTCATCGATGAGGCCTACACCCTGATCCAAACCGGTCTCCAGGGTGGCGATGCCTTCGGCCGTGAAGCGGTGGATACGCTGCTCGCCCGGATGGAGGACGATCGCGACCGGCTGGTGGTCATCATCGCCGGATACGACGGCGAGATCGATCGCCTCCTCGCCTCCAACGACGGTTTGGCGTCCCGGTTCGCCAAACGGGTCAAGTTCGAGTCCTACACCCCGACCGAATTGGGCGAGATCGGGCAGTTCATCGCACGGAAACGAGATTCGGAGATCTCCGAGGAAGCGCTCACCCTGCTCGTCGAGGCATGCACCGAGCTCTATACGAAACAAACCACCGATCAGAACGGCCTGCCGCGCCGCGCCATCGACCTGGCGGGTAACGGCCGCTTCATCCGCAATGTCGTCGAGGCGGCCGAGGAAGAACGGGAGTTCCGCCTGGCCAACGACGCGAATCTGGACCTGACCGATATCGACGAAACGATGCTCATGCGCATCGAGGCCGCCGATATGCGCAATGCGCTGACCAATGTCCTGGCGACATTGCGATGAGCCGATATCGCGTCGAACCCGACGAGTGAACGCTCCACCCGCCGGATCCGACTAGGAACCGGTGGGGAGCGTGTCGTGACTCACCAGGGCGTTCGCGGTGGACAGGGTCGGGCCGGGCACGAGTTGGCCGACGATCGGCCACGGAGCCAACCGTGGCTTCTCTTCCAGCCCCAGGATCTCTGCGGTCTCGGTGTCGGGGACCGCGTATCGAATACCGTTGTCACCCACATAGAAAAGGCTGCCGCGGCGTTCGCTCTCCGGATCCATGGCGGTCGTCTGAATGTATTCGCCGGTGCTCGGCGGAATGTAGGCGGCGTCGAGGCGGTCGCCGACCCCGTCCGAGGTGGCGAGTTCGACCGGAGCGGCCGTTTCCGGCAATGGCAGTTCACGTCCCGCCAGGAGCGTCACGGTCGCGGTCTGTCCCTCGGTGTCCTTGGACCAGGAGATACAGCCGACCGGAGCCTCCTCGGCGGTCACAATGATCGGTGTTTCCTGGGGGAAGTGATCGACCGCGAGGGAACCGAGCACCGGAACGCCGATCAATCGATCCGGCGGCACCGTGGTGATCTCACTCATCCCCTGGGAATTCGCATTGCGGATCACCTGGGCGGCGAACGGCGACACCCGCTGCACACCATCGGACAACACCACATACAGTTCGTCGGAACTCACCCCGCGCACGCGGACCACACCGCCGACCGGAATATCGGCCAACCGACCGGGGCCCGGCTCACCGACACGGTCGATAGGCGGCGGAGCCAGGGTCGGAACCTGGGTGGTGGCGTTCAACAGGCCGGCGCTGACCGGCCGCGGTAGCCGCTGCCCCAAGGACAGTGAGCGCGTCACCACCGAATCGTTCGGGTCGATCTCCGCGCGTTTACCGTCGTACAGCAGGAAGGTTTTGCCTTCGCGGGTCACCAGGAGAGCCTCCGACGACCCCAGCGGGCGTGCGGTGGCATCCGCCTCGGTCTCCAGACCGCCCGCGATCACCGTCGACGAGGCACCGGCCGAACCGACCGCGCTGCCCGCGGGCGACAGCGCCACCGTGTCGCACAGAGTCCAGGTCGAACGATCGCCCGCGGAGGAGCCGGGCAGGGCGGCGGGTGCGCCCGGGATACCGATCAACGGGCCGTGTGGCAGATCACCGAGCTTGGACTGTTTCACCGAGGTCGGTGTCTCGTTGCTCTGGGTTGCCAGTCGGGCCGACGCCAGGTTCAACACCGGATACCACGTGTCCCCGACGAGGGCGTACAGCGCGCCGCTCTCCTTGGCCATCACGATCTTCGAGTCGTCGACGGCGCCCTGCGGCCGCAAAAAGGACATGATCGCCGCGCCGGCGACGACCAGGATGCCGAGTACCGCACCGATGATCAGGGAGCGGGATTGGGACCGCATCGGATCGTGCAGCATTCGCACATCCCGGCGCACCAGCGCGTGCTCATATCGGCGCAGCAGAAACCGGTACCCATTGACCTGGGCACGTGTTGTCAACTGGGCCGGCACGTGACCTCCGAACGAGACGCGGATGAAGCGAGGGGCGGCGGCACACGCCGCTCGTTGTCACGAGGGGTGGCCCTCACCCACGCGACTACAGTAGCGAAGCCGGGGAAGTTCAGTCCATGATGAGGCCATGGCGACAACAACAGCCGATCCGCGCGCGTCGACGCCGGCCCCGCCGCTCAGTTCACCGCAGGACCGGTTGACCCGGATACTTCCGCTGCGCCATGTGGTTCCCGTGTTGTTGTCGGCGAATGCTGTCGCCCTGGTCGCCATTGCGGCAGGAGCGCCGATCTACGCCGCCGCGATCGGTGGTGCGCTCATCGTGCCGATCGCTCTGGTCAGGTTCCGCGGCACCTACCTGGCCGCCTTCATCGAGGACGAACTCGCTTTCCGCTGGTATGCGTTCCGTCATCGTTCGGCCACCGTGCGCCATGCCCCGTTCGACGTGCCCGTACCGGACGGCGGCAGCTACGGCATGCGGTGGGACGGCGCGCGATTGATCACCATGCTGCGCATCGATGCCCAGCCGCGTGGCGTCACCCTGCTCAGCCCGAGCGGACTGAACACCGGTGAAATGGTGCCGTTGACCGAGATCGCGCGCTGCCTGGCCCAATTCGATATCGAATTGGCCTCGATCGATGTGATCACCACGGGTGCGCGCACCTCGGACGCGGGGCCGGTCGCCCGCATCTACGAGCAGATCCTCGGCCCGCTGCCCGCGGTCGCGCATCGGACCGTCTGGGTGGTGCTTCGACTGGATCCATTGGCCAACGCGACCGCGGTGAATCGCCGTGGCGGTGGTTCGACCGGGGCATTGCGATCGGCCATCGTCGCCACCCAGCGCGTGGCCAACCGGCTTGCCGCCCGCGAACTCACGGTGTCGGTGCTGTCCGCCGCCGAGATCACCGCCGCCGTGCACCAGCTCACCCACGGCGCCGACCTCGCACACCTCGAGGAAGCCGAACAAAGCGTCGAGTACAACGGAATCCATTTCGCGACCTACCGCATGATTCCGGAGAGTCTGGGGCCGCGTGGGCTGGCCGAGATCTGGGCCACGCCGAGTCTGGCCACAACGGTCACCCTGCGGTTACGCCGTGCGACCGGTATCCAGGTCAGGACACAGAGCAATGCGCCGACCATATCGGTTTCGGCCGTGGTGCGATTCGACGCCCGGGACCGTCCGGCCCGAACCACCGCTCCGGGACTGGTGTCGCTGTCCGGCAAACAACGCCGCGGACTACTGGATCACCTCCCCGTCGACAGCCAGGGGCCCGAGCTGCCGATCGACGGCTATCTGGGCACCCCGGAATCGTTGGGCGAGCTGTTCATCCCGATCATCGGTTGCGGACAGGTGGTCGGTGCCGACTCCTCCGGCCAGGGCGTGGCGATGCCGCTGGTGGGACCGCATGTGCGTCGGATCGAGATCATCGGCGCGCTACTCATCGCGAAACAGGTCATCCTGCGAGCCATCGCGCTCGGCGCCACCGTTGTCGTGCACACCAATCGACACGAGGCCTGGCGGCCGATGGTGGATCAGGTCGGCATGCCGCGCGCATTGTCGCTGGCGTCCTGGTCGGCCGGTTCCCAGCAGGCGAGCTCGTATCGGGGCGCCACGGTGATCGTTTACGACGGAATCCCACCGTCGATGCATCATTCCGATGTCACGGTCATGGTGCTGCTCTCCACACCTCCCCCACGAGGTGAGGACACCTTCACCCCGGATATCGTGCTGGCCGAGGATCCGCGGACCGCAAACCTGGTCACCGTGCGCACGCCCGACAGCACCACGATCGTGCATATGGTCGCGACTCCGGACGAGATGCGTTACCTGTACGCGGAGCCCGCGCTCGCCCGGTAGCCGTCGCACGGGAAGAGCCCCGGCCTGCGAAGGACCGGGGCGATGGTCGATGCCGTCGATGCCTCAGAAGGCGTTGTACACCTTCATATCGGCAGCCGCGGCATTACCGAACGCCGTATCGATGGCATCCCGCAGCCTTTCCAACTTCTCGTGGGTGTCGCCGAGAGCGCCACCCATTCCGTCCGCGCCGATCAGCTCGTCCATCCTGGTCTTGAACGCCTCACCCGCGGCATTGTCCTCCCAGGCGACCCTGATCAGCTTGTCCCGAGCCGCGACCAACGCGTCCTTGTAACCGTCCAGATCCTTGTAGTAGCCATCCATCTCGCTGATCAGCTGTTGACGAGTGGCAGAGGTGTACAGCATTGGGTTCTCCCTTACAAACTATTCCGAAAGTTCGTTCGTCAGATCAGGTTGGTCAGCGTCTCGACGTTCGTCGGGTCGATCTGTTCGTAGGTCTTGTTCCCTTCGAACACGACCTCTTTCACCGCGTCGATCTTCTGGTTGATCTCCGTGGCCTCGTCCTGCCACGCCTGCGAAGCCTTCTGGCCGGCGATTGCGGCATCACCCTGCCAACCGGCGCGGGCGGCGTCGAAGGACTCCTGCACCTTGCCGACCGTCGACCGGATGCCTTCGATGGCTTCCATGAATTCGTTGATTACCTCGGATGCTTCCTTGGCGGTATAAGTCTGCTTTTCGGTCATCGTTCACTTTCTCCGTGTTCTCGCGTTGATGTTCTGCGGCTCTGTTGTCGCGGCGACTCTGCCGGTGCGGTTGTCACGGCGACTCTGCCGTCGCGTCGATCGATTCGTTTCCGGCGATGGTGTCGACTAGGGCATCCACCTTCCTCCGGGCAACGATTCGGTCAGCGCGGTGATCGCCTGCGCGATTCGGTGTTCGCTTCCCGGTGTGAAGGTGGACCAGACCCGGTGGTCCGGGGAGACACCGGGAGCGGCGACGATACGACCACGCGAAGTGTCGTAGACGGCCACCGCTCCGAGCGATCTGGTCGACGTTCCGTCGGCATGGGCGTAGGCGACGATTTCGGCATGGGCGAAACAGGTCGACATGGCCAGACCGAATTCGATCGCGTCCTGCTGGTCGACACCGAGCGCGTAGAGCGCTTGGGCGAAATCGGCGGAACTCTTCGCCTTGTCCAGGCGTTCCCGCAGATCCTCGGCGAGAGCACTGAAATTCGCGACCGGGGCGGGGGCACACGTTCCGAGAGCGTTCACAATCGGCCGGGCCAGGGCGACGCCACCGCCATCCGCCCATACCGTGCCGATCTCGTAGTCATCGCCCGTTCGAACGGCCAGCGCGTGGTCGACTCCACTGCGCGCCAGACAGACCCGGATCTGTCCCTCCTCGGTGTAGATGCGCGCCACCAGTTCCCGGTCCGGCTGCGCCAGTATGCGCAGGGCGGTGGCCAACTCGGTATCCACTTCGTCGTAACCATCGATCAGCCCCGCCGAGCGCAGATCGGTGACCGCCGCTTCCTGCGCGGCCTGCCATGCCTGCGCCGAATCCTGCCGTGGGCCCACACCCAACACCAAGGGCAGGGCCTGCACCCCCAACAGTCCCGACACGGCGAGCAGGCCGTCATTGGTCATGGTCGGCATCTCTGTCTCCTGCCCACCAGCGGCCTCATGGCCGTGCCTCGGTCTGTTCGGGAGCGGGAGCGGACGGAGCGGCCGCACGCTCGGCGGCGCCCAGCACCGGCGGAGCGGCATCGAAACCCGCCTCCAGGTTCAGTTCCTCACCCGGCCGTGCCGCGGCGGCCCCGGCACGGCCGGGACGTTCGACATCGTTCATCGCGCCGGCCGGTGCCATACCACCCGGTAGAACTCGACTCGCGCCACCTTCGGCCGGCACGGCGACCGATTGCCCCGGTACAACGGTCGTGGCCGGTACCGACCGCGCCACGACCTGCGCCCGATAGGCGACCTGGGCACGCGGCATCGCGACACCGCCGCTCGGTACGTAACCGCCGCGCGACAAGGCTGCAACGGTCGGGGCGGAAGTCGATCCTGTTGCGGCGCCCTGCTCCGCTTCCAGCGCGGCGGCCGATGCGATAACCGGTGGCCGCGGTTGGGGCCACGGATCGGCCAGCGGGGTTGTCGCCGACTCGTAGCTCTGCATCACCCGTGCGGCATTCGTCCGGGCGATGTCCTGTTCACCGGCGATCTCGGCGGCAGCCGCGACGAGGGGGGCGCCGAGTGCGGCACCGGCCTGTTCGACATCACGTTTGGCCTCTTCCAAGGCGGTGATCTCGGCCAGGTGCGGCATCGCCAATCTGGCCACCTCGTAGGCCACCGCCTGGTTGCCCGCACGGGTCGCGTTCTCCGCGGCGGAGGCCGCGGCGTCGACGAGCCAGTCGCGCAAAGTGGCGATCCGCGCGAGAACGGGCTCGGTTTCCGGTGAACGCCATGATTCGCGGATCTCGGCCATTATTCGGTCGTACTCGATCACCGCGGCCCCGAAACTGGCCGCCAGCCGAGTCCACGCCGCACCGGCATCGGCCATCGGCGCCGCACCGGGCCCGGTCGTCAGGGCACGGGACAACTCCTCGGTGGGCCTGGCCGGCCAGACCACGCCAGTGAACCCGATTACCGGTGGCTCGACCATATGCGCCCCCCGCCGCTAGATCACTGCTCTCAAGCCGTCCGCATTGTCCTCGTCCATCCGAGTGAGCACATCGGTATGGGAACGCAATGCGGCGGCCAACTTTCGGATTTCCAGAACGCCCGCGGTAGCGGCATCGCCGTAGGAGGAGGCGACATCGCGCAGTGATTCCGCGGCGCGCACCGAAACCTCGTCCTGCGCGGCGGGTTCGACGGCGAGCGCGGGCAGTTGCTGCTGCAGATCGCTCTCCAACCGGGCCGCGAGGGCATCCAATGCGGTCGCGGATTTACGGGCCAGGGACGGTTCGAATTCCATGGTGTTTCCTGTCAGAGGGTGAGCGATTTATCCGGTGGTTCGGAATCCGGCGGCTCCGATACATGGTCGGTCGCGCCTACCACCGGCAGCGAGACGCCTTCGATATCACCCACAACCTCGTTGCCGTGTTGCTCGGTGACCAACAGACCGCGCAATCCTTCGGCCGATTGCTCGCCCGAACGGGCCGCCATACCCGCCGCGCCCGCGACGCCGCCCATCGGCATCATCCCCGGAGTGGAAGTGACGGCGCGCACCGGTGAAGACGAAGTCGCGGCCGAGGATTCGGCGGCGAGCGCACTGGCACCGGCGGGGCCGAGTGGACCGGCCGTACGGGCGCTGCCCCACGAAGCCAGCTGCCGCGGCTGCCCCGCCACGCCGCCGACTCCGACCGCTCCACCGCCGATACCACCGACAACGCCCTTGGGCGCCTCGAAACGAGCTTTGTCCAGTTCCTTGTCCTGGTCGCTGATCGACTTCGCCGGGTTCAAGGCGGTATGTGCGGCCTGGAGCGCCTGCGCACCCGTGGTTGCCATCTGGGTCAGCGGCCCGACGAGCTGCATCAACTGCTGAATGGTCTGTGTGGGGTCGACGTGTTTCGGGGCGCCGGTGACCGGCACCTTGGCCCCGGTTTTGGTCATGGCCGCGCTGTGCACGGCCAATTCACCTCGGGTCTTGGCGACGATCGCCGTGGCTTCGGCCAATGTCTCGGTGGTCAGCGAGAGCACGAAGACCTGTCCCGGCGGGGTGGGGAGCCAGGGCGCCGCCGCCGCGAGCGAGGTCATGAACCGAGCAATGGTTGCCGACATCATCGTGGCGCCCTGAAAAACGGTGCCCGCCGCCGCGGTGACACCGACCGAGGTCTCCGCGCTCTGGGCGGAGACGGCCGCGCCGTCCGTCGCGGCCTGACCGGCCTTCTCCGCCGCGGCCGAAGCACCCGCGCCCTGCCACAGTGACATCGCGATCTGCAGCGCGGAGGCGCCGAGCGATATCGCGGTCTGCACCACGCTGGACACCTGCGAGAACACCTGCGCGGGATCGACCGGAGGCGACGCCTCGACCGGGGCGGACGCGGGATTCTCCCCTGGCACGGACGCATCCATGGGCGCGTCGGCGGGAAGGCGGCCGGTGCCGAAGCTACTGGCGAGATCGGTGAGCGGTTTGGCGAGTAGAGACAGATCGAGTACCGGTAGTGGTGGAAACTCGGGCAGCGGAGGGAGAGCCGATATCTCGGGCAGCGTGGGCAGTCCCATATCTTTCAGGACATCGTTCACCGGTCGATCGAGCATCGACCCGGCCGCGCTCTGGCGAAGGATATCCAGTACCGACTGATCCAGCGGTGAACTCATAGCCGGCCGAGCCTGTTGAATTCAGTGGCCGAGGCGTTTTCGGTGGCGTCGTACAGGGCCGCGCTCTCGTATGCGGTCACCGCCGTCATCCCGTGCACATAGGCCAATTCGGCCACCGAGGAGAGATTGTTGGCCTGGGCCACCGCGAAGGCGGCCAAAAAATCCTGACCGATCAACCCGAACACCGGCACCGCGGCGGCGATCGTCGCCGCCTGGTTCGTCGCTCCGGCAACGACGACGTCCGCGGCCATGGTCGCTGCCGCGTCCCCATACCGTCGGATGGCATCGGAAGTGGCTACAAGCTCGTTCATCGGGAATCCCAAACTGCCGAAGTGATCGTTCGTGTTGTCGAATGTATTGGATCATAGCGATCCGTGGCTCAGCGAAATATCAAGGAACACCAAAGAATTACTCGCGAGAGACAATTGGGTGGCCGCTCTCTTCCGCCGCCTCTTCGTTGAACGCGACGACCAGATCGGCGCGTTCGGCAAAAGCGCGTTGCGCGGCCCTTCCGGCCGTGCCGACCAGGACCTGTTCGAACTCGGCGGGTGACAGTTTCGCCACACCGGTGGACAACTCCAGGTCCACCAGAGCGCCGTTGCCATCGACCACCACCGTGACCACGCCGTCGGGTGAGCTCTCTCGGACCCGGACCGCGGTCATCTTGTCGGCCAGATCGCGCATCCGCTCCAGGCTGCGGTGCACCCGAGCCTCGAGTTCGTCCATCGCCCGACTCATATCGACCTCAACCAGCTCTGCGGTTCGACCTCGTATTCGGCTTCCTCGATCAGCTCCTGCCGGGCCACGTCCTCGGGTTTGGGCAGTCCGGTGAGTGCGAGGGCTTCGCCGGTCAATCCCGCCGCCCGCAGTTGCTCTCGGCGCTCGAGCCCGGCCCGATTCGCCGACTGCCTGCACAGTCTGAGGATCTCCGCCGCCAGCTCTCCCGGCGGACGACGCAGCTCATCCCTTTCGACGGTGATACCGACCGGCAGTCCCTGCTCGGTGGTCTCCACCGAGATCGAACCGCTTCTGGATGCGGCTGTCCACATAATGCCCCTACTCAACACGAGCTCTCCGAGAGAGCGCGATCGACGGTCGACAGACAGCAGACGAAACTGCGGCCGCCTCTAATAACTTTGGCAATTGTCCGTTTCAGATTATCCGTATCACCTCGGCTTTGCAGTGTCGAACGAAACCGATGCGTTATCCGGCGACGATGCCGATGTTCATCCACGAAGACAGGTTCGACACCGGTCCCGGCGATGATGGTGTCAGATTCGGCCGATGCGCGCGCGGTCCGAACCACCACCGGTGAGAAGACAGCCCCACGTGATGGGTACACCCGTGTCACAATGGGCCGGATCGTCGACAACAGTCAGGAGTGCGACCCATGGGTGACACCGAAACCCTGCCGTTGCCGGGGACAAGAACGCGGAGAGACTGATGGGTTACGACGCTCCCGGCGGACCACCGATCCCGCGACTCGGCCCGGTCGAGACGGCCGAGAAAAAGGACCCCTGGAAGGAAGTCGCGACAAAAGTAGCGGAGGGAGAGGTTCGGTTCGAACCCATCGCGGCCCAGACGGCGGCCCAGGAATGCGCCGACGCGATCGGCAGGATCATCGGCCTCCAGAAGGCCATCACCGATATGGGCACCCTCGACGAACTGAGCCATCTGCTCTCGGGACGCCTGCTCGCAACCCAGTTCAACAACACCCTCAGCGGTCTGAACCGTGTGCTGGACGGCCACAAGGCCACGCTCGGCAATATGCTCGAGACCTTCAAGGCCGCGGGCAAGAACTACATCGAGACCGATCTGGATTCCTCGTACGGCTTCGACAAGCAGACGAGAGCGCAGATGATAGCGGGCCTGGACGGCATCAAGGCCCCCACCAGAGCGACCGGAAAATTCCACATAAAAAGGCCGAAGGAAGCCAAACCGGCGGAGAACAAGGCCGAGGACCAAGAGAAAATAGTTCTCGACGACACATCGCCTTTCACCGGTAGAGACTTCACCGAACTGAAACTGAAAAAAGAAGAAAGAATTCACGCCGACGAGATCCATCCCGAGGATCTCGTCAAACCGGCCGCTCTCCCGGCTCGGCTCTCCAAATATACCGGCCCCAATCAGTCACAGCCGGACGCGCTGTCGCAGTGGAAACTGGAAACCGCTCCCCAACCCGAGAATCCCCAAAACCAAGAATGGAGGGATTTGTACAACCTCAGGCTGTCGACCGGAAAGGCCGCCAAAAAAACGGACGACGCCGCCAAGATGTGGAAGTCACTGGCGAAAGAAATGGACGACACGGTCGGGAAATTTGCCGACAAGCTGGTCAACATGCCCGATACCCTCTGGAAGGGAAAGGGCGCCGACAAGGCCATCGGCGCGGTGAAGAACTATCACACGAAGGCCGATGATCTCATCACGCGTATGGAAGCCGTGAGCTCCAATCTCGCCTACACCACAGATTGGTTGACGAATACCAAAATAGGTATGCCCCCGGAACCGGATCCCCCCAAGCCGAAGACCTACACCTATGAGGGCGAGGGCGGCAGCGCCACCTATACGATTTCAGACTCGATCACCAACGCCAAAAACGCGAGAGACCTTGCCATATACCGGCAGAACATGGAGAACAACTACGTCTGGGGGGTTCAGACGTCTTCTCAGTTGATACCGGCGTTGAACGGTCTGCCGTCGACGACACCGAAGGACTCCAAGGTCGAACCCTCCGGCAACGAACGGCCCAACGGTGGTACCGGCCCCGGCACCACCGGCCCGGGCTCTACCGGTCCCGGCTCTTTCGGCCCCGCGGCCGGAGGCCCCGGATACACCGGGACGGGGAGCGGCCCCGGTTACACCCCGAACAGCGTTACGAGTCGATCGGCCCCCGACCTCGACTACACGCTCCCCTCGTCCACCGGGAACGGCACCACTTCACCGACCACCCCGGATATCACCGACCCCACCATCGACCCCTCCACCATTCCCACACCGACGGCCTCGTCTCCGACGGATTCCCTCGGCCAGATGGCCGGCCTCGCGCAACAGGGCATGAGCGGTCTGCAGGCCGCCCAACAGGCCGCGGCCATGTCCAAGATGAACGATGGCCTCCGCCCGACCAAGCTACCGGGACTCACCGGCGGCCCCGGCGCGCCGAACGCGAGCGGTCTCAAAGGCGGGGGCCTGGGCGGTTCCAGTCCGGCCACCCCGGTCGCGGCACCGCGGGAACCCGATACCGCACGGTTGTTCCCCCGCGCGAACCTCGCCGGGCCGGCGTCGACGGCCGCGGGTATCGGGCGGATGGGGATGCCTGTGGCCGGAGCCCCGATGGCGGGGGCACCCGGAACGCCCGGTGCGGCCGGCGCGAACCCGAACCAGGGACAGGGCAAGGAGTACAAGCGCCCCAACTATCTCGACTCCAAGGACCACTTGGAGGAGGCATTGGGTGGGGCGCCCGCCGCCGTCAAGGCCGTTGTGGAGAAATGACCCGTACCTGGAAATTCACCGACTTCGAGTTCGTCGTCGCCTGGGAGACCGCGCAAGCGGACATCCTGCCCGCCCCGTTCGTCTTCACCAGTCGGACCGAGCTCTACGACGACTACCAGCGCGAGAAGCGGGAAATGCGAGAGCAGCTGCGCCACCGGCTGGACGGCGAGTTCGAGAACGTGCTGGATATCGTCGCCCGTCCGGATATCCGGATCGTGGTCCACGGTTGGGGCAGCGACTTCGAGGACGCCGAGAGCCAGATCCGGCTGCTCGCCGTCCGCCGCGAAGGTTACGGCTATGTGTTGAAACAGCTTCCCGGCGAGACGGCATGGCACAGTGGCGGCTACACGGTCACCGAATGCGGGCCGCTGGCGCTCGCCGATGCGCTGATAGCGGAGCTTCCCGAGGCGGATCCGGGCAAGCTCAAAAGCGTAGCGCTCGTCGAACGGGCCGAGAGCGACGATATGGATTTCGCCTATGGTCGATCGCTCGTGGAGGACTCCTTCGACGACACCGTGGAAGAACAGGCAGGTAAATTCCTCGCGGCCCCGATCACCGGTGAAGGAATAGTCGAGATCGCTCAGGGCATCTCACGATTCGGCCCCCGTGGGATAGCCCGAAAACAGTTGGCCTGGCGGGATATCGACGGTGACGGACGTTATGCGATCACCGGATCGATTCCCCCGATCGCACGGGGGGTCGACGCCAAACAGTTCGTCACACTGGTGAATTCCGGTGTCGCGGAAGTGGTCAAGGCGATCAGGGACGAGCGACTGTAGACAGCGACCCTCCCGGACGCGGTGGAAGGACACCATCGGACCGGGAGTCGGGCCCGTCGGTGCCACCGGTCGGTCGGCAGATCGACCTTACGACGGACGCCCATCCGGGCCACGCCGCCACCATTTTCGGCCACACCGATAATCTGCGATCTCGGACACATCGGCCGTAGGCCACGTGTGCCCGTCGACGCCCTCGCCGGACGGCTGCGCTCCGCCCGCACCGGGAGAGCGCTGTTCGTGCCAACCCGAACGCGCGCCGTCGGGCAGGAAATTCTATTGGGGCACCTGGTGGGTGTGATCCGCCGTACCGCGTATCGGCCCTACCGACCGGTCGGCAGTTCTCCCGGCGACCGGCCGCGTGCCACCCGCGGTGGGCGGTGGTCCGGCTTCTTCGTGAACCGGCCCCACTCTTCTACGTGATCCGCGATCGAATCCGGACATTGTCGAGGCCGCGATTCGATCGTCGGTTTCCGATTACTTGCCCTGCCACCGGCCTCGCCCGGCGACAAAGGTACCGACACCATCTTCGGAGACGACGTATCCCTCGTCACGCAGTTGCCGATAAGCATTGCCTATGGAGGCCCTGGACGGCATACCCGGATGCTCGGCGAGCCGGCGAACCGGAGGCAGCAGGCGTCCCTCGGCCAGCCGGCCGGAAAGAATCGCCCGACGCAGTTCGGCAGCGATCGTTTCACGGTATCCGCTGTCCGCCTGTCCCGCAGCTTTCCCCTCCGAGGAGGCCTCCGTGAAGATTTCCACCAGTTCTTCCACAGAGATCGGCACGCCGACGTTGGACGGCCACCGGTCCGCAGGCGCGACCTTCGTGCCCGATCCCCGCTCCCCGACGACGTGCCCTTCATCCGACAGCTGCCGATATGCCTCCCTCACGGCCTCCCCCGTGGGAAGCTCGAGGTGTTCGGCGAGCATCCGAGCCGAGGGCAACAAGGTTCCAGGGGAAACCGCTCCGGAGCGGATTGCTTTTCGGACAATCTCTCGCACAGTCCGCGTCCAGCCGGCGCGAGCGGCTTCAACGGCAAGCTCTTGCCGCGACCGACCCCAGAGAAGGGTATCCACCAGTTGATGCGGCTCCAGCGGAGGTACAGCCGGCCACCGATCGCGCGTCGCTACCCTGGTTCTCGTATCGATACCGAGGACCAGATAGCCTTCCACACGCAGCTGGTCGTATGCCTTGCGTACCGCGGTCTCCGACGACATTCCCAGCTGCCGGGCGAGTTCGCTCGGTGTCGGCAGTGTCCGACCCTCGGACAAACTCCCCGATACGATCGACGCCCGCAAATCGGCAGCCACCGAGCGCCAACGGGTCCCGCTGTTATCGAACACCTTCGGGTCGGGTATTACCCTCTCGGATACCGCTATCGGATCCTCAGGCGATGGCGATGAATCGTCCTCGTCGAGTATTTTGGCAAGCGCTTGTACGGCACGACGGTGCAGTTGCTTGATGGCCGCCGTATTGCGACCATCCCCTATTCGCTCGGCGATCTCGGCATGAGTCAACTTGTGTCGGTAGCGAAGCCAGAGACACTGCTCCTGGTCTGGGTTGCCAAGTCGACCGATGAGTCGTTGTAACCTTTCGAATTTCGCCGTATCCTTCTCGGCCACCGCGAATGCCGCCTCGACCTTGGTCCGCGCGGTCGGATCAGGGGGAGGTTTCAATGGTGGCGCCGATACCCCCTCGAGGCCTTCCTCGAACTCGACCACCTCGGCCGCGGGAACTCTCGCGACGGCGTGAGCGGCAAGATACTCGAGAGCTCGGATCACTGTCGACCCATACCTCATCACCTCGGCTGTCTGCTCCAGCGAGAATTTCCGCACATGCCGGAGCATGAGACACCGATATTGCTCGCGGCTGTCCTGTTTGAGAGCGTCCAAACGCTGCTGTAGCTCTCGTCGCGAAACGTTCGCAAGGTCTTGGCCGTACGGACCGGTGCGCACGTGCTCTGGCAGGACCGATCGGATATCCTCCCGCAAACGGGCGGCTTCGAGGTGTTCACGGACCATATTTGCGTAGATGAAAGCCAATGTCCGACCGGTATCCGCATCGGGAGGCAGATCACCCGCGACCACAAAGGTTTCCTCGGTGATATCGCGCACCAACCGCAGCTGCTGCGCTTCGTCGAGCGTGAGATCACCGCGCGCGATTCTTCCCTGCACAGCGGTCAGGGCGCGTTGAAACACCTGCGGCTCGAAGCGGCGGCGCAGTATCTCGTGCGCAGGCCGCGAGTCGGGCACATCCCCGGTCCCATCGAAAACCACGGGACGAGTGGTGGCATCAACAGTGTCGCCCTGCGACGCACGCCGCGTCTCGGATGCGGAGACAGCGTTGGTGGACCCGATTTCCCGAGGGGCCGCTACGTTCGAGGCGTAGAACTCGTTGATCTCTATTCTTTTCCCGGGGAATCGTTCTTCGAACGCGGCATCGATCAACCGGCGTACCAGCAGGAAGTCGGTATGCGACTCATCGGGATTGGTGTAGTTGACATAGACGGCGACGAAATCGTCGGAGTAAACGATGTATCGGATCTTGAATTCCGCGGTGAAGTCATTGCTACCGACACGCAGCAGTGAAATATCGAGGCCGTCCTCCATATCGTCGTGCCACGCACCGCGGGCCTCGACCGCGTGCAGGACGAGCGAAGCGGCACCTCGACCATCCGCCGTTTTCTCGACCACCACGGATGTGGAGTCGTGTCCCTGCGCTCCGACAGCGGTTACCACGCCCGCTACCTCGTCCGTCGGCCGACCTCCACCCTCGAAATCCTCTCCCGAATGCAGAACGATCACACCGGTTGTCGTCGGCAGGGACTGCGCCGCTCGGACTTCGGGCGCTTCGCCGTGCTCCACACGCAACGCGTCCGCGAGCGTCCGGACCCGATCATCGGCCGCTCGATAACGTTCGCCGGCATAGGCGTCGACCGATTGAAGGACCTTGGTTGCTTGTTCGGCACCGACCACCACGTCCCACCATTCCGAGACGGCGTGGAAATGGTGCACCAGCAATCGAAAACGATCCGCCGCAATCCCGTTCCCGGAGAGAGCGGCCACTTCGGCCAACTCGTCGAGAAATTCGACCATGACGGACAACCGTTGATAACGCTGCTCATCGATCATGGCTTTCGGCGAATTCGCCTCGGCGGCATCGCGTTCGGCGGCGAGGTGTTCCCGAACCGATGCCAGCCGCTCCCGGTCGACTGCTTCCAGTAGCACTGCGACGGATGGGTCGCCATCGGGTTCCGGTTTCGCATTTCCCGGCTTCCGGTGCGCGTGGGTGGACGGATCGTCACCGAACGCGTTCAGCGTTGCCGCGCCGGTCGGGTCCGGACGCCCACCTCGTCTCGGCAGGCCTGCTACCGGTCTCGCCGACGACTCCGCAATCGGTTCCGCCGAGGACGCGGATCCGGGCTCTGTATCGCTTTCCGGCTGCGGCACCACGACCGCGGTGAGCACCACACCGTCGACCATTGCGAAACGACCGTGGAACTCGGTGAGATCCGGGCCACCGTCCACCGTAGAACGATCCACGATCAGCAGTTTCGCGGTGAATGTGCCTTCATCCGGATAGAACGTAACCGATACATCCTCGAAGCCCAGATAACGATCCGTCAGCGGCGACCACGCCTTGTACACACTCTCCTTGGCGGATAACAACACCCGATCCCAGGGAATATCACGGTACGCCCCGATCCGGTCGAGCCATCCCAGCTCCTCGGAACGAGCGATTCGGTTACGCAGAATATCGCCGAGCGGCACCGGCCGTTCGGCATCGATACCCAACGCGCGAACATGCCGCGCATCGGCCGCCACGGCAATGTAATAGCCCCGGTCGGCAAGGTCGTAGCAGTTGAGATGGCTGAGACTGCCGACCAGTCCCTCCGGCCACACCGGCCGACGAGGTGCGACACCCGCGCCCTGCGGCAGCAATGGCCGTTCGGCCACACCCGCTCGTACCATCGCCCGGCGCGCCGCCTCCCGTCCATAGAGGATCTCACGCCGCCGAATGTCCAACTCGGGTCGCGGATCCAACTCGTCGAGCAGTACCTGCTCCTCCGGCAACAATCGCGCCGTCGGATCCTCACCGACGATCTCCGCCGCTATCACCCCATCGGGCAGCCCCAGCGCATCGATGAGCGCCCCACCTCGTGAGGAATGGTTTACCGGAAGCGCATTGTCGTTCGACAGGCCGTCGCTTTCTGCCGGATCCACCGGGCGGGGCAGACCGTCGAGGAATTCGACGTTGTTCTCGGCAAGCCAAGGCTCCACTTTTCGGTGGAACTGCTGGAGTACGGCGGCCACCCGTTGCGGTGACGAACCGAAATCGGGATCGGTGTAGCGCGCAGTGTAACGATCGCCCTCTCGGCGCAACTCCAGGGTCACCCGCCCCGACTGCCCGGGATGGGCACGGACAGGGTGCAGATCGAGGGTTATCGCGACGCGGTCGCCGTCATGGGATACCACGGCCACCGACACCCAATAGTCCTCGCCGAAACCGTTGAACACGTATTTCACGTCGTGGCCGTGGTCGAGGACACTGACGATCCCCGGCCGCAGGCTCTGCGGAACCCACAACCTCCCTTGGAGGGCATTGGCCCCGACCTGGTCCGCAGTGATGTCGATACCACGGGAACGCAGCACATCCAGCGTCTGGACGAGGAATTTCGGAGTGTTTCGCTGTTCCCCGAATGGAGCACCGCCGAGGGCCAGCAGGATGTCCGGCCCGAGCGAATCGGCCTGTGGCACGCCGTCGACCACGCTCCAAACTCCCCAGCCGATCACTCCCGGGGCATCCGGCTCATACGTCGCGTACAACCGAGCGTGGGCGAAATCCGGGAGAGGACCACTGCGGATATCGTCCGGATCGGCTCCGATGAGGAAAGTCTCGTACGAACCCGAATTGTGCAGCTGCCCGTCGGAGTTGTAGATCCGACCGTTACGGATGGTCAGTCGCCGCATACCCGCTTCGGTCGCTCCCACGGCCGTCACCTCGGGTCTTTCCGGGCGGGCGAGGTGGTAACCGTGCTCGGTGACGACCTGTCCGTCGCCGTCGGGGGCCGTATGCGCCGATTCGGAAGAGCGCGGCCCTGCCCCCACCCGCTGCCCCGGCCCACGATGCGCCTGCGCGGCGGCGTCGAACCCGAGTGGTGCGCCGTGCGCGTTCACACCCGCCACGTGAATTTCCGCGGCGCCGACCCAGTCGGCGTTCTTCCAGCCGTCGACCGCTCGGCCGCGCAACAGACCGCCTCGGGCATTGTCGAAGACCACCACCTCACCGACCCGGAAATCCGCGCCACGTGCCGAAGCGGGCAGCGCGTTCATCTTCCTGGCGAAGTCGTCGTCCACCCGCGCCACGGCGAAGACGTGGCCGAGGTCGCTGTTCGCCGTGTCGATGCCGCCGACCAGGACACCGCCGTCTCGGCCCACGCGTTCCACCATGGCGGCCAGGCCCACATTGCCGATGCCGATCGGCCGATCGACCCAGCCGATGTTCATACCGGCGACGAACTCGACCTTGTCCATACCGGACAGGGCGATGGTCCGGTTGTCGACAGCGGCCGGATTCATCGCCGCGCCGACACCACCGGGGGCGGCATCGCGGACGAACCATTGCACCAGCGGACCACAGTTGAAGGGGCCGCCGTCGGCGTTCGGCGTATGCCCGCCGACATTCATCCACTCCACGGAACCATCGCCCGACGGGGACATGGGCGAGCGCCGGTTCGTCGGGTCCGGTATCTGCCGAAGAGGCGCCGGGGGATCGATCGTCCGCTGTCCCGTCGCGGCGAGTTGCTCCAGGATGGTGGTGTGCCACGCGGCGTGGCCGGCGGCGGCGAACTGTTCCGCCATGGCCTCGATACGATCCCGAAGCCGGGCATGCTGCTCGACCGAGAGTTGCGTGGGCAACAATCCGGTCGGTAGCGGTTCCGACTCCACTCGCGACTGCCATTCGTCATCGAGTTCGGTCTGCTCGGCGGCACGAATATTCGCCGGGTCGATCCGGCCGGTACGCAATGCCTTGGCGACCTTTTTGGCCAACTTCTCCGGCGAATGGGCCCGCAGCCCCTTCGCGAACAACCACGACACCGCCTGCCCGGTGTCCCCGCCATTCTCGCTGTAGGCGAGTTCGAACCGGTTGAGCCAGTTCCCCTTGTGGTTCTCCTTTATCTGGACCGGGATGACGACGCCGCCGACCTCGATCTCGTGCGAGGTGGTGAGTCCTCTCCAGATGTTCGGGGGCCGGTCCCGCCACCATGGCAGGGCGGGGTGCGCTTCGGTGAGCATTCCGATCACGACCGCACGAGCGCTGGTCTCGTCGACATCCTCGGTGATATCGATCCGCGTTGCCAGCTCCTCGAGGGTGGTCGAGGAGCTGAACCCGCCGAGCGATTCCATCCAGGTGTCGAAGCCGATCGGCCCCACCAGCCGACCCGAGAGCCGGAGTTCGGCATACGCCATCAACAACCGCGCACCGATCTCGGCATTACTCGGCCGATACTTGGGATCGGTCTCCTCGAAGTCGACTCTCTCCTTCGTGTACGGAGGGGTCGTCAGGTTCTTCTCGATCGGGGTGACCGTCACGTAACGAACGTTGTAGGGCGATGTGGGTGCCAGGGCGTCGGCGAATTCCGGATGCTCGGCGATCAGCTCGCGCAGCGCTCGTTCATGGCGGTCCCTCATGGCCACGATGAGTAATGTGGGCTTCCCATTCGAGACGGACCGGGCCGGTACCAGCTTGGTATGTGCGGTGAGCCAGGTGCCCGGTTCGTCTTTGCGCTGGGGGTGTTCGCTGTGGCGACGGGCCGCTTCGTCGTCGAGTGCCCGCTGCGCGTCCTCGAGTTCGTCGACCACCGAGGCGAGCCGCACCACTGCTTCGGCCTGGTTCCGGATGGCCGTGCGTTGCCGATCTGCCTGCCACAGCCGTTCGGCCAACGGTCGTATCGGATCATCGGCGGAAAGCCGGGCCGGGTCGCCGAGGATGGTCAGCGGCAGGTACGCCAACCGCATCGGGTCCACTCCCAATGCTGTGGCCAGGGCACGCCAGTCCGACTCCGCCGCACGGTGGGCCTGCCGAACCTTCACCGCATTCGGATGCAGCCAGTCGTGGTACGTCCGCTCTTCATCCAGCGCCCGACCCCGATCGAGCAGCAGATCGATCCGCATGCCCAACTGTGTGAAGTCTACGGTGGGCTCGCCGTTGTCCCTGGTCGAAGGCGGCGATATCGGTTCGACCGGTTCGCTCCGTAGCACCCGCAGCTGTTCGAGAACCTGCGCCAACCGGATCAACTCGGCCTGCGTACGTCGGAGCCGGAACCGGTTCCGGGCGTCCTCATCGCGCAGTGTCGCCTGATCCAAGCGCGCCGGATCGACACCCGCTCCGACCGCCAGTCGCTCGAGTTCCCCCTCGATGAAGCTCCTTCGATGTGTGAGCCACTCGAGGACCGAGCGGAAACCGGACGGGGCCATCCGGCCGTCCCGCGACCCCGCGGGCACTCCCCCCTGCCGTTTCATCAGCTCGTCGCGCTCACGCTCCAATCGACCGATCCGGGCGGCGATATCTCCTGCCTCGGTCTCCTGGTCCGTGGCGGTGGGCAGCTCGACGACTTCCGTCCAGCCCTGCTCGGTCCAACGCACGGTGCGCCGCGCGACTTCGAGGTCGGCGCGGACCACTACGGCCCGACTCGCATCCCAGTCTAATTCGGTGAGTCTGTTTCGGGCCCAGTCGCTCCAGCCGACGCGGGTCAGGGCCGGTTCGAGTGCCCGCAGCCGCTCGCGCAGCTCGTCGATCTGCGCCCAGGACATACCGTCGGTGTCGAAGGACGCCTCGGGACGGCCGCCGAGCTCGACGATGCGCACCTGTTGCCACAGCGGTCCCAGCGCATCCGACAACACGGCGATGTCGAGGCCTCCGAACGGCGAGAGCTGGTCTCGGCGGTAGTCGGTGGGGTACTCCACGGGTGTGCTCCGGTCGGAGCCGTAACACAACCGGTCGGCCGCGCGGTGGATCTGCTCCGCCTGCTCCGAATTGCCCGCCCGCTGTGCCCCGGCGAACTCGGCGGCCAATTCCGCCAACCGCGCGCGAAGGTTCGTGTCCATCGGATACAGGGCGGTTTCGGCTCCGGTGAAGACATACCCCACCGCAGCCGAAGCGTCCTGTTGCGCCCCCGCCCGTATCTCTTCCAGGACCACACCGTGGAGATCGATGGCCATGATCCGACCGCGGCGGTTGACCAACGCAGCGATTTCGCTGTCGGGGAGCACGATCACCGCGCCGTCACCCATCGACCCGACCACCTCGTGCATCTGCGCGATGCCGCCGGTGAACATGCGCGGTTGCGCACCGAGAGCAGCGGAGAGCGCGAAGTCCGGAAGGTTGTGATCACCACCGTTCTCGCCGAGCGGGCGGATATCCGAACTACCGGTCAGTGCCGTGGCCAGCATCACCAGCGCCGGACCACGCAACCGGGCTCGGTCGGTCGCGCCGGGCTCGGGCTGCGGTGCGGCCGCGAGCTCGGTGTCGATCTGCTCATCCAGCTGCCGCAACTGCTCGGCGATCCGATCCAGTTCGGCGACGAGCGGAACCAATTCCGGCAGCCGCCGGGCGATCGGATCGCGCGGTTGAATCAGGGGCTTGCGTACTTCTTCCCGGGGCGGGATCGGGGTCTGCGTCATCCGATCCAGCTGCTGCCGGCTCAATACATCCGGATCCAAACCGAGAGATGTTGCTCGCAAACGATATTCGTCGGTGACGACGAACTGCCGCGCCTCCAGCGCCAACCGCCGGCCGGCGAGGTCGGACAATCCGTCCGCCTGCTGCGCGGCGGCCACGTCGAGCAACCGAGCGGTTTCCGCACCGCGCCGCCGTGCCTGGTCCGGGTCGAACTGTGGGAGCGGATCCCAGTCGCCGCCGAGCGGATGCACCGGGCGTTTGTCCGGCCCGAAGATGACCGCCTCCGTCTTCGACCTCGACTCATCCGTCGGAACGAAATCTCGCAGTATTCCGGTGCCGCGGTCGCTCTTCACGATCGTGCCGTCGACATTGACCAGCACCCACCATTGCGCGTTCGGCTGGTCCGGATCCGACATCAGCGCGACCGCTCCCGGTCCCAGATAACGCAGCTCCCAGAGCAGATAGTGCTGTGTCGGGTACCGCAGCAGGCGGGCGCGCACACTATCGGCCAGGTCTTGGGGAGAGTCACCGAGATCCGGTCGATCCGGTCGGTGTACCCATTCCTCGCCGACCAGGTCGGCAAGTATTTGCAGCGCTCCGACCAGGTTCGCGTGCGGACCGAGATCGGTCTGTCGCCGATCGAGATCGGGTTGTTGCGGTTCGATCCCCGATTCCGCCAATATCCGCGTCAGTTCCCGCTCGGCCTCGGCCAGTCGATCACGGGCACCCCGGTACTGCCGGATCAGCTCTCGCTGCCGCGCCCGTTCCGCCTCATCCGCATTGCGGAAATTCATGTAGGACAGCAGGCCGGCGCCCTCACCCAAGTGGTCTTCGTCGCGCCATCCCAGACCCCGGGTCCGGATGCTCCAGTGACCGTACCGCAGCAGTGCCGCGGTGTATTTCCGACGCACGGCGAGCAACTGCTCGTAGCGCTGTTCGGCCGCATCGACATCCCGCGATCCGTCGAGCGCGGCCGCTGTCCGCTCGGCGGTGGACGACTCCTCGCGTAACCGGCGATGGGCGATATCGGCGGCGAACAGCGCGCCGGCCAGCGGCACCGTTCGCGACGGATCAGACGGATTGGCATTGTCGAACCCAGGCCATACACCGGCGATATCCGCATCCAGGCGACGGCTGCGCGCCGGCGCGGGGGGTTCGGCCGCGGCGGGATCGATTCGATCACCATCGGAAGTGGAATCTCCGTCCAGGGTCGACTCCAGCGGATCGACCGGATCACCGTGGGCGGTGAGTTCGATGCCGTGACTGAAGGCGACCACCCCGGCGGCGTCGGAGGGACGGAAGGGGACGACCAAGCCCTGACTGCGGTCGATCTTCAGTAGTTCACCGTGGTGGTTGACCACGAAGTAGGCGTGTGCCCAGCGCTTTCCGTCGTTGCCGGGCAGCAGGAAGGTGTCGACGACCACCATGCCGCGACCGTGGTTGGCCTTGCGCAGCTCAATGGCCTCCGGGGTGGCGGGCGCGTCCGGGTCGACCCCCAGCAGCAGGGTCGCGATGGCTCGGTGTCCGGACACACCATCACCGCGGTGCCTGGCGTGTCCACCGACCAGGAAGGACAACGCGGCCCCCGGAGCGCCGGTGTCGTCGAGGGCGATCTCCGGTGGTCGCACGACCCGCTTGCCGTCGCGCGAATCGTAGTAGTAGTCGTTGACGGCCTGCCCGGTCAACGGTACACAGTCGCCGTCCTTCAGCGGTGGTTCGACGGTATCGGACTCCACCTCTTCCGGTGGCTCCCCCCAGGACCGCGCACGCCTGCGGATCTGTTCGAGGCGGTTGGCCTCCCGGTCCGCCGCCTTCCGTGTGCGTCGCGCGCCACGCAGGTCCATTCGGGCGACTTCTTTGTCGGCGTCCAGGAAATCCCGGGCCGCGGTGTCGAGGGCTTCGAACTCGGCTTCCGATATATCCGCGGTACGCCAGGTTTCGATGGTCCGGCCGGGCCGGCCCAGCAGGGCCTCGATGGTTGCCCGCACATCACTTGTCGGGAACACCCGGCGCACCACGGTGGCGAGCGCATCCCGTTTCCGCACCCGGTCCAGATCGAGGGTCAGCCGGTTGCGCCAGTCGCCATTCGGTTCCGCGTACACCTGCTCCAGCCGCCGCTCGTCCGCGAGCCGCAGCTCGACGAGCGCGTCGGGCAACCGGGCGTCGTTCGGCTCGTCGCCGTCCTCGGGTGGCGGCAGCGGACCATCGCCGCCGTGGTCGCCCGCCCCTCGACCGCCCGCATCGGCCCCGGGCACGTGGTCACGGTCACGGTCGCGCCTGTTCCCGTCGCGAACCGAAGGACCCGCATCGGTCGGCTCGTTCCCCTCGGCCGCCTCCGACGGATCCAGTCGCACGACCGTGCCGTATCGGTCGATCGCGATCACCTCGCGCAGCCCCGCGATGGGCCGGCGGCCCAGCTCCCGCGCCAGCTCCCGAACGCCCACCTCCGCGTCGACCAGATCGACAACAATCCGCTCGGCGGACCTGATCGTCACCGTGTGTTCGAGCCAGGAGCGCAGTGCGCGCGGCCCGGCCGCCCGCGGCGCGATATGAGCGAACTCGCGCCCGTCGAGACGCAAACCATCACTGTGTTCCACCCGGAAACCGGCTCTGCTCAGCAAGATGGCGGAGGCGTGCCGACGGCGGGCCCGGTCCCCGGCCGGACCGGATGGAATCGTGGCCGGCGGCTCGGGCAGGCCGAGGCTTCCCTCGACAGCCGGTCCGCGCATATGCCCCTTCGACACCACCCGAGCGACGACCTCGGATCGCGCGTGCTCCGCGACGAACCGCATCCGCGAGTCGGGGTTCTTCTCGACGACGTGCCCGAGCACCCGTCCCACTTCGACACCGGACCACTTGGTAAGCCACCGCCGCGCCTGCGCGTCGCCCACCCAGCGCTGCACTTCCCCGGCGACCTTTTCGAAGACCTCGATTCGACCGTCGGCACGCATCTTCACGCCGAACGAAACCCAGCCCTCGTCGCCGAGCTCCATGAAACCGGCCACACCACGGCGTCTGTCCGGGTCCATTCGAGCCATCGGGTCGTCGACCAACCGCAGGACCGCCCGCAGACCGTCGATTCCGAACCCGAAACTTTCTTCTTCCCGCTCCATGCCGAGTCCGTGCGCGACGGCCTCTCCGTGCACCCCCTGCTGGTAGGACGCCGATGAATCGGGCAGCCCCGGACCACGCCACACACCGAGCTCGTCCTGGAAGTCGTTGATGAATCCGACCACCCCGGGCGCCGAGTCGGACGGGGTGTCCCGAAGAACATCCGGTTTCTCGAATTGCGATGCCGACAAGTCGATTTCACCAGGAGCGATATCCCGATACGGCTGACGAGGAATGGTGGACGGAACCGGCGACTCCGTCACCGGCGGCACGGTACGAGCGGTATCGGAGACCGAATCCTCGCCCGCTTCGGCGTCTTTCTCGGCGAACCGCAGCTCCAGCTCGCCACGTGTCCCGGTTACTCGGGCTTCGAACCGGCGGGTGCCCGGTTCACCCACCACACGCAGCGTTACGGTCCCGTCACTGTCGTGCAACAGACCCTGCGTATCTGCCATGACGGCACCGAAGATCTCGGTTCTCCTGTCGATTTTCCAGTCGGACAACAACTTCGGCACCAGGCCCAATGCCAACGGGGGGTGCTGCGGAAGATGCCGGTCCAGCCGAATACGCACTTCCACGGCCCCGTCCGGTCCGTCCACGACAACGGTGACCAGCGCACCGCTTTCCCGGTCGACCAATGCAATGTGATGGGCACCGTCGATGATCTCGGTATCGGCCAGTCGGCCGCCGCTGCGATTCAGCGCCCCGTCGATCAGATCGACGAGCATATTCCGCGTGGACTCGTCGATACTCGGTATCGACTCCATTGCCACCCGGGTTTTGGCCATTTCGGTGTCCGGATCGGGTTCGGCGCCGAAATGGAACCGAGCATCGATCTCTCGCGCCTCCGCATCGAACCGGGGGAATCTCAGGAATCGTCGCAGCAGCCGGATTCGCTGTTCGGCGTCCGAATCGGCACCCCTGGTGCGCAGCAACTGGGACAGGAGGCGCTCCGATTCCGGAACGGTGACATACTCCACCGGTTGGCCGTATTCGCGGGCCAAGGCTTCACGGGCCTGCTCGTGTTCGGCACTGATCTCCTCCCAGTTCTCGTAGATCCATCCCACCCTGTGCAGCAGGCGCGTCCGCTCGTTCCACCGGTTGAAGGTCTCGATCCGCTCGACCAGGTCGGCCGTCTCCGGGTCGGTTTCTCCGCGTAGCAGTTCCAGTTTCGACGAACCGGCGCCGAGCTCGTCCAACTCGGCGTCCGTCAGTTCCGCGAGAGCACTTCGAGCCTGCGCCAACTGATCCCGCACATTCGCATGTTCGCGAGACAGGACCTCGTAACGGGCGCGGACCACACGTCGGTCCAGTGGTACGAAATCGACGCGCGGCGGCAACTTACCGTGCGCGTCGTCCCACGCCTTCGCATAGATCTCCGCGTAGGTGCGATCGAAGAACTCCGGCACTCGGTGCCTCAGGAAATCGACCATTGCGTCCAGCCGCGCATCCGCGTCGGGCGCACTGTTGTACACCCGTTCTTCAACGCTTTCCGGAATACCCGATCGAAGGGGCGGCCCTTGGGCGCGCAACTGCTGCACGGCCTGGATGCCTAGAATACGGGCCCGCGCCTCGTCCCGGAGCATCCGCTCGACATATTCGGCACGCGACGACAGCATCCGTTCCCGGGAGGCACCGCCGAACGGTCGGGCGCGTTCGGTTTCGACCCGTACGGCGCCCCGCACCAGCGCCGCCATCATCTCCACATCGGTGTCACCGGCGTCGAGCACCAAAACGTTCCGGGCCGGGTAGTACCGCTCGCCGCCGGTGGCCTCCACCAGAACGTGCACACCGTTATCGGCCAGAACCTGCTGCGCCCAACGCCCTTCTTCGGTCTGCCGCAGCAACCGGTACACCGGGTCCAGCTTCCGCTGTGCGGCCTGCTCGCCCAGGTCCTGCCACGACACCCGCGGTGGGTGATCCACCGGTTTCGGTTTCGGCTCCGCCACCCGGTCCACCAACACGTGGGCGGTGGAATCGACTTCGACGTCGAGATACTCGATATCGACCTGGGAATGCGCATTGCCCAACTGTCCGAAGCCCGCCCGGCGCAACAGCTCGCGCACCCCGGGGTCGACCGCGGCCAATTCTTCGAGCAATCGAACGTGATCACCGGTACCGGTGGCCACCACCAAACGCGGCGGTTGGCCGGCGAGCAGGATCACATGGTCGTTCAGCCATTTACCCTTCCCCTCCCGCAATCGCGCCGTCAACACATCGTGTGAGGCCGCGTCGTCGAGGGCGTGCTCGACGTCGTTCAGCCGGGCCTGCAATTGTGCCCGCCAGGCGACCAGATCACGCAGCGCCACCTCGTGGTGTTCCCTACGTCGCCGATCGCGTGGGGTGTTCGGTTCGGCCCACACCGCCAGCTGTTCCACCGCGGCACCGATCGCCCGGTTCAGGGACTGTAGATCGCGCTGCGTCGCCGTTCGGGTCAGTGTCAGCTGCCGTAGCTCCGTCACCACCCGCTGCGTTGTGGTCCGGTGCAACCGGTTCGCGGTGAAATCGTGGAAGTAGTCCCACTGCCCGCCGTACATGGTCCGGTAATGAGCGGGATCGCCGTTCGCCTGCGGTGTGTCCAGGTATTTCGCGATGGCCCGCACTCCTTCGGTGTGGGCCATGAGACGCCACTCGTGGCGGGACAGCTGCGGATGTTCGGCTCGTGCCTTCTTGTATGCCGCATTGGTGGCATCGATGTAGATCCGCTCCTCGGTGCGGAACAGCACCCGGTAGCCACGGGCCCACAGCGCATTGGCCAGCCGTGCTTCACGTGCGAAGGCACGACCCTCGTCGAGAATCTTCGCCTCGATGAACTCTTCTCGCGACAGCGTCGCTATATCCGGGGCTTCTCCGCGCAGGAACACCTCGGCGTGATCATCCTCGTGATCCATGGTGATCGCCTGATCGAGGTGGTTGCGCCCCGCTGTCGCCACCAGGGCGACCAGCTCACCACCTCGGAAGACACCGTTCAGATCGCCGATGTTCGGCAGGTGCCGAATCCTGACCGGGATCTCCCCGGACTGCGCCGGCGACAGCCATCCTCCTCTGGCTTCCAGCACATAGGACCGCACCATATCGACCGTCGGGTCCAAGGACAGGCCGATATGGAAGTCCCATGGATCGCCGTCGGTTACCTCACCGGCCAACGGGACCGGGTTTCCGTCCTGGTCGATCTCGGTGGGCAGTGCGATGGCCCGGCCGTGCCGATCGAGCGCCAGGGTCAGGAGCCCGCCCAGGGCCGCCGGGTCGCCACCGTCACGGAACACCCCGTACCCACCCAGGCCCGGGTCTTCGATATGCGCCTCGCCATCGCGCCACACCAGACGGAAGACGTGGCCTTCGGCGCCGTGCTCCTGCGGGTTGGCGAAGGCATCGAAGACGATCAGGCCGGCGCCTTCACGCTCATCCGCCGGTAGCGATTCGATCAACCGCTCGAGCGCCGCCATCGCATACCCGTGCGGCCGATCCGGGTCGATCTCGAAGCGGCGCAACAGTTCCGAGGCCGGCTCACCGCCGATACGCCGGACGAAGTCGCTGACCAACATGCCCCGCAGGCCCACCCGCTCGGGGGCGTCGATATCGGGATTCAGCGTCTTCAACAGCCGCAACAGCACCGGCCCGCACTGATTGTCCGTCGGGTGCGCGGGTGCCACCGATTCGGATGAAGACGAATCGGCCGGTGCCGTGTACCGGGCGGTCCCCGTGGACTGTGCGGCAGCGGGATCGCCGGCCCGGACGGCGGGTCGGGCGTCATAGGGCCGGTCGGCCGCGTGGGTCCCCGGCAACATGGCGGGGGCGGTCGTCGGCATTCCGAACCCGGGCGTCCCACGACGGGTACCGGTGGACGGCACCGAACTCGAGGACAAGTGGAACTGCACCGGGCCGGTGGTCACGGCACGGCTGCTGTGCCTGTCACCGGGCCGCACATCTCGGTCGACCAGGTTTTGGATGGCATCGAATACCCTGGCCCCCTCGTCGGATTCGACCGAAAGGAGACCGTCCAGTATCTGGGCGACGATGTCCGAATCCACGCCGGCCGCTTCGGCGACGGCCTCCGGCTGCCGGAGCACCGCCCGCAGCTCCTCGGGAAGGTGGTAGTAATCCAGACGGAACGCCGCGACCAGAGCACGACGGTGCGACGGGTCGCGCACCGGCTCACGCCGGGACACCACCTCTCGCACCGTCTCGGGCGAGACACCGGCCGCGGCGGCCACTTCCCGCGTTGTCGCCATCGGATACAAATCGGTCTGCGCATCCGGATGCACCACCGGGGTCTGCGGCAATGTCAACCCGTACCGTTGCGCCGCCTGCCGCACCCCCTGCGCGACCCCTTCGGGTACCGGAACACCCTTGAGTACGCCCAGCACCGTCCGCACCGATACCCCCGCGTCCATCGCAACCGCATGCCATAACGGCAACTGCGGTAGGTCGTATCCAGTGCTCCGGGCCACTTCGCGCAGCACCGTCTCCGTCTGCGCGTCCACCCGACCGCCGGCCAACCACCGGGCGGTCGCATCGGACCTCGCCCCCGCGGCGGCCGCCTGTGTCTCGAACCGCTCGCGCAGCTCTCGCGCAGCGGTCATATCCCCGGCCCGCGCCGCCCGTACGGTTTCCGCGACGGCATGGTCGTCCGTGGGCGGCGGATCGTTCGAAGGCGGAGGGTCACTCGCAGGTGCGGCCTCATCCAGTTCGAACCAGAATGTCTCGGCCGCGTCCCCGCTGTGCCTGTCGGCTCGCTGCGACAGGACCTCCACCAAGGACTGCCCCCAGGACCGCCGCACCCTCTCACCGGCGCGGATCACAGATCGGGACTCGAGCGCGTTACCGACCATCTCGACGTTCAATACCCGAGCGCCCGGTTTACCGGTCACCTGGGCGAATATCATGCCCGTATCGCCGGAATCCACTGCTCTGGACGCCAACTCCGAGGTCAGCAGCCCCGCGTTGTCGATCTGTTCGGGTCGCCAATCCCGCACCAGTTCTCGTACGCTCCGCCGCGCCCGCACCACCGACTCCGGGCCCCGCAGCGATAGCTGAACGAATGGCGGTGTCGCCCCTCCCGCCGGATCGGGCTCGGCTTCCGGGACGGAGAAATCCGGACCGTCGTTGCGCGGCCGGTGGTCGGGATTGGGCCGCCAGTACCGCGGTAGGTCGTCGGCGAGGGCCGCGAAATCGTCCTGCCAGATCTCCTCGGGAATCTCGAAGGAACCCAGGATCCGTTCGCCGCGCAAACCTCCCGGCCAGTGCACGGAGAGAACGCCCCCCTCAGCGTCCACCACACCGAACCCGCCGGCCGCGTCGATGACGTGGATACGGCGTACGACGTTCTCACTCAGCGTCGCGGAATCCACCGTGCGCGACACACCGTAGTGGGCGGCACCATTCGCGCGCACCGTTGTGTAGACGACCATTCCGTCGCGTCCCTGCGGCAGCGGGAGGAACCCTTCCCGCCACACATCGGCGACGGGGCGCGGGTCACCGCGCAGCAGCGGAGCTTCCCCGACGCGCCAACCCGCCTGCGGATAATCGGCCTCGAGTTCTTCCCACCGTCGACGGATCGCGTCGAGGTCGATACTCGTATCGGCGGCGGAAGCAAGCAGCACATCGTCAGGCAATTGCGCGGCCTCTCGGCGCCACTGCACCGATGTCGATGAACTGTCGAGGATCCACCGCACCACCTGAGCGCCATCGGAGGGATCCACGGGCCCCTCGGCCAACGGGCCCTCGATCGGCTTGCTCCCCTGCGGGGGACCCGACGGCATATCCATCTCGTCGGGCCGGGGGCCGCTGGTCGAGGCCCGCTCGGGTGCCGTCGTCGTCTCGTCGTGGGGCAGCACGTACCCGTGGACAGCGCGCCGCTCATCCTCCTCGATCGTTCCCTCGGTCACCCGGACCTGTAGGCCGTTGATCAACAGCAACTCGGGTAGCCCGGTCTCCGCTTCGGTCCATATCGCCGGGGTGCCGGCCGGGACGCGCAGGAACAGGAGATCCTGATCCCGCAACCGGATCGACGGGACGTGTCCGACTTCCACGGGGGTGAAACCCCGCAGCGATACGATCCGATCCCGCATACCCCCGGGGTCGGCTAAATCGTTGTCGTCGAGTTCGATTCGGCAAACCACTTCGATATCGAACGGCAGCGGAAGCATTGCGTCGGCGAGCTTACGAATCCGTTCGGCTGCCGGATCGTCTTCGGCCCGCCGATCTTCGGGAGTGTTCAGATAATCGTTGACCGGCCGATAACCGAAGGGATCGGCGTAAACCTTGGCGCCCTTGGCCCACTGCACCACTTCCTTCGTTTCCGAAGGCATAGCGGCCCAACGCGCCCGCAGACGCACGATAGCGGTTTCACTGTCGACCGGTTCGCGCACGGGCTGTGACTCGTCGGCGGCGACACGCGCATCGTCATCGTTCAGCAGCCCCTCGATGGGCTCGGCGTCGCCTGCCGACGGCGAATCCTCGACAACGCGGTTCGATTCTCGGTAGGCCACCAGTTGCGCGTCAGCGGCCTGCGCCCAGGTCGGGCGCCAGTCGTCCCGCCGGAAATACCCCTCCAGCCCCAACACCTGCGTGCCGGCCCGAACAAGCCACGTGGTAGCCGCTTCGCCGTGGTCCGTCAGGGCGAGCACTTCGGACACCGCCTCGACGGCCGACCGCAGGTCCTTCAGGAAACCCCGCCGCTCGCCATCCGACCATTCCGGCACGGTCGCTTCGGGTACCTGCTCCGATAGCGCTTCGAGGATTTCCAGGACGACGTTCGCCGCGGGGGGGAGATCCGGCGCAAGCGCCCACAACTGCCACGTCTGCGCGTCCTGAGGGTCCAGGCTCCGAACGCTGCTCTGCCACAGTGCGCGAGTCAGTTCCCACACAAGAGCGACCACCTGACGTCCGGTGCCGACCATGTGCTCGATCGGGAACGACACTCCGGTACGGTGCGCATCCAGCTCGACCGCGGCCTGTTCGAGCAATTCCCGAAGCCGGGTGACGCCCTGCTCGGGGGTGCGGCATTCGTTTGCCGCCCACGCGGCCAGGTCCTCCTGGCTGCGTTCGGACACGTCCTGCCAGTGCTCCAGAGCGGCGGTATCGAGGGCGACGGGCACACCGGCCAGTTGTGCGGCCGCTTCCGCGGCGTCGATATCACCGAATTCACCGTGGGCCAGGGCCTTGCGCGGCTTGGCCAGTGCCTTACGGATCCTCCGTACCAAGCGTTCCGGTCTCGAGTCGGTCATATCCGAAAACCATTGCGCCAGAACGCCGGCCACCGCGGTATTACGTGGCACCCCGGCCTGGACAGGAGAAACTCGGTATCGGCCGGAGTCATCGGTGTCCAATACCAGGGTGACCGCCTTGTCCAGGCCGGGTATCTCGATCTGGTACTGCTTGCCCCCGGTGGCCCCCTCATCCGGCCAGGACGGCAGTGGCCGCTCCCGGATCGCCATGCTGTAGAGCACGCCTGCGGGATGATCCGGCCGCTGCAACTCGGGGTTGTCGCGTGCCATCTCGTATCCGAATTGGAGAATGTCGCTGCGCAGCCGACCCGCGACGACCTCGTCCCAATACGGAAGGTCGGATTCCCAGGACTCGTTGCAATGGTTCAGCACCCACGGGTTGCGACGCTTGGCCTCGTCTTCCTCCTTCCGCAGGTTGAACTCCGCCGGATTGCGCTGTTTGCGCGCAACCTCTTCCGACTCGGTGTAGAACGCACCCGGCCCGAGCAGATCCAACCATTTACGCCACGAGGGCACGGTCTTACCGTCCTGCTGTAGCGACCGGCACAGCGTCAGGTACTGCGACACCAGTCCTGCAACGGCCTCGTCCCAGGTCGGACGGCGGTACGGTCCCTCCGCCTCGTCCCGGGTGATCGGCCGATACATCACGTCGCCGTCCGGACGCGTGGTCACTTCCAGGTATTGGATGTGGGTTCCGGGTTTCCACAGCAAACCGAGGTAGTAGTCGCTTTCCAGGGCCAACTCGGTGAGCACATCCAGATGCATGCCCTTCTCGGCGGCGACGATCAACAGGTACCCCATGCCGGTGAAAGACGCGACATGGGGGCTGAGCTTCGCATGCGGGGTCCATCCGTCTCGGTCGTAGCGGCGCATCTCCTGATCGATGATCCGGCTACAGACTTCCCGGATCTTCGAGTCGGGTGGCGCAAGTGGTGACGGTTTCTCCGCGGCGGGCAGCGTGGGCACCTCGCTCGGTGACGGTGCGACCGGCCGACGGTGCGCGGGTAGGTCGTCGGTACCGCCCTCCAGCGCCTGCTCGATCCTCCTCAGCACACCCCAGGAATGGTGGTCCGCGAAATCCATCTCCTGCGCGAGAAGCGCGGACAAGGCGTTGTGATCTCTGGAAACACGACTCCAGAACCCGGTGCTGTCCTGCCCGATCCCGATTTCGAGGAGCCCGAGAGCAGGCACCCTGATCGAATGTCCCTTTTCGAAACGGAACTTCGGATCTCTCACCTCGGGCAGCGGTATGCGACGCAGGTAGAGACGGTGCAAGACCTCCGCGGGATGGCCCCGCACCACCATGGCGTTGTCCTCCGCCATCCGGTAGCCGATCTCCATGATGTTGCTGCGGAGCCGACCGGCGAAGATCTCGTCCCTTGCCGGTAGATCGGTTGTCGAGGCGTCGTTGACGTGGTTGATCGCGTACGGATCTCGTCGCAGCGCATCGTATTCCGGTTTCCGAGCATCGTAGGCGCCCTTGCGGAACCGGTTCGGTACATCTTTCTTCTGATAGAAGGCCTCGTCGCCGAGCAACCGCAACCAGTCGTCGAAGGGATCCGCGGTGGTGCCTTCCCTCCGGGCCTGAACGTATCCGGCAACCAATGCCGCGCAGGATTCCTCCCATGTCGCGCGGCGGTATGGCCCCTCCGCCTCGTCCCTGGTGATGGGTTCCAACTCCACCTGACCGCTCGACCATGTCGATACCCGCACATACCGGATTCCCAGGCCGGGCCGCCACAATGCATCGGCGAATTCATCGTGTTCGGCGAGCAATTCGTTCAGTGCCGCCACATGCTCGCCTCGCCGGGCCACGACGAACAACTGGTTCGGTTCCGGGAACCAGGCGACCTGGCCGGTGAGCTGCTCACCACCCGGATGACGCGTGAGTTCCTCTTCCACCGCGCGCTGCATGGCGGCGGTGACGGCCTCTTGCTTCCGTCTTGTTTCCGGGTCGATTTCCGAGTGGGTCTCGGGGTCGCGGCCGGTGGCGCGTCCGTCTCCGGACGAATCCGACGCTCCCAGGCCGGCGGTGGAACCGATCGGACCGTGAACCCTGCGACCCTGCCGCCACGCCCGGAACCGGGCCGCCACACTGCCGCCCAACCGCCGCTCCGGGCTACCATCGACGAACGCCACGCCCTCGAAGGGGCCGAGGTTGTCCAGATCCAGGCCGTATTCTTCTCGAAGGCGCCGCCGGAAATCCGCCAAGGACTCCCACCGTTCGAGCCGGGCCACATCGTCGGTGTGGAACGACACCCACACATCGGGTTCGCCCGCCCGTTCGCTGCGGTTGTGCAACACCATCGAGTGGTTCGCCACCTCGTCGCGTCCGGCCGGACCCGGCCGCCGTACGACCAGCGCCACCGCCGATCCCGGACGTTCGGCCATCCACCCCTCGACGGTGTGCTGCGGCCGTGTCGGCGATCCGCCGTCTCGGCTCACCGCGTCCCAGCCGCCCGGGTGCAGTGCCCCGCCGAGGATGCGTTGCATGGTCCGAACCCGTGCGGCGCCCTTACCCGCCCGCTTCACGGCACGTTCCCGGATGCTCTCGTCACCGGTGAGGTTTGCCAGCAGATGCGCCGAACCGACCACGCAATGCTCGGGGTCGCTAGGGAATTTCGCCCGTGTTTCCGAGGTCGCCGGGCCGGCGACCCGCACGGGATCGCTCGCCGCCGGTTGGGTGGGTGTGGGACCGTCGGCATCCGATGCGGGGGATATCAGAAGCTCTCCGGGCCGTGCTCGACCGAGCTGTCCGTCCTGCATGACCACTCGACCGCCGACGATGACCGCGTCGACTCCCTTGGCCGGTTGCCGCGGATCGGTGAGAGTGGCGACCTCGGTTCGGAAAGCATCGGGATCGAAGAGGATCAGATCCGCGATCTTCCCCGCCGCGATGACACCGCGATCCGTCAGGCCGAACCGCTGAGCGGGCAGCGAGGTGATCTTGCGAATGGCCTCCTGGAGCGGTACTCCGAGCCGCGCCATCTCCTCGAAGTATTTCGGGAAGGTTCCGTACAGCCGGGGGTGCGGTTTCGCCGCATCGGTGGGCAGTCCGTCCGAGCCGATCATGCTGTAGGGCTTGCGGAGCACATTCGCCATGTCCTGCGGGCTCAGGCACAGCGAGACGAAGGTCAGGTCGCCTCTCGTCTTCTCCAGCAGGTGGCAGACGACTTCGGTGACATCCACGCCGAGGGCTTCCGCCGCCTGCGCCAGGTTGAGACCTTCCAGCTGCTTCAGTTCGGCCAGGGCCGCGAGTTCGGCTTCATGCCTGCGGTTCTCCTCGGCCACGAGCGCCGCCACATCCTCCGCCGCCCGCAGCCGCTCGAGCTCCTTCGCGTGCCTGCGGGCTTCGATACCCGCGAGCTCGTCCTTGGCCCCTCGAGCTTGGCGGGCGAGTTCCTCGTCGTCCGGAACAGGCATATCGGCCAGGGCCGCGAGCTCGGCTTCATGCCTGCGGTTCTCCTCGGCCACGAGCGCCGCCACATCCTCCGCCGCCCGCAGCCGCTCGAGTTCCTGCTCGTGTCGGTCGGTCTCTTTGAGCGCGAGTTCCCTTTCCGGGACGAAGGTCAGAACAAGCGCCTCCGGGGTGTCTCCTTGGAGGATGTTCTCCCAGTCCGGATAGCCGGGATCCCCGTGAACGAGTTTGTCGCGGATCGAGGCCCGCGCCTCGGGATCGGCCAGCCGGATCATCTCCTTGCCGCCCTGCAGAGCGCTGGGCGGCAACAGGTAGATCGGGATGAGACCGGTGCTCGGGTACGGATAGACGTCGACGGTCACATCCAGGCCCTCGGCGATGGCCTCGTCGATCATGCGCAGCGCCTCGGTCATCGTCCCCCAGTTGGCGGGGCCGGTGGCCTTGAGGTGGCTGAGGTGGACGGCCACCCCGCTGTCTCGGGCTATCTGCAACATCTCCGCGACGGAGGTCAGCAGTCCGTCGCCCTCGTTGCGCATATGCGCGACGAGTAGGCCGTCGTGACGGTGGACGACGGCCGCGAGCCGGGTCAATTCCTGTGTGGTCGCCGTGGCTCCGCCGTAGATCATTCCGAGGGAAAGGCCGACCGCCCCGGACCGCATCGCCTCCTCGACGTGCCGCTCCATGGCGCGAATTTCGTCCTCGGTGGCCGCACGGGCGTCGAGTCCCATCGCGGCGACCCGCACCGCATTGTGCCCGAGCAGCGGACGAACATTCTGGCCCAATGCTTTTCGACCGAGCATGTCCAACCAGACCCGCGTTGTGGGCCAGTCCCAGGGCCGGTCGAGCACGCCGAGCACCGCGGCGGCGTCCTCGGCGAGTTTTTCCGCAGCCTTCGCATCCCCTTCTTTGGTCGGGAACATGCTGAAACCGCAGTTGCCGGTGACAACGCTGGTAACGCCCTGGCCGAGCTTGAAGTCCAGCGCGCCCCACTTCACGACGGCCACATCGTCATGGGTGTGGGTGTCGACGAAGCCCGGCGCGAGCACACGGCCCTTCGCGTCGAGGACAGGTGCGCCGGCGCGGCGAGGAAGGGCGGGGCCGGCGGCCACGATACGTCCGTCCCGCACCATCACATCGCCGACGAACGACGCGGCGCCGGTGCCGTCGAAGACGGTCGCCTCGGTGAGAACCATATCCTGCGTCAGCAGGTAGTCCAGTCGTTGCGCCAACTCTCGGGTATCCGCGGAGCCGTCATCGCGGGACTCCCCGGCGGATCGTTCGAGCTCTTCCACCCAGGAGCGCACGGTTTCGTACCACTCCCGCCGGTGTGGCTCGTCACGCCGGCGGTGGGCATCCGCATACCAGCGCTCCAGTTCGGTGAGGTTGTTGTGCAAACGCACGGCGGTGTCGAATTCGGCGGCGTAGGCGCTCAACGCATTCAACCGCAGCAGCCGGCGGCCCAGCCGCATCAATGCCCCGCGTTCCCGCCGCCCGAGCATCTCGCGGGCCCGATCGCTCGCCGCGATCCGGTCGACGACATCCCGCACCTGGTCGGGGGACGCGGTCGGCGGCAACAGTCCGATCTCGGCCCGCAGCTCGTCCGGCAGCGCGCGGATTCGCGTGGCGAGCCGTTGGGCCAGGGCATGGCGATTCCGTTCGAGCCGTATCCCGGCCGGACGGTCCGGTGCGAGATCCCGCAACCGCGCCATTGTCGGCTGTCCGTCCCCGAGCACGCGCGCGACCAACCGGCGACGCCATCCCGGTCCGATCGGAACGCGATCGCGTACCCGCAGCGCATCCGATTCGTTCAGTTCGGCGGCGATCGCGAACCGATCCATGGCGGCCCGCTGCCGAAGCGCGGTCAGGGCGGGGCCGAGTCCAGGTGCTTCGTCGACCGATACGAGATTCATCTCGGCGGCGTGCGCGTCTACACCGATTCGAGCAACACCGGGGTGAGCCGGGCCGACCGCGTTATCGGCGTCGATCATGCCGGGCCCCGACGGTTCCCAGGCCGAACGCGCGGGAACCGTGATCGCTCCCTGATCGGTGACGAGCGTGACCGGTCCGCCGATGTCCATGACCGGCGCGAGGGCTTGTGCCCAACCCGCTACCGTCGCCCGTGCGGCCTCGGTCTGAGCGGTCTCCCAGTCGATGGGATGATTCGCCCACTCCTCGGCCACCGCCCTGACATTGTCGGGGATCCGACCCCCCATCCGCTGTTCGTGCGCCCACTGTTCGGCGTTCGGTGTACGCACCTGCTGGTAAAGGGCGTCGAGCTGGTCGGCCAGGTGGGGGTGGTGTCGTTTGGCTTCTTCGATGAGCGCGAATGTCTCGTCCGGTGCGAGAGCATCGACCATCTCACCCCGCCGATCGGCGTGCAGGCGTCCGGTGTGCGCCCCCGCGGCGGTGATCACCGTGCGTTCCTCGTACAGCCCGTACCGGTAGTCCGACCACTCTCGCACTGCGAACGTCACACCGACCACTTCATAGTCGTCGGGATCGGTACTGGAGGGTCGCAGAATCACCTGTGGTCGCTCGTGCCGATCCATCATGGACTCGTAGGATTCGGCGATCGAACGGAGTTCCGCATCGCCTACCCCGGCCGTCTTCAAGGCCTCCAGTGCCGCACCGAGCTGACTCGGCGACATCAACAGACCGTGTGCGAACTCCGTTTCGACGGAACGGAAGGCCCCGTCACCGGTCAAGGGGTAAACATTGTCCACCCCACGTTCGACATCCGGGATCCTTACCCGCCACCCATCAGGCCCTTCCTCGACACGCCGACCTTCCCGCTCCGCGACCGGAGTCACGACAACGGGTAGGTCCCGCTCGGCGGCGAACCGGCCCAGCCATTCGGCGTCCCACGCGCTGACCGGCAGCCCCGATCCATCCTCGCTCGGGATCTGCGGAACGACCACCCCGATGATCCGCGCACCGGGCCCCAACGCACCGGGCAGATCCACCGGCGCACCCATCCGGCGCTCATCGGCCATCAGGCCATCGCCGGTGACCGGGCCTGCGGACGACCAACCCAGGTTCACATTCCCCGCCGGCACCGAGATGAGCAGCCCGGCATGCTCGGGCGGATGCGCCGCATCGATGAGAGCCGGCGTGTGGGACAGGTGCCGGTTCTCCTCGGGGTCGTATCCCTGGCGAGTACCGACCCGATCGGGATCACGAACGTACGCATCCTCGGGTGTCGAGCGGGCGATACGGGAGTCGGGCCCGATCAGCCGGTGCAACATGGTGCCACGCGCGCGCAACGGCACCATCACATAACGCCACCCGGGTCCGTGGGCCCGCGGATCGGTGACCCCGAGCAGATCGGCCGACGACGTGGCACCGTCACCGTCGGGATCCACCGGGTCTTCTCGGAGTACGTCTCGTTCGCTCGACGGATCGGCAGTTGGTGGATCGGCAGCGGGTCGGGAGGTGACAGCGGAAGGCAACTCCACCGGCCCATCCGATGGCACATGCGCCGTCGTGACCTCATCCGCAGGCGACACACCACTACCCGATGCCCGCTGCTCGAGAACGTGTTGCCGCCATCGCTCGTCGCTCATCCACCCGAACGGCTCCGACGGGCCAGGCTTGGGCGGAATGTCCTCCGACCCCACCGACAGCCGGCCGGTATCCGTAACCTCGGGATCCGCCGAAACCCCACCGGCGGGTGATACACCACCACCGGACGCCCGCTGCTCGAGAACGTGTTGCCGCCATCGCTCGTCGCTCATCCACCCGAACGGCTCCGACGGGCCAGGCTTGGGCGGAATGTCCTCCGACCCCACCAACTGCCGGCCGGTATCCGCATCCTCCGACTGTGCGGGCATCGGTGACCGCCCACTATCGGAGGAAGAACCGTCGGTGCGCGCCGTCGGATCGGGGACTTCCTCCCCGCGAGCGGACCTGACGTTCGCCCCGAACCGCGCCGAAGCCGATCCGTCCCCGGGCGCCTCGGCATCGGAGACCGTGTCTTCCCGGAGCTCGGGTGGGGATATGTCGTCACGCCCCGGGCCGTCGGGCTGTTCCTGGTTCGACACACCGACGCGGAAGTTACGGCGGCTGGTCCGCACCACGCCGTCGGCGTCGGCGACCTCCACCCGTTCGCCGCTGCTGTCGAGGAATATGCCGAATATCGGGTGCTCGGCCGATTCGGGCGAGGGCACGAAATTGGGCCGCAGCACCCCCTTGCCCGGGTCGCGCAGCTCGACCCGAACTCTCCCGGAGTCGTCCACCCTGCGAATCAACCAGTACGCGTGGCCGAGAGCCCCACGCTTCTCACTTCGCCCATCGTGCGTCGGGTCGAGCACCAGCAGGCCCATGTTCCGGCCACCGCCCGGATTCTCCGCATCGGCGTCACGCCGGGCACCCTCTTCCAACAACAGGGCAACGGCTTCGCCGATATTCGTGAAGGCCTGCTTACGCCCGCCCAACACCTTTTCGATGCGACCGACCCGCATCCCCCCGAGGCCGGCGGTGAATTCGTCGAGGCCCTCCCGGCCGGTCACCGCACCGATGTCCTGCATCGTCAGCGGTCCACACTGGTTGTCCTCGTGCGGCCACGACACCTCCAGGCGCCGATCCCCTCCCTCGCCCGTGCCATCGGGCGCCGGACCGCTCGGTTTCGCGAACAACCGCACCAGTAAACGACGCAACGGACCCCGGCGCACCCGAGCTCGATTGAGCTGGTGCGCCTGCTCCCAGTCCGCCATGGTTGCGGCGTACTCTTCCGGGTCGAGTCCATGCGATACCCCGTGCACCACCCGCGCCGGATCGGTCAATGGCAACGACTCGTCCAGTGCGCCGGCCACGCTCCCCTCCGCCAGCGCCTCCCTGCTCTTCAGCCCCTTCGCCGGGTCGCCATCGATGAAGCCATAGCGTGGGAGCAGTTCCACCCAGGCGGGGAATCCCCCCTCCGGCGGGATCGACCCGCGGCCGCGAAGAACGTAGAAGGCGGCTTCGAGTGCCGTTCGCATCCTGTCGTCGGACTCGTTGATCCGGTGATAACGATCCACCACATGAGCGAATTCGTGGCGAAGAATTCTGGAAATCAGGTCTTCCGACGACCGGGCCCACCAGTGGCTCGACTGCGAATTCTGTAATACCCTCGCAGACCAATCCTGGTCGACCGCCATCCTTCGGTCCAGGGCGATAAGCGAGTAATAACTGTTTCTCGACCCGTCGAAAGCGATTCCGAAGTAGGACGCCTCTCCCACAGGGGATATCTTCGGCAAACCGTGATGGAGCATTTCACGCTGCTCGACGAAACGCACTTCACGAAGGTTTTTCCTGCCGCCGTATTCCGCGATCAGGGTGCGCAGCGCACGATCGGCGGATTCCAGGGCATCCACGCGGATATCCCCGGACTCCCACCCCGTCAATCGGACGTGGTGATCGTCGTACAGTTGCTCGGCTATCCGTTTTTTGGCCGCACGATCCCGCCCCGACCGGACCGACGACTCGTCCGTCTCGTCGACCGGCGTCGGCGCCGGCTCGTCGGCGGCCCGTGGCTCCTCGAAACGAGCCCAGACCTCCCCGTGCGGCTCCACCCCTGATCGATCGGCGACCTTCAGCGACCGGCGGACCTCCGTACCCACCGCATCGGCACCGTACTGCGGAACGAGAGCAGCCAGATGCCGCTGCCAGGCGCTTTCCTTGCCTATCCCCACCAACGGGCGATATTGATCGCATTCGATGGATAGGCTCAGCGATCGAGCACCGGCATCCTCCGACAACCGAATCTGCAATCGGGCCTGCGGCCTGAACACCGCTTCCCTGGCGGTCGGATGCTCGGTGGTCCGGTCGGGGCGAGCAGCGGGGAACGTCTCGTGGGATGAAACCGGGCCCGCGACCTGGGCCAACTCCTCTGGTGCGGGGAAGTCCGCCATGAACCGCAGCATGTCGAGCATGGCGTTACGGACCACTTCCGTCGCCGCCGTGATCCGATCCGCGTCACGCCAACCCCATGCCCGCAGCCTGTCGCCCAACACCGACGCGGCCGCTTCCACCAGGTGTTCTTCACCCCACTTGAATGTCACGGCCGATTCCGGGTTGTCCGCCGACAGGTTCCGAATTCGCCGCACGGCTTTGGTCCTGTCGGGATCCGCCTCGGAAACACGGCTTTCCACCACGGCCTCGTGTTCGACGATGGCCCGTTCCTTCGCGCGGACCACCTCCGTCCGGTCGGAATATTCGTCCAGCACCGAGAGCAACTGTCGATATACATGCTCGGGAACGATTCCGTGCAATGTGTACGCCGACCACAGCGCCGCCGGTTCGATTCCCGCCTCGGTGGTGAAATCCCGCAACCGCGACAGCGCTGCCTGCCGCTCCCGCACCGCGTCCGCATGAGCCGACAACAGCTGGTATCGCCACGGGGTCACGGCGCTCGACACCGCACCGAGCTGCTCGAGCCGCACGACCATGGCGGCGACCTCACGGTGGCGGAGCTTCACATCCCAGTTGGCGGCCGGCTCGGCGGCCGCTTCCGCCAGCTCGTCCCGTTCGGCCACCAGACTCTCGTAGGCCTGCCGGAACGGTTCCGGAACCGAATTGTTCCCATCCGGTTCCTCGGACGATGTGATATGCGCCTGTCCCGGAGGGGCCGACCCATCACCGACCCATGGAACCCGACCCGGTTCGGCCCGCCCGTCCACGGACCGGTCGGAACGGCCGGGACCGTCGCCCGCGCCCGGACGACCCGCCCGCGTCCCGATCGGTTCGGTGGGTCCCCGCAACGGCGACGGTTCCGCACCGTCCAACCTTTCCCGCGGGACCCCGTTGTCGTCGAACACCAGTCGATGCGTTCTCTCGACCTCGGAGCCGACCCGGTCCACCCACCGTGATACCGCGGACTCGCCGAGGACCCACCCGTTCACGCTGTCGGCGTAACCGTCGTCGAATACGGCCACTTCACCGAGATGCCCCTGTAGCTGCGGGTATTCCTCGATCAGGCGGTCGTCCACCCGAACCACCGCCACCGCGTGTGCGAGGCCCTGGCCGGTGAAGTCCAGTGCCGCCGCGATCCTGCCCACATCATTACCGGCGGTGCCCACCAGCCGGACCAATTCGGCCGGTCCGGCGCGACCCGACAACGGTGGTTCGACATCCCAGTTCGCGTTCAATCCCTTCGCGAACTCCGATCCGGACATACCGTCTCTGGCGATGACCGGATCGTCCATGGACGCCGGGGCCATCTCGGCGGCGTGTGCGCCGGCACCGGCCACGATCACCGCCTGTGTCTTCGGACCGCACAGCCGTTCCGGCGGGTGGTTGTCCTCGAATGCATAGGCGGCGGTAGCGGACTCGGATACGGTTTCCGTTCCCTGTTCGAGTGCCAGTTTCGCGGCCAGTTTGGCGGTCACCCGAAGTTTCAGATGGCGGACGGCCTGGGGGGTCTTGCCCATCAGCTCGGCGAGCTGTGTCGGGGAGCTCACGCCCTCGCCGAACCACAGTGCGCCCAAATCCCGTTCGGCCGGTGATTTCAAGCGGGCGGCGAGTTTCCTCAGGTGCTCCGTCGAAGCCCGATCGACCAACTCCCGCGCCTGTGCAGCTGTCAGACGGAAGTTGTCCTGTTGGGCCGGTATGGTCTGCTGCGCGCCGAGGCGCTGCATGGCCGCGAGTACCCGTCGCCCTTTCTCGGAATCCATGGGCTGTTCCCCGCGGAGCATGCGCGCGACCGTCGATTGAGCGACGCCGGCTTCGGCGGCGATCTCCCGTTGGGTCGGACCCGGATCGAGAACGCGACGAAGGGCATCGGGTATTTCCACACCGAGTTGCTGCGCCGCGAGCAATATTCGCCGTTCACGAGCGAGGGAGGTGGGCCTGCTCTGCGCGAGCACCTCGGCGACGGTCCACCGCGATTCCCCGGACAGTCGGGCGATGGCCGCATTGCTACCGGGAACCCAATAGCCATGTTCTTCCATTGCCGCGAGGACTTTGCTGCGGGTTTCCGTGTTGCCGGCGGTGCCCTGGACCACTCGGTTCACCGCTGTCGGGGAAACTTCTGCTGCCACCGCCAATTCGGTTTGCCGGGGTTGCCGTACGAAGTACCCGCGCACGAACCGGTCGTCGACGAAATGCCCGGGCACCAGTCTTTCGACGAACAGCGGGTCTATCACTACGGCGAGATGAGCGGGAATCTCGCGTCCCAGCCATTGCGCGGCGACGAGGACCCGTTGCTCCTCTTCGGTGAAAACCGGGCGATCCCGGTGAAGCACTTCGGAGACGGTGCCCTGTCCCACGCCGGCCAACCTGGCCACATCGTCCTGTGTGGGACGCCGTGACAACTCATCATCACTCGCGGCAAAGAATCGGCGGACCGCCTGAACGAGCCGATCCGACTCCGACGTACCCAATTCCTGGTCCGGCAAAGCAGCCGATACCCGGGCCCGATCCACCTCGGTCCAGGGGAGCCCCAGCAAATCCGCCAACTCACCGCGCAGAACACGAATCTGCTCGGCATCTGCCCTGTCCACCGGGGGATACCACAGCCCCACCTCGTCGGCTGCCGCGTAAACCCGCTGTCGGACGGCCTCGTCGACATGTGCCGTGCCGGACAGGACGCGCGAGACAATCGCCTGATCCACGCCCGCGGCCTCGGCTACCTCGGCATATCTCGGCTGCTGTTTGAAGGCCCGGCCCTCGGCCGCCAACGCCGGGGTGAATCGCTCCGAAACGAATCGCGGATCGATCGCGGCAATCTGGTTCTCGGTGAGCGGATACCCCAGCCACCGCGCCGCAATGAACACCCGCTGTTCTGCCTCGGTGTAACTTGGGCTCCGGCGGCCGAGCATGTAGTGAACAGTTTTCCGAGTCACACCGGCGAGCCGAGCCACCTGGGGCTTCCCAGGTCTGCGCGGCAAAAGGCCGAGAGAAGTAGCCGCATCCCGGACCTGCCCCCAAACCATCAGATCCATTTCCCGACCGGCGAACACGCGACGAACCACGTCTTCGGATACACCTGCGGCCTCGGCCAGATCCGCCACGAATTGTCGCGGCAACCGGATACCGGCCAAGACCTCGGAAGTCAGCGGGAATCCGAGTTCGGTTGCCGCGGAAAGCACTTTTCGCAGGGTATGCGCGCTTACCGGACCGCTGTTGAAGGCTCTGTGAACACTGCCGGGATTCACCTCCGCCTTTCGCGCCACCTGCTTCATGGAGACCACGGGCGGGAGCCGGAACCGGACATTCGCGGGAGTCGGTATACCGAGCCGGTCCGCGGTCGTCAACAACGCCCGCCCCACCTGCGCATCGACTTCTTTGCCGTGGAAAAACCGGAGGACCTGAGAGTATGGCACCCCGGATGCCCGTGCTACGTCGGTCATCTTGTAACGGCGCCTCGGCGGTGGCGGAGCCGGGGGGAGCTGGTCCACGAGCTCTGGGGCAAGTCGATGTAGTGCCTCGACCACTTGCCGGCGTAGTTCCGGATCCACCCACTTTCCGGCACGTACCCGTTGCACCACCACTTTGGACGCCCCCGCCGCCCGAGCGATCTCCGCGGTATTCCACCAAATCGGCGGGTTGAGGGCTGCTTCCGGAAGTTCGTACCCTTCCCGAGTTGCCACTGCGACAACCCGAGACCACGTTGCGTATGTGACCCGCCCGCCGTCGAGCAGCCGGTCAACCGCGTCCAGCGATACCCCCGCCTCGTGAGCCAATCTATTTCGAGAGAGCGGCCGGGGCGGTGGCGGAGGCACCACCAACAATTCCGGCGGAATCTCGAGATCGAGCCGGGCCGCCCCCGCAGCGATCTTCTGCCGGGACTCGGCCATGACCGAGCGGCCCGCGAGCCATCGTTGCAACGTGTTCGTGGACACCCCGGACTCCCGTGCCAGAATCGTCCATTCGAACTTGGAAGCGAATTCGTGAATCGAAACCACATCGCCGTCCCGAAATTCGAATTCGAGTTCCCGCATCGTGGTCGAGACGCGCTCCCGAACCGTGTCCGGAACCGAATCTCCACGCGCCATTCGCCGTATGGCGTTGTGCGGCACTCGGGCCCGGCGTGCCACAGCATAGGTCGAAACCGGTTGTGGCAGTCGCGGTGGCCGCGCGACATCCTCGGATAGCTCGTATCCGATCCGCTTCGCCGCTGCCACCACGCGTCCGTGAACCGACTGAGAGACAGCCTTCTTGTTCAGTACGAGAATGACCTCGCGAAGCGGAACACCCGCAACGCGAGCAACATCCGTGGCGGTAGGCGGCGAACTCGGTTCGAAGTCGACGGTAAGCGGAGCGCTTTTCTCATGGGCGATCGACCGCTCCTGCCTGGGCACCGCCCCTTTGATGCCGTCGGTTCCCGCACTCGTGGGCTGCTGTTCGGATACCGTCGCATCACTCCGGGCGTGACCCAGCGAATCGACCAACTTGGCCTGCGCCGTCGATTGCAATGAGGTTGCTCTGTTACGAGTCACCATCATCGTCCGGCTCGACTCGAGCAACGGCTCTCCCCGCAGAACGGTCAGGAAGAAGATGGTCTTCTCCTGCGGTGGGAGTGTCTCGACGGCGACCGCCAAATCCCTCAGATTTCCGGCTACCGCCTGCGCCAGCTTCGGCGACAGCCGTGACATCACCTCCGCGGCGAGTCGGTCGTAGTCGGGCCCGGATTTCGGGAGGCCGCTCAACCATTCGTCGATATCGACAACCGGCGGCTCCGGCACTTCGAGTAGCGAGATCATCAATTGATCGACGACGACGGTCGCCCGCTCGGCGATATCGGTGATCCCCATGATCGACCCGACCCGCTCCGGGGAAAGACCGCGCAGGAAGCGGAGGTTGAAGTATTCGCGGGAACGTCCGGTCAAACTCGTCGCCGCATTGTGCAGTTTCTCGAAATCGCCTCCCACGGCCGCCACGACTTCGGCGGGAAAACGTTCGGCCACCAATGCGCTCAGCAACTCGTGTTCCGACGTACCGGGTGACGGTATCTCGTTCAACGAGATCCGGTACTCGTCGAAGACGATGTCGGCCACCGCACGCGCAGCGACGGCGTCCAGAATGCCCGGCTCCGCGACCGCGCCCAGCTTCCTGGCCTTGGCCAGGGCCAACTCCTCGGTGGCCGCCAACCCGTAACGCTGTCGCAGCCACTCCCGGTGGGGTCCACGAAGGCCTCTGTTCAAGGCATGTTCGATCTCCACCGACTTCGCCGAGGCCACGACCTGGGCCCGCAATTCGGAAGCGGCCGCGGCATCTCTGTCCTCTTCGCGCACATCGGCTCGTAGCCGTTCCAGGACGGCCGCGCGAACGCGTTCGGTGATCCGGCGCTCGATTGCTTTGGGCGCGATATCGAGCAACCAGTCACGGACATTGCGCCCTTCGGGTGGGTTCCAATGGAAATGGTCCGCGGTGGCGAGCACATCGTCGACAGCGCCGCGTGCCAATGTCACAGCTTGCGGATCACCGATCATGGCCCGCACATCCGGGAGGATCTGTCGCCCGAAAACCTCGTACAGGCGTCTCGACGCGGAAGAATCACCTGCGCGTGCCGAGGCCAGTAGCGCCGCTGTCGCGCCATGCTCCGACTGCTCCCGCCCGATCCGAGTGGACGGTTCGACGGCGGGCACGGTCGAGATCGGGTTCTGTATCGCGGTACCGTCGCCGTTGCGGAAGATGACGAAGGTTTCCTCGACACCTTCCCGGCGACTGCCCGGAACGTAGGGGTGGTCGGTTTCGATGACGGCGGGGCGCTGGATAACGGCGCTACCGTGCGGCGGGTTGTCCTGGACCCAATAGCGGAGGCGGACGGTGCCGTCGACGGCGACATACATCTCGTAGGCGTGCGCCCCGACCTTGTTCGGGTTGTCCGGGTCGACAGGGGCATACTCTTCGACCACCACGGCGACGGGTCCGCGATTGGGTATCCGTGTGGGGTCGCTGTCCCGCATGGATTTCCACATATCGCGAAGCGTCGCCGCGATGCGGTCGCGCGCGGTGAGACCGTTCCCCACGTCATCGGTGAAGGCCTCGGGGTGCCAACCCGCTCGTAACAGTGTGGCGAACTCGTCCGCCGAGCGACCATCGGGGCCGGCGTCCCGAACCTCGGGCAGGTTCAGGTCCGGCCACATCGCGCTCTGGTCACGGACGATATGGGTGGTGCAGTTGGCCGAGACACCCTCGAGTTCCTGCTCCAACAGGGCCATATCGGCGGTATTCGGCGGCCGATACCGAGCACCACCTTCTTCGGACACTGTGAGGGCGGGCCCCCAGCCGACCTCGATATCGGGGGGCAGCATCATGGCCTGGTTCGAGGCGGCATCGACGATATCGCGACCGTCGGGCAACGCGTCCACGACGAGTCCGGACATACCCCGCCGGTGGTGGCGCTGCACCTCCATCATCCCGGCGATATCACGGATCAGGCCGTAGCCCGCTGCCTCGCTCGGTTCGTATGCGCCCAGATACACCACCGAGGCCCGTTTTCCGCTGGGGTCGAAAAGGGTTGCGGCGTAGTCCAACCCGTTTCGCAGAAGTTCGGGATCGGTGCGGCCGGCGACGGTTATCTCGGTGTGGTCCGCGGTGTCGACATCACCGAAGACAATGGTGGTTACCTCGAAGCCGGCGTGACCGCTCATCCGCAGCCCCGGACTCAATACGTGCACCGGTGGGTGTCCGGGCAGTGTCGCGGCGAGCTGTTCGGCGCGTTCCAGTTCGGCCACGAGGTTCTTCAGCCCGGTCAACCGGGGAAGTGCTTCGTCCTCGGTGAGCCGGCCCATATCGCGGAGTGTTTGCAGGGCCGCCAATTCCTGGGCCAACAGCATGCGGTTGGCACGGTTGCGCCAACGCGCCGGAACACCGGGTTGTAGGGCGAGTTTCTCGGGTGCGCCTTCCACCAGTAGCCAGCGGTCTTCTCGGCTCAACCCGGCCCACGCGACCGTCAGATTATCGGAATGGATGATTGTCGTGTCGCCGAACATGCTGCGCCACAAGGATTGCGCGCGATCGGGCACGGTCGGGTCCGTCGACGGCTCCGCCAGTATCTGCTGCCGGGGTGTTCCCGAGGGCGGGAGAAGGCCGGCGAGTGCCGCGACGACCGATTCGTGCTCCGGACCACCCGGATTCCCCAGCGGTTCGCCGGCGGCCTCGTCCTCGGCGATCTCGAAGCGAGAGGTCCGGTCCGAGGTGAGTCGATCATGCGCCAATGCCGCGCGGATCAAGGTGTCGTCCGCGGCGGTGGCGGGCGCGAGCCGGATCGTCGCGTCGGGGTAGGCCAGGGTCAACCTGAACAGGTCCCGGGCCAATCGCTCGGGGTCGGCGCCCTGCCACAGCCCTACCGCATGCGGCATATCGGCCGCCCGGTCCAGCGCGTCGAACAAGGTGTCGCCATTCGTCCAGGCCCGCAGATTCTCCGGGGTGGGTGGCGTATCGGCGATGAACACCGTGACCTGGGTGGGAGCCTCCACCTCACCGGTCAGCAGGAAGGTTCGACCGTCCGCTTCCACATGCAACGGCAATGCCATCGGGCGCAGTGAGAGGGCGAAATCAGCGGTGACGTTCGCGGTGATCTCCAGCGCTCGAACCAGAGCCGCCAATCGCCTCGCGTCGACGGCGTCGTGCGGTTCCCGCAGCATTCGGGCGAATCGATGCAGCAGCGCCTGTGCACGGTCGTTCTCGGCGATACCGTCGAGTTCGGCGATCAGCTCGGCGGCCCCGGTTATGAGCAGGGTTTTGCGTTCGGATTCGCTCCACAACCGCATGACGTCGTGGGGTGTGAGCTCGGAGCGCTCGAATCGCCGACGTGCCGTATCGGCTTCTGCCTGCGCGTGAGGGTCGAGCGGTTCGGACGAGGGCAGCCGGAATTCGGCGGCTCGAGCGGATTCCGCGGGCGGCAGTTCACGGGTAGCGGCGATCTCCTCGGGCAGCGCCGCGTGCGCGGTGCGCATGACGGCGATACCGTCGCCGCCGCCGATCAACTCGATACGGGGCGGTGCCTGCGGGCGGGCCTGCTGCACCTTCGTCAGTTCCCGGGCCAGCGCCTCGGTGTCCGCGGCGGTCAGATCGATCGAATACGGTGCGCGGCCGCGAACGGCGAGCTCATCGTCGTAGCGATACAGCACCACCATGGCGACCGGGCCCCGCACTTGTTCGGCCGCGAAGAGGTCGAGCAGTGAATCCGACTGCTGTAGCAGGGTTTTCATATCGGTCGCGGTATCGACCGTGACGCCGATCACGATTTCCGCGGTGGCCGTGTCGCCGTATTCGAATACGATCCGTCCCCGGTCCGCGTCCCGGTCGGCCCGGTTGTACTCCAACAACCGCGCCGGTTCGATACCTCGACGGCCGGCCTGTTTGTGGATGTACTTCCGGAGCTGGTTCACGGCTTCCAGTTCGCGTTCGCGTTCCGAGTTCGGTCGCGACGCGAGAGCCGCCAACTGTTCGTCCAGCTCCGTCCGGTTACGGGTGTCGCGTTCGGTGGATTCGCCCGGGAGGACACGGTCGTCGCGCGGCAGGTCCATGAGGTCGGCGGAGGGAATATCGTCCCCGATCGCCAACCGCTGGTCTTCCACGAACGGAACCACGGCATTACCGGCCTTGTCGGCGGCGATGCCGTGGACCTGCACCGGCCTCAGTCGGTTACGGGCCCGCAACCAGTCCCGCACTCCGTTGTCGTAGTGGGTCTCCTCCCGACCGTCGACCCATTCGCGCACCACCAGCCGGTTGTCGTGATCGATCTCCACCTCGAACATGTGCGCACCGGCCTGCCGGCCGTCCCGGAAGGTCATTGCCCCCGCGACGGCACCGCCCTCGGCGCTCACATATGCGACGAGGTCCTCGAGCGAGGAGAAACGCTGCCAGTCGGCGTCGGCGGCATACGCGACATCGAATTCCGATGCCCCGGAAAGCGGGACATAGGACAACACGGATGTGTCCGTGGATGTCTCGGTCAGGCCGCCGCGGCGTGCCCGGAATTCCCGGAACCGCCGCACCGCGATCGGAGCGGAATTCGGTATGTCCTTGTGCGGCGGAAGATCCGGTACCGCCGTGGTCGGGTCGATCGGCTCGAATCGACCGTTGATCTCGGTCACCAGGTCGTACATCGCGGCAATGGCGCCCGGCTCGCGATCGCGGGCCAGCGTTTCGAGCCGCTCGACCTGTTTCATCAACCGGTCGTAACGGCGATCCGCCTGCAAATACGTCTCGATGGCCGCGGTCGCATCCCGCTGCCGGCGGTACTGGTCCAGCACCATGAGGGTGCCCTCCGCGCCCGGGGTCCTTTCCAGGTTGTACCGTCGGCGACGCAGATGCCCGTCCGTCATTGCCGCCATCGGCATACCGAAACGCTCGGCCAGCTTCCGGAGGAGCTCGGCGCGTTGGGCACGTGCCTGCCGCAAGGCGGTGTGGTCGAGGGATCGGGCGTCGATGTCGTAGGTGGCGAGGCGCTGCCGCGCGGATGTCCGTTCCCGCTCCGCTCGACGCAATTGGTCCGCCATGGAGCCGATACCATCGTGGTTCGCCAACCATCGATAATGCTCGATTTCGGCTTCCGCGATGGCGAAATCCGGTATTTCACGGAGTAATTCGGCGATACGGGTCAACTGGGTGCCGGATTCCGCCCGGCCCGACAGGACCGTGAGCACGTCACGGAGTCGGTCCGCGGACAGATCGTCCGGCCGCAGCGGCAGCCGCAACCGCGCGGCCATCTCCGCCCGGTCGCCCTCGTTCATGCCCCGGGTCACCTCATCGACCGCTTGCTCGATATCGGCGAGATAGCGCATGCCGACCACCAGGCGACGGGCCTGCGCGGCGAATAGTTCCCGCCTCGCCTCGGTCTCGGATATCCGCCCTCGTCGCACGGTCTCCAGGTACTGCGCGAAACGCTGCGCTTCCGCGTCGGCGAGGACCAGTCGGGGGGCGGCGTCGTACAGGCCGATCAGGATCTGCAGGTGTTCCAGCCCGGTGGCGCGCTTTGCCAACCCGAATACGGTTTCGAGCACCCGGCCCGGCTCGAGACCGTCCGCGGCCACTCGGAGCGAGACCCCGTCGATCGAGAGTTGGCCGATCAACTCGGTGATCGCGTCGGCGGCTCTGCGGCGGGCCTGCTGCGCGAGAACGAGCTCGTCCCGGATCTCCCATTCCGCTCGGGTCGGCGCCGAATCGAGCTCGTCGGCCACATCACCGAGCAACCACATCCGCGCGACCGCGGCGGACGCGCCGGCGGGATGGATGATGTGGTTCTCCGGGCGAAGGCCGTACGGGTCCCGCGACCGGCGCATGGCGGTGCGCTCCATGATCAGACGTTCCAGCCGCATCGCGGTCGCCACCGTCAGGTTCTGCGCCGATGCGATGGAATCGGGTCCGTGGACGCGAAGCACCACGACCAGCGCTGTGTCACCGTCGTCGCCGTCCCGGAACGCCCGGATCGCCGAGGCCATGCCGGGGCTCGACTCGGCGGACTCGAAAGCCGTCCAATGCACCCGTTTCGCGGTATCCGGGTCACCGAACGCCACGACCACTTCCCGAACGTCACCGTCCACCCGGCGCGACAGCTGCCGCACGGGGAGTCCGCTTTCGGCCACCTCGTTCAGGAGGGAGCGGATTTCCCGATGCCAGGCGAGCCGGTGTTCGTTCGGGACCGTTTCCCGTGTCTCGACGGCCGGCGGTATCGCCATCCGCCCGGCCGCATCGCGCACTTGCGCGGGAAGCCCGGGCGCTTCGGCGAGGACCTCCGGATGCTGTTCCAGCAGGGTCCGGTGCACGTACGGCGGCCAGGCGCGCCAGATCCGGTCGTTGGCCGCGGCGCGGCGACGCACGGTGCCGAGGTCGACGTCGAAGGGCACCGAAAGGTCGTGGACGCTGCGCAACCCCGCCCATTTCAGGGCGGTGTGGACCACCGTGCGGGGATCTTCCGGGGCCTTGCGGTCGCCCGAATCGTCCGGGAGCACCGGCGAGTCGTGCGGGTGTGACGGTGGGACGAGCGGGGTCACCGCGGCGTCGGCGTCCACGATCTGGACCGCGCTCGACAGCGCCTCTCGGCCCGCGCGGGTTCGACGGAAGGCACGGATCGCGATATCCCTGGCGCGCGCACCTACCGCCGACAGGGTGATGCCGTCCAGAGATGCGGCGGATTCGTCCCGGTTCGTGTGCAATTCGACGAGCCGGTGGTACAAGATGGCGTCATCCGCCGGGTGGATCAGCACCGCCGCACAAAATTCGTCGGCGAAGACCGGGGTCAGTTGGTTCATGGCCCACGCCAGATCCGGGTCCGGGACCGGAATGCCGTGATCGACCACCGGCCGGGGCGGAACCGGCCCCTCGGCGACCCGCACGAACAGTTTCTGGGCCCGACGCACATCGCCGATGGCGAGTATCGGTTCTCCCGGCTCACCGGGACCCGGGAACGTCTGCAACCGCACCGGCAGGTCACCGGGCAGGTGTGCGGCCCAGCGTTCGGCGACGGTGAGCCGGTCGGCCCAGGCGTTCAGCTTCGCCAGGCGGGCCGCATTCTCCACAGTGGGTTCGGCCGCGCGCAGCAGGTCGCGTTCGCGTACCAGCCGCATCCGGTTCACTTCGTCGCGCACCGAATCCGGTAGGTCCTGACCGGCCAGCTCATCGGCCAAGGTGTGCAGGATCGCGTCCCGAGCGCTGGTGAAATCGATGGCGTTCCAGCGTTGTTCGATCTGTCGCAGACGTAGTCGCCGATACGCGTTCGCCTGCTCGAAGGACACGGTCGTGCCGAACTCACCGACGGCGGCGGTGACGGCGGCGACGGCGGTGTCCACCCGCCGAAGCAGACCCTGCCACGCCAGTCGCGCCGTACTCCGGTGGGCATTGGCGTAAAGGGGTTTGATGGGCGGCAGGCCCCGACGGGGCGGGACGTACCCGGGCAGCTCGGTCACGCCGGCACCGATGCGGACATTTTTGAAGTCCAGGGTCGCGATCGCCTGCGATCTGCCGTCCGGACCCAGCGGCCGGGCCGGTGCGCCGTCGGCTTTCAGGGCCATTCCGCTCAGGCTGTCCACATCGCCCTGGCGCGACACCCAGTCCCAGAACTCGATCCCTTCGTCCGGGCCGAGCCTCCCGTCGACATCCCGGCCGTGGCCGTCGACCACCTTTACGGTGTCGCCGTCCCGATATACGAGCACCGCGTGCGAACCGACCTCGTTCGTTTTGTCGAGACCGCGATGACCGAGCACCGCGACCACCAGATCCCCGGTGGCCGACACCCGATCGTGCAGTGCCTGCCACGAGTCGAAACCATCCTTCTCCCAATCTGATCCGACGATCTCCGGTGCCTGCAGGGGACCTGTCCCCGGTAGATCGGACCGGAACTGTCCCCGATGCGCCGGCAGCGGTCTGCCCAGTTTCCGGTAGGCGGCGGCGGTGGCGTCCCGCAGACAGGTGTACTGGTCGTCCGCGCGGTTCGGGTCCGTGCCGCGGGGCCGTTCCCAGGCGGTGGTGACGGGTGATTCGGCGGTGAAGGCGTCCCGGGGACGGTCTTCGGTGAGCAGATTGTTCAGTTGCGCGCCGAATCCGTCGGCCAGCGCGGTCTCGATGCGGGCCAGTTGTTCGGTGGTGGTATCGATGACGGCCGAGGCGATGAATGCCTCGTCCAGTTGCCGGAGAGCTTCGAGATGGGCGTCGAGCGCCCGGTCCGGCCGCATATGACGGGTATCCGCCAGGGCACGGGCCTGTTCCGCGGTGAGTTGTTCGGCCGACAACCCGTGTTCGGCCAATACCGACGCACCGATCATCTCCGCCAGGGCCGTGCGGGCCTGTTCCTGGGCCGTGCGCAGTTGCTCGGTTCGCCCGAATTGCAGCCACTGCCCGCCCATTTCCACGATGACCGGGGAATCGTCGAGCCGGGCCCGCATCTCGACCAGCCGGTCCTGCACCCGCACCCACTCACCGGCGAGCGTATCGAGTCGTTCGGCGTGCTCTTGCAACCGATGCAGCCGCGCGATCAGACCATCCCGCTGCTCGGCCCGACGCACCAACTGCCCCAGATCATGTCTGATCCGGGCGATCGTTTCGACCTCACCGCTTCGGGGCCGAGCCTTCCGAGCATCCCGGTACGCCAGTTCGAGGCCGGCGAGCTCGGGCCTGCCCGGCGGCAGTTGGTACCAGTTGCCGCTGTAGCGCTGCCGGTAGTCTTCGCCGAGTCGGTCCAGGTCCTCCTCGGCCAACTCGACCTGGATCCGGGTCCGACGCAGGGCGGTGCGCAGGTCGCGTAGGCCGCTCATTCGGTCGAATATCGCGACGATCTGTTCTCGATGCGCGATCTCGACGTCCAGATCCCGACAGGCGACGGCCTCGTCGATGCGATCGGACCTGTCGTGTCGGGCGGCGAAACGTTCGACCAACTGCGCCACCCGAGCGGGGGTGAGCGCCGACACCGGAATACCCGTGCGCTGCGCCAGCTTCTCGGCGCGCACACGGCGCGCCTCGCGATGCTGCGCCAACTCTTCGACATATTCACGGACGTCGTCGAAGGCCACATCCCGCGATCCGCGCTCGGCGTACAGGTCGTTGCGCTGTGTCTCGAGCATCTGCGCCAACGCGCGCAGTTCGAGGCCGTCCGTGACCGTCACGGCGGTGCCCGGCCCGAGCACACCCATCCGGTGCGCCATATGCGGCAGCCGATCCAACCGGTTGTCGAACTCGGCGGTGAGACGACTCAACGTGTCGAGTTCGCCGTCACCGGTCCGCTGCATCGATATGCGGTGGTCGTAGATTACCGCCGCCTGCTCACGCAGCTCGACCAGTTCTTTCAGCAGTGACTCGTACTGGTCTCTGCTCAGCCGTCCCTGTTCGAAACGCGTCTCGGCACGGAAGATCACGGTTTCGACCAGGTCGATCTTCGCGGCCCGGGTGGGCAGCGCATCCCGCGCCGTCCGGCGCATCTCGTCCAGATACACGTCCAAGCGGGGTACGGTGCCGAGCACCCGTTCCGGCCGCTCGGCGTCGACCGTCCGTTCCGACGGGGCGACCCGGTTCTTACGGCCCCCTCCGGTCAATATCTCGAGGAGTCGGCGGGTGCGGCGCCGGGCGCCGAGCGCCGCCGGCCGCTCGAAGACGGTTCGATGGTCGGCCATCCGCCGATCGGCCAGCGCGGCCTGTACCAGGTCCCGGTGGGCGCGGTCGACGTCCAGCCGGATCGGATCCGTCGCGCTTCGCTCGGCGGCGATATCGGCGAGCCCGGCGGCCAGGATCGCCGGGTCGGCGGTTTGCAATACGACCACCGCCACCGTCCGATCCGGATACGCGCGGTGTTCTTCGGCGTACACGCCGGTCGCGTCCCGCAAACCATTGCGCAGCGACAGCGCCCCCGGCTGTCCGTCCACCAACACCACGACCCGATCGGCGGTGCGAGGGTCGCCGACGGTGACGAACGTCGGGGCGTCGGCCGAGCGCAGGGTGACCACGGGGGAGTCTGGAAGAGCCTGGGCCCACTGCCGGGTCCGATTCACGATGTGGTCGAGACCGACGCCGGTTTCCGGTAGGCGTTGCGCTATCGGATCCCCCACCGCGACCCCGTCGCCGCGGCCGATGACCTCCACCGTCGGCACCGGCACATGCGGGGCCCGGGCCTGGTGTATCGCCAGGTTGGAAACGATCCGGTGCACGAGTTTCTCGCCGAGGGCGGCGACCGTGTCGGCCGCGGCACCCGCGGCCCCGTAACGCAGCACCGCGATCGTGGCGGTGACCCGGTCGGGTCGGTTCTCGACCCGTGCTATCTCGACGGCCTCTTCCACCCGCGTGGTCAGCTCGGCGGGGTTGTCGGCATTGGGCGGCAGGAACCACACCTGGTGTTGCGCGGTGATCTTGCGATCACCGAACTCGATCAGCACAACCCCCTCACCGTGGGGCAGGAAATGCACCGGCAGACCTAGCTCCCGACCGTAGGCGTCGGCGACCTCCAACGCCTGATCGAGGGCGTGCAGCTCCTGGAGCCGGGCCCGTCCGGCGGGGTCGAGCACATTGTTGCGCGCTTGCTCCCGCAGCCGCTGCGCTTGCGGAACCGGATTGCGGCGGTTGCGTTTGTCCTGCGACGCGCTCGGCACGACTTCGGCGACGGTGTAGATATCCGGGTACTCGAGCCGGAAGACCGCACGGATATCGCGGCCCTCGTACTCGGCGGTGGAGTGATCCCAGAAGGTGACCGCGGCCCGTGCCGCGGCCCGTGTGGCGGCAATATCGACGCGGGTGCCGGTCGCAACCAGCTCGGCCACATCGGCCAGACCCACGGCATGCAACGCGGCCCGCAGGGCTTCGCGAGACCGATACGACTGCTCGGCCCGTAGTCGGCGCTCGAACTCGGGATCCGGGTCCCCTGCCAGTGGGACCTCGACATACCGGCCTCGGGTGTCCACCACACCGGGCAGGTCCCGCCCGGCCTCACCCGGAGACTCCCCTTCGCCCAAGGGGGCGACCGGTCGACCGTCGACGCCCAACACGATGCCGTGCAACGGTCCGCTCGGCTCGTCCCATCGGTCGAACGGTTTGTCGACGACCGCATTGCCCTTGCGTTCGTGTACCCACACCTGGCCGTCGGGGTGGCGATACATCACGAACATATGCGCGCCGACCGGGCCGTGCGTGACGGTGCCCACGACGATCTCCCCATCGGCGGCCCGGCTGCGCATGGCTTCGAGATCGGCGAAACCACCGGTCTCCCACTTGGCGCCGAGCAACCCGGCGACAGCGGAGGGCAGTATGCCGTCGGCCCAGATCGCGGTGTCGAACATCGACGGCGGAGTGATATCCGCCCCGAGGGTTTCCCGGAGGAACCACAGCACGTCGACAGCGCAGACCTTCGGGACACCCGCCAGGCGCGTCCGCGGTGTCTCGCTCGCCGGGGCAACCCACGGACCGCCCCCGACACCGTCGGGGGTGGGCGCGGCGGGCGCCGGCCGAACGGGCGCCGGCCGAACGGGCGCCGGGCGCATTCCGCCGGTGGAGCCGAGCTCCGGTCGCGTACGCGGAGCGGTCGGAGCCTCCGCCGGTTCGGTGCTGCCGACAGCAGGTTCGACCAGTAGCGAATTCCACGATTCCGGTGTCGGCCGCTCGTACCGCGCCACGTCCGTGAGCGCGACCGCGAAGTCCTCGTCACGCAGTCGTGGCACCCTGCCGCTGTCGAACACCCGATGCGGTTCGCCCTTGTCGTCCAGGAACAGGACGTAGACCTTCCGACCCGTTTCGTCCGAGGTCACCACCAGGTCGTCCTGGTACACGCCCAGGCCGATGTCCCGACGCCGAATGTGCTCGTCGCCATTGCCGTCGACCGTCCGGGTCAACCAATAGACATGTCCCTGGTCGCCGTCCCCGTCCCGGCCGGTCGTGGTCGGCACGAATATCACCGCGCCGACACCGTGGCCGCTACCCGCGCGCACCGCCTCACGCCGCGCGGCCCACTCGCGCAACATCCGCGCCGCATCGGCGAGGTCGGCCGCTTCCTGCGATTTCATGGGCCGTTTCTGCGGGGTGCGCTGTCCCAGCGCCTGTTCGACCCGGCCGACCAGAACCCCGTGCAAGTTCGGCGCGCCCAGCTCCGCCAACAGGAGCTGCACGGGAATGCCGTAGAACTCGGCGATATCCCCGAGCACCGCACGGGCGCACTGGTTGAGCTCGTGCGCGGGTAGCGAACCCACGGGGGTGACCCATACATCGGTGCCCGGACGCCGATAAGGCACCAGGCCGGGCCCGGCTCCCCGTGCGACCGCGGCGATCGCCTCCTCGGCCGACCCGAGGCGAAGCGCCTGATCCAGTTGGCCTTCGAGTGCGTCGATCTCCTCCGCGAGGAGAACGGCCTCGTCGGCGCACAGCGCCACGGCCTCGAGCGAATCACCCGCCGTGAAGGCGGCGTCCAGTTCGGCCGACGGCGTATGCGGGCCCATCCAGAGTTCCACGGTTTCGGCGAGGGCCCGGTCGCGTAGCGCACGCACCTGCTTCGGCCACTGCGTCACATCACCGAGTTGGATTTCGGACGAACCGTGTCTTTTGGCCACGTCGGCCACGGTTCTGACGAGGGTGCGGTATCTCTCCTGCGCGGTCTTGTATCGGTCGACGATGTCGTCGATCTGGCGCAGCTGCGCATCCAACCGCCGGAATTGCAGTGCCCGGTCCAGGTATTCCTCGATCGCCGTCCGCAGTTGGCCGTGCGCCGATTCGATGACATTCGGCTCGACATGCTGCCGGGCCCTCGGCAGGATGCGCAGGTCCTGCCGCATATTCTGCAGAACCTTCCGTAATTTCGCGGGGTTGCCGTACTCGTCGGGGTCCGTCGGGATCCACTCGGTGTCGGCGGTGTCGTGGACGTGCAGTCGATAGATGTCGCGCGCCATGACATACCTGTCGGCGGCGGCCTGTTGTTGGGCGTACGCGTAGCGGCGCGCGGTGGCCAATGCGTCCGCACCGGTGGACCAGATCGACAGTCGCTGTTCCTGAGCGCGCTGCTCGAGCAGCGTTTCCAGCTGCCGGTAGGTCCAGGCGGCCGACAATGCGGGACCGGGCCGTCCCTGCCGGATGATGTCCTGCACCCGCTCCGAGGTCACCGCGGCGACCGGGATGTCTTCCTCGGCGGCGATTCGCGCGGTCACCCGATCCACCGCGGCCGCCACCTCGAGGACATCGCTGTCCAGGCCCAGTGGCGTCTCATCCGGCTCCACCTCGGCGAGCTGCCGTGCCGTATCCGCGGCCGAGCGGGCCAGATCCTCTCGACGCGCCATGATCTCCGCGACGAACTCGTTCAGATTCGCCCCCCGGGTCACCCCGAATTCCCCGGTGTCCGGCAGCGACGGATCCGCGTCGAAGTTCTCGGCCGCTTCTCGGGCCGTGTGAATACGGCGCTCGATCTCGTCGAGGACATCGGTCAACGCCCGCAGTTGGGCGTATTCCCATGCGGTATCCCGTACCACATCCGACTTCGTGGGGTCGGAGAGGATCTCCTCCAACTCGGCGACGGACGGCGGCGTCTCTATCTCTAGGAACCGCAATATCTCCACTTCGGCCCGGCCGCGCAACCGTTCCAGTTCGGCGCGGGTCCGTTTCCCGGCGATCATCCACCGGCCCTCCACGGTCAAACCCAGGCCGTGATGTGTCGGATCGACCGGATTTCCGAAAACCGTGGGCGATTCGACCGGCTGCCGCGCCCACAGCAGAGCGCGGGCGAGAGCGTTCAGACGCAATACATCGGCAACCAGGGCGGCGTACCTGCTCGCGGCTTCTCTTCCGTGCGCCAGGCGGGCGTAGGCGGCCTGCAGCACATTGTCCAGCGCCTCGATCCGACGCTCCCAGGCGGCGAGTCGGTGGAGCTCGTGAACGGCCGACACCGCGCGATGCAATTCCCGGAAATTCTCTACCGCCCGCGCCACTTCGGGCGGTTTCCCATCCCATTCGTCCAGGTTCGCCAAGGCCTGCATTACCGCGGGCTCGTCGTCCGGCTTCGCGGGGAGTCGCAGCTCCGCGCGCCGGTCGTCGCTCACCGAAGCCGTGTCCAGTAATGCGTTCAGCGTCCGACGCGCCTCCTCGCGCTCGGCGGTCCAATGATCCAGCTCGGCGGAGGCTCCACGCTCCTCCAGCAGCGCCGCCACATTCGCCGACTCCGGGAACAGAACCACGAGTTCCCGCCGCAGTCGCCAACGGTCGACGGCAATGGCGTCACGCAACTGCAGCAGATACTCACCCGAAAGGGGCACGCGATCCGCCGTGGCCGGCTCACCGGCCGGCCGCGCCGGCTCTTCGTCCGGATCGGGGACGAAACGTATGCCCAGCTCGCGCGGTTCACGTTCGGCGAACGGGCGATTCGGCTCTTCGCCCGGCTGCAGCTCGTGCAGCGGCTGCTTGTCCTCGGTGAAAACGAGACCGGAGAGCGGCCCTTCGGGTTTGTCCCATTCGTCGAAGCGCACATCACGCACCCGTCCTCGGACGGATTCGGGTGTCCGCGCCGCGCCGGTACGGTCCTGGCCCGTCATGACGAATTCGTGCACCCGCACTTCGCCGTCACGCCCCCGGTACACCACGAACATGTGCGCACCGACATCGCCGAAGTCGACCGCCCCGAATACGACACCGCCGTTTTCGGCGATCGCATACATTTCGTCGAGCGAATCGAACCCACCGGGCAGCCATTTCGAGCGCGCGGAAATCGCTGCCTCTTCCCAGCTCATCCCGCTCGACAATGGTTTTCCGTCCCGCAATGACGGTCCGCGCACCGGCAGACCCAGTACCTTCTCGCCGAACCACAGCGCCTCCACCGCACACACCCGAGGGATGTCGTCGCGCAAATGCAGCACCTGCGACGGGGTCGGGCGCTGCGGTGGCGTCGAACCGTCGGCGGCCGACCGACCGGCCGGCCGGCGCGAACCGACCGAGGAACGGACCTGCCTCCCGTCGGTGGGACCGGTGAGGGGGCCGGTGCCGGACAACTCGGCGGGTCGATCCGACTCGATCGCGACGCCGACCCGGGACAGGGCCTCGGTCAGGGCGGTGTCGAGTTCCGTTATCCGCGCCGACAGTTCGTCGCGGCGCGCGGCGACGGTCGCGTGGTCGCCAGGGTGTCGCACGGGCAGTGCGGCGCGTTCGTCCTCGGCCCGACGCAGTTGTCCCGCCAACCGGTCGAGTTGTCGCGCGTGTCGCTCCAAGGTGTCGACCCGTCGCACCAGGTCGGCGCGCGCATCGGCGGCATCGGCGAACCGGAGCAGGAGACGGGACAACCGGAGTTTTTCGGGGTCCGTCTGGGATACTCGCAGCGATTCCCCGTACGCTCGCAGCTTCTGGCGCCACAGTTCGTCCGCCCAGTCCCGCTTCGCGCCGACGACAGCGGCGAGTTCACCCGAGGCATCGGCTGTCACGGCCCGCGACAGGTCCGCGAATATCGCCGCCACCCGGTCCCGCTCGGCTCTGGCCCGACGCAACGCGGTGGACAGCGCCTCGATGCGGTCGATACGTTCCCCCGCCGCCAGATACTCTTCGAGATCGCGAACGGCCAGATCGTGATCGCGCAGCGTCCGCAGGTGTCGGAGTTCTTCGGTGGTGGGTCGGGTACTTCCATCGGGTGCGACGGCCCGGGCGACCGCGGCCTCGTGCACCTGCCGCAGCAGATCCCGGAACGCGCCGCGGAGCAGGGGCCCGGTCGGCATGCTCAGGCCCAGATCCCGCAGCAGCTCCTCGACCGGCGCGGCCAGGCGGGGACGTTCGGACCGCAGCTTCGCCAACTGCTCGGGTCCCACCGAGGTGAGGTCCGGGTCCCCGGTCGACGCGATGCGGGACTGTCGATACCACAACCGGGTCGCGGCGGCGGCGCGGCGAGCGCGCACGAGTTCCGGCCCCACCTCGCCTCGACGGGTGACCGGTGTTCGGGTCTCGTCGCGAAGCGCCTCGGCCAAGCCGCTGTCGAGCAGATTGTCCAATGCCCGGACGGTAATGGCGTGTCCGTCCCGCTCCCGTTCGATCCGGTCACGCAACTCCAGGAATTCCGTGGCCAGCCGGGCGCGTTCGACCAGCATCTCTTCGAAGCCGTTGCGTGGTCCACCGGCGGTGAGCTCAGGTGGGTCGATGAGCGCCAACAGTTCCGCGCGCGACATCCGCGTCGGTGGGGTGTCGGTATCCAGCAATGCCCGCAACAGCATGCCGGTGTGCTCGTAGGCGATGTCCAGTTCCGTCCGCCGTCGGCTCGCGGCGTGACTCGAATACTCATCCCTCACCGGGATCTCGTGATCCAATAGCCCCCGGTCACCGGCCAATTCCTCGAGTCGGGCCGCCTGGACGGACAACCGGCGGTATCGCTCGGTATCACCGCCCGCCAAAACCTGCTCGGCGGCGGCGCGCAACCGCTGCCGCAATTCCAGGATCCGCTCGGCGCGTGTCTCGATTCGGTCGATCTCGTGAAGCAACCGCGTGGTCTCGTACCGCCACCGGAATTCCCGCTCCACCGCGACGAGTTCCGAGGATTTGTCGGTTCGGGCGCGCAGATCGGCCAACTCCTGGACGACCAATGCCTCGTCGGCCAATACCGCGGGCGATATCTCGAGCAGTTCCGCCAACCGCGTGCGCACCGCCGCGAGCTGGGTGTTCCAGTCCCGGCGCGCCTCGGAATCCGGCATCAGCACCGCACGCGGGTCCAACCATTGCCCATGATCGGCGAGTTCCGCGCGACGGGATTGCAGCTGCCACTGCACGGTGGACGACAAAGCCGGTGCGCGAGTAGCAGACTCACGGAGCAGTCGGTTCAGTTCCGGTCCGATATCCGGGCCGCCGCCTTCCGATACGGCGATGTCCGCGTTGGGGGCGCGCGGCATCCGCGCCCCCATGGTGGCGATCGCGAATGCCTTACCCTGCTCACCACGGGTTCGTCCGCCGGCTCCGGGCGGCACCACCGCGGTCCCGTCGGCGGCCCGCACAATGCCGTGCAACCCCACCACACCCGACAAACCATCACGCCACACCGCGAAATCGACCGCCGGACCATCCCCATCCCGCACCCACAGCCGACCGTTCTCCCGATACACCCGCACCGCATGCGCACCCACCGCACCCGGACGCTGGAAACCCTCGAACGCCACCGAGGCGATCATTCCCCCGCCCTCGGGCACCGCCGCCGCCAATGCGTCGAAATCGGCGAACCCCTCCCGGTGCCAATCCGCCCCCACCAGCAACACACCCAGTTCACCCGACACACCGTCCATCGGCGTCGGCATCGACTCCAGCCTCGCGATCCGCGCACGCAGATCCGCCACCACCACATCGTTCTCGGCGGCCGGCCCCAACAACCGCATCCGGGCCGTCAACGCCCGATTCAACTCACCCCGCGCCGCGATCAGGAAACAGTCGTTGGCCACCCCCTCCAACCGATGCGCGGGCAGCCACGCGACGAGTCCCTGGTCCGGTTGGTCGGCGACCACCGAATCCCGTCGACCCGCCAACATATCGTCGGCCAGAGCGTGAAGCACCAGATCCGGGTTCGCGACGCGGGCGGTGGCCTCGGCGGTGGAGGTCCCGTCGCGATACCCCACCAACCGCACCGCGGGCACCGGCTGTCCCGCCGCGGCCCGACCGTCCTGCAGTTCGGCCACCGCCCGCGCCAGGGCCGCCCCGTCCGGACCGAGCCACACCACCACCGCGTCGGGTCGCCCCGGCGTGGCGGCATCGCTCACCGCGGCGGCCGTGGCGCGCAGCAATGTCTCGTCGAGCGATGACGAATTCCAGTCCACCGCATGGAAGGCGACGTTTTCGGCCGTATCCGGATCACCGATCACCAGCAGCGTTCCGGTGGTGCCGGTCATCTGCACCGCCGGATGCCCGGGCACCTGCGCCGCCCAGCGCTCGGCGGCGGCGAGCAGCTCGATTCGGGAATTCACGAGCTTCTGGTGTCGGCGTTGTTCCGGGGTGAGTTCGTCGACCCGCGACAGCCCTTCCCGGCTGCGCCGCAACATCAACCGGGTCGCTTCGTCGCGCACGGCACGCGGGAAACCCGGTGCGCCGGCGACGGCCTCGGGAGTCGCCCGGATCAATGCCCGTCGGGTGTCCGGATCGGTCCATTCCCACGCGAGTGCGTGATCACGCGGCGAGCGCGCCCACTGCCGGGTGTTGTGCCACCAGTCCGTCGCCCGGGTGAACTGCTCCGGACGGTAGCCGGGGTCGGCGGGCAACGCCGGACGCGGCAGGGAACGTTCGGAAACCGTCCCACCGCCGTGCACTTCGGCGCGCCGCTCCAGGGCACGCACCCGTTCCGTGGCCAGATGGTACCGCCGTGCGGCGAGCATCACCCGCTCCATCTGGGCATTACGTGCCTGATCCGCGGCGGACAGCGATCGTCCTTCCCCGGCCTGGATCGCCATCTGCCGATCCTGATCCGCCAGGAATTCCCGCAACCGACCGAGTGCGCGCACCCGATCGTTTCCGGTCAGCTCCGCGCGAGTGACCGGCAGACCCGCGACGGCCTCGGCGGGCACCTCCCGCAACCCCTGCAGCGCGTTGGCCAACCCCCGCAGCGCGTTGGCCCGTTCGCCGGTCACCATTCGATGCGCGGCCCGCAGACCGAGCGGGATCGGTGGGTGTGCGAATTCATCGGTCGCCGGCAGCGGCTTCAATCGCGGTACCTCGCCACCGACGGGCCCCTCGGCGACCGGAACCGAAAGTCGATGTTCGACCGTCCGGAGTCGCTCGGATGCTTCCTCTTGTCGCCGCACCGCCTGCATGATGTCGCGCTCGCCGCGGAGGGGATCGTCGTCACCGATCGGGTACGGCATGTGGGTCAGGCGAACGAGTTTGTTGTAGGTCTGCACGTACTCGGGATGGGGCATACCGCGCATCAGGGACTGGGCCGCACGGGCCCACTCCGACGCCGTATCCCGCTGCACCCGCAGCGTGGTGGCCCATTCACCCAGTGCGGACAGGTAATTCGCCGCGTCCGCATACCCTTGCGAACGGCCCGCCTCCGCCTCGAACCAGACCCGGAACCGGGCGATCCGCGCCCCCAGCTCCCGCAGATGCCGGGCCGTGATCTCCACCGCGGCCAAAACATGCGCCTGGACGTTCAGCGCGCCCATTGCGCCGGTCCGCAATTCCTGGATGACCTGTTCGGGCGAGATCGGCCGGTCCGAATCCATTGTCGGCAAGTCCCGGACCGCCTCGCGCAACTCGGTCCACCACCGCTGGTACTCCCGCGCCAATGCGGTGTACTCGCGGCGCAGGGCGACGGGCGTGCCCACGGGCGGCGCGGGCAGCGCGCGGGACGCCGGCTCGTGCGGCGCGCACGACACCATCGTCAGGGTGATGTTGTCCCGCCCCCCGTCGAGCAGCGCGATCTCCAACAGACGCGCGCTCTGCGCGGCCAAATCGCCATGTTCCTGCCGCGCGACCTCGGCCAATGCGCCCGCTTCGGGGAGCGCGGTCCACAACCCGTCGGTATCCACCAGCACCACATCGGTATCCGACACCGTGCCGGAACGAACATTGTCCGTGGGAAGCTCTTCGCTCCCGCCGAGCCTGTGCCGCACGAATCGGGCTTCCGGCAGCCGCACCGCGGCTCGTTCGGAAATCCCTCTGTCGCGCATGACCCGTGTGAGACCGGAGTGATCGGTGGTCACCGTCTCCGACCGACCGTCTTCTCGAAGCACCTGGACCCGGGTGTCGCCGACCCAACCGGCCGTATACTGCCCCGGCCGGCCGTTGCGGCCCGGCTGCACCAGAACCGCCGCAATGGTGGTGGTGGGCGGAATGGGGTCGTTCGCGTACTCGGTGTCGGCCAACTCCGTCACCTTGGCCTGAGCCGCGGCGATCGCCTCGCGCATCGCCCGTTCGGTATCCGCGGTGGACAACCGCTGCCCCGGACCCAATTCCCGCGCCACCGCGGCCAGATGGTCCAGGGCCGCCTGCGCGGCGACTTCGGCGGCCCGATCCCCGCCGGTGCTCTCCGAGTCGCCGTCGGTCACCACGGAGATCCGGACCGGTCCGTCGGGGGTGTGGATCACCGCCGCGGCCATCCGGTCATCGTTGCGTTTCCGGTCCGCGTGGGCACCGAAGTCGCTGACCCCGACGATCGAACCGAGATCGACCTCGGAACGAACGGCCATCTCGGTGGCGGTATCCACCGGACCGTGATGTGTGGGCACATCCCTCGGGTCGGTGCCGTTCTCCCATGGACCGCCGAGGGCCGCGACCGGTCGCAGTACGGGATCGGCCGCCAACTGCCGCAGGACGTCCTCGACCTCTCGTCGGGCCCGTAGCAGCCGTGCCCATTCCGGGGTCGGCTCGAGAACCCTCACATGCGGGACGTCCGATGCGTCCATCCTCCGGTCGGCATCCGAGATCTGCCGCATGACCACATCCGCGGCCGACCACTCCGCCACCGTGGCGGCATACCGCGCCAATATCCGACGCTGTTGTGCCGAGAGCGGCCCGCGTTGGACGGAAGTCAGCAGATCGGTGAACGCACCGACCTCTTTCGCCAGTTGGGTGACGCGACGAACCGTCTCGCGAAGCGACGGTGTGACGAGTCGCTCCGCCGGGCCCGGGGCCGGACTGTTTTCGGGGTGGCCGTTCGCGATGTCCATCCTGCGCGCCCGACGCATTGCCGCGGCCTCACGCGCCATCGCTTGACGTGCCTGGTGGTAATCGAGCAGGGCCTGCCGCCCCGCCGCGAGCCGATCTCGTCCGATGGGCGGCGGATCACCGGGTTCGGTCGGTGCGGCCGTCACGGCGACAGCGGTGATGTTGTCGGTTTCCCCACCGGCCAGCTCCTGGTCGACCAAGGAGGCCAGCGTGGCGGACAGATCGCCGTCATGGGCGGCGAGAGCGCGCGCGAACGCCGGTGCCTGTCGGTTCTGCCCACCGACGCCGTCGGTGCGAACGAGCAGGACATCGGTGGCGGCCAGCTCACCGTCGGTGAGGTAGCGATGGTGTCGTTGCGTACCTTTCGCCGGTGGTCCGCCGGCCGAACCGTAGCCTTCCGCGTTCCGGGTGCCCAAACCGAGCACATTCATCAACCCGCCGCTACCGACCGGCGCTTCGCCGACCACCTGCGAGACCTCGTCGACCAGTTCCGCGGTGGATTTGGTCGAACCATTGGCCTTGGCGGCGTCGACCGCGTCGAAGAGCATGCCCATTCCGACGAAGGAATGGTCGAAGGTCACCGTCCGCGACTTGCCCGGGTCGGTCGGATCGAGGACGTCGACCCGACTGTCACCGACCCAGCCCGCCGTGTACCGGCCAGGCCTGCCGTCCTGCCCCGGATCCACCAGAACCAACGCGATGGTGGCCTGCGGCGGCAACTTGATGCTCTTCTGGTCGGCGCCTGCCGTGATATCCGCCTCGGCCTTCAACCGCACCTCGCGGTACTCCCGATCGGTCAGCGCCATGACCGCGTTCTGCGCCGCGGCGATCGCCTCGTCCACCATCTGCCGGCGCTGCGCGTCGGTGACCGGGGTGCGGGAGTCGTGCGCCTGCAAGGCCGTGCGCAGGCTTTCGCGGGCTGCCGCGACCGCCGCCGAGGAGGCGCGGTGACCGTCCACCGACCGGGACACCCCGTCGGAGACGATCGCGAACCGGATGGGCCTGCCGCCGACGAGGACCACATCGGCGGCCATCGCGTCCTGGTTGCCGTTCTTGTCCGGGCCCCGATCGCTCACCCCGACAACGGAACCCAGGTCCAGGTTGTCCCGGGCGAGTTGTGCCCAACTCGTCCGCAGCGGCTCGATCGCGGCGAGTGCCCGATGGACGAGTGCGCGTACCTCGGCTTCGTCGCCCGGGTGCAATACCGCGTCGCGCACGGTGTCCACCACGGTGGACCACTCCGGCAGGGCGTCGGCGAATCGCCCGGCCGCGGCAAGCCACTCCGGGGTGTGCTGTTCCCGCTCGCGCAACTCGGCGAGCAGCACCTCGACCTGCCCGCGCATACCGTCGAGTTCGTGATAGTGGTGCGTGTGCGCGGCCAACTCGGTCCAGCCGAGTCGCGGATCCTGTCCCGGGTCGAGCGACCGGCCACCCGCCCAGGCGAGCCGCGGATCGGCCGACGCCGCGGGTTCCTCGGGCACCAGGTCGCGCAGACGGCGGAGTTCGGTGTCGTACTGCCCCGACCGCAGCGCGACCCGCGTGGCATCGTCCACCGCCACACCCGTGGTGTGCAGCCGGTCCATCGCGGTTTCCATCCGAGCGCGCGCGGCGTCCCGTCGCGCGGCCAGATCGACCAGCGCCTGTCCCAACAGACGCCGCGTGCGCTGCGGCGGCGATGGGTCCGCACGGGCGGTCCCCACCCGAGCAACCCCGCCGGCTGCGTCGATATCCGGCTGCCCGCCGATATTCGAAACGGGGAACGAGACACCCGCCAATCCGCCGGTTCCGCTGTCGCCGAGGGGCACCACCGCGGTCCCGTCGGCGGCCCGCACAATACCGTGCAACCCCACCACACCCGACAAACCATCACGCCACACCGCGAAATCGACCGCCGGACCATCCCCATCCCGCACCCACAGCCGACCGTTCTCCCGATACACCCGCACCGCATGCGCACCCACCGCCCCCGGACGCTGGAAACCCTCGAACGCCACCGACGCGACCATCACCCCGCCCTCGGGCACCGCCGCCGCCAATGCGTCGAAATCGGCGAACCCCTCCCGGTGCCAATCCGCCCCCATCCATTGCGCGCCCGCCTCGCCGGACACCCCGTTCAGCGGCGCCGACGCCGGCTCCAGCATCGCGATCCGCGCACGCAGATCCGCCACCACCGCATCGTTCTCGGGATCAACACCCGGCATCCGCAACCGGACCGCCAACGAATGTCGCAACGCGCCCCGAGCCGCGACCAGGAAACAGTCGTTGGCCACCCCCTCCAACCGATGCGCGGGCAGCCACCGCGCGACCCCCGGGTTCCAGGCGTCGACATCGACACGGTCCCGGTACTCCGCCAGCGCCGCGTCGTCCAGGGCATGCAGCACCAGGTCCGGATCGGCCTGGGGGACTCCATCGCGCCGCTGCGCCACCGGAGTGGCGTCGTCGTGCCCGACCAACACCACATCCGGCGTTGAAAGACCACGATCGGCGCGGGTTTCCAACATCCCGGCCACATCCCGGGCCAGGGCAGGACCGTCCGGTCCGACCCACACCACCGCCGCCGCGGGCCGGCCGGCGGACGCGACACCGTCGACCGCGGCCGAGGTGGCCTGCATCAGTGTCGCGGGCCCGTCCTGGCTGTGGCGGTCCACCGCGTGGAAGCGGACCTCTTCCGCGGTATCCAGATCGCCGATCACCAGCATCGGCCCGGTTCGGCCGATCAGGTGCACCGCCGGATGCCCCGGCGCCTGCGCCGTCCACCGCTCGGCCGCCGCCACCAGGTCCACCCAGGAATCCAGCGTCGCCGCCCAGCGCGGGTCGGTATCGGACTGCTGCCGCAGTCGCTCCCGCTCACGCCGCAAGGCCAACCGCATCGCCTCGTCGCGGACCGCGGGCGGAATTCCCTCGGTTTCGGCGATCACCCCTGGCAACACCTGAATGAGCGCCCGCCGGGTGTCGTGATCGGTCGACGCCCACATATCCGCGACATCGGCGGGCGTGAACGCCGTCGCCTGGAAAACCCGCCACCGCAGTACGGCCCGGTCACGCTGCCGCTCGGTGAACCCGTTGTCCAGGGGCAATGTCGGCCGGGGCCGAGCATCCAGGGTGTCCGTTCCGTCGCCATGGGCCCGGATGCGCTGTTCGAGCGCATGCACCCGCTGGTCGGCCCGGTGGTATCGCTGTGTGGCGCGGATCAACCGGTCGATATCGCGCACCAGCGCCTCGTTCCGCACCCGGTCGGCCTCGAACCGGGCCAATGTATGCGGGTCGTCGGGGGACGCATCCGCCGGCAACTGCCGCGGCGCGTCCGAGTCGGGCGAGACCTCGGCCGCCATCCGACGCAGCACCTCGAGCGCATCGGCGTGATCGGCGGACACCAATTCCTCGACGGTGACCGGTAGTCCACCGATCGACGCGCGCAAAACCTCCCGCGCGTTCTCCCGCTCCGTCACGAGTAGCCGGTAGCCGTGCCGCAAACCGGGCGGGATCTCCAGGCTTCCGTCATACGACCGGGTGTCGTCGAGTCGCCGCACGCTGCGGTCGACCTCGTGAGACATATCGATATAGCGACGCGCCGCGTCCGCCACCCGCGCATTGTCCGGGATCTGCTCGTCCACCCGGATCGAACCGGGAAGTTCCGGCAGTCGCATCAACTCGCCGTGGCGCTGCTCGGCCACTGCCGCCTCGGCATCGGCCAGTGCGCCTTCCCGCAGGTCGCGCAGTGAGGTCGACCAATCCGACAGAGCAGCAAGGTAATTGGTCTCGTCCCGGGTCCACTGTGTCGGTGACCGGTCACCGGCCGTATCGAGCCACTGCCGCAGCTCGGTCACTCGTTCGGTGAGCGCGTGGAAATGGCGCGCTGCAATCTCCGCCCGCACCCGCGCCTCCGGGGCGGCATCCGCATCCGCGAGGCGCCGCATCTCGGCGGCGAGCCGACCCGGCACCGCCAGGCGTTCCGGATTCGCTCCCGCCGGCGCGGCCAATCGCCACAGTTCGGTGCGGGCCCGCGCGTATTCCTCGGCCAGAACCCGATAGTGCCGCCGAACCTCACCGGGCATATCGGCCGGCGGCGGGGGCAGCCTGTGCGGTGTCGGTCCGGTCGAGTCACAGGACACCAGCGTGAGGGTGATGTGGTCCGCGCCACCGTTGAGCAGGGCCCGGTTCAGCAGGCGGGCGCCCATATCCCGCAGATCGCTGTTTCGCCCGCCGTCCAGGACGATATCCATCTCGTCCGGTTCCGGGTTGGTGCCCCACAGCCCGTCGGTGCTCAGCAGCACGATATCGGTTTCCGACACCGTGCCGGAGGTGATGTACTCCCCGTGCAGGGCGTCGTTCGGGGGCGGCGGGCCGGCGTCGCGGCCGAGCACCCACGCGACACCGTGCGCATCCGGGTCGCGCAGTGCCTCCCGCTGGCTCAATCCCTGATCCACCAGATACGGCAGCGCCGAATGGTCCCGGGAAACCGCCTCGGACTCGCCCTCGGCCCGCAGCACCTGTATTCGGGTGTCGCCGACCCAACCCGCCGTGTACTGCCCGGGCCTGCCGTCTTGTCCCGGCCGGACCATGACCGCGGCGATCGTCGTCCGGGGCGGATTGGGGATGTCGGCGTACTCCTCCTCGGTCAGCCGCACCACCGCGGCCTGGGCCGCGTCGATCGCCTCCTGCATCGCCTGGTTCGCCTGCTCGGTGGTGAAAACCCCCCGCTGCTCGAATGCGAACGCGGCCAGATGCAACCGGGCGGCCCGTGCGGCGACCCGCGCGGCGCGATGGGAATCGAGCGACGACCCCACCCCGTCGCACACCACCGAGATACGGACCGGCCCTTCCGGGGTGTCCACCACCGCCGAATCCATCCAGTCCTGGTTGCGCCCTTTGTATATGTTGGCGCCCCTGTCACTGACCCCGAAGATCGTGTCGAGATCAATGTCGAAATGGTCGACCGGATCGGTGGAATTGTCGGGGACGGTGGTGTCCGGGGTGAAGGTGACCGGCCCCCACCCGCCGTCCACCTCGGCGACCGGCCGCAGGACGGGATCGGCGGCGAGCTGCCGAGCCATTCGGCGAACGTACTGGGTCTCCTCCTGGAACGGCCAATCCTCTTCCCCCTCCTGCAACAACGTCGCCACGTCCACGTCCCCCGACGGCGAAAGCCACGACTTCGTGGTCTGCCACTGCGCCGCCGCGGAGCCGAATTCCAGCAGTAGCTGCCGCTGATACACCGAAATCCCGTTCGGCGTTTCGGCGCCGAGTCGCCGAACGAATTCGTCGACCGCCCGCTGCGCTTCCATATAGCGGGCGACGGCGGATCGGACCGCACCCCGCACCTGCCGTTCCCTTGGGCCCGGTCCGTTGTCGTCGGGACGTTCGTCCAGCCCCTCCTCGTAACGTGCCTCGTCCAATCCGCGCGCCGTACGCAATCTGTCCGCCGCGAGAACCATCTCCTGCCGCGCATTGCTATAGGCGACCAGGTCGTCGAGCCCCGTCCGCAGCCACGACGCATCGGGGCGTCCCGCGGGTTCCGACGACACGGACTCCGGATCCGACGACGCAGACTCCGGATCCGACGACACGGGCTCGCTCGTCGTGGCTTGTACGGCGACACCGGTGATACTGCCCCTGGCCCCGGCCGCGCGAGCGTCGTCGACCAGGTCGGTCAGCGCGCCGCGCAGATCACCCGGGTTGTCGGCGAAAGCCTGGGCGAGTGTGGGCGTTCGACGACCGATATCCCCCCACCCGGCCGTGCGCGCCAGCACGATCTGCGCCTCGGCGAGTCGACCGGTGGTGATATAGCGGCCTTCCTCGGTCGGCGGGCCACCGGGGGTCTCGGGACGGGTGCCGAAACCGAGCGCGTGATCGAGTCTGCGGCCCGCGTGCCCGAGTTCCGCGTCCGCGCCGGCCTCACTTCCGGCGATCACGTACCCGGCCTCACCCGCGGCCTCGGCCATGGAATTTCCGACCGGCGAATGGTCGAAGGTCACCGTCCGCGCGGTATCCGGGTCGGTCGGGTCGAGCACATCGACCCGACAGTCGCCGACCCAGCCCGCGGTGTAGTTCCCGGACTCGCCGTCACGACCGGGATCGACCATCACCACCGCGATGGAAGTCTGCGGCGGCATGACAACCAGCCGGGCACCCGCATTGATCGCCCGTTGCGCCCGATCCCGGTCGTCGGTGTACTCCCGATCGGTCAGGTCCATGACCGCCGTCTGCGCCGCGTCGATGGCCTCGCGCACCATACGAGCCCGGTCGGCTTCGGTGAGTCCCTCTTCGGACGAGTGCTCCCGCAACGCATTTCGCAGACTCTCGTACGCCGCCGCGGTCGCCACATCGGCGGCCCGGTGGCCATCGATGGAATCGACCACCCCGCCGGCGGTGACGGCGATACGGATCGGGCGGCCGGCCACGACAATGACATCGGCTGCCATTGCATCCTGATTGGCGTTCTGCTCCGGTCCTCGATCGCTCATCCCGGCGATCGAGGACCGATCCAAAACCTCCTGTCCGAGTCGGGTCCAGTTGGACTGCAACGAGTCGGTCCAGTCGAAAAGGTCGCTGATGATCCGGGACATCTCGGGTTCGGACACGCGCGTCAGCGTCGCGTCGCGCGCCTCACGCAGCGCGGTGGCGACAGTGGTGGCCAAGGTCGCGTGCCAGGCCGCCGCGGACAGCCACCGTGCCGAACCCCGATCGTGATCCCGGATCTGCGCCAGCAGCACGGTGCACTGCTCGACCACGGCCACCAGCTCGTGATAGAAGTGCGTATTCGCCGACAGCACCTGCCACTCACGTGACGAGTCCTGCACCCGGGTCAGTTCGGTATCGAAATCCGGCAGGGACAACGCCCGGCGAGCGATATCGTCCAGCCCCAATGCGGTCGCAGCGCTTTCCATTTCCTGGCGTGCGGTGTCCAGCTCACCGCTCAACCGGGTGACCGTCTCGGTCAACCGCTGCAATGCCCTGGCGCGGTTCTGCGTGATCTCCTCGTCTTGGGCGGACCGATTGTCGTCCGGGGTGGCCTGCCTGTTCGGATCCGTAAGCGCCGACAGCTGTTCTTCGGAGGCCCGGACCTGCTCGGTCAGCGTGTGGTGACGCCGAACAACAGCATCCAGTCGTTGCAGCTCCGCCGCGTCCACGTTCTCGGCGCGCAATCGGGCCAATTCCGCCTCGAAGTCCGCCGTCAGCAACCGGGACAGCCGAGCCTGCGAAATCTTCCCGGCGAAAACCTCCACATCCCGCAGCGAGCCCGCCCACCTCGCCAACGTGTCGGCGTGCATGTACACCCGCACAATCCGCTGTGGGTCCGCCGAGGCCGGGCCCGACTCCAGTTCCGCGAATCTCTGCAACGCCCGCCCGAGCTCGTGGAAGCGCGGCACCACCACACGCAACCGGTCGCGGGCGTCGAGGATCCGCTCCAATTCCGCCACCGGCGTGTCGTCATCGACCGCCACTCCGGACAACTGATCCAACGCATCGGCGAACCGCGTGGGATCGCGCAGCGCGTCGAGCTCGCCCGCCGTGATCCGGCCGGTGCGCGCCGCGTCGGCGAACTCGTCGAGCGCGCCGCGCTGCTGGTCACGTAGGAGGGACAGCCCCTCATCCAGCAGCTGCTGGGCCCGTCGCTGTTGCTCTTCTCGATAGAAGGTCCGGGCGGCGCGACGCTCTTCCTCGGTGGGATCGTCGTTCGACCCCGAACCGGCGACCAACGGGTTCACCATCGAACCGTCGGCGCGAATCCCCATGACCCAGATTCGCTTCAGATCCGCGGGCACATTGTCCGGATCGAACGCTCTCGGCGGCCCGTTCTCGGGATCGTCGACCATCACCACGCCGTCGTCCAGGTACATGGTGAACGAGTGGCCGAGACCCACCCCGTCCTCGTTCTGCGTGGTGTATGCGTAGACCACGATCAGCGTGCCGCCATCGCCCAGCTCTTCCACCTGCTCGGCGAGGTGGGCGTGCTCCGGTACCGACTTCCAGTCGCTCTTGGACTGCTCTCGGCGGTCGGCCGCCAGAGCCCGCAACCGCTGCCGCTCCGCCTCGGCTTGTTGCAGCAGTTGCTGGGCCTGCTCCTCGGCCTTTTGCCGCTCGCTCCGCAACACCCGCTGCGGCACCTCGTCCAATCGGTCGATCCGGCTCTGGAGGTTGAGCAATCGGTCGTTGATCTGGCCCCGGAGCTCGCGCACTCGAGTGGCGTGCTGGTGCAGTTCCCTGATGCGCCGGACGGCCGTACTTCGCAGCTGCTGTTCCTGCTGCCGCGCCTCGTCCTGCAACCGCTGCTGCGCTTCCGGTTCCGCCTCTTGGAGCTGCTCCGCCAACCGCTGCTTCTGCCGCTGCACCTCCTGCCGCATCTCCGCGGCCACAGCCCGCTGCTGTGCCTGCAGGTCGCGAACTCCCGCATCCGCGGTTCGCGCCTCCGACGCCAGTTGCTGCTGCTGTTGGACCAACCGGTCTCGGGCCCGTTCCACCCGCGCGGTTCGCCGCTTCGCCCGTTTCCTGGCCGCGTTCGTCACCTGGTGACTCATACCGGCCACACGGTCGTATTCCGTGGCGGCCGACAGCCGCAGTCGCAACGCTTCCTGCCGCGGCGTAACACCCCGATCGCTGCCCGATTCGGTCAGCCTGCCACCCATGTGGCGCTGGAAATCCGTGGAGGACACGCCGTCTCGCCCCGCACGCCCCATCGGGCGGAATCCCGCATCGGGGTGACGCCCGATAACCGTGGCCACCGTCCGTGGAGCACACTGACCGTCCAGGCTCGCGTCGAGATCCGAATCGCCCTGTATATCCGGGTCTTCGGAGTCATCCATATCCGGGTCGGACGCACCGTCGTCGGAGTCGTTTTCCCCGGTGGTCGAGTCGTCCGGATCCGCAGTATCCGGGTCGGTCCGAACATCCGAATCCCCCCGATCCGCAACATCCGGATCGGACCGAACATCCGAATCCCCCCGATCCGCAACATCCGGATCCTGACGACCCGCGGTGTTCGGATCACTGTCACCGGCAGGCGAATCGTCCGCGTTTCTCGTGTCCGGCTCCCCACGACTCGTCGTGTCCGCACCGTCCCGCGCCCCGGTGGCGGTGGCAGTGGTGGTGGATCGATCCGTATCCACATCCGTCCGATTCCCCGCGTTCGGGGCGGTGTCACCGGTCGGGTCGCTCTCTCCCGACCGCGCCGAAGTGGCCGCATCGTCTCGGAGGGCCGGTGCTTGCGCCGATTCGGCATCGCTGTCGGGTTGCGCCGTCACCATGGAGGTATCGGCATCGGCATCCGTACGCCCCGAAGCCGTGACATCCACCGACGGCGCTTCGCTGTCGGCAATACCGGCCTGTATCGAACCACCCCGTTGGGAACCGCCCGTCCCGGATGTGGCGGCTCCCGCTCCCGTCCCGGTAGCGGCCGATGCACCGGATCCGGCCGTATCGTCGGCCTGTCCTGCCGACGATTGATCCTCCGATGTCCGATCCGACGATCGATTCGTAACGCGCGATGAGCCGGGGGAACCACTCGATGATGCCGCGGACGACCTCGCCCCGGACGCGGCCGACGAGGACGAGGAGCTCGTCCCGGTGGCAGGCGTGGAGCCGGAAGCCGACCCCCCGGACGCGGATGAGCCGGCCGACGCCCCGGACGCGACCGACGCCCCGGACACAGCCGCCCCACCGGATATAGCCGCCCCACCCGACGCAGCCGCTCCACCGGACACGGACGGGGTACCGGATACCGAAGTCCCATCGGCGCTCGCCGAAGCACCGGCAACCCCTGCTCCGCTGTCCAACGCGCTCGTTCCGACGGAGCCCTCCGGAAGCAAACCGGATGAACCGGAGTTTGCGGCCGTACCGTCTACCGTGCCCGCTCCGACCCCTTGCGTGCCGACGGAGCTCGCCGATGATCCGGAATTCGTTGCCGTAGAACCGCTCTCGCCGGTGGTTTGCGACCCGGTCCCGCCATCCGACCTGCCTGTCGTCGCCGCGTCGGTCCGCCCGGATTCCGGACGGGCGCCCGAACGCGCATCGGTATCCCCCTCGGCGGTACCGGTATCTCCTTCTCCGGGGCGGCCCGCGGTATCCGACTGCGCATCGGTGGTCCCGGCGGAGGCACCTGGGTCACCCTCTCCGGTGTGACCGGAAGTACCCGATTCGCCCTGGGTTGCCGGTGCGTTCGTGTCCCCCTGAGCGCCCGAAGCATTCACTGCCCCAGAGGAATTCGTATTTCCGGCATCGCCGGGAGCCGCACCCGCACGTCCCGAACCGTCGCCCGAGGCACCGTCCGGAGACGGCGCGGTACCGTCACCGACATTCGGGGTGCTGCTACCGATCTGCATGAAGTCTTCACGACGCATCGGCCTACCGGAGTAGTCGCTACCGCCGTGCCAGCCGTAGTACATACTGGGCCCGATACCGCCGAGCACACCACCGGTAAGTGATCGCGGGTCCAGCGTCCAGTCCCCCGAACTCAAACCGGTTGCGCCCCAAGCCGCGAGCGCACCGGCCAAACCGGCACCCGCGCCGACGATCGCGCCGCGTCCCAGCCCGCCCCATCGGTCGGGCCGCCACGGCAGCCGCTGCGTGGCCCGGTGCAGTCCATGACCGGCGGCCCCGCCGACAGCGCCGGCGACACCGGAAATCCACGCGTTCGTCCAGATCGCGCCCCAGTCGTAACCGTCTTTGTAGTCCTGCGCGATCAACGTGGTCTGTACGGCGACTTCCTGGGTGGTGCCCTGGAAGATCTCGACGAAACCTTCCTGGATCATCTCGTAGACGACCTTGGAGGCGATCTCGGTCACGACGGTGTTGGAGATGACCTTGCCCAGATAATGCTCGATCATCGCGGTCAGCCGAGTACCGATGAGCCGGAACAGCATCTGCGTATAGCTGATCGCCGCGATCTGGATACTGGGTCCGACCGGGCCCATCACCACGGCCCAGGCGAGTTCCCCGGCCAACCAGGCCAGACCGATGATTCCGTTCAGTTTGGCCGAGACGATCTCACCGCCGAAACCGTGAATGCCTTCGGCGAGAGCGCCGTAATTCTTCGCCGCCTGCTCGGCCTGTTCGCGAAGTTCCTTCAGCCCCTTGATGATCTGCTCGCCGCCCCGACCCGAGGGATAGGCGATTTCGATCTGATGAATGGCATCGTCGATCTTGGGCAGCTCTTGCTCCCGGATCTGCTTCTGCAGCTCCTGGAAGCCCTCCCGCATGACCTGGGCATAATCCTCGTTGCCGACCGGGATCTCCGAGCCGGCGACATAACCGAGCAACCAGGCCAGTTCGGCGGGGGGAAAGGGGATGGCCACGTCAGCTCACCACCGGTTCACCGGGAAGCACCCGGATACCACCGACCCCGGCTCCCCCACGCGACGACATTCCGTCAATCACCACACCACAGCACGAACTCACCAACCGGAATCGGAAACCTCGGAAGCCCGGTCGGATTTGCGCTGGTGATCGTATTCCTCGACGTCGGTGAAGGTCATCGCCGCCTCTTCCGCCGCCGACTCCTCCGCGGCGTCGAACGCGGCACGTTCGGCCGAACCGGGTGCGGCGGTGGAGACCTCCGGTTCCTCCGGCATCCGGAATTCGGGTATGCCCTCGAGGATATCCGACAGTTTCGGTCGGGCCGCCCGCTCGGCCAACAGCGGCTGCGCCAATTCGTTTGCCCGGCGGGTGACCTCCTCGGACGCTTTCTGCGCGGCCTCGGTCACCGCCGCCGCGATCTCTTCGTAGCTCAATTCGTCGATATCATCGGCGAATTTGGTTTCGATTACCGTGTTGTTGGCATTCACGGTGACGGTGACCCGTTTGTCCCGCACCGATACGGTCGCGGTCAACCGGGCGCGCTGCTGTTGCAGCTGCGCGACCAGTTGCATCTGCCGCTGAAAACTCTCCATGGCCGCCGCGGCCGCGTCGGAATACTGTGCGGACATCGGCTCAGTCCGCCCACCGGAAGTTGCCGGCGGAGGCCTGCTCGGCTCCGTTCAACAACGGCTGGGCACCCAATGCACCACCGACGCCCTGACCGTAGTTGTCGAACGAGGTGGACAGGTTCTCGCTGTTCGTGACCGCCGAGGTGACCTTCTTTCGGAATCCTTTTTCCCCGTCGGTGAACTGATGACCGAAATGATCGTCACCGCACGCCGTGGTCATATGGCCCATGAGGCTCCTGGTGCGGGCGGCGATACCCTCGAAATCGTCGCGAAGCTCTTCGAGGACGGTCATCGCGTCTTTCAGACCACCGTCCTCATCCGCGTTGACCTCTACATTTTCCGGCATGATCGCACCGAGCCCTTCCTGGTGTGTCCTCGAACGGTCCCCATCACGCCCGCGCTCCCTGACGTTCCTGGAAGCGCTGCTCGAATTCCTTCACGAATGTGGTCGGGGCAATCGACGAGGACGAGTGCTCCAGCACACCGTCGTCTGCGATATAGAAGATGGCTCGACCGATCGCGATCTCCCCGCGCGGCACCGGAACATAAACCATCCAACCGCAGCTGAACCGGTCGGCGACGAGCTGATCCAACGGGTATCCGGTGGTGTCCAGCCCGCGGCCCTCGATGTAACTGCGCACGCGGAAGATGGCCTCTTCCTCCGGCATCTGCTGCGGCAGCGATGCGGTGACACCGGCCAATGTCAGCTGATACATCGCCCCATCGATATCGAACCGACCGTCGTCGCCGAACAGGTTCACCACGGTCTCCCGGGTGACCACACCGACCTCCGCGGCCGACACCAAAGCCGCCGCGGCGGAACGCTGTTCGGCGCTCGGCGGCTGGGCTACCAACCCGGCGACGATACCGACCACGGTGTTCGCGGTCCATACGCCGGGCACGGCGGTGGCGCATTCCTCCGCCGAGGGGGACTCACCGCGATACCAGCGCCCCCCGTCCCACCAGTAGACGAACGACATCAATCCGGTGGCGGCGCGCGGGTTCAGCACCGGGTTGGCCACCCAGTCGGGCGCGCCCGCAAAGAACTTCGGCATCGGGGCCCCCGCGTTGTACGTGGCATCCAGATTCGGGGCCTCCCAGACCCCACCGGACAGCACGGCGCGACCGTTGGGCAACGAATACAGCGTGGCGCCACCGCGCCGTGAACTCTCGAACCAACCCATCGACGGCAGTATCCGTGGGCCCCAATCGGATCCGGCGGCCACGAACGCGGCGGAGATACACGCCCATCGCGCCCACATCTCCGGAAAATCGGGAAACTCGTTCTCCGCCAATACCGGCCATACCTTCGCCGCCCGGTCGGCCCGGGCCGCCGCGGCGGCCTCCTGCGGAGTCCGCGTCTGCCGATTGCCGTGGCCGATGTATGCCGCCAACCACACCGGCAGCGTCTCGCGCGGGTACTCCGCCAGGTCGGCACCATAGGCCTCCGGATCGAACAGCTGCCCTTCCGGGAACGGTTCGTCACCGAAGTCGTAGTCGACCTCGAATTCACCCTCGGAGCTCAACCGCACCAGCAGCCGCCACCACGGCTCCCCGTCCAGCTCCGCGACCAAGGCCCGGTGCTCACGCACCCGCTCCAACACCGGCGCGGGCGGCTCGGCCCGCATGGAGCGCTCGCCGTCGGTGTACACGACCTCGGCGACCCCTGTCGTCGTGGTCAGTGCGAACACCGCGTCCAACTGCTTCCAACCGGACGGACCGACCTCGCCCAGAGCGTCGGCGATCTCCCGCGCCAACACCCGGTCCCGACTTTCCGCGGCGTCGCCTTCCTCGACGGGGTCGCTCGGCTCCGCGGTGCCGTCCGGCGTCAGACTGAAACCGACATCCGGCACATCATTGTTCTCGTCGGTGCCGCCGGGGTTCTCTTTGTTCTGGTCGCTCACAGTCCGTTCCCGCCGATCATCATCGTGCCTACCCGGACATACTGACACAATCGCGCGATCCGATCGCCGGACGGCGAAATCCGACCGGATGTGCGCCCGAGGTTCCGCGCGGCCGTTCTCCGCGACGGATCGACGGCGCCCGGCAGACCGATGAAATCGAGATCACCATCGTTCGGCATGACGGGCCCTCATTTCCTCCTGGCTCATATCCGCGTTTCGTGCCTACACCCGAGACGTATTCGGTGGCTTCGCTCGAATTCGCCGAACATCATGGACCTGAGCCGGCGCGCACTCGTCCATAGTCTGACATGGCGCACTTTCAACCGAGCTTCCATTGATGGGAAGAATTCGGGACTCATCCAGCGGGTTCGACGCGAAACTCGGATGGCGGCGGCCGAGAACAATCGGCTCCGACGAATACGAGGACACCCCGCCCGGCATGATCTGGGTGTGCGAGTGCTACTACAACGAGTCACGTCCGCCCGGGTGGTGGTCGGCGACGAAGTCGTCGGCCGGATCGATCCCACCGAGCACCGTGTTCCTCACGGGTTGGTGGCATTGGTCGGGGTCACCCATGGTGATACCGAAGCCGACGCCCGCGCCCTCGCCGACAAGGTGTGGCGCCTACGCATCCTCGACGAACAACGCAGCGCCGCCGATCTGGGCGCACCGATCCTGGTGGTCAGCCAGTTCACCCTCTACGCCGATACCCGCAAGGGCAGGCGTCCGTCCTGGTCCGCGGCCGCACCGGGACCGGTGGCCGAACCACTGGTCGACACCTTCACCGAGGTCTTGCGCGAGCTCGGCGCACCGGTCGCCACCGGACGTTTCGGCGCGCATATGCGGGTCGAGCTGACCAATGACGGGCCGGTCACCCTGCTGTTGGAGTCGTGACCGTCGTGCGGCCCGAGCCGCTATCGGGCTACTCGGGCCGCACGGTGAGAATTCGTGGACCGTCCTCGGTCACCGCGACGGTGTGCTCCCAATGGGCCGCGCGGGAACCATCCACCGTCACCACGGTCCAGTCGTCGTCGAGCACTTTGGTCTCGCTGGTGCCGAGGGTGAGCATCGGTTCGATGGCCAGCACCGAGCCGACCACCAATCGGGGCCCGCGCCCCGGGTGTCCCTCGTTCGGCAGGAAGGGATCGAGGTGCATCTCCCGGCCGATACCGTGCCCACCGTAACCGTCGACGATGCCGTAGGCGCGGTCGTGTTCCCGTTCCGCCGCGCGGGTGCCCAACTCGATGGCATGCGAGACATCGGTGAGCCGATTGTCCGGCACCATGGCCGCTATACCGGCCTCCATCGCCTGCTCGGTGGCCACGCTGAGCAGGCGATCCGCCTCGATGAGGGTTCCCACGCCGAACGTCCAGGCCGAATCACCGTGCCAGCCGTCGAGGATGGCACCGCAGTCGATGGACACCAGATCCCCTTCGGCGAGGACCTCGGCGGCCGACGGGATGCCGTGCACGACGCGGTCGTTGACCGAGGCGCAGATGGAGGCGGGAAACCCGTGATAACCCTTGAAGGAGGGCACCGCCCCGGCATCGCGAATGACCTGCTCGGCGACCTCGTCGAGTTCCAGGGTCGACACCCCGGGCGCCGCGGCCTTACGCACCTCGACCAAGGCGCGACCCACGATCGCCCCGGCGGCCGCCATGGCGTCCAACTCACCGGGGGTGCGGAACGGCACCACCTTCTTGCCCTTGCGGCCGAAAACCATGGGGGATCAGTTCTCCATAACCGGCTCGGTGACGGCGGACCGCACTACCGCGAAGCTCCGCTGCTCGGACAGTTCAACGCGGACAGCGCGCGCTCGTTGACCTCTTCCACCTCGCCGACCCCGTCGACAGTGACGACCAGGCCGTCGTAGTAGTCCAGCAGCGGCGCGGTCTCGGTGTGGTAGACCCGCAGCCGGTTGCGGATGACCTCTTCGTTGTCATCGGCGCGGCCACGCGACAGCATCCGCGCCACCACGGTGTCCTCGGCGACGTCGAAGCTCAGCACCGCGTCCAGTTTGGTGTCCATCTCGCCCAGCATCTTCGCCAGGGCATCGGCCTGGTCGACGGTGCGCGGGTAACCGTCCAGCACGAAACCGTTGGCGGCGTCCGGCTCGGCTATCCGGGCCTCGACCATTCGGTTGGTCACATCGCTGGGCACCAGATCGCCGGCGTCCAGGTACTTCTTCGCCTCCAGACCCAGCGGGGTCTGCTGGCCGATGTTCGCCCGAAAAAGATCCCCCGTCGAGATGTGCGGTACCCCCAGTTTCTCCGACAGCAGGACGGCCTGAGTGCCTTTGCCCGCTCCCGGCGGTCCTAGCAGTACAACTCTCACTTGAGGAACCCTTCGTAATTTCGATTCATCAGTTGGCTTTCGATCTGCTTCACGGTGTCCAATCCGACACTCACGATGATCAGTACCGCGGCACCGCCGAACACCATGCTCTGCGTACCGCCCGTGGAGCCGATATCGAGGAACACACTCGGCAGGACGGCCACCGCGCCGAGGTAGATCGAGCCGGGGAGGGTGATCCGACTCAGTACGTAGCTCAGATGATCGGCGGTCGGTTTACCAGGGCGATAACCCGGGATGAAACCGCCGAACTTCTTCATCTCGTCGGCCCGCTCCTCCGGGTTGAAGGTGATGGCGACGTAGAAGTAGGTGAAGAACACGATCAGACCGAAGTAGATCGCGATATACACCGGGTTGGTGGGGTTGACCAGATACTTCTGGATTATCTCCTGCCACCAGCTCGGATCGGGGTCGTTGCTGGAACCGACCAACTGCACCAGCAGGTTCGGCAGATACAGCAGCGAGGAGGCGAAGATCACCGGGATCACACCGGCCTGGTTGACCTTCAACGGCAGATAGGTCGACGAACCGCCGTACATCTTGCGGCCGACCACCCGCTTGGCATATTGCACCGGGATCCGGCGCTGCCCCTGTTCGACGAAGATCACCGCCACGATGACCGCCAGCGCGGCCACGCAGACCACCCCGAACACCAGACCACCGCGGCTGTCCAGGATCATATTGCCCTCACTGATGACGCGGGCTGCGATACCGGAGAAGATCAGCAGCGACATACCGTTGCCGATCCCGCGTTCGGTGATCTGCTCACCGAACCACATGACCAGGGCGGCGCCCGCGGTCATCACGACCACGATGATGATCATCCCGAAGATGCTCGTATCCGCGAGGATGTCCTGCTGACAGCCCTGTAGCAACTGTCCGCGAGCGGCCAGTGCGACCAGACCCGTGGCCTGCAGAATCGCCAAGGCGACCGCCAGGTAGCGGGTGTACTGCGTCATCTTGGTCTGGCCGGTCTGGCCTTCCTTCTTCAGCTCCTCGAACCGAGGGATGACGACGGTCAGCAGCTGGATGATGATGCTCGCGGTGATATAGGGCATGATGCCGATCGCGAAGACCGACAACTGCAGAAGCGCGCCACCGGAGAACAGGTTGATCAGCTGGTAGATACCGGCGTTCTCACCACCGGAAACCAGGTCGACGCATTCCTGGACCGCCTGATAATCCACCCCGGGCGAGGGCAGCGATGCACCGGCGCGGTACAACGCGACCAGGCCCAGCGTGAAGAGAATCTTCCGCCGCAAATCCGGAGTCCGGAAGGCCGATACGAAGGCGGAAAGCACAGATCCTCCTGGCGAACGACATGGTCATGCCATGGAATTATTCAGCGGTGTCCCGGTGGAGATCGCCGAACCCACGACTGGTCTTGGCAGACAACACTTGAACTCTAACAGTGGCACCGGACGAGCCTTCACTCGTCCGGTGCCGCTGTACCGAATTTGCGACCGCGCTGCCCCTCGTGACCCCGTATGCTACCGCCTTCGGGGCCCACACAGCCGCTGGGTGAACTCTTACGTCAGACCAGCTCGGTGGCGGTGCCACCGGCCGCGGCGATCTTCTCCTTGGCGGAGCCGGAGAACTTGTCCGCGCTGACCTGGACGGCGACGGAGATCTCGCCCTCGCCCAGTACCTTCACCGGCTGGTTCTTGCGGACCGCGCCCGCCGCCACCAGCTCGGCCTTGCCGACGGTACCGCCCTCGGGGAACAGCCGGGCGATCGTGCCGACATTCACAACCTGGTATTCCACCCGGAACGGGTTGTTGAACCCCTTGAGTTTGGGCAGCCGCATGTGGATGGGCATCTGCCCACCCTCGAAGGCGGCCGGCACGTTCTTACGCGCCTTGGTGCCCTTGGTACCGCGGCCCGCGGTCTTGCCCTTGGAGCCCTCACCACGGCCGACGCGGGTGCGGTCGGTCTTGGATCCGGGAGCCGGACGCAGGTGGTGCAGTTTGATAACGCTCATGTCAGACCTCCTCAACGGTCACGAGGTGGCGCACGGCATTGATCAGACCGCGGTTTTCCGGGGTGTCCGGCCGGATCACCGATTTGCGGATACCCCGCAGACCGAGGGTCCGGAGGCTATCGCGCTGGTTCTGCTTGGCGCCGATCGAACTCTTGATCTGGGTCACCTTGAGATCTGCCATTGTCAGACTCCTTGTCCGGCACGGGCGCGCAGCATACCCGCGGGAGCGACGTCCTCGAGCGGCAGACCACGACGGGCCGCGACCTCTTCCGGACGCTGCAGCTGCTTGAGCGCGGCAACGGTCGCATGGACGACGTTGATCGCGTTGTCGCTACCGAGCGACTTGGCCAGGATGTCATGGATGCCCGCACACTCCAGCACGGCGCGCGCGGCACCACCGGCGATCACACCGGTACCCGGGGAGGCCGGGCGCAGCATGACCACACCGGCCGCTGCCTCGCCCTGCACCGGGTGGGTGATGGTGGAGCCGATCATCGGGACGCGGAAGAAGCCCTTGCGCGCTTCCTCGACACCCTTCTGGATGGCCGCGGGAACTTCCTTGGCCTTGCCGTAGCCCACGCCGACCAGACCGTTCCCGTCGCCGACGATCACCAGGGCGGTGAAGCTGAAGCGCCGACCACCCTTGACGACCTTCGATACACGGTTGATCGCGACGACCCGCTCGAGCTGATTCTTCTCGGCCGCGCTGTCGCGACGGTCACCGCCACGGCGGTCGTCACGACCCCGCCGCTCGCGACCGCCCTCGGGGGCGCTCCCGTTCTGTCCGGCGGGTCCGCTTCCGCCGTCACGCCGCTGACGTCCCGGCATCAGACGTTCCTTCCGTTCGTTGACAGCAGATCGCTGGTCAGCTGTGTCTTCCGAATGCTTGGCATTAGAACTTCAACCCGCCTTCCCGCGCGGCATCGGCCAGCGCCGCGATACGGCCGTGGTAGTCGTGGCCACCGCGGTCGAACACCACGGCCTCCACACCGGCGGCCTTGGCGCGCTCGGCGATCAGTTCGCCGACCTTCTTGCCCTTGGCGGTCTTGTCGCCCTCCAGCGCCCGCACATCGGCCTCGATGGTGGAAGCGGCGGCGAGGGTACGGCCGGCCGAATCGTCCACCAACTGGACGTGGAGGTGGCGCGAGGAGCGGTGCACCACCAGACGGGGCCGCTCGCTGGTGCCCTGGATCTTCTTGCGCAGACGGAGATGGCGGCGCGCCTTCGACAGGCGCCGCCGGGTCGATACGTCCTTGCCCAGCGGAATGCGCTTGGCCTGCTTCTTCTCCTGGCCGGCAGTCGTCTTCGCTGTCGTCTTCGCCATGATCACTTACCCGTCTTTCCGACCTTGCGGCGCACGACCTCGCCGGCGTAGCGGATGCCCTTGCCCTTGTACGGATCGGGCTTGCGCAGACCGTGAATGACCGCCGAAACCTGGCCGACCTTCTGCTTGTCGATCCCGGACACGGAGAACTTGGTGGGCGATTCCACCGCGAAGGTGATGCCCTCGGGCGCCTCGATCGGCACCGGGTGGCTGTAACCGAGGGCGAACTCGAGGTCCTTGCCCTTCTGTTGCACGCGGTAACCGACGCCGAAGATCTCCATCTTCTTCTCGTAGCCCTGCGTGACCCCGGTGATCATATTGGCGATCAGGGTCCGGGTCAGGCCGTGCAGCGAACGGCTGCGCCGCTCGTCGTCCGGGCGGGTGACGACGATCGCGCCGTCGTCGTTCCTGCTCACGGTGATCGGCTCCGCCACGGTCAGCGACAGCTGACCCTTGGGGCCCTTCACCGCGATGTCCTGCCCGTTGAGGGTCACCTCGACACCCGAGGGGACCGGAACCGGATGCTTACCGATACGCGACATGGTCCGTACCTCCCTTACCAGACGTAGGCGAGGACTTCCCCGCCCACACCCTGCTGAGCCGCCTGACGGTCGGTGAGCAGGCCGGTCGACGTGGAGATGATCGCCACGCCGAGGCCGCCCAGGACCTTGGGCAGGTTGGTGGATTTCGCGTACACGCGCAGACCCGGCTTGGAGACGCGGCGCAGGCCCTGCAGGCTGCGCTCCCGGCTGGGGCCGTACTTGAGATCCACGACCAGGGTCTTGCCCACGGTCGCGTCCTCGATGCGGTAATCGGCGATGTAACCCTCGCGCTTCAAGATCTCGGCGATATTCGCCTTGAGCTTCGAATGCGGAGCCTTCACCTGATCGTGGTACGCCGAGTTGGCGTTGCGCAGACGCGTCAGGAAGTCTGCGATTGGATCGGTCATGGTCATGGTTCGACCTCGACACCTTTCTCGCTGCGGTTCCCATGCAGCACCGGACGCGCAGATGCGCGGCCGATCGTGGGCCTTCAGCAATTCGGCTGGTCCGGCCGGCAGTTACCGACCGGATGAGTTCGTCGTCGCTCTCGGACGCCCGTACGTGGCCGTACACGGACACAGGGGTGCCCGAGCAACCGGTCCAGTGTAGGCAATGGCGCGGTGGGGACAAAATCGGGCCCGACTTTTCCGAAACCGTTTCGGCATGGTCCGGGTTCGGTACCGGTCGAGCGGGTATGGCGGCGATATGAACAAGCGCGGCGAAACGAATATGCAAACGAATATGCATTCGCATATACATTCGAATATGCATTCGAGTATGCGTTCGAGCATGCATCGACTTCTGCGCGCGGCCGAGGAGAACACCGCCGCGGATCGGCCGGCCGCGGCATTGTCCGCCGGAATCGGCCGCATCCTGGGCCACGGCCGCATCGCGAGATGGCTGCGGGGCTCGTGGTTGGGTCATCCGGTGCATCCCCTGCTCGTCACCATGCCGATCGGCGCTTGGACGAGCGCGGCCGTCCTGCGCGCGACCGGCCACTACGAGTCCGCGCAGCGTCTCGTCCTCATCGGCCTATGGGCCACCGCCCCTACCGTGGTCACCGGTCTGGCCGAGGTTCCCGGTCTGAATCGGCGACAGCGGCGAGTGGCGCTCGTCCACTCCGCCGCCAATACCGTGGGCAGTGTCCTGTTCCTCGGGGCCTATCTGCGCCGGGGCCGTCCACTCGACGCCACGATCCTGGGCGCGGCAGGATTGGCGACGGTGAGCGCCGGCGGGGCTCTCGGCGGGCATCTCTCCTACGCGCTCGGCGCCGGGGTACACCGATGGCAGAACCGCACCGGAACACCCAAGGCCGATATCACCGCTGTCCGCACCGCCACGCAGGACGAGATCCGAATCGGCTACTGAGGGCGAATCGGCTACCGAGGGCACGGCCACCCACCGAGGCCCCTGCGGCGAAGCGACCTGTCGCGCGAACGAAACCCACAACAGCGGCGGCCGGGCCGAGCCAGGGCGAAGTTTGCCGTGAACGGCGCGGGGTAGGCGTGCGACGAGACCGATCACGAGGAGGACACATGCTGCGATCCCTGGCCGGTCGGAGCGAAAAAGAACTCGGTGGCCGGCGCAGTGTGCTCGCACTGCAACGACGCGATCACCGAGCACTCGACGAGTTGTTGGCGCGTATCGCCGACAGCGCCGGAGACGAACGCGCGGCGGCGTTGAACGCGCTGTGCCGGCTGGTGTTTCCGCATGCTTTCGCCGAGGAAGCCGTCCTGTGGCCGCTGTTGCGCCGCCTCCTGCCCGACGGAGCAGAACTGACACTGCGGGTCGAACAGGAGCATCAGCAGATAAACGAGTTGTTCACCGAACTGGAGACACTCGACCCGGACGGCCCCGAGCATCATCGACTGTTCGAGCGGATCGCTGCCCTGCTCCGCGCGGACATCCGCGACGAGGAGGACGTTCTCCTGCCGAAACTGGAGCAGGTCGTGGCACCCGAGACCTTGCGCCGCATCGGATGGGCCTGGTGGGTGGTCCGGATAACCGCGCCCACCCGTCCGCATCCGACCGTGGCACGGCGCCTTCCCGGTAATGCGTTGGCCGCCCTACCGCTGTCACCGCTCGACCGCTCCCGGGACCGGCTCGACACCGCGGCACGCCGCGCTCCCGCCCGTATAGCGGCGGGATGTAGGCGCACCGGTCGGGCCCTGGCGGGCGCGGCCGGAGTCATCGAACACCTCCCCCCGCTGCGCAGCGGGGAACACCCGTCCACTCACCGCTGACCGGCCCGACGATCCCACCACGCTCAGAACTCCGATCGATGTGGTCCGCCCGTCCTTCGGAGGTGGCGGTTTATCCCACGAGGGTCGAGGTATCCGCCGGCGAAGAGGTACGTGCCAGGAACCGTTCGACCCCAGTGGAGGCCCGATGTTCCGCCATACCGATTATCTGCAGTTCGACGTCAAGCCCGAAAAGCCCGACCCCGTGTACGCACGCAAACTCCAAGAGTTGATCGGCGGCGCGTACGGCGAGATGACCGTCACCATGCAATACCTGTTCCAGGGATGGAACTGCCGAATGCCGGGCAAGTACAAGGACATGATCATGGACGTGGCCACCGAGGAAATCGGGCACGTGGAAATGATCGCCACCATGGTCGCGCGGTTGCTCGAGGGCGCCCCCGCCACCCGCGCCACTCAGGAAGCGGCCGCCGATCCCGTGGTCGCCGCGGTGCTGGGTGGAATGGACCCGCAGCAGGCCATCATCTCCGGAGGCGGGCCGACGTTGGCCGACAGCAACGGGGTGCCGTGGAACGGCCGATACATAGTGGCCAGTGGAAACCTCCTCGCCGATTTCCACGCGAATGTCACGGCCGAGGCGCAGGGCCGGGTCCAGACCGCACGGCTGTACCACATGACCGACGACCCCGGTGTCAAGGACATGCTGAAGTTCAACCTGGCCCGCGACACCTACCACCAGAACATGTGGTTGGCCGGGATCGAACAACTCCAAGAGGACGGGTTGGCGGACACGATCGCTCCGACGGCGCTGTTCGACGAAGAGCATTCCGAGCACGCCACGAGCCTGTGGCATCTGTCCGACGGAACCCAGGCCGATCAGGGCAGATGGGCTTCCGGCACCGCCCCCGACGGGGCGCACCGGAACGGTTTCATCGCCGATCCGCAACCGCTCGGGGACAAGGCGTCCGCGCCGCCGCCGGATCCGAAACTGTACGCCACCTACGACGGGTCCCAGGGCGAGCCACGTTCGGCCGCGCTCGGCACCGAGTCCGGCATCGTCGGCAAGGTCAAGAGCGCGCTGGACCCCAACAAGCCCTGAGTGTTCGTCACGGCCGGTAGCACCGGCACCCTCCGATTCCGGGTGGGTGCCGGTGCTACCGGTCGTCCCCGGTGTCCCACGCGGTGTTCACGGCATCGAGGTCGCTCACGCGCACGGGCTCATCGGGGTCCGCGTTCAACAGCCCGGACCCGACCGTCGTCTGCGGGCGACCGACCCACGGCCCCGCCGGGCGCCCGGTGCTTTCCCGGTCCCGACTCGACGCACCGGTCGCCTCGTCGTAGCAGAACTCCTCGGCAGCGCCGTCATCGGTGCGTACGGCGAGTCGCAGCCGGCGGGCACCCCGCGCCCCTGTCACCGTGGCCTCCAATTCGCCACCGCCGTCGCCCAACAGGGTCCGCGCACCACGCTCCATGCGGTCCAGTACGGCATCACGATTTCCGTGGTCCGTCCAGCACCAGGCCATTCTGAGCAACCACCGGGCGTCGCCTGCCCACAAAGCGTTGCCCGAAGCGATGCGCAGGCGGACACGGAATTCACCGGTATCGTTGTGCAGCGCCACCTCGAGCGCCACGCGACCGGCGCCATCGGTGACGAGCAGGATGTCCACATCGCCGACCACCACCACCCGAGCCGAGGAGTCGGCGATACCACCCAGCACATGTGCGGCTATCGCATTCGTTCGAGATCGCGTGTCGATATCGACGGTCGTGGCGGCGCTCAGGAAGGTCGAGACCCGAACCGAATCGGAATCGGCCCCGTGATCCGCTTCCGCGGGAGATGACTCCGGTGACACCGGGACGTTCTCCGCTTCCGCGAGCAACCGACGCACCCGTGCCTGCACATGGGGAGTTATCGGGTCGGCGGTCGTCCGCCGCCGGGTACCGGTCGAGCCGCGTGCGGACCGCTCTGTCGCTATCACCGCGTCCGCCGTCGCCATGATCCGCCGAAGATCCCGGTCGGAGCGCGCGTCGGTGGCCCACGCCCCGAACAACTGTGGTTTCGCCGCTTTCAGCTCGAGCACCTGCTGGGCCAACTCGCGGAACCGAGCGCGAGCTCCTTCGGACAGTGGGTGGGTCGGGTGGCCCGAGTCATCGAAGACGCAGGCGCGCAGCGCTGCGAGCTCGCCTCGGGGTCGAGGCGGGAACTCGTGTAGTTCGACGCCATTGAACTCGGATACCAGCAGCCGGCCGTCGAGGGACAGCAACACGTAGGTGTGTCCCTCGTTGTTCGTATGGTCCTCGCTGACCAACGCGAAGCCATTGGCGGGCACGACCCGTTCGAGGTCGTCGTAGTCCTCGACATTCACCACATCGGCGCCGAGCGCGGCCCACATGTCCAAACCGGAGGTCCCGATAACGGGTTCGAACTCCAACAGCTCGATATCCGGGTTTCCGGTGAGCGTCGCCAGCGCCATAACCGAGAAGGGGCCGCACCCGTTGCCCGACGTCCGCGCCGGTTCGGGGACCGGTCGACGTGCTGCCAATGCCTCGTTCAGGTCTCGGTCGAGACGTGCGAGGTCCGCATGTGCTCGAGCCGTCGCGGTCCGCAACCGGCGCACTTCGGCAACGGTCGCCTCGCCGCGACCCAGGGCTTTTTCGGCCGCCCACACCCTGGCCCGTAGCACGTGATGCACCAGGGCGGCCTGCGTTCGCTTGCGTTCCAGCGCCCGCAACTCGGTGATTTCCGTGGTGATCCACCGGTGTCGTTCCAGGGATTCCATGAGCTCACGAACGGTTACCGCCTGCGGTCCGTCGACCGATGCCGCCAGTTCACCCATGAGGTTTTCACGGTTGTCCGGCCGCAACCGTTCCGCAGCCACCCCCAACCGAGCGGCCTGACTCAGTACCCGCCGCCACTCGAGTGCACGTTCGACATTCGCGTTGTGCAGCCGCCAAACCTCGCCCTCGGCACGGTCTCGAACAAGCATGGAGCCGAACGGCGGCGGGCTGTGCCATTCGGGATCCATCGGATATTGCGCGGTGCCGTTCGGATGCACCGCGAGCGCGAACATCATTTCCGCGGCGATGGGGGGTGGCGTGAACTCTTCGGCCGTCCCCGAATCGCGAGCCAGTTTCACCACGGTGCCCGTCCGGTTGACCAGTACGTAGCGTTCGGCATGGACCTGTCCGCGGGCGACCGCCGGATCGACGTTGTACTCCACCACGATGATCGCAGAACCCGGTCCGAGTTTCTCCGACCGCCGCACCAGATCCGCATACGTGCGCACCCGCACCAGCCGACCACGCACATGTTCCTGCAAACGGGTATCCGGGTCGGTGGCACCGATCCGGATACCGGCAGGCAGGACCACGCCGGGGCCGTAGAGGTCGGTAATAGTACGGACCGCAGCCGCGATCGGCGCATCGGGATCGTTCTCGATGGACCCGGCGGTCGGCGGAGTCGGTACGACCAAGCCCTCCACCAGTGCCATGGCAGCCCGTTGCGCCCGCTCGCCGGTCTCCCGCAGCGCGTCGAGCGCTGCGGCGAGCTCGGGAAATGCCTCTCGCCGAACGGTGTCCCACTCTCGGATACCCGACTCCAGTCGCTTTCGCAGCGGACCTGCACTCACAACGGGAACATCGAAAGCCAGTAGTCTGCGCTCCGCCACACTCGCCCAGTGCGCCCGATCCAGCAGGGCGGCGGTGAGTTCGGCACTCGTGGCGTCCATTCGCATGCAGGCCTGCTGTAGGTCGTGATGGCGGTGCACCATCTCCACCAACTCACGCCGCTGTTCCTCGGCGATATTCGCCGGGTCGCCCAACGTGACCATGTGCTCGGCGATCGAGGCGGCGGGATCGAGGCCCAGTCGCCGCACCGCGTCCCGATACCGCTGCGCCGATTCCGACCTCCGGAAATCCGCTTCCCGCTGGGCCCGCACCACCGTCCGCAACAGCGCCGTCAATTCGGCATCGCGGTGCTCGAAATCGGTGGTGGACGGCGGTACGGCGCCGCTGCCCGGCCTCCGGTGGGCGTGCGTGGACAGATCCTTCTCACCGAAGGCGTACCAGGTCGCAGCGCCCGTCGGGTCCGGTGGTCCACCTCGACTCGGCGGCATCGGGGGAGATTGTGTTCGTTGCGCTGCCGTTTCGGTGGTCGCGGTGGATTCCCCGGGCAGGTCGAGGAGGTTTCCGACCACACCGCTGCCCCCCGACTCCTCATCCACGGCGGACCGTCGACTCCCGGACGGCCCCGGTTCCCGCTCCGGGCCCGTACCCGACTCGTGCCGGGCGAGGCCTTCGGGAATATTCTCCGAATCGAGATACCCACGACGCCATGCCTCGACAACCGCTCCGGTGCGGTCCTCGACGCCGAGTTTCCGGAACAGGCTCTGCAGGGCCGATTTCACGGTCTCGGGGGAAACGCCCAGTAGCGATCCGATTCGTTTGTTCGTCAACCCCGCCGCGATGAACGGCAGCACGCTCCGCTCTCGAGGAGACAGCCGAACGGGCTCGCCTTCCGGGCCGTTCGACGATCTCGCGGGCGCGCGTTCCAGGGGCGCTATACGGCTCGGGGAGATGATCCGATGCCGCAACGCCTGCACGACCAGATGAGTCCGGTCGTTCGCGTCCAGCTTCTCCATGATGGTCGATATGGTCTTCTTCACCGAAGCCACGTCGACCGAAATTTTCTGCGCGATTTCCGGATTCGTATGGCTCGTCGCGACCAATTCGAGTATTTCGAACTCCGTTTCGAGGAGGCCGCTGGTGTGTACCCCCGCGAAAAAGCCCTCCGTCGATCTCGAGGAAATCTCGGCCACCTCGAAAACCAGTTTGTTGACCGCGCTGAACCTGATAAAACTCACCTGGCCTCCGGATCGAACCAGGTCGGCGGCGGCGCCGACGCGGCGCCGCTGGACGAAATCCAAGCGCGACATGGCTTGTTCGAATGTGGCCCGGTCCGTACTCATCAGCATCAGTGCGGCATCGACCAGATCGAGATCTTCGTCGTACTCGCGAATTCGGCGCACCAGTTCCGCATCGGAGCCCGATACCAGGGCGCGGGCGACGTCGGGAGCCAGTACCCGGCTGCCGGTCAGGAAGGACAAGGCGATCCGACGTCGGTATTGCAGGAACGCATGATCGGCCGGCCCGGACATCGATTCGGCGAAAACGTCCGCGCGGATCGGCGTGTCCGGAGCGGTGGCCATGACCACCATATCGCCCCGTTCCGCGACACCGAGCTTACGGCCGATCAGTGTGACATAGCCCTTGACGGTCGTCTCGGTGATATGCAAGAACTCGGCGATTTCCGCGTTTCCCCTACCCTGGGCGACCAGGCGAAGGATGATTTTCTGACGCTCGGAAAGCGGACGAATCGCCTGATCCAGCAGGGCCGCAAGGAAAATATCCAGGTTCCCGACCAGCTCGTTGCGGTTCGATACGCCGAGCTTGTCGTATATCCGCTTGACATAGGACCTGACGGTATATTCGGACAGGCCCAGATTCCTCGCGATGCCAGGGTTTTTCACGCCCTGGACGATCATTCTCAGAATGCCGAGCTCGGTTTGCGACAACACACGTGTGCCCCCGCCCCGTATGAGCTCGGCGAGCGCTTCCTCCCCGATACCCACCAATTGGTTGCGATCCGTTATCCCCAGCCGGTCGTAGATACGCTTGACCTGGGATTTCACCGCTGATTCGGATATCTCCAACCGCGCCGCGATATCCGTGTTCGCCATACCTCGAACGATCAGGTCGACAATGGCGCGCTGGGCCGGGGACAACGGCCGTCCGCCGGTTCGACTCCGACCGAGAAGGGAGGAGTCTGCGCCGATGAACCGTTGCGGGTCGGTCGGGGATCCGAAGACGAGGGTCTCGGCACGCGGCATGTACAGACCCGGGATCGCCCTGGGTTCTTCACCGGGGGCGAGAGCGGCCTCGAGTACCCCGTCGTAGGACTGAATGGAGGTGACCCGGTGTGTCTCGTTCGCGAAGGCACGAATGAACTCGGCCGCCTCCGCCCGGCCCGCATGGGTGTATTCGAAACCGCCGTCGAAGCTGTGCTTGATCACGACCTCGTGCTCGGGATCGTGTTCGGCGAAACCGGCGTGCCCGAAACCGTCGGAGTACTCGACGACGAACAGGACCCTCATTCCCGGTGTGGTCATCACCTTGTGGATCAGCTCGGACAGGCTCCGATGGTGTGTGCGGTCCCTGTGCCAGTCGCCGCGCACATGTTTGGCGATATCGGTCGCCGAATCGCCGCGCAACGGATTTCCCGGTGGGGGTTTCACCGGACGAGGGCCCACCCGACCACGCGCCGCCCAGTTCGCGAGCTCGAATTCGTAGGCCGCGTATGTCGCGCATTGCCCCACCAACAACGGCTCGGCATCACGACCGACGGTGGCCGGCGTCTTCGGCTCGGCGCCGCCGCGATCGGCCATACGGGTCGTCGGCGTCGCGGGCAGCGGTCCCGCCCCCGGCCCCGACCGGGACGTCTCCGTCCCGGATTCGGTGGCCGGATCCCGCGACCCGGCCAACGGGTCGGAAATGCCCTTCCCCGTCGGATCCGCATTCGTATCCGATGTCGGCTCCGGCGTGGATGTCGGCTCCGAGACCGCTACGGCGGGTTCGTGCCCCGGGACCGTCACGGGCCCGATGCGCGGGGCGGCGCCGGCGGCAGGCGTATCGAACACGGAATGGCCGGATGCCGCGAATACCGATGGTACGGTTCCGCCGGTGGTCCGCGCCCCGGACTCCGCCACCTGCCCACCATCCGTATCCCGCACCCCCGGCCCGGCGACCGACACCGGTTTCGGCACGGTCCCGGAACCCTTCGGCTCGATTCCCCCGACCGGTTCGGTGTACGGGAGTCCGAAACTCGGGTTCTCGACGTAACTCCAGTGCTCGTAACCACGGTCGTCCAGCGGGTCCAGGTCGGTTTGATGGCGGCCGACCACGAACTCCCCTCGCACCCCTCCCGGGAACACCACCACACGTCCGCCATCCGGCAGATCCTGTGCGAAACCCCCCGGTGCGTCGATCACGTAGATACGTACCGGACCGGCGAACTGCCGCGCGGCTTCCAGCGAGTCGTAACCGACGACCACATCCATGCCGGGCTCGGGCTCGATCCCCTCGGTGAACGGCGATCTGCCGGACCCCGCCTCCGATATCGGGCAGTACACCGGTCCCGAGCCGCTCTCGCCCTGCCAGACCGGAGCCTTCCCGGACTTCCCCCATCCGGCGAACAACCCGGGCATGTCCACACCCTCGGTCCGTACCGCCGCCGGCATCGGGTTCTCCCCGGGCGGGAAACCCGTCGCCACCATGCCCGCTTCGACGGCCTGCTGCGTGGCCTGTTCTCGCTGCATCGCGGCCACTACCCGATCGGCCGCCGAGATGTTCTCCCCCGGGCGCGGCGGAGTCAGGGGCGCTTCCCGTACCCCCGATCTCGGGCCCGGCCGACCCCTGTTCGAGGTCTCCGGATCACGTGTCGAACCACCCCCGGACCTGGTGGCCGGATCGGGCTTCGCCCCGGGTTGCGGCTGCCCGGGCTCGCGCGGCGATCTCGCGGTAGTCGGCCCGGCCGGGGATCCCGCGTCCGGGCGGGCGGGAGGTGGGCGAGCCGGATCGAAACCCGGATTCGCCACATGAATCGTCCCCATCTCGGTGTACTCGTACCGCCCGACCACGAACTCCGGCGCGACTCCCCCCAACAGGACCACGGCCTGGCCACCGGATGACAGGTCCTGGACGAAACCGCCCGGCGCATCGACCACATAGACCACCCCGGAACCGTATTCCCGCGCCTGCGCCATCGAGGTGAAACCGTGAACGAGGCCTGTAACGGGATCGGGCAGTACACCTTGTTCGAAGATCGGCGCTCCCGGTCTGCCCGGAAAATACACCGGATTCCGCCCCGGGCCCCGCCACTGCGGCACGGCACCACCGGCATCGGCCCACCGATTCAGCACGGCCTCGGGATCGACACCTTCCCGAACGACCGCCCCAGGCATCAGATCCTCGACCCCCACCGGCACCCCCGCCGCCTCACGGCCGCGCCGCTCGACCGCCTGCAGGACCTGGTCCACCGCAGAGCTCGAATCCCCCGCATCGGGGATCGACCGATCCGACGGAGTAGTGGTCGTGGGTGACCGGGCCGCCACCACACCACCACCGTCCCCGGTTGACGCGGACCGCGCCGCGGGCGCCACACTCGATCGGCCTTCGACGGCCCTACCCGCATCGGGCCGCACCACGAGGGATTTTCCACTACCACCGTCCCGAACACCGCTTTCGGGAACCACCACCGACCGGGCACCACCTTCGGACGAGCGACCACCGGATTCGGGCGATCCCGCTCGGGGACCGGATGCCTCCGCACCGAATTTGCCCCCGCTGTTCGGATGCGGCGCGGAACCGTCGTTCGCTCCCCCGTTCCACAGCCCCTCGCGGTACATATTCCATTGGTGTCGAATCTCTTTCAGTCGACTTACATGCCCCTCGTAGTACTCGTTGTTCCGACCGACACCCTTGGCCTGGTTTCTGATCTCACTGACTTCCGCGTAGAGCTCGGCAGCCCGAGCCCGCGCGGGTCCTTCCGGATATTTGTCCGGATGCAATTGCTTCATCAGCTCGCGGTAGAGGGCGCCACCCTCACGACGCGACTGCGGGGTCAGCTTCCCGAGATCCGCCACACGGGCCGTACCGGCCCCCGGGGCCCCTCCCCCCGAGCCCGGTGGCACCGGCTGTCCCGCTGCGTGCAGCAACCCCAGCCCGGCACCCACCCCCAATACGTGCGGATCGAAGGAGGTGTCCACATTCGCCCACTCCACGCCCCCGGTTTCCAGCAGCCCCACACCCACCTGCCCGACGATGCCGCCGGCCCACATACCGGCCATTCCGGCCTGTCCGGTGACAACCCCGAGAAGCAACCGCTTCGCCGTCAGCGGCGCGGTCCATGCCGACAGAGCCCTCGACATCGCCCATGCCGCGGGACCACCCGTCAACGGTGCGAATCCCCACGCAACACCGGAGATGAATATCGACTGCCATTCGAGGTCCGCCCCAGCGGCCAACGAGGCCACCCCATCGATCACCGCACCCAGCGCGGCCGCCTTCCCCGAGGCCCGCAGCAGTTCGTTGCCGAGAAGCTTTCCCAGCGGCCCCAATGACCCGAACCTCGTCAGCAACGGAGCCAGCGATCTGTTCATCGTCGCCGCCGCCATCTCGGCGCTCACCCGGGCGGCACCTCGCGTCGCCGCAACGGCCACCAGTTCTCTTCCCGCCGCCACGATCCCCGCCTCGATCGCGGGCAGCGCGACCCGCCCCCACGGTGTGATCGAGAACAGCACTCGCGCTTTCCACAGCAAATAGAGTGTGTAGGCCGCGAAACCCAGTTGCATCAACTGGGTTTTCGTGACGGCGTCCGCACTCCTTTGGATGGACCGTCCGAACTCCTCCATCGCGTCCGCCAGGGTATCCAGCGAGTGCTTTCCGCGCGTCAACTTCCGCATCTGCTTCAGCAGCGGCTCGGTCGCCCGACCGGTATAGATATCTTCGATATCCCCCATGGTTTCCTGCACGAACGGGGTGATCGCCCGCATCTGCGCGGCGGGACCCAGCCAGACGCGCTGCGCGAGCGCCGCCATATCCCCGCCGCGGGCATCCGGGTATTCGATACCGAAATTCAGAACTCGAGCAATCCCCTGCAGCCACCCCGGGATCTCCACGTTATAGGCCACAGCAGAGCCCCGTCCCGAAACACATCACCAGGAGGGGTCGAGCACCCCGGAGCTCGAAGTACCGTCCTCGAGCTGTTCGGTATCGGAGAATTCCATGGCTTCGGACTCCGCCATACGACGTTCCGGCGCACCCGGCGGCGCGGTCGAGACCCGTGGCGGCTCCGGAACGAGCCCCATGAGGTCCGGGGCCTCGGGGGCGAGTTCGGCGAATGTGGGAATCCGGGAGTCGTGTTCGGCCGGCAACGCCATAAGCGCGGCCGTTTTACCGCGCAATTCCGCCATCGCGGCCCGAGCGGCCTCGGTGACGGCTTTCGCGATCTCGGTGTAGTCGAGCTCACCGATATCGTCGGCGAACCGGGTTTCGATGACCTCTCCTTCGGCATTGACCGATACCGAGACACGCTTGCGCGCAGCGAACCCTGTCGCAGTCAGCAACGCCCACTTCCGCTGCATCTCTTCGAGCGATTTCATACCGGCCTGTACGGACTCGAACATATCCGTCAACTGCGCCATCGATATCTCGTTGTCGGTCATCTCGGCCTTTCTCCCGGTCCCGGCCACCAGCCCACGAGCTCGCCCTTTCGGCGGTCACACGACGACCGAGCGCACGATAGTGCGGCTATTGGCGAGCTCCACCTGGGTGAGGATGCGGGCGGCCATACGGAATTCGGGTGAATAACCCTCGTCCCCACTGAGAAAGTCGATCTTGGATTCGATGACCTCGCGATTGTGTTTCGATGTCTCGATATAACCGTTGTCACCGTCGCCGTGTGCGAATTTCTTCCCGGTCCTTCCCGTACCCCAACATCCCCACAGGGCCGATTCCTCCGCCACCATCGTGTCGAGCACGGCCCTGATTCGATCGGCTACGGCATCCACCTTGCTCGCGATGGCCGCCGCGTGCTCTGCTTCGAAGTCCAATACATCTTCGGCCATCTCGCCCACTTCATCCCTCGCACCACGACAGAACCCTTGCGCAGCATCGAATCCGACCAGAGCCGCATCTCATCTTGACACCGCCCGGACATCCCTCTTTCCCAGCGTGGAGAAAACAAGGCCCGATCAGCACCGATATCAATACGGCCACTATTCTGCCCTCCGCCGAGCACATCCAGGGACGCCGGACGGGTACTGCTCCGAGAGGGCTTCTAAAGGGCTCCGAGAGGGCTTCGAAAGGGCATAGCCCGCCTGCTCGAGGACGTGGGTATGGAGGTGGTCGGACGGGCCGACGACGCGACGGCACTACTGCACTCGATCCGCGCGCATCGTCCCGATATCGCGGTCGTGGACATCCGGATGCCCCCGCCTGCACAACCGAAGGTATCGAGGCCGCGCTCGCCATTCGCCGTGAATTCCCCGCTACCACGGCGCTGTTGCTGTCGCAATACATCGAGACCGGCAGCGTCCTCGACCTGGTCGGCCGCCCGGTCTCCCGACCCCACCACGAGCGACCACCGCTCGACCGGCTCTCCGCCCGGGAACGAGAGGTCCCGCGACTCATGGCCGAGGGACGATACAACCGCGCAATCGGCGCGGCGTTGTTCCTCGGTGAACGCACGGTCGAAACCCATGTACTCGGTATCTTCGTCACAATCGGACTACAACCGGAACCCGACGATCATCGCCGCGCCTCGCGGTGCTCACCTACCTGCGGGCCGACAACCGAGGACGCGACCTATAGCATCCACGGGTGAAACTCGGAAAGATTTCGCTGCCGGCAACTCTCGCCCTCGCCGCAATGGCGGTGGCAGCCCCCGCCGCCTCCGCCTTCCCCACCGGTTCCTCCGGTATCGAAGACGGACGTGAAGTGGTGATCATCGACAACACATTGGAACTGAGCGAACCGGACTCGTGCTGGGCCAGTGGCTTCGCACGCGATATCCGGATCGATAATCGCAGCTCGCGCAACTTCCTGGTATACGCGACCGGCGACTGCACGGGTGCGCCCGTCGCGGTCGTGGCCCCGCATACCTTCGCGCAGCATTACGGCTGGTCGGCCAAAGCGGGCTAGTACGAGTCCGATTCGCCGACCCGATACCGTGGTCTCGCGACGAGGCCGCGGTTCGGCGGCACGCCGAACAAGGACGATCCGGTTCCGGCCACCATGCTCACCGGAACACCATGCTCACCGGAACACCGTACTCACCGGAACAGTGGATACCGAAGAGCCGTCGACATGCCCATACCCTGCATCCTCCTGTTGAGTCGAGATAAGCCATTGTCCAGCAAAAGATTCGGCGAGTTCTTCGCTGGGAGGATCACCCACAGTGACCATCCGGTGGAGAATCGGGTGGTCCGACAGACGACGCCGCGATGTGATCGCCTCCGTGCCCGGTGAAACGACTTCCCACAGCATGTGACCGGTGTCGAACTCCTCACTCACCGCAGGTTTACTCCTCATCGACAACAAGCACGGTATTCGGCCCATCACATACGGCGCCGGTGCAGCGGTGGTCGAGGTCTGCGATGTCGCGGGGCGAACCCGGTGCCCGGCCGAAGGCGACGACCCTTCACCCCGTTGTCCGACGAAGCCGAGTACCCACCTTCCGCGCCTGGTACGAGCGGGTTTCGCAGATTGTGAAGCGATGACGAACAGATCAACATAGCCCACCGGATGTAATGTGGCCGAGCGAGTCTGGAACACTCGATCATCAGAAAGGTTTTGTTGCTGATGTTCCGTCGTTTCACGACCCCCGCGCCTTCCGAGGCCCCGGTGGACGATCTGGTGTCCGGTGCCCTGCCCGACAGGGTGCAGATCGCCCACGAGCGCCTGGCGCACCAGGACGATCCGGCGCTGCTGGAAGCATTGTCGGAGCGGGAGCTCGCCGCGTCCCGCGAATTGGCCGAGCTGGTGCGTGAGCACGAACGTAACGAGAAACGGGCCCGCATCCAGGCCGCCGCCGATGCCGCCGAGCGAGTGCGGCGCACGGCGGCCGAGCTCGCCGAACGTGAAGCCGCCGACCTGTTGCGCGCTGCCCAGGCCATCGGCGAGCAACGGCGCAGCAGCAGTCCACACGCCAAGGTGGCTCGGCTGCACCAGCGCAAACCCCGCGTCCTGGGCCTGCTCGCCGGGGTGGTGGCGTTCTCGATGGTGTTCTCCGCGGTCACCGTGCAGCAGAACATCGCCCCGGCCGGTGGGGCGACCAATCCGATGTTCTGGCTGTCCTACGGTTTGGAAGCGCTCATCAGCGCCGTCCTGGTCGCGCTGATGCTGTCCACCGCCGACACCGCCGAATGGGGTGTGATCGACAAGCTGTGGCAGATCTACGCGGTGGAAGGCGTGCTGCTGACCGCGAGTATCACCCTGAACACCTTCCCGTATGTGAAGACCGGTGATGTGACCGGTTTCGGCATCCATGCGATCGCACCGATCATGATCGGCGTCGCCCTGGTCACCCATCGGCTCGTCGCCGAACGATACGGACGGGCCATCGAGCAGGCGACGGCGGCGGTCCCCGATCACGAGGACCTGCAGGCCAGACTCGCCGCGCTCACCCATGTGGGCGATGCCGCGAACCAGATCCTGCCGAGCATCCTCACCGAACAGGAGTCAACGGCCCGTTCCACGGTCGCGACCATCGATGGCTCGCCTCAGGATCCGGGCATTGCGCCGACACCGCGGCCCAGGGCCGAAACCGCTCCCCCGAACCCCGGAACCGCACAAACCGCTCCCATCGGACAACCCGAGTCCCCCGCCAAACCGGCACGGGTGTCCTCCGTGCGTATCACCGACCCGCAGCAGCTGTATACCGAACTGGGCATGGCCACGACTCCGCCGGCTCCCACCGCCCAGAGCCGTCCGGCGGGCCCGTTCGAGTCGAACCCCGATGAGCACGGACCGACCGAGGCCGAGCTGGACGCGCGGCTGGCGGCGGCATTGCGCGAAACACTGGACCGGCTGCGGTCCGGCGCACAGCTTCGGCCTCCGGCGACCCCCGACCAACCGCAGCACAACGCGCGAAGTGCCCCGGCGGAACCGCAACGGAATCGAACCGCTGTGATCGACGCGCCCACCCAACCGATCGGGAACAACGGCTCGAAACCGGCCACCGTATCCCTCTCGCCGAATGGCACGCCCGCGCGGGACGGCCACACGCCGCACCCGGAGCAGGTACCACCGGCCACGAACGGAAACCCTTCGGGCGAGCGAGAACCCGAACCCACCCCGCCCGACGCGCCCCGACAGCAGCTTACCGATACCCTCCAGCTCCCGGTGCTCACCGAACCCGAACCGAACACCGAGCAGCCGCCTGTCGCCGAATCCACCGCCGGCAGCAGAGATCAGGCCGGCAGTGATGGTGCCGAGACCATCGAAACCACGGTCGCCCATCTCCCCGACCGGACTCCGGTCGGACGCTGAACAACTTCCTTCCCGGAGTCGACAACGGTCCGCAACCGGAGCCATCTAGTCCCGCGCCCACGGTCCCGTTCTGCTGGATCTCGTCTCGGTTCTTTCGATGCGTTGGGGTGGCGGCGGACCTTCCGGAGTACCAGGGGCGAAAGGTGGAGTCGAGCCGGACAGGCTCAGGTAGCCGTTGACACTTTCCCGGACCGAAAGCCCGTAGCGGTCCGGGGTTCGGGTGTAGGCCGCACGTGGCCGCACGGTGCGGTCCGTTCGAGTCGGCCAGCCATCCCTGCTCCAAGAGCGCACGATGAGGTCGAAGTATTCATCGGCGACATCCGGAGCGATGCCGGTGATCCAATACGAGATATCGAAAAACTCCGTGACCACTTCTGTGGCGGTTTCTTCGTAAGGCAAGGTGACACCCTGATGTAGCCCCGCTTGCGGGAGCTCCGGATGCACCAGTGACAACGCCGATTCAACCGGGAGCACGCGTAACATCTGCCGAAAATATCCGTACAATTGTTTCCGAGCCGCCGCCTGGGTCTGTTCTGAATTCATACCACCATCCGTCTCCATCTTCTACCATAACCTCCAACCGAGCAAATCAGGAAATCATGTCACCATGTCCGGTAATAATCAGTCCGATATTTCCCGAAGCCGGGCTCGATGAATCGAGATAGAACGATGAATTATGCTCGAAACGGTTTATAATACCACCAAGCCCCGAGGGGGGATCCAATTTTGTGGCACCGAATTCGGGATGCCCGGGGCGTAGCCCGTGTGTATCAGGCATGGTTTGAACGTGGTCACCAGCAGAGAATATGTCGTATGCATATTTTCCCATATTCTCCGGAGCGACCCCGGAGATACTCAACTCACTGACATGGTTCACGCCGGTTCCCCAGCTACCCATGAACAGGAGAGCGTCGGTGTTCAGTGTTGCTCCATGACCGGCGGCATGACCGAGGAGAACACTTCCGTAGGAATGACCGACCGTGGTGGTGTGCGCGGGCGGCCCTTCGTGTGTTGCCCGCAAACCCTCGTGGTACGCCCGCACCCGGTCGGCGCCTTCCCGGGCGAAATGCGGAAATATCGCCTGCACCATGGACTGGGGCTGATCGTAACCACCCCAGTAGGTCACCGACGTCCTGGCGTTGGGATCGGTGAGCTGCGCCAGGTTTCGCAACATTTCCGCGGTCGGCACAGAGTATTCGAAATCGTCAAAACTTGGAACGGCAGGTTTCAACAATACAACATTGTTATCGGAGAAATCGGGATTGTCCATAGAGAATGCAATCCTTCCTTCGTTGTCGAGGTAGGAAAGATAAATCGGCGGCCCTCCTTCTCGCGGATTTTCGATAATTCTCTTCACCCTTGCCAGATAATTGGACCTCTTATCGTCTCCCGAATCCCTGGCTTGTTTCAGAAGATTCTCCAGATTGCGACGGTTGTACCTGTCCCGGTCCGCCTGAGGAATACCATCACGATTGCCGAGGAATGGATCTCGAAGAAATAGCTTTTCCTTACGGGATTCGGAAAGTTGTCCCCATCGTTCTCTGAGTTGGTATGGATCGTCCGACAATCGAACCGGAAATCGGATACGCGCAGGTGTGAACCGCGGCGGGAGCTCGATCGGCTCCTGCTTCAGCAGTTCTCGGAGCACCCGAGTAGTATCCTTATCGGAAATAATAAAATCATAATTGCCGCGGATAACCGCATTCAGAGTTCTGCGATATAGCGTTTCGGAGATCCCCTCGCCCATCTCCATGACTATTTTCTCCAGCCGCCGAGCCAATAGTCTCGCCTGCCGGATCGGGGGATGAAAATCTTCCAGGAAGGAATCGATCTCGTGCTGCCCTCGCCCGGAACTCCACATATCATCCCCTCGCCGACCGTGTGGGAGAACGGCCGACTCCGACAAGTCTCCACAGCACAGGAGCCGAAGGCACAGGAACCATCGAGCGAGTATGCCAGATCACAGGTGCGACATGGTTTCGTTCACCTTGAAGGACCCAGCGGAACGGGGTGTGAGTGAATGTGAGAACCGGATGGCGTAAACGTTTTCTCGTCCGGTGCCAGGAGCCGGTTGATGAGGCGACGCCTGACCAGATCCACCTCGACCAGGTCGTCGAGGACGAGATCAGCGACGACGAGAGATCCCCATGGATCGGGCGAAGTGATCGCCGGTTGCACGGACCGGACCCCGTGCTCGGCTGCCGCATGTATCACGGGCACGGGCCTTCCACTTCTCGACCGGCCGGTGTGGTCGACGCTCGAATTCCTGCCGCTCGCTATCGGGCCAGGTATCGGGGTCGGATGAACTCACACTCTTCCGGGGGGATCTTCACAGCTTCTTCATCCCATGCCAATACGACCCTCTCATCAGCTTTTCGCCGAGTTTCGGGTCGTCTCCCGCGAGCAGCACCAGTTCCTGAGGAGAGGGAAACCCGACGACCGGTCCATCGAATCGTGCTCTGATATCTCGGAGCACGGCAATGTCCGCGGCGCTGAGAAAGCCCTCCTCACCTTCGAGCACCTCATCGATTCGGGACTGCATGCGCTCGACGGTTTTGGCGAGCCGGGTGGGTTCGAGATCCCAGTCGTATCCGGCCTTGGCCCAGGCGACTCCCCCGTCACGCATACTCGCGGTCACCAACATCCGATCGACTCCCGACCGCCGAAAGTACTCCTCGGTGGAGGCGGAGAATGCCGTGGAGAAACCCTTACCTCGGAAATTCTCGTTGAGCTCGGTGAGATCATTGGTGACCACCAGTTCACCATCGGAATCACGGCCGAAACCGTAGATCACTATGCCGGCATTGGCACCGTTGTCATCGACGATTCGGGCCTCGAAACCGACCCCTTCGGGGCGCACGGTGCCATCGGGCCGTGTCGAAACCGGTTCATACCAGGCGTTCGCGTCCTCGAGCCGGAAGGGACCGTAGCGTTGCCGCAACCCCCCGAACACCCTCGTGAGCTCGAGGTCGTCGAGGTCACCACGTAGCGCACCGTCGACCACCTCCCCCAGCGGGGGCATATGCGAAAGATCGGTGAGCGGAGTCCTGGTCCGCGGCGGTGCGGATACCGAGGACTCGATACCGCCCTCACTCATCGCAGCGCGAACTTCTTGCGCACCGAGGTTTTCGCTGCCCCGGGCACTGTGCGCGATATCGACCATGCCACCCGTACTGTGGCGTATCCGGTCGGACTCGCCCTGCGCTCTACGCCGATGCAACTCGATCAGAAGATCACGGAGCCGTTGCATCAGCTCGTCAGGCCACCGCTCCTTCATTACCGACCGGCCAGGTCACCACTCACAGGAGCACTGTCACCGCTACCGAACGCCCGAGTCAAGTGGTGTGAAAGGAAAATGGTTACGAATCGGCCGTCATATCAACGGATTCGAGCATCCGCTGGGCCACTCGCATATCGTCGCGATCGACCGCCGGGATGAGTACGGTGCCTTCCTCGGCCGAGGTGAGCAGCTCGTCGAGAACGAGATCGGCAACGCGGCGGTCTTCACCGAATCGCGCGATCGGCAGGCGGTCGATCTCATCGAGCACCGGCGCGAGACGACGGCCACCGATACGGACAGTAGCTCGCGGACGCGTTCGTGTGCCTCGGTGGCACGGTCATAGGCTTCGTCGAACAGGTACTCACTGGTGGCGAAACCCGGGTACCCCGAATCGAATGATGGCCCCGGCCTGCTGCGACGCACCATGTGGATGCGCAGCAGTACGAGGTCGATCCCCTCACGAATGAGATCGGCTCCCGACGCCGACAGCGCCGAACGGCGCTTCGTCAACCTGTCGGCGGCACGACAAGGACCCGGGCCTCGGGCCCGGGTCCTTGTCGTCGTTATTGATTCCGCAGCGCTATGCGCCGCGTCGGCTCACCAGGAGCTCTTGTGCACACCGGGCAGCTCGCCCCGATGCGCCATCTCCCGCAGGCAGATGCGGCACAGCCCGAACTTGCGGAACACCGAGTGCGGCCGGCCGCAGCGCTGGCAGCGGGTGTAGGCGCGGACCGCGAACTTCGGCTTCCGGTTGGCCTTGTTGACCAAAGCTTTCTTCGCCATGGCTTTAGTTCTCCTTGAACGGGAAGCCGAGGTGCTTCAGCAGGGCACGGCCTTCTTCATTGTTGGTCGCGGTGGTGACGACGGTGATGTCCATACCGCGCGGGCGGTCGATCTTGTCCACGTCGATCTCGTGGAACATCGACTGCTCGTTCAGACCGAAGGTGTAGTTGCCGTTGCCGTCGAACTGCTTCGGCGACAGACCGCGGAAGTCGCGAATACGCGGCAGGGCGATGGACACCAGCCGGTCCAGGAACTCCCACATGCGGTCACCGCGCAGGGTGACCTTGGCGCCGATCGGCATGCCCTCGCGCAGCTTGAACTGGGCGATGGATTTGGTGGCCTTGCGGATCTGTGGCTTCTGACCGGTGATCAGGGCCAGATCCTCGACCGCGCCGTTGATCAGCTTCGCGTCACGGGCGGCGTCGCCGACACCCATGTTCACGACGACCTTGACCACGCCCGGGATCTGCATGACGTTGGCGTACTTGAACTCGGCGTTGAGCGCGTCGCGGATCTCCTCGCGGTAGCGCACCTTCAGCCGGGGCTGGATCTTCTCGGTGGTGGTCATATCAGATGTCCTTCCCGTTGCGACGGGAGATACGGACCCGCTTGCCGGTCTCCTCGTCGGTCCGGTAGCCGATGCGGGTCGGCTTGCCGTCGGAGTCGAGGACCATCACGTTGGACACGTGGATGGGGGCTTCCTGGGTCACGATGCCGCCGGAGGAGGCGCCGCGCAGGTTGGCCGAGTTCGCGACGTGCTTCTTGATCCGGTTCACGCCCTCGACGAGGACCCGGTTCTCCTTCGGGTAGGCCTGGATGACCTTGCCCTTGGCACCCTTGTCCTTGCCCGAGATGACGAGCACGGTGTCGCCCTTGTGCACCTTCATGTCAGAGCACCTCCGGGGCCAGCGAAACGATCTTCATGAATTTCTTGTCGCGCAGCTCGCGGCCGACCGGCCCGAAGATGCGGGTGCCGCGCGGGTCGTTGTCCGCCTTGATGAGCACGGCGGCATTCTCGTCGAAACGGATGTAGGAACCATCCGGACGACGCCGTTCCTTGGTGGTACGTACCACGACGGCCTTGACGACGTCACCCCGTTTGACGTTGCCGCCGGGGATTGCGTCCTTGACAGTGGCGACGATCACGTCGCCGATACCGGCATAGCGGCGCGACGAGCCACCGAGAACCCGGATGCAGAGGATCTCCTTCGCACCCGTGTTGTCGGCGACGCGCAGTCGCGACTCCTGCTGAATCACTTCAGCCTCCTCGACCTGGACGTAAAAGCACGCCGGATTGCCGACCCGACGGGCATGGTCTGCTGCCACCCGTACGCGCGCCTGCCAGCGGTTTCGTTCGATCGGATGGATCAACCGCTGGGGGTTCGCGGCCGGATTGCGGGCACAGCTCCCGCAGGCAACCGGTCCAGTGTAAGCGAACGACCTGGTCGAAAAGAAATCGGCCCGGCCGCGGCCGACCCGAGAGCGGCACTCTCCAGGATTGACCGGACGTCGGCTCCGCACCCCGGTAGCCTCGGGCGAGCTGGTTCACCGAGAACACGGGTGTGGGAAGAAACCACATCGGGGAGAGGAAATCCTGTGTCGTCGTCGGGTCGCCCCTTCGTATTGGATCGCCGTGCGTTCCTGGTCGCGCTGGGCGTGGTGCCCGCGGCCGCGGTGCTCGTTTCCTGCAAGGAGGAACAGAAGCCGCTGAACAAGGTCGACATGAGCGGCTCCGATCCGGCAGTGCGTCCGCAGGACGACCTCTATCGGCATGTCAACGGCAAGTGGCTGCAGGAGTATCGGCTGCCGCCGGACAAGGTTTCCTACGGCGCGTTCTCCGAGGCGAGCGAGCGCGTACAGCAGCAGCTGCGCGAGATCATCGAATCCATTTCCGACCCGGAGCCGGGTTCGGAGGCGCAGCAGATCCGCGATCTGTACGACGCCCGGATGGACCTGGACGAGATCGAACGGCTGGGCCTGACCCCCTTGGAGGGGATGTTCGCCGAGATCGATGCGGCGAAGACCAAGCCGGATCTGGCCGCGGTGATGGGGCGACTTCCGCTGTCCGGGCTGATCGGGTTCGGGGTCGGAATCGACCGCAAGGACTCCACCCGCTATATCGCCTCCATGGGACAGGCCGGTATCGGTCTGAGCGAGCAGTACTACCGCGAACCCCAGTACGCCGAGCAGTTGGCGGGTTATCAGACCTTCACCGAGCGGGTCGCCAAGGCCGCGGGTATGCCCGACCCGGTCGGGGTGGCGCGGCGCCAGCTGGATCTGGAGAAGCGGATAGCCGCCGCGCACTGGGACGATGTGCGCAATCGCGATACCGACGCCACCTACAACCGGCTCACCTGGGACCAGACCAAGGCATTGGCGCCGCAATTCGACTGGGAACCGTGGCTGGCGGCGATCACCGACCGACCCAAGGATCTGTTCGGTGAGCTCGTGGTGCACCAGCCCTCGTTCATCACCGAGGCCGGAAAGATCTGGGCCGAAACCGATATCGCCGATTGGCGTGATTTCTTGAAGCTGCAGCTGCTGCGGCAGTACGCCAAATATCTGCCGAAGGAATTTTCCGACGCCAATTTCGATTTCAACGGCCGGCTCATGGCGGGTCAGCAGGAACGCCCGGAGCTGTGGAAGTCGGCGGTCGGGACGGTGAATTCGAACCTGAGTGAGCAGCTCGGCAAGCTGTATGTGGAGAAGCATTTCCCGCCCGAGGCCAAGGACCGTGCCCTGGAGATGGTGGCCGATCTGATGGCGGCCTACCGGGAGAACTTCGCCAATTCGTCGTGGATGACCGAGCCGACCCGACGGGCCTCGATCGAGAAACTGGACAAGATCGAGGCCAAGATCGGCTACCCCGACAAGTGGGTGGACTATTCCAAACTGAAGATCACGCGCGGCAAACTCATCGAATCCCTGCGCGCCATCAACGATTTCGAAGTGAAACGTTCATTCGACCGCCTCGGCACCCCGGTGGACAAGTCCGAATGGGGCATGTCACCGCAGACGGTGAACGCCTACTATTCGGCCACCACCAATCAGATCGTCTTCCCCGCCGCCTTCCTGCAACCACCGTTCTTCGACAAGGACGCCGAATCGGCGGTGAACTACGGCGGCGTCGGCGCCATCATCGGCCACGAGATCGGGCACGGCTTCGACGACCAGGGCTCCAAGTACGACGGTGACGGCAACCGTCGCGACTGGTGGGCCGCCGAGGACCGGGCCGCCTTCGAGGCCAAGGCCCAGCAGCTGGTCGAGCAGTACAACGAACTCGTGCCCGAGGGGCTGGACCCCGAACAACATGTGAACGGTGAACTCACCGTCGGCGAGAACCTGGCCGATGTGCGCGGTCTGCAGATCGCCCTGGCCGCGTTCCGGATCGCCGAACAGCGCGCCGGGGTCGACGAGCCCGATTACCGGAGCATGTTCCTGTCGTGGGCTCGGACCTGGCGCAGTAAGCAGACCCCGGAGGTCACCGAGCAGCTGCTCGCCTCCGACACCCACTCCCCCGACGAGTTCCGGTGCAATCAGGTGGTCCGCAATATCGAGGAGTTCTACCGGACGTTCGGGGTGGTGGAAACCGACAAATTGTTCCTGCCGCCGGAGCAGCGGGTCGCCTTCTGAGAACCGGAGTCCGGAAGATCCCCGGACGTGTCGGTGGTCGGCGGGAACACCGCCGACCACCGAGGGGGTGTCCCGCGCGGGACGGTTCAGGGCACGATGATCTCGGCGCGTCCCGCGATATGCGGATGATCCGTCGTGGCGTCCACGACGACGCGTCCCGGTCCGGTTTGCACCCACGTGGCGAAGCAGTAGCTGATGTCGCAGCTGTCGGGAACCACGATTCGCGTGGTCTTGACCCCGGTGGCCCCGGTATTCAGGTTGTGCCACCGCAGCGTCAACCGGAACGCGCAGTTGCCGGAGATGGCCGGTAGACCGAAGACGGTTTCGGTGCGGGGCGCGGAGATGGTCACCGTGCCCGGAGTCTCACCCCTGGCGTGGGCCTGCAGATTCTGGCGCGCAATACATCCACCGCTGGTCACTGTGGTCACGGGACTGAAATCGATGCTTTCCGCTTTCGCCGGGGCAGCGAGGGCGACCAGGCCGAGGAGAACCGCCGCGAGCACGAACAGCGAAGTGAACAGGCGATGCGTGGTTGTGGAGAACACCGAGAACACCGAGAACACCATGAAGGCACACTAAGGTCGCCGGCCGTGGTGGCGACAGCCCCGGAAAAACCCGTCTGGTCGGCCGTACAGTTCACACACCGGTTACCGCCATAAGTTAGCCAAGCCTGTCCTATGCTGAGGCAGGCCCCGGTGCCCTTTCGAGGGGAGCACCGGCGCCCTTCCGAGGAGATGCCTCGGCGAAGGAGGAAGTAACGATGCAGGTGGTACGGAGATCCCCCGGAGGGCTACGAGCGGTGTTCATCGCTCTCGCCGCCGCGCTGGCCCTGGGACTGGCCGGATGCGGCGCCACGAACGACACGACCGGCAGTGGCACAGGGGTCACCATCGGCCACGCCCACGGTGAGACCGTGGTCGAGGGCACACCGACGAGAATCGTCGCCCTGGGCAATCAGTGGCTCGATGCCGTCCAGGCACTGGGTATCACCCCGATCGGCTATCTCGACAATGTCGCGATCGGAGCATCGCGCACCCCGCCGTGGGAACCGAATCCGAAGGAAGCGGCCACCTCCATCGATATGCACGGCGATATCCCCGAACAGGTTGCCGCGCTGGCGCCGGATCTGATCCTGGCCGATACGTTCGTCGCCGACCCCATCACCTACGAGAAACTGTCCAAGATCGCCCCGACGCTGCCCGGTCTCGCCCCCGATACCGTGACCCCCTGGCAGGATCAGGTCACCGCACTGGGTCGGGTGTTGGGCAAACAGGACGAAGCCGCCAAGGTGATCGAGGACATCCAGGCCCGGATCGATGCTCTCGCCCAGGCGTATCCGGGATTACGTGGTAAGACCTTCGCCAGCACCTACCTGGCGGGCCCGACCCAGTTGATGGTTCTCAACGACCCGAACGACGGCTCGACCGAACTCTTCACCTCGCTCGGCATGAGCATTCCGGAACACATCCGATCACTGCCCGCCACAATGGGACGCGCCGCGCTGTCCGCGGAACGAGCCGGTGAGCTGACCGTCGATCTGCTGCTCGCCGGATATGCCAATGGTCTCGACGGGCAATACCGCAAGCTGCCCGGATACGAAGATCTTCCCGCGGTGCGGAAGAACGCGGTGGTTTTCCTGGACTACACCGATATCAGCGCGATCAACCAGCCGACGGCACTGTCGCTTCCCTACATTCTCGACAAGCTCCGCCCCGCGCTGGCCGCCGCCGCGAAGTAACGCGGCGGTCGGTACGGCGACGAGCCCCATCCATACCAAAAGTAGGTTAGCCAAACCTATTAATACTGCGCTAAGCTTTCGAGCGACAATTTCGGACCGCGGTATACGGCACGATCGAGGAGCGACAACGGCGGCCCACGGAGCCGGTACCACAACGGGCCGGCCGCACCATGAGCCGACCAGGTCCCGCGCGAGCGCGGTTCGCCGTGAACTTCGCCGACCCGGTACGGGCCCATCCCCGGAACCCGAATACACCCGTGACGGTGTGGACCGCGAAGCACCTGCGCAATGCGCTCGAACAACTCTTCAAGGAGATGCCATGCAGTTCGACTCGATAATCTCCAGGCAGATAGTCGCCGGTCCGCCGCCCGAGGTATTCGCCGCACCCGAACCGCCCATACCGAGCCTCGACGCGCCGTTCTCCGTTCGACCCGTGGATCCCGACGGTGACGATCCGGCGCTCATCACCGAGTGGATGTCACTTCCCCACATGGTCGAAACCTGGGAGCGCGGCGCCTGGTCGGCGCAACAGTGGCACGATAATCTGGCAGCGCAGCGCAAGGGAAACTACTCCCGCCCCTGCATTGTCGAACTCGAGGGTCGACCGATGGGCTATCTGGAGATATACCGCCCGGCCCAGGACATCGTCGCCACCACTTTCGAGGCACGCCCCCATGATCTGGGACTCCATGCCGGGATCACGGATCCTCGGCTCATACACCGCGGCATCGGTACGGATTTGCTGCCGCGTCTCATCGCGAGCCTGTTCGCCAACGATCCACACTGTGAACGAGTCGTCTTCGACCCCGATCACCGAAATATCAACGTGCACAAGCTATGTGAGCAGGTGGGCTGCGAGTTCCTCGGAGAGCGGCCGATGCAAGACCGCCGCATCCGGCTCTACGCCATGCTCCGGGATCGGCAAAACCGCGACATAGCGGTGTAAACCGGAATCCACAGCCACATATCGCACTCTGCACCGATGATCCGACGGCGTCGCGGCGACCGCAGCGGTATCGAGCGGTCCCGCGCACACCCGTACGTCGACGCGGGCCCGCCGCGCTTCGGGAACCGAGACGGCGGCCACGATACCCCGGTGGCCGCCGCCCCGTCGTTCACGTCTGGGTCATGATCTCCTCGTCGCTCATCCCCGCGACCTCCAAATACAGTTTTGCCACGGCGAGCAACCGACCAGGGGTTCCACGCTCCGCCTCCCGGGCGTTCAGTCTCGCCGCGAAACCGGCGACGGTACGGGTCGCGAACAGGTCCGCGACCAGAGCATGATCGACATCGAGCCACTCCCGCACCTGGGCGACAACGGCGGTGGCGAGCACCGAATCCCCACCGAGGGCGAAGAAGTCGTCGTACACCCCCACCGTATCGATATCGAGGACAGAGCCGACGATATCGACCAGCGCCGCCTCCAACTCGTCGCGCGGTGCGTCGTCCCGCGTGTCCGGCGCACCGGACCCGAGCAGGCCGACAACCGCCCGCCGATCCAGCTTGCCGTTGGGGGTGAGCGGCATCTGCTCCAGATACCGAACGGTTGTCGGAATCATGTAGGCGGGCAACAATTCCGCGAGCGCGGCGGTTATATCCCCGAGGCCCTGCGGGTCGCCGGCAACGGCGGCGGCGAGCACCGGGGACCGGTCACCGATCACGGCCGCGACCGCGTGCCGCACACCGGGCACCGTGCGCAACGCGCTCTCCACTTCCCCCAACTCGACACGGTAACCACGGATCTGCACCTGATGATCGGCCCGGCCGAGGAATTCGATGGTGCCGTCCGGCCAATATCGGGCCATATCGCCGGTTCGATACCAGCGCAGGCCGTCGTATTCCACGAAACGTTGCGCGGTGCGCTCCGGATCGTTGTGATAGCCGGCGGCGACTCCCGCTCCGCCGATCCACAATTCGCCGGGAACCCAGTCCGGACAGTCGCGACCGGCCGGTGAAACCACACGACACCGCACATTGCGCAGCGGCACCCCGAAGGGAATCGTCGCCCATTCGCTCGGCGGATCACCCTCGACCTCACAAATAGTGCTGTGGATCGCCGCCTCGGTCGCCCCGCCGAGACCGGCGAACCGACACCCCGGCGCCTGCCGGGCCAGTCGACGGGCGAGATCGGCGCCGACCCAGTCGCCGCCGAGCAACACCGCGCGCAGCGAACCCAGATCGTCCCCGCCGATCTGCAAGATCATGTCCAACAGGCCGGGTACGCAGTTCAGCACGGTGGCCCGATGGGTGCGCAGCAACCGTACCCATGTCGTGGCCTCGGCCCGTTCCTCGGCGCCGACGGCGACCACCGCGCCACCGACCGAGAGCATGCCGAAGATGTCGTAGACCGACAGATCGAATTCCAGTGCCGACAATGCCAGGGTGCGGTCGGCGGGACCGACGGCGAAGTGATCGTTGAGCGCATCGATGGTGTTCATGGCCGCACCGTGCGAGACATCGACGCCCTTGGGCACCCCGGTCGAGCCGGAGGTGAACAGAATGTAGGCGATGGCCTCGGCATCCGGGTACACCGGAGCCGCCAATGGCTCGTGGGTGCGGGCCTCGTCGATCGGGAGGCAGGGGAAGGCCGCGCCCATATCGGCGCCCGTGATGGTGAGAGCCGCGCTCACCTCGGCGGTGCGCAGGATCTCCGCCCGGCGACGGACCGGCTGGTCGAAACCGATCGGCACATAGGTGGCGCCCGCGGCGAGCACCCCCAGGACCGCCGGGATCTGATCCGGTCCCTTCGGCAACTGCACCGCCACCGCGTCGCCCACCCGCACACCGGCGGCATGCAGGGCCCCGGCAATGGCCAGTGCCTCGGCGGCCAGGCTCCCGTAGGTCCGCTGCCCCTGCTCCGAGTCGAGCCCCCACACCATCGCGGGCGCGTCCGGATGGGTGGCGGCGTGTTCGAAGAACCCCTGGTGCAGGCGTCGACCACTGACCGGACCATCGGTCGCATCGACCGCCGCGCGCACCGCGGCCTGTGCCGCGGGCAACCGCGCCGCGGACTCGGCGTTCCATCCGGCCTCGCTCTCCCCGAGCCGTTCGACGGCCGCGGTGTAGCGCTCGAACATCGCCTCGACCAGGCCGGCGGGGAAGGCCGACGCCCGGACGTCCCAGTTCAGCAGCAGACCGCCACGAACCTCGGTGACCTGCGCGTCCAACAGCACCTGGGGGCCTTGGGAGATGATCCAGACCGGTTCGCCGAAGGTGTCGGTGACCTGATCGGCGAACAGCTCCCCCAGATTCAGCGCACTGGTGTACACGATGGGGGCCAGCACCGGCTCGCCGCGGTACCGCCCGAGATCGCGCAATACCTCGAGCCCCGAATAGGCCGTGTGGGCGCCGCTTTCGTGCATGGTGCGCTGCAATGCCCGGGCCCGCTCGGCGACGGTCAGATTCTCGGTGAGATCGACTTCGAGCATGATCGACGAGGTGAAATCGCCGATCACTCTATCGATGTCCGGATGCACCGGCTCCCGATGAAACAGCGGCACGTTCAACAGGAATTTGCTCTGCGCCGACCATCCGCCGATGGTTTCGGCGAATACCGCGGCCAGCGCGGTCGCGGGGGTGATTCCCCGTTCGTGCGCGGCGGCGAGCAACCGCTGTTTGGCTTCCGGTGCGAGCCAGTGGTCGTACCGCACGGTGCGCTGCGCGGCACCGCGTTCCCCCACGGACACGGTCGGCAGTTCGGGGGCTCCCGGTAGTTCGGGCAGCCGTTGTTGCCACCACTGTCGGTCGCGCGCGTGTGCCCGCGGATCGACGGTGTGTTCGAGCCGATAGCGGCGATAGCTGTAACCGGGCTCGGGCAGAACGGCGCCGTGATACAGAGCGGCAAGGTCGGAGATGAGCACGCGGTAGCTCATGGCGTCACCGGCGAGCATGTCCACATCGACGTGCAGTCGAGTGCGCTCGGCGTCACGCAGGGTGAGCGTGATGTCGATGACCTGTCCGTCCTCCACGGCGAGCCGCTGATGGGTCTTCTCGTCACGCAGACGAGTCAGCTCGGCTTCGGCGTCGGCATCCGAATGGTCGCGCAGGTCGACAACCCGGAATACCGGGCGGCCCGGAGCGGGGAGGGTCTGCTGGGTACCGTCGGGGAGAAACCTGGTGCGCAGCATGGGATGCGCCGCCACGAGCCGGTCCACGGCCTGTTCCAACCGCAACGGATCGATCCGCCCACCGTCGAACTCCACGTACAGGTGTGCGGCGACGCCACCGAGTTCCTGCTCGTCGGAGCGGCCGATCCAGTAGGCGTGTTGCATGGTCGCCAGGGGAAACGGCGCGTATTCGTCGTCCGGCTCCGCGTCCGTGGTCTCGACGGCGCCGTCTGCCGTGACTGCCTCCCGATCCGAACCGGGGCGGGACCGCTCGGGTTCCGGTTCCGCCGCGACGGAACCGGCGAGCGCCTCGAACCAGGCGGCGACCGTGGGCGTGGCGGCGAGCTGGGCGAAGTTGACGTCGAACCCCTTCTTGCGCCATCCACCGGCCAGTTTCATCGTCCGGATGGAATCCAGGCCCAACTGGATGAGGTCGTCCGTATCGGAGATATCCGTGGGGGCAAGACCCAGTTGGCGCGCCACCGCGGCACGGATTTCCTCCTTGCCGATTGGCTCCGACTCGGCGCCGGGCCGCTGTGCCGACTGCATCGACCACTCCTTGTTCGTCTGCGGCTCGTACCCACCGTTCCCGGTCATCGCTGCGCCGCCCACGACCGGCGCAGCATGGCCAAGGCGTCCTCCGACAGCCCCGATGTCGACATGGGCGCGTGTCGGTGTTCGTCTACGGCCGGTTCCGTGCTCGGCGCGGATCCGGCGGTATCCACCGCCGCGGCCAGTTCGGCGATGGTGAGGTGTTCGAAGACCATCTGCGGGGTCAGCGCCAGCCCGCGCTCACCGGCGCGCGCCGCCCATTGAATGGCCATGACGCTGTCACCGCCGAGGGCGAAGAAACCGTCGGTCCGTCCCACATCGGTGATCTCCAGCAATTCCTCGAGCAGCGCCACCAACGCCTTCTCGGTCTCGGTGCGCGGCGGCCCGTCCTCCACCTCCGGCGAAGTCCCGGTGTCCTCGGTGCGACGCACCACGGTTCGTGCGGAATCCCAATCGGCCGGCGCTGCCCCGAGGGTGGTGATGGACCGGTCGGGGTGCTCGGCGAAGGCATGCAGGATGGCGGCCAGTACATCGGCGAACACTTCGCCGGTCGACGGATCGTACAGTTGCGAGTTGGTGATCACCCGCACCGTCAGCTCACCCGTCGCGGTCTCCAGGAAATCGAGGTGGAAATCCATGAACGCGACATCGAACTGCGGCGCCTCGACCGTGACCGTCACATCGCCGTCGCCGAACGACGAGACCTGGGTCTGCTGCCCGAACTGCATCAGGATCTGGAACAGCGGGTTACGTCCCAATACTCGCGGTGGGTTGAGCGTTTCCACGATTCGCTCGAACGGCACATCCTGATGGACGAGCGTCCCCAGAGCGGACTCGCGTACCCGACCCAGCACCTCTCGGACGGTCGGGGCACCGGACAGATCGGTACGCAGTACCGCCATATCCGCGAACAGGCCGACCAGATTACGAGTGTCACCACCCGGCCGGTTGGCCACGGTCGCGCCGATGGGCACATCGTCACCCCCGCCGAGGGTGTGCACCAGTACGGCGGCAGCGGCCTGGCAGAGCATGAACTCGGTTGCCCCGGACGATTCCGCCAGTGCGCGCAACGCCCGCCAGGTGGTGGCGGGGAGGGTGCGCGAGGCGGTCGTGCCGGCATAGCCGAGGTGGGCCGGTCGGGGACGGTCGTGGGCGACCGCGATCTCGACCGGCAACCCGTCCAGGGCGGCACACCAGTAGTCGAGTTGTCGTTGTCCGTACTCACCGAGCTGTTCGCGACCGGGAACGTGATCGAAGGTCTCCCGCTGCCATATGGCGAAATCGGCGAACTCCAGCGGCAGTTCCGGCCAGGTGGGACGCGCGCCACGCAGGCGGGCCCGGTAGGCGACCGAGAGATCCTCGACGAAAACCCGGCACGACTCGCGATCGGTCACCAGATGGTGCATGAGCACCGACAGCACATGCGTATGCTCGTCGAGCTCGAACAGCCGCAGCCGATACAGCGGCCCGGTGGCGAGATCGAAAACGTGTGCGGCCTCCGCCTCGAGCGCTTCCGTCAGCAATTGTTGCGGTGATCGGGAACCATCGGCCCGCAGCACGGTGCGCGGCAACTCGACCGTCTCGGACGGGAGTATCTGCTGGTAGGCGACACCGGACTCCTCGGGGAACACCGTGCGCAGCGCCGAATGACGGTCCAGCACGTCGCCGACGGCCGCGTTCAGGGCCGCGATGTCGAGCGGGCCGTCGAAACGCAGTGCGAGTCGGAAGTTCTCCCATGCGAAGGCGCCCTCGAGTTTGCGCCGCAGCCACAGCGCCCGCTGTGCGTACGACAGCGGCAGCCGCTCCGGGCGTTCTCGTTTGGTCGGCAGCGAAGTCATCGCCGCGCCGGCGAGTTCATCCGGTACGGCCTCATCGAGGTTGCCGCCGACCTGTTCGGCGTACACCGCGACCAGGTGGGCGGCCAGCCCGGCGACGGTCGGGGTCTCGAACGGCACCCGAACGTCGATATCCATGCCGAACGTAGCCCGGATCATGGTGACCAACCGAGCCGCGAGCAGTGAATGACCGCCGAGTTCGAAGAAGGAATCGTCGGCCCCGACCCGTTCGGCGTCGAACAGCTCCTGATAGATCCGCGCCACCCGGATCTCGGTGGGGGTCTCGGGTTCCCGGTAACCGTGGGTGGTGGTGACGACGGGAGCCGGAAGCGCTCGGCGATCGAGTTTGCCGTGCGCGGACAACGGGATCTCATCGATGACGGCGAAGGCCGCCGGCACCATGTGCTCGGGCAACACCCTGGCGACGAATGCGCGGACCTGCTGCAGGTCCAGTGTGACATCGTCGCGGGGCACCAGATAGGCGGCGAGAACCGGTCCGAGGGTTTCGTGTTCGGTCACCACCGCCACGCAGCCGGCCACACCGGGGTGATCGGCGATGGCCGCCTCCACCTCGCCGAGTTCGATACGGAAACCGCGCACCTTCACCTGTTCGTCGGCGCGACCGATGAACTCGATCTCTCCGTCGGCCGTACGGCGCGCGATATCACCGGTCCGGTACAACCGCTCGCCGGGCAGGAAGGGGTCGGCGACGAATCGTTCCGCGGTGGCCCCGGGGCGGTCCAGATAGCCCCGGGCCAACTGCCGCCCGCCGATGTAGATCTCTCCCACCACCCCCGGAGGGACCAGACGCAACGCATCGTCGAGCAGGTACAGGTACACATTCCGGTTCGGGTACCCGATGGGAACGATTCGCGTACCCTGCGGCCCCTCGACGGGCATGGACGTGGAGCACACCACCGCTTCGGTGGGCCCGTAGTGGTTGCGCAGTTCCGCGTCGAACTGGGTGGCGAACCGGTCGGCCACCTCACCGGGCAGCGCCTCCCCGCCGACCGGGACGTGCCGCAGCGCACGCCAGTCGGCGGCCTCCGGCAGACGCAGGAAGGTGGCCAGGATCGACGGAACCATGTGCAGGATCGTGATCTCGTGCCGAGTGATCAGATCCGCGATATACGGGATATCGCGGTAGGCGTTCGGTTTCGGAACCACCACGCAGGCACCGCCGACCAACGGAAGGAAGGTGTCGCCCAGGGAGGCATCGAAACTCACCGAGGTGGTCTGCAGAACGCGGTGCGCTACCCGGTCGCCGGTGTCGGTGATGGCCATCCACTCGGCGGCGAAGTTCACCATGTGGTCGGCAATGGCCTCGTGCGGGACCGGAACACCTTTGGGTTTGCCGGTGGAGCCCGAAGTGTAGATGACGTAGGCGATATTGCTCGGATACAGCGGGGCGATCCGTTGTGTGTCGGTGGGATTCGTCTCGACCAGTGCGGCCGCCGCCTCCTCCGCGACAGCGATGTCCTCGGCGGCGAGGACGAGCCGCGGCCGGGCATCCGACAACAGGTACTCGATGCGGTCGGCGGGATAACCGGGGTCGATCGGCAGATACGCCGCACCGGATTTCATCACGGCGAGAGCGGCGACGATGAATTCCACCGAGGTGGCGATCCGCAGAGCGACAAGGTCTTCCGGGCCGATACCGCGGCCGATCAACCAATGCGCCAAACGATTCGCGCGCGCGTGCAACGCACGGTAGGTCAGTTCCTCGTGGTCCCCGATCACCGCGATATCGTCGGGTGTGGTCGCGGCCTGCCGCTCCAACAGATCCACCAGCGTGGTGGGTTCGATATCGACGATCGGTCCGTGGGAGATCTCGAGAATCCCGGCGCGGCCTTCGGCACCGAGCATATCCATGGCGTGCAGTGCTCGACGGGGATCACGGAGCGCCTCGCCGACGAATTCGAGATAGTGATCCAGTAATTGCGTGACCAGTTCTCGACCCAGTTGGTCGACCTGATAGGTGAGTTCCAACCGGGGGCGATCCTCGTCCAGAACGACCATCATTCCCAAGGGTTCCTGCGCGACCTGACTGCTCAGGTCCAGTTCCCGCGCCCGGACCCCGGGCAGGTCGAACCCATTGGCGCTGCCTCGCGTACCGAAACTCAACTGCACCAGTTGCGCCAGACCGTCACCGCCCGACGCCCGACCCGCCGACACCTCACGGACCACTTGTTCGACACCCAACCCTTGGTGGGCGAATGCGGCGGTGCAGGTGTCCCGGGTCGCCGTCACCAGATCGGCAAATGTCCACGTCGGTTCGGTACGTGCCCGGATGAGCACGGTATTGCCGAAGTATCCGATCAACGACGGGGCGTGGGAGCCACGCCGGTCGGTCACCGGCACGGCGACCAGGAAATCCGATGCCGCGGTATAGCGGGAGAGCACCGCTTCGAACGCGGCCAACAGCACGGTGAAAGGGGTGGCGCCGAGCTCTCGGCCGAGCGCGGCGACCCCCTCGACGAGCTGCGCGTCCAATGGGCGCAACACCTTGTCGGCCACACGCGAGGACTCGCGGGCGCCCGGCGGGCCGGGAAGCTCGATCCGGTCGGGCAGCGGTTTCAACTGTTCGCGCCAGAACGCGGCATCTGCCTCGTCGGTGGGTCGTCCCACCGTGGCCACATCCGCATACTGGGCGCGCAGGGCGGGCAGTTCCCCGCCGCGGTAGGCGGCATTGAGTTCGGTGAAGAACACCGACCAGGAGTCGTCGTCCCAGGCGATGTGGTGGGCCACGAGGATCAGCACGTATGCGGCGGCATCGAGCCGCACCAGGGTGACCCGCAGCGGCAGATCGTGTTCCAGGTCGAACGGACGCGCGAATTCCCGCCGGGCGAGCACCTCCACACCCCGCTCCCGGCCCTCCGCCGAACGTTGGCTCAGATCGTGTTCCTGCCAGAGCACCCCGACACCGGTCCGCGGAACCTGCACCGGGAGCCCGTCGGCACCCACCCGGTAACCGCTGCGCAGGACCTCGTGCCGCACCACGATCGTGTCGAGGGCAGAATGCAATCGGGCCGGATCCAGCTCACCGTCCAGCCGGTAGGCCACGCACACATTGAGTGTGGTGTCGTCGGGATACCGGTTCTGCAGAAACCACATCCGCTGCTGCCCCGGCGAGAGCGGGGTCGGCTCGTCGGGGCGGCGGGTGATCGTGGGTTCGGAATCGGCCGCCAACAGCCTCTGCTCACGCATGCGCTGCCGCAGTAGCTGCTTTCTCCGCTGAAGAGTTTCGTCTGACATGGTGTTTCCTTCGAATAGGGTGCCGGGCGGCGCGAATGATCAACGGATGGTTGCGGTGCCGGACAGCAGCGCGTGCTCCAGCACCTGCGCGGCCGCGCGCCAGAGCTCGGCCAGTCGCTCGATATCGGCGTCGGTGAATACGGCCGAACTCCACCTCAGCATCGTCACCAGCTGGGGGCGTCCCCCCGCGGCCCGCACGGCGCTGACGACATCCAGCGCGTAGCGCACCGGGAAATCCGGCTCCGCGACGGCGGGTAGCGCTTCGTGCAGAGCGAGGTCGGGTATCGGCGCCCACGGATCTCCGGCGCCGGCCATGTCGAAACGACCCAGATAGTCGAACAACACCTGTGGGTCCGCACCCGCCAGGGCGGGATCGGCCGAAAGGTAGCGCAGCACACCGTAGTCGAGCCCGGCATTGGGCATGTTCGCCAAATGCTCGGTGATCCCGACAAGCAGATCACGGGCCCGCGTGGGATCGGCCTCGATGGCGGCGATATCGACCGCTGCGTCACCGCCTCCCAACCGGACCGGCGCGATACTGGTGAACCATCCGACGGTGTGCGCGGTATCGATATCGCCGCCGAGGGCCTCGTCCTGTCGACCGTGCCCCTCCAGGGCGATGAGGGCACCGGCAGAGCCGTCCTGTCCTCGCTCGGCTCGCCAACTGGCCAGGGTCACGGTCAAGGTGGCGAGCAGGAACTCCCGAACACCGGCCGAGTTGCCGAACCCGTCCAGGATTGCCTCGGTGGTATCCGCGGTGAACGGCACCGGGCATACCCGATACGAGGCCCAGGTGTCGGTGCGGGGATCCGGTTTGCGTGTGCCCAGAGCCGGATCCGGCGCCGCCACCTGCGCTGCCCAGTACTCCCGCTGCGCGGTGACCGCGGTGCTGTCGGCGCGTTCGCGCAGCAGTCGGGCCCAGGTGCGGTAGGGGGTGTGTTCCCGGGGCGGACAGACCGGTTCACCCACAATGTACTGCGCCCACCCCGCGGCGAGATCGGCGGAAATGATGTGCCAGGACACCGGATCCACGGCCAGGTGATGCACCGTCAACAGCAGCACATCGGGCGCATCGGAGCGCACGAACCAGACGGCACGAATCATCTGCCCGGTCGCCGGATCGATCTGCTCGACGACGGTATGTCCCCATTCGGCGAGGGTCGCGGCGAAATCCGTGTCGACATCGACCCGCGAGAGGATATCGACCGCGCGTACACTGCCCGGCTCGCGAGTGCAGAATTCGTATCTCTCGGCGTCACCGGTGAATCGGGATCGAAGCACGGCGTGACCGTCGAGCAGGGCCTGCAACACCGCGGTCAAACCCGGCTCGTCGATATCGTCGGGCAAACGCAACAGCGTGCTCAGCGACAATCGGCGATATCCGCCGTATTCGTGCATCCACGACACGATGGGCACCGCCCCGATCGGACCGGGCACCTCCGGCGGCAGGTCCGCGCCGACGGTATCGACCCCCGCATCGATCCGCGCGGCCATTTCCCGAATCGATGCCGAACCGAGAACGGTCCGGGGGCCGATCGAAATCCCTTCGCGGCGCAATGCGTTCACCAGGGAGATGGCCACGATACTGTCCAGTCCGAGCTCGACCGGATTGTCGTCCACACTCGGCACCGCTCCCCCGGACAGCTGTGCCAGGACCGCACAGATGCGTTGCTCGGTGGGTGTGCGTGCGGGCGCCATATCCGCGGGGGCGCTGTTCAGCTCGGCCCGGGCCAGCTCACCGAGGGCACGGGTATCGAGTTTTCCGTTGGGCGTCACGGGAAGTCGGTCCACCACCAGCACCCGCTGGGGAACCATATAACCGGGCAGCCGTTGCGCGACTGCCGAACGCAGCTGCGTCGAGGACAGTTCGGTCCCGGTCACGAACCCGATCAGACTCGAACCACTGCGTCGACCCACCACGGTCACCGCGGCGGCCTGCACCCCGGGCAGCGCCGACAGGGCGGCCTCGATCTCCCCGATCTCGATGCGATAGCCACGAATCTTCACCTGATCGTCGGCACGCCCCAGATAGCTCAGCTCTCCCGTGGCCCGATACCGCACCAGATCACCGGTCCGATACATCCGCTCACCCGGGCGGAACGGATCGGCGACGAACCGCTCGGCGGTCAGCCCCGGCCGTCCCACATAACCGCGGGCCACCTGCGTACCCGACAGATACAGTTCACCCACCACGCCCGCCGGGACCTGACGCAGCCGCGAATCCAGGACATATCCGGTCATACCGGTGACCGGGAATCCGATCGCGGGTTCGGCGTCGGCATCCGACACGCTCGCCACCACCGCCTCGACAGTGGTTTCGGTGGGCCCATAACAGTTGTGCACGGCGGTGGTGGGCAGGGCACACAGCCGCCGCCACAGCGCCGGACCGATGGCCTCACCACCGAGCGCCAGCACGGCCAACGGCGACCCCTGTTCATCGACCAGCCCCGCGGCGGCGAGCTGGGTGAACATCGAGGGTGTGGTGTCGATCATGTCCAGGCCGTGCCGAACGATGCCGTCCACCAATCGATGCGCGTCACGCATCTCCTCTTCGTCGAAGAGGTGGATCGTATGTCCGTCGAGCAGACCGACCATGGGCTGCCAGGAGGCATCGAAACCCAGCGACCATGCGTGAGCGATCCGCAGCCGGCGACCCAACCGGGCCACCGCGGGCCGATACACCCGCTCTCGATGGTCGGCGAAATAGCCGGTCAGCGCGGTGTGGGTGCCCATGACACCCTTGGGTTCACCGGTGGATCCGGAGGTGAAGATCAGGTACGCGCACCCGTCCGGCGCGACGGGTACGGGCTCGGCGAGCGACCCGTTCCCACTCACCTCGTTCAGCGCGAGCCGGGGCGGTGGATCGGCGAGGTCGTCGAGTCCGGGGGTGTGCGCGGTCTCGGCCACCAGCAACCGAGGGCGGGCTCGGCGAACGATCGACTCGATCCGCGCGACGGGCATCGCGGGATCGATCGGAACATAGGCGGCACCCGCCCACAGCACAGCGAACAATGCCACGATCGACCGAGCCGAACGGGGTAGGGCCAGTGCGACAACGTCTTCGGGTCCGATACCGTGCGCCGCGAACACCGCGGCCAGCCGTTGCACCTCGTCGGCGAATTCCCGATAGGTGTAGCGCTCGTTCTCGGTGGTGAGCGCGACGGCATCGGGCGTCGCGGCGACCTGCGCGGCGAGCAGTTCGGGCACCGTGACACCGCGTGCATCGTCGGGGGTGGGTTCCGGAGGGACCGGATGTTCTCCGGGTAACAGGATGTTCAGGTCATCGCTCGACCGACCATCCGAATCGGGCAGCTGCCGCAGGATATCGACCAACCGTGTCCCGATATCCGCTCCGGACAGTTCGCCCAGTGCCGACTGCACCGCCTCGATCGTCACGATCAGATCCCCCTCGAACAGGAAGGAGGTGACGGCGAGCGGGTAATGGGTGAGGCTCTGGGAGAAAACGGGTCGGAAACCGGTTCCGTCGGCGGCGGTCGTGGGACGCAGAACATCGTTCATCGGCGCGTTCTCGAACACCGACAGGGTGTCGAACAATGCTCCGGTGCCCGCGGCGCGTTGGATCGCCGACAGACTCGCGTATCCCACCTCACGCATGGCGGCGCATTCCCGCTGCCAACGCAACAGACCGTCGATCCCCGCGGAGACGGTGTCGAGATCGATCCGGACGGGAACGGTGTTGATGAACAACCCCATCATGGTCTCCACACCGGACAGCTCGTCCGGTCGACCCGAAACCGTGGTGCCGAATACGATATCGCGCCGGTCGGTGATCCGGCCGAGCAACAGCGCCCAGGCATACTGGACCACGGTGTTCATCGTCAATCCGTGCCCGCGGGCCCAGGCGATGAGGCGAGCGGTGTCCTCTCGTCCCACGGCATGGTTGAAAACTTGCGGAACCACCGTGTTCACCGTCTCATCGGACGATTCGGCGACCACGAGCGGTTCGACGCCCTCGAGGTAACGCGTCCATTGCCGCAGATCGGCGTCGGTGTCCCGGGCGCCCAACCAGCCGATGTAATCCCGGTACGGTCGCGGGCTCGGCAGGACATCGATGGCCGCGTCCGCGTCGTAGAGGGCGAACAGTTCGTGGAAGAACACCCCGAGCGACCACCCGTCCAGGACGATGTGGTGCGCGGTGACGATGAGCCGGTGCGTCGCATCGGGCAGTCCGACCAAGGCGATCCGCAGCAACGGTCCCCGTTCCAGGTCGAACGAGGCGCGGGCCTCGGCGGTGACGATGCCGTCGAGTTCGTCGAACTCGGCCGAGCGCTGCGTCCACGGCAGCTGCGCGAACGTGGGGACGATCTGCACCGGTTTGGGCAGGTCCCGATCCCAGAAACTGGCCCGCAGGTTCGCGTGCCGGACCAGGATCGCCTCCGCGCTGCGGCGCAGTCGCGGCGCGTCGACCGGCCCGGTCACCTCCAACACGAATTGCAGGGAGTACAGATCGCCGCTGCCCGCGAGCCGCGCCAGGGTGAAAAAGCCCTCCTGTAATGGGCTGAGGGCGAGTACATCCTCGATATCGGGCGGGGGAGCCTGCGTATGTTCGGGCATGGTGCGGCCTCCTCAGGCTTGGTGGTTCGTCATGAGCCGCACGACGTCGTCGAGCGAAGCGCCGCTCAAGATCTCGGCCACCGGCACCTCACGGTCCAGCTCGGCCTTGACCCGGGTCCGGAGCTCGAGCGCCAGCAGCGAATCGAAACCGAGCGCCACCAAGGGCACCGAGCCGTCGAACTCGGTGGCGTCATCGGTGAGCATCACGCGGTCGATCTCGCGCCGTAGGATCTGCGCGAGATCGGCACCGGTATCCGCGCCGGTCGCGGCGCGGGTGGGCTCGGGTGTCCCGGCGGGCGCCGCCGCCTCCGGACGGTCCAGTGCCGGCGCGAAAACGGTGCCCAACCCGACCGCGGTCACCGTCTCCCGCAACCGCGGCCAATCGCACGAGAGCACCAGGTGGTTTTCCCGTCCACCGGCGAGGGCGGTGGAGATCGCCGCCGCCGGTGGCAGCGGTAACAGACCGGCGCCGGTGATACGCGCGTGCGCCGCCGGATCCGCATCGTCCGGCAGCTCCCACAGCCCCCACTGCACGGCGACACAATCATGGCCGGCGGCCCGCAGGCGCACCGCCAAGGCGTCGATCATGCGGTTCGCCCCCGCGTACAACTCCTGTCCGCGTCCCCCCAGCGTCGCCGCGAACGACGAGCACAGCATGATCACCGCGTCCGGGGCCAGTGGCAGCTCGCGCATCACCGCGGCGATACCGAGCACCTTCGATGCCGCCGCATCCCGGGCGGCCTGCGGGTTCAGTTCCGACCACACATAGTCGACCGCGGCGTGCACCACGATGTCCACGCCGTCCGGGCCGTCCGGGCCGTCCGGGCCGTCCGGGCCATAGCGGGCGGCCAGGGCGCCGACCGCCGCGTCATCGGTGATATCGCAGGCGAGGATCTCGATATCCGTATCGCCCAGGGCCCGAATGGCATCCAACCGATCGGCGACCCGCGCCGTCCGGCCCGTCCGGTTCACGAGGGTGACCCGCCGCGCCCCCGCGCGAACGAAGTATTCACAGAAATGCAGGCCGACCTGCCCGGTGCCCCCGAGAATCACCACCTCGTCCCGGTGGGGTCGAGGCGTCGCCGGCATTCGGGGAGCGAGACGCTTGGCATGCCATTTCCCCTCACGCACTGCCAACTCCGGTTCCGCCGCGGCCACGTGCACGGCCTCGAGAACGAGATCGGCCACCCGCTGCGGCTCCCACTCGCCCGCCTCGGCGGGCAGGTCCAGATGACGGAACGCGACACCGAAATGGTCGAGCGCGACCGAGCGAAACACCGCACTCGCCCCCGCGTGTCCCAGCGCCGGCAGATCTGTCGGCAGCACGGCCTCGGCGCCGGTGGTCACCAACCAACACTCGGCGCGGCCTGCCGGACCGGTCGGAAGCCTGCGCACCGTCTCGGCGAATTCGGCGAATTCGGTGACCGCCTCGGTATCGTCCGCACTCGGTGTCGTGGGCAACAGCACGACGAAGGTATCGGCCTGCGCCACTGCCTCCGGTGAATCCTCGAGCACCATGGCACCGTAACGGCGCGCCCGTGTCCGCAATGCCGCGTCCAGGTCGGCATCGATATCGCCGATCGGCAGCACGGTGCGTGGTTCGGCAAGGGTGCGTCCCGCCAACGGCGACCACTGTTCGGCGAGCAGAACGGGCTCCACCGCGCCGGCGACCGTCGGGGCCGGTTCGTCACGTGTATCGCGAGCGGGTCCGCTCTGCTCGTGCCCGAGGGGGTAGCCGGCCCACAATCGACGCGAATTCATCACAGTGGGTGGGAAATCCCGCAATATCGAGGCGGGCGGACCGTCCGTATCGGGCGTTCGAAGAGCGTCCCAGGAAAAATTCAGGTCCAACACCGCGAGTTCGGCGACGGCGCGGGTGAATTCCGACAGATTCGCCGCTTCACGCCGCGCCGTGCCCGCAATGTGGAATCCCCCGACGCCGGACTCCGTTTCGGCAAGGGTCTGCTGTATCGCCAATTGCAGGGTCGGGTGCTCGGAGATCTCGATGAACGTGTCCACCGTCTCCGCGGCGGCCATGACAGCCCGGTCGAAACGAACCCGGTTGCGCAGATTCCAGTACCAGTACCGGCTGTGGGGGCAGTCGGCCGGTACCCGTGCCCCGAGGGTGGCACCGAAACAGGGCAGCACTCCGGCGGTGAGACGGTCCGTCGTCAGCTCGACCTCGAGAATTTTTTCCAGCTCGGCTCGTATCTCCACGATGGCGGAGGTGTGAGCCGGATAGGACATACGGATCCGCTTGGCGAAACGCCCCTGTTCCGCGGCGGCGACCACCAGATCATCGATCGTCTCCGCCTCGCCGGAGACGGCCAGCAGGCGCGGCGAATTGATCACCGCCACCTCGGCCCAGCCCGAGTGACGGGCCAGCAGGGCCTCCCCTTCCTCACGGTCGGTGCCCAGCACCGCGACCGCATAACCACGGGAGGTGAACCGCTCCAACAATTCCGCGCGTCGGGCCGCGATGGTCGCCGCATCCCGCGCGATGGCCATTCCCGCGGTGACACAGGCCGCCAGTTCACCTTGACTGTGTCCGATCGTCGCCGCCGGACGGACACCGACGGCCTGCCACATGGCGGCCAAACCCAACATGTGGAACATACGTGCGGGGTGCAGGTCGAGCAGCGTCGGCTCGTGACCTTCCCGATCGCCGAGCAGATAGTGCACCGGGCCGCGATTGCCGTAACGCTCCTCGTGCAATGCGGCGTATTCGTCGACCACCGAACGGTATTCGGGCGAGTGGCGGTAGTACACGGCGCCCATTCCCGCCTGCTGGCTGCCCTGACCGGGAAATACGAATCCGATCGTGCGTGCGCTCGCCGGACGCCGGGAACGCACCACATCCGGATGTTCCTCGCCGTCGGCGATCGACCGCAGAGCCGCCGACAGTTCGTGGTCCTCGGCCATGATCAGTGCCCGGTGCGGACGCGCGATCCGGGTGCGAAACAGTGTGCGCGACAGGTCCTGCGGGGTGGTGTCCGGGTGCTCCCGCAGATATGTGAGGATCGCCCTGGCCTCGGCCCGCAGGCCCTCCGCGCTGTCGGAAGACAGCAAAACGGGAACGGAGCCGTCGGGCAAGCGGTGGTCAGACATCGAATTCCTCCTGATCGGCGGGGATCTCGACAATCGCGTGTACATTCGTGCCCGCGATGCCGAACGCCGAGACGACGCCGCGCCGAACCCCGTTCACCGGCTCCCACGGGGCGTATTTCGTGGACAGGCGCAGACTTGTCGCCGACCAGTCGACAGCTGTCGTCGGGTTGTCCGCCCAGAGGCTGGGCACCGTGTATCCGTGGGTGCCGCACAGCACCACCTTGATCAGGCCGAGAACACCCGCGGCGGCCTGAGTGTGCCCGGTATTGGATTTCACCGAGCCCAGTACCGCGCCGCCGTCGGCACGATCCGGTGCGCCGTACACCGCGATCAGCGCGGCGAGCTCCAACGGATCCCCCACCGCCGTGCCCGTTCCGTGCCCTTCGATCACCCCCACCGAGTCGGCGGATACCCCGGCGACGGCCAAGGTTTCCTCGAGCAGTCGCTGCTGGGCCGCGGCGCTGGGCACGGCCAATGGCGCGCCCTTGCCGTTGTGGTTCACCCGGGACCCGAGCAACCGCGCGTGGATCCGGTGGCCCAACCGGCGGGCCCGGGATTCACGTTCGAGCACGACCACACCGGCACCTTCACCCCACAGTGTTCCGGTGCTGTCGGCGGAATAGGGACGGCAGTGGCCGTCGGTGGACAGCGCGTTGTTCTTGGAGAACTCGACGAACATCCCCGGTGTGCCCATGACGCAGACACCGCCGGCCACCGCCCATTCGCATTCGTCCGCTCGAATCGCCGCCGCGGCCTGATGCACCGCCGTCAACGAGGAGGCGCATGAGGTGTCCACACTGATCGATGGCCCTCGCAGGCCCAGCGCATGCGAGACACGTCCGGCCACGGCACTCAGTGCCGAACCGGTCATCCGATATCCGCTGTATTCACTGACCTGCGCCATCAGCGGTCCGTATTCCAGTACCGAGACGCCCATCCAGCATCCGGCACCGTCGCCGTCGAGTGCGGCGGGATTGAGTCCGGCGTCCTCTACGGCCCGCCAGGCCGATCGCATCGCGACCCGCTGTTGCGGATCCATGGCCACGGCCTCGCGCGGGCTGATACCGAAGAATCCGGGGTCGAAATACGCTGCCGTGCCGAGAAACCCACCCGCATCGCGAACCGGCGACCAACCGGCATTGTGATGGAGGGTGAACAATTGGTCCAACGGCCAATCACGATCTCGCGGAAACGGCCCGATCAATTCCCGAGATTCCGCGAGTGCGGACCAGAATTCGGCAGGGGTTTCTATTCCGCCCGGCGCCTCCACCGCCATTCCGACGATAACGATCGGGTCGTCGTTTCCCGAATGTTTCTCTGCCATGGTGCACCTAACGGGGAGATAAAACGCTCGACGGCCGCGCTAATTCGCAAAAATCGCTGCGGCGGAGAGCAATTCGGCGACATCGTCGATATGGTTGTTCAGATAGAAATGCCCGCCCTCGAAGAGGGTTACGGTGGCCCCCTGCTCGCTGTGGGCACCCCAAGCGCGTAGCTGTTGGATCGTGACGAATTCGTCGTCGGCGCCACCCAGAACCCGGATCGGAGCCCGAACCCGCACATCGGGGCCGCACTCGTAGCGGTCGTACGCCCGGTAGTCCGCCTTCAACACCGGCAGGGCCAACCGCATGATCTCCCGGTTGGCCAGGACATCGGCATCGGTACCGTGCAGCGCGGTCAGCCGATCGAGCAGGTCGTCGTCATCGGTAGGATTGGGCGGTTCATCGACGACCAGGGCCGGAGCCACCGCGCTGGAGGCCACCAGCAGCCCCACCTCGACACCGGATGCTTCGGCCATCCGCGCGAATTCGAATGCGGCAATGGCCCCCACACTGTGACCGAAGACGGTGATCGGGACTCCTCGCGACCACGAGGATTCGGCGAATTCCGCGAAGGCTCCGGCGGCGAGTTCGGACATTTCGGTGGCCGGAGGCTCGGCAATACGATCCTGCCGGCCCGGATACTGCACCACGGCTACATCGAAATCAGCGCTGAGCCTTTTCGAAAAGGAACGGTAACCGGAAGCGCCGGAGCCTGCGTGCGGAAAGAGTATGAATGGCAGACGCGCTCCCGTTGTCGGTTTGTGGAAATTTCGAAGCCAACCGAGCGCATTCGGCATATCACATCTCCTACATCACCGCGCCGGACCGAAACAACCAATCCCAGCGCGTCGGTCCGCGCCAACCTCGTCGGCCGGCGCAAACCGCACCGCTCCGGAGAGATTAGCATAGGGTAACCTTACTATTACAGCCTGTGGGCGGGGATGAACTGTGACGAACCCGACCGCCGTACCGCGTCGGCCCATACGAGACCGGGCCCACACCTTTGCAACCGAGTGCACAATCTCTGCCACACGGACCATCGGCCCCACCACGTCACCGGCACCCGTGCTCCGGCGGGCCCTATCCGAATGCGGAAACCCCGATTTCCAGGCCGCGCACACCCGCCCGGACCGGCATCGGATCCGGATGCAGCACCCGATCGGAGAGCTCACCCAGACAACTGAGATTCGGAAAGCCCGGCCCCTGCGCCACACCGGCCAGATTGGGCAGGAACAGCTTCTGATCCATTCCGGATACCGCCAGGTCGTAGCCGATGGCGGTCTCGATCCGCGATTGCGTCAACCGACCGCCGACCGCCAGTTCCAATAGATCGGCGGCCTCCTGATCGAACAGGTCGAGGAACCACAGCGGCTGCCCGCCCGTGGCATCGACCACCAGATCGAACGTGTGAACCTGATCGCCGCGCATCTCGTTGCGCAATGTGAGGGCCACGCCGTCTCTATGATCGGCCACCCGCACCACGCGCCCCTGGAGATGATGAACGCGACTGTCGCCCAACAGGCTTTCCTGCACCCGCACCGAGAAGACCCCCCGATCGGTGCGTCGAATCACTTCACGACGCTCGTCGAGGGTGAGCCCGGCCCATTTGATGGGGTCACTGAACAGCGAGTTCTCGAAATAGCTTTCCCCGCGGGTATAGATCGTCGCCATAGGCGAGATCACCGAGATGGACAGCATTCCATGGTGCAGCAGTTCGTCGAGCGCCGATCCCGCCGTCTCACCCCCACCGATCACCGCCACCCGCGAGGACACGGGCAGCTCACGCCGACAGGCCAGATCCCAGAACCGGGCGATACTCAGAACACGGCTGTGCCTGGACATCGCTTTGTCGCTGCGACCGGGGCCGGTGATCATCAGTCCATCCACCGCGATTCGGGTGGTGCCCCCCGCGGCATCGGCCACGGTGACCAGCCAGCCGTCGCCATCGGTCGACACCTGCCGCACGGTGCCCAACACCAGATCCAGGTCGATCTTGCGCGCGGCCCACTGGAGATATTTGGCCCAGACATGGTGGGGCGGATTGGGCCGACCGCGGTCGACCCACTCGGCGTAGGTGCCCTGATCGATCAGGAAGGACGCCCAACCGAAAGCCGCCATCGCCTCATTGATCGCCTGGTTGCGACCGCGGGCCAGAGAGGAGCGATAGGGAAACCCCAGATCCTTTTCCGGGCTGGTACCGAGCCGGTGCTGCCCGTCGGTCCAGCCACCACTGGACAGCCAATTGCCGCCCACCGCGTCCTTCTCGACCACTATCACTCGCGGCGCGGCCAATCCCAGTCCCCGCAACACATGCGCCTTGACAGCCACGGCGAGGGCTTTCGGCCCCGCACCTACAACAAGAAGTGTTTCCACCGCTACTCACTCTCCAGCCGTCCGGGGTCGGGGCTACGGGTGGCCGAGACCAACTCCACCCCCATATTTGCATAGCCTTACCTTATATTGCATCCCGGGACCGCATTCGGCGTCGCCCGTGGCATACAGAGGATGGGAAACACCATGACCGACATCAAAAGCTCGCTACCGGTCCGGATCACCGCGGCAGTGATCGCATGTTCGGCGGCCGCATTCGGAACCACGCTGGTCGCCGCACCGTCGACCGCCGCCCCGATCGTGTCTCCATTGCACACCCAGGCACCCGCGGCCGGAGAACTGACCGCCAAGTTGGCCGTGGCCGTCGACCGCGGCGCGCCGGCGGCGGCACGTGCCGCCGAATTGGAATCGGGCGCAGCCGGTTTGCCCACAATGGACAAGATCGCCGACCTCCTCGCCGCCGCCCCCGGACTGAAGTATCAGGTGGTGAACCCGGTGGTCTCCGGCGACCGCATCGACGCTCAACTTCTCGTCACCACCCCGGGCTATCCCGATTTCACCTACAACGTCGCCTGGCGACAGATCGACGGCACCTGGAAACTGACCCGGGACTCGGAATGCGCCATAGCCAGTGAACTTCTCCTGACCTGCGGATAATCCGGCGATTCGCGTTCGGCCGTCGACCGCGCTGGACCGGCGGCCGAACACCCACCGACCACACGACGACCGAGACAACCAAGTGTTGTTAGGCTAACCTTATCGCCATGGGTAAGGGATTGAACGGCCTACTCGTCAAGGCATGGGGCGGCAACGACTACCGAATAACAGTCACCTCCAGCGAATACATCACCGACAAATTCTTGCGGTTGGGTTTCGCTGCGGGTGGACTGCTCGCCGATCACCCCGTACACCCCACCCAGTGGGTTCGCTGCTGGATACCGCTCGACGACGGATCCAAACTGCACCAGCGCGGCTACACACTGGTCGATCCGGACCCCGAACGCGACCACTTCTTCATCGACTTCGCCATTCACCACGGCCCCGCGGCGAACTGGGCCCAGCGGGCACAAGTGGGAGACGAACTCGAGGTCACCGTACTCGGCTCGGATTTCCAACTACCCACCACGAAGCCCAGCGAGTACATCATCTTCGGTGACACCGCCTCGATTCCGGCGATCAACTCGCTACTGGACACGATCGGGGACGCCCCCGCCCGACTCTGGCTGGAGTGGCAGTACGAATCGGACCGGCAAATTCCCCTGCGCACCAAACCCCATCACGAGGTCACCTGGCTGCAACGCATCGATGACGGCCGACTGATGCGGGAAGCCGCCCAGGAACTCACCTGCCCGCCCGACGCCTTCGCGTGGATCGCCTGCGACGGGCAGACCACCCGCTCGGTGGCCAAGAGCTTCAAGCAGATCCACGGTCTGCCCAAGAGCTCCATGAAATACCAGGCCTACTGGAAATAGTCCCGAGCACACTCTTGTCGACGGCACCGAAATCTCCGCTCGTACCGGGACGGCGGCGGATCGACGAATCCGCCACCGTCCCCACGGCGCGCTACCCGAGCACACTGCCGCGATACGACGATCGCATTCAGGCGGGGACGTGTTCCAATCGCCAACCACCGGCCCGGGAGCGTTCGTTCCAGAAATCGGCGTAACGGCCGCCGAGTTCGAGCAGTTCGGCATGCGTACCCTGCTCGACGACCCGTCCTCCATCGAGGAAGAGAATCTGATCGGCGTGCGCAATGGTGGCCAATCGATGCGCCACCACGATCACCGTCTTGTCCCGCGTCAGCTCCCGCACCCCCCGGACAACCACCTCCTCGCTGTGCGGGTCGAGAGCACTGGTCGCCTCGTCGAGCAGAACGATCGGCGCGTCCTTGAGCAATGCCCGCGCAATGGACACTCGCTGCCGCTCCCCACCCGACAGCGTCGCACCGCCCTCTCCGACCGCGGTGTCGTAACCATCGGACAGCCGCTGCACGATCTCGTCGACTCCGACGGCCTCGCCCGCTCGCCGGACCTCCTCGTCGGACGCCGAGGGCCGGCCCACCCGAATGTTCTCCGCGATCGAACGGTTGAACAGATAGACGTTCTGGAAAACCAGCGACAACTGACCGAGCAGGGTGCGCGACGGCTGCTGCCGCACATCGTGTCCCCCGACCCGGACCGACCCGGAGCCGACATCGTAGAAACGTGCCGCCAGCCGCAGCACCGTGGTCTTACCGGCACCGCTCGGCCCGACCAGCGCGGTCGTCGTCCCGGGCGGCACCCGGAAACTCAGCCCCGACAGCACTGGCTTACCGGGCCGGTACTCGAAGGACACATCCTCGAAGACCACCTCGGGCGGCCCCGGCCGCACCTCGGTAACGCTTTCGGGCAGCACCGGTTCGGCGAGTAGGGCGGTGACCCGATCCACGGCCGACCCGGCCGAACGCAATGCGGTCCCGAGCTGGGCGGCCTGGTTCAACGGTTCGACGAAACGCGAGGCCACCGCGATCAAGGCAATCGCCGCGACCACCGAGATATCCCCACCGGTCGCCCGACCGACCGCGATATAGGTGAGCACCAAGAACACCGCTTGCACGACGACGGCGAATGCGATCAGACCGGGCACCGCGGAGAACACCCCACCGACCAGTGCGGACTTCTGCCGCTCCAATGCGGTGTCGAGGGCGCGATTGGCGGAGCCCACCGCTCCGAAGGAACGTAATACCGGCTGGACCTGCGCGAATTCCACCACCCGGGCATCGACCTCGGTGGCGGCTTCGTGCATACGGGCATCCGCACGCAGATAGGAACGCTCGCCCAGGCGGTTCACCAGCAGCAGCATCAGAGCGGCGATCAACATCGTCGCCGAAATCCGCCAGTCGACGAACAACATGCCCACGGCGACACCCAAGGGCACCAGCACACTGGTCAACACCTTGGGGACGAGATAGGCCACCGCGCCCTGGATCTCACGCACATTCTCCACTGCTGTCCGCGAAAGCGGTGCGGCGGAACGGGTTTCGAACCATCCCAGGGGTAGCTCATTGAGATGATCACCCAGTCGTGTCTGCAATCCGCCCTGCATACCGACGGCGATACGCAGTCCGATGGTGGTCTGTAGATAGGTGAACACACCCATCGCGGCAACGGCGACCACCAGGGCCGCGATCCAACCCCATACCGCGGTGAGCTCGTCCTCGAACAAGGCCTCGAGCACGGGCACCAACAGTACGTAGGCCGCTGCCTGGCACAGTGCCTGCGCGAGAATCACGGCGAAGAACCGCGGAGTCAGGCGCGTGTACTCGGGAGGGACGAGTCCGAACAGTTTGCGAATCAACGATTCTCCTCCGCATCGACCAGAGAGACGACGTTCAACGCGGCCTCATTGGTCTCCCACAGTTTCTGATAGACGCCGCCCGCCGCACGCAGGGCTGCATGGGTTCCCCGCTCCACCAGTTCACCGTTGTTCAGCACCAGGATCTGGTCGACTTCGGTGATGGTGTGCAACCGGTGCGCGATGACGAGCACGGTTCGTTCCGCCACCAACGCGGCGAGGGCATCCTGCACGGCGGACTCGGATTCCGGGTCCGCGAAGGCGGTGGCCTCGTCCAGGACCAGGATCGGGGTATCGGCCAGTAGCGCGCGGGCAATGGACAACCGTTGCGCCTCACCGCCGGACAACACCGCGTCCACCCCGATCTCGGACTCGTAGCCGCGGGGCAGGGCCATGATCCGTTCATGGATCTGCGCGGCGCGCGTCGCCCGTTCCAGGGCGGCCGTATCCGCGTCGGGGCGGGCCAGCAGCAAATTGTCTCGGATACTGCCGCGTATCAACCGCACATCCTGGAACACGAAACCCACCGTGCGGTAGAGCTCGTCACCGGGGAAGTCTCGGATATCGCGTCCGCCGATGGTGATCCGTCCGGCGCCGACGTCGTAGAACCTGGGCAATAGCTTGGCCAGGGTGGATTTACCCGAACCGCTGGGACCCACGAGCGCGGTGATGGAACGCGGTGGAAGTTCCAGGTTGATGTCCCGGAGCACCTGGTGCCCGTCCCGATAGGAGAATCCGACGGACTCGAATCGCACGGTGCCGGCCGATACCGACTCGTCGACCGGCTCATCGGTGGACGTGCCCGGCTGTAGTTCCGGGGTCCGGCGTAGGTCGTACAGCCGCTGTGCCGCCGCGCCGGCCGCACGGATGGTCTGGCCGCTGTAGCCCAGGCCTAGCAGGGAACTCCCCAACCCCAGACCGACGAGGACGAAGGGCAACAGATCGACCGGCTCCCACCAGTGCGCGCCGACACCGGCAGCGCCGACGACGACTATCACCGCCATGACGAATACGGGACTCACGACGACATCGGAGATCGCTTGCAGGCGAATGAGCGGTTTCTTCCACCGTTCGAGGCTGCGTGTCTGGCCTTCGACCGCCTCCTGGAAGGCCTGATGCGCCTTACCTGCCTGTCCGAACGCACGAACGACCTGGATCCCGTCGGCGAATTCGATGATCGTCTCCTGCACCCGCCGCTCCCAGCGGTTGTAGACGGCCAAACGGTCGCGACTGTCCTGATCCATCATGCGGCTCATGGCAATGCCGTAGCCGAGCAGCGGTAGCAGCAGCACCAGTGTGAGCCGCCAGTCGACGGTGAACAGGTACACGAGTGTGACCAGAGGAACCATGATCGCGCCGACGAGTTCCAGCCGGGCATGGGCGATCAGGAAATGCAGCGATTCGACATCGTCCTGCAGATATTTCTTCACCTCGCCCGAGGTGCGGTCGCCGAACCAGCCCATCGGCACCTTGGTGAGTTTCTCGGCCAACAGCCGACGCACCGTCAGCTGGTAGCGCGCGTCGGTCAGATGCGACCAGGCCATTGCGATCGCCTGTAGCGCGACCCGCCCGAGGAAGACGAGCACCGCTGCCGTCACCAGGGTCCGCACGCGTTCGGTATCCATCGGCTCGTCGAGCAACTCTCGACACGCCTCGACAATGAGCACGAAAGGAACGACGGCGCAGATCGAGGCGAACGCCATAACGACCGAGGCCAGATTCATCGCCGTGCGTACCGGTGCCAGAATCTCGCGTCGCGCCCGCGCCTCGTCCTGCTTGCGCTGTTTCAGCACTGCCCGCGATGGCCGGTTTCCCGTTTCCGCCGCGGGCAGCGGAGCGACTTCCACCGCCATATGTCCTCGCTAAGTTGTGCTTTCGTTACCGGATGGGCCCGGTGAACCGGATCGGGTCCAATCTTCACACACAACAGAGCGGAAAGAAAGGTTAGCCTAAGTTATCTTTGCTCGTTCGAAGCCCGCCCCCAGACCCCTCGACTTCACGACTCGACGATCAGCCGCCCCTCCGAGGTCCACCACGCCCGGTGCCCGCTGCGGAACAACCGACCACCGGGCTCGAACGGATCGTCCAAGAACCGATGCCGATCACCGCCGTCGGCGAAACCCTCGGCCAGAGCACACCCACCCACATAGATCTGTCCGGCCACCCCCGGCGGCACCGGCCGCAGCTCGGGATCGAGAATCAGTGCCTTCGCACCGGGCACCGGCCTGGTCCACCCGGTGGCCGCAACGGCTCCACGGGTAACCGGACCGAGGTAGGCGGGCACGTGCAAAGCAAAGGTGGCCACCGCCTCCGGCGTCAATGTCCGCAGAGCCGCGGAAAGTTCCGCCCCACCGCGAATTCCGACAAGGTCCCAGCGTGCCACCGTGGGCAGACGCCCACTTCCCGCCGTCACGAGACGAATGGGCGTCTCGACCTCGGCCACCACCTGGGTCACCGCATACCGCTCGACGAGCCCGGCCAGCGCCAGGGGGTCTCGTCGCTGCGTCTCGGTCGGCACGATCACCGTGGCCCCCGCCGACCACGCGGCTATCAGGTCCACCGAATTCTGCGCCTCACCCCACGGGAGGGCGAGCAACCGCACATCGGCGGGCCGCAACGCGGGATCAATACGACACGGCCGACGATCGGCGGCCACACAGCGACGATCCGCCACCGCCACCGCCAGCGCGTCGAGGCCGAGCAACAGACCGCGATCACCGAAGCGGCCGCCACCTGCGCGCACCGCGGCGACGAATTCGGCGAGAAGCCCTACCAGCGCGTCCCCACAGGGGCCGATATCCGAGACCGGGGACCGTCGCCGATGGTCTTTCGCCCCGAACAGCTCGCCGTAGGTGAGCACCTCGTCCCCGACCCGCGCGGCAATCCGCGATCCGGGCACCGCGTGACCATGCCGGATCACCGTGGCCAGGGCGGGCACATCACACGGTTCGACACCGATGGACCACTCACCCAACACCCGTTCCCGATCCCGGGGTAACAGCTTGGGCTCGGCAATACGGCCGACGCTCCTGATATCGTCCACGACGGTCATCGGTCACCTCCTCGAACGGGTGGCGGGCCCGGTACCGACCTGGGAGGTTCGCTCACCACCGTTCCCGCTCTCCTCGTCCGACCGGCACCTTTCTCGCCGAGACCCACGGCGGCACCACGCCGGACACAGTCACGCTTCTGAGTGTAGGCTTACCTTACCCCCAAGGAAAAGAAATCATCCAACCCGACGCTGTTTCCCTTGTCACGACGACGCACCCGGAGTCGGCCGATCCACGAGACCGCCCCTAGAGTCGTTGCGATGAGAAGAAGGCAGCAGCCCCCGCTGCCCAAGCGGCACGGGCTGGACCCGGCACGGCTCCGTCTGCCCGAGGACGGTGACTGGGCCACCATCCGTGACCATCTGGTGCACCGACTCCCCCGGGTCTCCCCGGAGCGCATCGATGAGCTGCTCCGCGAGGGCGGAATCGTCGACCTGAACGGCCCTATCGCCCCCGACGCGCCCTATGTGCCGGGTGGCGCGATCTGGTTTCATCGCGACCTGCCCGAGGAAACACCCGTACCCTTCGACATCCCGATCGTGTACCGGGACGAGACCATCCTGGTCGCCGACAAACCACATTTCCTGGCCACCATCCCCCGTGGCCGGCACATCCTGCAGACCGCCCTCGTCCGACTGCGCCGCGAACTCGATCTACCCGATCTGGTTCCCGCCCACCGACTCGATCGGGCCACCGCCGGACTCGTCCTGTTCGTCGTCGACCCGGCACGACGCGGCGCCTACCAGACCATGTTCCATCGCCGTACCGTGCGCAAGGAGTACCAGGCCATCGCTCCGCACGATCCGAGCCTGGAACTACCGGTCACCGTACACAGCCGAATCATCAAGGAAAAGCACGTATACGCCGCTCAGGAGGTCCCGGGCGAACCCAACGCGCACACCCGGATCGAGCTACTCCAACACCGCGACGGCCTGGCACGCTACCGCCTCCACCCACTAACCGGCCGCACCCACCAACTCCGTCTGCACATGAACTCGTTGGGTATCCCGATCCTCGGCGACGATCTCTATCCGGTGCTCACCGACAAACCGATCGACGATTTCACCCGCCCGCTCCAACTGCTGGCCTCGGCCCTCGAATTCACCGATCCGGTCACCGGCACGCTCCGGCGCTTCGAGACCACTCGCACACTCCAGGCATGGGAGTCCTACCAGGACTGGGTCGGTCCGGCCGCACCCCGGCCGGACCGACACCGCGAGATCGATACGACAGACCACGACCAGCGCTGACCGCACTACCCCCTCACGGCCCGCTCTCCGGCGGCTCGTCACCGGAGAAAGCTCCTTCCAGGGGTAATGGCGGCCCGTACGTCTCCTCCGCGCTCACGATCACCTGAGTCCGGGCCGCCACCCGATCCAGGTCGTCACCCAGGTGACCGATATGCGGCACGAACACCGCTTCGGCCCGTTGGCGTTCGATCACCCCCAGCAGCTTCTCGATCGGCTCCTGGGTCGCGGCGGAGAACGCGATGGTCTTGCAGAGGTTGAAGCCGAGCCGTTTCGCCAGGCCACGCATCTGCGTTTCATCCCATTTCTGATGGACCCCGGAGATATCGGTGCGTAGATACCCGATGGCCGGCGGTCGCTCCGGCCATATCACCGCGCACCACCGATCGCCGCGGCGAAGAGAGTATCGACGCCGACCCCGATGATCCGCTCGTCTTCGGTCCGTAGCCCGTAATACGGTAGGCGGTAATACGGCGGGCCGAACTCTGCGTAACCATTGTCCCGATCCGTTCGCATGTCTTACCCCTCCTGCACGGATGTTCTATAGATCAGGATCGGTCCGATCGAGTGGCAGCGGAACTGCCGTGGTAGTACGTTATGCCGCCCTTTCACCGACCTTTCGCTCGGCGCATGTCCCCGTTAGCGCGAAAAGCGAAGGCCGACCGGATGAATTCCACCGGCTCACCGACCATAACCGATGATTCCGATACACCGGGCGAACACCCCGAAACCGAATGACGAGGCGAACGGGCAGCTCACACGTCACGTGACAATAGTTGCCAACAGTGGGAACAGGCAATCCGAAAATCGATTTTTGAAACAGTACTGTTTACGCCACCTCGGGTTTGGGCCCAACTCGGGGAACGAGTCGCCGAAGCCCTCGGCGACCGCTCCGCGATGAAACAAGGATTCGCCCATGAAGAAGTTCGCTGTGTACGGAATCGGCTGCGTCGCCACCGCAACCCTGATGCTGAGCGGCGCCGGCGTCGCCTCCGCCACCGACACCCCCGTCCCGAGCACCGGCTCGGCGTCGGGATCCTCCTCGCAGACCGTGCTCCAGCTGGTGAAAATCCTCTCGACCGGCAGCTTCGCGGGAGGCGGCGTGATCGGCCGATAGACCGGACGATCACAATCCAGAACCCACACGGTTCGAAAAGGCCCGTCTCCGCAGCCCGGAGACGGGCCGTCCGCTTTTCGCCATCCCCTCACGGTGCGGGTTCACCATGCTCGAGATAGCGAACACTGTTCTCGACATACGCGGTATGACCTTGCCGAATACGCCGAGCAAGCCGCGGAATCACCATCCCGTCGAGCCGTTCCACCGAAACCCATTCCCAGCGGTCCAGTTCCGACCGCTGCAATACGATCTCCCGTTCATCGCCGAGCTCCCCGCAGTCGAACAGGTACAAAACCTTGTCCCCCTCATTCGGATGCGGTGCCCAATCGTGCACCAGCAAACGCCGAGGCGGGCGATCCACACCGAGTTCCTCCCGAATCTCACGCCGACAGGCGGCAGCCGGCGCCTCACCGGGCTCGACATATCCACCCGGAACATCCCAGCCGTGACCGTACGTTTTGTGGACGAGCAGCACACGGTCACACCGCACGAACAATGCTCCCGCCGCCATGCGCGCCCGGGCGAAACCTTCCGTCATCTCTCCACTCTCGCCGCGACCACACCTTTCCGCCCACACCATGATGCTCGGACCCGCACATCTCTTCGATACGGCCCCGAAACCGATGCGGTCATTCCGAGTCCGAACAATTCGCGCACCCCAACCCTCCTGCCGGTTCGAAACAACCCCCGATTGCTACGTCAAAGCCGACATAAGGAAACGAATACGTCAGCAGATCAATGGGTTTCCAATGGGTTTCGGATCAAACGAAAGAACCGGATGCCTTCGTCAAGACGTCCACCGGCCACCCTCGACCGGGCGACCGAAGACCAAGTCGCCCAGCATGATCGCGATCGGAGACCATCGAGCGTAGGTCTCACCGTTCTGTTCTATTACATCGGCCTGCGCGACCACCCGCGTCAACTGCCCATCCAAATGGCCGACAGTCGGTACGAAAACCGCCTCGGCGCCGTACATCCTGATCCGTTCCGCCAGAAGCATCAACCGATGGACCTGGGCGGCATCAACCCGAATGAAGTCGCACAACTCGTATCCGAACCGGACAGACAACCGCTTCATCCTGTGCTCATCCAGCACCCGAGCGTCACCGCTGAGATCGGTTCGCAAGTAGGCGACGGCAAGTACTCGACCGGCCGCAGCTCGATAGGAAGATGCGGTCATATGCGTGAACCTCCGGCACGGGCGGCGCGCCATCGGGCGATAACGCCATCCACCTCGTCCTGTGGGCGGTACGAACGGTCGGTATCGAGATTGCGAAGAGCCGTGGCGATATGCTCGAAAGTGGCACGATCACGGCATTCGCTTTCCCGCCAAAGTCGATGTGCGGTCGCCGACGTCCGGGTTTTGATGGGCGTTCTGACCGGCAAGGCCGGTGCCTCGCCATCACACGGCATCATGGTGTCCGCGTCGGCTGCGGGCAGACCAGGAGAAATCTCTGTCATCGGAGACCTCGATAGGAGTTGTGGTCGAGTGTCGAGTTCCACGCCGGGCCGATCAGGTTTCCGAGCCCGAGCGGGAACCGAAGTTCTGCTACCTCGAGCGCATCAAGGATCTCGTGACGTATAGGGACGCCGTAATCGCCAATGTGGGACTTATAGGGACATTTTCGAGCAGTATGAAGGCATGCCGAATGAACGCCTCCGGACTGCAATGGCTGCCGCAAACCTCACGAAGTACGCCCTTGCAGATCGATTGGAAGTCAACGTGAAGACCGTGGAACGGTGGATAACCCAGGGCTGATGCCCTCATCCAAGGCTTCGGCTCGCAGCCGCTCACGCATTGGGTCGTGACGAAACCTATCTGTGGCCTGAACTTTTGGCCGGCAGTCGCGCTTCCGCGGCATCCCTGTCCGAAATGGTGCAGATCTGGCCGACTCGCCTCGAAGTGCCACATGATGTATGGCGCGCGCTCATGCGACAGGTCACAAATCGTATCGACGTTCTCGTCTACGCAGGCGGTTTCCTGGTGGAATCACTCGACTTCGTAGATGTCGTTCGTACCAAGGCAGCAGCCGGCGTCGTGATTCGAATCCTTCTGGGTGAATCGGATTCACCCGAGGTGATTGCTCGTTCTCGCGAAGAGGGCCTACCCTCGCTGCCTCAGCGCTGTCGGTCGACGCTTGAATACCTTTGGGAAACAACTTCTTCCCCCATGGTCGATATCCGTACCCATCGCACTCCGCTGTACAACAGCATCTACCGCTTCGACGACTCGATGCTCGTCAACACGCACAGCTATGGCACCTATGCAGCGAGGTCACCGGTCCAACATTTACAGCGGGTACCCGGCGGCCACCTGTTCGGCTACTACACGGAGTCATTCGAAGCCGTCTGGGCCACGGGTCGCCCGGCACTACTCTGAGTTCATGGGTCGCCGAATCGACTACCACCAAGATCCCAACGCGCCGACCGCCAATAGTGTGCGACCGAGCGCCGCCGCCTTCATCCACCGTGATGGCACGGTCCTACTGATATGTCGATCCGATAATGGAAATTGGTCCATGCCCGGTGGTGCACACGATCCGGGTGAATCGTTGACTCGAACCGCTGTCCGCGAGACCCGGGAAGAGGCCGGCATCGATATTGGTGTCACCGGGCTGGTCGGAACCTTCACCGACCCCACCCACGTCATCCACTACACGAGCAACGACGAGGTTCGGCAGGAGTTCACGGTGGTCTATCGAGCCGAGCCGATCGGCGGCACCCCGACGCCCAGCGACGAAAGCACACAAGTCGAGTGGGTTCCGGTCAACCGTATTCCCGAGCTACGGATGGACCCCAGTCAACGGAAGCGGATCGATTGGGCGCTCACCCACGATGAGCCCTATATCGATTCGGACCCACGCTGAACAGCCCCACGTAACCAGGGCTCCGCTCGCTTCATAGCGGTGTGAACGACACTTCCGGCCCCGTATCGGCTCAGAATTTCCGATAGGCGTTCGTCCACGGTGAATGCTTCTCCATGTAGACCGGTGGAAAGATCCGCCCACCACATGAAATCATCGGCAATGTCCAAGGCGGGAACACGCTTTCAGCGTAAACGGCTTGAAAATACTTCTGTCGAACCCGCGCACCTTTGCCTCGACCTCGGACGCGGTGTGAAACGCGACAATATGACACCCCACGGGCGAGTACCCGAGCGAACGCAGCAGCCGCGCCCCGTCGATCGGATGAAATCCGGTATCCGGATAGCCGTAGCCGACATCATGCAGGTACGCCGCCGTTACCGCATCCCTACGCAAGGGCGACGGCAGACGGTGCGCGATACTCTCCATCCGCCGGCACACCCATTACCGAGACAATCAACCCGCGACAACCGTATACGCCGAAGGCCCGCCCCCGACGAAACGGGAAGCGGGCCTTCGATATACGACTGTCAGTCGAAGTGGAGTAGGCCTACTTGGCCTTCTCCAGGATCTCCACCAGCCGCCACCGCTTGGTGGCCGACAGCGGGCGGGTCTCCATCAGCTGCACGCGGTCGCCCACACCGGCGATCTCGTTCTCGTCGTGCGCCTTCACCTTCGAGGTGGTGCGGATGATCTTGCCGTAGAGCGGGTGCTTCACCCGATCCTCCAGCTCCACCACGATGGTCTTGTTCATCTTGTCCGAGACCACGTAGCCGATCCGAACCTTACGGCGGCCCCGCTCCTCGGTCACCTTCTCCTCGCTCATGCCGCATCTCCCTTGTCAGCGGGTCCGGTGGCCAAACCGAGCTCACGCTCACGCATGACCGTGTAGATACGCGCGATTTCGTGACGCACCACACGCAGCCGGCGGTTGTTGGTCAACTGACCCGTCGCCATCTGGAAGCGCAGGTTGAACAGCTCTTCCTTCGATTCACGCAGGCGGGAGACGAGCTCCTCCTCGGTCAGCTCGCGGAGCTCTGCGGCCGGTGTTCCGGTAGCCATCAGAACTGCTCCTCCCTTGTCACGATCCGGCACTTCATCGGGAGCTTGTGCATCGCGCGGCGCAGCGCCTCGCGAGCGATCTCCTCGTTCGGGTAACTCATCTCGAACATCACCCGACCCGGCTTCACGTTCGCGACCCACCATTCCGGCGAACCCTTACCGGAACCCATACGGGTCTCGGCGGGCTTCTTGGTGAGCGGACGGTCCGGGTAGATGTTGATCCAGATCTTGCCGCCACGCTTGATGTGGCGGGTCATCGCGATACGCGCCGACTCGATCTGCCGGTTGGTGACATACGACGGTTCCAGCGCCTGGATACCGTATTCACCGAACGCCACCGAGGTGCCGCCCTTGGAGATACCGGTGCGCTTGGGGTGATGCTGCTTGCGGTGCTTGACCTTGCGCGGCATCAGCATGGGTCAGCCCTCCTGCTTTTCTGCCGGGGCGTCGGCCACCGCGGTGGCGGCGCGCCCGGCCTCGGTGCTGGTCGCGGTGGTGCCGGAGGAGCCGGAACGACGCGGGCGGCTCGGCCGCTCCCGACGCGGACGCTCGCCGGCCGGAGCGCTCGTGGCGGCCTGCTCACGGCGGCCACCCACGATATCGCCCTTGTAGATCCACACCTTCACACCGATGCGACCGAAGGTGGTCTTGGCCTCGTACAGGCCGTAATCGATATCGGCACGCAGCGTGTGCAGCGGCACCCGGCCTTCACGGTAGAACTCCGAGCGCGACATTTCGGCACCGCCCAGACGGCCCGAGCACTGCACGCGGATGCCCTTGACGTTCGGCGAACGCATGGCCGACTGGATGGCCTTGCGCATGGCGCGACGGAACGCCACACGGTTGGACAGCTGCTCGGCCACACCCTGGGCGACCAGCTGGGCATCGGTTTCGGGGTTCTTGACCTCGAGGATGTTCAGCTGCACCTGCTTGCTGGTGAGCTTCTCCAGCTCGGCCCGGATGCGGTCGGCCTCGGCGCCGCGGCGGCCGATGACGATGCCCGGACGCGCGGTGTGGATGTCGACGCGAACCCGGTCGCGAGTGCGTTCGATCTCCACCTTGGAGATGCCGGCACGCTCCATACCGGTGCTCAGCAGCCGGCGGATGGCGACGTCTTCCTTGACGTAGTCCGCATACTGCTTATCGGCGTACCAACGGGACTTCCATTCGGTGGTGATACCGAGACGGAAGCCGTGGGGGTTGATCTTCTGTCCCATTTACTTCGCCCCTCCCTTCCGGCGGCCACGAGTGCCACCTGCGGTGGGGACGCTCTCGACCTCGATCGTGATGTGGCTGGTGCGCTTGCGGATACGGAACGCCCGACCCTGGGCACGCGGCTGGAACCGCTTCATGGTCGCGCCCTCGTCGACGTAGGCCGTCGAGATGACCAGGGTGTCCGGGTTCAGGCCGAGGTTGTTCTCGGCGTTCGCCGCGGCGCTGGCAACAACCTTGGCGACGGGCTCGCTGGCGGCCTGCGGAGCGAACTTCAGCAGGGCCAGGGCCTCATCGACCCGCTTGCCGCGGACCATGTCCACAACGCGGCGAGCCTTCATCGGAGTCACGCGGACGAACCTGGCGGTCGCGCGTGCGGTCGGGTTCTGAGTCTCGGTCGTCGTCATCGCCGCTTGCTCTTCCGATCTTCCTTGACGTGGCTCTTGAACGTCCTGGTCGGCGCGAACTCACCGAGCTTGTGGCCGACCATGGCCTCCGAGACGAACACCGGCACATGCTTGCGGCCGTCGTGGACGGCGAAGGTGTGGCCGATGAAATCGGGGATGATGGTCGAGCGACGCGACCAGGTCTTGATGACCTGCTTGGTGCCCTTCTCGTTCTGCGCGTCCACCTTCGCGAGGAGGTGGTCGTCGACGAACGGGCCCTTCTTGAGGCTGCGTGGCATTTCTTACCTCCTCCTTAGCGCTTCTTGCCGGTACGACGGCGGCGGACGATGAGCTTGTCGCTCGGACGGTTGGGCTTACGGGTGCGGCCTTCCGGCTGACCCCACGGCGAGACCGGGTGGCGACCACCGGAAGTCTTGCCCTCACCACCACCGTGCGGGTGGTCGACGGGGTTCATGACCACACCACGAACAGTGGGACGGCGACCCTTCCAGCGCATACGGCCGGCCTTACCCCAGTTGATGTTCGACTGTTCGGCATTGCCGACCTCGCCGACGGTGGCGCGGCAGCGCACGTCGACGCGGCGCATTTCGCCGGAGGGCATACGCAGTGTGGCGTAGGGGCCTTCCTTACCCATCAGCTGGATGCTGGCGCCGGCCGAGCGGGCCAGTTTGGCGCCGCCGCCGGGACGCAGCTCCACCGCGTGGATGGTGGTACCGGTCGGGATGTTGCGCAGCGGCAGGTTGTTGCCGGGCTTGATGTCGGCGGTCGGCCCCGACTCGATGACGGTGCCCTGTGTCACGCCCTTGGGGGCGATGATGTAGCGCTTTTCGCCGTCCCTGTAGTGCAGCAGCGCGATGTTCGCGGTGCGGTTCGGGTCGTACTCGATGTGCGCGACCTTGGCGGGCACGCCGTCCTTGTCCAGCCGACGGAAGTCGATCAGCCGGTAGGCGCGCTTGTGGCCGCCACCGCGGTGCCGGGTGGTGATCCGGCCGTGCGCGTTGCGGCCGCCCGTGCTGTGCAGCGGACGGATCAGCGACTTCTCCGGGGTGGACCGGGTGATCTCGGCGAAGTCCGAGACGGACGAGCCACGGCGGCCCGGGGTTGTCGGCTTGTGCTTACGGATTGCCATGAGTTCTTCTCTGCTTTCTGGAATCCCCGTCGCTTACGCGACCGGGCCTCCGAAGATCTCGATGGGCTTGCTGTCGGCCGAGATGGTCACGAGCGCGCGCTTGGTGTTCTTGCGCTTGCCGTAACCGAAGCGGGTCCGCTTGCGCTTGCCCTGACGGTTGGCGGTGTTGACGCTGGTGACCTTCACCCCGAAGACCTTCTCGACCGCAATCTTGATCTGGGTCTTGTTGGAGTCCGGGTGCACCAGGAAGGTGTAGGTGCCTTCCTCGATCAGGCCGTAGGATTTCTCCGAGATGACCGGCGCCAGCAGAATGTCGCGCGGATCGGCGATGGTGGTCACTTGCTCTCCTCCTGTGCGGCCGCTGCGTCCTGCGCAGACTCCTCGGGACCGTGGACGAAGGCGTTCAGTGCCTCGACGCTGAAGACGACCTCGTCGCTGTCCAGCACGTCATAGGTGTTCAGCTGGTCCGGCGCGAGGATGTGCACGAACTCCAGGTTGCGCGCGCTCTTCCACGCGGTGACGTCTTCCCGGCCGACCACGAGCAGGAACTTCTTGCGATCCGACAGCTCGGACAGGAAGGTCTTGGCGGTCTTGGTGGACGGGGTCTGGCCCGCAACCAGCTCGCTGATCACGTGGATGCGCTCGTTGCGCGCCCGGTCCGACAGCGCGCCGCACAGCGCGGCCCGGATCATCTTCTTCGGGGTGCGCTGGCTGTAGTCGCGCGGCTTCGGGCCGTGCACGGTGCCACCACCGGTGAACTGCGGGGCGCGGGTCGAACCCTGACGGGCGCGGCCGGTGCCCTTCTGGCGGTACGGCTTCTTACCACCACCGCGGACCTCGCCGCGGGTCTTGGTGGAGTGCGTGCCCTGGCGAGCGGCGGCCCGCTGGGCCACGACCACCTGGTGCATCAGCGCGATGTTCGCGGTCACGTCGAAGATCTCCGCGGGGAGTTCGACGGTGCCGTTGGTCTTGCCACCGATCTCCTTGACCGGCAACGTGAGGTTCGCGGACTTCTTCTCCGTGCTTACTGCGGAGCTGGTCATGCGTGCGCACCACCCTTCACGGCGCTCTTGACGATCACGAGGCCGCCCTTACGACCCGGGATCGCACCCTTGATCAGCAGCAGGCCGTTCTCGGCGTCCACCTTGTGGACCGACAGATTCTGCGTGGTGACGCGGTCGTTACCCATCCGGCCGGCCATCCGCATGCCCTTGAACACGCGGCCGGGGGTGGCGCAACCACCGATGGAGCCCGGACGACGGTGCACGGCCTGCGCACCGTGGCTGGCGCCCTGGCCACGGAAACCGTGGCGCTTCATGGTGCCCGCGTAGCCCTTGCCCTTGCTGATGCCGGTGACGTCGACGTAGCTGCCCTCTTCGAACACGTCGGCGGACAGTTCCTGGCCGACCTCGAAGTTGGAGGCATCCGCGACGCGGATCTCCGCGACATGCCGCCGCGGGGTGACACCGGCCTTGGCGAACTGACCGGCGACCGGCTTGTTCACCTTGCGGGGGTCGATGGCGCCGTAGGCGAGCTGCACGGCGCTGTAGCCGTCCCGCTCGGCGGTGCGGATCTGAGTGACCACGTTGGGACCGGCCTTGACGACGGTCACCGGAACGACGCGGTTCTTCTCGTCGAACACCTGGGTCATGCCGAGCTTGGTGCCCAGGATGCCGGCCGCGGGCCGGTTCTTGTTGTCAGTCATATCTCGAGTCCCCGTCACTGAATGTTGACGTCGACGCTGGCCGGCAGGTCGATGCGCATGAGCGCGTCGACCGTCTTCGGCGTCGGGTCGAGGATGTCGATCAGCCGCTTGTGCGTACGCATCTCGAAGTGCTCGCGCGAGTCCTTGTACTTGTGCGGCGAACGGATGACGCAGTACACGTTCTTCTCGGTCGGCAACGGCACCGGCCCGACCACCTCGGCGCCCGTGCGGGTCACCGTCTCGACGATCTTGCGCGCAGACGCGTCGATCGCCTCGTGGTCATAGGCCTTGAGCCTGATGCGGATCTTCTGTCCCGCCACGCTAAGTGTCCTTTTCTCCGCTTTCGTTCGTGGTCCGGATGCCGGCCAGGCGCCCGTACCACCCTCCTTTGCACAGCCCGAACACACGATGACGTCTCAGTGGAGACCACGACCGGGGTCTCGCCCGATCCGCGCCGCTGTTCATCTGTCATGGTTCTCCGGTCCACGCGGTCGGGCGTGTCGCCCGTCCGATCATTCCTCGGCCCCGGATGAAATCCTGCTCGGGCTGTCGGAACCGTTGTCCCGGACGCACCCACACCGAAATCGGTGAGGTACTGGATGGCTACTGCTCGCCTCGCCCGGTTCGTGGCTCCAGGTCGACCGACGATGGCCGGTCGCGGACACGCCCCGCTGCAAGGCAACCCGAACAGTATGCACGACCCCGGTGAACCCATTCAAATCGGGGGTCCCGCGAGCCGTCCACCGACACCACAGTGGATATACCCTTATCTTACTCATGAGTAAGATAAGGGTATGGCGAACGAGACCGCGACCTATCGCAGTTGGCGCAAACTGCCGGACAACCGGTGGGGACATGCCCTGTTCTCACTGGGGATGGTCGCTCGAGTGCCCTATTTCGCCACGGTCCTACCGACCGTGGTGCGCCTGGAGCCCGGCCTGTGCGAAGTCACCGCACCGAAGTGGTTCGGCGTCCTCAATCACCTCGGCACCTTCCACGCCATTGCCGCGTGCAATCTCGCCGAGGTTGCCATGGGAATGCTCAGCGAGGCGACGGTGCCGACCACCCACCGCTGGATTCCCAAGGCGATGAAGGTCGAGTACCTGAGCAAGGCGGAGACCGGGTTGCGGGCCGTCGCCCGGCTGGACGAGATCCCCGACTACACCGCCATCACCGAGGGACGGGACGTGGTGGTGCCGGTCTCGATATACGACACCGCCGGCCGTGAGGTCGTGCGCGCCGAGATCACCACCTGGGTCACGGCCGTGCGCGCCGGCTCCGACGAAGCCGAACCCGCCTGATCCCGGAACCCACGCATCGTCGCGGGTGTCCGTGACGCATGGCACCGAACAGTGGGGGCGGTTGCCCCCGGGAAGTGGTGCGGCTTGAATGCCAGCATGGCTGTGGGCGCGGTTCGAGAATTCGATGTGTGTGTGGTGGGGCTGGGCCCCACCGGCCGGGCGCTGGCACACCGCGCCACGGTGGCCGGGCTTCGGGTCGCCGCGATCGATCCACGGCCGGACCGCTTGTGGCCGCCGACCTTTTCCTGCTGGGTCGACGAACTACCCGACTGGCTGCCCGCCGATGTCATCGCGAGCCGGATCGAAGCCCCCGTCGTCCACACCACCAGGGAACATCGAATCGAACGCCCATACTGTGTGCTGTCCAAGCCGAAACTGCGGGACGCACTGCCGATCGACGACGCCACGGTGTATGCCGGACGGGCAACCCGGGTCGAGGCACATACGGTCGAACTGGCCGACAGCACCACCGTGCGCGCGACCACCGTGGTCGACACCCGCGGTCTTCCCACGACCGGCGACCGCCGCGCCGCCAGCGCCCACGGCATCTTCGTGGACGCCGAGACCGCCGCGCCGATGATCACCGACGGCGAAGGTCTGCTGCTGGACTGGCGCCCGGAGAACGGCGCGGGTCCGGACGAGCCGCCGTCGTTCCTGTACGCGGTACCGCTGGGCGACGGCACGGTGATCTTCGAAGAAACCAGCCTCGGCCTACGCGGCGGCATGCCCCAGCACGAACTGCGCAGGCGGACGCTGAATCGCCTTGCCGCCCATGGCATCCGACTCACCGGCACGGAACCGAGCGAGGCTGCGCACTATCCCCTGGACCAGCCACCGCCGCGCCGCGGCACCGGGCGAGTGGTCCCCTTCGGTTCCCGCGGCGGCATGATGCACCCCTGCACCGGTTACAGCGTCGCCGACTCCTTCGCGTTGACCGATACCGCGGTCGACGCCATCCGACGCGGCACGGACCCGATTGCCGCGCTCTGGCCCTGGCGGGCCCGACTGGTCTACTGGATGCGGATGCGCGGCCTGTGGGGCCTGGGACGGTTGACGACGGCCCAGTCCATCGCCATGTTCGACTCGTTCTTCTCCGCCTCGCCACGCGGACAGCGCGCCCTGTTGTCGGCACACGACGACTACACCGCGCTCGGCGCCGTGCTGTTCAACACGGTCGCCCACACCTGGCCGTTTCACTGGCGCTACGACCTCGTCGGCTGGACCAATCGCAACCGCTGGGTCGGCCACGAGTTTCCCGCCCCGCATTCCGCCGGGACGACCGAGGGCGGCGACTCGGTCGAAATCGGCGGTCGCGAGCACGAATGAGAACGATGCGGCAAGATCCGGTCTCCCATCCGCACGGCATATCCCCGGGGCGCGCCGGGAATCAGCCGCTGGTTTCGGCGGCCCGGCGGTAACCGCGCACGGCCGGATAGCCGAAAACCGCGATGACCCCCACGACCCACAGCACGGTATCGATCAGCGGTTCGGCGACCGGACCGCCGTAGGACAGCCCCTTCATGGCCTCGATGGCGCAGCTCATCGGCTGGTTCGCCACCGCGGACTGCAACCAGGTGGGATAGGCCATGACGGGTACGAAACCGGAGTTGAAGAACATCAGCAGCGTTGTGACGATACTGATGGCGTTCACCAACAGCACACCCTCGGTCAGGGTGGCCAGCGCGGTGATGAAAACCGCGAACCCCATTCCGAACAACACCGGAATACCGATCAACGCCACGGCGGCGAGTGGCCCCTGATCGAAACGGAATCCGATGCAGTAGCCGACCGCGATCACGAACAGCGTGGTGATCAGCACCCGAATGGCCTCGGCCAGCAACCGACCGGTCAGCCCGGCGGCCCGGTGCACCGGCATGGTCCAGAATCGCCCGAGCAGCCCGGTGGTCTTCTCCGTCTTGAAGCCCAGGGCGGAGATCATCGCCCCGGTCATCGCCGCCACGAGGGTGATCATCGGGACGGTGCCGTAGACACTGGGTCTGCCGGTGACGGCGGTGATCGAGTCCCCCAGGACCACGCGGAACATCAACAGCGTCAGCGCCGGGTACACGAGGGCCTGGATGGTCGTCGTCGGATCCCGCATCCAGACCATCAACAGCCGCTTGCACTGGATCAGGCTGTGCGTCGCCCAGGCCCGCAGCGAGGATTCCGACCGGCCCTCGACCTTCGGCAGCATCGTGGCCGACCGCACCAACTCGTCCGCCGCTTCATCAACAGTGCTCAAACCCACCTCGCTCATGCCCGCCTCACACTCGCCCATACCGCGAAGGGGGTGAATACCACGGCCAATCCGACCAACCAGGTCAGCGGCACCCACAACACCTGCCAGGTCACTCCGTCGGCGGCCATATCGCGCAGCGCGAAGGAGAACTGCGAGATCGGCTGATTGCGGACGAAGGGCCGAATCCACTCCGGGAACCCGGTCTCGGGAACGAAACCGCACGACATCATGCCGAAGATCAGGGTCGGCAGGGTCAGCGCTTGACTCAACGACTCCGGACTCTTGGTCAACGAGCCGAGCCCGTCCGCGCCGATCGCCAGGATCGTGCCGACGGCCAAGGCGAAAACACAGAACAACACGGCCTGACCCCATCCGGCCGAGAACCGGAACCCGATGACATGGCCGAAGATCACCGCCGCGGTCAACGACACGACCGAGCGGACCATACCGGCGGCCAGGCGCGCGGTGAACGGAACCAGCGATCCGATGGGCATGGTCTGCAGCCGGGTGCTGAACCCGGTCAACGCCTCGAACGCCGCCAACTGCGCATTGGACATCATGGTGAAGGCCATGGTCTGCAGCACGATGATCGGCATGACGTACTGGGCGTAATCAATGCCCTGGACCTTCATCACGAAGCGCAGCGGCAGGTAGAACCCGACGGTGAACACCAACGGGGTGATCACCGCGACGACCAACTCGCCCTTGGTGGCCATGGTCCGGACGATGCGGGCGGTCAGCGCCCGCCACTGCGCCCATGAGGAGACCCGCGTCCGCGGCAGTTCCGTGAACAACCCCGGACCGGTGGTTCCGGTATCCGCGACGGTCACGCCGAATCACCCGACCGGCTGCCGGAATGACCGGTTATGGACAGGAACACATCGTCGAGCGAGGGCCGGCGCAAGGCGATATCGGCCAGATCCACCCCGGCCGTGTCCAGACGGCGCAGCGCCTCGGTCAGGGTCGCGGCACCGTCGGGGGCGGGGATGGACAGCCGGTCGGAGCCGGCGAGTTCGGCGCTCACCGCGGCGGGCACCAGATCCCCGAGCGCGGTGGCGGCCCGCTCCAGCGCGGAGGGGTCGAGGGGCACGACCTCGCAGTAGCTGCCGCCGGTCTTCTCCTTGAGTTCGTCGGCGGTTCCCTCGGCGATCACCGTGCCCTTGTCGATGACGATGATGTTGTCGCTGAGCACATCGGCTTCTTCGAGGTACTGGGTGGTGAGCAATACGGTGATGCCCTGTTCTTTCAGGGCGGTCACCAGATCCCAGACACCCTGCCGGCTGCGCGGGTCCAAACCAGTGGTCGGTTCGTCGAGAAACACCACCTCGGGTCGCACCACCAACCCGCAGGCGATATCGACCCGCCGCCGCATACCACCGGAATAGTGACGCACCGCACGACGTCCCGCGCCGACGAGATCGAACTCCTCCAGCAGGTCATCGGCGCGCTGCCGCGCCGCCTTCTTGCTCAAACCCATCAGCCGACCGAACAGCTCCAGGTTCTCCCGACCGGACAGATTTTCGTCCAGGGCGGCGTATTGCCCGGTCATCATGATCGACCGGCGCACCCCGGCCGGATCGGCACGCACATCGTGGCCCGCGACCACAGCGGTCCCCGCGTCGGGGCGCAGCAGGGTGGACAGGATCTTCACCGTGGTGGTCTTTCCCGCACCATTCGGACCCAGGATGCCGAGGACAGTGCCGCGCGCCGCGGTGAAACTGACTCCTTGGAGCGCGTGCACCGCGCCGAACGACTTGCGCACGTCCTCGACCCGCACGGCGACTTCGGCCGATTCGGAGCCGCGGTCCGCGCCGACGGGCTCGGTGTCCGCCGACGGGGGTGGCGCGGCGGCCCGGCGCGACGCGGGGGCGGGCGCGTCGGTGACGACCGCAGACCCCGCGGATGTCTCCTGGGTCGGTTCGGAGTGGTCCACCGACCGACCCGTGTCGTCGGCGGGTGGTTCGGCTTCGTTCGAACTCGGCATCAACTCTCCACTATCGGCCGGATGAGGCGACGGGTCGCCGGAGTGCTCGGATCGGCGCCCCGGTAGGTGATCCTCGACGCCGAGCGCGATGTTACCGACCGTGCTCAACGCGTCCGCCGCGCCGACCTTTACCCTGGCAATCCGAGCTTCAACTGTGTTTCTGATCACATTTCGGACTGTCGGTACGATTCGCAGCTGGTCGCTGTGCACAGAGGCAGCATCCGGGCAGTATCCGCGCCTTGTCGGCCCCCTACCCCGGCCATAATCTGAGCCTCATGGCCGATACCGCACAGCCAGAGGTGGCGGTGCGTTCGGGAGGATCCGGCCGACCGAGCGTGCTCATGTCCCACGACCCCCGCACCGGGGAAACCATCGGCAGCTACGCCATTCAGCAGGCCGACGATATCGATCGTGCCGTCCACGCGGCGCGCGTGGCCGAGAAATGGTGGGCCGCAATGAGTTTCGGCACGCGCAAACGGTGGTTGCTGGACTGGAAGCGGATAATCGCCCGGCGCGCGGGCGAATTGGTCGATCTGCTGCGCGAGGAGACCGGCAAACCCGAGGTGGACGCCGCGATCGAGGTGATGCTCGCGGTGGAGAACCTGGATTGGGCCGCCCGCAACGCCGGTCGCGCGCTCGGCCGGCGTTCTCTGGCGCCGAACTGGCTCACCCGCAATCAGCACGCCTCGGTGGGATACCTGCCCCTCGGCGTGGTGGGGGTGCTCGGCCCCTGGCACAACCCGGTGTTCACCCCGATGGGTTCCATCGCGTACGCGATGGCCGCGGGCAATGCGGTGGTGTTCAAACCCCACGAACTGACCACCGGTACCGGCGTGTGGTTGGCGCGGACCTGGCGGGAACTGGCACCGGAGCAGCCGGTGCTGCAAGCGATCACCGGGGACGAGTCGACCACGGCCGCACTGTGCGAGACCGGCGTGGACAAAATCGCCTATGCCGGCCCGGAAGCCGGTGGCCGCGAGGTGATCGCCCGATGCGCCCGCTCGATGACCCCCGTGGTGGTCGAACACAGCGGTAAGGGCGCCATGATCGTGCACGTCGACGCGAAGCTGGAAGAGGCCGCCGAGGCCGCCGTCTTCGGCGCCATGGCCAACGCCGGTCAGAACGCGACCGGCATCCAGCGCGCATATGTCGCCGCATCGGTGTACGACCAGTTCCTCGAGATGGTCGCCGAACGGGCCCGGGTGCTCCGGCCCGGCGCGGCACAGCGCTCCTCCTACGGCCCGATGATCCTGGAGGCGCAGGCCGAGGTGGTACGCCGCCAGGTGCGCGATGCGTTGGCCCGCGGCGGACGGGCCGTGGTCGGCGGATTGGACTCGATCCGGGACCCTTATATCGAGCCGATCGTGCTGGCCGAGGTGCCCGAGGATTCGCTGGCGGTGACCGGTGAGGGGATCGGACCGGTATTGATCGTCAACCGGGTGGCCGACCTCGACGATGCGGTGGAGCGGGTGAACAAAGCAGGTCGCGGTATCGCGGTATCGGTGTTCACCCGCGATATGGCCGAGGTGGAGAGCTTCGCCGAACGGCTGCGGGTGGGCGTGGTGACGGTCAATTCCGCCACCACCTATGCCGGGATCCCGGCGCTGCCGTTCGGCGGGGTGGGCGAGTACGGGCAGGGACACAGCCACGGCGAACTGGGGCTGCGCGAGTTCAGCCGAACCCTGTCCATCGCCCGCAAACGACCCGGCGGACCGCTGTATCTATCCACCTTCGACCGCAAACCGCGGCAGCTACGGCTGACCCGCGCGGTATTCCGCCTCCGGCACGGTATCTGGGGCTGAGCGCCGGCGCCCGGCCGGTCACCGGCCCAACAGCACCGCCATCATGAGCGCGTGCAGCCGGGCCATCTGTTCGGGGCGGGCGTCGAACCTGATCAACCGGCCCACGTCGATGACCTGCCCGATGGCCGAATGCACCCGGAAGCGGGCCTCGGTCGGGTCGGTGTCGAGCAGATTCGCCCACTCCAATACGTTCTGCCGTTGGATAGTGCGCAATTTGTGCTGCTCGGTCTGGGGCAGGTTGGAGAATTCGGCGTAGTAGACCGGCATGATCTCCGGCATGGCGAAGCTGAGCCGGACATAACGCTCGGCGATCCGGTGGGCGGCGTCGGCGCGGCTCGTCGCCTCGGCCAGGGCCTCGGAGATGGCGATGGCGAGCCGGTCACCGGTGCGATGGAAGGCAGCGGCGAGCAGATCGGATTTACTGCTGAAGTAGCGGTAGACACTCGAGGCGTTGATCCCGACGGCGGCGCCGATCTCCTCGATACTGGCCTCGTGGTAGCCCCGACGACCGAAGATCCGGATGGCCTCGGTGAGCAGCTGCTCCCGCTTCGATGTCACCGGTAGGCCGCGCTGTCGGGGGACCGGGTCGGTATCGAGCGGGGCGGGCGGAAGTTCGGTGCGCACGATCGCCCAGGACATATCCCGCAGCAACGACAGCAACCGGGAGCCGGCCAAGGAGGTGCGATGGGCGGAGATACTGCCGATCACGCTCAGCACCCCGGCCGCGAGCAGGGCGATATCGGCGGGGGATGCCTCGGGCCGCAGTTGGGCCACCGGCTCCCCGAAGGTGGCGTTGATATCGTCGTAGAGGGCCTTGACCCGGGCCCGGTCGGCCCGCTCCAGATACCGCCCCTCCCACCGGTACAGGCCCGCTTCCCGCCGGACCTCGATGGTGTGCTCGGCGACTGCGGTGATGAGCTTGTCGAGCCGCTCCTCCGGGTCCAGATCGGGTCGATCCGCGTCCCGGGCCGCGGCCAGCAGATGCCGCGCCCCCTCTTCGGCGGCAGCCACCAGCAGGGCGTACTTGTTCGCGAAGTGGCGGTACAACGCCGGTCCGGAGATTCCCACCTCGGCCGCGATCTCGTCCACCCCGACGGGGTAGTAGCCACGCTCGCTGAAGGCCCGAGCGGCCGCTCGTACGATCTGTACCTTGCGGTCCTTGGGCCGGCGACGCGCGGACTGACCATTGCGACGGTCCGCCGAGCGGTCGCGCACCAGGTCGATCCCGCTGCGTTCGGCGACCATGCACCTCTCCGTTCTGTCGACGACACTGTCGGTTGACAGCGCCCGACCAGTCAACCTAAGTTAACCACAATTCGCAAATGTTAACGATAATTCACGGCCGGGCTAAAGCCGACCCGCATCCTCAGGGAGCACACATGGTCAACACCGATTCCTCCTCAACCCAGTCGGCCGCGGGCTTCACCGTAGTGCGCGACGGTCGGGTGCTGCGGGTGACGATCACCAAACCCGCCCGTAAGAACGCCATAGATTACGACACCCTGGTCGCGCTGGGCGATACATTCCTTGCCGTCGCTGAAGACACCGCCGTTCGGGTCATCGTATTGACCGGCGCGGGCGGCGACTTCTCCACCGGCGCGGACCTGGCCGCCGGCGCCGCCGAAGGTGCCCGCGGTATCACCCCGGACATGGTGATGGACGCGGCGAATCGTCTGGTGCGAGCCATTGTCGACTGCCCTGTTCCGGTTGTCGCCCGCCTGCGCGGCGCGGTCGCCGGGGTCGGTGTGGGTATCGCGCTGGCCGCCGACCTGGTCTACGCCGAAGCCGATTCCTACCTGCTGCTGGCCTTCATCAATATCGGTCTGATGCCCGACGGCGGCGCGGCCGCGTTGGTGGCCGCGGCCGCCGGTCGCCCGCTGGCCGCGCGGCTGGCGCTGCTGGGTGAACGCCTGCCCGCCCCTGCCGCCCACGAGGCCGGTCTGTTCACCGCCGTACTGCCCAACGTCGACGAACTCGACGCCGCCGTGGAAGCCGCCGTCGACAAGATCGCCCACGGCCCCCGCCGCGCCCTGGAACTGACCAAGAAGGCGCTCAACCGCGCCACCCTGACCGCCCTGGACACCGCCTTGGCCGATGAGAAGACCGGACAGGTCGAACTGCTCCGGTCGCCCGACTTCTTCGAAGGCGCCGCCGCCATGCTCGGCAAGCGCAAAGCGGTCTTCGCCGAATAGACACCCCGCCCCCACAGACACCCGAAACGGCCGCCTCCGGTTCTCACCGGAGGCGGCCGTTTCACGTCCATCCGAAAACTTCCGGGCCGTAACCCCGCATCTGCGAGGCCGGCGCCGGCGCTACGACTACAACCCCAGACCGTGGGCCAGGATCGGCCACGACTCGCGGAACTCGTCGCGCCAGTAACCCCAGGAGTGGGTGCCGTTCTCGCGGAACTTGAAGGTGGCAGGAATACCCAGCTCGTCGAGCCGCCGCTGCAGATTGTGCGTGCAGTAGTTGGTGCCCGCCTCGATCACACCACCGACCAGGAGCTGGTTGGCCAGACCGGAGGCGCCGGGCAGGGTGTACGGGCCGTTGAGGGTGTCGTACCGGCCGGGCAGGCCGTTGCCGGTGGAGATGTAGAGATCCAGCCCGCGCAGCCCCTCGGCATTGACGTACGGGTCGTTCTTCACCCATTCCTCGGAGCCCTGCGGCCCCCACATGTTCATGGTGTCACCACCGCCCCAGACCTCCACGGTCAGTTTGACGAACTCCGAACCGACCGGGTCACTGGTCTGGGCGCAGCCGCTGTAGGCGGCGACGGCCTTGTAGAGACCTGGTTTGGCGATGGGCAACGCCAGCACGGTGGTGCCCGAGGTGGACAGTCCGGCGATGGCGTTCACACCGTTGGTGCCGAGCGCACCGTCGACGAGCGGGGGCAGTTCCTCGGTGAAGAAGGTCTTCCACTTGTTGCGGCCCAGCGCCGGATCGTCCTTGATCCAGTCGGTGTAGTAGCTCCAACTGCCACCGATGGGCTGGACGACATTGACGTTCTTGTCCGCGAGGAATGCCAGCGTATCGGTTTTGGCCTGCCAGGACGCGTCGTCCTCACCGCCGCCCGCGCCGTTGAGCAGATAGAGCGTGGGGCGCGGCACCGAGGCGTCGGCCGGGCGCTGCACATCGACGATGATGTCCTCGTCCATGGCCGCGGAGTACACATACAGCCGAATATTGCGATCGTCGCGGTATGTGGCCTTCACGATGCGTGACCCGTCGGGAGCGGTCGGGTCGGCGAGCAAGTGCTGGGACTCGATGATCGGGTCGGCCGCCGACGCCGTGGAAGCGCCGAGGCCGGAGACCAGTCCCATGAGTACCGCCGTTGCCGCGATCATCGCCGCGGCGCGCCTTTCGCCACGCCGGGTGAGTCGACGTATCAATTTCGCACCTTCGCTTCGTATCGAATATCCGTTCGGTCACCGCGCTCGGCACGGGATCCCGGGATTCGGTCGGGCACGGTCCACGCGCCCTCACTTTTCACGATCATGTAGTCGGCGCGACAGCGCATACCGTTACTCCGACGTTGCCCAATAATGCCCGATGCCACGAATCGGTCCCGAACGACCCGCCGGGTACCGACCGGTCACCACCCACGCCGCCGGGACTCGGCCGGGGTGCGGTGCGGCAGCTGGAGGACCATGGTCCGGTGGTCGTCGGCCGGTTGGTCGTGGGACTCACCGCCGGTGTCCGGGTCGGCTTCCGGTTGCGCCGGTCGCAATCCGTGTTCGGCGAGGCCACCCAGTGCCCAAACCCAATGCTCGGCAAAAGTTTTCACTTCTTCGGCGGCAAAGACCTCGGTTGCGTAGTCGAAGCGGGTGAGCAAACCGTTGTCGGTGACATCGACGGTCAGTGTGAGCAACAGACCGTCCGGTGGAGCATCGGTGTGCACCTCGGCCGGCCGCAGATCCCGATAGCGCAATGCGAAACGTCCCGGATCACCAGTGATCGGTTCCACATCCGCGTTCGGATTCGAGTAGCGGAGCAGGGCGTAGCCGATACCGGAGGCAGGCACCGAGCGATGCAGCTCCTTGATCTGGGTGATCGCCGCCCCGGCGGCCGGGCCGCCGATCAGCAGCTCGTCGGTGTCGATACCGTTCAGGCGTAGCGGCAGCGGGAACTCGGTGTGGAAACCGCCGACCACCGCGCCGACATCGGGGCGGGTGGCCGTTCGGCCGTCGGCCTCGAGCCGGACCACCGAGCCGAGCATCCGCGGCACGGCTTCCTGCGCGGCGGTGCGCAATGCCACGGCCACCGCCGTGAGCAACACCTCCGGCACCGTGGCCCCATAGAGCTCGGCGACACCCGCGACCGCCGCCGCGCCCTCGGTGGTGATGGTGAGCGAGACCCGACGGCGTGGCCGTAGATCCGTGGCCCCGAGCGGCAAAGTGGGTGCCGCGGTGGCCAGCAACCGACGCCACCACCGCGCCTCCTCGGCGATATGCGGCGAAAAAGCCCGATCGGCCAGATCCCGCAGCAATCCCACCACCCCGGTCTCGGTGGCGGCGGATACGGGAAGCCGGCCGGGATCCCAGGCGGCGGCGAGCCGGTCGACGATGATGCGCCAGGAATGATCGTCGACAACGAGCCCGTTGGCGACAACGACCAGCCGAGTCGCCTCGGATGTCCCGGAGGCCACGAAACGGATATTGCGGCCCACCGTCGGGTCCAGTTCGGCCGCAGCCGCACGCACCACCTCGTCGATGGGCACCGCACCTCCCCCGGGACCGGGCAGCGACCGGGAGAACGGGCTGTCATCCGTCACCTCGGGCAGAATGCGCAGCGCGCCGGTATCGGGGTCCATGTGCGCCCGCAGCATGGGGTGCTGTTCCAGAATTTCCCGGGCCGCCGTCTCGACGTGGACCAATGGGCACTCCCGGGGAATGTCCAGCGTGATGGCTCGGACCTCGATACCGGGGGTCGCGCCGCCGAGCAGCCGCAGCGCGGTGGGGGTGGCGGGCAGATCGACCGCGGTGATCCCGCCGGGTTCCGCCGACGCGTGCCGAGCGGCCGCGTGCCGCGACAGTGTCTCCTGCGCACCCGTCGAGGTATCCCGTGTCATCGCCCCACGACCGGACCGCGCTGCCTCGGTTCCGGTGATCGGCGCATAACGGGCCGTCGCCTCGTAATCGACCGGCGCATAACGGGCGGTCTTCTCGTAGTCGGCCGGAACGTAACGAGCGGCGGTCTCGTGCTCGGCCGGACGAGATTCGACCGGCGCGGGCCCGGCGGCCTCATCACCGGCACCTCCATACCGAGCGGCCGTACGACCGGCAACGTCGTGGCCGACCACCTCGTCATCGATACCCTCGCGTCCGATCGCACGCCCGGCAATGTCGTGGCCGGTCACCCCGTTACCGATACCCGCATGCCCGACAGCGTCGCTGCCGCCCACCTCGTTACCGGCGCTCTCCCGACCGGCGACATCGCTGTCGACCACCTCGTTGCCGACACTCACATGCCGGGCGGTATGGCCGGCAGTCCTGTATCCGGCCACTTCGTCACCGGCACCCGCATACCCGGCGGCATGCTCGGCAGCTTCATGGCCGGTTCCCTCACCACCAACGCCCCCGTACCGGGCTGCCGTACGACCGGCGGTCTCGTGATCGGGAACCGCGTGCCCGGAGCTTTCGAACCCGGCCGCATACCCAACGCCCTCATGATCGGGAATCGGGTGACCGATGCTCTCGTGGTCGGCCGCGTACCCGGCTGCCGTGGAACCGAGGCCGTCGTACCCGGTGGCCTCATACGCAGTGGCTGCGGGCCCGGCTGCCGCATGACCGACAGGTGCGTGGTATCCGGTCGGCTCGTATCCCGCGCCGGACTCGTATCGCGCGGCCAGTTCCGGACGGACCGAGGTCTCGAGCCGGACTTCTTCTTCCTGATGGGTGATCCGGCGGCCGATGTATTCCAGTGCACCGCCCCGCCAACGCACCACGTCGCCGGTGCGATGCAGTCGCTCCCCCACCGCATACGGATCGGCGACGAAACGGGCCGCGGTGGCACGGGCCCGATCGTGATAGCCGCGTGCCAGTTGCACACCGCCCAGGTACAGCTCGCCGACCACGCCTTCGGGGACCGGCCGCAGCCGATCGTCCAGGACCAGCGCCCGCATACCGCGAATCGGACCGCCGATGGTCAGCGGACCCCCGGGAACCAGCGGGTCTCCGGCGGTGGCCATGATCGTGGTCTCGGCCGGACCGTAACCGTTGTGCAGCGCACGTCCGGGCACCTTCGCCCAGTGGGCGGCCAGTTCGGCCGGGACCGGCTCCCCACCGGTGATGACCACACGCAGCCCGGCCACCGCCTCGGAGTCCAGGGAGGCCAGCACCGAGGGGGTGAGGTAGGCGTGTGTGATGTGCTCACCGCTGATCAGTTCGGCCAGTTCGGCACCGCCGGTGGACTCCGCGGGGGCGACCACCAGGGTGCCCGCCGCCCCCACCGCCAACAACAGCTCCAGCAGCGCGGCCTCGGATGAGGGCGATGCGAACGCCAGCGCCCGGGTTGCAGTGTCGAGCCCGTATCGATCCACCAGTTCGGCGCGCAGATTGGCCAGACCGCTGTGGGGCACCACCACGCCCTCGACCGCTCCGGGCGAACGGAACGGGTACACCACGTATCCGGCGGTGGCGGGGTGGATGGGGGCATGGCGGTCGCTATCGGTGATCGGCGCGGCGGACCGGCGCGTCACGTCCATGATCAGGGCGCGATCGTCCAGGGTGATCCACCCGCCGGGGAGGAGGGGCAGATCGGTGAGAACGACGCTCAGCGTGATACCGAGCGCGGCGCGGGAGTCGGCGAGCATATGTCCGACCCGCTCCGGCGGATAGGTCGGGTCGACCGATACCAGCATTGCTCCGGTCTTCACGACCGCCCACACGGCCAGCACCGACTCGAGGGAGCGACGCAATGCCACCGCCACCGGCACCCCCGGCCCGGCACCGCGATCGATGAGCACTCGGGCCAACTGAGTAGAGGCCGTATCGAGTTCGAAGTAGGTGAAGGAGCGGCCGCCCGCGACCACCGCGACACCATCCGGGTTCGCGGCCACCGCATCGGCCAGTAGGTCCGGCAGGACCCGCGCCGGGGCCGCCGGGCCGCCGGCGCGGTGGGTCAGTTCGGCGTATTCGGCCTCGTCGAGCAGCTCCAGATAACCGACCTCACGATCGGCGTCGCGCACCACCGCCGCCAGCAGCCGCTGGAATCGACGGCCGAACCGCTGCACGGTCGCCTCGTCGAACAGGTCGTGCGCACCGGTCAGCTCGGCCGCCAACTCCGGTTCGGCGCCGGCGGTCTCCCGCACCACCAGTCGCAGGTCGTAGGTGGTCGGCCCGAACTCGGGCGCCGAGGCCGTGAACGGCACACCCGGCAGTTCCAAACCGGTGACGGTCGGATCCTCGTAGGACAGCGCCACCTGGCACAGCGGATGCCGGCCCGCCGCCGGCTCCGGGTCCAACTCGGCCGCCAACCGCTCGAACGGGATATCGGCGCGGGCGAAGGCCCGTTGCGCGTTCTCCCGATGCGCCGCCAGCACCTCGACGAAGGTCGAACGCGGCTGTACCCGGGTACGCAGCACCACGGTATTGGCGAACGGCCCGATCACCTGCTCGAGTTCGGCGTCACCGCGCCGGGCGACCTGGGTGCCGATGACGATATCGCCGGCGCCGGAGATTCGGGCCAAAAACACCGCCAGCGCCGTGTGCAGCACCGTGAACAAGGTGACACCGTGGGCGCGCGCCAGTTCGGCCAGCCCGGCCCGGGTGGAGGCATCGATCACGAAATCGGCCGCCACCCCCGCGAACGACGGTGTCGTCGGCCGTGGGCGGTCGACCGGCAGGTTCAGCTCATGTGGCAGGTCGGCGAGTTCGGCCGCCCAATAGGCCAATTGCGCACCGGCCGGCGACTCGGGGTCGTACTCGTCGCCGAGTAGTTCTCGCTGCCGAATCGTGTATTCGATGTACTGGGGCCGCAGCGGCGGCCAGGTGGGCACGGCCCGGTTGCGGCGGGCCAGGAAGGCCTGTGCCAGATCCCGCAGGAACGGCCGGATCGATGCCCGGTCGGCGCAGATACGGTGCAGTACCACCGCCAGGGCGTGGTCGGTGGACCCGAGTTCGGCCAGGGCGAACCGGACCGGCACCTGCGCGGTGATGTCGAATTCGACGGCCGCGAGTCTGCGCAGCCAGTCGACCAACGCATCCTCGGCCACCGGTTCGGGCACCAGCTCGCACGCCACCCGATCCGGCGGCAGCACCTGCTGGTATCCGATACCGTCCACTTCCGGGTACACCGTGCGCAGCGACTCCTGCCGCTCCACCACATCACCGAGGGCCGAGCACAAGGCGGAGAGGTTCAACGTCCCCGGTAGGCGGACGACGAACGCGAGGTTTTCCCGCACCCCGTCCGGTTCGGACCGGTTCGACCACCACAGCCATTCCTGCGCCCCCGACAGCGGGGCCCGCTCCGCCCGGACCGGCACCAACTCGGACCGGTCGTCGGCCGGGATGAGTGAATCCAATCGAGCGGCCAGCTCGGTGACCACCGGCAATTCGAAGATCAACTGGGCGGACACCGTGATCCCGAGCAGTTCCCCGAGCCGCGCCGCCACCCGATTCGCGGTGTGGAAGTTACCGCCCACCTCGAAGAAATCGGTTTCGGCGGTCACCGGCTGCGCGGGAGCGAGAACCTCCGAATAGGCCATGGCCACGGCCGTGCGGGTATCGGTCGGCTCCAGGAATTCCGACTGCGGCGCGACGGGTTCGGCCGCGACGGACGAAACAGCGGGCTCGGGGGCGGGCTCGACCGCCGCGGGACGGGCGGGCTCGGCCGGGACATCCGCCGCCGGAACCGGGTCGATGTAGTCGGTGCGACCCAGATGTTCCAGTCCACCGTGGTCGGTCCAACGCACCAGGTCGCCCGTACGGTACAGCCGACCACCATCGCCGAACGGGTCCGCCACGAAACGGGAGGCGGTGTGCGCCGGTCGGCCGTAGTAGCCGCGCGCCACCTGTGGCCCGGTGATGTACAGCTCCCCCACCTCGCCGACCGGTACCCGAGCCAACCGCTCGTCGAGCACATACGCGGTCACTCCCCGGATCGGCGGACCGATCGTCACCGGTTCCTCCGGAACCAGGGGGGCGCTGATATTGGTCATGACGGTGGTTTCGGGGGCGCCGTAACCGTGGTAGAGCTCCCCCATCCCCTCGGGGATCGGCCGAACCCAGCGGCGCACCAGATCCGCCGATACCTCACCACCGGTCACCACGACCTGCAATTCGTCCAGGCCCGTCAGGTCGATCGCATCCAGGACCAGCGGCGGGAGCACGGCATGCGTCACACCTTCGCGGCGCAGCAGCGCGGTCAGTTCACCGCCGGTGGAGATGGTCGGCGCGGCCACGACCATATTCGCGGCGCCTCCGACTGCCAACAGCAGCTCCAATACCGCGGCGTCGAACGACGGCGACGCGAAATGCAATGTATTGGAATCGTCGGTCACCCGGTACCGCTCCCGCTGCTCGGCGCACAGGCCCGCCAAACCGGCCTGGGTCACCACCACACCATTCGGGTTGCCGCGCGCATCGGCGGTATAACTGAGGTAGGCCGGATGCTGAGCCCGCAACGGACGCACCCGATCGGCGTAGGTCACCGGATCGGGTGAGTAGTTGTCGAGGAGCCGCTCGGCTTCAGGGGTGTCCAGGCGCAGCCACTGCACCCGACCCGGCAGCGCGTCGGCGACGGCGACAACGGTCAGCCCGAACACCACATCGGCGTCGGCGATAACCTCGTTGATCCAGTCGACCGGATCGGCCGGGTCGAACGGGACGAAACCGGCGCCGGTCTTGGCCACCGCCCAGATGGCCACCACCGACTCCACCGATCGGGGAATACCGATCGCCACCCGGTCCTCCGGGCCGATACCTCGGGCGATGAGCGCCCGAGCCAACCGATTGGACCATGTGTCGAGCTCGGCATAGGTGAGCCGGTCCAGCGTTTCGGCGGCGTCGGCGAAGGTGAGCGCGATTCCATCGGGATTCATCTCGACCGCCGAGGAGATCAACTGCGGCAGGGTGGTGACCCGAGGTCCGCGCGGAGCCCGCGTCGGCCGGGACCGGAGCGAGCGCGTCATACCCGCATCGCTCCCCGGATCTGGTCGCCCCGCTGCTCGACTACCGAATCCATGTCCCTGCCTCGCCTAACGTCGTTACTCCGCCGGGCGCAGCGTACCCCCCCTACCGCCACGTCCGCGCTGCTTATCATCGCATCGGCCCGGGACGCGCGGGGCGTTGCCCGCCGACTCGAGCCGAGTCCACTCAGGTTCGGTCCGGCGCACCGTCCACCTCGGCGAGCCACTCGGCCAGCTTCGGACCGATTACGGCGAGCGCCTCGGGTGTGGTCATCTCCTCGTGCCGATGCGGCAGCGGATGGTCGACCACCGTCCCGTCCACGTAGCGTTCCCACGTGCCCGCCGCCATTGGGTGTTCTTCGGCGCTGAAGAAGTGCACTGTGCCACGGAACACTCCCGGCCGGTACTCGTTGATCAACCGGGTGGACCGCATCGCACTACGGTACATACACCGCAATCGCTCCAGATCGAGCGCCGCCATATCGGACGGGATCATCGACCGCAGGATCGACAGCGCCTCGTCGCCGAGATCATGGATGTCCTCACCGGCGAATTCCGTACCGGCGAATTCGTCCCCGATCGTGATACCGATCTCGGCGAGCGCATCGCGCACCGCGGACCGGAAATCGGTGTCGTCGATATCGGCGAGACTGTCCAGCATCACCAGCAACGAGACCTCTTCGCCCGCGTCCTGGAGTTCCGTGGCGATCGCGTGCGCGATGACGCCACCCAACGACCAACCGAGCAGGCGGTACGGACCGTGCGGTTGCACCGATCGGATCTCGGTGACATAGCGTCGCGCCATATCGATGAGCGCGTCGGGCAGATAGTCCTCGCTCAATGCGGGCGACTGCAGACCGTAGATCGGGTATTCGGCCGGAAGATAGCGCGCCACACCGGCATAGCTCCAGGCCATACCGAACATGGGGTGCACGCAGAACAGCGGAGCTGCCGGAGCGAGGCCCTCCGGCACCCGGGTCCGCAATGGCAGCAATACCGCCAAGGCCCTGTCGGCATCCGCGTCGTCGCGGCCGTCGAGGATGCGGGCCGCCAGTTCGGCCGGGGTGGAATCGGTGAAGAACCACTGCACCCGTACCTGTGCCCCGATGCGGGCGCGCAGCCTGTTCACCACACGGGTGGCGAGCAGGGAATTGCCACCGAGTTCGAAGAAATCGGTGTCCAAACCCACCCGCTCGACACCCAATACCTCGGCGAACACCTCGGTGATCGCGTATTCCAACGGCGTGTTCGGAGCCCGATAGGGCCGCTCGGTCGGTTCGGGCACCGGCAATGCCCGACGATCGAGTTTGCCACTGGCATTGAGCGGGAAGGCATCCAGGGCCACGATGGCGGAGGGAACCATATAGACGGGTAGGGCACCCCGCAGGTGCTCCGACAGTCGCCGCTCGTCGATACCGGCGACCGGATCGACGGGCACCACATAGGCGACCAACCGATCCCCGAGATCGCCACGCACCAGCGAGACCGCGGCGTGCCGCACCGAATCATGGTCCACCAGCACGGTTTCGATCTCGCCCAACTCGATGCGCTGGCCACGCAACTTCACCTGGAAATCGCTGCGCCCCAAGTATTCCAGAGCACCGTCACGCCATCGGACGATATCCCCGGTTCGATACAGACGGGCACCGTCGGTATGGGCGACGAACCGTTCCGCGGTGAGGGCGGGCGCGTACTGGTAGCCGCGCGCCAATTGCACACCCGCCACATACAATTCACCCGCCACGCCCGGCGGTACCGGACGCAACTGCCGATCCAGCACATACACCCGGGTATTGGCGACCGGACGCCCGATCGGCACCGCCGAACCGGTGCCACGCTGTGCGGCCGGCTGCGCCGTGACCACCGTCGCCTCGGCGGGACCGTACCAGTTGATCAACTCGACCCCCGGCAATGTGGCGGCGAAGATATCGGCCGTCTGCGCGGACAGCGCCTCACCGGCGGCGAAAACCCTTCGCAGCGAAGGATATCCGTCCGATCCGAAATCGTCGCCCGACGCCTCGTGACCGGCGGCGGCCGGGTCGAGGAATGCGTCGAGCATGGACGGTACGAAATGCACGGTGGTGACCGAGTATTCGCGGATCACCCGGGACAGATACGCCGGGTCACGGTGGCCGTCGGGTTCGGCGATCACGATGGAAGCGCCGGTCTGCAACGGCCAGAACAACTCCCAGGTGGAGATGTCGAATGTCGTCGGGGTCTTGTGCAGCACCACATCCGATCCGTCGTGTGGATAGGTGCGCTGCGCCCACCGGAATTGATTGACCATCTGGCGATGCGTGATCGCCACACCCTTCGGACGTCCTGTCGATCCCGAGGTGTAGATGACATAGGCAGTGTTGTCCGGCCGCACCGGGTCGTCCGGCCGCACCGGGTTGTCCGGCCGCACCGGGTCGTCCTCCCACACCCCGTCATCGGGCCGTCCCGATATACCCGCAACCGGGTCCACCGGCAGGTCCAGGGTGTCCACCGCCAGCACCGGGACCCCCGTCTCGGTGTGGAATCCGGTGTCGGTCGTGGTCAGCACACACAACGGTGCGGCGCCCGTCAGCACATACTCGCTGCGTTCGGCCGGGTGGTCCGGGTCGATGGGCACATACGCCCCACCGGCCCGCAGCACCGCGTACACCGTCACCACCAGCTCGACACCGCGCCGCATGGCCACCGCGACCAGGGTTTCCGCCCTCACACCCCGGCGACGCAGTTCGGCCGCCAGCGTCCGGGAACGGCGATCCAGTTCACCGTAGGTGAGTACGGTCTCGCCGTAACGCACCGCCACGGCCTCGGGGGTGCGCGCCACCTGCGCGTCGAACAGGACCGGCAGGGTTGCCTCGTCGAGCAGCTCCGGCACCGTGGTGTCGTTGTGGGCGGCCAGCTCGGCGCGTTCGGTGTCGAAGAGCACGTCGATCTCGGCGACCCGGGCCCGTGGGGTCTCGACGAACCTGGTGATGAGCATTTCCAATCGCCGCACCAGCGCCTCGGCCTGTTCATCGTCGAAGATATCGCGCAGGTACTGCAACGACACCTGCAGCCGGTCGCCGAGCACGACCATGACGGTCAGCGGGTAGTGGGTGCCGGTCACCGAGGCCACACCGTTGACGTTCATACCGCCCACCGAACCGGCGCGGGCGAGTCCTTCGGTGTCGATCGGGAAGGATTCGAACACCACCAACGAATCGAACAGATTCTCCACACCGATGGCGTGCTGGATATCGGCCAGGCCGAGCCAGTGGTGGTCCAGCAGTTCGGTCTGCTGGGTCTGCAATCGGGTCAGGACCTCGTCGAGGGTGTCACGGGCACCGAGCCGAACCCGTACCGGAAGGGTATTGACGAACAACCCCACCATCGACTCCACCCCCGGCAGCTCCGGCGGTCGGCCGGACACCGTGGCACCGAACACCACATCGTCACGATCCAGGCTGCGGCCGAGCAGCAGACCCCACGCCGCCTGCACCACCGTGTTCACGGTGACCCCGTGGCGGGCGGCCGTTCCGGCCAATGCCGCCGTGGCCTCGGGCGAGAGCGCGAAACCGGTTTCCCCGGTGCCGGCGGTGATCCTTCGGCCCGGGTCCACGGGCGCCACCAGGGTCGGTTCGGTCACCCCGTCCAGCGCGGCCCGCCACGCGGCCGGTGCCGTCCCGTTGTCATGGGCGACCAACCACGACAGGTAGGTGCGGTACGCCGGCGGCTCGGGCAGCTCCACCGCGGCCCCGTCGAGCGCATACAGCGTCAACAGGTCCCGCATGAGCAGCGGTATCGACCAACCGTCGACGAGAATGTGGTGGGTGGTGACCAGCAATCGGTAGTGGGATCCACCGTCCGCGGCAACGGTGTGCACCAGCGCGAACCGCAGCAGTGGAGCTGTTCGCATATCGAAGTGATCCGCCAGATCCTGCGCCCGCAGCCGTTCCAACTCCGCGGCCACCGCATCCGGGGAGATCGCATCCGGGGAGACATCGGACAGATCGATCCGACGCCACGGCACCTGCACCCCGTCCTGCACGATCTGCACCGGGTTACCCGCACCATCCTCGGCGAAGCAGACCCGCAGGTTCTCGTACCGGTCCAACACCCCCTGCGCGGCGGCCCGCAAGCGCTCCGGATCCACGTCCCCACCCAGATCCAGCATGTACTGGATGGTGTAGGCATCCATCGTGGTATCGGCCAACAAGGCGTGGAACAGCATGCCCTGCTGCAGCGGTGTCACCGGCCACACCTGCGACAGTTCCGGATATTCGCGCCGGAAACGCTCCATATCCGCTTCCGAGAGGTGGATCAGCGGCGTGTCGGACAACTCCTGCGCCACATCGACGGAGCGGGCGCGCCGAGCGATACCCGCCACCGTGCGTGCCTCGAACACATCGCGCGCGGAGAATGCGATCCCACGGGCCCGGGCCCGCGACACCACCTGGATCGAAACAATGCTGTCGCCGCCCAGTTCGAAGAAGTCGTCGTCCGCGCCGACCCGTTCCAGGCCCAGCACCTCGGCGTATACCTGCGCAATGGTCTCCTCCGTTTGCCCTGCGGGCGCACGGTATTCGCGCGGGGCGAATTCGGGATCGGGCAATGCCCTGCGATCGAGTTTGCCGTTGACGTTCAGCGGCAACGCATCCAACACCACGAAAGCGGACGGCACCATATAGGACGGCAGTGCCTTCTCCAGCGCCGAACGGACCCGCCCGATATCCAGGTCGGTTCCGTCCACCCGTGCATCGGCACCGGTATCCCGCGCGGACACCGGCACCAGATAGCCGACGAGACGATTGCCCGTACGCGAATCGGTATGCGCCACCACGGCGGTCTGCGCGATCTCGGGCAGGGCGAGTATCGCGGCCTCGATATCGCCGAGTTCGATACGGAACCCGCGGATCTTGACCTGGAAATCGGTGCGACCGCGGTAGTCCAGTTCCCCGTCGGCGGTCCAGGCGACCAGGTCGCCGGTGCGGTACAGCCGCTCCCCGGTACCGAACGGGTCGGCGACGAAACGTTCGGCGGTGAGATCGGGGCGGGCGAAATAGCCACGGGCCAATTGCGCACCGGCCAGATACAACTCGCCCGGCACTCCTACCGGGACCGGACGCAGTCGCGCGTCCAGAACGTAGACGCGGCTGTTCCACTCGGGTCGACCGATCGGCACCGTATTCGTATCGTTGCCGGTGACACGGTGACTGGTGATCGATACCGCGGCCTCGGTCGGACCGTACAGGTTGAACAGTTGCGCACCCGCCCCGTTCTCGGGGTCACTGCCGGGATCGACGGCGCGGAACCGCTGGGCCAGCGAACCCGGCAGTGCCTCGCCGATGGCCAATACCCGACGCAACGAGGTGGCGAGGCGCCCACCGGAGGCGGTGAGCACCGCGTCCAGCATCGACGGCACCGTATGCAGGGTGGTGACCGATTCCCGGGCGATGAGTTCGCCGAGGTACTCGGGGTCGCGGTGCCCCTCGGGGGTCGCGATCACCAATCGACCGCCGCAGACCACGGCCGACCAGAACTCCCACACCGACAGGTCGAAGGTCGCGGGGGTTTTCAACAGCACCGCGTCGTCGGGACCGAGATCGAATTCGGCCGTCTTCCACAGCAATTGGTTGACCACGGCGGCGTGCGGTACCGCAACCCCCTTGGGCCGTCCGGTGGAACCGGAGGTGAAGATCACATAGGCCGTGTGGTCGGTCCGCAGCACCGCGCCGCGTTCGGCGATACCGATGGGGGTGTCGTCGAACTGCGCGATCTCCTCGGAGTCCACCCGCAGCACGGGCGCCAGGTGGGTGTCGAAGCCGGTGGCGGCGTCGGTGAGAATGCACAGCGGTCGTGCCGTGTCGAGGATGTAACCGGTACGTTCGGCGGGCTGATCGGGGTCGATGGGGACATAGGCACCGCCCGCCCTGGTCACCGCGTACATGGCGACGACCAGGTTCACCGACCGCCGAATGGCCAATGCGACCGGCACCTCGGGTCGCACCCCCGCGGCGAGCAGTCGCCGGGCCAACCGATTGACCCGCCGGTCGAGTTCGGCGTAGTCGAGTTCGACCCGACCGCCCTCGGGCAGATCCGCGACCAGAGCCGGCGCGTAGGGGTGCGTGGCAACCGTGTGGTCGAGCAGGGACACCAGGGTGGTGCCGCGTGGCACCGTGGGGAAGGCGGTGTCGTTCCAGTCCGCGAGCACGGTACGCCGTTCGGCGGAATCGAGAATGTCGATATCGCCCACCGGGACGGAGCCATCGGCCGCGACGGCCGCGAGTATGCGGGTCAGCCGAGCGATGAACCCACCAACGGTGTCGGCGTCGAACAGATCCGTGGCATAGGTGATGAACCCACCGATACCGGTCGGCGCACCCGATTCGTCGTAGTTGTCGCCCACGATCAGGTGCAGATCGAACTGGGACACCTCCAGTTCCGCGTCTACCCCGCTCACCGACAGACCGGGCAGTTCCAGGGCGGTACGGGCCACGTTCTGGAACGACAGACCCACCTGGAACAGCGGATGGTGGGCGGTGGACCGCGGCGGGTTCAGCACCTCCACCAACCGCTCGAACGGGATATCGGCGTGCGCGAACGCCGCCAGATCGGTTTCCCGCTGACGGGCCAGCAATCGGTCGAAGGGCTCGTTGCCGTCGATCCGGGAACGGAACACCACCGTATTGACGAACATGCCGATCAGGTCGTCGAGTTCGCGTTCCCCGCGTCCGGCGACCGGGGTGCCGATGGCGATATCGTTCGCGCCGGACAACCGCGCCAACAGCACGGCGAATGCCGTGTGCACCACCATGAACAGGGTGGCGTTGTGGGCGCGTGCCACCTCCAGCAGCGCGGCATGGGTCTGCGCATCGATCACGACCGGCACCCGGCCACCCGCCATGGACGCGACGGCGGGCCGCGGCCGGTCGGTGGGCAGTTCCAGCACGTCCGGCAGATCGGCCAACTCCGCACGCCAGTAGGCGATCTGGCGGGCGGCAACCGAATCGGGGTCGCGTTCGTCGCCGAGTACGGCGCGCTGCCACAGCGCGTAGTCGGCGTATTGCACCGGCAGCGGCTCCCAGCCGGGCTCCGCTCCCGTCAACCGCGCCCCGTAGGCCACCATCACATCCCGCACCAGCGGTCCCATCGACGAGGCGTCACCGGCGATGTGGTGGACCACCACCGCCAACACGTATTCGGGAGCGGAACCGGCGGGTACATCGGTTATCTCGAGCAACCGCACCCGCACCGGCACCTGCTCGGTCACGTCGAACGACATCGCCGCCAAGGCGTACACCTCGCCGGCCACTTCGTCGGTGCGCACCCGCCGCGGCGCGGTATCGAGCCGGGCCTGTCCCACGGGCAGCACGACCTGCACCGGGCCGTCCGGTGTTTCCGGGTACACGGTGCGCAACACCTCGTGCCGCGCGAGCACATCCTCGAGCGCCGCACCCAATGCCGCGATATCGAGCTCACCCGAAAGCCGCAGCGCGAACGGCAGGTTGTAGGCGGCCGAGCCGGCGGCCGCGGCCGCGTCGTCGCCCTGATCGAACTGGTTCAAGAACCACATGCGTCGCTGGGCCAGCGACAACGGCAACTGCTCCGGACGCGGAATGCTGCCCAGCGGGATCCGCCGATCGGCGTGGGTTTCCGATTCGACGGCCGCCGCCAACGCGCCCACGGTGGGGGCCTCGAACAGTGTCCGCACCGGAATCCGCGCGCCGACGGCGGTGCCCAGTCGGGCCACGGCCCGGGTCGCGACGAGCGAATTACCGCCGAGGGCGAAGAAATCGTCGTCCACGCCGATACGGGATACGCCGAGCACTTCCGCGAAGACCTCGGCGACGATCTCCTCCACCGGGGTGGTGGGCGCCCGGAATTCCCGAGCGGTGAACGTGGGGGCGGGCAACGCCTTGCGGTCCAGTTTCCCGCTGGGGTTGAGCGGGAACGCGTCCAGCGTGACGATGGCCGCCGGAATCATGTACGGCGGAAGGGTTTTCCCGATCGCGGTGAGCAGTTCGTCCTGGTCGACGGTATGGCCGGGGGCGGGAACCACATAGGCCACCAGCTGATCGCCCAGCGAGGAGGCGGATACCAGCGCGACCGCCTGGCTCACCTCGGACTGCGCCAACAGCGCGGTCTCGATCTCCCCCAATTCGATGCGCTGACCGCGGAACTTCACCTGGAAGTCGGTGCGGCCCAGATAATCGAGCACCACGGTTCCGGTCTCACCGTCGGGTCGCCACACCACCAGGTCGCCGGTGCGGTACATCCGCTCACCCGAACCGAACGGATCGGCGACGAATCGGTCGGCGGTCAGATCCGGGCGGCGCACATAACCGCGGGCCAACTGATCTCCGGCCAGATACAGCTCACCCGGTACCCCGACCGGCACCGGACGCAACCGCGCGTCCAGGACGTACACCCGGGTGTTCCACTGCGGCAGACCGATCGGCACCGACCGCTGCTGCGACCCGGCCGGCCAGTAGGTGACCGAGACCGCGGCCTCGGTGGGGCCGTAGAGGTTGTGGATTCTCGCCTCGGACACCGCGCGCACGGCGGCGACGGTCTCCGGCGGCAGCGCCTCACCGATCACGAATACATCGCGCAGGGTGGGGATGCTGCCGGGCGCGGTATGAGCGGCGAAAACGGTCAGCATGGACGGGACGAAATCGGTGACCGTCACTCGGTGGGTGGCGATCATCTCGGCGATATAGCCGGGATCGCGATGCCCGTCGGGGGTGGCCAACACCAGTTTGGCGCCGGCCCGCAACGGCATGAAGTAGCCCCACAGCGACACGTCGAAGGTGGTCGCGGTCTTCTGCAGGTACACGTCGAGCTCGTCGAGCGGGTACTCGGCGAGCATCCATTCGATCTGGTTGTGGATGGCGGCATGCGAGACCGCCACCCCCTTGGGGCGACCGGTCGAACCGGACGTGAAGATCACATAGGCGGGATGCTCCGGCCGCAACGGACGCAACAGTTCATCGGGGCGAACGGGATCGGCGGGGATGCCGTCCGTGGCGAGGGCATCGATCGGCAGGATGGGGGTGCCCGCCGGCAGCGACTCCGCGTCGGCGGCGGTGGTGAGCACGCACACCGGTTCGGCGGTGTCGAGGATATGGGTGATGCGCTCGATCGGATGGTCCGGATCCAGCGGCACATACGCACCACCGGCCGCGATGATCGCGTACATACCGATCACCAGCTCCGGGGAACGCCGCAATGCCAAACCGACCAGCGACTCGGCGCCCACCCCACGCTCGATCAGCACCCGGGCCAACCGGTTGACGCGCTCGTCGAACTCCCGGTACGTCAGCTCGGTGCCCTCGTACACCACGGCCAGTGCGTCGGGCAGTCGGGCGGCGGTCCGGCGGTAACCGTCGAGCAGCAGTCCCGGCGCCACCGGATGGTCGGTGGCATTGCGATCCAACAGGATTCGTTCCCGCTCGGCGGGGTCGAGCAGATCGATGTCGCCGACGACCTCGGTGGGGGAGGCGATGACGGTATCCAATATCCGGATCAGCCGCTGCCCGAATTCTGCCACCGTGGCCTCGTCGAACAGATCGGTGGCGTAGGTGAACGAGGCGCTCAGTCCCGCCGGCGCGCCGTCGGCGAAGTTGCGCGGAACGATATTCAGCTGGAGATCGAATTTGGCGATGGCGGCGTCGAAGTCGAGCGGGGACGCCGACAGACCGGGCAGCTCCAACTGCGGCATATCCAGGTTCTGGAAGAACAGCGCCACCTGGAACAGCGGGTGATGTGCCTGCGAGCGCACCGGATCCAATACTTCCACCAGCCGCTCGAACGGCAGCTCCGCGTGGGCGAATGCCGCCAGGTCCGTTTCCTTCACCCGGCCCAGCAGATCGAGGAACGGTTCGGCGGGGTCGATGGGGGTGCGCAGCACGAGGGTGTTGACGAACATGCCGACCAGGTCGTCCAGTTCGCGTTCCCCGCGTCCGGCGATCGGGATACCGACGGTGACGTCGTCGGTGGCGGCCAATCGCGCCAGCAGCACCGCGAAGGCCGCGTGCACCACCATGAACTCCGAGACCCCGGTCCGATGCGCCAGCTCGGCGATACCGCGGTGCAATCGTTCGTCGATATCGAAACCGTGTATCCGTCCGGCGCCGCTCGACACCCCGGGCCGGGGCCGGTCGGCGGGCAGATCGATCCGATCCGGGAGACCCGCCAACTGCTGCCGCCAGAATTCCAGCTGTTTCGCGGCAACCGACCCCGGATCGTTCTCGTCGCCGAGCAATTCCCGCTGCCACAGTGTGTAATCGGCGTACTGCACCGGCAGCGGATCCCAGGACGGGGCCTGTCCGGCGTGCCGGGCCAGGTAGGCGGTCAGCAGATCCCGCAGGAACGGGGTGATGGAGGCGCCGTCGGCGGCGATATGGTGCACCACCATGGCGACGATGTGCTCATCGGGGCCGAGCTCGGCCAACCCGATCCGCAGCGGCACCTGATCGGCGACATCGAAACCGGTCAGCGCCAGGGCCGCCAACCATTCGGGCAACGCGCTCTCGGTGATCGGCTCGGAAACCACATCGGGCATCGCCTCGTCGGGCGCCAGGATCTTCTGATAGCCGATACCGTCCACCGCCGGGTACACGGTCCGCAGGGTCTCGTGACGGGTGATCACATCCCCGACCGCGGCCCGCAGGGCCGCCACGTCCAGTTCGCCGGACAGCCGGACCGCGAACGGAATATTGTTCACCGCCGACGCGGGGTCGAACTGATTGAGGAACCACATGCGCTGCTGGGCCAGCGACAGCGGAATCCGTTCCGGACGTTCCATTGCCGTCAGGGCCCGACGTTCGCCCGTGCCGGTGAGTTGTTCCAGTCGGGCCGCCAGACCGGCGACGGTGGGGGCCTCGAAGACGAGTCGTGCCGGGACGCGGGTGGCGACGATTTCACCGAGACGGGCGGCGGCGCGGGTGGCGATCAGGGAGTTGCCGCCGAGGGTGAAGAAGTCGTCGTCGGCGCCGACCGGGTCGGTGGGCGAGAGCAGATCGGTGAAAACCTCGGCGACCGCTTCCTGCAGCCGGCCCTGCGGCGCCCGATAGGCGGTGGTTTGCAGGGTCGGGGCAGGGAGGGCGGCGCGGTCGAGTTTGCCGACCGGGGTCAACGGGATGGTGTCGAGCACGGTGATGGTGGTGGGCACCATATGGCGGGGCAGCCGCTGTTCGGTGTGCTCGATCAGTGCCGCGGTGTCGACGGTGTGGCCGGGAGCGGGGTGGACGTAGGCGGCGAGGATGGTGGCCCCGGTGTCGAGAGTGTGGCCGATGGTGACGGCGAAATCCACGCTGTCGTGGGCGGCCAGCACCGCGTCGATCTCACCGAGTTCGATACGGAAACCACGGACCTTGACCTGGAAGTCGTTGCGTCCCACATATTCGAGAGCGCCGTCATCGGTCCAACGCACCAGGTCACCGGTGCGATACAGCCGCGACCCGTCGCCGGTGAACGGATTGGCGACGAACCGTTGGGCGGTCAGCCCGGGCCGGTCGTGATAGCCGCGGGCCAGTTGCGCGCCGGTCAGATACAGCTCCCCCACCACCCGGCTGGGCACCGGCACCAACCGTTCGTCGAGCACATACGCGGTGATCCCGCGGATGGGGGCGCCGATGGTCACCATGCGATCCGGCACCAGCGGATCGCTGATATTGGTCATGATGGTGGTCTCGGTGGGCCCGTATCCGTTGTAGAACTCCCGGGTTCCACCGGAGATCGGCTGCACTACGCGACGCACCAATTCCGGTGGGCAGGCCTCACCACCGGCGACCACCACCCGCAACTCGTCGAGCCCGGTCGGGTCCAGTGACGCCAATGCCGCCGGGGTGATGAACGCATGCGTGACCCGCTCGCGCCGCAACAGCGCGACCAGCTCGTCACCGCCGTAGACCAGCGGTGAGGCCACCACCAGGGTGCCCGCCCCACCGATCGCCAACAGCAACTCCAATACCGAGGCGTCGAACGACGGGGAGGCGAAATGCAGGGCCCGGGTCGTGGTGTCGAGCCGATACCGTTCCTTCTGTTCGGCGCAGAACCCGGCCAACCCGGCCTGGGTGACCACCACGCCCTTGGGTTTACCGGTGGACCCGGAGGTGTAGATGACATAGGCCGGATGCTCGGCCCGCAACGGCCGCACCCGGTCGGTGAACACCACCGGATCCGCCGAATACCCCTCCAGCAACCGTTCGGTGTCGGGGTCGTCGAGGGTGATCCAGCGCACCACGTCCGGTAGTCCGGCGGCCACCTCGGTCACCGTCAACCCCACCACCGCGTGGGAGTCGGTCACCATGTGCTCGACCCGCTCCAGCGGATAGTTCGGGTCCACCGGAACGAACCCCGCCCCGGTCTTGGCCACCGCCCAGACCGCCACCACCGACGACACCGAGCGCGGCACCCCCACCGCCACCAGATCCTCCGGGCCGATGCCCCGGTCGATCAGCAGCCGGGCCAACCGGTTCGACCGCGCATCCAACTGCGCATACGTCAATGCGCCCGACGAATCCACCGCGTCGGCGAACACCACCGCCGTCCCGTCGGGATTGGCTTCCACCGCCGTGGCCATCAATTGCGGCAGCGTCGTCACCCGCGGGCGACGCACCCGGGCGGGACGAGTGGGTCGGGATCGGGGCGAGCGCACCGCCTCCGTGCCGCTCTCCCGGTTCTGATCGCACGACTGCCCGACCCGCGAATCCATCTACCTGCCTCGTCCTACCAGTCTCACTCGTCGCGACATGCCACGGCGCTGCCGTCGCGCCCGTTCCCGTTCCTAGCATCGGTCCGGTGCACGCCGCTCGTTACCTGCCGGTACCGGCCTCGGCCCGCGGTACCCCGTCGGCTCCGAAGTATTGATTATCGCCCGACGCCGCCCGACACCACGCCGCCGAGGTAACCCCGGTCGTGGGGGCACCCCGGGACGCGGCCCGGACAACGGCCGATCCGCCCACGGTCGAACCGGTCGCGAACCGGCCCCGACGGCTCAACTCAACAGTTCGGGCAGGCTGCACACATGCGGCACCCGGGACCATCCACCGCCGGGCCGACCATCGGAGTCCAACACCAGCGCCTGCAGATCCTCCAGCGGCTCCGGGTCGATCCCACCGAGCCCGGATCGGTCGGCCCACAGGTGGGTGACCCATTCGTCGGCCAATGCCTCGGTGAGCTCGCCCGCTTCCGGCACCAGGATCATCGAGGCGCCCGCCGAACCTGCCGCCACCGCCTCGACCAGAGCCGCGAAGCTGTCCGTTCGACCGTACCGGAAGGTCCGGGACTCGTAGGTCAGCTCGGTGACCGTGCGCAGCCGGGAAACCACCGCCGCCAACTCGTCGTAGCCGATCACCTGGCCGTCGCCGGCCACGAATACGGTGTCGCCGCCGCGCAGCGCCCGGATTCGATGCGCATAGGTGACCGGACGTGGCGATTCCGCGGCGATCTCCGAGATGACCGGCATCTCGTCGAGTACCAGCCACTCCACCTCGGGCACCGCCGGCACTCCGCCCACCACGAGCCCCGCCTTGGCCACCAGACCGGCACCGGCGGCGGCCTCCAGGGCATCCACCGGCACCACGGCCGCGCCGGCCTTGAGCACCGCCCAGGTGGCGATCACAGCGGTCACCCCGCGTTCGAGCGCGACCACGACCCCGGTGCCGGGGCCGCATCCGCGACCGATGAGCACCCGCGCCAACTGCGACGAACGGGCGTCCAGATCCTGATAGGTCACCGCCTCTTCGCCCCACACCACCGCGGGGCCTTCCGGGTCCTCCTCGACGGCCGCGCCCAGGGCCTGCGCCAGCGCGGTGCCCGCGGTGGCCGTCGGCGCCACCTGCTCCACACTGCCGCTCATCCGTTCCCGCTCGGCGGCGTCGAGGATATCGATATCGCCGACCCGCACCTGCGGATGGTCGGCGACCGCGGCGAGAATACGTTCCAGCCGGCGACCGAACGCCTGCACCGTGGCCTCGTCGAACAGATCGGTGGCATAGCTCAGCACGGTGACCAGTTCGGCCGGAACACCGTGACCGTCGCGCCGCGGATCCACATTGACCTGCAGGTCGAACTTGGCGGCGATCGCGCCCTCGTCCAGCATCGTCACCCGCAGACCCGGCAGTTCCAGGGTGGCCTGTTCGTTGTTCTGGAACGACAACACCACATTGAACAGCGGGTTGTGCGCGGTCGCCCGACCCGGTGCCACCACCTCGACCACCCGCTCGAACGGGATATCGGCATTGGCGAAGGCCGACAGATCCGTTTCCTTCGCGCGGTCGAGCAGTTCGGTGAAGGTCAGCGTGGGCTCCACCCGGGTCCGCAATGCCAGAGTGTTGACGAACATACCCACCAGATCGTCCAGGGCGCGTTCCCCGCGACCGGCAATGGGTGTGCCCACCGCGATATCGGATTCGCCGGTCAACCGGGCCAGCAACACCGCGACCGCGGCGTGCACCACCATGAACAGCGTGGCGCCGTGTTCACGGGCGAGCCGATCCAACGCCCGGTGGGTCTCGGGCGCCACCACGAATCCGGTGGCGGCGCCGCGCATGGACGGCACCGCCGGCCGCGGGCGGTCCGCCGGCAGTTCCAGTTCCCCGGACAGACCGGCGAGTTGGGTGCGCCAGTACGCCAACTGTCGCGCGGCGATCGAATCGTCCGCGTCATCGGTGCCGATGACCTCACGCTGCCAGATCGCGTAGTCCGCGTACTGCACCTGCAGCGGCGACCAGCGCGGTGAATTACCGCTCAACCGCGCCATATAGGCGGTCATCAGATCGCGGGCCAGCGGCGCCATGGACGCGCCGTCCCCGGTGATGTGGTGCACCACCAGCGCCAGCAGATACTCGTCGGTCCCGGTGTGTAGCAGCAGAGCGCGCACCGGCACCTCGGTGGTGACGTCGAATCCGGTGGTGAGCAGTTCGGTGACCCGACCGATGGGGTCGGTCGTGGTATCGATCTCCAAACCACCGCTGTGTACCTCGCTGACCGGCAGAATCTGCTGGTAGGGGGTGCCGTCCGGTCCCACCGGGTACCGGGTGCGCAGCGATTCGTGCCGTTCCAGCACATCGAAGACCGCATGCCGCAATGCGGAGACGTCCAGGTCGCCGTCGAGCCGGATGGCCAGCGGGATGTTGTAGGCCGGGGAACTCGTGTCGAACTGGTTGAGCAGCCACATTCGCTGCTGGGCCAACGACAGCGGAATCCGCTCGGGTCGTTCCACCCGGGTCAGGGCGGGCCGGTCGGCGACCGTGCCGATGCCCGGGGTGACCCGGGCGGCCAACTCGGCAACGGTCGGCGACTCGAACAGTTCCCGAACCGCGACATCCGCCGCCAGGGCCTCGTTGATCCGGGCCACCGCCCGGGTGGCCAGCAACGAATTGCCGCCGAGGGCGAAGAAATCGTCGTCCAGGCCGACCCGATCGGTGCCGAGCAGTTCCGCGAACACCCCGGCGACCGCCTTCTCCAGCGGGTTGGTGGGCGCCCGGTACGGGGCGCTGCCGGTGACCTTCGGTTCGGGCAGCGCCTTGCGGTCGAGTTTCCCGTTCGGGGTCAACGGCAGCGCGTCGAGCACCACGATCGCGTCGGGAACCATGTAGTCGGTGAGGAATTCGGCGACCTGCGCGCGCACCTGCGCCGGCTCGACGTGCACCTGCTGCTCGGCGGCCGGAACCACATAGCCGATGAGCCGATCGCCCGCGGGCCCGTCGGTGCGCACCAGCGCCACCGCCTGCCCGATTCCCGGACAGCGCAGCAGTGCCGCCTCGATCTCACCGAGTTCGATTCGGAAACCGCGCAACTGGACCTGTTGGTCGCCGCGACCGGCATATTCCAGATTGGCGCGACCCGCGAAACCGGCCCAGCGGCCGATATCACCGGACCGGTACATCCGCGATCCGGGCGGGCCGAACGGGTTGGCCACGAACCGTGTGGCGGTCAGACCGGGACGCCCCAGATAGCCACGGGTGAGCTGGTCGCCCGCGACGTAGATCTCCCCGGCGACGCCGACCGGCGCCGGATGTAGTCGGTCGTCCAGGACGAACGCATCCAGACCGGGCAGGGCCCGACCGATGACGCTGGCCGGGTTGTCCACCGTCTGCTCGTCCAACGACAGGAACGATACGTGCACCGTGGTTTCGGTGATGCCGTACATGTTCACCAGCCACGGGGCATCCGAATCGGTGCCGCCCGGGCCCCCGTGCCGGCTGTACCAGTCCCGCAGCCGACGCAGATCCAGCGCTTCACCGCCGAACACCACGTACCGCAGGGCGAACCGTTCCGCCTCCCCCGCCCCGACGTTCGCGTGCGCGACCCGGTCGGCCTCGGCGAGCTGGTAGAACGCCGACGGGGTCTGGTTGAGCACCGTCACCCGCTCCCGGATCAGCAGTTCCCGGAACTGTTCCGGCGACCGGGAGGTCAGATAGTCGACCACGACCACCGTGCCGCCGTTGGCCAGCGCGCACCACAGCTCCCAGACGGAGAAGTCGAAAGCGAAGGAGTGGAACAGCGTCCACACATCGGTTTCGTCGAACTCGAACAGCAGTTGCGTGTTCGCGAACAGCTCCACCACATTGCGGTGCGCGACTCCCACGCCCTTGGGCAGACCGGTGGAACCGGAGGTGTAGATGACATAGGCGAGGTTTTCCGGACGCAGTCGGCCGAGCCGATCGGAATCGGAAACCGGTGCGTCGGAGAAGGTTTCGGCGTCCTCGAGCAACACCACCGGCAATTCGCCGAAAGGCACCGAGTCCTGTTCGCCGGCGGTGGTGAGCACGGCCGTCGGCGCGGCGTCGGCGAGCACGAATTCCAACCGCTGCGTCGGATATGAGGTGTCGATCGGCAGATACCCGGCTCCGGAGATCAGCACGCCGAGCAGCGCGACCGGCAGTTCCTCGGTGCGCGGAACCGCCACGGCCACCAGTGTTTCCGGACCCACACCCTGCGCGATCAACGCCCGCGCCACCCGGTTGGCCCGCGCCATCAGTTCCGTGAACGTGAGCGTGGTATCGCCGAAACGCACGGCCGCCGCGTCGGGCTGCTGCCGCACCTGCACCTGGATGAGGTCGACCAGCGTCACCTCGGGCACATCCACCCCGGTGCTGTTCCATTCCCGCAGCACCAGTTCGCGTTCGCCGGGGGCGAGCAGATCGATATCGCCGACGACCGCAGTGGCATCCGCGGCCACGGCACGCAGGATACGTATCAGCCGGTCGGCGTGGTCCCGCACGGTCGAGTCGTCGAACAGATCCTCGGCGTAGACGAACGAGAGCATCGCACCGGGTCGGCCGTCGGTCCGGTCGGCGAGATGCACCCGCAGATCCAGGTCGGCCGTCGCCTGTTCGACCACCGACGAGGTGGCGTCACCGGCGGTGAGCGCCACCCGGAAGGGGATGTACCCGGCCGCGGCGCGCACCGTGTCGAGCTCGGTCGCGAGGTGGACGGAGCCCCGGTCCGCGGTGCCGGACGCCTCGGCCGCGGTGCGGTGGGCGATGGCGAGCAGGGCGTCGAAGGTCGCGCCCGGGTCGACCGTGGTGCGCAGTACCGCGGGTACGGTCGCGACATCGTCGGAAGCGAACGCACCGACGGCCACATCCCGGGTTCCGGACAACCGGGCCAACAGGATCGCCAGTGCGGCGTGCACCACCGCGAATACCGTCGTCTCCCGCTGCCGCGCGATATCCGACAGCGCGATATCCACCTCGGCGGGGAGATCGAGGTGCACTTGCGCTCTCCGCTGCGACGCCATCGCCGGACGCGGTCGGTCGGCGGGCAGTTCCGGCTGCTCGGCGAGCGCACCGGGCGCCCGCCACCAATCCACCGGCGCGGCGAGGGCCGTCTGCGGGGCCACCCCGATGAAGCGGTCCACAGCCGCGCGCAGCAGCTCGGTGAGCGACCGCGCGGCGGGTTCGGTGACCGTATCGCGCCGGTACCACACCCGGCACCGCAACCGGGTTCCCGGCTCGACCACCACCGTCACCGGATAGTGGGTGTAGGTCATGGACGAGATGTCCACGACCTCCAGCCCATCGATGGAACCGCCTGCCTGCTGCAACCCCTCGGCATCGATCGGGTAGGACTCGTAGGCCACCAGGGTGTCGAACAGGCCGACGCCGCCGGCGGCGCTCTGGATATCGGCGAGCCCGAGGTAGTGGTGCTCCAACAGCCCGGCCTGCTCGGACTGGATCTGCCGGAGCAGTTCGCCCACGGTCCGGGTCGGGTCCAGTCGCACCCGCACCGGGATGGTGTTGGTGAACAGGCCGACCATTTCGTCCACCCGGTTCAACTGCGGCGGACGCCCGGAGACGACGGCGCCGAAGACGATGTCGTCGCGGCCGGTGAGCCCCGCCAACAGCAGCGCCCAGATCGCCTGCACCACCGTATTGACGGTGACCTCGGACTCGGCCGCGAACGCGCTCAGCGCCGCGGTCTCGGTGTCGGAGAGGATGAACTCGAGTTCACCGATACCGTCCTCCGGCCGCACCGTCCGGTCGGGACGGTCCAGAACGGCGGTGAGTTCGGTGGGCCGGGCTCCGGCCAGCACCTCACGCCACCGGGCCAGTGAGACGTCGGTGTCCTGGCGTGACAGCCACACCAGGTAATCGCGGTACGACGGCGCGGGCGGCAATACCGACGCGTTGCCGTCGGTGGCGTACAGGATCAGCAGATCCTTCATCAGCAGCGGCAGCGACCAGCCGTCCAACAGCAGGTGGTGTACGGCCAGCGCGAAATGGATACGCCCGGCCACCGTGCGGTAGACGGTGACCTGCGCCAGCGGTGCCGTCGCCGGATCGAACCGGGTGAGCCGCTCCTGGTTGATCCGGATCGGCAGCTCCACATCGGGGATATCGGTGCGGACCCGCCACGGCACCTCGGCCTCGTCCAACACCAGCTGCACCGGTGTGCCGTCGGATGTGGTCACGAAAGCGGTCCGCAGGGCGGTATGCCGGTCGACCAGGGCCTGGGCCGCACGATGCAGCCGATCCAGGTCGACGGTGCCGGCGAGTTCGAGGGCCAGCAGCATCACATAGTCGTCCGGCGCGCCCTGGGTGAGCTGCGTGTGGAAGAACAGTCCGGCGCCCAGGGGCGGCAGGGGCAGCACATCGGTCAGTCCCGGATACCCGGTCCGCCAGGTGTCGAGCTCGTGCCGACCGACGCGCACCAGCGGGACATCGGAGGGGGTGAGCCCACCGGCGGCCGGATCGTCCACATGCCGGGCCACCGCGGTGAGCGCGGCCATCCAGTCGTCGGCCAGTTCCCGCACGGCCGACTCGGGCAATACCCCGCTCGCGTACTGGAACGACACCGCCATCCGAGCCCCGTCGGGGCCGTCGGCGACGATCGCATTGATATCGATCGCCATACCGGCGGGCATGGCCGGATCGGGCTCGATATCGAACTCACCGAGCGCGCCGGTCGGCAACCAGGCCGACCCGTCGACACCTTCCGGCAGCTCGCCCGCCGAGATCCGACCCAGATAGTTGAAACCGATCTGCGCCGGTGGGCCGGAGAGCTCGGCGGCCGTCTCGGCGTCGAGGTAGCGAAGCAGACCGTAGCCGATACCGCGCTCGGGCACGGCCAGCAGCTGTTCCTTCACCGAACGCAACAGTTCCGCGGTGGTGGCCGCATCGCGCAGCGCCGCCTCGGCATCGATACCGGTCAGATCCAAGGCGACCGGATAGGCGCTGGTGAACCAGCCGACGGTGCGGGTGATATCGGCGCCGGGCACGACGCTTTCCTCGCGCCCGTGGCCTTCCAGCCGCACCCGGGTGATCGGCGCGTCGATCCCGCGACGGGTCCGCCAGGTCCGCACGGCCAGGGCCAAGGCGGCCAGCAGGCCGTCATTGGTCCCGGACCGGTACAGGGCGGGCACCCGGGTCAGCAGCACCTCGGTGATATCGGCGGGGATCTCGATACCGAATCGCCGAACGGTCGCGTAGGTATCCACCTGCGGATCGAGAGCACGGCTGCCCAAGATCGGGTCCGGAGCCGCCAGCACTCGCCGCCAGTGGTCGAGTTCCGCGCGCCGCGCCGGATCGGCGGCCGCGTCGCGCACACCGTGCGCCCACCTGCGGAACGAGGTGCCCACGGCAGGCAATGCCGGACGCTGCCCGTGCGACAGCTGCGCCCACGCCAGCACCAGGTCACCGATCAGGATGCGCCAGGACACACCGTCGATCACATAGTGGTGCACCGCGAGCAACAATGCGTCGGCGGCATCGGGCCGACGCAGCCACGTCCCGGCCACCATGCGGCCGGTGCGCGGGTCCAACCGCGCCACCGCGGAATCCATGGCGGTGCCCGCGAGCGCAGTGAGCTCCTCGCCGGTCGTGCCCGGGGGCACCTCGACCTCGGTGATCAAGGTGTCCGCGGCCACCGCACCGGGCACACCCACCTCGAGCCGGTATCCGTCACCGTCCCGGACCAGGCGGGCGCGCAGCATATCGTGGTGGGACAGCACGGCGTCGAAGGTTTCGACCAACCCCGCTCGGGTGATGCCGTCCGGCAGGGTCAGCACCATGTTCTGGGAGAAACGCCCGAATACCCCATCGGCGAGATACTGCGCCAGGATCGGAGTGTTCGGCACGTCGCCGATACCGCCGCCGGGCAGTTCCGCCAGCACCTCCACCGGCGTCGCGTCCCCGAACACCGCGACCTCGGCGAGCGCGGCCACGGTCCGCCGCTCGAACACGTCCTGAGGGGTGAACAGGATGCCGGCGTTGCGGGCGCGGGAGACCAGCTGGATCGACAGGATGCTGTCGCCGCCGATGGCGAAGAAGGAGTCGTCCACGCCGACCTGCTCCACATGCAGCACCTCGGCGAACAGTTCGGCCAATCGGGTCTCCATCGGACCCGAGGGCGCCCGCGACGAGGTCGTGGATGCGAACACCGGTGCGGGCAGTGCCTTGCGGTCGAGTTTGCCCACCGCGTTCAGCGGGATCTCGTCCAACACCATGATCGCGGCCGGGATCATGTAGGCGGGCAGTGTTTTGCCGAGGAATGCAGGCAGCGCGTCGGTGTCCACACTGTGGCCGGGGGTCGGCAGGATGTAGGACACCAGCGCGGTCGCACCCGAGGGCAGTGTGGTGCCCAGGGTGACGGCGTAGTCGATATCGGAATGTGCGGTGAGCGCGTTGTCGATCTCACCGAGTTCGATCCGGAAACCGCGAATCTTCACCTGGAAGTCGGTACGGCCCAGGTATTCGATGGCCTCGCCGGCGGGGGTATCGATACGACGCGCCAGGTCACCGGTGCGATACAGCCGGGCACCCGGGTTACCGGTATCGCCGCCGAACGGGCTCGCGACGAACCGCTCGGCGGTCAGCCCGGGTCGGTTGAGGTAGCCGAGCGCGAGCGCGGGTCCCGACAGATACAGCTCGCCGGCCACACCCGTGGGCACCGGCCGCAACCGCGCGTCCAGCACGAACACCCCGAAGCCCGACAGCGGGGTACCGATGGTGATCTGCTCCTGCGGATCCATGGCGTCGGTGCTGGTGGCGATGATCGTGGCCTCGGTGGGCCCGTAGGAGTTGAAGAAGGAGTGCTCGGCAGCCCAACGAGCCACCAGTTCGGGACCGAATTTGTCCCCGACCACCGCCACGGCTTCCAGGTCGTCCAGACCGGTCGGATCCACGGACTCCAGCGCGGCGGGGGTGATGAGCATATGGGTCACCTGTTCGGCCGCGATCAGTTCGCTGACCTGGTACCCACCGCCCACGGTGGCGGGGGCGACCACCAGCGTCGCGCCAGAGGTGAACGCGAGCAGCAGCTCCAGAATCGAGACGTCGAAATTGGGCGAGCACACGTGCAGGACCCGCGAGTCGCCGGTCACCCCGTAGTACTCGTTGGCCGCGGTGACCACCATGGCCAGGCCGCTGTGGCAGACGACGACGCCCTTGGGTTTACCCGTGGAGCCGGAGGTGTAGATGACGTAGGCGGGGTGCTGCTCGTAGAGCGGGCGCACCCGGTCGGTGTAGGAGATGGGGTGGCGGGGGTGACGCGCGATCCGCTCGGCGTTCAGCGGATCGTCCAGTTCCAGCCAGGTGGTGGCGGAGCCGAGCGAAGGGCGATGTGCCGCCGTGGTCAGGCCGAGGATCGCACCGGAGTCGGTGACCATATGGTCGATGCGGTCGAGCGGGTAGGAGGGGTCGATCGGCACATACGCCGCGCCCGTCTTGGCGATCGCCCAGACACACAGCACCGATTCCAGGCTGCGGGCGATCCCGATGGCGACCACATCGCCGGGGCCGACACCGCGGGCGATCAATTCCCGCGCGATCTGCGAGGACGACTCGTCCAGCTGCCGGTAGGTGAGCTCACGCTGGTCGGCGGGATCACCCGTGGGGTTGTATCGAATGGCCACTTCGGTGGCGGCGGATTCCACCGCAGCCGTGAGCAGCTGTCCGAAGAGTGGGCTGCCCGAGCGGCGCCGACGGCTGCCACGAGCGGAGCGACGGGCAGTTTCCATTCGAGTGCATTCACCTCTCGCGTCGAGTCCGGGCCCGGCCATGCCCTCATATCCTGGGCATCTACCCCGAGGCAGGCGCGGCCTGAGCCATCATACGGTCGACCGCTGTACGGCCGTCGCCGCGGCGGTCGTCACCGCGGCTCTCCGGCGCTGTATCGAGGAAGAGCCGCCGGGTGTTGCACGGCGGTAGAGATGGGTGAAACAGGTCACAACCAGCCGCGCCGAATCGCCTGAACCCCCGCCTGGAAACGAGTGCTCGCGCCGAGGCGTTCCAGTAGCCGGGCAGTGCGCCGTACCACGGTACGCCGGGACATGCCCAGTCGACGGGCGATCGTATCGTCGGTGGCGCCCATGCTCATCAGGGTGAGGATGGCGCGGTCGCGGTCGTCGAGTCCGCCTGCGGTGGGGTCGACCGATACCGGAGCGGCCATGGTCCACAACACGTCGAAAGTGCGGACCAACAGGTCCAGCAGCGGTGAGGACGCGATGCGCAGGCCCATCGGATCGGGACGGCGGTCATCGGTGTGCAGGACCAGGGCGGCCCGCTCGTTGTCGGCGACGATGAATTTGAACGGCGGTTCCGGCAGGGTGCGCGCCTGCGCGCCCCGCGTATTGGTCGCCAGCGCGTAACCGAGGCGTTCGGAATCCTGATAGATGGTGTCCTGGTAGAGGATCCGGTACCGCACTCCCTCGGCCAACCGGGCTCGTTTCAGCCCCGATATCCGGTGTTCCCGGTCGGTATCGCCCAGGTGTGGGCCACGTTCGACCAGTTTTACGGTGTCGCGGGCAGTGCGGTGCAGCTCCTCGAAATCGGCCAGGATCTCGGCCCGGTTGAACACCGGGACCACCTCACCGTCGTAGGGCGACCGTCCCACCGGGCGAAGCGCCCCGCCGAAACGGGACACCGCGGCGTGTACTGCGGCAATTTGCTGTCTACGCGGCTCGACGAAGAGCTCCACAGCCTCGGTCATATCCCGAACCCCTGATCTATCGGCCACCGAAACCCCTTCGGCGGCGACGACTTCGATGCCCCCACGGAAATCAGTACGACGGCCCCCACTCCAGCGGTACGCCCCTGGCCGCCAGCCAGGGTCTGGGGTCGATCTTGTTACCCCCCTGGTCCCAGATCTCCAGATGCAGGTGCGGACCGGTGGACTGGCCCCGATTACCGACGGTGGCGATGACATCACCGGTGTTCACCCGCTGACCGGCCTGGACGAACATCTCGTTGACGTGCCCGTAGACGGCCTGGGTGCCGTCGTCGTGCTGAACCCGCACCCAGAGTCCGAAACCGGAGGCGGGCCCGGCCTCCAGCACGGTTCCGCCACTGACCGCGTGAATCGGCGCACCGAGCGAATCGGCGAAGTCCAGTCCGTAGTGCATGGCGCCCCAGCGACTGCCGTAACCGGAGCTGATCACCCCGGCCACCGGACGCACCGTGGAGGTGGGGGCGAACTGCTGTTGGATCTGGTTGATGGTCTGCTCGGCGTGGGCCAGCGGGCCGGCGACCTCCGGCGGGAGGTTTTGCAGACCGAACGGCGCCGGGTCGGCCGATTTCTCGGCGATCTCGGCGGCCACGGCGGTGGCCGGAGCGGGTGCGGCCTGGGCGGCCTGCGCCTCGAAGACCCGTGTTTCGACGGCCTGGATCTCGGCGCTGGACACCGGTTCGGCTTCCACGACCCTGTCGGCGTCCTGCGGATCCGGCAGCAGCGGGGTGGCATAGGCGAGCGCCGGGGCGACCTGGGCCGCGGTACCGATGAGCGCGCCCGCGGCAACCGCGGCGCCGGCGGCGGCCTTGATCCGCTCCGCTGGGGATACCTCGGCCCGATGGCGGGTGGGACGAACCCTGACTTCGTCGCCGATCAAGCTCATCACGGTTATGGAGCTGGGGCCTACTCGATGGTGCGCCACGGGTTTGTCCTCGCGTTCCGTTCAACACTGGTCGCGGACGCCATTCCGGTTCGACCGACTCCGGAGAGCCGCCCGGGCCGAAAATAACGTTTCGGCATCCGTTGTGACGGCAACTCTACATTGTCGTGATCATTTCGCAATGTTTAGGACGAAAATTCCCGATACTCGCAGGTAACGCGCCTGATCCACCGTTACGTTCCAGGGTCGAGGTTGTGACCTTTCCGTCATACCAACCCTCGGGCGCACCCACTTCACCGACACGCCGAACCGGACGCCCGAAAACCCCGAGGCGCGGCCGACCCACCCTCTCGACCAGCGGCCATCACCGTCGACCCCATCCCTGGCACACCGAAAAACCGGGCAGCAGGGCAACTTTCACGACGAAACCCCCGTTGTTGACAACCAATTTCGTTTAGACTCGATCCCGGCACTTACGCCGCGGGTATCAATCACTCGCGCCCGAGCCGATCGAGGAGAGCCAATGTCCCTGGATGTCCCCACCGCCCTACTGGAACGCGCCGAACGCGGCGAGGTCACCGACGCCGAGTTCGTCGAATGTGTCCGGAACTCGCTGCCCTATGCCTGGGAAGTGGTCAGCCGGGTCGCCGGCGAACTGAATTCCGGCACCGCCGAATTCGCCGACAATGTGGTCCCTCCGCCGGACGAGACCGCCCGCGGACAGTTGCTGCGCGCCATGGCCTCCGACGCCATTCGTGGTGGTCTGGAACGCCACTTCGGCGTGAAACTGGCCTTCCAGAACTGCCACCGGGTGGCCGCCTTCCCGCTCTCGGCCGTCGGCGGCGAAACCTACAGCACCTTCATCAGCACCCGGGCTCAACTGCTCAACCAGAGTCCGGAACTGCGTAACTGCTGACCGAGCGCATACATCGGGCCCGGTGCGATCTCCCGCACCGGGCCCGACCCGCATCGACCGAACTCAGGTCAGCTTGACGACATTCAGCTCACCATCGGCGTACTGGGCGCGCAGCCGCTTCTTGTCGAACTTGCCCACACTGGTCTTGGGCACCTCGGGGATGAAGGTCCAGTATTCCGGCAGCTGCCATTTCGCGAACTTGTCGGCCAGGAACTCACGCAGCTCCTCGGGTGCCGGTTCGGTCCCGTCCGCGGCCACGATGGCGACCAACGGCCGCTCGTCCCACTTCTCGTCGGGGATACCGATCACCGCCGCCTCGGCCACCGCCGGGTGACCCACGATGGCGTTCTCCAGATCGACCGACGAAATCCACTCCCCGCCCGACTTGATCACGTCCTTGGCGCGGTCCACCAGGGTCAGATAGCCGTCGGGGCTGATCTTGCCGACATCGCCGGTGCGCAGCCAACCGTCGTCGAACTTGTCCGGATCGACCTCGACCCCGTCCGGGGAATAGTAGGAGCCGGTGATCCAGGGACCACGCACCTCCAGCTCACCCAGCGACCGGCCGTCATTGGGCACCACCTTGCCGTCGTCGGCAACCAGTCGGGCCTGCACACCGGCGGGGAACCGTCCCTGGGTGATCCGATAGGCCCATTCATCCTCACCGCTGACCCCGGCGGGCGGGTGCGCGACACTGCCCAGCGGTGACGTCTCGGTCATACCCCAGGCGTGCACCACTCGAACACCGTGCTTTTCTTGGAAGGTGCGCATCATCGCCGGCGGCGCGGCCGAACCACCCACCACCACCGTACGCAGATGCGTGATGTCCTGCGGCGATGTCGCGAGGGCCGCCAGCACCCCGCCCCAGATGGTCGGCACCGCTGCGGCGAAGGTGGGCTCGACGGCAGCCATGATCTCCAACAGCGGACCCGGCTGCAGGAAACGGTCCGGCATGATCAGGTTCGCGCCCGCCATCAGAGCCGCGTACGGCAGCCCCCACGCGTTCGCGTGGAAGAGCGGCACGATGGCGAGCATGGTGTCGGTGGGCAGCATCCCCAAACCGCTCGGCGTACACGCCTGCATGGCGTGTAACCAGTTCGAGCGGTGCGAGTAGACGACACCCTTGGGGTTTCCGGTGGTGCCAGAGGTGTAGCACATGGCGGCGGCACTGCGCTCGTCGAGCACCGGGAAGTCGTAGGTGTCCGGCTGACCGGCCAACAGTTCGGCGTAGGAATGCACCTGCACACCCTCGGGCGCGGTGAGGGTGGTGGCGTCACCATTGGCGACGATGACGTGCCGGACGGTCTTCATATTCGGCAGGTACTGGGCGAACATCGGCACCAGGCTGCCGTCCACGATCACCACCTGATCCTCGGCATGGTTGGCGATGTAGACCACCTGCTCGGGGAACAGTCGGATGTTCAGCGCGTGCAGCACCGCACCCATGGCCGGGACCGCGATATAGGCCACCAGGTGTTCGTTGTTGTTCCACATGAAGGTGCCCACCCGGTCACCTTCCTCGATCCCGAGCCCACGCAGGGCATTGGCCAACCGGGCCGATTCCGCACCGACCTCTCGGTAGGTCATGGTGCGCATTCCGTCGCCGGTCCAGGTGGAAACGGTGGAATTGCCGGCGAAAGTGGACGCGTAACGCAGCAGTGTCGCCAGCGACAACTGCTCGTCCATCATGGTGCTCAACATCGGAAAACGCCCCTTAACTCCTCGGGTGGACCAGCATGACGTGGTCACGCCACCAGAAGTTATGAACTCCTCCGATGGACATGACCCACATCACAGCCCGAGAGACTACCCAAGGGTAGCGGCACGCGGGGATGGGCTACCCCAAAAGCGACACGCAGAACCCGACACGCCGAAACATAGGCATCGGACCAAGAGGGGGAGCGGAGACCACGAGAGACCGACTCGGACTCACCTGACGACCCGAGGTGTACACAGCGCCGGCGACGCCCCCTGCGGGCCGCCGGCACTGCGTTCTACAACGCCGAGCACGCAATCGGTGATAACTACTCGCTCCGGCTCATGCCAGGCCCGAGCGCGAAAAGACATACGAATGAGACACATCCCCCGGGCCGGCTCACTTGTGACATTCCAAGAAATGCCGCTTGAACTGCCTATATTTACTGACCGGCCGGTTTCGAGGCATTCACCGGATTCAAATACAAATGCACGCGCAACACGCTCCCCCGACCTCGACACAGCTTCGCAACCGCGCCCGAGCCGAGCACAAGAGCCGGCCGAAAATATGGATTAGCTGTCCGGCGATCCCTTCGAAGCGGCTGTGCACCGGTTTACTCTCGGTCCCATGAAAAGGCCGTCGATCATCATCATCGGAGCCGGGTTCGGTGGGCTCGGCATGGCACTGGAACTGCTCCGTTCCGGTATCGACGATTTCACCATCGTCGAACGGGCCGATGACCTCGGCGGTGTATGGCGGGACAACACCTATCCCGGAGCCGCCTGCGATGTCCCCTCCCCACTGTATTCCTGGTCGTTCGAACCGCGCAGCGACTGGCCGCGCCGTTTCTCCGAACAGGCCGATATCCACGAATACATCCACCGGGTGGTCGCCAAGTACGGGGTGCAACGCCATATCCGCTTCGGCACCGAGATCACCGACGCCGAATTCGACGAAACGACCGGCACCTGGCAGGTCCGCACCGCCGACGGCGACACCCTGACCACCGATATCCTGATCTCCGCGGTCGGCCAGCTGTCCCGCCCCGCCCTGCCGAACATCCCCGGTATCGACACCTTCACCGGCACGGCCTTCCATTCGGCCGAATGGAACCACGACATCGACCTGACGGGTAAACGAATCGCCTGCATCGGCACCGGCGCCAGCGCCATCCAATACATTCCCCGCATCCAGCCCAAGGCCGAACACCTGACCCTGTTCCAACGCTCGGCCGCCTGGGTGCTGCCGAAGCCGGACACCGTCTACCGTCCGCTCCACCACGCCCTGTTCAAGTACGTCCCACCCGTCCGCTGGGCCGAACGCTTTGCCATCTGGCTGTTCTTCGAGGTGATGGCCCTGGCACTCACCGATATGCAGTGGATCGCCGAACCGGTCGTCAAGGTCGCCGACCACCACCGCGCCAAGCACATCCCCGACCCGATCCTGCGCGAGAAGCTGACCCCCGACTACAAGGCCGGTTGCAAACGCGCCCTGTTCTCCAACGACTACTTCCCCGCACTCGCCCGGCCGAACGTCAGCGTGGAGACCACCCCCATCGAGGCGATCACCCCCAAGGGCGTGCGCACCGCCGACGGCGTGGAACACGAGGTCGACGTCATCATCTACGGCACCGGCTTCAAGGGCACCGATTTCCTCACCCCCATGAACGTCTACGGCCTCGGCGGTCGCAAGCTGGCCGACGTCTGGGCCGGTGAGGGCGCCCGCGCCTACCTCGGTATCACGGTCCCCGAATTCCCCAACCTGTTCCTCATGTACGGGCCCAACACCAATGTCGGCTCCGGCTCCATCGTCTACATGCTGGAATCACAGGCCCGCTACATCCGCCAGGTCGTCGACTACCTCACCGACCGCCCCGGCCGTAGCGTCGCCATCCGCGCCGATATCGAACAGCGCTGGGACGATTGGGTGCAGAAACGCCTGAAGAACACCCCCTGGAACTTCTGCATGAGCTGGTACCGCAATGCCTCCGGCCGCATCACCAACAACTGGCCCGGCGCCACCGCGCTCTACCGCTGGAAGACCCACCGCTTCGACCCGGACGAGTACGAGGAACGACAGGCCACCCGACGCACCGCCTGAACCGGACGATCACGAGCCGGAGCGGGAACCCGACGTGGTATCGGCATACGATGCGGTCTCTCGGCTGCCGAACCGGTAGACTCCCACCATCCGGCCACCGGCCCGGCCCTCGTAGCTCAGGGGATAGAGCACCGCTCTCCTAAAGCGGGTGTCGCAGGTTCGAATCCTGCCGGGGGCACAATCTGCGAAAGCGTTCCACAGATCGAACGGTTGCTCTGATTCGATCCTCGAGAAAACACGGAGCAAGGCAACCGAACCGGTAATTCGACGGGACGCGGTTGCCGGGCGCGGCCGGTGTCCCCTCCTCGTTCGCCCGAGGTCCCGAGCGGCACCACCGGCACCTGGAGTGATGTAGGCGACTGCAATGGGTCGGACGATCCGGTCCGGTTCACGACATGACCACGTTTTCCGCTCGACACCCGCAACGGTCGGATGGCGATACCGCCCTGCACCGAGTCGAAACCGTCGGCGAAGTCGATGCCGCAGAACATTGGTGACCACACCGGCGCCGCTGTGAGTGGTCACTGCTACCGCGCTGGAATCCCCATAACCGACCACCACCGATGTCACGACCCGGATCCGAGGCATACGTGTCGGGGGCAATCCGATACCGCCATCGAGAATTCCATTTCGATATGCATATGATTTCCTGGATTTTTTGCAGCACAAGGACAGTGAGAGCTCGGTGTCCATCTTCCAGCGACATACTCGGCAACTATCGATCGTGGGCGCGGTGATATCCGGTCTCGCGGCCGTGACGGTATCGACAACCATCGGCGCGGGATCTGCCGCGGCGGTGCCGCCCGGTGACGCGTTCTGCTCAGCGGTTCCGATCGATGGCCGTGTCGATGTCGAATGCACGAATACCGATGTGGGACCGGCAGTTGCCGGACTGATGGTAACGTGCAGCGACCTCCGCGTGCTGGTTCGGGAGGAGCGGATACGCCCCGAATCGACAATCCGGTTGAGTGAGGACTGCGGCCCCGACGCACACCCGGTCACGTGGAATGTGAACGCCAAAACCGACTACCAACTCGATCGCGAACGCGAGCGCAAAATCGACCGCCACGAACGCGACCACGACCACGACTTCTGAGGCCACAGTTCGGTCACCGAGCATTCGAACCGACCACGATTGCTCCTACGACGGCGACTACCGCCGCACCCGCGGCCGGAACGCTTTTCCACGAGCAGTCGAACCCTCTCCAGTAGCGCTCTCGACTGCACTTCGGGGTGATCGCTCATGCGCAGAAGTCCGGACCGAGCGAGGTCGGCTCACCGATACGCTCACACCGGCGTCGGCCGTAGGTTCGCGGCCGACGCCGGACCTCGGCAGCACGCATCCGCCGGCCGGCAAGACGATGCTGCGGCAGCGGAGATGGGTTACCACGGCCGACCGTTCCGGTCGATACCGATGAGCCGCCGGTTGTTCATCGGAAAGCCGTCGAGCACAGTGCCGATCGCGCCGATATAGCGAGGCGAATCGGTTCGCCACGGATATATTCGTAAACCATGGGGCCCCAGCAGGAACGCACCTCGAACGTTTTCGTCGCGCTTGCCCGCCCTTGCCGCCGCAGAGTTTCCGGAGCGAGACCGACTTTGCGTGCGCTGCTCGTCGCGGGTCTGGTCGCCCTGGCGATGGTCGTCGTCCCGGCGGCGAGTCAGGCATCGCCCGGGGGGAATTACTACGAGGACGGAATGGCTCGGGTCCGGGCCGCCGGATTCGTGGAAAAACAAGTGGAAATCGAAGGGTACCCGATCAACTATGCCGAGGGGCCCGATAACGGATCACCGTTGGTGCTCGTCCACGGCCAGGCCTCATTGTGGCAAGATCACCTGCGGGTTCTACCCGAACTCGCCGCGCACCATCACGTGTTCGCCGTCGATGTCCCCGGCCATGGTGGTTCTGCCCGGCTGCCCGCCGACGAATACACCAATGTGCGGGTGGCGGGTCTGATCGCCGATTTCATGGCCCGGGTGGTCGGTGCGCCCGCCGTGCTGGCCGGTCATTCGTCCGGGGCACTGATCTCGGCGTGGATCGCCGCCAACCGGCCATGGTTGGTACGCGGTCTGGTGCTGGAGGATCCGCCCTTCTTCTCCTCGATCATGCCCCGGGCCGAGAAGACCACCGGCGGCGATATCGCCCGGGTGACACACGATTTCCTGGCGCAGGACGAGGAGACCGATTTCCAGCGGTACTACCTGCGCCACAGTAAGATCTTCGATTTGTTCGGGCCGCTCGCCGGACCGATCGCCGACTATTGCGTGCACTATCGCAACCAGAATCCGGACCGGCCGGTCGAGGCGTTCTTCCTCCCCGACGAGCTGAACATCTTCCTGCGCGGTATCGCCGACTACGATCCCGCTTTCGGCGCCGCGTGGCGGGACAATTCCTGGTACGAGGGTTTCGACACCGAAGCGATTCTGGCAGCCATCGAGGTCCCGACGGTACTGATCCACACCGATTACTGGTTCGTCCAGAACGGAACCTATTACGACCGGAACGGTGTGCTCATGGCAGCCATGGACGACAAGGATCTCGCTCGGACCACCATCCTGCTCGGCAATCCACCGGTCGTCGAAGTGGCCTCCGGCCATCTCGTCCACTTCGAGAAATCCGAGATCTACACGCGCACGGTGCTCGACTTCGCCGCAGAGGCGAGCTGAGTCCCGCAACCCGGCGAGAAGCCCGGTTCGCCAATTCACCCACCTGTAGAGAAGCCCGGGCAGCAGTGGAACCGTAACGATTACGGTGTCTCGCGAGGCGAGGGGACGCAGATGGAACGCACCGCTGTGCCGAGCGCCCGACCGTGCAGAGCGTCCAATCTCTCCGCGACCACCGTCGATCCGGCGGCCAGGGTCAGGTGGGCAACACATGGCACCGGCTCGGTGCGCGCATCCACCGTGGCGTCGAGTTGTTCGAGCAAGGCCGTGGTCAGCCGGTCGAGCTGTATACGGATCCGTCCGAGGTCCGGGCGTGTGGTGGGGGCTTCGTTCGGATGAGCCGTCCATCGAGCGAACAACCCCCGCTGCACCACTTTGCTGGCGTTGATCTGGTCGCGGAAGAATGCCGTCACCGCATTCGGGTCCAGGCCGAGGGTATCGGCTCGGACCCGCACCTGGTCGAGCACCTGACGTTCCCGGACCGGGTCGTCGATCGGCGAACCGGTGCCGAACTTGGCGGCCGCCACATCGTCGCTCACGTGTAGGCGGTCGGTGACGAGATCGGTCAGTGCGCCGAGCGGTCCAGGCGACCCACTCGGTGTGAGAGCGCTGCCCGGGGGCTCGGCCATGGCGTGGGGGACGATCGGTGATATCGCACCGGCCACCGTCAAGACGACAACCGCTATGCCGCGCATCATCGTGGTGTTGGCGCTCAACTGTTCGCCTCGCTTTCCATGCAGGAAATCTCCTACGGGCACGACCTTCGGTTACGGATCTCCCCCAGTCTGCGGCAAGGACGTGCAGTGCTCTTTCAACAGGACTCCCGACGGGTCGCATTCGTGCCGGTGGCTCACACACCGCCCGCACGGCACACTGGGCCTGCACAGAAATTACCGGGCGAGGGAAAGTAGCCGAGATGAGCACCTATCCGGGCGGATGGCCGCCTCCGCAGAACCAGCGATCCAACCGTCGGCTTCTCGTCGTACTGGTTCCCTTCGCGGTTTTGCTGTTGGTCGTCGTCGCGATCGGTATCGGGCTGCTGGCTCGGAATGTGCTGTCGGAGAAGGTCTCCGGTGCGGCAGTAGCACCGGACAATGCGTCGGTTCCCGCGAATGTGCAGGCCGATGGGCTGATCCGGGTCGGTGAAGCCGACGCGAAGGTGACCGTTCGCGTGGTCATGGATCTGCAGTGTCCCGCCTGCAAGATGTTCGAGGAGGCCAATGGCGCGGTGTTGGAGGACGCCGTGCGCGATGGGACCACGGCCGTCGAATACAGCATCATCACCTTTCTCGACCGCGCCAGTACGACCGAGTACTCCTCCCGGGCGGGCAATGCGGCGTTCTGTGTCGCGAATTCCGGTGTGGATCATTTCCAGACCTGGCTTTCGGATATGTTCACCGAGCAACCCGAGGAAGGCGGCGACGGTCTCCCCGACAGCACCTTGATCGATATCGCCGAAGCCGCCGGTTACACCGATCCCGATGTGGCCCGATGCATCACCGATCGCCGATACGACACCTATCTGCGCACGCGGACCGACGAGGTGATCGGCAGCGGCGTCAACTCCACCCCGACCGTGACCGTGAACAGCGAAGAGGTCTCCGACGGCAATATCCTCATGCGCCCGAACGGACTCGCCGCCGTTATCGCGTCCGCGCGCTGAGCTCGGCCTCCTGGGCGTCGTCACCCGAGTCGAGGCGGCACGGTCGCCTCGGGGTTCGGCGACAACCCCAGGGCGATGAGCCACAGGTGTGTGAGGGTCGCGGCGGTGTCGTCGAGTGAGGTTCCGGCCTTCGACGCCTGATAGAACGCGCGTTCGGTCATCCACACCAGTGCCGTCGTAACGGCACGCGAGCCGGTCGGGCCGGTGTTGTCGGCGAGCCCGGCGCGTTCGGCGATGGCCTGGGTGACGTCACGGATGGCGGCGACGGCCGAACGCCAGCTCTTGTCGATGGCCTCCACGGTGGGGGCGAGTTCGACGGCGGCGCGCATGACATTGCCGTGGTCGCGCCACAGGTCACGGGTTCGGGCGAGACTGCGGCGCAGGGCGAGAGCGGGGTCGTCGGAGGCGTTGGCGGCCTCGATCTCGGTACGCAGCGTGGCCACGGTTCGTTCGACCAATGCGGTCAGAACGGCGTTCTTGGAGGCGAAGTAGAAGTAGAACGCCCCCCTGGTTATGCCCACCGCCTTGGCGATCGTCTCGATCGTCATCCGCTCGAATCCGATCGTCTCCAGCTGTTCTTCGGTGGCGTCGAGAATGGCCCGTTCGCGCTGGTCGCCCTTGGTGGGCGTGGTGCGACGGCGTCCGCGGGAGGTTCCGGTCTCGGGCACGGATGCATTCTACCCCAAGACGACTATTTTCTACACTGTGTCTATTTTTTCTGACACTGCGTAGACTGCGTGTTATGGCCGATAGGAAACCCGTCAAGACCTTCTTCATCACCGGCGTGAGCTCCGGGCTCGGGCAGGCAATCGCACACAAGGCCGTTCAGGAGGGCCATACTGTAGTGGGCACGGTCCGAAAGGAGACCGATGCCGAACGTTTCCGGGCACTACACCCCGACCGCGCCATCGCGCGCATTCTCGATATCACCGACGACGAGGCCGTCTTCGCCACCGTGGACGCCATCGAAACCGAGGTCGGTCCGATCGATGTCGCCATCGCCAATGCCGGATACGGTCACGAAGGGATACTCGAGGAATCACCATTGGTCGAACTGCGAAATCAATTCGCGGTCAATGTCTTCGGCGCGGTTGCCACCATCAAGGCGGTACTGCCGCATCTACGGGCCCGTCGATCGGGCCATATTCTGGGCATTACCTCCATGGCCGGGCTCATGACGGTGCCGGGACTGGTGTACTACAACGGCAGCAAACACGCGCTGGAAGGCATCCTCGAGACGCTGGGCAAGGAAGTCGCCGAATTCGGCATTCATGTCACCGCCGTCGCACCCGGTTCGTTTCGCACCGATTGGGCAGGACGGTCCATGATCCGCACCGAACGCTCCATCGCGGACTACGACCAATTGATGAATCCGGTACGCGCACACCGCCGGGCGGCCGACGGAAATCAGCTCGGAAATCCGGAAAAGGCTGCGGACGCCATACTTTCGGTGATCGATACCGCGAACCCGCCGGCACACCTGTTGCTCGGCTCCGACGCCTTACGGCTGGTACGGGCCGGTCGAGCCGCCGTGGACGCCGAGATCGAGAAATGGGCCGATCTCTCGCGCTCGACCGACTTCGCCGAGGGTGTCCAACTACCGGGTTGACCGCGCACATCGATGCCGGAACAGCGTTGTACCCGAGTAGTGCCCGAACCCGCGTCGCTCCGAACGGGTCGTGTCACAATGTGTGACCGTTCGAACGGCGGTCGGCTCCGGACAGCATCGATCGCGCCGGAACTCAGGCCGGGTAGACGTGGATCTCGGTGGCCTTGACCGCTGCCCACAAGCGCGTGCCGGGTCGTAGACGCAGTTCGGCGACGGCGGCCGGTGTGATATCCGCGAGCACGGGCGGGGCGCCGTCGAGTCGGACCCGGGTGATGTCGGCGTGTTGTTCCAGGTCGACGACGGTGACGGGCCATGTGTTGCGGGGGCTGCCGGAAGGTCGTTCGAGGTGCAGACCCACCGCGGTGGGTGGGAAGGCGAGGAATACCGGTCCGGTCGTTCGGTCGGCGCCGGTGAGGTGTCCGCCGCCATCGATCTCGACGCCGGTTCCGGTGGCGGTGCCGCGGAACAGGTTGAGTCCGACGAGGTGGGCCACATAGTCCGAGCGTGGTCGGCGAGCGATCTCGGTGGGCGCGCCCTGTTGCACGATGGCACCGTCTTCGAGGATGACGAGCCGGTCCGCCAACACCATGGCGTCGAGCGGGTCGTGGGTGACCACCACGGTGTGGCCGGAATAGTCGCGCAGATGGTGGATGAGGTCGGCGCGCACCTGCAACCGGGTACCGACGTCGAGGGCGGCGAGGGGTTCGTCGAGCAGCAGCAGCCGGGGGTCGGTGGCCAGGGCTCTGGCCACCGACACGCGTTGGGCCTGTCCGCCGGAGAGGGTGCGCGGGGCGGCGTGGGCGTAACCGCTCAGTCCGACACGATCGAGCCATTCGGCCGCGCGGGCGTGGGCGGTGGCGCGACGCACCCCGCGAGCACGGAGCCCGAAGGCGACGTTCTCCAGCACCGACAGGTGTCGGAACAGCAGGTAGTCCTGAAAGACGACACCGGTGCGGCGGCGATCCGGCGGGACGAATACCGAGGGTGGTGCGTCCCAGACCTGATCGGCCACCGTTATGGTTCCCGCGGTGAGCGGGGTGAGGCCGGCCAGGGCGCGCAGGGCGGTGGTCTTGCCCGCGCCATTGGGGCCCAGGAGCGCCACCACCTCGCCGGGTTCGGCATGGAGGGTGATATCGAGACGGAACCGCGCGCGCTCGACCCGTAATTCGGCGTGCAGTGTCATACCGTCACACCGATCCGCGTATCCATCGTTCCCGCAGAGTGACCAGCACCGCCACGGAAACGGCCAATAGGACAAGACTCAACACGATCGCGGCATCGGGGTCGGTTTCGAGCGCGAGGTAGACGGCGAGCGGCATGGTGGTGGTTCTGCCGGGGAAATTACCGGCGAAGGTGATGGTTGCGCCGAACTCGCCGAGAGCTCGCGCCCAGCACAGGACCGCGCCCGCGACCACACCGGGAAGCACCGACGGCAGTGTGACGCGACGGAAGGTGTACCAGGGCGAGGCGCCCAGGGTCGCCGCCGCTTCCTCGTAGCGGGTATCGGCCGCGCGCAATGCTCCCTCGACCGAGATCACCAGAAACGGCATGGCCACGAACGCCTCGGCGACCACGACACCGGGGGTGGTGAACGGCAGTGCCACTCCGAACCAGTCGTGGAAATACCGCCCGATCAGCCCGCGCCGGCCGAACACCAACAATAGGGCGACACCGCCGACCACGGGCGGCAATACCAGCGGCACCGTCACCAGGGCGCGGATCAGTCCGCGGCCGGGCAGGTGCGCGCGGGCCAACAGCCAGGCCAGAGGGATGCCCAGCAGCAGGCAGACAACGGTCGCCAGCGTCGCGCAGACCAGGGAGAGGCGCAATGCCTCGCCGATTTCCGGACTGAACAACCGCGTGGTGAGGGTCGGCCAGGGCGCGCGCACCAGCAGCCCCACCAGTGGGACGAGGAGGAAGACCAATGCGCACCCGGCGGGCACCAGCAGGACGATCGGCCGGCGGCCGCGAACCGCCCGCCGTCGGGTCGGCCGCGCGGTCACCGGCATTCGGGGCCGCATCGGATCACCGTGTTCACGGGGTGTCGAATCCGGCGTCCGTGAAGACGCGCTTCGCGGTATCGGAGGTGACGAAGTCGACGAATGCCGCGGCCGCGGCCGCATTGGGGGCCGCGGCCAGGGGCGCAATCGGGTAGGCGTTGACCACCCGGGCGGATTCCGGGAAGTCGATGCCCTCCACCTCGGCACCGGCGGCGCGCACATCGGTGCGGTACACCAGCGCGGCGTCGACCTCGCCCAATGTCACCTTGGTGAGCACGGCCTTGACGTCCTTCTCCCTGGTGTCGGGTTGCGGGGTGATACCGGCGAGTTCGAAGACCTTATTCGCGGCGGCGCCGCACGGCACCTGCTCGGCGCACAGGGCGATACGCGGCTCGGTCCGACCGAAATCGGCGAGCCCGGTGATATGGCCCGGATTGCCCGTGGGAACCGCGATCTCCATACGGTTGCGGACGAATGTCACCGGCGGCGCACCGGTTTCTCCCGCGTCGACGATCTGCTGCATATTGGCCGGCGCGGCGGAGGCGAACACATCGGCGGGCGCACCCTGTGCGATCTGTTCGGCCAGTGAGGAGCCGGCACCGAAGCCGAATACCACCTTCACTCCCGGGTGAGCCGTTTCGAACTGTCCGCCCAGTTCGGTGAAGGTCTCGGTCAGCGATGCCGATGCGAAGACCGTGACGGTGCCGAAGATCCGGTTCGTCGAGGTCGGGGGGTCCCCGTCGGTGGCGGCACAGCCCGCCGATCCGAGGAACACCGCCGATACCGTCGCACCGACGCCCAGGGCGCGTAGTGGTCTCATTCGCGTCAACTTTCCGGTATCTCGACCACCACATGGGTGGATTTGACCGAGGCGACGGCAATGCTGCCGACCTCGAGGCCGAGTTCATCGACCGATTCCCGGCTCACCAGCGATACCAGCCGGAACGGCCCGGCCTGCATCTCGACCTGCGCCATCACGGTGTCCTTGACGATGCGGGTCACGATGCCGCGCATCCGGTTGCGCGCCGAGGCCGCGACGGTGGCGCCGGGTTCGGGTGGTTCGGTGTGCTGGTGGCGCAGGAATTCGGCGAGCTCCGCCCCGCGCACGCCCTTCCGGCCGTTCTCCAACCGGATCTCGGCCAACCGCCCCTGGTCGATCCAGCGACGTACGGTGTCATCGCTGACCCCCAGCAGAGTCGCTGCCTCGCTGATCCGTAGATTCGTCACAATACAGAGCATATTTCCGTATCCGCGGATATCAAGAGGGCGACTTCCGTGGTCCCCCTTCCTCCACACGAGAGCACGGCCACCTACTACGGCACCGTGGGTCCGCGTCCTCGCGTACCCACCCGGCTCCGGATGACCCGGGCCCGAGCCGGACGGATGCAGGCCGGCCGTAGGCGGAATGTTCGAGGTGAAGCACGGTCCGCCCACCGTTGCCCGAAACTGGGATCGCGATCGTTCGCTTCGGGCGATACATCACCGGATGACGCCATGTGCTGCCAATTTGCCATAATCGAAGTGTGATAAATCACACCCGCATTCCCGCGAAATTTTGATTACGCAATATTGCGTTTGTCCTGTGGGCGAATTTTCGGATCGGCGGCGCGGCCCGAAAAACAACGCCGGTCCGAATTCTCGGGCCCGATCCATCGCGGGAGCCGCGATCTGCGTGGGCGGCGCCGCAGTACCCCACACCGGCGGTCGCCACGAAACGAACCCGACGGATTCCGACCGGTCCCACTGTCGGTAGCCATGGCATTGCCGAGTATCGGACAAGGCCCGTCCGAGCGAAGCCACCGAACAGGGCGACTCGGCGCCATCTCGCCGGCGTGAACGAAGCCCCGAACCCCATCCGGAACAAACCACGTAGTCAACGGAGCGCAACCCGGCCCCGACACATACCGGCCGGCGCCGAACGGTTCCCGACCGAAACCTCTCCCACCCGCACACGGTGAGCCGGTGCGCGGGCACGAACATAGCGAAACCGTTGCTGGGAAGGCGATCGTCGATTACATCGGCCCCGATCGGCGGATCCTCCGGTGGTTGCACTCACGACGACGGACCGGTACTCCCCACCGATCGCATGCGATACCGACCCGTCGAGCGACACCCGGGGATCGGCGGTCTCCAGGTCGATCGACCAGATACACCCGGCCGCCGGCACGGGTGCGAACCACCATCCCGCAGGGGCTGTGTCGCCCCGACCGCACCCCGGCGCCTTTATACGTTCCGAGGCCGATCGACGGCCTTTTCGCTAATCTCTGGACCGAAGAAGTAATGCGCGCTGTCCGATAGCGGCAGCGCCGACACGATTTGGGCGGTGGACCGTATGCCGATGGTTTGGGATACGTGCGGACCCGAGAACGAGTGGGTCCGCGGTGGCTGACCGACTGAATCGGATCGCATTCCGTATTCCGGGATTGCGTGCGAACCGGGTCGTGACCCGCGGACGAATAGGAGTGCGGGTCCGGCTGCTCTCCATCGTCCTCATCACCAGTGTCACCCTGCTGACATTGGGTGTCGGTGCCGCGGCCTACCTGGTACATACAGGCCGGGCCGCCACGGAATGGGCGGAGCTGGCGAGCAGCACCACCGCACCGGCAATCGCGATGGTGCGATCCCTGGAGGAAGAGCGGCGGCTGTCGCTGCTGTATCTGGCCGGCGATCCCGTCGCGGCGAACGAGCTCGCTGCCGCTCGGAAACATTCCGATGCCGCGCTGGCCGAGGTCACCGTCAAAGGCAATGCGGCCCAGGAACTCAACCCCGAGGACTCGGCCGCCGAACTCGAGGGCTACCGGACCCTCTTCGAGACGGTCCCGGTGCTGCGCGGCGGGGTGGACACCCGCCGGGCGGCCCGGGAAGAGGTATTCGCCTTCTTCAGCGGGGTCATCGAAACCATTGTCTCGGCGTCCGTCCTGGCCGCCCGGGTGGCGCCCGACGCCGGTATCGGCATCGAACTCGGCCACGGCGTCGAACCGCTGCGGGCCGCCGAGGCGCTGTCGAAGGCCGATACCCTCGGCGCCGTGGCGCTCACCCTCGGGGAGCTGACCCCCGCCCAGTTGACCGAGTTCAACCGGTACGTCGGCGAATTCCGCGGTGAGGTGGCGTATTCCGGCGCGGTGCTGAAGGGAGAGCGGGCCGAGCAGCTGCGTGCCATCACCGAGGGGCCGGCCTACCGGCAGGTGCTCGCCATGCAGGATGCCGTCATGTCGCGCGGCCCCATATCGGGTGGTGCGCCCGCTTCCGGAACCGGCTCGACCACCCGAACGACGGATTCCCCCGCCGACGACGCATCGCCCCTACCCATGGACGTCGCGACCTGGCAGAACGCCTCCGGTCAGGTGATATCGGGTCTGCTGGAACTGTGGGAGGACCAAAGCCACGCGGCCCACGCCATCGCCCGACAACAAGGCGCCGACACCGCTGTCCGATCCGGAATCGGCGGCGCGCTGGTCCTGCTGCTCACGACACTCGCGTTCCTGGCGGCGCTGGTGCTGGCCAACCGGTTCATCGCACGTATGCGTCGTCTGCGCGACGACACCCTGCGGTTGGCGGACGAACGCCTCCCCGAGATCATGCGCCGCCTCGACGTGGGCGAGACGGTCGATACCGCCGCCGAGGTGTCCCGACTGGATTTCGGTAGCGATGAGCTCGGCCAGGTGGCCGACGCGTTCAACCGCGCCCATGTGGCTGCCGTGTCCGCGGCGGTCGGAGAGGCGACCACGCGCGCCGGTTTCAATACGGTGTTCCTCAATATCGCCCATCGCAGCCAGGTCACGGTGCACCGGCAGTTGGCGCTGCTCGACAAGGCGGAGCGCCAGGAGGAGGACCCCGACCAGCTCGAGCTGCTGTTCCGACTGGACCATCTGGCCACCCGCGCTCGCCGTCACGCCGAAAACCTCATCATCCTCGGCGGCGAACAGCCGGGCCGACGGTGGCGCAAACCGGTGCCGCTACTGGAACTGGTGCGCGCCGCGGTCGCGGAAAGTCTGGACTACACCAGAATCCACACCGGGCGCGTGGCGGGTGTGCGCATCGTCGGCAATGCCGTCGCCGACCTGATCCATCTATTGGCCGAACTGATGGACAATGCCACCGCGTTCTCCCCACCGGAATCTCGGGTCGATGTCACGGCCACCGTGGTCGGCCGCGGGGTGGCGGTCGAAATCATCGATCAAGGCCTCGGCATGACCGAAACGGAACTCGCCGAACGCAACCGACTGCTGGCCGAACCCCCCGATTTCGGGGTGGCCGCATTGTCCGATGACACCCGGCTGGGGCTGTTCGTGGTGGCGACCCTGGCCGCGCGGCACGGGATCTCGGTGCGCTTGGCCGAGTCCATCTACGGCGGTGTCCAGGCCGTCGTACTGCTGCCCCGTTCCCTCACCGAGACCGGTGAGCCCGATACCACCGAGCTACCGGCGGCTTCGGCACCCGAATCGGATTCGGACAGCAATACGCTGGGCGAACAGGACACGACACCGCGAATCCGGCCCGTCGAACCGGTGCCCGCCGGTATCGCACCGGCTCACGTCGATACCGCCGCGCCGGCATCGACGGATATCGCATCCGCGCCGCCGAACTCACCCGCCCGCCCACCGCTACCGCGCCGCCGCCGAACCACCGCCACCGGCGATCCGGACGACTCCGTTGTCGAAACCGTCCGGCCGCGTACGGCCGACCAGGCCCGAAATCTGATGTCCGCGATCGAACGTGGAACCCGACAAGGGCGTCGCCCGGCCGCCGATTCGACCGCAACCGATCCCGCTCCACGAGAAGGCGACAATGACCACTTCCCCGCGCACTGATCTCAGCTGGCTCGTCGAAGAACTGGTCGACGGGTTACCCGACGCCGAGTCGGCGGTGCTGTTGACCACCGACGGACTGATGCGAGGGCATTCGTCCGGACTGGACCGCACCGAGGCCGAACGGTTCTGCGCCATGGCGTCGGCGTTCCACAGCCTGGCCCGAAGCGCCGGCCGTCAGTTCGATGCCGGGGGAGTCTGCCAGACGGTGGTGGAACTCGATCGGGCGGTGCTGTTCATCACCGCGGCCGGCGCGAACGCCTGTCTGGCGCTGCTGGCGTCCGAGACCGCCGATATGGGCATGGTGGCGTATGAGATGAATCAGACGGTGCAACGAGTGGGCACCCACTTAGGGGTCGAGGCACGTACGCAGCCCAACGGGTCGAGACGGCAATGAGCCATCCGCGCGAACCCTGGTACGACGACGAGTCGGGCCCCCTGGTCCGGCTCTACGCCGTAACCCGGGGCAGGGCTCGTCCCGCGCGGCCGGAACTGAGTATGAACAGTCTGGTGGTCGATATCGGGCGCGGTACGATACTGCGGCGCACCGACCCCGAATACGCCGCCATCGTCCGGCTGTGCGCTGTCCCACAGTCGGTGGCGGAAGTGTCGGCGCACCTGCATCTGCCCCTGACGTTGACCAAGATTCTCGTCGGTGACCTGATCGAGGACGGCCGGTTGGCCGTCCGGTCCGCGGTGCAGGCCTCACACGGCAATGCCGATCTCGATATCCTGCGGGCGATCGCGCACAACCTCCGCGGGGATTGAACGGTATCGGGCCTCAGCTCAACCGCGCGGCCAGTCGTTTCGCGTTCATATAGGCGATCGCCTCGATCGACACCATCGGGTTGACACCCGAGGCGGTGGGGAAACAGGAAGCGTCGGCGACGACGATATTCCGCACATCCCAGGTGGCGCCGTCCGGATCGGTGGCCGAGATATACGGCGAGCCACCCATCCGGGCCGAGCCCATGATGTGCAGAGCGGCGATCGCGCACCGCCCGGGACGGTAGCCGGCCCTACGACAGGCGGTGGCGAACTCCTCGTGCGAACCGCGAACACCCGGCTCGTAGGAGACCCCCGATTGATGGCCCGAGACGATGCGACGCGCGCCGGCGGCCTCGAGAATTCGGGCCGCGCCGACGATTCCGGTGTGCAGGTGGGCCGCGTCGTACCCGGACAGGCGGTATTTCACGACCGGTTCACCGGTGCGATCGACGTCCACACTGCCGGAATCACGGTCGCGGGTGATAACGCCGAGGGCAACCGAACGCCCGAAGTCCATCATGGTCTCCCGATGTCGGTCGGCGCCCCGCCAGCTCATGAAACCTGTTGCCAGACCGGGATGTATCGGTCCTGTCTCGTAGATGACCCCGTAACCCTTACCGTCCAGGTCGGCGTGCCGGCGACAGATCCGGGTCTGCATGCCCCCTTCCCAGGGGCGGATCTCCTCGTCGAACACTCCGAACACCGCGGCCGCCGGATGCAACCGCAGATGGCGGCCGATATTCCGGTTGTCCAGACCGGAGCGCCGCAGCAGGGCCGGCGTCTGGATGGCCCCGGCCGCCACCACCACGGCGCGGGCGCGTACCTCGAATTCGATTCCGTTCGTGGTGCGCACCGAAACACCCTGGGCCTTTCCGGCGCGCACCATGATCCGACGAACATCGGCATTCACGATCAACCGCGCACCCCGCGCGGCGGCATCGGCCGGCCAGGTCTTGGTGACCGAACGTTTGGCGCCGACCCGACAACCGTATCCGCACCGTCCGCATTCGACCCCGGCATCACAGGCGGCGGAAACATTGCGCGGCAACGGATCCACCTCCCATCCCAGGGCCTGCGCCCCGCGTTCGAGGACGGCGTCCCGGGCGGAGAGCGTCGAGCGACGCTCGTTCACACCCAGCCGCAGCCGAACGGCGTCCAGGGCCTGCGTGAACTCGTCCTGGGCGAACTGTTCGGCGCCCAGCTCGGCCCATTCGGCCCGGACGCTGTCGGGCGTCGGCAGGGATGTACTCCAGTTGACCACCGTCCCACCGCCGAGGCAGGTGCCCGCCACCAGGGTGACCTGGCCTTCCGCGGTGGCGGGCGGGCCGGGCGCGTACAGCTGCCGCAATGCCGCGAACTCACCGTCGCCGAAGTCCCGGTCGTCGTAGTAGTCGCCGCGCTCGAGAACGATCACGTCGAGGCCCGCTTCGGCGAGCACCGCCGCCGTCCCACCGCCGGCGCCCGACCCGACGATCACCACATCGCAGGAGAGAGCCTCGGGTTCGGTCGGCCGATGGACGGTCAGGGCCGGTTGCGGCGCAGACTCCAGTAGACCGGGCGGGCCGGGATAGCCGATTTCGTGCCACAGCGGATTACTGCCGGTGGGGCCCGTGGTGATGTTGTAGGCGAGCAGCGACGCCTGCGCGAGCGCTTGGAAAACCGCACGGATTGCTCCGCTGCGGGAATCGCCGAGCCGCAACAGCGCTCGTTCCCGCTCTGCCTGGGACAGACCGGAGAAACGGCGCGGCCCATTACCGGTCAACAGGCCGAGTAAAGGCGAATCCCAGAGGTCGAGCAGTTTCGCCGGCTGTTTCAGCTCCGCTTCCCGCGGATTGCGGCCCAGTAGGGCGATAACGGTCTCGACGGCGCCGAGCTCACTCGCCGACGGCAGCGTCGCCCCGTCACCCGGCACGAATGTATCGCAGATCATACTCAGCGCCGCGCGCTGCTTGGCCGTCAGTTCCATGTGAGTCCGCCCTTCACGCTGCCCACGAAGTTCTACCACGCAGCATGAATCCTTGCTCACAAGCCCGGCATATGCGCAGATATATAGCGTACTCGCTCAGGAATGGCCGATCACATCATCCGCTGTGTGCACTGCTCTTTCCCCGTCGAACCGGGGCCGGGCCGCGACCATGTTCGTTCCCGAATCCGATGCTTCGAGCACGACCTCACGCGGAAAGCCGTTATCTGCCCCGTCCCCCCGACTCGCACCTGTTCCTCGACCAACCGGCCCGGGACACCACCGATACGAGCTCCCCGACCTTCATGCCCACCGAACTCGAGTCGGCCGGTCGGTGGGATCAGTCCGCCGGGTTCAGACGCAGAAGCACCATCGGCAGGCCGTCGACCGACGCGCCGGTGGCCTGTTCGATGGTGGCGCGCAGCCGTTTCCAGGCACGGGGGTGTTCGGCCGCGTAGCGGGCGAGGACGGCGGCCGATTCGTCCACGCTCATCGGGGTCGCGGTGGCCGCCACACCACGACGGGCACCGATCCAGATCCGCACTCGCGGATGGGCCCGGATATTGCGATACCACTGGGACTCGGTCCCGAACCCGGACGCGATGACGATCCGATCGGGAGTCGGCCGGTCCACCACCTCCAATACGGCGAACCGCCGGGTGCCGGTCTTTCGCCCGATATGCTCCAGCAGGAGCAGCCGCGAACCGAAGAGAAAACCGAGACCCGCCCGATAGAGCGGAATGGGCGCGCGAACGAACGCACGAGTACGCAGCAGGCGAGCGCCGAGCCGGCTTCCCGGCACTTCCGATGTCATCGCGGCTCCCCTTCCCGTTACCGGACGCATCCTCTTCCCACTGTAGGTCGGCCGCGGCGGAACCGACCGCACGCACCCGGGCGCTTACACCTACTCCGACGGAAGCGGTACGAGGATCACCGTGCCGTCGAGGGTGACCTCGAGCGTGGCCGCGTCATCGGTGTGCTGCGCCAACCGAACCATCACCTCGCAGGCGACCTCCCGCGCAGTCTTCGCCTCCGGCAGGCGGACCAGGGAGTACGTAGCGGGCCGCAACCGGCCGCTGGTACCCGACTCGCCGGTTTCCCACTCCCCCGCCGGGACCGCCAGTCGCACGACCACATCGCACTCACCGAAGCTCCCCGGACTTTCCGGAAGTTGAGTACCGACCTCGACAACCCCGACCGCCACCACCTGATCGGCGCGAACCCAGAACCCATTGCGGGTGGCCACCCAAAGTTTTTGCCCCATAGGCAATTCTCCCCAGAAATACCGCCTCGACGGCGGTGGTTTTCCGATTCCGGAACCCCGATCCCACCCAGTGCCGCCCGGCTCGGTCCCCGCACGGCCCGCACCCGATGAATCCGAGCGCGCCCGGTATGAAGACGCGCGCTGTTTCACCGCGGCCGGATCGTCTCCCGATCCGAGCCATCACCCGGGCTCCCATCGCGTCGGCCATCCCGCGACATACCGGACGGTATGGTGGGCACGGTCGGGTCGACCGCTCCGGCGATCGTTCGCGAACATGTCGTGAAGTCGGTGCGTTCGATAATGCGAAACCGTTCTTCGGACACAATCGGGGGTGGTGAAGACCGATGTGTATGCACATGCGACCCGAGGAAACCCTCATGGCGATCTCCTCGAACCGGCCCGATCGCGGTCACGAAAACCTCGTGTCGAGCGGGATGGGCCCGCGGCACCACCTCCGACCGCCCACCCCGACGAATCGCTGCCGTCCATCGGGCGGTTGCCCAGGATCGCACGGACGGCACTGTGCGAGTACCTGCCCGAACCGGGAGCGGGTGCTCCGACCCGAAGAGACGCGCGACACCGAGGAGCCGATCGGACGCATATGTAACACCCTGCGACGGCTGCTTCGCCTTCGTCTCGGGAGCCGAGATGCCCGAATGCGCGATGGAGTCGGAGGTACCCGAACGTCCGAGCCCGTCATCACCGCACACGGGACGCGGGCACCGGTCACCGACCTGTCGCATATGTCCCCGCTGGACGAGTTACACGACCGCGCCTGCCGCGGCGACCTCGACGACAAGGCGCTGACCCGGGAGCTGAGCGGACTACAGCGCCGGTACGGTCCCTATCACCTCGATAATCTGGTCGCATGGCACAACCCCTCCTGGGTCGACAAGGACGGACGTGCCTTCCCGGCACTCACCCGCTTCGTCGCGGATATCCGCGACGAAGCGGGCAAAGACGCCGGATCGCTCATCTACAACTTCATCCGCGACGACCAAGGGGAGTTGGTGGCCACCAACGAACGCACGGAACTCCACAAGGACTGCATCGGTAGAGGATTCGCAACCACGTTCTCCGCCTCCACCGAGGACTACTTCCGCCGATCGGGCGTCGACAGGATAGAGCTGGTCGCCACCAGGCTCAATGCGGACGACCCCCTCGATGGCGGAGTCGCCTGGGCCAAGTCCGGCTACGACTGGAACCCGGACCCCGAGAAACTGGCGAAGTCCGTCATCAATATGCGAGCCCGCATCGACTCGCTGCTCGGCGGGGAAATCGGCCCCCTGACCCCCGGCGACATCGCACTGCTCGAGAATATGCGCACCCGATTCGACGGACCGGTCGCCGGATTTCCCTCGCCACGAGAACTGGTCCTGCTCGCCGGGGACAACCCGAGACTCGGCGAGGAACTGATGAAAGGATCGACGTGGCACGGGATGAAGAATCTATGACCCCCACCCCGGAGGAACGTGAGTTCATCCGGGCCCGCAGCGAAGCCACCTCCACCCATTTCATGCGGTTCGTCACCGAACGCGGCCTCGACACCGATCCCGACACCTGGCCGGCGGCCGACCGGCAGGAATTCGACCGGCAAGCTCGTCAACTCGTCGAGGAATGGAAATCCCGCGCCCGCGACACCTTCGGTCTGTGAACACCGTCGACCGCGGCGAAGGGCCCGACGGCGACGGCCGAATCCACATCGATCCCGAACAGGCTACCGGCGTCCGCCGAAAGTGCCGTCGGACACCGGTTCGCGCACCGCGTCGCCCGAACCGGGGATGCGAATAGGGGCATCGATATCGGCACATATCGTCCCCAGCGTCTCCCGCATCCGGTCGGCCATCTTCTCGATCGTCGCCCGCTCGAACAGTTCTGCCGCGTAGACCAGCTCACCGCCGATACCGGCAGGTCCCCGGCCCGGGGTGTAGCCGTCACGCAGCTGGAGCAGCAGATCGAATTCCGTACGTTGCGGCGGCAACGGCAGCAGACGGGCCGTGGCGCCGCCGAAGGAATGATCGGTCACGATATCGCGGTAGAACGTGGACGCGACCTGGAACAGCGGATAGTGGTGGCGCGAGCGCGGCGGGTTCAACAGGGTCACCAGCCGGTCGAACGGGAATTCCTTGTGCTCGGTGGCGCCGAGCAACCGATCGCGTAACCGGACCACCAGTTGCCGGTAGGTGGGTGCGCCGGAGGTGTCCGCCCGAAGGACCACGGTGTGCACGGCGCAGCCGATCATCCGGTCGAGCGCCTCGTGGTCCCGGCCGCTCACCATCACACCGACGGGGATATCGTGCCCGGCACCGAATTCGGCCAGCACGCAGACGAAAGCGGTGTGCAGAATCAGATAGGTGCTGGCCGAGCATTCCCGGGCGATGCGCACGATCGCCCGGTGAGTGGCCGCGTCGAGGGACAGCGGCACCGCCTCGGCGCGATTGTCCACCCGTTCCGTCCGAGGGTGATCGGTGGGCAGTAGCGGCGATTCGGGCAGCCCGGCGAGTTCGGCCAACCAGTAACGCGCCTGGGCGGCCGCTCGGGTTGTCGGGTCCGACTCCTCACCCATCAGATCTCGTAACCACAGGGTGTAGTCGGCGAATCGCACAGCGGGCATCGGCCATTCCGGAGCATGGCCCGCGACACGGGCCGTATAGGCGGCGACGAGCTCCTGCGACAGACGCACCAGGGACTCCGCATCACCGGCGATATGGTGCACCACGATCAGGAACACATGCCGTGTCTCGCCGAGCCGGAACAGCACAGTACGCAGCGGCACCTGGGTCCGGACATCGAAACCGCGCTCGAGTTCGGCAGCGAGCATCGCGGACAGATCTTCCTCGGTACGGTCTTCCACTCGGAAATAGGTCTCGATCCCGGAGATGCGGTGCGCCCCGTCCACGCCGCTGTCGACCGCCGGAGCGGGTAGCACCCGCTGCACCGGCCCGTGGTCGAGGTAGGGCAGGACGGTGCGCAGGATCTCGTGTCGCGCGATCACATCCGCGACGGCCGCGCGCAACGCCGCGATATCCAACGGACCGTCGATCTCGACGGCCTGCGGCATCAGATAATCGGCCTGTCCCCCGGACAGATAGTTGATGGTCCACAGTCGCTGCTGCGTGGGCGTCAACGGAACCGGTTCGGTATGCCGGCGAGGGACGAGCGGTGGACGACTTCGGGCCGGGTCGGCCGTATCGAGTCGATGATCCAAACCGGCCACGGTGGGGTGCTCGAACAGGTCACGCAGGGTTATCCCGGCCTCGAAGGTGGTATTCACCGCGTCGACCAACCTGATCGCCGAAAGCGAGTTACCACCTGCGGCGAAAAAGTCCTCATCCACTCCGATCTCGTCGACACCGAGCACACCGGCGACAACACTGGCCAGAACTTGTTGCCGCTGCGTGCCCACCGCGCCCGAGGAGGTGGATTCGGGGAGCGGCAGGGCCGCGATATCGACCTTTCCGTTCGGGGTGAGCGGTAGTTCGTCGAGTGGCACGACCACGGCCGGCACCAGGTAGGACGGCAGCGTCTCGGCCAATCGGGCCCGTACTCGCACCGGATCGATCCGCCGGTCCCGCCCCACCACATATGCCACCAGCGATTTCCCGGTTTTCGACTGCCGCGCGGTGACCACTGCCGCGGCGATATCGGGGTCCTGCCGTATGGCGGCCTCCACCTCACCCGGTTCGACCCGGAAACCGTTGATCTTCTGCTGCCGGTCGGCCCGCCCGAGGAAATGCAGCCGGCCGTCGGCGTCCCAACGGCCCAAGTCCCCGGTGCGATACATCAGGGTGCCGGGCCGACCGTACGGGTTCGCGACGAACCGGGCCGCGCTGAGCGCGGGTTGCCGCATATATCCGCCCGCCACCCCCGCACCGGACAGATATATCTCCCCCGCCACCTCGACCGGAACCGGCCGCAGCGCGCTGTCGAGCACCGCGACCCCGGTGTTGTCGACCGGGGCTCCGATCGGCACCGGTCGGTCGTCGACGGGTTCGCACGGAATACGATGCGCGAGCGCGAACGCGGTGGTCTCCACCGGGCCGTACAGGTTCGTCACCGCCACCGCCGGACGGGCGGCACGAACCCGGGCGATCGCCGCGGGCGCCGGCACATCACCGGCGATCGCGATATGTTCCACGCGCGCCAGTTCCGCGGGCATGGCCTCGGCGAGCACCTGAAACAGCCCGGCCGAGATCAGGATCGAGGTGACCGAACCACGGTCGATCACCTCGCGGTAATCGTCGGCGACCAAGGGGCCGGGCGGCGCTATCGCCACACTGTGCCCGGTCAACAAGGGCATCCACAGTTCATAGACGACCATGTCCCAGGTGTAGGGGGAGTGCAGAAGCAGCCGCCGATGCTCGTTGCCGTGGCCGATCCGATCGAGGGCGCGGGCCACGATATTGCGGTGCGTGACCTGCACTCCCTTGGGAGTTCCGGTCGATCCCGAGGTGAACATCAGCCAGGCCGGCGCGTCGGAGGCCACGACCGTCCCCGGGTTCGTGTCGGGCAGTTCCGCGGCGGCGTTCTCGTCCGCGCCGATATCACGCAGAACCAGTTCGGCCCCGGTATGGCGCAACAGCCATTCGACACGCTCGGGTGGGTAGCCGTCGTGGATGGGCAGGCAGACCGCGCCCAATTTCAGCACCGCGAGGAAGGCCACCACCAGTTCGGGTGAGCGTGGTAGCGCGATCCCCACCGGCGTGCCGGCGCCTACCCCCAGCCGGGCCAGTCGACGGGCGAAACGATTGGCGCGGGCGTTCAATTCACCGTAGGTGATCTCGGTTCCCGCGCACCACAATGCGGTCCGCGCACCGTACACGGCCGCTGTCGTCTCGAAAACCTCGGCCACCGTTCGATCCGGAACCGTTACGGATACGCCCGAACGCCGGTCTAACACCCCCGGCGCCGGTATTCGAATCCGCCCTACCGGGTCGTGTGGTCGGTTCGCGACGGCCGCACACAGACCGGACAACACCGACCATATGTCCTCGGCCGTCCCGAACCAGTCCACCTGCCCCGGGCGGATACCCAGACGGAATCTCAGCACCGGCCCGGGGAACACGGTCACCGCCAACGGATAGTGGGTGCGATCACGGTAATCGACCGTCAGTACCGACAACTCGGCCGTCGGATCGGTGAAGGCCGCCATATCGAGCGGAAAATTCTCGAAGATCAGCGCCGTGTCGAACAGTTCGCCGACATCCCCGGCGGCAGCGAGAATATCGCCGAGCCCGAGGTGATCGTGTTCGAGCAACGCCGAACGTCGGGACTGTATACGCATGGCCAACTCGACCACCGAAACCGCCGGATCCACCCGAACCCGCAGCGGAACCGTGTTCATGAGCATCCCGACCAACCCTTCGGTGTCGGTGCCGATATCACGTCCCGAGACGGTTACCCCGAACACCACTTCGCTGCTGCCGGTGAGATACCCGAGAGCCAGTGCCCATACCGCCTGTATCAGGGAGTTGAGGGTCACCCCATGTGCCGCCGCCGTGGCGGTGAGCGTCGTGGACGTCGTGGGATCGAGGGAGAACATATGCGGTTCGGCCGGCCCGGTCGGACCGGAGCGGCCGAACCGGATGGGCTCGACACCGCGGAGTTCCTCGGCCCATGCACGGCGCGCGTCCTCGTGATCTTCGGCTGCGAACCTTTCGAGCGCACTCCGATACGACGGCGCGGGTTCGAGCTCGATACCGTGATAGCTCTGCAACAGCTCACGGAGCACGTTGCCGGTCGACCAACCGTCGAGCAGCGCGTGATGGAACGAGAACACGAGCCGCCACCGCCCCGGCCCGATGTGTACGACAGCGATGCGAAAGAGCGGGGCCACCTCGGGGTCGAGCGCCCGCAGGTCCTCCCGCGCCAGCCGGTCCACCGTATCGTCCGCCGCGGGGCCGGCGGCCTCGACCACACGCACCGGCAACGACGGGTCGGCCGGCAGCACGAGCAGTGGCCGTTCCACGCCCCGCACCACGAAGGCACCGGTCAACTGCGGGTGGCGACGCAGCACCGTGCGCGCCGCCCGGCGCAGCCGGTCCACATCCACGTCACCCCGCAGGGTGAGCAACAGCTGCACCGCGTACGGATCGGAAGCGGTCTCGTAGAACGAATGAAACAGCATTCCCGCCTGCATCGGGGTGGTGGGCAGCAGGTCGGTGAACGCGCCGTGGTGCCGTTCGATCCGGTCGATCACCTCTTGATCGATCCGCACCAGCGGGAAATCCGACGGGATGTGGACGCCCGTGCCGGGAACACGGTGGTGGCGGACGAAGGTGGACAGCACCTGCGCCCACAGCTCGGTGAGTTCGGTGATCGTCGCGCGGTCGAACAGAGCGGCGGGCCAGATCCAGTGGGTGCACAGTCCGCCCTCGGCGTCCACGTGGGCGACGAGGTCCAACTCGTGCCCGTAGGCCGTTTCCGGGCCGGCCGGGCCGCCGAACGATTCCGGCTCCACCACCGTGCCGCTCGGATCGAATCGACCGAGGTAGGTGAAGCCGAGGGCAGCCCGCGGACCGAGTTCGGCGCCGGCTTCACCACGACACAGCAGCCCGTACCCGAGGCCGTGGTTCGGCACGGACCGCAACCGCTGTACGACCGCACGTACCGCGCGTACCAGCTCCGGCCCCCCGGACAGCATCTCGTCCCAATCGGTGACGGCAGCGTCGAGCACCATCGGGTACGACACGGTGAACCGGCCGACGGTGCGGGAGACATCCGGCCCCGGCACGATATCGCGGCCGTCACGCGCTATGTCGACGAGCACCGGCCCCGCGCCCTGCCAACGCGCCAACGCCACCGCCAGTGCGGCGAGCAGGAGCTCGGTGACATCCGCGCGGAACCGGTGTGACACCACGGTGAGCAGTGTGTGGGTCGAGTCCGGATCCAATCTGTCGGTCAGCTCGACGGCATCCGTCGAGCGGTCGTGCCCGGGGTCCGGGCGACGGTGACCGATAGTGGTGGCCGCGGACCCGACACTCGTGCGCCACCATTGGGCTTCCTCGTCCGAAATCTCCTGTTGCGCGATCCTTTCGGCCCAGACGCGCAGTGCGGCCGGTACCGGTTCGAGGGGGCTTCCCGATATCGCCCGTTCCAGGTCGGACAGCAGGATCCGCCAGGAGACATCGTCGACGACCAGGTGATGGATCGTCAGTAGCAGTAGATCGCTCTCCGCCCCGGCGAACCGAACGGCCTGCACCATCACACCGTCTCGCGGCACCAGACGTCGCTGCGCGGCAAGCCGCTCCTCGACCAGTTGTGTGGGACTGCCGGTGGACACGACCCGGCGCAACAGAGTCTGCGCACGTACCGATCCGGGCTCCGGGATCTCCACCCGCCATCCCTCCCGCGCCGTCCATTCGGCCCGCATACGCAGTGCATCGTGGTGGTCGAGGAGAGCCTGTAGCGCGGTGAGCAACACCGGATCGGGAACCGCCGCGGGCAGCCGAATCACCGTGTACTGTGCGAAGTCGTCGGCGGTTGTGCCCGATCGGGCGAGCCGCTCCATGATCGGCGTGGCCGGCATCGCGCCGTATGCGGCGGATGGGTCCTGTGCCGCAACCGCATCCGGAACCGAGGCGGCGATACCGGCCAACGCGCGCACCGTCTGATACTCGAAGACGTCCTTCGCGCTGATCGCCAATCCGTCCGTACGCGCCCGGTCGACCAGGCGGATCGCCTGGATACTGTCACCGCCGATGGCGAAGAACCGGTCGTCGATACCGAAGTCGTCGCGTCCGAGTGTCTCCGCGAACAACCGATGCAGGCGCTTCTGTAGGTCGGTGCGGGGTCGGTCGATCGCATCGCCGGACCTACTCGGTCGAATGGCGAGCAGACGGCGCTCGTCGAGTTTGCCATTGCCGGTCAACGGCAGCTCCGGGACGGCGACAACGGCCGAGGGGAGCGCGTGGGCCGGTAGCGTCGCCGCGATCCGATCGCGGATGACCTCGGTGTCCAGCTCGGACACCACGTAGGCGATGAGCCGGGGTGTGTCGTCGACCAGGACGGCGGCCGCGGATACCTCGGGCAGCGCGTGCAGGGCGGCCTCCACCTCGCCGCGTTCGATACGAAACCCGCGGATCTTCACCTGTCGATCGACCCGGCCCAGATACTCCAGCATGCCGTCGACCCGGCGGGCGATATCACCGCTGCGGTACATGAGCGCCCCCGGCGGACCGACGGGATCGGCCACGAACCGGGCGGCGGTGAGCCCTCGCCGACGCAGATAGGCGCCGGCCACCCCCGGCCCCGCGATATAGAGCTCACCGGGTACCCCGTCCGGCACCGGACGCAGAGCGGCGTCCAGCAGATACACCTTCAGGTCGGGGATGGGCCGGCCGATGATGTCGGCGGGTGTCCGCGCGTCGATCACGTACCCGGTGGTGAACACCGTTGTCTCGGTGGCGCCGTACATATCGACCACCGGCCGGTCCGGGTGGCGTTCGTACCACGCGGTCACCCGATGCGGTTCGATCGCCTCACCGCCGAGGATCACCCAGCGCACCGCGAGTTCGGACGCGGGCCGGGATGCATCGGCGTCGACCAACATGCCGAAGGCCGACGGTGTCTGGTTGAGCACGGTCACGCTCTCGGCGGCGAGCAGGTGCCGGAAATCGGCGGGCGAGCGGGCGGTGTCGGTGTCGACGACCACCAGTCGGCCGCCGTACAGCAGCGCACCCCAGATCTCCCACACCGAGAAGTCGAACGCCACGGAATGGAACAGAGTCCATACATCGGTGGAACCGAATCCGAACCATTCCTCGGTTCGGGTGAACAACCGCACCACATTGGCGTGGGTGACGAGAACACCCTTGGGTTTCCCGGTGGATCCGGAGGTGTAGATCACGTAGGCGGGATCTGCCGGGCGCGGGAGCCGCACCGGCTCGGCCGGAATGTCGGCGCCCGGCTCGTCGACGGCCAGGATCGGCGCAACCACGGTCGGAAGGACCATCTCCGAGGTGGTGACGACGAGGGCCGGTGCGCAGTCGTCGAGGATCATCCGGATCCGTTCGACGGGATTGGCGGGATCGACGGGAACATAGGCCGCCCCGGTTTTCAGGACCGCCACAATGCCCACGACCAGCTCTGCCGAGCGCGGAAGCGCGATGGCGACGAACGCGCCCGGCCCGACCCCGGCGGCGGCGATCCGCCGGGCCAACAGGTCGGACCGCTCGTCGAGTTCGGCATAGGTCAATGTCTCGGCGCCACAGGTGAGGGCCGGGTTACGGCCGTGCGTCCGGACGCTGTGCGCGAACCAGGAAACGAGCGTGCGCCGCGCCTCGACGTCGTCGGGAGCGGCCATCGGGTCGTGCGGACGGACAACGACGGTGCGGCGCGGCGCGTTCGGGCCGTGTGGGAGCGCCGTCGAACCGGGTGGTGTGTCCGCTCCGGCCGCGATATCGAACCGCAACCGGCCGATGGTCGGTTCTGCCGGTTCTTCGGATGCCCGCGCCAGCGCCCGCAATGCCGAGAGGAACCGCTTGTGCTGAGCCGCGAGATCGGGTTTCCGAAACCGCGCGGTGGTGCTGTCGATGGCCACGCGCAGTCGTGGCAGGCCCTCGTACACGCTGATCGTGAAATCCTCGGTACGTCCGGCCGACATATCGTGCAAGGTCGCCGGATACGGGCCGAACAGCACATCCTGTTGTCGGGGCAGGATATTCACCACCGGTCCCACGATGCGGCGCTCACCGCCGGCCGCGTGGACATCGGCGAGCATATCGGCCAATCGGTATCGCTGGTGGCGCAGCGCGCTCAACGATTCCGCCCGCGCCGCCCGCGCCAGCGCGGCCACCGTATCGGCGGGATCGACGTCCAGACGCAGCGGCACCACATTGGCCGTCATACCGAGTGCGGTGCGCGACCGCTTCGCCGGAACCGCGAGACCCAGCGCGACCGTGCGTGCCCCGGTGTCGGCGTGCAGGAGTATCGCCGCCGCCGACAACACCAGGGCGGGCCATCCGACCTCCCACCGCTCACCGAGCTCGCGTAGATCCCGCCAATCGCTCGCCGCGAGATCACCGGTATGCCGGAGGTAGGCGGTGGGGTCCGACCGACCGGGCCCCTCGGCGAACATCGGCGCCTCCGGCATATCCGCCAGCCGGTCCGACCAGAATTTCCGATCGGCGGCGAACCGCTCGGATTCGCGATAGTGGTTGTCCTGGGCGACCAGGGTCTCCACTCGATCGAATACCTCGGAGACGACCTCACGGCCGGCGCTCAACTCGGTGTAAACCCCCGCCACACGCCGCAACAACGCGATGAAGGACGCCCCGTCCAGCACGATATGGTGCGCTTTCACGAACCACAGATATCCGGCCTCACCCACATCCAGCAGCCGCTGTTCGAACAGCGGCGCGGTACCGAGATCGAACGGATTGTGCAGTTCGGCGTACAACCACCGCTCCGCTTCGGCGACCGTACGGAACCGGTCGCGCTCCAGCGGCCAATCGGGCAATTCCTCGACGATCTGCGTGTTTCCGTCGATACGCACCCGCAGGGTTTCGCTGCCCGCGACGACGATCCGGACCGCCCGTTCGAACAGGTCGGCATCGATCCGCCCGTGGATGTGTACGTAGCCGCCGACTATGGAACGCACGCCGGTTTCATCGAGTTCGTGTGCCAGCCGGATCTCCTGCTGGGCGGCGGTCAGGGGCCATTTCGGCCACACCCCACCGGTTCCCATCACAGCGCCTCGACGGTGATGTGCGGATCTCGGGCGACAGCGGTGAGCAGGTCGCGTAACTGCTCACCGATCGCGACCACCCGCGCCTCGTCGAAGACGTCACACCGGTAGCCGAATCGGATCGCCAGCGCCGGACCCGGATAGACGGTGAGCGTCAGGGGATAGTGGGTCCCGTCGTGCAGCTCGACATGGGTGTCGAGCGCACCGTCGACAGCGGCGGCCGCCGCAGTGATCCGCTCGGTATCGATCGGATACGACTCGTAGGCAATGGCCGTGTCGAACAACGCGTCCCGTATTCCCGCGGCGGTACTGATCTCGGTCAGACCGAGATGGTGATGCTCGATCAGTTCCGCCTGTTCGCTCTGCACCGAGCGCAGCAGAGCCGCCACACTCGTATCCGCGTCGAAGCGGACCCGCACCGGCACGGTATTGATGCACAACCCGACAATGGTTTCGACCTCGGGCAGTGCGGCGGGACGACCCGAGACGGTCGCCCCGAATATCACGTCGCGACGGCCGAGGTTGCGCCCCAACAGGATCCCCCAGGCGACCTGCAGCACCGTGTTGACGGTGACCCCGAGCTCGGCCGCCACCTCACCGAGCGCACCGGTGGTGTCGGTGTCGAGCGTCCACCGGTATTCCGCCGTGGTGTAGGTGGTTTTGCGAGTGCGGTTCGGTTCCGCGACCAGCGTCGGCCTGTTCACGCCCGCCAGGGCCCGCCGCCAGGTGGCCACCGACACCGCCGTATCGCGGTCGTGGACCCATTCCAGGTAGGAACGGAACGACCCCGCGGCCGTCGGCAACGGTCCATCGGCCGCGTACAGCGCCAATAGATCCCGTGTGACCAGGGGCACCGACCAGCCGTCCAACAGGATGTGGTGATAGGTCACGATCAGGACGAACTCCGAATCGGACCGACGAGCGAGGGCGAACCGCACCAGCGGCGGCGCGGCCGGGACGAACCGGTGGGCACGTTCCCGAGCGATGAGGGCGGCGAGATCGCTTTCCGAACTCACCTGCGCATCGCGCCACGGCAGGACGACCGTCTCCGGCACGACCTGCCGAGGCGCCCCCATCGCATCGGAGACGAAGGCGGCACGCAGATTCGGATACCGCCGCAGCAGTTCATGCGCGGCGCGCCGCAACCGGTCGCGTTCGAGCACCCCGCGGAACCGCACCACGGCCTGCACGTTGTAGACGTCGACACCGGTGTCGTCGGACGTGGAAGGCTCGGTGGGGACGGCATGCTCGGTGAGGACGGCATGGAAGTACAGACCGGACTGAAGCGGCGCGAGCGGCCACACATCGGCGAGTCGTCCGTAGGCTTGTTCCCACCGTGCGATGTCGTCACGGCCGACCCGGACCAGCGGAAAGTCCGAGGGGGTGTGTCCGCCCGCGTGTGGGGTGCGCGCATGGGCGGTGATCGCGTCGAGGGTTTCCACCCACAGGTCGGCCAGTTCACGCACATCGGAGTGGTCGAGAAGGGTTTCCGGATAGGAGAACCCGGCACGCAGCCGACTACCCGCGACGAGGGCGTTGATATCGATGACGGCGGCCGCGGGCAGGTCCGGATCCGGTGCCGCGGATGGGGTCGTGAGCATTCCGGCGCCGCGCTCGTCGACCCGCCCGAGGTAGTTGAAGCCGATCTGCCCGGGTAGCGGTCCCGGCAGGCTTTCCGCGGTATCGGGATTCAGGTAGCGCAGCAGTCCGTAGCCGATCCCGTGATCGGGTACGGCGCGCAACTGCTCCTTGACCGTCTTGATCACTTCCCCGGCCGCATCCGCACCGGCCGTTACCGCCTCGAGGTCGATTCCGGTGAGGTCCAACCGCACCGGGTACACGGATGTGCACCACCCCACGGTGCGGGACAGGTCCGCGCCCGGCACGATCTGTTCCTCGCGTCCGTGGCCCTCCAACCGCAGCAACGACACCGGTGTGCTCTCGCCGCGCCGCGCCCGCCACATCGCCAGCGCGACGGCCAGCGCGGATACCAGGATCTCGTCGACACCCGCGTGGAACAGGGCGGGGACGGTCCGCACGAGTGACTCGGTGACCGTCTCGTCCACGGTGATGTCCACCGTCTTCACCCGGGCCGCGAGATCGATACCGGCATCGAACGGCCGGGACCCGAGCAGCGGGTCCGGTGTCGCACAGATACGCCGCCACAGACCGAGTTCGGCGACCCGGTCCGGGTGGTGTGCCGCATCCAGCAAGGCGTGTGCCCACCGGCGCATGGAGGTGCCGGTCGGCTCCCAGCGCGGCGGAGCACCATTCGCGACCGCGTGCACCGCCGTGAACAGGTCGAGAAGCAGGATCCGCCAGGACACACCGTCCACCGCGATATGGTGCGCGCAGATGATCAGTCGAGCGGGCGCGCTGCGGCGTCGGGGGTCCAGCCAGACGAACCGCACCACGGCCCCGGCCGTCGGATCGAGATGCTCCGCCGCTGCGGCGAGTTCGGCCTCGACCGCCATCCGCCACGTATCGGCATCCGCGTCGTCGTCGATTTCGCGACGTCGCAGTATCCCGGCCGGGTCGATCGTGCCCGGCGGCGCGGTTTCCAGTCGCCACTCGCCGGTGTCGTCCCGGTACAGGCGGCTGCGCAGCATATCGTGCCGGTCGACGACCGCACCGATGGCGAGCACCAGGGTGTGTTGGTCGGTACCGGCGGGCAACTCGACGGTGAGACTCTGGTGGAAGCGACGGAAGGTACCCCCGCGCTCGACCAGCCAACGGACGATGGGGGTGAGTGGTAGCTCACCGACTCCGCCCCCGGGCAGCTCCGGTAGCTCGGGCCCACGTGCTTCCTCGGCGGTCGCCCGCGCTCGGGCCGCGATACCGGCCACCGTACGGTGCTCGAACACATCTCGTGGCGTGAAATGCAGGCCCCGCGCCCGCGCCCGGGACGCGAGCTGGATGGAGGTGATGCTGTCGCCACCGAGGGTGAAGAACGAGTCCTCCACGCCCACACCGTCGACCCCGAGCACTTCGGTGAACACTTCGGCCATCGCCTGTTCGGCGGGGGTGCGCGGCGCCTGCCGGGAGCGCGGTCGGACCACGGGATCGGGCAACGCCGCCCGATCGAGTTTGCCGTTGGCGGTCAGCGGCAGAGCGTCGAGCACGACCACCGCCGCAGGCCGCATATAGGTCGGGACCCGCTGGGCGATATGCGCTTCCAGTGCCGTCGGATCGAGCACCGCACCCGAGGTGGGCACCGCATAGGCGACCAACCGCGGCGATGGCCGACCGGAGGTGCGGGCCACCACGGCCGCCTGTGCCACTCCGTCGTATCCGAGCAGGGCGGCCTCGATCTCGGCCGGTTCTATCCGATAGCCGCGGATCTTCACCTGCCCGTCACCACGCCCGAGGTATTCGAGCTGTCCCTCGGCGTTCCAGCGCGCGAGGTCGCCGGTGCGGTACATACGGGTCCCCGGCGACCCGAAGGGGTCGGCGACGTATCTGTCGGCCGTGGCCGCCGCTCGGGCGTGGTAGCCGCGAGCGATCTGCTCCCCGGCGAGGTAGATCTCCCCCGCCGCGCCGACCGGCGCCGGACGCAGACGCGAGTCCAGGACACGCACGGTCGTTCCGGGCAGCCCGCGTCCGATGACACTGCTCCGGGCGGAGCCGGCGCGAGCACGGTCCACCACCAGCTGCGTCGCGTGCACCGTCGCCTCGGTGATGCCGTACAGGTTGGAGATCTGTGTGTCCGCCTCCGGATGGGTGTCGTACCAGGCACGCAACCGGCGTAGATCCAGGGCTTCGCCGCCGAGCACGATATGGCGTGGAGCGAAGTCGGTGACACCGCCGGTATCGCTGTCGAGCAGGGTGTAGAACGCCGACGGTGTCTGGCTCATCACCGTGACCCGTTCCCGGGAAAGCAGTTCCACGAATTCCGCCGGCGACCGTGTCAGGTCGCGGTCCACGATGACGAGGGTGGCGCCACTGGTGAGCGCGCCCCACATCTCCCACACGGAGAAGTCGAAGGCGTGGGAGTGGAACATGGTCCACACATCGCTGTGATCGATGTCGAACACCGCCCGGGTGCCGGCGAGCATGGCGGCGATATTGCGGTGTGTCACACACACGCCCTTGGGCCGCCCGGTGGAACCGGAGGTGTACAGCACATAGGCGGTGTTGTCCGGATGTGGCGTCGCCGGGGTGATATCGGACGGCATCGTCATACCGGCGAGGTCACCCGTGCCGTCGAGCACCACGTACGGCAGCTCGGTGGCGGGCAGTGCCGCGCGATCGACATCCGTCGTGATCACGCAGACCGGTTTCGTCTCGGTGAGCACGAATTCGAGGCGCCGCGGCGGATTGTCCAGGTCGAGCGGAACGTAGCCTGCCCCGGCCCGCAGGATCCCGAGTATGCCCACGATCAGTTCGACCGACCGGGAAACGGCCACTGCGACCAGCGATTCGGGTCCGATCCCCTGAGCGGCGAGTGCGCGCGAAAGCCGCTCGGTCGCCCGATCGAGTTCCCCATAGGTCAGGGCACGGGTTCCGTACCGCACGGCGACGGCGTGGGGTCGGGCGGCGGCCTGCGCCCGGAACAGGTCTACGACGGTGGCGTCCGATACCGGCCCGCCGGATCGTTGCCAGTGCTCCAACACCAGGTCCCGTTCCACCGCATCGAGTGGATCGATCTCGGCCACCGCGATGTCGGGATCGTCCACGATGGCCGACAGCACCCGCACCAAACGCTCACCCAACCGGATGACGTACTGCTCGTCGAGCAGGTCCGGCCGCCAACTCGTCAGAATGTGCAGCCGGTCGGTCCACCGGACGGTCAGTGTCAACGGATAGTGGGTCGCCTCCCGGGAGCGCAGCCCGGTGACCGACACACCTGTGCCCGACGCGGCGTGCGCCCGCAGTCCCGCTCTGTCGAACGGATACGTTTCCACGACCAGAAGCGTGTCGAACAACCCGCGCTCACCGACGTCGATATGGGCCGCGATATCCGCAAGGCCCAGATGGTGGTGCGGCGACAGGTCGAACTGCTCCCGCCGTACCCGACGCAGCAACGATCCCACGGTCTCTTCCGGGGCGAGCCGGACCCGAACCGGAACGGTATTGATGAACAGGCCGACCATGGACTCGACCCCCGCGAGGTCATCGGGACGTCCCGATACGGTGGTGCCGAAAACAACGTCCGTACGATCGGTCATCCGGGACAGCAGTAGCGCCCACGCAACCTGCAATACGACGTTCACCGTGACCTCGAGCTCGCTCGCGAGCCGGAAAAGCCCTTGGGTACGGGTCTCGTCCAGCACGATCTCCCGCTCCGAGGGCAATACGGTCGGGGCCCGCCCGTCGGCATCATCGACCAACAGCGTCGGGTCCGATACGCCCGCCAGTGCCTGCGCCCACGCCCGCGTGGCGGTCGACTCGTCCCGGCCGACGAGCCATTCCACATAGTGGCGGTAGGGTCGCGGCGTTTCGACGGCCATACCGGCATAGCCGGCGACGATCTCGCGCAGCAGCAGCGGAATGGACCACCCGTCGAGCAGTAGGTGGTGGTAGGTGACGACCAGTTCGGTCCGCTTCGTACCCTGGCGGATCAGCAGGAACCGCAGGAGCGGCGGTTGTGTGAGGTCGAACGGCGTCGCGCGTTCGGTGTCGAGCACGCGGTCGAGTTCCCCTGCGGGCGCCCCGGCCAGATCCAGTTCACGCCAGGGCAACTCCACATCGTCGAGGACGAGCTGAACCGGGGTCCCGGTCCCGTCCACCGTGAACGCAGTGCGCAGATTCGCGTGTCGCTCCGCTACGGCGATCGCGGCCGCCCGCAACCGACCGGCGTCGACGGCCCCATCCAGGGTCAGCACCAGCTGCACCGTGTACACGTCCAACGCGCCGGGGTCGAACAGGGCGTGGAACATCATTCCGGCCTGTAGCGGTGAGACCGGCCACACGTCGGTCAACGTGGGATACCGTGCTTCCCATCCATCGATATCGCGCTGTGTGAGGGCGACGAGCGGGAAGTCGGAGGGAGTGTGTCCGCCGCGTGTGCGCGGATCGTGCGCATGCCGTGCGATGGCGACGAGCGCATCGTGCCACAACTGCACCAGCTCGGCACCCGCGGCGTCGGTGATCAAGGTGCGCACGTACCCGATGCTGGTCCGCAGCCGGCCACCGACGACTATGGAATCCACCTCGACGGCACCGAGCGCACCTCGACGCGGGTCGGGACGGATGGGCAGCGCGCGGTATTCGGCCGAGGGCAGCCAACCGATTCCGGCCAATTCGTCCGGGATGTCGGTTCCGGTGATGTGGCCGAAGTAGTTGAACGAGATCTCCCCGGGCTCCTCCCGCGGCAGCAGCGCCGCGGTCTCCTCGTTCAGGTATCGGAGCAGGCCGTATCCGAATCCATTGTGCGGAACCGACCGCAGCTGCTCCTTGACTACCTTGATGGCCGCGCCAATGGCCGGTCCGCCGGCGAACGCGTCATCGATGTCCACGCCGGTCAAATCCAGCCGGGCCGGAGCGATCGAAGTGAACCACCCGACGGTGCGGGACAGGTCGGCGCCCGGTACGGCATCCTGTTCCCGACCGTGGCCCTCGAACCGCAACAACACCGACCGTTCGTCGTCACCACGCCGGGAACGCCAGCGGACGACCGCGAGGGCCAAGGCCGTCAGCAGCGCGTCCGCCACCCGCGCCCGATAGTGATCGGGTACGGCGGTGATCAACGCAGCGGTCTCGCGTTCGTCGAGTTCGATCGCGGTATGCGCCACGTCCCGGGCGAAATCGCGGTGCGGATCGAAGGGTCGGTCGCCGAACGAGGACCGGGGCCCTTCCACGATCTCCCGCCACACCGGTAGCTCGGCGACCCGCACCGGATCACGCGCGACCTCGGTGAGCGCGTGCGCCCAGGCCCGCATGGATGTTCCGACGGCGGGTAGCCGGGGGGTGTGTCCCGCCGCGACGGCCACCCACGCGGAGACGAAGTCGGGCAGCAGAACCCGCCAGGAAACACCGTCGACGGCGATGTGGTGGGCGACCACGATGAGCTGTCCGGACGACCGGAGATCTTCCGGAGTGAGCCAGACGAACCGCAGTACCGCACCGGTGGCGGGATCGATCCGGCCCACGGCGGCGTCGAGCTCGGCGGTGGCCAGTTCCGCGAGTGCCGCACCACTGAGCGCGGGGTCGTACCGGACATGGTCGACGAGCGCGTCGACGTCGACGCTCCCGGGCGGGGAGACACTCAGATGCCACTCACCGGCGTCGTCGCGATAGAGCCGGGACCGCAACATATCGTGGTGGTCGATAACGGCGGAAAGAGTGGAAACGATCCCGGCGCGGTCGATTCCGGCCGGCATTTCGAGCGTCATCGACTGGCAGAAGCGGTCGAAGTCGCCGCCGCGCTCGACCAGGAATCGGATGACCGGTGTGAGCGGCAGCTCCCCGACGCCACCACCGGGCGGCTCGGGTAGGGGTCGCGGTGCTCCGTCTTCGCTCGCGGTCCCGGCGATCTCGGCCAAGCGGGCCACGGTGCGGTGCTCGTAGACCTGCTGCGCGGTCACCGTGATACCGCGGGATCGGGCACGGGACACGAGCAGGATGGACATGATGCTGTCGCCGCCGAGGGCGAAGAAGGACTCGTCGACGCCGACGGTTTCACGACCCAGTACCTCGGCGAACACGGCGGCGAGCTCCCGTTCCGTCCCGGTGCTCGGGGCGCGGAAGGGAACCGGTTGCGAGGCGGGCTCGGGCAGCGCCGCGCGGTCGACCTTGCCGGAGCGGTTGGTGGGCAGTGCGGCGAGGACAACAATCGGCGACGGCACCATATGACGAGGCAGCACCTCCCCGAGCCGTTGCTCCAGAGCTGTCGGGTCGATTCGACGACCGGCCGTTGGGGAGACGTAGGCGACCAGTCGGTCGCCCACCGCCCCGTCACCGCGGTGGACCACCGCGACCGCCTGCGCCACGGCTCCCTGTTCGGCCAGGACCGCCTCGATCTCTCCGAGTTCGATCCGTATGCCGCGCACCTTCACCTGGGAGTCGCCGCGTCCCAGGAATTCCAGCTCGCCGTGCTCGGTCGAGCGCACGATGTCCCCGGTGCGGTACAGCCGACCCCCCACACCGCCGAATGGGTCGGCGACGAACCGTTCGGCGGTGAGTCCGGGACGGCGCACGTATCCGCGGGCCACGGCGGTGCCGCCGAGATAGAGCTCACCGGGCACACCCACCGGGACCGGGTGCAGGCAGGAGTCCAGTACGTAGGCGTGCGTATCCCAGGATGGTGCGCCGATCGGGACTGCGTCGGTATCGTGCCGTCCGATCTCGTGCCGAGCGACGGCGACGGTCGCCTCCGTCGGCCCGTACAGGTTGTCGTATCGTGCGTCGGGCGCGACGGCGGGCAGTTGGGCGGCGAGGGCGGGTGTCATGGCCTCACCCGCGACGAGTACGCGGCGAACGCTCGCCGCGAACGGTTCGGTGACCGTCCGCCGATGTGCCGTGAGGGTGGACGGTGTGAACTGCACGGTGGTGACGGCGTGCACGGCGATCATCCGCGCGGTCTCGACCGGATCGAGGTGCGTGCCGGACGCGACGACGACTCGCGCGCCGACGGTGAACGGCCACAGCACCTCCCACACCGATACGTCGAACGACAGCGCGGTCTTGCGCAGTACGACGTCCGTGCCGTCGAGTCCGTGCACGTGCTGCATCCAGGCGAGGTGACCGCAGACAGCGGCGTGGGAGACACCCACCCCTTTCGGTCGGCCCGTCGACCCGGACGTGAACAGCACGTACGCGAGGTTCTCCGGCCGCAACGGGACGATACGGTCGATATCGGTCACCGGGTCGGGCGACTCGTCGGACAGGTCGAGCTCGTCGAGGTGCAGCACGCGCACCCCCGGCGGCGGATCCCACGTATCCCGACCGGTGGTGAGCACGCATACCGGCCGAGCGATATCGAGCAGGTACATATGACGCTCGCGGGGATGTTCCGGATCCAGCGGCAGATACGCCCCACCGGCCGCCAGGATCGCGTGTACCGCGCGGATCTGATCGATCGGCGAGCCGATCGCCACGGCCACCGGTTGTTCCGCCCCCACTCCCATGCGGATGAGCCTGCGCGCCAAACGATTGGTGTCGCGATACAGGTCCGCGTAGGACAGCCGGCGTTCCTCATCGACGAGGGCAATGGCATCGGGCGAGCGGGAGGCCTGTTCGGCGAGCAGATCGGCCACCGTCGCGGTGAGGGGCACAGGCGCGGTCTCGGGGCGCCGACCCGCCAGGTGCGCGATCTCACCGGGTTCGACGAGACCGATACGGCCTATCGGCGTGTGGGCTGCGCGGACGAGCCGGTTCAGCAGCGCGACAATATGCTCCCGGTGCGCTTCGTGGCCCGCCCCGACAACGGCGATGCGTGCACTGCCCACGGTCCGGTCGTCGACGCAGACGGTGAGCCCGTCACCCGTCCCGGCGGTCGCGGTCACGACGGCTCCGCCGAGCCGGTCCACGGCGGCATCGGGCAGCAGGTGGACCGCGAGCGGCCACTGTCCGTGCACCGGTGCCTCGGGCCACCGATCGTCGATATCGGGGATGTATCGATGGCGCCGTGCTCTGCGCAGTTCCAACCCCACTCGTTTGACGAGCGCATCGAACGTCGTGTGCGGTACCACCGGCAAACGCAGCGGCACAGTGCTTTCCCCGAGTGAGACGGCGATGACGAGGTCGTTCGTCGTGGTCGATCGGGACGCGTAGACGGCCAACGCCGCCAGGACGACGGCCGCGATACCGCCACCGCCGGTGCGCGCGAGCCTGGTGAGTTCCGATGTGGATGCGGCCTCGGTCCACGGTCCGCCGACCACGCGATCGGCGCCATGGCCACCGGATCGTGTCGGAAGCGGATGCGGCCGGGCGGCTCCGTCCAGGTATCGCTCCCAGTAGCCGCGGTCGGCCGCCCATGCGCCCGACTCGCGGTAACGGTATTCGTCGTCGAGGCGGTCCGATACCGCGCCGAACGGCGGAGACACGGGGGGAGACGATGACACACCGTCCAGCACGTCGCGCACCCTGGCGGCGACGACGAGCATTCCCACCTCATCGTTGACGAGGCGGTGGTAGCGCTGGTACCAGCCGAACCGACCGTCCGGAAACAGGATGACCGTCTGCCGGTACAACGGCCCGTGGGCGATGTCCAGGTCGCGTGACCGCTCCTGCGCAATCCATTCGGATACGAAACGGTCCGGGTCGGCGCTATCGGCGGTGATCGTTTCGACGGGTGCGCGTTCGCTCGCGTACACCCGTATCGCACCGAAGTCGTCGGCGCGGAACACGCTGTGCAGGACGGGGCACTCCCCCATAACGGTACCGATGGCGGCGCACACGATGTCCGCCGATTCCGGACCGCTCAGTTCGAGATACAGATCCACATAGCGATCACCGGCGGCCAGCGCCGCGCGTTGCGTATCGGCGGGCATCCCCGATTCGGTCATCTCGACAGCGGTTGTCTCACTGGTAGTCATGGAACCCCCGTCCGGTCTTACGGCCGAAATGCCCGGCGTCTACGAGCGACGCGAGGGCGGCCGGTACGCGATAGTGCGGCTCACCGGTTTCCCGCCGCAGCACTTCGATGGTGTCCGCCACGTTGTCCAGACCGATCAGGTCGGCGGTGCGCAGCGGGCCCATCCGGTGGCCGAGGCAACGTTCGAAGAGAGCATCCACGGTGGCGGCGTCCGTACCGGTGTCGAGGGTGGCGGCCGCCTCCGCGATACACAGCATGAGTATGCGATTCACCACGAACCCGGCGCGGTCGTCGACGACGATCGCCTCCTTGCCGAGCGCAGTGAGCAGCTTCTCGGCACGTTCGAGGGTCTCCGGCGAGGTGTGCGCGCCGCGCACCACCTCGACCGTGCTCGTCAATGGTGCCGGGTTCATGAAGTGCAGACCGAGCACTCGGTCGGGGCGTCGGGTGGCGGCGGCCAGACGCGCGATCGGTATCGCGGAGGTGCACGAGGCGAGAACGGCGTCCCCTGGGCAATGCTTGTCGAGTTCGCCGAAGATCTGCTCTTTCAACTCGATCCGTTCGGTTGCGCACTCGATGACGAACTCGGCCTCGTTCAACTCCTCGACGCGCTCCGCCCATCGCACGCGCCGACCGACGGTGGCAGCCGACCGGCGGTCGCCGTGACCCAGTAACAGCGCCAGCCGCACCGCCTCGGCGAGGCCGCGACGCGCCCGCTCGACGGCCTCACGCTCGGGTTCGACGACAACCACGTCGTATCCCGCCTGCGCCAGGCATTGCGCGATCCCGGCGCCCATGGTGCCCGCTCCGATCACCCCCACGATCCCGCTCATCGGGTCACCTCCGCTCCGGCGACGCAGCGCAGGGCGATATCCGGGACCGGGTCGTTCGGCGTCTCCAGCAGACCGCGCCACAGCCGGATCAGGTCGGCGAGCATATCCCGGGCCGACTTCTCGTCGAAAAGCTCTGTGGCGTATCGGATTTCCACGACAGCGCCGGTACCGTCGCGCGACCAGTCGAGTGCGAGCTCCGTGGTGGGCCGGGTGTCGCGGTAGCGGACCGCCCGATCACCGTTCTCGCGCGCCGGCACGGCCGATACCTGCGCGACCCGCGCGATCAGTTCGGCACCGCTCGGCTCATCGGCGAGATCGACCCGGGCGGCGCCGGTCGCGAAGCCCACCTCCACCTCGTCGGCACCCGAATACCAGGACAGCAACGCCACCCAGGCGCCGAGCAATGCCATATCGGCAGGCTCGGTGTCCAACCGCTCGTGCACCGTGGCGCGCGTATAGCGCACCGCACCGGTGCCACGCGGCCGATCCGTCGGAACCTCGAACACCGCCACGGAACCCGGCGACGAAATCACGGGTGCGACGACGAGTTCGTCGATGGAGCGGTCGGGGGACGACTCCACCAGCTCCGTGAGGATGTCGAGGTAGGACGTCGCAAAACTGTCGGCGGTGCGCCGGGTGAACAATTCGGCGCTGTATTCGAAGCACGCCAGCATGTCCTGGCCATCCTTACGGTCGTAGGTGATCAGGCTGAGATCGAATTTCGCCGTGCCGGCGGGCAATCCTCCGAAGGCGTTCTGTATCGAATGCTCGAGGTCGAAGAACTCCGGCTCCCCGCCCCCGATCGGATTCGCCATACCGGGAAGCTCCTGGTGTACGTACAGGACGTCGAATATCGGGGTGCGGGACAGATCCCGCTGATCGTCGAGGGCATGGACCACCCGCTCGAAGGGGATCTCCTGGTTTTCCAACGCGCCCAACACCGTGGCGCGTACCAATGTGAGGAGATCGCCCAGTGTGCCCGGGCCGGACAAGTTGGCGCGCAGGGCGACCGTGCTGTTGAAGAAACCGATGAGCCCTTCGAGCTCGCGGCGGGTGCGGCCGGTGGTGGGCGTGCCGATCACGAGATCGCGTTGTCCGCTGCGGCGGGCAAGCAGGAGATAGAAGGCCGACAGCAATACGACGAACAGCGAGACCGATTCCCGCTTCGCCACCTCACGGGCCCGAGTCAGCAGCTCACCCGGAACCGTGAAGGGTGCCAGGTCACCGACGAACGTCTTGCGCGCGGGCCGTGGGAAGTCGGTGGGCAGGTGCAGCTTCGGCGCGTCACGCAGAAGATGCACCCAGTATTCGAGCTCGTGGTCGAGCGCCCCGGTGTCGACCAGTTCACGATGCCAACGCGCGTAGTCGCGGTACCGGACCGGCAGCGGTTCGAGCACGGTGGGCCTGCCCTCCTGTCGGGCGGCATACAGTTCGGGAATCTCACGGGCGAGAATCCCGGGGGTGGCGCCGTCGGTGACACAGTGGTGACAGGTCACCTGCAACACGTGTGTCTCCGGCGCCAATGTCACCACCAGAACCCGGACCAGCGGATCGCGCGCCAAATCGAACGGCCGCGCCGCGGCTTCGCGAATCAACTCGCGCGCGGCGGCGGTGGGGTCGGGTTCATCGGACACATCGGCGACACGGAAGAAGTCGCCGAGCGACGGCCGGACTCGAACCACCGGTTTCCCGTCGACCTCGACGAGGTTGTAGCGCAGTGGCTCGTGCCGCTCGGCGAAATCCTCGAAAGTCCCTTTGACGGCGTCGATATCGATGGGTCCGCGCAGCACGTTGACCACCGGATAGTTGTAGAGGGTCGTATCCGGAACGAGTTGGTGGTGGAACCACATGCGCTCCTGTCCGGGCGACATCACCAACTCGTCGGTTCGGGTGATCGGCGGTACGTCCACGGTGGATGGTTCGGGCCCGGCCGCACCGCGCAGCAGTGCGGCGAAGTCGGCGACCTTGGGTCGCTCGTAGACATCGAGCAGTTTGGGCCGGAACCCGTAGGTGTCGGCGACTCGCTCGACCAGCTGGACGGCGATGATCGAATTGCCGCCGAGGTCGAAATAATCGTCTTCGAGGCCGATCTCGGTCTCGGAGTGCAGCAGTTCTCGCAGTACGGTGCGCAACCATTCGCTCGCGTCCTGCGGCGCTTCCGCCGGCGGCCGCGGGGCGGGGGCGGACTCGACCGCGGGGCCGGACGCGGCCGAGGGGCGCGCCTGGGTGGGTAGTTCGACCCAACACCGGGTGCCGTGCAGCGGATGTCCCGGCAGCCGCACCCGCCTGCCGTCATCGGGCCCCACCCGGGCCCAGTCGATATCCACGCCACGCTCGTAGAGGCGACCGAGCAACTCGAGCGAACCGTCGGGATCATCGGTGCCGAAAAGGACCTGTGCATCGGTTCGATCCGCCAGATCCTCGGCGAGATACCGACCCAGCGTCCCCTCCGGAGCGGGATCGACGAAGACCACCGGTCCGTCCCGCAAGAGGGTCTGTGCCGCTATGGCCAACCGGGACCGATCCACGGCGGGTGAGTCCGCGGCGGCGGCCAATTCCTCGGCGGAAACCGAGTCGGTCGATCCGAGCAGATACCGCGAAACGTACCGTGACGCTCCCCCACTGAGGACCGCGGCGAAACCGATACCGCACCTGCGCAGCAGATCGTGTACCGCGATCTGCCCGGCGAGCACATCGGCCACAGCGCCTGTTGCCGGCAGTTCGGCGGGTAGCGGGAACGATTCGGCCCAGGCAGGTGCCGCACCGGGCGAGAGCAGCAGGGCCACCCGCGGCGAAACGGGTGCCCGCTGTTCGATATCGATATCGGCGGCTCGTGCGGTGAGCGCATCGGCGAGCCCGTCGGTGCTGTCGGCGCGCACCGCGATGCGATACCCGAAGTGGGTGCGACCTCGCCCGAGAGTGAAGGCGACATCCGCCAGATCCATCGGGTTCCGGCGCAGGGCGGCGGCGAGGTCGTCGCACAGCTCGGCCAGGGCCGCCGGTGTGCGCGCCGAAACACCGACCAGCCGGCGACCGGGTCGAGGCGAAGCGGACACCGCGGGTTCGTCGGGAGCCTGCTGCACCACACAGTGGGCGTTCGAACCACCGAGACTGTACGAGCTGATCCCCGCCAGACGCGGACCGCTGTCGCTCGGCCACGGCCGTAGCTCGGTGACCACCTCGATCCCGGCGCCGGCCATATCGAAATCACCCGTGGGACGCCGATAGTGCAGCGACGGGTACAACCGACCGTCGGCCACGGACAACACACCCTTGACCAGTCCGGCGACGCCCGCGGCATGATCCAGATGCCCGATATTGGTTTTGACCGACCCGATGGGCAACGGCCGTGACCGTCCGGCGAAAGCGATGCGCAGCCCCTCCAGCTCCACCGCGTCCCCGAGTCGGGTGGCCGACCCGTGTGCTTCCAGATATCCGGCATCACTCGGGTCCGCACCCGCGGTGCGCCAGGCCGTGGCGATCACCCGCGCCTGGGATGCCGCGCTGGGGGTGCTGATGGTCGCGGCGGAACGTCCGTTGTGCAGCACCGCACTACCCCGAATAACGGCGTACACCGGCGCGCGATCGGCCCGGGCACGGGAGAGCGTGGTCAGCAGCAGCGCGGCGCCACCCTCGCCGGCCACCGTACCGTCGGCGTCCGCATCGAACGCCCGGCATCGCCCACTGGGGGAGGCGAGCTCCGTCATGGTTTGCGCTGTCCACTCGGGAGAACCGTTGGCACGCACGCTGACCCCACCGGCAAGGGCGTAGTCGGCCGCGCCACAGGACAGTTCGCGGCAGGCGTGATGGACGGCGATCAGTGAGGCATTGCAGCCACTGTCGACGGCGTAGCACGGGCCGGTCAGGTCCAACAGGTGTGCAATACGGGCGGATGTGGCGAACGGCAGATTGCCCAACATGCTCAGCGGGCCGGGATCCACCGCCATGGCGTGATACGCGGGCGTCGGCGCGCTGAAAACCACCGCGGTGGTGGCCTGTTGCAGCGTGGCGGGTGCGTACCCGGCGTCCTCGATCGCCCGGTACGCCAACTCGAGCGCGATCCGCTGTTGCGGATCCATCAGGGACGCCTCCCGTTTGGACAACTCGAAGAAGGCGTAGTCGAAGGTGTGGATATCGGCCAGGTGCCCCATGGGCAGATAGTCGACGCTCCGGTCCAGCGAGGTCGCCTCCGCGCGATCGGCGGGCATCGGCCCGATCGAATCCAGCCCGGCGGCGAGGTTGGCGCGGAATTCGTCGAGGTCGGACGCATCGGGGAATCGGGCACCGATGCCGATGATCGCAATATCTTCTGTCGTATTCACGGTCACGATTCCCTTCACACCTCGAAAGCCAACGGCGCGTCATCTGCCGACGCGGATTCGGATCCGGCCGATGGCTCGGACAAGAGTGCGGCGGCCTGCGCGGATACGGTGTCGAGGTCGAACAAGGCCCCTACCGATATCGCCCCCGGCCATTTCTCTTGCAGACGCATATGCAGTGCCACCACCCGATGCGAGTTGCCGCCGACGTCCAGGAATCGATCCGTACGGTCGAATTCGTCGTGCATGAGCACCTGCGACCAGATTTCGCCGACCGCCCGCTCGGTCTCGGTCCACCGGTCCCGCGACGGGGCCGTGTGCCCTTCCGGATATGAGCTCAGTAGTTCGCGCAGCGCCGCCTCGTCGAGTTTGCTGCTGCCCATCGCAATGGGCAGGGTGTCGATGGCCACGAACCGGCTCGGAACCGATTCGGGCGCGAGTCGTTCGGCGCAGTGGGTGATCAGGGCGCCGGCGGTGGGCTTCGGCGCGGCGGGGTCCGCCGGTATCCAGAACGCCGCCAGGTATGCCGAGCCGTCGGCATCGGTCGCGTTCAGTACCACTGCCTCGCGGATGGCCGGATGCCCTTCCAGCACCATCTCGACCGCCCCGCGTTCGATGCGCACACCACGGATCTTGAGCTGGTTGTCGGTCCGGCCGTGGAATTCGATATCACCGTGCGCGTCGACGCGGGCGAGGTCGCCGGTCAGGTACATGCGGGCACCCGGCTCGGGCGAGAACGGGTCGGCCACGAACCGGGTCGCGGTCAATCCGGGTCGGGCCGCATAGCCATCCGCGACCTGCCCGCCACCGAGGTACAGATCGCCGCGGGTGCCGGGACGGACCGGCCGCAGCCGGGAGTCGAGGACATGGGCCATCGTTCCGTCGGTCGGGGTGCCGATCGGCACGATACTCAGGGGCGTCTCGGGTACGACGTAGTAGATACAGGTGACGGTCGCCTCGGTCGGACCGTACTCGTTGTGCAATCGGGTGGTGGGCAGGATCTCGCGGTGCTCGGCGACGAGACGAGGGGATACCGCTTCCCCGGCGAGCGTCACGAGCTGCAGCGTCGATGTGAGTTCGGCCAGCCGCGGCAACAGCAGTCGGTAGTACGAGGGGGTCGCGACGAGATGTGATGTCTTCCAGCGAACGGCGAGTTCGGCGACCGCCGTGGCATCGGGCAACGAGGCCGCGTCCGGGAGCACGCCGGTGCCGCCGACGGCGAGCGCCCAGGCCAACCCCATCAGCGATCCGTCCCAGATCAGGCGCATGGCCGAGAAGGTCACGAGCTCACCGTCGGTGTACGGGTAGTCGCGTGATCCGATGAGGGTGGCGAGATTCGCTCGCGAGACCACGACGGCCTTCGGTTCTCCGGTGGAGCCGGAGGTGGTGATGACATAGGCGGGGGCCTGCTCGGGCGGTTGCGCCGGCAATGCCACCTCCGGTGGTTCGACATCCTCGCCGATATCGAGTACCACCGGTTCGTGGGCGACTCCCACCGTCGATTCGGCCACATCCTCGGGGAGAGTCAGGGGGTCGCGCCCGTTCACGAGCACCGCGCCGCAGGTCACCGCCTCCGCCACCGACCGCAGGGTGCCCTCGGCACGACCGGGTTCGATAACGCACCAGGCCGCGGCCGCACGCAGTGCGGCGATCATTCCGACCACGGTATCCAGGCTCTGACGCTGGAATATCACTACGGTCTGTCCGGGGCGCACCCCGGCGGAGACCAGGCGGCGGGCCAGACGCGCGGTCGTGATATCGAGTTCACGGTAGGTGAGCGATCGATCGCCCACCACGAGCGCGATACGTTCGGGTACCCGTTCGGCCTGGTGGAGAATGCCTTCCAGAAGGTCGGATTTCATGAGATCACCTCGATATGGCCGGTACCGCCGATACGTTCGGGTGGAACATTGCAGGCCAACAGGATTCGTTCCCCATCGGATTCGATCACCTCGAAACCGGCGAATCTCAGGGTCACGAGCATGACCCGATTGAGCGGTGTGGACACGAATTCCGCGGTCGGCCGTCGACCCGCCGCACGGGCCCGCCGCACGACTTCCCGAATGAGCGATGTCCCGGCACCGCGCGACATCACCCGACAGGACATGAGCAGCAACAACAACACCGAGTCGCCGCCACGGATCTCCGAGACCGCCAACCCGATCGTGCCGTAACCGCCGAATCGATCACTCAGCGAGGCGACAAGCACCTCGTGGTCGGGCGATGCGCATAGTTTCCGCAGTTCATCGGCGTCGAAGGTGATTCCGGTGGTGTTCAGCTGATGGGTGCGCACGGTCAGCTCGTGCGCCCGGGCAAGGTCTTCCTCGGAGGCCTCTCGCACGGTCATGACCAGATTCAGCGAGGCGAGGAACTCCGCATTCGAGCCGGTGAACTCGGCCTCGCACTCCCGACGGGCCTGCTCGGCGCGGTAGTAGGACCGACGATGCCGGGCTTCGGGGGTGGTCGTCTCGGGGGTGAATTCCGGAAGATCGGCCAGGTCGGGTATCCGGTCCACCGAATAGCACCGTATCTCCGGGTAGGCGGCCGTCACCTCGGCCAATTCGACCGGGTCGTTGTCGACGAAGGCCAGGGTGTCGCGACCGATGTTCAGCGATTCGGCGATTCGCCGCAAGGCATCCGATTTGGGACCCCAACCCACCTCGACCGCGGAGAACATGTCCTCGATCCCGTGTCGACGCAGATGTTCGACGGCGGCCGAACGCTCACCACGGCTTGCGACGGCATGCAGGATACCGCGTTCGTCGAGAGCCCGAAGTGTCCGCAGTACTTCTGGTTTCGGAGCGCCGCCGTCGGACTCCAGCACGACGCCGGGCCATACGGTGTCGTCGAGATCCCAGACCAGACACTTCACCGTCGTCGATTGCGCCGTCATACCCGCATATCCGTTCTCCGTAACACCGCCGTGCTCCACGCGGCCACCGGACTGCTGTTGAGCAGCAGGGCTGCGGCGCCGGGCGCGAGGGTCGCTGCGGCATCGTCCAGATTGATCAGTACGTCCACCGGGCCGAGATGCCCATAGCGGGCGAGGTTCTCGGCGCAGGCGGGATGAATTCGCCGTTCGAGGGCTTCGGCCCAGAAGGCCAAGGACCCCACGGACAGGTTTTGCATGAGCACCGCCGAGATGTCCGCGGCGGACAAACCGTTGCGCGCCAGTACTTCAGCGTTGAGCGCGGTGAAACGTTTACTGCTCTCCACCGCGAGCCGGAAGGAGTAGGTCGGCTCGTCGGCGCACTCCTCGATCCAGTGCTCGCTGGGGACATCCCGGTAGTCGATGCGGAACAGGTCGGAGTATCGACCGTCGCTGCGCACGGCGATATCGACGAGTTCGTAACGGCAGTCCGCGCTGTCGGTGGTCAACAGCACGGCCGCGGCGCCGTCGCCGAGGATGGTCATGGGACTGCGGTAGCGGGCGCGGGTCGGGGTGCGCGCCGCGGCGACCACCAGCACGGTCCGACAGTGCGTATCACCACGCAACAGCGCAGCCGCGAGCCGCAATGCCGCCGAGACCGAGACACAACCCAGCTCGCCGATTCCGCTGACGAATGCGCGTTCGGCGCCCAGCACGTGCTGTAGTCGGGTTGCCTCGGAGGCAAGCAGATACTGCGGCGCTCGCCCCTGCACCAGCAGTAGCGCGTCCAGGTCGGCGGCGTCGAGCCCGGATCGGCGCAAGGCCTCGCGAGCGGCGCGCTCGGCGAGGTCGGTCTCCGTCGCTCCCTGGGCGCAGCGCACGGTATCGATCCCGAGAGACAGCGCGTGTTCGCGTCGCGCGGCCGGCAACTCACCGAGTTCCGGCAGATCCGACACCTCGAGCGTGCGCTCCGGAAACCACGTTGCCACAGGCCCGACCCCGATCACGACTCTCCGCCCTTCTCCTGTGTCACCTCGGTGAGCAGCTGATCGCCGAGGTGCAACTCGGCGACATCGCGGGAGCCTTCGATGATCTGCATGATCTTCGCGTCCCGGAAGAAACGTCCCACCCTGCTGTCCGGTGCACAGCCGGCTGCGCCGAGTACTTGCACCGCGTAGGCGCCGAGCTCGGAAGCGGTCTCGGCCGCCGCGTATTTCGCGGCCACGGTGGCCATGATGGCCGCCGGATCCGCGGCCGCCCGATAGCGCGCTGCGCGTTCGCACAGCGCCTGCGCCGCATCCACCGCGACTCGGTGGCGACCCAGGCCCGCGCGGATCTTCTCGTGCTCGGACAACCGGATACCGCCCTGGGTTCGTCGCACCGCGTGCCGGGCCGCGTCGTGTAGGCAGGCCCGCGCCATCCCCACACATCCCCAGGCGATGGTGTACCGACCGTGGTCCAGTGCGGTTCCCACCACGTGACTGAGACCGAAACCGGCCGGGGCGATGAGTTGTTCGCGGGGCACCTGTGCCCCATCGAAGGTGATGTGCGCGATTCGCGCCCCGCGCATGCCCAGTTGATCGGTTACCGGCTCGACGATCACCCCGGGTTGATCGGTGCTCACCAGCGCCGCCTGAAGGCCCCCCTCGGCCCGGCCGAGGACCAGCAGCACATCGGCCACCGCACCGAAACTCACCCAGAGTTTGCGCCCGTTCACCCGAATCGCGGTACCGGTGTCCTCGAAGACCGTCTCGACGCCGGCGAGGTCGGTGCCGGCACCCGCCTCCGTGGCGGCCAGTCCGGCGATCAATTCTCCCGTGGCCAGCCGCGGCACCCAGTGCGCTCGTTGCGCGCGGGTGGCCCACCGGTCCACGGCCGCGCTCACCATGCCACCGACGGTGAGCAGGCTGCGTAAGGAGGTGCACACCGCCCCGAGTCGGGCTGCGCTTTCCCCGAGTTCGTATGGGTCGAGACCGCGACCACCCCGCTCCCGTGGACGATCCAGACCGAGCAGCCCGGCTCGGGCGGCCGCACCGACGATATCGTCGGGCAACCCGATCCGATCCCACTCGGCCGCGGCGATACCCGCCGCCTCGATGAGATCCTCGATATCGGTCAACGATCCGCAGCTTCCCGTTTCTTCGTCACGAATGCGGCGACTCGCGCGGCGGTGCGGAAGTTGTCCAGTTCCAGATCCTCGACATCGACCTCGAGGCCGAACGTCCGCTCGACATGGGCCACGATCTCCAGCGCGCGAAGGGAATTCACCAATCCGAGTTCGAATATGTCGTCGTCCGGACGCAGTGTGGTCGCTGTTATCGAGCTGAAGTAGTCGAGCAACTGTGTCACAAGTTCGGCTGGAGCATCGGTTCGTTTGGGGTCGAGCGGAGATTGCACCGAACGATCGGATCACGACCGAACATCACGGTTCAAGACCACGGTCGTAGGGGCATCGCGATGAACTCGGCCTCGATACCGCCGGGTCGACAGGCTCTCGACCGTGGTTATCGCGGTGGTACGGCACTGGATTTCTCATGTCGGTCCCGTACCCACGGGGCGAGCAGTAAGGCGCAGGCGTGGCGAATATCGGCCGCGGCTTCGGTGGGGTCGAGTTGGCCGGCCGTGGCCCAGGTGAGGATGCCGTAAACGCACTGTTCCACCAGGCGGGCGAGCCGATGGTCCTCAACCGTGGGTTCGGCGATGCCCGCGACGGCGATGATGTGGTCGCGCATCGTGGGGTCCACCGTGACCGTGCCGGACGAACGCACCGCATTGGCCGATACCAGCATGGCCCTGGCCAACCGCGGCCGGCGCAGCAGGCCGGTCATGGCGTCCGCGAGGAAATCGGCGACCGCGGCGACCGGATCGTCGGGTTTCTCGGCCGGCACCGGCAGATCCCGGACCGCGGCTTCCAGTACCCCGGAGAACAAATGGTGCTTGGACGGGTAGTAGCGGTACAGCGTCCCCAATGCCACTTCGGCAGCCGCCGCGACATCGGACATCTGGACCCGCTCCAGGCCGTGCTCTTCGCCGAGTCGGGCGGCCGAGCGCAGGATGGCGCGGCGTCGCGCCTGCTGTCTCGTGGTGGACGCCCTACCCGGTTCCCGTGATTCCGCTATGCGCGGCACCGCATCACCTCCGCGAAAAACTAGAATTCAATCTAGTATTTTGCCGGTTCGGGTTGTACAACTGGACCATGTCGACTCTTCCTCGCCCGGTTGTCCCAGGTCCGCCCGGCACCGCCGGCGCCCGAGGGCGGCGCGACCTCACAGCGAACCGCCGACCTCGAACGGAGTACACGCGATGACCGGGATCGATCCACGCCGCTACGGCCCCTGGGCGGTGATCACCGGCGGCTCCGAAGGTGTGGGGCGCGCATTCGCCTTGCGATTGGCCGCCGCGGGCATCCATCTGCTGCTGGTGGCGCGGCGATCCGCCCCACTCGACAGCACCGCCGAGCAGTGTCGGACCCTCGGCGTCGAGGTGCGCACCCTGGCCACCGACCTGTCCCGGCCGGCGTCGGCAGCGGAGGTTACGGCCGCGGCCGGCGAGGTCGAGGTCGGCCTGCTGATCCACAATGCGGGCGCCAATACCCACAGCGCCCCCTACCTGGATGGCGATCCGGCCGCGTTCCAACAGGTGATCGACCTCAATATCACCACCCCCCTGGCGCTCATCACCCATTTCGGCGCGGCAATGCGGCGCCGACGGCGGGGCGGAATTCTGCTGGTCGGCTCGCTGGCCGGTTATCTGGGTTCCCGGAATCACACGGTCTACGGCGGGGTCAAGGCCTTCGGCCGAATTTTCGCGGAAAGCCTTTGGCTCGAACTGCGCGAATACGGGGTGGACGTGCTCGAACTGGTCCTCGGGGTAACGCGGACACCGGCGATGGAACGGGTCGGTCTCGACTTCGACATTCCCGGTATGCCGGTGTCCGAACCCGACGAGGTCGCCGCGGAAGGACTGGCCATGCTGGGCCACGGCCCGGTGCATATCATCGCGGCACATCGCCATCTGGCCGAACAGCGCAACAACCCCGACCGGGCGGCGACGATACTGCGCGCCGACCGGATGATGAGTCGGCTGATCGGCCTGTCCCCAGGGGAAAACCGGTGAGAATCGGCCTGTCCACACCGATCGTGGTGCAGATTCCCGGCGTCGCCTCCCCCTGGGAATCCACGGCCGGGGTCGCAGAACTCGTGCGGGTGGCCGAGACCGCCGATGCGCTCGGATTCGATCATCTGACCTGCGCCGAGCACATCGGCGTACCGGTCGAGGTGGCCGCGACCCGCGGTGTCACCTACTGGGATCCGCTTGCCACCCTGTCCTTCCTGGCGGCCCACACCTCGCGGATTCGACTGGCGACCACGGTCGTCGTACTCGGCTATCACCACCCTCTCGCTCTGGCCAAGCGCTACGGCACGCTCGACCGACTCAGTGGCGGTCGCCTCGTACTCGGCGTCGGGGTCGGCTCCCTGGCCGAGGAATTCGCCCTGCTCGGGGCGGAATGGGACAAGCGCGGCGCCGTCGCCGACCGGACGCTGGCGGCTCTTCGCGCCGCATGGGGGCGAAGAGAGGTCGACGGATTCGTCGTCGAACCGCATGCCGGTTCCACTACCGCGACCATCTGGGTGGGCGGTCGCAGCCGCCGATCTCTGCATCGTGCGGTGGAATCGGGCAGCGGCTGGGTCCCGTTCGGGCTGTCCACCAGGGCGCTCGCCGAGCACCTGGGCACGGTGGATCTGCCGGATGGCTTCGAGATCGTGTTGAACTCCGGGCACGCCCTCGACCCGATCGGCGATCCCACCGGCGCGCGAGATCGATTGAGCCGGCTGCGCGATATCGGCGCCACCGTCGCCACCTGCACCGTCCGGGCATCCGATATCGAGCACTACTGCGATCAACTCGCCGCACTCCACGCCCTGGCCGAGCCGCTCTGAGACCCACGCCCCGATCACCACGAAGGAAACCACCATGGACGACGACCGACTGACCCGGCTGGAAGAACGGGTGCGCCGACTCGAGGACGAATTGGCGATAACCCGACTGATCGCCTCCTACGGCCCCTTCGCCGATGCCGGGGCCGCCGCGGCGGTGGCGGATCTGTGGGTGGAGGACGGTGAATACGATGTCGAGGGATGGCATATGCGCAGCCGCGCCGATATCCACGCGATGATCGAATCGGATGCCCATCGGTCCCTGATCGCCGCGGGCTGCTCGCATTTCCTCGGCCCGGCGCATGTGGTGGTCGACGGTGACCATGCCGTGGCCGTCTGCGAATCACTGCTGATCCGGCACCGGGACGGCGACTTCCGAATATGGCGCGCCGGGGCGAACCGTTTCGAACTCGATCGAACGCCACGAGGGTGGCGGATCGTCCACCGCACCACCCGTGCCCTCGACGGCAACCCGGAGGGCCGCCGCCTACTGGAGGCGAACGTCGCAGACGTCGACGCCACCTGAGACGGAATATCCGGACCGGCGGTGACACCCCTCGCACGGGTGCGACGAGGTCGATAACAATGCGAATGGCTGTTAACTTATTATCGTACGGTCAGCAACGCGACGCAGCGTCCGAGAGTCAGGAGAGACTATGCCGTCCGCAGTCATCGTCGACGTGGTCCGCACCCCGTCCGGTAAAGGAAAGACAGGCGGCGGGCTGTCCCGGGTCCACCCCGCCACGCTGCTCGCCGGCGTGCTGAGCGAGTTGTGCAAACGCAACGACCTCGACCCGGCCCTGGTCGACGATGTGGTCGGCGGCTGCGTCACCCAGAGCGGCGAACAGGCGATGAACATCACCCGCACCGCGGTGCTGGCGGCCGGGTTCCCGGAATCGGTCCCGGCCACCACCGTGGACCGGCAGTGCGGATCCAGCCAGCAGGCAGCGCATTTCGCGGCGCAGGGCGTGATGGCGGGCGCCTACGATATCGCCATCGCCTGCGGGGTGGAGTCCATGAGCCGGGCGCCCATGTTCTCCAATGCCCAAGGCCAGGATCCCAATCGAGGTCCCCTCGCACATCGTTATCCGGAAGGTCTGGTGCAGCAGGGAATTTCGGCCGAGGTCATCGCGGCTCGCTGGAAATTCGACCGCGTCGCCCTCGACGAATTCTCCGCCCGGTCCCATCGACTGGCCGCGGAAACCGCGGAAAAGGGTGGTTTTTCGAACGAAATCGTCGCCGCGGGTGAATTGACCGCGGACGAGACAATTCGTCCCGGCACTACCGTCGAGAAATTGGCCGGACTGAAACCGGCTTTCGCCGACGAGAAGTACAAGGAGCGTTTTCCGGAAATCGAATGGTCCATCACCCCAGGGAATTCGTCACCGCTCACCGACGGCGCCTCGGCCGCACTCATCATGAGCGAGGAGTCGGCCAACAGGCTCGGTCTGCGGCCGAGGGCCCGGTTCCATTCCTTCGCCGTTGTCGGTGACGATCCACTGCTCATGCTCACCGCGGTGGTACCCGCCACTCGCAAGGTGTTGCAGCGGGCCGGTCTGCGTATCGATGACATCGATACCTTCGAGGTCAACGAGGCGTTCGCCCCGGTGCCGCTGGTGTGGCGAACCGAACTCGACGCCGACCCGGAAAAGCTCAACCCGCGTGGCGGTGCGATCGCCCTCGGCCACCCGCTCGGCGCCTCGGGCACCCGCATTCTGGCCACCATGGTCAACCATCTGGAACAAACCGGCGGCCGCTACGGTCTACAGACCATGTGCGAGGCGGGTGGCCTGGCGAACGCCACCATTATCGAACGGCTCTGAGCCGCGGTGATTTCCGTGGTGTGACGACGGTCAGTAGCGTCGGGCTCCCAGTACCGGCATCGATTCCATCGGCGCCATCTCGACGCCCTGACCGTAGGTCGCGGCATGAATGACCATGCCGTCGCCGGCGTACAGCCCCGAATGGCTGCCGTCGTAGAAGGTGAGCACATCGCCGGGCCGGAGTTGATCCAGTGGCACCGGGGTGCCCGAGGAGAGTTGCTGATAGCTGGTCCGCGGGACCTGCCGTCCCGCTTGACCGTAGGACCACTGCACCAGACCGGAGCAGTCGAAGGTGTCGGGCCCGACACCGCCGTAACGGTATCCGGAACCCAGTTTGGTGCGGGCGGCGGCCACGGCACGCTCACCCAGGGTCTGCTGTGGAGCGACGAACACACCGGGTTGGGGGACGCTCCAGGTGCCGGGAAGTTCGGCCGGCAAAGGGATTTCATCGGGGATTTCGATCGTTCCCACACCGATCACATTGATCGGCCGGGCCTCGGCCGCCGGTGCGGCGGCGAACAATGCGACTCCCACTGTCGCGGCCACGATGGCCAGGGCGGTACGGGGGTGGAGATTTAGCGGTACAGAATCCATATCTTGCGGTCCTCCGTCCTCAGGTCGAGTGCCGGTGAGCCGCAGGGAGTTTCAGTGCGGATTTCACCGACTTCTCGAACAGCGTTGGGGAAACACCACAGCATCTGTCTGTCCTGCAAAATCCGCAGCAATACTTCGCCTTATCGCGATCGTTGCCGGAATACGACACGGCAAATATTGATAACGAAACGATAACTATCGCAAAAGTGCTGGATATACGCGCGGCGCGCGGCCGACGAATCGGGTCACGGACGGTAACTCGCACGAATATGGAAGCGCTCTCCCTGAGGTCCGTAGATGCTCAGATACTCGACGGGATGTTCGTCGGCATTGCCGAACCAGTGCGGAAGGTGCGTGTCGAATTCGGCCACCTCTCCCGGTGTGAGCACCATGTCCCGATCACCGAGGATCAACCGCAGCCTGCCGTTGAGCACGTACAACCAGTGGTAGCCCTCGTGTGTGCGCAGCTCGGGCTCTCGGTCGGCACGCCGCCCGGACAGGATCTGCTTGTACGCCTGGAGGCCGCCCGGCTTACGAGTGAGCGGGATATAGGTCTGCCCGTGCCGAGTGATCGGTCGCGGACGCACCCGGGGATCGCCGGTTTCCGGCGCGTCCACCAACTCGTCCAGCGGCACGTGATGCGCCTTGGCCAGCGGTAGCAACAGTTCGAGCGTGGGTTTGCGCTGCCCGGACTCCAAGCGGGAAAGCGTGCTCACCGGGATGCCGGTGAGTTCGGAGAGCGCGGACAGGGTCATCCCACCACGTCGCCGCAGCTCACGCAGCCGAGGACCAACCGCGTCGATGACCTCGCCGAAATCCTGGATCATACCCATATTGCAGTTTTGGCAAATTTATTTGTCAAGTTCGCGTGCTCGGAATCATCCTGGCCCTGGCCCGAGACAAGGAGCACGCAATGAACCAGGAATTCTGGGACGAGCTGTACGGACGCAGCGAACAGCTGTTCAGCGGACTGCCCAACGACGTACTGATCGCCGAAGTGGCCGATCTACCGGCGGGTCGCGCGCTGGATGTGGGCTGCGGCGAGGGCGCCGACGCCCGCTGGTTGGCCGAGCGCGGTTGGCAGGTGACCGCGGTGGATGTCTCGCGCGTCGCACTGGAACGCGCCCGCGCCACCCACCCGGACGTCCGATGGACCCATACCGACCTCACCGCCACCCCACCCGCGCCCCGATCCTTCGACCTGGTGTCGGCACACTACTTCCCCATCGAACACGAACCGGACCACGCCACCGTGCGCGGACTGCTCGATGCCGTCGCACCGGGCGGCACCCTGCTGTTCGTGGCGCACGATCCCGCCGACTTCCCGCCCGACCATCACCACGAACACCATTTCGACCCCCACGCCTACTACCTACCCGCCGATATCGTCGAACTCTTCGACAACTCGTGGACCGTCCGGGTGCACGAGACCCGCGATCGCACCCGCCCCGGCCCGCCCGGCACCCACCATGTCAGGGACATGGTGCTGCGCGCATACCGCACCGACCGCCCCATCTCCGACCGGTCCCCCGGCGCGTCGATACCGGAGCGATAAAGAGCTGATTGCTATTGTCGACGCCGTCTGTGCCCAGCATGCGGATCCACGACGCGGAGGAAGTCCATGCGGCGGAGTCGGGCGGTTCCCGGGGCGAAGGCCGCGATCGTTCTCACCGTCGCGGCCATGGCCACAGCACTCACCGGAGTGGCCACGATCACCCATCAGCGCGGCGGCGGGGCAACCGAACCCGCGGTATCCGCGGCCGAACTCGCACAGCAGTGGACCCGAACCCATGACGGCCCCCAGCCGTATGCCGGGGAACATGTCGAGTCGAACGTGCAGATCGCCATGAGCGACGGTGTGTTGCTCAAGGCCGATGTGTACCGGCCCGTGACGGCCGATGGACAGGTGGAGACCCGCCCACTGCCCACCATCGTGACCATGACGCCGTACTCGAAAATGCTCGCCGGTCTGATCGAGGCGGCCGTGAACCGGCCCGAACTGCAACCGCCGGCCCTGGATTTGGTGGGCCGAATCAACCTCTCCGGCACCCCGCTCAGCGGATTCGGCGACCTGATCCACGCGCTGGACGGCGGCACCGTTCCCACGGTGCTCGGGCTGGACCGCAAACTGGTGCGCGCCGGCTACACCCTGGTCGCGGTGGACGTCCGGGGCACCGGCTGGTCCCAGGGCACCTGGGACACCCTCGGCGCCCGGGAACAGCAGGACACCCGTGAGGTCATCGAATGGGCGGCCGAACAACCCTGGTCGAACGGCAAGATCGCCATGAGCGGCGGCTCCTACGCCGGAATCAACCAGCTACGCGCCGCGGAGAACGCGCCCGCGCCGCTGAAGGCCATCTTCCCGGTCGTACCGGGCAGCGATCTGATGCGCGATATCGTCGCGCCGGGCGGAGGTGTGGGGATCACTTTCCTCCCGCTGTGGCTGACCTCGGTGAACCGGGCCAAGCTGATTCCCGATATCGCGTCCATGCTCGACGGCACCTTCGACTGGCAATGGCTCGGCGACCGGCTCGCCTCCCCGGCGACGAACTTCGACCTGCTCGCCCAGGCGCTGCTCACCCCCTCGATCGCGGAGATGCCCGACACCCTGCGGGAGGCATTGGACGCGGACAGCGCCTTCCGCCAAGGCATCATGGGCCGACCGGAGCGGGTAACCGTACCGACCTTCGTCTACGGCGGCTGGCACGATATCTTCGCCAACAGCGCGACCACCCTGTACAACGCCATCCCTCTGCCGCCGGGACACAAACAGCTCATGGTCGGCGACACCTACCACGCCAACCCCGGCTCCGGCACCGGCCGACCGGGAGCACCGCCCCGACTGGATGTGCTCCAGCGGGCATGGTTCGACCACTGGCTTTCCGACATCCCCAACGGAATAACCGATTACGGGCCGGTGACCGTCTGGGAGCAGGGCGGCGACTGGGTCACCCTGGACCGGTTCCCGCAGCCCGGCGCGACCCACCGCCGGGTGTACCTGTCCGACGCGCCGAGCGGTACCACCGCCGGCAGTGTGCACGACGGGTCACTGATCGGGGAGAACCCCGCGAGCCACGCCCGACTCACCGTCGCCCCCGGCCTGAGCACCCTGTGCTCCCGCGATGCCGCCCAGGGATCGGCGGGCCTGTCCGCGCTGATCGACGCCTGCGCCAAGGATTCCCGCATCGCCGAGCTCAACGCCCTCACCTTCACCAGTGCACCGGTCGCCGAGCCGACGGTGATCTCCGGCCCGATCAATGTGCACCTGAACACCGTGCACGAGGCCACCGACGGTTATTGGAGTGTCACCGTCAACGATGTCGCCCCCGACGGCACCTCCACCGTGCTGAGCACCGGCCAGCTCGCCGCCTCGCTGCGCGCGATCGATGAAACCCGCAGCGCCCGCTCCGCCAATGGCGATCTCACCGCCCCCCACAACCCGATAACCCTGGACAGCATGCTGCCGGTTCCGCCGGGCGAGCCGATCGTCCTCGATATAGCCGTCATCCCCACCCAGGCCGTCCTCCAACCCGGCCACCGGCTGCGCCTCGACGTCTTCGCCGGTAACCCGCCCAAGGCGTTACCTTTCCGCCCCCTGCTCAACAACACCGAACTCAAACCCCAACAGTTGGTGTTGGACCCCGACACACCGAGTTTCGTCAACCTGCCCACCGATCGTCCGCTTCCTCGGGGACCGGAGACGCCCGCCCCCGATCATCCGCCGGTGGGTCTGCCGGTGGCGACCCCGCACCCCGTCCCGGACACACCGTCCCCCACCGCAGAAGCGCCCGAGTCGACCACGCCGAAACCCGACCCGACCGCACCCATGATTCACGACACCGCACCGCAGACCCTGCGCGCTCCGCTTCCGCCCGCGCCCCGGGTTCCCTCGCCCGCCACCGCCCCGCCGGGGCCCACGGCGGCAAGCCCGAATCCGACACCGCCGGCACCTGCGACACCGGTGCCGCGGGGGACGCAATAGCGAAAACTCTGTCCGTACCCCCGGCTATGGTGCCCCGCATGAGCGCATACCGCGAGTACCGCCCACCGGCCGGACTCGAACCGGTGGTGGCGTGCGTATGGCAGGATGACGCGCTCGTGGCCGGCACGCGGCGCGTCATCCCGGATGGATGCGTCGACCTGCTCTGGCTCGGCGAGCGCCTCCTCGTCGTCGGAGCCGATACCGGGCCGATGGTGTGGGAGACGGTGGGCGCGTCGGCCGCCGGGATCCGGCTCCGCACCGGAGCCGCGGGCGCCGTCCTGGGCATACCCGCCGACGAGGTGCGGGATCGACAAGTGCCGCTGTCCTCGCTCTGGCCGTCGGTGGCGAACTGGTCCGACGACCCTGCGACCGCGGACCCCACCGTGCGACTTCGGCTGTTGACCGAGGCGGTACTACAGCGGAGAGCCGAACCGGACCCGCTCATCGGCGCCGCGATACGCCGACTGGCCCTACCCGACGCCCGGGTGGCCGGTGTCGCACGCGATCTCGGAGTCAGCGAACGACACCTCAACCGGCGAGTCACCGCGGCCGTCGGATACGGCCCCAAGTTCCTGGCCCGGGTCGCCCGTCTGCGCAGGCTCATCGCTTCCCCCGAGGGCACGCTCGCCGAGCGCGCGTATGCGGCGGGCTACGCAGGCCAGGCGCATATGACCGATGAGGTGCGCCGGCTCACCGGACTCACCCCGGTCCGATTTCTGGAAGACGCCAGGCTCACGGCTGCCTAGCCTTCGGACATGAGCATCGACCTGACCGCGGCCCGACAGTTCATCGAATCCACTGCCCGCGTCCTGGAACGACATCGGCTTACCGTCCTCCTCGACGACGGACCCCACGAACCCGTACTGACGGCGCTACGGGCCTATCGCAACGCCGACGGCGGATTCGGTCACGCGCTGGAGCCCGATGTTCGGTGCCCCGGCAGCCAACCGGCGGCGGCACTGGCCGCACTCGAGGTGCTCGCCGAGGTGAATGCCGGTCGAAACCCTATGGTCACCGAGGTGGCCGACTGGATCGCCACCATTGCGCACCCGGATGGTGGAGTGCCGACGGTACTGCCGTCGGCGGACGGCCATCCGCACGCTCCATGGATGAAGCCCGATAGGGAGGCGGGCTTCCTCACCTACGCGCTCGCGGCCGGACTGTGGCGGCTCGGCGTGCGGCACCCGTGGCTCGACAAGGCCACCGCCTGGTGTTGGAACCGGATCGACGATATCGACCGCCCCGCCGGTTACACCGTCAAGTTCGCCCTGCAATTCCTCGACGCCGTACCCGACCCGGCTCGCGCCGCGGCCGCCGTCGAACGCTTCCGCTCCACGATCCGCGCCGACGGCACGGTGGCCGTCGCGGGTGGAATCGAGAACGAACACCTCGACCCGCTCACGCTGTCGCCCCATCCGGGGGCGCCGAGCCGGGCCCTGTTCGACGACGAGACGATCGCCGCCGACCTGGACCGGCTCGAACGCGAGCAATTGGACGACGGCGGCTGGGATTTTCACTTCCTGCACTACTCCCCCGCCCAAACCGTCGAATGGCGTGGTCTGGCCACCCTGGACGCCATCCGGATCCTGCGTGCACACGGCCGGGTGTAATCGCGGCCGGGGCACAACGAACCCGCACCGGTGCCCGGTTGGCTACGCGTTTCCGGCGATACGCGCCTGCTCCGGATCCACCAGCGGTGTTCCGATACGGTGCCGTAGCGCGGGGGTCTCGACAGCGGGTCGGTGTTCCACCCGCATCACCTCGCCCGCGCGCCCGGAGTTGACCAGCGCCATATTGTGCAGGGCTTCGGTCGGTTCCCGGTTCTGTGGGTCGGCGAAGGCATTATAGCCCTGATGAACTCGCATCTTACTGGCGAATTCCTTGGTGACCGGTGGTTCGGCGGCGACCCGGACCGCCTGGAAATGCGCGTTCGCGGGATCGATACCGAGGCCGGTGCCCAGAAAACGGCCCTGTCCGGCCGGTGTTTCCGCGCCGAGCGCGGAGATCGGGTCGCGGCAGGAGGAGAAAACATAGACGTTCTCCCGGCCGATACCGAAATCGGCCGCGTTGTTGAGCGGCCCGGCACCGGGAGAACCGGACAGACTGATCTGATCGATTTCCCCGGCCAGCCGGGCTTCCGCTCCGGCGTAACACACTGCGGTCGAACCGTAGCTGTGCCCCACGAGATTACGCAGCTGCGGCGGCGCCACGCTGTCGTCGAGGTGCGCCCATGCCTCACGAGTCGCGTTGAAGCTCGTGACATCTCGCGATATCACATACCCGCCGACCTCGGCGAATATCGGTTTGGCGGGCTCGAGCGGCACTAGGGCGGTCGGATGGTGATAGCCGATATCGACGATCGAGGCAATGCGGTTGTGTCCCGCATAGCGGGTGGTCATCTCCCATTCGTTGGTGATGAGGTCCGAACGGTATTCCAACGAGCGCAGTGTCGTTCCGAAACCACCGACCTGTCGGGTGACGATCTCGGCGTCGTCGGCATTGCCGATCGAAACCGCCACCCTGCCGTTGCCGGCGTAGGCCCGGGGGTTGTAGGCCATCAATTGCACATTGCTCGCACCGAGCGCGCGGGCCCGATCCTCGATGGTCTCGAGATGATCGCGGGTGCTGACGATATTGCTCAGATGGGCGTTCTCCTCGTCGGAGAGCCTGCTGTCACGCCGGTCACCGGACTGACGCCGATACAGATACCACTCCAGATCCCGAGTGATGGACAGGCGGTTCGCCCGGTCTCGAACAGCGTAGGGAACACCGTCGGTATTACCGATCAGATGTGGGCGCACCCGCACCATCGCCGCCCGCTGGTCATCGGTCAGGGCATGCCACCACCGGGCGTTTCGCGCGGCTCTGGCCCGCGCCGCGGCAACAACCTCATCCGGATCGACCCGGCTTGCCAGCGACCCCGGGTTCGCTCTCGGGCCGAAGAGTTCCTTCAGTTTGTCGATCGACTCGCCCGCGAGCCGACGCTCGTCGGCGGTGATCGGCCGATCCTCCGGAAGTACCGGACCGAGATAGTGTGGCCGTCCACCGTCGCCCGAAAGCGACTGAGTGGCTCGAGTGGCGTCGTCGATACCGGCCCATCTGCCTTCTGTCATCCACAATCCCGCCCCGGCCCGCTCGACCTCAGGACCTGCGCGCCTGATGGCGTGGGTCGTCTCGGTAACGCTGCGCACCACGGGACGGAGCACACCTTGTTCGATATCGCGCTGCCACACCGCGACCGCCTTGGTACTCAACCCTTTCAACGCGTCGGTGGCCTGAGCGAGGACCTTGTTCGCGCCATTGCTCATCGGCGCCCCATCACCGCGGCCGGTGTGAACCGTGGGGCGGCGCCGCTCTCTCGACATATGTGTGAGGGAGAAACGCGGTCCGGGTGGACCCCATATTCCGGGAGCCCATCGATTTCACCGACGCCACCAGCCCGAATCCCACCATACGAACCGCACCATCACCTGTTACCGCCGGATCTGTCCACCTGTCTGTATTGGATTCTCGATGCTTTCCAACACCGGTAAGGGCTCTCACGCTCTGGAAGCGCCGCACGGCGTGGGTAACCGACTCTGCCCATCGCTGCCGAACACGGAAAGTGGTCTCGTCCCCCTCGGTTCCGGCCGTATGGTGGCGAGCATGGCGTCACGTGATATCTCCCGGCAGGTGCAAGCGGTGGTCGAGGCGTGCCTGCTCGCAGGCACCCGTCGATACAGTCGGCTCGAAGTGGCCGAACGCGCCGGTGTCGCACCGGAAGTAACGCGACGGCTATGGGTGGCGCTCGGTTTCCCGGCAAGTTCCGATGAGACCGAGCCGAACTACACCGACGCCGATATCGCCGCTCTCACCCAATTCCGCGATCTCGGTGCCCTCGCCACCTCCGATATTCGGCTACAGGCGGCGACCGCGCGCACCATCGGCCAGGCCATGGCGCGGCTGGCGGAATGGCAGGTGGATCTGGTGCTCGACGAGATCGGCCGCCGCGTCGCCGCGGCCGACCCGGACGAAGATCCGGCCGAGGTTGCCCGCACCGCCACCGAATCGGTGCTGACGATTCTGGACAATCTGCACACCTACGCCTGGCGCCGACACCTGGACGCGGCATTGTCACGAGCGCTCGACGGCGAGGGCACCACCCCCGATTCCACCCGGGTATTGGCCGTCGGTTTCGCCGATATGGTCGGCTACACCCGGCTCACCCGCCATCTACACCCGGACGAGTTGGCGACCCTGTTGGAGGCATTCGAATCGACCACCACGGCGGCTGTCACCGAGAACGGCGGGTGGGTTATCAAGAATGTCGGCGATGAGGTGATGTTCGCCGCCGATTCCGCTGTCGAGGCCGCCCGGATCGCACTGGCCATCCAGGAATCCACCATGACCGTCGGCACCACCCCGGAGCTGCGGGTCGCCCTGGCCTACGGGCCGGTCCTACAACGATTCGGCGACCTGTACGGCTCGGTGGTGAATATCGCCGCCCGACTCACCGGTGTGGCCCGGCCGGGCACCATCCTGGTCGACGACGGCGCCGCAGCCGAGCTGGCGGATGAGCCCGAATTCACCATCCGGCATCTGCGCAGTGTACGGGTGCGCGGATTCAACCGACTGCGCCCACATCTGCTCCGCCGCAACGAGTAGATCCGGGACGCGCCCGAGCACCGGCGTCCCTGGACGGCCGCCCGATGGAGTCACCGCTCTCGGGGCCACCGGCGGAGCCCTACGCTCATGCGGTGGATATCGATTGGCCGGACCTGCGTGCCCGCTGTCTCCTCGACGAGGACGAGGCGGTGTTGGCGTTGAACAAACCCGCCGGGATCTCCGTCATCGGGGAACGGCACGATACCGATATCGTGCGGGCCGCCCAGGAGGCCGGCGAAACCCTCTATCCGGTGCACCGAATAGACAAGGTCACCTCGGGCCTGGTGCTGCTCGCCAAGGATCTGCGCGCGCACGGGCAATTGACCAGACAATTCAACAAACAGACGGCGCGTAAGAGCTATTTGGCCGTGGTCTCCGCGCCCCATCCTCTCCCGGACACCGGGGTAATAGATCTCCCGTTGAGCGTGGGTCGGAAGAACCGGGTCCGTATCGCCGCGCCGCGCGAACATATCCGACGGGACGGCAACCGCTGGTTCGTGGCCGAGACCGATCTGCTACCGAGCAAGAACTATCCGTCCCGTACCGATTTCACCACAATCGCCAGATACGACGAACACGCCGCGCTCGCCCTGTACCCGATCACCGGCCGCCGGCATCAGATCCGCGTCCACCTGGCCTGGATCGGTTACCCGATCCTGGGGGATCCGCTGTTCGACAGGTCCGGCACGCAGTCCCGTACCCGCCTGCACTCGTGGCGACTCGACCTCACCGCCGACTGGCGCCCGAACGACCGACTCGCTCTCGAGGCGCCGCCCGACCCCGAGTTCTGGGACCCGTTCCCACCGGCCCCACTCCCGGAATGAACAATGAACGGTGACGCCCGCGCGGTGCGACCGAGGCTCCGTGGACCCATACCTCGGTCGAGAAACGATGGCGCAACTCCTGCGGACGGCCCGTATATCGGGGAACTAGCCTGGTAAGCGTGCTCCTCGATCGAGCTCCGGTTCGCGGTCCGTCTCGGGTATCCGCGGAATACGCCGAGGGGACGAGGCGCGGGCACCCGATCCGGACGCACCGCGGACATCCCCGCCGCGCGGCACGGTCGCCGAACTCGATACGGCGGCCTCGGCCATCTCCAGAGAAAGCGAGCGAACCATGCTCCTGGTGGCTCAGGTCAGCGATACGCATTTCGACCTCGGCACCCGTAACTACGAACGTGCCGAGCGGGTAATGGCGTATCTGGCGGAACTGCGGCACAAACCCGACGCCATCGTGGTGACCGGCGATATCACCGATTCCGGGCAGCCGGAGCAGTACGCCGAGGCCCGAATGGCGCTTCAGGCGGATATCCCGGTCTTCCCCATTCCGGGCAACCACGACGAGCGCAGCGCATTCCGCGAGATCCTGTTGGGCGTCCACCCCTCCGACGAACCGATAAACCAGGTGCGTCGAGTGGGTGAGCTGACCCTGGTACTGCTGGATTCCACCGTCCCCGGCCGAGCGAGCGGTCATCTGACCGACGAGACCATCCGCTGGCTGGGCAAGGTCCTCGGCGAGGCGCCCGCCGACAAACCGATACTGCTGGTTCTGCACCATCCACCGGTACGACTGCACAGCCCGATCGTCGACGATATCGCGCTGACCGAACCGGAACACCTGGCCGAGATGATCGCCGACGAGGAGCGGATCATCGGTGTGCTCACCGGTCACGCCCACTCGGCGGCGATCAGCGTTTTCGCCGGGCGCCCGCTGCTGGTGGGGCCCAGTACCGCGTCGGTGCTGGGCGGGGTCTGGGAATTGGGGCCGCCCGACCGGGTCATGGACTATGCGCCGGAACCGGCGGTCGCGCTGCACATCATCGATGCCGACCATCGCCTGACCACACATTTCCGCACCGTACCGATGGGTGGTTGGATCAGCACGCCGAACTACTAGCCCCATCCGGGACGCTCTGGCCGCGCCCCGGATATCCCGACTACTGGTACCGCCCGGTGCGGGCCCGACGGTAGGCGGCGGGGGTGCGACCGGTCCACCGTTTGAACGCATAGATGAAGGTCGACGCCTCCGCGTAACCGAGCCGGATCGCGACATCGCTCACCGACAGTGGGGTGGTGGTGAGCATTTCCTCGGCCAAGGCCTGGCGCACCTCGTCCAGCAGGGCCCGATATCCGGTGCCGACGGCCTCGAGATGACGCCGCAAGGTGCGGGTGCTCATATTGAGATCGGCCGCGACGACATCGATCGGCGGTGGGGCGGTGCCGCCGCGTGGCACCAGCCGAGCACGCACCTCGGCCGCGATACCGGTGCGGGCGCGGCGCCGATGCACCAGATCCCGGCATTGGGCCAGGCAGATGGCGAGCGTGTGCTCATTGGCCTGCGGTAACGGCTGATCCAGGATGGCCGGGTCGAGCGCCACCAGATTGCGCGGCTGCCCGAAACGCGGCCGGACCACGGTGACCTCGGCGATCCGGTCCGCATAGGGCGGTTCCGGGAAACGGAATTCGGCCCGGGTCAGGGCGAGATGCCGACCGAGCAGATCGCTCATCACCTGATGCATGGCCGTCACATCGCGTTCGACCAGGAACTGCCGCACATCCACGGGCACCGACTCGTCGTGGATCCAGCCGACGAATTCCCCGTCCCGCAGCTGGGCCACCGGCAGACAGAAGGTGAAACTCAGATCCAGATAGCGCAGCGCGAAGTCGATGGCCTCGGCGAGGGTGGGGCTGCTCACGCAGGCGAACCCGAAGATTCCGAAGGTGGTGATCCGATAGCGGCGCCCCACCTCGATGCCCATGGCGGGCCGGTCGGGTAGCGCCCGAACCAGATTGCGGACCACCGCGAGTTCGGTATGTGCGTCGATCTGCGCGTCCGGACCACGGAGCAGTTCCTCGGTCAGTTCGGTACCTGCGAGCAGGTCGGCGACGGTGGCACCGTGTTCGACTCCGTATCCGACCATGAGTGCGACGCTGGCGATCCCACGCGGGAAATCCCAATCCCGGATCACCGGATTCTCCACCATCACCCCGTCATTATGGCCGAATATGTCGATCCCGCGATCGGGGTCTCACCAGGACAGTTCCGCGCACCGACGCGCGGCGTCGGGGGTCTCCACTTGTAGGGTGGCATGGTGGATGTGAAAACGTTCGGCCAGGATGTGCTGGGCGGCGCGCAGCACATCCGCGCCCGCGCTCTCGGCGGTGATATGCGCGGAGGCCACCTCCATACCGGAGGTCAACGTCCACACGTGCAGATCGTGCACATCGGTGACCCCCGCGATGGCACCCAGTTCGGTGGCCACCCGCTCGACGTCCAGCTCCTCCGGACTGTGCTGGAAGAGAATGCGCAGCGAGCGCTTGGCCAACAGGTAGGTTCGGGGCAGAACCCACAGTCCGATGGCGACGCCGATGACGATATCCGCGTAGTGCAGACCGATGGTCAAGGTGAGCACCGCCGACAGCAACACACCGAACGAGCCGACCGCGTCGGCGAGCACTTCGAGATAGGCACCCCGCACGTTCAGGCTTTCCCGCGCCCCATCGCGCAGCAGGAGCATCGAGACGAGGTTCGCCAGCAATCCCACCACGCCGACCACCAGCACCGGCACCCCCGGCACCACCGGCGGATCACCGAGTCGGGCCACCGCCTCGACGAGCACATAACCGGCCACCCCGAACAGCAGGACGGCATTGGCCAGCGCGGCGATCACCTCGGCCCGGTAATAGCCGAAGGTACGGGTATAGGTGGGTCGGCTCTTGTGGGCCAGCATGATGGCCGACAGCGCCATTGCCACACCGACCACATCGGTCAACATATGGGCGGCGTCCGAGAGCACCGCCAGCGACCCGGTCGCGATCGCCACGACGAGCTCCACCACCAGGAAGCCCACGCCGATGGCCAGTGCCGCCGTGAGCCGAACCAGATGTTTCCCGGACGCGCTCTCCGGCCTGATCCCGTGCGAATGATCGTGTGCCACCCGCCTAAACTATGCGTGAATGCGCATGAATGCAACTCGCTTCACCTCGGGCCGGCAGACTTGAGCCCGTGAGTGATCTGCCCGCATCCACCGGTCCCGGCGATATCGCGACACCCGGCGCCGGCACACCGGAACGCGGCGGTCCGGTCGAACGCGGGCCGCTGCGCCCGATCGAACTGGCCACCGGCGCCGTATTGGGCGGGCTCACCGTCGGACTGGTCACCGTGGGTGCGGTCGTACCGTTCGCGGCGGCGCTACAACTGGTCGCGGCGGTGCCGATGGGCCTGCTCGCCCACCGACACCGCTTCCGCGCGGTACTCACCGCCGCCGTCGCCGCGGCCCTGGTCACCTTCGTGGCGGCCGGACTGCTACCGGCGACCGCCATGGTGGCGACCGCAACGGTCGGCGGCATCGTCGGTGGAGTAAAACGCCGCGGGCGCGGCCTCGCCACGGTCCTCGCGCTGTCTCTACCGGCCGCCGCGGCGTGGGCGGCGTTCGCGGTGGGGTTCCTGCTGGCCTTCTCCGCCACCCGCGACCTCACTTTCGACGCACTGCGCAACACCGCCGCCGGCGCGGCCGAGATCGCCGAGAAGTACCTGCATCTGAAACCGCTCGCCAACGGCATCACAAGCCTGGCCGACACCATCCTGGACGGATGGTGGCTCTACATCGGCGGTTCGGTGGCCTTCGGCACGGTGCTCACCACCCTGTGCTCCTGGTTCGTCCTCGGCTCGGTTCTCGACCGGCTGACGTGGCTACCCGGCAGCGATCGCCTCGACGCCCCGGCCGACCCACGCCCCATCGCGCCGCTGCCGGTCACCCTGCGCGGTGCGGGCTATCGCTATCCGGGCACGGACACCGACGCGCTGTCCGAGATCGACCTGTCCGTCGCGATCGGTGAATTCGTGGCCGTGGTCGGTCACAACGGTTCCGGCAAATCCACCCTCACCCGCCTACTGGCCGGATTGCCCCCGACCACGGGCACGGTCGAACGCCCCGGCTCGGCCGGTCTCGGCCATCTCGGCGGAACCGCGCTGGTGCTACAGCGACCGGAGAGCCAAACCCTCGGCGTCCTGGTCGCCGACGATGTCGTCTGGGGCCTGCCCGCCGACCTCGCCGCCGAGGTCGATATCGACGGCCTGCTCGGTGAGGTCGGCCTGGCGGGAATGGGTGACCGGGAAACCGCCACCCTGTCCGGCGGCCAACAGCAACGACTGGCCGTTGCCGCGGCCCTGGCCCGCCGCCCCGCGCTGCTCATCGCCGACGAGGCGACATCGATGATCGACCCGGACGGACGTCTGGAGCTGGTGCGGTTGCTCGCCGAACTACCGCGCCGTTATCCGATGGCCGTCGTCCTGGTCACCCACCACGAGGCCGATGCCGAGGCCGCCGACCGCGTGGTACACCTGGCCGGCGGCCGCATGGTGGAGCGTCTGCCCACCTGGCCGAAACCCGTTCGCGATACCCGCCGCCGCGCAATGGGCGAACCGATCCTGGAACTGCACGGTATCCGCCACACCTACAACCGCGGCACACCGTGGGAGGCCCCCGCCCTACACGGTGTCGATCTGTCGGTGCGCCGAGGCGAGGCGCTGCTGATCGTCGGCGGCAACGGCTCCGGCAAATCGACCCTGGCCTGGATTATGGCCGGGCTCGTCCGGCCCACCACCGGCCGCTGCGAACTGGCCGGTAAACCGGTCACCGCGCAGATCGGCCACGTCGAACTGGCCTTCCAACATTCACGTCTGCAACTACAGCGCCACACCGTCGGCGAGGAGATCGCCGACTGGGGTGGCCAGAGCACCGGCTCCGGCACGGTCGGCCGAGCCCTGGACGCGGTCGGCCTGGATCGGATGATGGCCGTGCGCTCCATCGAGGAGCTCAGCGGCGGCCAGGCCAAACGCGTGGTGCTCGCCGCCATTGTCGCCAGTCGTCCGCAGGTCGTAGTGCTCGACGAACCCCTGGCGGGCCTGGATCCCGAAGGGCGGGCGGATATCGTCGAGTTGCTCGCGCGGCTCCGGGATTCGGGTCTGACGCTGATCGTCATCTCGCACGATATCGAGGATGTGGCCGCTATCTGCGACCGCACCGTCCATCTGCAGGCCGGCGTCATTCCCGACGCCCATCCGCTACCGCTACCCGAATCGGGTACCGGACCGATACCCGTCCACCCGCCGGACCCGCCACACTTCTCCCGGCCGGGCACGGTGTGGCGTTTCGACGACGGCATCTCCGGCACCGGGGAGCACGGAGGTCGACGATGAGCACGGTTCTGCTGCGCCAGGTGCCGGGCAACAGCCCGGTGCACCGACTGTGGGCCGGCACCAAAATGCTCGGCGCCTTCCTGATCAGCATATTGCTCATGCTGCTGCCGACCTGGCCCGTCCTCGGCATCATGGCGGGTTTCCTGATCCTGATCGGCGCCCTGGCCCGACTTCCGCTGGGCGCGCTACCGCGACTTCCGTGGGGATTCTGGGCGCTCATCGTGCTCGGTGGAGTGCTCAATATCGTGGTGAGCGATGGGGCAATCCTGCGTTATGTGCAGGTGGTGGTCTTCACCCTGATTCTGCTGACGGCATCCATGCTCATCGCCTGGACCACACCGATGGGCGAGATCGCGCCGGCGCTGGCCACTCTCGGCGCCCCCTTGCGCAAACTTCGGGTGCCGGTGGACGAACTGGCGGTGGTCGTCGCGCTGACCCTGCGCGGATTGCCTCTGTTGCTGGAGGAGATCCGCGTCCTACGAGCGGCGCGCCGATTGCGCCCCAAACCTGATCTGCTGCATCGCACCACCGATCCACTGATCGATATCCTGACCGCCGCCATGGCGGTATCCACCCGTCGTGCGGGTGAACTGGGTGAGGCCATCACCGCGCGCGGCGGCACCGGGCAACTGACCGCCAATCCCACCGCGCCCGGTTGGCGCGACGCGGTAGCGCTGGGTGTGGTGGCCCTGGTCTGCCTCGGCGCAGTGGCGGTGGAGGTCGTTCTCTGAAGCCCGATCCCCGAGCGCATTTCGCGCCCTTACGGGTGGTAACCGGGAAATTTTCTGAAGGAGCGGTCTTTTCGGGGAAGTGAAGTGCTCTTCTCGCGAAATTCATTACCGGAAAGAGCGGTAACTCACTAGAGTTGACACATCTCAGGGTTTGAAACTATGAGATCTATCACAATCGTCGACCGTCCGGATCGGCGTGGAGTTTTTCGCTGTTGTACGACACACCCACAGCAACCCTACGAATGTGAGAACAGCACAATGATTCTCCGCAAGCTCGCCGTGCCGGCGCTATCCGTGGCCGCTGCACTCATGGCGACCGCCGGTGTCTCGCACGCGCAATCCGCACCCGAGGTACGGTACGAGACAACCCTGGTCGGTGATCGCATCGTCACCACGCTCACCGACGGCGTCTTCGAGGTGGCCGGTGACACCGTGCGCATCAACGATTCGACCGGGCACACCCTCCTCGGTCTACCGTTGACCTTCCGCGAAAACGGATTGGAATACCCGATCCCCCATATCGTTCGCGACTCCGGGCGGGTCCTGGAACTGACCGCGGTCCGCGATCGGACCAATGCTCGTCCGGCCCCGGCCGCCCCCATCGCCTCCCCCATGGAGAACAAGCTGGCACAAGACGAGTTTCTCTCACAGTTCGGTCTGGCGACAGCGATCGGCGGCTTCCTCGGACTCGTACTGGGCGGCGTGGTCGGTCTGCTGGTCGGCACCCTTCCGGGCGCGGTCCTGGGGGCATCCGTCGGTAGCATCGTCGGCACGATCATCGCCGGTGGCCCGACCCTGGTCGTCGCCGGAATCGAACTGCTCAACACCCTCAACGCCCCGCCGGGCACCACCAAGTGGGCCGGCGCCAACTGATCACCCGGACAACCGAAGCGGCGGCACCCCGGCTCCCGGGGTGCCGCCGCTTTTCGGGCCCGAGCAGGGACGGATGGAGCCGGCCCGGTGCGTACTATCACGCCTGGTCGCGCACCGCCTTCTTGGCCGCTTCCTGCGCCGCGTCCACCTGAGCGGCGTACTTTCCGCCGGTCTTCTGGTCCACGATGTCACCGGCCTTATCGATCAGCGGCTCCACCTTGTCGGCGTTCTTGCGTGCCAGATCGAGCGCTTTATCGGCCAGGCCCTTGAGATCCATTGAAAACTCCTCGCTCGAGCGGTAATCGGGATCACCATACCGGTAGCCATATCCCGGTAACCGCTCGAACTCGGTGCGGACCATCGCGACCATCCACCCGGGCCGGCGTGGGCGAGCCCCTGCCCGGCTCACGGACCGTTCTCGACGGACGACCGCTATCCGCCGGGCCGCTTCCCGCCCGAGGTCTACGCCGACCCCGGACCGGACTGCCCCGGCTGTTCCGGGGGAATGACTTTACGGGCGGCCTCCTTGCCCTTCTCGATCTTGTCGGTGTACTTGCCACCGGTCTTCTGATCGATGAAAGTGCCCGCCTTGTCGACCGCCTGGTTGATCTTGTCCGAGTTCTTGGCCGCCACCTCTTGGCCTTTGTCCACGAGGCCCTTCAGCGTGTCCTTCAGGCTCATCGCACAGATCCTTCCGTATCGGAGTCAACGATCGCGGTGTCGATGGAACGACCGTGCCGGGGCTACGCCGCGCCACCTCCTCCGACGCCGGCACAGAGCCGGACCACCGCCGCGAAGGTGCTATCCCACATCTTCCCACCAGCGCTGCGCCGGCGGGAGGTCTATCGGTGTCACTCTCATTCCCGGTTTCGGAACCGCGATCGTGGTACCGGCCTCCTCGGCCGCCGCCATCAGCCTCCGCACCGGCTCGGACCACCCGTGAAAAGCGAGGTTGAAGGTGGCCCAGTGGATCGGGACCAGCAGCCCGTGGCCGGGGTCGCCCCCGCATAGATCGGCGTGGGCGCGCACCGCTTCCTCGGGGTTCATGTGGATATCGGGCCAATGCTCGTCGTAGGCACCGATCGGCAGCAGGGTCAAGTCGTAAGGGCCCCACTGCGCGGCGGTGGCGAAAGCCTTGGTGTAGCCGGTGTCGCCACCGAAATACACCCGCCTGCTCGGCCCCCGCAGCGCCCACGACGCCCACAGGGTGGCATTGCGGGCCAGACCGCGTCCCGAGAAATGCCGGGCCTCGGCGCAGGTGATCACCAGATCACCCTGATCGGCGGCGGGTGCCGCAATGGTCGTCGAACCGCCCCAATCCAATTCGATGATCCGCTCTTCCGGCACCTGCCATTCGCGGAGATGGGCGCCGATACCCATCGGAACCACGAACGGCGCCCGCTGCGACCGAACCAGGGCCCGAATGGTGTCGGAATCCAGGTGGTCGTAGTGATCATGGGAGATGATCACCGCGTCCAATCGCGGCAACCCCGTCAACGGTATCGGCACCGGATGCATCCGCGCCGGTCCCACCAGCTGCGACGGCGATACCCGCTTGCTCCACACCGGATCGGTGAGCACCCGATAACCGTCCACCTCGACCAGCGCGCTGGCATGGCCGTACCAGGTGACCGCCAGATCACCGGCTACGGCGGGCTGCTGCGGTTTCACCAATGGCACCGGCCGCACCGGACGCCCGACCCTGGTGCGGGTGGCCGCCGAGAACAGCAGCGACAGCATCGAACTCGGCGCGACCGGCGTCTCGGGCTCGGTGTTGTGGAACCGTCTGTTGCGGTAACCGGTGGCGCCCGCCACGGTCGGTGAAATGGCCGAAAGTGGCGCGCCGAGCGCCGACGGCAATCCCCATAACGCCCGCACCACCCAGCCGAGTCCGAGGACTCCGGCCGCGCCGGCGAGTACGGTACGCGCCCGCCCGCTCATCGGCCCTCGAACTTCGCGGGTCGCTTCTCCTGGCGGGCCAGTCGGCCTTCCCGAGCGTCCGCGCTGGCCCAGGCGGCCTCCAGCGCGGCCCGCTGCTGAGCGTTCTCCGGCTCTCGGGTCCCGTCGTCGTTGAGTGCCAACTTCAGGTGACGCAGCGACAGCGGGGCGAGCTGGGCGATCGATTTGGCCCATCCCTGGGCATCGGCCACCGTGCCCAGTTTGTTGGCGAAACCGAAGGTGTAGGCGTCGGTGGCGGCCACGGGTTCCGCGCCGAGCAGGATGGTGCGGGCCGGCCCGCCTCCGATCAGTGAGGCCAGCCGGCGAGTGGTCCACAGATTCACCGAGATACCCAGTTTGGCGGCGGGAATCGCGATATACGAATCCGGGCTCATAACCCGCAGATCCGCCGCCATGGCCAACTGCACTCCTGCGCCGATGGCCGCGCCGTGTACGGCGGCGATCACCGGCACCGGAACCGACTCGACCGTGTGCAACATATCCATCAGCGTGTCGAGGAAGTCGGTGGAGTACACACCGTCCAGGTCGGCACCCGCGCTGAACACCGGCCCCCGCCCCGTGAGCACGATCACCCGAGCGTCTTCGGCGGCCTCGATCACCGCCTCACGCAACTGCCCCACCAGCTCCTGGTTCAAAGCGTTACGTCGCTGTTCGCGCTGTAGTTCGATCGTGACGACGTCGCCGTCCCGGCTGACACCGAGCATTGCCCTCTCCCCAGCTGCACTTTTCTTCAACGGTCACCGTTCACTCTGCCACAGCGTCGGGCCGTCGGCGCCGAAGGCGGCAGCGAGGCGTGGCCACGCAGGCGCAGGCCCGACGCACAACCACACAGCGTCGGGCCGTCAGCGCGTAGGTGTTCAGTTCTCCAGACCGAGTGCGAATGTCGCCGGGTCCGGGCCGAAACGCTCTCCTTTGTCGAGGGAGAGGATCGCCTGCATCTGTTCCGGGGCCAGCTCGAAGCCGAACACATCGAAGTTTTCGGCGATTCGAGAAGGTGTCGCCGATTTGGGGATCACCACATTGCCGAGTTGCAGGTGCCAGCGGATGAGCACCTGCGCCGGGGTGCGTCCCACATCGGCGGCGATCTTGGTGATGATCGGATCGTTGAGCAGGGCGCCCTGCCCGAGTGGGCTCCACGCCTCGGTCGCGATGGCGTGTTCGGTGTGATATTCCCGCAGTTCCCGCTGGACGAGCCGTGGGTGCAGTTCGATCTGATTGACCGCCGGGGCCTCACCGACCTCGCCGATCAATCGCTCCAGATCGGAGATGCGGAAATTCGAGACGCCGATCGAGCGCACGCGCCCTTCTTCGCGCAGCGCCCGCAGGGCCCGGTAGCTGTCCAGGTAGCGATCGGCTGTGGGGACCGGCCAGTGAATGAGGTAGAGGTCCAGGTAGTCCAGCCCCAGCTGCCGCATACTGGCGTCGAAGGCGCGTAGGGCGGAATCGTAGCCCTGGTCGGCATTCCACAGCTTGGTGGTGACGTATATCTCGTCCCGGGGGATTCCCGATTCTCGGATGGCGCGGCCGACCCCTTCCTCGTTGTTGTAGGCGGCCGCGGTGTCGATACTGCGGTACCCCGTACGCAATGCGGTCGCGACCACCTCGAAGGCATCGTCGGGCGGAACCTGGAAGACCCCGAACCCGAGCTGCGGAATGAGATTCCCGTCGTTGAGCACTATCGGAGGAACTGTGCCGGTCTCGCTTCTGAAGGTCATCGTTCCGAAGGTAGAAGCGGCCGTGCGATAGGTCAACGACGGGGGGCACCGTGTCAGAATCGAGTTGACAAATCGTTGTGTTTTTACAACACTTCATTGCGTGAGCCCAGTGCGACGTGGGGAAAATCTCCCGATATACAACCGAATCGCAGTGCTGCGTGCGGAGCACCGAATGTCGCGGGCCGCCTTGGCCGAGGCGGTGAACGTCAATCCGCAGACAATCGGCGCGCTCGAACGCGGCGACCACTACCCCAGCCTGGATCTGGCCTTGCGTATCTGCGAGGTCTTCGAACTACCGGTGGAGGCGGTGTTCTCCCGCACCGAATTCACCCCCCTCTCGACCGAGGTCTACTCCCGCGGGAAAGGAACGATATGACCGCCGACATGACAACCCAGAGCAACGGGACGCTACTCGATCGCTATCGGGCCTACCGGTTACGCCGCTGGCTGGTCCACGAAGAACGGATGTCCGGGATGCTGCCCGGTTGGCGTACCAGGACTCGCCGGCGGGCCCTGGTGGTGGCGGTGGCGGTCTCCCTCGCGGGGCTTTTCGTGGCCGGCGCGCTGTGCGCCTTCGGCCTGAAATGGTCCGCGCTGGCCACCCTGCCCTTGGTGCTGGTCTTTCTGCCCGCGTGGACCATGCTGCGAATCACCTCCCACGGCCAGGACCACGCCCCCGCGGCCGCCCTCGACGAACTGGAGATCGCCCAGCGCGAAACCGCCCGATCGATCGGCCTCACCATTACCCAGACGCTGTGCCTGCCGCCGGTGCTTTATCTGGTGTGGTCGGGTTCGCTCATGCCGGAGGCGGATGCCTTCTCCACCGCCTATGCGGGCGGAACGATGCTCCTGGCGACCCTGTTGGCGGGCGGTTGCGCGCCGGCCATGATCCTCGCCTGGAACAAACCCGACCCGGAACCGGAAAACTGAACATCGCCGCCGGTTCGGTGACACCCGCGTCGGTGTCCGAATCGGACTCCGCGGGATGCGGAATCACGAAGGACAACGATGGGTCTCGAATCAGGAGGACTCCGTCAACCGCGCCGGAAGGCGACGCCACTTGGCCGAGCGCGCCGCGCGAAGCTCGGCGGTCGGCCGACCACGCAGATCGGTAAGTTCCCGGGCAATCGCGGCGACCATACGGCGCACGAACTCCACCGGCTCCATCGCCGCATCCGGATACTCGTCGACGATCCGGTCCACGATTCCGTCGGCGAGCAGATCGATTGCCCGAATACGCTGTGCCCGAGCGAGTTCCGGCGCATGATCGGTATCGCGATACACGATGGCACTGGCTCCCTCCGGCGGTAGCGGAGCCAGCCAACCGTGGGCTGCGGCCAGTACTCGGTCGGCCGGCAGCAGGGCCAAGGCGCCACCCCCGGTTCCCTGACCGAGCAGCACCGAGACGGTCGGCGTATCCAAGGTCACCAGATCCGCGATACAGCGGGCGATTTCCGGAGCCAGACCGCGCTCTTCCGCCTCTTTGGACAGGGCCGCCCCCACGGTATCGATCACCAGTACCAGCGGTAACCGAAGTTCACGGGCGAGCTGCATACTGCGGCGAGCCTCGCGCAGCGCCGCCGGCCCCATGGTGTGTTCACCGTGCTGCCCCGAACGGTCGTGTCCGAAGACCACACAGGGCTGTCCGCGGAACCGGGCCAGCGCCAACACCACCGTGCGATCGGATTCGCCCTGGCCGGTGCCGCTGAGCGGGACCCGAGAGGTCACATGACGAAGCAGATCCCGCAGTCCCGGCCGCTCCCGGCGACGAGAAACCAACACCGAATCCCAGGCCGCGACGTCATCGAGCGCACGGGCGGCCCTCGGGTCGAACCGTTCTCGATCGGGAATCACGACGGGATCCGGGACCCCACCGAACACGCTCAGCGCGCGATGGGCGATCCTTCGGAAGATCTTCACTCCGACGACCCCATCGATCACACCGTTGCGGTACAGGTTCTCCGCGGTCTGCACGCCTTCCGGGAAAGGTCGATCGTAGAGCGCCCGATACACCCGAGGGCCGAGAAAACCGATGAGCGCGCCGGGTTCGGCGAATGTTATGTGCCCCAACGATCCCCAGGAGGCGCACACCCCGCCCATGGTGGGATTGCGCAGATATACCACATAGGGGTGGCCGGCGGCCTTGTGCTCGGCCACCGCCCCGGCGATCTTCACCATCTGCACGAAAGCGAGTGTGCCCTCCTGCATTCGGGTACCGCCCGAGGTCGGCGAGGCGATCACGGGCAACCCCTCGGCGGTCGCGCGTTCGACCGCCTCGGCTATTCGCTCCGCCGCCGCGACCCCGATCGAACCCGCGAGGAAGCCGAACTCGCAGGCGATGACCGCGATCCGCCGACCGCGCAGCAGTCCCTCACCGGTGAGCACCGCTTCGTCGGTGCCCGCGGTCTCGGCCGCCTGCGCCAGTTCGGCTCGATAACGCTCGGTCCCGGCCACCGGTAGCGGGGGGCTGTCCCAGCTCACGAAGGTATCCGGATCCAGCAGCGTGGCCAGGAACTCGTGAGCGGAGATCCGCCGTGGTGCACTGCTCAACGACACTGCCCCCTCACCATCGACGCAGTGTCCGACGCACCGTTACCGGTGGCCGGGTCTCGTCTCAATACCCCTGGGTGACCTTGCGCAGCGCGTACTCGGTGAGCGCAACCAACGCCTGTTTGGCGGGTTCCCGCCGACGCGCGTCGATGGACATGATCGGCACCTCCTCGGGCACCGCCAACGCCTGACGGATGTCCTCGATCGGATAGCGCGGAGCGTCGTCGAATTCGTTGAGCGCCACCAGGAACGGCAGATTACGTGCCTCGAAATAGTCGACCGCGGCAAAGCTGTCCTCCAGCCTGCGGGTATCGATCAGCACCACGGCGCCGATGGCACCGCGGATCAGATCGTCCCACATGAACCAGAAGCGATACTGACCCGGCGTACCGAACAAATACAGCACCAGGTCCTCGGCAAGGCTGATTCGACCGAAGTCCATGGCCACCGTGGTGGTGGACTTGCTCTCGATACCGGCGAGGCTGTCGATACCGGCGCTGGCATTGGTCACCAGAGCCTCGGTGCGCAGCGGAACGATTTCCGAAACCGCACCCACCAATGTGGTCTTACCTACACCGAAACCCCCTGCGACCACGATTTTCGCCGAGGTCGGCTTGCTCGTGCGCGTATCGACATTCGCCGTCGAATCATATACGCCGGAGTCCACTCAGAACCCTTTCGATCAGCTCGCGACGTTCATCGTCGCTGGAATCGTCTTTCAATGTCGCCGAAACGCGGACATGCCCGGCTTCGATCAGGTCCGCTACGAGTACCCGCGCCACCCCGATCGGTAACTCCAGTCGAGCCGCCAGCTCGGCGACCGACGGCGACTCCCTGCACAACTCGACTATGGACGTCTCGATATTGGACAACTCGAACTGGCGCTCGAAGGCCGACGGATGCGAGGCGACGAGCGCTTCCAGCGCCAGTTCGATTTTGGGTCTGGTGCGGCCCGCGGTCAGCGAATAAGGCCGAACGAGACTGGGCTCGGCGCTGCCCATACGGTGATCTTCTATGTCCATCCCACCATCAGGAACCCATCGTGACGCGTGGAGTGGCCTGAACGGTCTGGCCTACGCGCTCGACCAACAACGCCATCTCATAGCCGACCTGACCGATATCGCAGGACGTATTGGTCAGCACGGCGAGATACGACCCGTCACCAACGGCCATCAGCAACAGATAACCGTGCTCCATCTCGACGACGGACTGCAGCACGGTCCCACCTTCGAAAAGGTTCGACACGCCGACGGAGAGACTGGCCAGCCCGGCCGTAACCGCCGATAGCTGTTCGGCCCGGTCCACCGGAAGCTGCGCGCTGGCAGCCATCAGCAGGCCGTCGGCCGAAACCAACACGGCATGGGCTACACCCGGAACCTCATTGGCGAAGTTTGAAACCAGCCAATCCAGCTGACGGTTCGTACCACCTAGATCGGGGCTCATCGGTCTCCTTTGTCTCCGGTTAGGTTCATTGCTCTCATTGCACGGCCATCCCGAACGCCTTGCTGGTGACGACTCAAGCTTGACCGGATGAGTTCAGGATTGCGAGTCGGCGTGCGTTCGGCGGCGCCACTGACACCGCCGGGAATCAGCCGACCACCCGGATTACGCTGCGGCAGACCGGCAGCCGTCCTGGTCTCCGGTTTCTCCTCACTGACCCGGCGGGCCGCTTGCCATCCTTCGTCACCAGGAGATTCAAAGGAGGCAGCCACCTGGGACCGATCCGCGTTCGGATCGGCCAGCCAGGCCGACATCATTTCGGCGAAGATGGGCGTTCCACCCATCACACCATCGTTCTCCTCGGCGGGCTGTAGGCGGGTCTGGAAGAACGAGGCCGTTTTCGCCGGATTGGAGCGGTGGCTGTGTCGACCCTGGTCGCGCGCCGCACCACCTTCGCCCCCGGCTCCGGGCCGATCGCCGGCCGTCGGTTCGGCGCTACGCCGCGGCAGCGCGACCCCCGGCGGGTTCTCGGTACGGTCCGGCATCCGAGTGGCACCCGGTGAACGCTGTGGCAGACCGGTCGGGCCTGCGGGTCGCCCACCGCGGTTGGGCAGTTCCGGTGCCGGTGCGGAGGCCTCCGCACCGGCCGGCTGCGGACGCTGCGGTACCCCGTTCACACCGCGCTGCGGCAGACCACCACCGGGACCACGCTGCGGCAGCCCTTCCGGAGCCGGCTCGCGGCGCGGAATTCCGCCGGTCGTCTCGCGGGGCGGCGGGACCGCGCCCGTATCCCGCCGCGGCAGACCGCTCGCGGCGGCATCGCGTGTTGGGGCGCTGTTCGTGCCCGGCTCCCGACGGGGCAGCCCACTCGCGGCCTGGTCCCGCCGCGGCAAGCCGGTGGAACCGGAATCACCCTGCGGCAACGGACCCGAGAGCGGATCACGCGACGGACCACCCGAATCCCCACCACGCTGCGGCAACGGACCCGACAACGGATCACGCGACGGACCACCCGAATCCCCACCACGCTGCGGCAACGGACCCGCGGCCGATTCCTCCGAAGGGCGGCCGTTGGCACTCGTCCCAGGGGTGGTGGGCCGGCGCTGCGGCAGGCCGCCGGCCCCGCGCGAGACCTGCGGTGTGCTCGTTTCCCGCGCCACCGCGGCATCATCGGCACCACCGTCGCGCGGCGGCACACCATTGGCGCCCGGCCGACGCTGCGGCAGGCCCGTAGGTCCTTCCGCTGACGGCCCGCTCGCTCCGGGGCGGCGTTGCGTCAGGAGATCACGTGCGCTGTCCTGCGGCGGTATTCCACCCGTGGACGATTCGCTCGGGGTGTCTCCGGAGCGCGGGGGCTGCGGGGTCCCGGGACCGAGGTTACGTTTGGGCAGGCTCGCGGCAGCGAGTTTGCCGCGCTGCGGCATGGAACCCGTATTGGCGGATCGCAGGCTGGTCGCGGACTGCTCTCCCTGACCGCGCAGACCGCCGGCCATGGCCGAGCCGGGCTGACGCTGCGGCAATCCGTTGGGTCCGGTCGACGCGGCCGGGCGGGACGGTGTCGGTCCCGGACGGTTCTCGACTGTGCCGGGCCGCTCGGTGACCGGAATCGGACCGCTCATCCCGGGGTCGACCGTCACCATGACATTGCCGCCGGGGGTCCGGCTGATGCCACGCGTTTGCATGGCGGACGCCGCTGTGGGCTGCTTCGGCCCGACCTCGGCCGCCTTCTTCTCGTCCTCGGGCTTCGGCACCGCCGGCTGCGGGCCGGACGCGGAAGCCAGCGGCAGGATCTGGGTCTGCCCTGCGACGATCAGGCCGAGCGGAATGTGCACAGTGACCGTGACACCGGGGTCGCGGGCGGTATCGAAGGTGGGTCGCAGCCGGACCGTGAGCCCGTGACGTTCGGCCAGGCGGCCGACCACGAACAGACCCATGTGTCGGGCGGTGTCCGGGCCGGGCTCGGCGGTGCTCTCCAGCCTGCGGTTGATCTCGGCCATCTCGGCCGGTGGCATACCGATACCGCGGTCGGCCACCTCGATGAGCAGACCCTGGTCATGGGCCTGGGCAAAAGTGAACTTGACGTCCGTCTCCGGCGGCGAGGCGCGCAGCGCGTTGTCCAGTAGTTCGGCGAACAGGTGCGCGATATCGGAGGCGGCGGGTTCGACCAGCGCACCCCGCGGGGTCGCGCCCAGTTTGACGCGTTCGTAGTCCTCGACCTCGGAGATCGCGGCCCGCAGCACGTCGGCGATCTCGACCGGGGCCGACTTGGCCCGGCGCTGTTTGGTACCGGCCAGAATCAGCAGGTTGTCGCCGTTTCGGCGCATACGGGCGGCGAGATGGTCCAGCCGGAACAGGTTCTCCAGCAGACGCGGGTCCTTCTCGTCGTACTCCATCGCCTCGATGAGCGTGAGCTGATGGTCGACGAGCGATTTACTGCGCCGGGCCAGGGTCTCGAACATATCGTTGACCTGGGAACGCATCTGCGCCTGGTCACTGGCCAGACGCAACGCCTGACCGTGGATATCGTCGATGGCTCGGGCCAGCTGACCGATCTCCTCATCACTGCGGATCGGCATGGGCTCGAGCGGCACCTGTTCGGGCGACGCACCGTTACGGAGTTCGGCGACCTCTTCCGGCAGATCGCTCTCGGCGACCCGCAGTGCGGCCAGTCGTAGCCGGTGCAGCGGCACGATCATCGACCGCGCGACGAAAACGGCCAGCAGCAACGCGGCCAGAATGGTCAACAGCACCACGATGCTGTAGACGATCGCATCCCGCAGCGCCCGGTCGGCCATTTCCTGCACGCCGCCGTCGATCGCGGCGGTGGCTTCGGCGACCAGTTTCTCGGTGGTGTCGAGACTGCTCAACAGTGACTGGCGCGCTTCACCGATCGGCAATCGACCCGCTTGTGTCTCAGGACCGGTGACCAATCCGACGCGCGCCTCGATCCCCTGGCGAAGGATGCCGATATCGGGGTCATCGGCGCTGTAGCGGTGGCTCAGGATGTTCACCAGTGTGCGCCCGGTATTCGCCGAGGCCAGATAGCTCTGCACACCGGTGACCGGATCACGCATGATCTCGGCCACGGCGACCACCTCGCCGAGCATGGCGGATCGGGCGTTGAGCGAGTCGACCAGGCGGAGTTTGGACGGGTCGATCGAGGAGGCGCTGACCTCGGATACGATGGCCTCCACAGTTCGCACACCTGCGCTGCGGTAGGAGTCGATCTGGGCTGCCGCCTCGGCGGGCGGCAGCGGCGAGGGCGCCTTGCCATTGGCGCGCACCGCCTTGGCACCGTCGATCATCTCCGTGAACGCCTGTTGCGCTTCGGGGACGTCGCTGAGCTCCCCCACCGCCGCCTCGGCCGCGGCCAACGCCTTGTCCAATGTGGTGATGTTCTCGTCGGTCACCAGGGATCGGCCGGGGGCGAGGGTGATAACCGCCGAACCCGCGACCGTCGAGGTCGCCGCGCTCAGACCGGTCACCGTCGGAATTATGCCGACATTCTCGGCAGCGGCGGCGAGCCGGTTCGCTTCACTCCACTGCGATGAGATCCTGGACACGCCGAGCCCGACCGCGACCGCCAGGGGCACGGCCAATACGGCCGTGACCTTCCAGCGCAGGTCCCAGTTACTGAGCGCCCAACGCTTCCTGCCGGACCTAGCGGCGTCGCGCATCTCCAACTCACTTTCCAACCTGGCCCCAGCCATGCATCATCAGCGACTCCACATTCACGCGCCGGCACGACAGTGGAGCTGACCGAGGATCGCGGCTGGCCGAGAAGTTGCGTCTACGACGGACCGAATTGATGTCATCGGATTCTAACGGATAGATAACTTCTTGGTGTACCCCGGCCGGTTCGATGGTCGATGACCAGGTTGTTCCAGGCGAAATCAATGGTCGCGGCTCCCATCTGGGGCTCGCGTGAAGTCTGCCACAATCATGCTGATCTATCGAGGGCGGGTGCGAGGCGAGGCTAGGGAGTCACGGGTGAACGCGAGGAACGAGTATCGGCCGGTCTATCAGACCAGTCTGGTCGATCCGGCCGAGTTCTGGGCCCGTGCCGCCGATGCCATTGATTGGGATGTGCCACCGACCCAAATTCTCGATTCCGCCGCGCGCCCTACACCCCGGTGGTTTCCGGACGCCCGACTCAATACTTCCTATAACGCCCTGGACCGGCATGTGCACGAATCGGCGGGCCGTGCCGACCAACCGGCACTCATATACGAATCCGCCATGACCGGTGCGACCCGTATCTATACCTATGCCGAACTCCTCGAGGAAGTCGCGATTTTCGCGGGGGTATTGCAGCGGCTCGGTGTGACCACCGGAGATCGGGTCGTCATCTATTTGCCGATGATCCCCGAAGCGGTGATCGCCATGTTGGCCTGCGCGCGAATCGGGGCCGTGCACTCGGTGGTGTTCGGTGGGTTCGCCGCACCCGAACTGGCCGCGCGCATAGACGACGCGGAACCGGTCCTGATCATCACCGCCTCCGGGGGCCTGGAACCAGGGCGACAGATCGACTATCCGCCGATCGTGCTGCGCGCCCTCGAACTGGCCACGACCATCGCTCCCCGGACGGTGCTGGTGAAACATCGGCCCGGTTTTCCGTCGAACCGGTTCCCCGCCCCACAGCCGGCCACCGACACCCTGCCGGGCTCGACGGACAGCGTGGCGGCGCAATGGCTGGACTGGGACGAGGCGCTGGTCGGCGCCGAAGCGGTGGAACCGGTCTCGGTGGCCGCCACCGATCCGCTGTACATCCTCTATACCTCCGGCACCACCGGTAAGCCGAAGGGCGTGGTCCGCGACAACGGGGGGCACGCCGTCGCACTGGCCTGGTCGATGCGCAATATCTATGATGTCGGCCCCGGACAGGTGATGTGGACCGCCTCGGATGTCGGCTGGGTGGTCGGCCATTCCTATATCGTCTACGCGCCGCTGCTGGTCGGCGCGACCACACTGCTGTACGAGGGCAAACCCACCGGGACCCCGGATGCAAGTGCGTATTGGCGCATAGTGGCCGAGTATCGGGTGCACACCCTGTTCACCGCGCCGACCGCGCTGCGGGCCATCCGCCGCGCCGACCCGGACGCCGCACTGGCCCGTGAATACGACCTTTCCTCGCTACGCGCCCTGTTCTGCGCGGGTGAGCGACTCGACCCGGCGACCTATACCTGGGCGGCCGAGACCCTGCTGGCCGGCCGCACCGACTGCCCGGTGGTCGACCACTGGTGGCAGACCGAGACCGGTTGGCCGGTGTGCGCGAATCCGCTCGGGCTGCAACCGCTTCCGATCAAACCCGGATCGTCCTCGGTGCCGGTCCCCGGTTTCCGGCTGCGTGTCCTGGACTCCTCCGGTAATCCGGTGCCGGCCAATACCGAGGGCAGTATCGTGATCGGCCTCCCCCTTCCCCCGGGCACGCTCACCGGACTATGGCACGACGAGAAGGGTTATCAACGCGCCTACCTCGCGGACTTCCCGGGCCACTACATGACCGGCGACTCCGGGTATTTCGACGAGGACGGCTACCTGTTCGTGCTCGGACGAACCGACGATGTGATCAATATGGCGGGTCACCGCCTCTCCGCGGGAAGTATCGAGGCCGCCGTCGCGGGCCACGAAGCCGTCGCCGAATGCGCGGTGATCGGCCTGCCCGACGAGCTCAAGGGCCAACGCCCCATCGCCTATGTGGTGTTGAAGGCCGAGGTCACCATCGATCCCGATACACTGCGCGACGAACTGGCCCAACGGGTCCGCCAACAGATCGGTCCCATCGCCGGGCTGCACGACGCCGTCGTGGTTCCCGCACTACCCAAGACCAGATCCGGCAAGATTCTGCGCAAGACCATTCGGCAGATCACCGCGGGTGAACCGTATGATCCGCCGTCCACCATCGAGGACCCCACCGTCTTGACCACCCTGGAAGAAGTCATCAGGACACCGCACCCCCAGCCGTGACGAGATACGTCACGGCACAACGAAGGAGGCACCGGATGACCCGCTCGAACAGGAAGTTCGGTATCGCGGCGGCCGTAGTGGCGATCGGACTGCTGTGCCCCGCCCTCGCCGCGGCGGGTCCACTGGAAATGGCCGAACCGCTACTCGCCTCGGACTGCTCCTTCGAGCAGGTCGACGCCGCATTGCACGATCACGCGCCCCAACTGGCGATGATCCTGGACTCCAATCCGGAACTGAAGGCCGATCTGCGCGTGAAGTTCGAGCAGCCGGTGGAGGAGCGGCGCGCCGACCTGCAAAACTACCTCGACCAGAATCCCGATACCGCCCGCCGGGCCGACGACGACCCGAGCACCCAGGGGCTGGCTGCCACCCTGCGCACCGTCGCGGATACCTGCCACGGCTACGTCCGAGCCGATGGCCCCGCCTGACGATAGCGCGGAACCGAAGCCGGGCACGGCCCCGAGTCAAGGGTGGGGGTGCCGGTGGCGCACGGGCAGAATTGGAGCGTGACCGACGAGCAGACCGCGGCCCCGACCGTCCTCGTTGTCGACGACGACGATGATGTGCTCGCTTCCGTGGAGCGCGGGCTGCGGCTCTCCGGGTTCCAGGTGCTGGTCGCTCGGGACGGGGCCGCCGCGTTGCGGACGGTTTCCGAGCATTCGCCGGATGCGATCGTGCTGGATATGAATCTACCCGTACTGGATGGTGCGGGGGTGGTGACCGCGCTGCGCGCCCTGGGCAACGAGGTGCCGATCTGCGTGCTCAGCGCCCGCAGTTCGGTCGACGACCGAATCGCGGGTCTGGAGTCGGGGGCCGATGACTACCTGATCAAGCCTTTCGTACTGGCGGAGCTGGTGGCCCGAATCAGGGCGCTGCTACGCCGACGTACCGATACCCCCGCCGCGTCGCCGGACGGTATCGTGGTCGGTCCGCTCGCGGTGGATGTGGCGGGGTATCGGGCCTCGGTGCGGGGGCGGGAGATCGAATTGACCACCCGAGAATTCGAATTGCTGTCCACGCTCGCCCGCAATGCGGGGGTGGTATTGAGTCGGGAGCGACTGTTGGAACTGGTGTGGGGCTACGATTTCGCCGCCGATACGAATGTGGTGGATGTTTTCGTCGGTTATCTTCGGCGCAAAATGGAAGCGGACGGCACGCCCCGGCTACTGCACACCATTCGCGGGGTGGGATTCGTCCTGCGAGCACCGAAGTGAACACGTCCCGCCCGTCGGCGCTTCTCGGCACCCACTCACCGACCGAATCCGACCGGGGGCGACGATCGTATTCGCTGCGTACCCGGGTGGCCGGCGCGGCGGCGGCCGGTGCGGTGCTGATCGTCACCCTGTTGAGCGCGTTCGTGGCGGAGGCCATCGAACGCAACAATCTGCAACAAACCGATCAGCAGCTGCTCACCGCATCCCGGCTGGTATTGATCGACCCGGTTATCGCGGTCGGTGTGGTGAATCTGGTCGGGCCGAACAGGGATATGGCGCTCACGGTTCGGGACAATGGTGCGGCGGTGGCGAGTACTGCGACCCAACTGCCCGCGCTGCCCACCGGCTCGAAGACGGTCACCGTCGACGGTATCCCGTATCGGGTGCTGACCACCTCGGAGAATCAACCGCCGGGCCGGACGGTATCGCTGGGGATACCATCCGCCGAGGCCACCGAGGCAACCCACCGACAGCAGCGATGGGTGCTGGGCGGGGCCGGACTGGCCATCGCGGCCTCGGCGGGACTGGGGTGGTTGTTCGGCGGACGGGCGGTGCGGCCGATCGTCGACCTGACCCGCCAGGTGGGGGCCGGCACCGGCTACGACGACCCGAACAGCCCGCTCGAACCGGTGGACGGCTCAGGGGTACTGGAGGCCGAGCAGTTGGCCCAGGCGGTGAACGACATGCTGCGGCGGGTGGAACAGGCCCGCACCGAAACCGCGGCCGCGTTGGAAACCGCCCGCGATTTCGCCGCCGCCTCGGCGCATGAGCTACGCACTCCGCTCACCGCCATGCGCACCGACCTGGAGGTGCTGCGCACCCTGGATCTGAACGAGCAACAGCGAGCCGAGATTCTCGACGATCTACAGCGTAGTCAGGAACGTCTGGAGACCACCCTGACCGCGCTGGAGCGACTGGCCGCGGGCAATCTCACCCGGGAACGCGATCATGTGGACACCGATGTGGTGGAACTGTGCGATCTGGCCGCCCAGGACGCCATGCGACATTTCCCGGGCCTGACCGTCCGCGTCGATACCGACGCCGAGTTGGTGACCCGCGGCCTACCCGCGGGCCTACGGCTGGCGGTGGACAACGCCCTGGCCAACTCCGTGAAACACGGCGGGGCCACCGAGGCGCTGATCTCCGCGCATCGCACCGACGAGGGCACGATCGTCATCTCCGTGGACGACAACGGACACGGTATTCCGCTCGAAGAACGCCAAGCGGTCTTCGAGCGGTTCTTCCGCGGCAGCCGCGCCGGTAAGAGCGGCTCCGGGCTGGGCCTGGCACTGGTGGCACAACAGGCCCAATTGCACGGAGGCCGCGCCTACTTCGACGACGGCACCCTCGGTGGGGTCCGATTGGTCCTGGTTCTCCCGGACCGCCCCTAGCGGACGCCGAGCAGGTCGATCACGAAGACCAGGGTCTTACCGGAGAGCTGATGCCCTCCGCCCGCCGGACCGTAGGCGAGCTCCGGAGGAATGGTCAGCTGCCGTCGGCCGCCGACCTTCATCCCCGGAATGCCCTCCTGCCAGCCCTGGATCAGCCCACGCAGCGGGAAGGTGATGGACTCCCCACGGTTCCAGGAAGAGTCGAACTCCTTACCGGTATCGAATTCCACACCGACGTAATGCACTTCGACCGTGCCACCGGGCACGGCTTCCGGGCCTTCACCGACGACGAGGTCCTTGATGACCAATTCGGTGGGCGGTGGGCCGGCCTGGAATTCGATTTCCGGTTTGCTCATGGGCAGATTTCCCTTTCGAGGTATCGCTCAGCGGTTGCCGAGTTCGACATAGTCGCGTGCACCATAGCCGGTGTAGACCTGACGCGGGCGACCGATCTTGATGGGTTCGCTGTGCATTTCCCGCCAGTGGGCGATCCAACCGGGCAACCGACCCATGGCGAACAGCACGGTGAACATGCGGGTCGGGAAGCCCATGGCCTTGTAGATCACACCGGTGTAGAAGTCGACGTTCGGGTAGAGCTTGCGCTCGATGAAGTAGTCGTCGGTACGCGCGGCCTCTTCCAGCTCCTGGGCGATATCGAACAGCGGGTCGCTGCCGAGTTTACTCAGGATCGCGTCGGCGTGTTTCTTGGCGATGGCCGCCCGCGGGTCGTAGTTGCGGTAGACGCGGTGTCCGAAGCCCATCAGCTTCACCCCGTCTTCCTTGTTCTTGACCTTGCGGATGAATTCCTTGACATCGCCACCGTTGGCCTTGATGCCGTCGAGCATCTCCAGCACGGCCTGGTTGGCACCGCCGTGCAGCGGACCCCACAGCGCATTGATCCCACCGGAGACCGAGGTGAACAGATTGGCGTCGGAGGAGCCGACCAGCCGCACGGTGGAGGTGGAGCAGTTCTGCTCGTGGTCGGCGTGCAGGATGAGCAACATGTCCAGCGCGGCCGCGATCTCCGGATCCACCTGGTACGGCTCGGCCGGGAAGCCGAACGTCATGCGCAGGAAGTTCTCCACCAGCGACAGCGAGTTGTCCGGGTAGAGGAACGGCTGGCCGACGGACTTCTTGTACGAGTACGCGGCGATGGTGGGTAGCTTGGCCAGTAGTCGGATGGTGGATAGCTCGACCTGCTCGATATCGCGCGGATCCAGCGAGTCCGGGTAGTACGCGGACAGCGCGTTGACCGCGGACGAGAGCACCGGCATGGGGTGCGCATTACGCGGGAAGCCGTCGAAGAACCGCTTCAGATCCTCGTGCAGCAGGGTGTGCCGACGGATCTTGTCGGTGAACTCCTCGAGCTGGCTCTGGGACGGCAGTTCGCCGTAGATGAGCAGATAACTCACCTCGATGAAGGTGGAGCGCTCCGCCAACTGTTCGATGGGGTATCCGCGATAGCGGAGAACGCCGGCCTCACCGTCGATATAGGTGATGGCCGACTTGGTCGACGCGGTGTTGACGAATCCCGGATCGAACATGGTGTAGCCCGTGCTCGCCAGCAGTTTGCCGAGGTTGATACCGTCGTTGCCTTCGGAGGCCTGGGCGATCGTCATGGGGTATTCGCCACCCGGGTAGGTGAGAACCGGCTTGGCGTCATTGATGTGATTCTCGGGCACGGAAGGATCCCTCTCAGGCGTATGACCGTCGGCATCGCGTGCGGTCGGCACACGGTGCGTTATCGGAGACGCTAGTCGCTGCTTCACCGGCCCCGACGAGGAGGGGTACCCATGAGTAGTTTTCACGAGGTCGCGAAAAACGCAGTGAGGACACCCTGCCCGGGAATTCGAAAAGATCACGGTGACCGGCCGACTCGCCGGCACGCGGCGGCCGCACGGACCGTTCCGCGACCCGACGAAGCGTCCCTCGCGCCGTCTCCTTACTCCGCACCGGCGGCGAATACCCCGATTTCACCGGGAATAACCGTGCCGAATATCACCGATATCCCACCTTGCAGCGTCCGACCAGGCCAAATGTGCACAGCAACAGCGCATGCCCCGTATGGGCCGGGGTCTAGGGCTGCAACCGGCGCACCGTCATTCCCGTGTCATCGATGAGCACCTGGATACGGTTGTGCAGCCGGCCCTGCCGTCCTTGCCAGAACTCCACCTCGTCGGGCCGGATCAGATAACCGCCCCAATGCGGTGGCACCGGGATCTCGTCCACATCACCGAATCGGACGAGCGCCTCGGCCAACGCCCGATCGAGATCGGCCCGGGAGTCGATCGGTCGGGACTGATGAGAGGCCCAGGCACCCAACTGGGACTCGCGTGGTCGGGTCCGCCAGTAACGGGCGGTGGTCTCGGCGGAGACCCGCTCGACCCGACCGCGAACATGTGCCTGCCGGGCCAGTTGCGGCCACAGGAAGGTGGCCGACGCATACGGCACCGCCGCCAGTTGGGCTCCCTTGGCCGAGTCGTAGTTGGTGTAGAAGACGATCCCCTCCGGGGAGAGCCCCTTGCACAGCACGGTGCGCGTCACCGGACGCGGAACCGCATTCGGCTCCCCAGAAGCGGCGACGGTGCCGAGCACCATGGCGTTGGGTTCGACGACACCGGCCGCGGTGGCCTGTTCGATCCAGTGCCGCAGCAGTGGTTCCCATCCCCCGGCCACCCAGCTCTCGTCGAGTTCGGCGTCGTGTATGCCGCAGCCGGCGGATGGATCGCCCATTCCCAGGTGGGTGGCTCCGTACTCGGCCCGCATCACGGCCAGATCCGGGCGGGAATTGTCCAGCTCACGCATGGGCCAGACGTTACTACCCGGTAGCCAAGCGGTAGAGTCACAGGGAAAGGAGAGTCCTGCCATGACCACAAGCTCCGCGGTTTCCGGCTCCACCGCCCTGCCCTCGGACTTCGTCAGCGGCCTCGAGGGCGTGGTGGCGTTCACCACCGATATCGCAGAACCCGACAAGGACGGCGGCGCACTGCGCTATCGCGGCGTCGATATCGAGGACCTGGTCCTCAATCGGGTGACCTTCGGCGACGCCTGGGCTCTGCTGGTCGACGGCGAGTTCGGCCACGGGTTGCCACCGGCGGAACCCTTCCCCCTGCCGGTGCACACCGGTGACGTCCGGGTCGACGTCCAGGCCGGGCTGGCCATGCTCGCTCCCATCTGGGGCTATCGGCCGTTGTTGGATATCGACGACGCGACCGCGCGGGAGAATCTGGCCCGCGCCTCGGTGATGGCGCTGTCCTATGTCGCGCAGTCCGCGCGTGGTATCTACCAACCGGCGGTCCCCCAAAAGAAGATCGACGAGTGCACCACGGTCACCGAACGGTTCATGACCCGTTGGAAAGGTGATCCCGACCCCCGACACACCGAGGCCATCGACGCCTACTGGGTCTCGGCCGCCGAGCACGGGATGAACGCCTCCACCTTCACCGCCCGGGTGATCGCGTCCACCGGGGCCGATGTGGCCGCCGCGCTCTCCGGCGCCATCGGCGCCATGTCCGGCCCGCTGCACGGCGGCGCCCCCGCGCGGGTGCTGCCGATGATCGAAGAGGTCGAACGGACCGGCAAGGCCCGCGCGCTGGTCAAGGGCATTCTGGACCGCAAGGAAAAGCTGATGGGCTTCGGCCACCGGGTGTACCGGGCCGAGGACCCCCGGGCCCGGGTGCTGCGCGAGACCGCGCGCCGTCTGAACGCCCCGCGCTACGAGGTGGCCGCCGAACTGGAACAGGCCGCGCTGGCCGAATTGCGGGAACGCCGCCCCGACCGGGCCATCGAAACCAATGTCGAGTTCTGGGCCGCCGTCATCCTGGACTTCGCCGAGGTCCCCGCTCATATGATGCCCGCCATGTTCACCTGCGGCCGCACCGCCGGCTGGTGCGCGCACATTCTGGAGCAGAAGCGCTTGGGCAAGCTGGTGCGTCCGGCCGCCGTCTACACCGGCCCGGGTCCGCGTCGCCCGGAGGACGTGCCGGGCTGGGAGTCGGTGGTGCGCGCCCGATAGGCCGTGCCCCGGCGACAACCCGGACACGGCCGAGGGGCAGCTTTCTCCAGCGGGCCCGGTGGCCGGGGTGTCACTCGGTCAGCGCTCCCGTAGTGTGGCCGCCCAGTCGACGGCGACCGATTCACCGTGATCGACCGCGAAGAACGCGACCTTCAGGTGGGCGCCCAGATCGACCAGGTCGATCGCGGCCAGCGGCACCGACTGCACCAGCCGTACCCGCCAGGGTTTCGGCTCGTCCCAGGTCCGCAGTTCCAGGTCCAGCCGCAACAGCGGATCGCCACCCCCGGAGTAATCGGCCGCGACGGGTGTGGCCGCCAGCACGGTGGCCTCGGCGCGGCGACCGTCCATCAGGATCTTCGCGATATCCGTTCGGTCGGCGGCCGCGGTACCGGGCGGGTACAGCATCACCCGATCGGGATCATCCGGGTCCACCCGACAGCGGATCACCTCCCCGGGGCGCATCCGCTCCAGATCGGCCGTGCGGACCTGCTGCCGAAGCCGGGCCTCGTACGGCCGCCGCCCCGGAACCCGAACCCGCACCCGGAAAACACAGTCCGGTCCCCGACCGCGCGGCCGCACGTCGAGAACGGTTGCCGAAGCGGTGATGCCACGTACCGACAACTCTCGCTGCTCATCACCGCGAACAGCTTCCACCTGTGGTCGCAGCCACCGCGGCAACAGAGCACGAACCCACCGACCACGGTTTGCCGAGAGAATGCTCATACCGCCGGACGTTAGTCGGAGTGTGGTATGTCGCACAGCGACACCACGACTACGCTGTTCGCCATGACCAGTGCGTTCCCGACAATCCCCGACGACATCAAACCCGCGGACGGTCGTTTCGGCTGCGGCCCGTCCAAGGTGCGCCCGGAGCAGTTGCAGTCCCTGGTAGACGTGGGGGCCTCGGTGTTCGGCACCAGCCACCGGCAGAAGCCGGTCAAGGATGTGGTCGCGCGTGTGCGTTCCGGCCTGCGCGATCTGTTCTCCCTGCCCGACGGTTACGAGGTGGTCCTCGGCAACGGCGGCACCACCGCGTTCTGGGATGCGGCCGCGTTCGGCCTGATCCGCGAGCGTTCGCTACACCTGACCTATGGCGAGTTCAGCTCGAAGTTCGCTTCCGTGGCCAAGAAGAACCCATTCATCGGTGAGCCCGTGGTGGTGTCCGCCGAACCGGGTTCGGCGCCCGAGCCGGTGTCCGATCCGTCCGTCGACCTGATCGGCTGGGCGCACAACGAGACCTCCACCGGTGTCGCGGTTCCGGTGCGGCGGCCCGCGGGCTCGGAGAACGCACTCGTCGCCATCGATGCCACCTCGGCCGCGGGCGGTCTACCGGTGGACATCACCGAGGCCGATGTGTACTACTTCGCGCCCCAGAAGAACTTCGCCGCCGACGGCGGCCTGTGGATCGCACTGATGAGTCCGGCCGCTCTGGAGCGGGTCGAGGAGATCAAGAACTCCGGACGGTGGACACCGGATTTCCTGTCGCTGCCGATCGCCATCGACAACAGCGTCAAGGACCAGACCTACAACACGCCCGCGCTGGCCACGCTGCTGCTGTTCGCCGATCAGATCGAATGGTTGAACGGCCACGGCGGATTGGACTGGGCGGTCAAGCGGACGCTGGATTCCTCGTCGCGGCTGTACAGCTGGGCCGAGGCCAGTGAATACGCCACCCCGTTCGTCGCCGATCCGGCGCACCGCTCCCAGGTGGTCGGCACCATCGATTTCGCCGATTCGGTGGATGCCGCCGCCGTGGCGAAGATTTTGCGCGCCAACGGCATCGTGGACACCGAGCCGTATCGCAAGCTGGGCCGCAACCAATTGCGGATCGGAATGTTCCCGGCCGTGGAGCCCGACGATGTAACCCGCCTCACACAGTGCGTGGACTGGGTGGTGGAGAAGCTCTCCTGATCGATTCCGCCGACCGCTCGGCGGATCCGCTCCGAACCGAACCGGGACGGACACCCTCCGAGCAGCGGTTTCGACGACAGGCAATGGGCCGCCGCGCTTTCCGGCGCGGCGGCCCATTGCCTGTTCGCAAACAACTTGGTACGCAAAGGGATAGAGCAGGTTAGCGGTGTGGTGCTGCCGCGGGGTAGATTTCGATGCCGCGTGTCTTGCCACACGAATCCCAGAAGTGCACTACTGTTCCAGAACGTGGGCGGTGTCGCGAGAAGCGCGATGAGGAGGTAACGGTGCGTGAACTTCGAGTGATCGGGGTGACGCCCGACTCCGCCCATATCGTGTGCGTCGACACCGAAAACGGCCAGAAATTCCGGCTTCCCGCCGACGACAAACTACGGGCCGCGGCCCGTGGTGACCTTGCCCGATTCGGCCAGATCGAAATCGAAACGGAAGCCACCATGCGTCCTCGCGATATCCAGGCCCGAATTCGTGCCGGCGCCTCCGTGGAGCAGGTCACCGCGGAATCGGGTCTGCCGGCCAATCGGGTCGAACGTTTCGCCTACCCCGTTCTGCTGGAACGGGCCCGCGCCGCCGAACTGGCCCAGAAGGCACATCCGATCCGGTCCGACGGCCCCGCTGCCGAAATCCTTCTCGATGTGGTGACCGCCGCGTTCACCGCCCGCGGCCACACATTGGAAAACGCCGAATGGGACGCCTGGAAAGACGAAAAAGGATTCTGGGTCGCCCAATTGCAATGGCGAAACGGCCATTCCGAAATCGCCGCGCACTGGCGTTATCAGCCGGATGCGCACGGCGGTACGGTCTCCCCGCTCGATGATCCGGCCGCGGATCTGATCGATCCCGATTTCGGTCGCGCCCTGCGCGGACTCGCGACGATACTACCGTCCGAACCCGAGACACCGCCCGAGCCCGCTCCGGCCGTCGAGGTCCGACGCGAGGTCGCGCCGGCGCCGCGCAGCGCCCCGGTGAGCCGGGCCGCCGAGCAGTACCCCGCGGTCGGGGGCTACTACGAGCAGCGCGCCGTGGCCGCGGGCGGGAGCACCGTTCCCGCGACCGGTGGCGGCGCCGCCGTGACATCGAACCCCACCGCGTCGACCGACACCCGCGCGGAGTCGAGCGGCCGCCCGACGGAAAGCGCCGCCGCGTCGGGCGGTAGGTCGGCCAAGTCCGCCGAGTCCGCCGAACCGCAGACCGCCGGGCCCGAGGACGAATCGGCCACGGCTCCCGAACAACCCGCGAAACCGGCGAACAAGACCAAGCCCGCGTCCCGCGGTAAACGCGGCAAGGCGCCGATGCCCTCGTGGGAGGACGTATTGCTGGGAGTACGCGGCCCCGGCCGCTGACCCGACCTACCGATTCCGCACTCGAATCGGTACCACCGTCCACTTTTTCGGCGCGTTGACCGAGGTGATGGTTCCCTCCGCTCGCGCCTGCGGATAAATTCCTTCCTGCGTCACCGGCGCGGTTCGATCCCGCACGATGCGGTGATCGGGCCGAGTCGCTCCGTATTGCCCATTGTTCGCTCCACACCCATTGTTCGCTCCACCTATTTCGCGTGCGGTCGGGAGGTGCCGGAAATGCTGTGCAGAGTTTCGTCGATCTGGTATGTCGATACCCCCGATCCGGCCGCCGTACTGCGCGCCCATCCCGATCCCGACCCGGCCGCGGCATGGGCCCTGGCCCGACAGCTACACCCCGGCCTGGATATCGCACCGACCACGCGGGGCACCCTCGACCATCACGCGGGCCCGGATATCGACGAGGTCTTCCTCGGCTGCTATCCCGGTCTCACCCTGTTGTGCTCCGCGCAGGCCATTCGTGCCCGGCCCACCGGGCTGCCCGAATTGCTGGTGCGCCCGCTCGCCTCCGAGCACATGTACATGGTGGCCTTCGATACGGCACGGGGTTGGGGAGCGTTCGCGCACTGGGAACGTGGGGAGCTGCGCCGCGCCTTCAGTTCGACCCGGTGGAACATCCTGGAGAACAAGGGACTGCCCCTGGTCTGGGAGCGCCCGTACTGGGCAGGGGAACATCCGGTCCGCCCCCGGCCCGGCGAGATAACCGACCCACTGGCCCTCCCGTACGACCCCATCCTCTTCGCCGATGCCGCCCATCGCGAATGGCTCGGTTTCGGCTATCGAACCACGTCCCGAGAGGAGTCCCGGAAGGAATTGTCCCCGGCCGACATCCCGGTCTGTGGTTTCGCCCTGCGGTCCGAGGACACGGTTCTCGACCACAACGGTCCCGACGATCACCCCACCCCGGGCGGCGGCCGTCGAGGATTGCTGTCCTGGCTGCGCGGACACGATACGGTGCCGGCCACCGGCGGTGACGAATAACCGCGGTTCAGCCGAACACCAGCGCCACCCAGCCGAGCAACACCCCCGCGGCCCCGCCGGCCACTATCCAACGAACCACCGGCACGGCGCGCCATCGCCATGCGGTCGGTGCGACACCACCGGCCGCGATCAGATTCACCAGCGGTGACAGTAGCGGATGCACCTGCGCCAGGGCGGCGCCGAACGCGTACACCGCCACCGCGGTCAAGGCCCCCACCAGTACCGTCACGGTTATCCCCGCGGCCCACGGTGTCGGATCCGGCGGGGGCGGATATCCGGGACGACCCGTGGGCGGCAATACGTTCATCGGGAAAACGTAACTCGGATGGCCGCCGCGCACCGGAGTACGTGTCCTCATGCCGTCCGGGTTCGCTCGTAGAAGGCCAGGGCGGCGGCGGTGGCCACATTGAGCGAATCGGTGCCCCGCGACATGGGAATCCGCGCGCGCACATCGGCCGCCACCATGGTTTCCTCGGTCAGGCCGGGGCCCTCGGCGCCGAGCAACAGCGCCACCCGATCACCGGTCATGGCGGTGGCCAAGGTGTGCGCACCCGGGTCGGGGGTGAGCGCGACGAGTTGGAAACCCCGGCGACGCAGCAACTCCAGTCCGTGCGGCCAGTCCGGTATCCGAACGAACGGAACCCGCAGCACATGCCCCATCGACACCCGTACCGCGCGCCGATACAGCGGATCGGCGCACCGGTCGCCGAAGAGCACGGCGTCGACCCCGAGTCCGGCCGCGTTACGGAAGATGGATCCCAGGTTCTCGTGGTCGTTGACACCTTCCAGCACGGCCACCGTCCGCGCCGTGTCGAGCAACCGCTCGAGGTCGGGTTGCGGGGGGCGCCGCGCCACCGCGAGCACACCCCGATTCAGATGGAACCCGACCACCTCCGCCATCATCTCGGCCGAGGCCCGGTAGTAGGGCACATCGAGCCCGGCGAGGTCGTCGGCCAGTTCTCGCCACCGCTTCTCCACACCGAGCAGGGCATGCGGGGTGAACGGCGAATCCACCATCCGCTGCACCACCACGACCCCCTCCGCGATCACCAACCCCTTACCGCCGGGACGGTCCGGTCGCCGATCCGCCGCTTTCAGATCACGAAAGTCGTCCAGGCGCGGATCGGCGATATCGGCCACATCAACAACCACCGCCACGGCCGCTATCCTGCCAACCCGCTCCCTCGAGTCGGGGCCCGCCCCGGGTTCGGACCGAACGGAGCGAATCGACACCGAAGGGTTCGGGAAAGGTGAGGCTCGGGTCACTCGGCTCGGCCACCCCATCACCGAGTGGCCCCGGCGGAAACTGGCGTAACCTACGCCGTCCCGGCATGCTGGAGAGGTGAAGCCGATCCAATTCGTCCTCAATGTCCTCTGGCTGGTCTTCGCGGGATTCTGGATGTCGCTGGGCTATCTGTTGGCAGCGCTGATCTGCTTCGTTCTGATCATCACCATCCCCTTCGGCGTGGCCGCATTGCGCAATGCGGCCTATGTGTTGTGGCCGTTCGGCCGCACCACGGTGGAGAAGCCGGGCGCGGGCGCGGGTTCGCTGATCGGCAACATCATCTGGTTCGTGGTGGCGGGCTGGTGGCTGGCGCTCGGTCATCTGAGTACCAGCATCGCGCTGGCCTGCACGATCATCGGACTGCCGTTCGCCTGGGCGAATCTCAAGTTGATTCCGCTGGCCCTGTTCCCCCTCGGCCGGGAAATCGTGGACAGCGACGAGGCTTTCGGATACCGGCACGCGCGATAGGACGCGAGCACCTATTCGGATTCGGCGACGATCCCGTTCATGATCTCCACCGCGCGGGCGAGCACATCGAGCTGTTCCTGATCCAGGTGGGACAGCTGCTCGGTCATCCAGGCCTCCCGCGCGCTGGCCTCGTCGAGGAGCAGTTTCTCTCCGGCAGGCGACAGCGAGACGATGATCTGTCGCCCATCGGTCGGATGCGGTGTGCGCGCCACCAATCCCATATCGGTGAGCGAGGCGATCACCCGGGTCATCGAGGGCGGCTGTACCCGTTCTTTCGTGGCCAGCGCGCCGGGGGTCATGGCACCTTCGCGGTGCAGGGTCGCCAGCACCGACAGCTGGGTCAGCGAGATCAGCGAATCCGTACGCCGCCCGCGTAGATGTCGTGTCAAGCGCACCACCGCCAGTGATACCTCACTCGCGAGTGCTCGAACATCCGATGGGGTCGTCACAGTGGTGAACGATACGGGACACCGCTCGTCGAGGGGGCGTTACGACAATCGGACATATCGGGGCCATGTGGCCTGCTTGTGCCACGGGATCTAGGCTGGATTGATGCCCGCACAGGTTCCGCAAATCCCCCCGCGGCTGACCGATCCCCGCCCGGTTCTCGCGATCGGGAGTGCGCTGTGGGCCGTGGCCACCATCGTGGTGTGGCTCGGCGGCGATCGTTGGGAATCCGCGCGACCATTGTGTCTGATGGGTCTGGCCGTGGGGTTGCTCGGCTACACGATATTCCTCGTCCAGCGCCGAGGGGCCCGACGCGGTGACAAGGGCGCGCAGACCGGGTTGTGATACCGGCGGATATCGGGATGGTCCGGCGGTGACGCATCTCGGACCACCTCCGCCGGCCCCTGCCCGGGTCAGGCGATATCGAATTCCGCGCTGGTACCCGTGAACGGCACCAATCCTCCCTCCGGCGCCAACCGGTCGGCGAAGTGTTGGAAGCGATAGCGACCCGGCTCGGCATTGTGCGGGATATCCCAGGTGAACCGGGCGAACGATCCGGCGATCCCTTCTTTGCGCCAGTGGTAGCGCACCGCCCATTCCCCTTCGTTGGCGACACGCACCCATTCGCCGGAGGCGGTGCGCCGCTGTACCTCGAGGAAGGTCCCGCCCCGCCGCGGATTGTGCTTGGGGTGGGCCGAAACGAATTCGACCTCGGCCCGGGCGCCCCGGGGATAGGCAGGCGCCGGCTGGACCGAGACAGCGCCGAACGCGAGCCCGGCAGGGGCGGTGTCGGGTCCGGGAGCAGGGACGAAATTCGGCTGCAGCGCGGAGACATCTCGCGGGGCCGGGCCACGCTCGATCCGTTGCCGGGCGGCGAACGCGGTGGCCAGCCTGGTGAATTCCTGCTGGTAGGCGCAGAGCGTGTACCGCCCGAACAGGGTCGAGGCCCCCTCGTACTGTTGGGCGTCGTATTCCTCCGGTGTGGTCACGTACTCGTGGTAGGCGTTCGCATAGCCCTGCATGAGCACCTGTTCCAAGGAAACACCCAGTGCCTGCGCGACGGCGCGCCGAATCCGCAGTCCGGACACTATGGTGAATTCTCCGCCCGCCGCCGCCAGATACAGTTCACCGATCCGAACCAATTGGATCGGCAGCACATTTGGCACCCAGGGCACCGGCGGCAGCAATCCGAGCGGCGCGGCGATCGCCTTCGGCGCCTGGGCATCGGCCAACCAGGTGGGTGCGGGTCTGCGAGGATCACCCAGCTCTTCCAGGAAGGGGTTGCGCACTCCCTCCGGAATCGGGCCGCCCGGCAGGCCGGGGCCGTCCTCGACACTCCCGGCGACCAGCGAGACCCCGGCGGCGGCGGGCGCGGTGCGCTTGGGTTGGCCGTCGGGGGTGAAGCGGCCGTCGACCGCGATATCGGCGAGATCGATGTAGCAGAGCATGGCGTCGACGGGGCCGGAGATGGACCGGGCCGCGGCCACCGCGTTCTTCGCCGCTCGATACTGCCGTTCGCCGATGATGCGGGTGTTCTCGAATTCGTCCTCGGTGGGGCCGGATCCGGGCCGCAGATTCAGATTCGGCGACATGTCCCCGGCATTGGTCTGCGCAAAGGCCGCGACGAAATCCGGCGCGCCGTCCAGGTATCGCACGCCGTATTCGGTGTGTTCGAAACTGAACGATGCGAAACCCTTGTTGTCCGAACTGATCAGCCGGTTCTGGTTGGTCATGGACGTGTTGTGCGTGGCGAACCAGGTGATCACGCCGACCGGTTTGCCGCCCCTGCTCAGCGACAGGGCGGTGACGGCCGGGTCGATGGCGTCGGGGAAATGGCGTTTGTCCTCGTCCGGATTGCGGTCGAAGGCGACCCGCGAGCGGTTGACGCTGGCGTCGTGTAGTTCGGCGCGGCCCAGGGCGAGTTCGCCCGGCGCGAGGTCGGCGTGGGCCGCTGCGATCGCCTCCACTATGCCGTTCACCTCGGCGTCGTACACCTGCTGCTGGAAGCCGAGAATGGACAGGTTGTAGGCGTAGTCGTGACTGGACCCGCCACAGGTGGCGTGGGAATGCGTGGAGGTGAGCACAACATTCTGCTCGGTGTAGAGATCACCGAACCGGCGCGCCAGTTCCAGCAACACCCCGCGATGCACCGACTGGAAGATCATGCCGTTCTCCGCGACGACGAAGACGATCCGGGACTCGCCCGCGACGATGATGTACGCGCGTGCCCGCGGACGCAGATGTATTCCCGCCGTGGTCTGCTCGAGTTGGGAGTAACCCATCATTCCGCATTCGGCCGCCGGACCGGTGATATCCGAGATGCCGACGCCGATGAGATATCCATCAGACGCCGCGTTCGCTCTCGCTCCGAACGCGGCCGGAGCGAGAGCCGGGCCGGCCACGGGCACCGCTGCCAGCGCGGCGGAACCCGCGACCGTCCGGGTGAGCATTGTCCTACGCGTCACAGCCACGACGGCCTCCTCTCGGTTTGCAGGGCAGCGAACCACACATTTGGACAATCGTCCAGTCCGGTGATTTCGGTCCGGGAATTGACTGTTCGCGCCGCGGGCGCTTAACTCGCTCAGGTGTCCACCCGATTGAGCGTCGAAGAACGACGGGCCCACCTTATCGAGGCCGCGATCGGCCTAGCCGAAAAAAAGGGAGTCGCGGGCGTGACCACGCGAGACGTCGCCCAGGCGGCCGGCGTCTCGCTCGGAGTGGTGCACTACTGCTTCGAGAACAAGGACGCCCTGATGACCGAATTGGTCAAGGCGTTATCGATGGAGCTGCGCGATTCCGTCGATGCCAACGACACCGTGTGGCAGAGCACCGGCACCGGCCTCGACGCCCTGCGCGAACTGGTGCGCGCGGGACTGGAACTGATGTGGCTCAATGTGGAGGCCACCCCGGAGCGACAGCTGCTCACCTACGAGACCACCACCTACGCCCTGCGCGAAGGGGAACAGACACCCGCGAAACTCGCCATCGCGCGAGAACAGTACACATTCAACGATTCCACGGTCGCCGACATCCTCGAGCATGCTCGCGTCGCCACCGACTGTCGTTGGACGGTACCGGTGCGCACCCTGTCGCGCTTCACCCTCAATGTGATCGATGGGCTGGTGCTGCGCTGGCTGGTGGACAACGACAGCGAAAGTGTGCGTGGCCAATTGGACCTGCTCGGCGAGACACTGATGCAGCACGCGGAGGCCAATACCTAGCGGTATCCGCGCCGCTCAACCCTCCGGACGCGGACGCCGCAGATGTGTGGTCGCGCTGTCCTGCCACCACGGCACCGATACCGTGCGCTGCACCGCACCGTGTAGCCGCACCCGCAGGTCGTCGTGCACCACCAGAGGCCCGTCCGGTGCCGGTAGGGCGAACATTCGGCGCAGCACGACACCCAATGGCTCATCCGACCAGGTGGTTTCGTAACCGGCGTCGAGAATTTCCACGGTTACGCTCTCCGAGACCAGCGGCAGATCCAATAGGGTGGCCAATTCGGCGGCGGAATCCGGATCGCCCACCACCAACCGATCGGGCGGCACCGCGAGACCGAAACACGGCCGGTCCAGTACCAGCGCATCCGCCGCGTCGATCACCGCACCCGATAGTGCCCGCACCCGATCGGGCGGGTCGACAGCGGTGAGATCCAGCTGCGACACCACCGCGGCCAGCCGGGCGTGCACCAGCGAAACGGTCTCGGGGGACGGCGTTCTCGCGGGGTCGGCGAGCGCGGTGAGCAGGGCGGTGGCCAACTCGGTATCAATATCCCGTGGATCGGCCAGACTCGCCCGCAGCACATCGAGGTCCGCGCGCGACAGCCCGGTGATCGGCAGTTCCGGGAGCAGTCCGGCGAACTCGACGTCTCCGGGATGGCGATACCGGCCCAGCGGGATACCATCGATGCGGGCATATCGGCGCAACCACCAGGCCGTATAACCATCCCGGTCCGCGAGCAAGGCCCGGGTGCGCTCCTCGGACAGCAACCGCCACAACGCCTCCGGCCACGCGGCGTCGTCCACCAGATCCAGATCCCGAACCGCGACCAGTTCCGGCGGGTCCTCGGTCAGACCGGCCCACCACGTTTCCTCGTCGTCGAGATGATGGTCGGGACCGGTCGGATCCGTTTCGGAGACGATCCCGAAATCCCAGCCGACCCCGATCGCACGCAGTGCGTCCGCACCGTACCGGTCGACGATATCGGCCGCCACCATACCCAAGGGCGAATCCGATACGAGCAGTTCGGCCAACGGAGCGCCCGGCAACAACAGCTCATCGGCCGGTCGGAGTTCACCGGTGTCGTCGGGTATTTCGAGCAGGCCCAGCCAGTCGGGCAGCGCGTCGGTCTCGACCGAGGCCGCCAGGCGCAAAACCGCGTCCATCGTCTCGGGGTCCCCCGGTCGATCGGTCAGTTCGACCCGCAGACCGGGATCGGACAGCAGTTCCGCGGCCGTAGCCTGCCGGGCACCCAACCGGGCCAGGAGCGGATGCGCCGCCTCGGGGTGCACCAACCGCGCCCAGCGCACCGGAACCGGCTCGCGCAGTCGATCGTCGAGCACCACCGTGCGCGGACCGGTGACCACCCGGCCGTCGGCCAACGGAACCGCGAGGGCGCCCAGTTCCTCGACCGCGAGCCGGTCGACGGCGAAGGGCTCCAACGCGGCATACAGCGCATACCACCAGCGCGGCGGCCGATCGAGCCCGCCGGACAATTCGGCGATCCGAGCCGGCCCGAGACGATGCACGTCGAGCACCGACAACGCCTCGGCGTACCGACGCCCGGACAGACTCGGCGGCACCAGGGGACCGACCACACCGACGAGCAGTTCGGCCAGTTCCTCGGTGAGATCGGGAAATACACTCGCCCGGGTCGGAACGGACGTCCCGTACCGCACGGTACCGCGCCTGCCCGCTGCCGACTCCACCGTTGGCTCGGCACGGTCGATACCGGTCGCCGCGTCGTCGGATTCGTCCACCATAACCGGCAGCCACGACTTTTCCCGCAACTCCCGAACGATGGCCTCCCGCAACAGTCCATCGACCTCGCCGCGCGCGAAACCGGGCGTCGGGACCAGCACAAGCCGATCCTCCGGTGGTAACGCCCGCGCGAAATCGGCGTATCCCGCAACGATCTCGTCGATCCGGGCACCGGGCAACAGGCGACGACGATCCGGCTGCATCGAAATATCGGCGACCAGTAGCGCGGGTAGGGACAGCTCCTCGTCGGAACGGGTCGGGGCCCGCAACACATCCGGGGCCGCCGACACCGGCGCACCGTCACGTACGGGGAGCAGCCATCGCGCACGCGCCGTGCGGAACTGCCACCATATGCGCTCGGACCCGAAGCCGCTGATCCGTAGTTCGCTCACGCCGGAGGTACCCAGGCCCCGCGTATGGGCGACCAGTTCCTCCGCACCGATCCGAATACTGTGCAGCGCGGGCAGTTCCAGCAGTAGGTCGACCGCCTCCCGACGCATGGCCGCCGACAGTTGTTCGACATCCACCTCGTCCCGTAGGCGCAACACCACCTCGGTATCGGCGCCGGGGGCCGGTTCCGTCGAAACCGGCCAGGCCAGCCGCAATACGGGTGGCGCGAAATTCGCGGCGGCCGAACCCTCCGGAACCGATATCCCCGCTCGACGCAGTGTCTGCCGAGTGCGGTTGCGCGAGAAACACAGCGACCCGCTGGTGGAACGTAATTCGATCTCGTCGCTCACGGTGAGCACCGCGGTGAACCCCACCCCGAATCGACCGACAGCGCCGGACGTATCGCTTTTCCCGGAAGCGCGTAGTGCGGTCAGCGCATGCACCCCGGAGCGGCTCAGGGGCGCGCCGGTGTTCGACACCGACAGCATCCGTCCGTCGAACCGGATCGCCAACCGTCCGGGCACCCCGGCCGCGGTGGCCGCATCGGCGGCGTTCTGCGCCAACTCGGTGAGCAACCGATCCCGATATCCGGCCCGCACCAGATCCGCCTCGGCGGCCGCGTCCTCCCGCAACCGGGTCGGCGAGTCCCGCCATGCCGTGAGCACCGCGGCCCGCAGCCGCGCCGTATCGAAGGGATCGGGTATTCCCGTCCCGTCGGAGGCATCGAAGGCATCCGGCCCGGCCGATATGTCCGAGTCGGATCGCTCGCTCAGGCCGTCTCCGATGATTCGGGCGTAACCGGGCTCCGATCCGAATCCTCACCGGCGGACGCGGTGTCGTCCCGCTCCGCCCCGGTGGGCCCCCCGGCACTCGCCTCCCCGGCGGTCCCGGTCGCTTCCTCCGGCGCGGCGATGGTCGGTTCGACATCCGACCTCGACTCGGTCTCGGGTGTGGCCTCCGCCGACTCGGCTCCGGACACGGCCTCGCCCTGCTCGGCGGCCGACTCGCTCGCCTCGTCGTCCTGCGCCCGCCGCTCGGCCCGCAACGTATCGGTGGGGATCACCTCGATTGCCGCATCGTCGTATGCCTCGTACAACGGCGACCCCGAACCGGCGGGCGGAGGAGTATCCGAATGCGCGCCACACCCGTACTCGGCATGAACCACGTGCCCATCGGCGCCCATGGCATTGGCGCAAACCCCGAACGCGGCCCGCAACGCACCGGCCAACGGTAGGTAGAAACCACAGGTGCCGCAGGTGCCGGATGCCGCCCGGGCCATCTCGGTATCCGGACCGTACTCGGCGTACCAGCGTTCGGCGGCTTCCGCGCGACCCTCCGGACTCAGCACCTGCCTGCGGCCGAGACCGACCTCGTAGGCGACCTCGTCCACCTCCGGATCACCGGTCGCGGTGTAACCGGGCACCAACCGCGGATCGTTCGGCGGCGGGGCCAGCAGATCACCGGGAGCGAGGTCCCCGGGCCGGATTCGCTGCTCCCACGGCACGAACTCCGGTGCGATCAACGCGTCGGGGCCGGGAAGCAGGGCGGATTCGCTGACCGTGGCATGGTCGGCATCCGTCGGCGCCGCGACCACCACCGCCCACTGCCATCCGCGATAACCGGGCAATGTGGCCGCGAACCGATGGGTGGCCGAGTACTCGTCCTCACCCGTGACACCGAGATACTCCCCGACCCCGGCCGGCTCCAGCTCCAGGAGCGCACGGCGGGCCAGGTCCACGGCCTCAACCAATATCGGCCGCACACCGGAGTCCGAAACAGGTACTGCGCTCACAGGCTATATTTTGCCGCATGAGGCGCAATCGCCGTGCGTGGGCCGTCGCGGGATTGATTTTTTTGCTCGGAACGGCCGCATGCGGCGATGTCGAAAGCCGGTCACCACGGCTGACCGTGCAGGTACTGCACACTTATCCACACGACCGGACGGCATTCACACAGGGCCTGGAAATCGCCGGCGATGTGCTGTACGAGAGCACCGGTATGACGGGTCACTCCGGTGTGCGCGCCATCGATCGCCCCACCGGCGCCGAACTGGCTCGCGTCGAGCTGACCGATCCGTATTTCGGTGAGGGCGTGACCCGGGCGGGCGATACGCTCTGGCAACTCACCTGGACCGAGGGCGTGGCCTACGCCCGCGATCCGAAGACGCTGGTCGAACGCGCCCGTGTCCGTTACGAGGGCGAGGGCTGGGGGCTGTGCACCCGGGCGGGGCGACTGGTCATGAGCGATGGTTCGGCCACCCTCACCTTCCGCGATCCGGACAGTTTCGCGGTAACCGGCTCGGTCACCCTGACCGACCACGACTCTGCACGGTTGAACGAGTTGGAGTGCGCGGACGACGGCTCGGTCTACGCCAATGTCTGGCCGACCGACCGGATCCTGCGCATCGATCCCGATACCGGCCGTGTACTGGCCGATATCGATGCGAGTGGTCTGCTCCCCGCCACGGAACGGGCGCGCACCGATGTCCTCAACGGAATCGCCCAGATCCCCGGTACCGACCGTTTCCTGCTCACCGGAAAGTATTGGCCGACGATTTTCGAGGTCCGTTTCGTACCGGCGTGAACCGCCGCGCGCGATGCCGGGCACGAGATGCGTCATCGCGGCCGGCGGCTCGGGCAGGGTGTAATCCCGCGTTACCGCGCGTAGGACAGAATTGAGGGTGTGACCACTCCCCGCGAGCCCTCCGGTTCCGATCGCGGTCGGTGGGACGCCGCCGAGTATCCGCCATCGCAGCGGCATCCGGGATACGACCGCTACCCGCCGCCGAACGTGCCCCGGCGCAACCGGGACGCCGACCCCGATCGCCCGGGACCGCCGCGCACCCGTCGTCTACCCATCGCCGAGTACGAACAGGGCCGAGCCGAGTACGAACAGGGCCGATACGCTCACGACCGGAACTCGCAACCGGACCCCGCAGCCGAGCAGCGCAATATCGCGCGGCGACCCGGCAGATTCGCCCGACTCTTCGGCGCCTCCGCCGCGGACGATCCGCCGGCGGCGCGCACCGGACGATCAACCGATCTCCCCCCTCGAGACTCCCGCACCGATTCCGCCGGCCGTGGCCACTACAACGATCCGCCCGCCGACGACCCGACCGGCGCCCCGCCGACCCGACCGTACGAGACGGTCGGGTCGCCCACCCGTGTCGATTCCCCCGGTGCGCGCCGCATCCCGCGCAAACTCACCGTCACCCGGGTCGCCGCCATGCGGGGCCGGGAACTCACCGAGAAGGGCATTGCCACCTTCCAACGAGCGGCCAAGGCCGACGGCGCCGACAAATCCGGACTCACCGCGCTGACCTACGCCACCATGGCGAATTTCGCCCTCGATGCGGCGATCGCGGTGGCCCTGGCCAATACCCTGTTCTTCGCCAGTGCCACCGCCGAGAGCAAAACCAAGGTCGCGCTGTATCTGCTGATCACCATTGCCCCGTTCGCGGTGATCGCCCCGCTCATCGGCCCGATGCTGGACCGCCTGCAGCGGGGCCGCCGACTCGCCCTGGCGTCCTCCTTCGCACTGCGGGCGGTGGTGGCGGTGGTATTGCTCATCGATTTCGACAGCTGGGCGTTGTACCCACTGGCCCTGTGCATGATGGTGCTCAGCAAATCGTTCGCCGTGCTCAAGAGCGCGGTGACCCCCCGGGTGCTGCCGCCGGGTATCGATCTGGTTCGCACCAACTCCCGCCTGACGGTATTCGGTCTGGTCGGCGGCACTCTCGGCGCCGGGGGTGTGGCCGGTGCGGCGGCCGCGCTGTTCGGTTCGGGGGGCGCATTGTGTCTGGCGGTGGTGATCGCCGTCGGCGGGACCTATCTGAGCCTGCGCATCCCCCGCTGGGTGGAGGTCACCGAGGGCGAGGTTCCTGCCACCCTCGGCTACCACGCGCACGATCCACATACCGAGGTGTTGAGCCGGGAACGGGAAACCACCGTACCGCCGCGCAAACGCCGACAACCGTTGGGCCGGGAGGTGGTCACCGGTCTGTGGGGTAACAGCGCCATCCGGGTACTGACCGGGTTTTTGACCTTCTATGTGGCGTTTGTCGCCAAGGCCACCGAACATCGCCCGGTCCAACAGGCCGCCATGCTCGGATTGGTCGGCGCGGCGGCCGCCATCGGCAACTTCGCCGGAAACGCCACCGGCGCCCGCCTGAAACTGGGCCGGCCCGCCCTGATCGTGCTCAACTGCACGGCCGGATGCACGGTCGTGACGCTGTTCGCGATATTCGCAGACAGTTTGTTCGGCGCGGCAGTGGCCGCCCTGGTCGCCGCGGGAGCGAGCGCATTGGCAAAGGTCTCCCTGGACGCGGCCATTCAGGATGATCTGCCACCGGAGTCGATTGCGTCCGGTTTCGGCCGGTCGGAGACGGTGCTGCAACTCAGTTGGGTGATCGGTGGTGCGGCCGGGGTGCTGTTGCCCACCGACTACTGGAAAGGTTTCGCGGTGGTCGGCGCGGTACTCGTACTCGGCCTGGTCCAGAGTGTGCTGAGCTATCGCGGCCACTCCCTGCTGCCCGGGCTGGGTGGCAACCGTCCCCAGCACGCGGAACAGGAAATAACCGTGCCGCTATCCGACATTCCCCGAGGAGATTCCATCCGGTGAGCACATACAACGTCCGCACGACCGTCGCGCTGATCACGGCCGGGTTCCTGGTTCTCGTGGCCGCCACCGTGGGTGTGGTGTGGGCGCAGGTACGCAATGCCGAGCCGCATGATCCCGAGATCACCGCATATGCCCACGGCACCACGGTGACGGTGCCGCCGTTCATGTACTGCACGGTGCAGATGCAGGACTGCCGCTACGGTGAGACGGTATCGCTCGAGGTCCCCGCCGAGTATCCGCTGCAACTGTCGCTACCGGATCAGGTGGTGGACGCGCCGTGGCAGATGCAACAGATCTACGTGTTGCCGTCCGGTGACGAGATCGGCCGTGCGATCGATCACACCGCATTTCCGGAGGGCACCCGCGCCATCACCGTGCAATCCCGACCCGAGCCGGACCTGCGGTTGATCGGAGTGGAGCTGCAGTTGCCCATCCTCGCAATCGATGAGACCGGTCGGGAGTTCACCGTCCCGCATGCGGTGTGGTCGATCAAGACCGCTTGATGAATCCCGGGTCACGAGGGCTCGACCCGCACCGCCGAAAGCGGTGCGGGTGGGAGCGGACTCAGCGATCGAGTTCGCGCGCCACGGCGCGGACCACCTCGGAGATGCGCTGCGCGGTCTTGCGATCGGGGTAACGGCCCTTACGTAGATCGGGCTGAACCTTCGCCTCCAGCAGGGTGATCATGTCCTCCACCATGCCGTGCAGCTCGTCCGGTGTGTGTTTGCGGACGGGCTCCTTACGCGCATGGCGTTCCTGATTCTGCCGCAACGACGGCGGCGTCTCCAGGAGTTTCAGGCTCAGCGCCTGTGGCCCGCGACGCCCCGCGGCCATCCCGAACTCCACGCGCTGGCCGGGCTTCAGGGAATCGATACCCTGCGGCAACGCGGACGAGCGGACATACACGTCCTCACCCTCGTCCTGGGAAAGGAAGCCGAAGCCCTTTTCCACGTCGTACCACTTCACCCTGCCGGTTGGCACTGTGCTCACCCGTTCGTTTATCCGGAACCCGAAGCGTGGCGCCGCGGGCACACCAGTCCGTGGGGCACCACCCGGCCGGAGCCTACGGTAGAGCCCGCAACTACTCGTAAAGAACGCGCCCCACAGGTATGCAGGACGCGTGTTGCACAAGAGTCTACCCCGGTGCGCTCGGCGCCAGCACATCAGTTTTACCGTCGAGCGATGAGCAATCCCGCCGAACCGCCGCATTCCGGATCATCGTCTCCCCGACCCCGATCCTCGGGCAATTGGCTGCTGTATCTCGCTCTCGGACTGTTCACGCTGGGGTTACTGGCGATCGTCGCGATCTTTCTCACCCCGGTCATCACGGACACGGAGCCGGGTCTGTGGCTGTACCTGGGCGCAATGTTGGCACCGGTGGGCTTCGTCATGGCGTTGATCTTCACGCTGCGTTCCGGCCGTCGGGTCCGGTGACCGAGCGAAGCGGCCATATCGCGCGAAGCGGTCGATAGGGCAGGGTTACCCACGCTCCGACACCCGAAATACGACTGTGATCCTTATCACATAACAACCCGATAACGAAGCGACCTGTGAGCCCCGTCATGCCGGCTATATCGCCACTAGCTGCACAGAAGCAAATGCGGCTCCTCGAGATCGGCCCGCAACCCATCCGCACACACCGGTTACCAAATAGTGATTTTTCGCGACGTTCGTCGTACCGTCTTAGCCAGCCGGGACACCCGGCCCACCGGCCCGCCGCACCGAGCCTCGCCCCGCGGGTACCGGATCCCAAACGGAACGAGGGGCGAGGGCGGGACGGGCACCCTCTCAGTCCGAACCCGAACGAACTACCTCGCAGGTGCGTACGAGAGGAAGACGAACCCGACATGAGTGGACGCCATCGCAAGCCAACCACCACCGGTCGCACCGTGGCCAAGGTCGCCGTCACCGGCGCCATGATCGGCACCGCCGGTGTGACCCTCGCTGGTAACGCCAGCGCGGCACCCGACTCCGACTGGGATCGACTCGCGCAGTGTGAAGCCGGGGGCAACTGGGCCATCAACACCGGCAACGGCTACCAGGGCGGCCTGCAGTTCTCGCCGAGCACCTGGCGAGCCCACGGTGGCGGCGAATTCGCCCCGACCGCCAACCAGGCCACCCGCGAACAGCAGATCGCAGTGGCCGAACGAGTTCTCGCCTCGCAGGGTTGGGGTGCCTGGCCGGGCTGCTCCTCCAAGCTGGGCCTGACCAGCAGCGCCACCCCCCGGGAAGCCCCCGAGACCAAACTCGTGGAGCGGAACACCCCGCGGCCGCAGGCCGCCGCTCCCCAGCAGCAGACCCAGGCCGCCCCGCAGCAACAGCAGCAGCAGGCCCCGGCCACCGAAAGCCAGGAAGTCTATGCCGCTGTCGACCGCGCTGTCGCCGCGGTCCAGGCCCAGGGCATCCAGATCCCGCAGCCGGCCCTCGACCTCTTCAACGCCGTCAAGGCGAACAACACCCAGCTCGATCCGGCGGTCGTCGACTTCTTCCAGGCCAACAAGGGCCTGCTTCCTTCCTGAACCGCCCGCTCTCGAAATCACGACAAGAGCCCCGCATCATCGATGCGGGGCTCTTTCGCCATATGGACGGATTCGGACACACCTCCACAGATATCCCACCCGGTGGTCGAGGCCCGAGGGGCCCCGACTCACACCGCCGCCGAGCGGCGTCATCGCACGCTTCTCAGCGGTTGACGACCGTACGCGGGTGCAGGTACGGCAACTGCTCGGCATCGAGCGGGAATTCGGTCTCCTCGCCGAAGGGAGAGAGGTTGCCGGATCGGGTCGACGACAACTCGGTGACCGCGTGCTCACCATCGGCCACCTCGGGCCAGCCATTGTCGACATAGCGTTTCTTCGATTTGTTCACCACGGGGTCATTCTGGCATGTCAACGACCGCCGCCCATGCGGTGGCGGCCACGTAGTCTGGATCGGATGACCGGGACCGACTCTCTGGCCGCCTGGCTCGGCGGCCGAACCGACGCACAGCTGGTGACCTTGCTCGAGCGCCGGCCCGATCTGGCGGTGCCCCTGCCGTCCTCGATGGCGGTGCTCGCCGCTCGGGCCGAACAACGGGCCTCCGTCCTACGCGCCGCCGAGGACCTCGACACCCTCGAATTCGCCATTATCGAGATCCTGGCCGTTCGGACCTCCGCCGGAGCCGCGGCCCCGACCCGTCAGGAATTGAAGAAGGAGCTGCGCGATCGGGCCCGGGCCGCGGCCGTGGATGCCGCCCTGGACCGATTGACCGACCGAGCTCTGCTCTGGTGCGACGGTGACAGCGGATTGCGTCCGGTGTCCACGGTCGCCGAGGCGCTGCCGTGGCCGATGGGCAGCGCCACCGAACTTCCCGACGAACTCACCGAGCCGGAGGTGACGGCCGCTCTCACCGAACTGGCCCCGGCCGAACGCGCGCTATTGGACAAGTTGGCGACCAACGGTCCACGTGGTCGCACCCGCGACGCCGCGCCGGAGACCCCACCGGAGCGTCCGGTCCAGCGGCTGCTGGCCCGACGGCTGCTGCATCGGATCGACGACGAAACCGTGGAGCTGCCCCGCACAGTCGGTCAGGTGCTGCGTCACGAACCGGTCATCGACCCCCATGTCCTCACCCCGCCCGAACCCGTACCGGTCGGCCACACCGAGGCCGAGGTGAACGGCACCGCGGCCGGTGAGGTCGGGGAACTGCTGCGACACTGCGCCGCGATCATCGATGTGCTGGGCCAGGCTCCCGCGCCGGCCCTACGGGCCGGTGGGCTCGGTGTCCGAGAATTACGTCGGGTGGCCAAGGCGGCGGGGATCGACGAGTCACGCGCCGCCCTGTTGGTGGAACTGCTCGCCGCGGCGAAACTGATCGGCAGAGGTCTGCCGGACCCGGCGCCCGCCCTCGACAGCACCGACGATTTCTGGGCGCCGACCCCCACGGCGGATGCCTGGCAGGCGGCGTCGACCGCGCACCGCTGGACTCAGCTCGCGACGGCCTGGCTCGACCTGGACCGGTGTCCGTGGATGATCGGTATGCGCGACGCCAACGACAAACCGCTGGCGGCGCTGGCCGCCGAACTTCGGGTGCCGCATGCCGTCCGCGACCGACACGCGATCCTCGATGTCCTGGCCGAATACCCCGCCGGCACCGAACTCGACCCCGCCGATATCTCCCGGGTGCTGGCCTGGCGCGCCCCGCGGCGACGCAGGCACTACCGCCGTGAGGTGGTGGAGCACACCCTGAACGAAGCAGCCGCCCTGGGTCTCGTCGGCCGGGGCGCCCTCAGCGCACCGGGGCGGGCGCTACTGCACGATGCGCCGGACAATGTCGCCGCGGCCGAGGCCGCCATGGAAACCGCGCTCCCCGACCCCGTCGACCATGTGTTGGTGCAGGCGGATCTGACGGTGATCGCCCCCGGACCGCTCACCGCCGAACTCCAGCAGCGGATCGAACTGGTGGCCGATGTGGAATCGGCCGGCGCCGCGACGGTCTACCGGATCGGCGAGAACTCGGTGCGCCGGGCCCTCGACACCGGTCTGACCGCGGCCGAACTGCACGCCCTGTTCGATAGGCATTCCCGCACCCCCGTACCGCAGACCTTGTCCTATCTGATCGACGATGTGGCCCGCCGCCACGGCCGGCTGCGGGCCGGTATGGCGCAGTCATTCGTGCGCAGTGACGATGCGACCCTCCTGGCCCAGGTCCTGGCCTCACCCGTGGCCGAGGATCTCGCCCTGCGCGGTATCGCGCCGACCGTCGCCATATCGCAGGCCCCGCTGGGCGAATTGCTGGAGCGGCTCCGGACGGCCGGTTTCACACCGGCCGGGGAGGACGCGGCCGGAATGATCGTGGATCTGCGCGGGCGCGGCGCCCGGATCACCGTGCGCCAACCGACGCGGCAGCCCTACCGTCCGGCTCCCCCGAGCACCGAACAACTACAACTCCTGGTCGCCGAACTACGGGCGGGGGAACGCGCCGCGAGCGCGACGGGTGGACGGACGGTGCGCACCGATGGCACCCGGACCGGGGCGGCCGCGACCCTGGCGCTGCTGCAATTGGCGGTCCGGGGCCGCCGATCGGTGAACATCGGCTATGTGGACGCTCGCGGGGTGGCCATTCAGCGAGTGGTCGAACCGGTCCGGGTGGGCCACGGCCAACTCGACGCCATGGACCCGGTGACCGGTACGGTGCGGCAGTTCACCCTGCACCGCATCTCCTCGGTCGCTCTCCTCGACTGACCGGCCGTCGTTCAGTCCGAACCGATGGTCGGTCCCAGAAGGTCGTCCGCATCGGTGATGCGATACGCGTAGCCCTGCTCGGCGAGAAACCGCTGCCGATGGGCGGCGTACTCGGTGTCGAGGGTGTCGCGGGCGACAACGGAATAGAAATGTGCCTGTCCGCCGTCGTATTTGGGTCGCAGCAACCGGCCGAGCCGCTGGGCCTCCTCCTGCCGGGAACCGAAGGTGCCCGATACCTGTACCGCCACCGACGCCTCCGGCAGATCGATGGAGAAGTTGGCCACCTTGCTCACCACCAGCACCGGAATCTCACCTCGACGGAAGGCGTCGAAAAGCGCTTCGCGTTCCTTGTTCCTGGTGGAGCCCTGAATCACCGGGGCGTCGAGGGCCACGCCCAACTCCTCCAACTGTTCCAGATACGCGCCGATCACCAGGGTCGGCGCGTCCGGGTGCCGGGCCAGGATGGATTCCACCACGGCGATCTTGGTGCGCGCGGTGGAGCACAGCTTGTACCGCTCCTCCGGTTCCGCGGTCGCATATGCCATCCGCTCGGCATCGGTGAGCGTGACCCGCACCTCGATACATTCCGCGGGTGCTATCCACCCTTGTGCCTCGATGTCCTTCCACGGCGCGTCGTAGCGTTTGGGGCCGATCAGCGAGAACACATCGCCCTCGCGGCCGTCCTCGCGAACCAGGGTCGCGGTGAGTCCGAGCCGGCGCCGGGACTGTAGATCGGCCGTCATCCGGAATACCGGCGCGGGCAGCAGATGCACCTCGTCGTAGATCACCAGACCCCAGTCCCGGCTGTCGAAGAGCTCCAGATGCCGGTACTCACCCTTGGTGCGTCGGGTGATCACCTGGTAGGTGGCGATGGTGACCGGGCGGATCTCCTTGCGATCGCCGGAGTACTCCCCGATCTCGTCCTCGGTCAGCGAGGTGCGGGCCAGCAGTTCCCGGCGCCACTGCCGCCCGGCGACGGTATTGGTGACCAGGATCAACGTGGTGGCCTTCGCCTTGGCCATGGCCGCCGCCCCGACCATCGTCTTTCCCGCGCCACACGGCAGCACCACCACCCCGGATCCACCGGCCCAGAACGAGTCGGCGGCCATCTCCTGGTAATCGCGCAACCGCCAGTGGCCACCCGCGTAGTCGAGCTCGATGGGATGCGCCTCACCGTCCACATAACCGGCCAGGTCCTCGACGGGCCAGCCGATCTTGAGCAATAGCTGTTTGATATGACCCCGTTCGGACGGGTGCACCACGACGGTGTCGTCATCGATCCGGGCGCCGAGCATGGGCGCGACCTTCTTGTGCCGCAGTACCTCCTCCAGAACCGCCCGATCCAAACCGACCAGGGTGAGACCGTGCGCGGGATGTTTCACCAACTGCAGCCGGCCGTAGCGGGCCATGGTGTCGACGATGTCCACCAGCAACGGCTGCGGCACCGCGTACCGCGAATAGCTGACCAGTGCGTCCACCACCTGCTCGGCGTCGTGCCCCGCCGCCCGGGCGTTCCACAACGCCAGCGGCGTGATCCGGTAGGTGTGCACATGCTCGGGCGCCCGTTCCAGTTCCGCGAACGGGGCGATGGCCTGCCGGGCGACATCGGCCAGTTCATGGTCGACCTCGAGCAACAGCGTCTTATCGCTTTGTACGATCAGCGGGCCATCTACCACGAGAACTCCTCCTCTGCCGTTCCCCATTGTTGCCGAACCCTCCGACACACCGATGCATTCCGCGCCCCGGGAGCCTCTGGGGCCGGGCCGGCACTCGCGAAGTGGACCGAGACGAACACAAGGCGGCCGGGCGAGTATCGAAACCGTGATCGAGACGACGGCGGTGGTGGGAGTGGCGGCGGCAGCACTGGGGATGGTGCTGACGCCGGGACCGAACATGATGTACCTGGTGTCGCGGACAGTGACCCAGGGACGCCGTGCCGGACTGATCTCGTTGAGCGGTGTCGCGGCCGGGTTCGCGGTGTATTCGACCGCGGCCGCGACCGGTATCACCGCGATCTTCGCACTGGTTCCCCAGCTTTATCTGGCGTTGAAACTGGCCGGCGCGTGCTATCTCGGCTACCTGGCGTGGCAGGCGATCCGGCCCGGTGGAACCTCGGTGTTCGCCCCGACCACGCTACCCGCCGACCCCGCCCGTCGGCTTTTCACCATGGGACTGCTCACAAATCTGCTCAACCCGAAGATCGCCGTCATGTATCTGGCGTTGATCCCCCAGTTCGTCGCACCCGACGGTGGGCCGATCTGGGCTCAGAGCCTGTGCCTGGGCGCGGTGCAGATATCGGTTGCGCTGCTGGTGAACGGACTGATCGTGCTCGGCGCGGGGCGCATCGCCGGTTTCCTCACCGGCCGGCCGCTGTGGTTGCGGATCCAGCGGTACCTCATGGGCACCGTACTGGGCGCCATCGCCGGACTACTCCTCACCGACCGCGCTCGTCCGGTCGCCGCCTGATCCGCCCTACCCGCGCCGCAACCGGCGCACGGCCTCGTCGAGGGTTTCCGGACGCTTGCAGAACGTGAACCGGATCAGATGTCGCCAGGGGCCCGGATCGTCGGCGAAAACACCGACCGGAACGGCCGCCACCCCGAGCCGCTTCGGCAGCTCTCGACAGAACTCCACCCCGTCGTCGGCGCCGAGCGGACGGATATCGGCACAGATGAAATAGCTGCCCGAGCTGTGATAGGTCCGGAAACCGGCATCGGTCAGCGCGGCCGACAACCGCAGCCGCTCCTGCGACAGCGTGGCCCGCAGTTGCTGCACCCAGGCCGATTCATGGGTCAGGGCATGGGCGACGGCCGGCTGGAACGGTCCGCCCCCGACGAAGGTCAGGAACTGTTTCGCAGCCAACACCGCGTCGATCAGCGTGGATGGACCACAGACCCAGCCGATCTTCCATCCGGTGACACTGAACGTCTTGGCCGCGCTGGACACCACCAGGGTGCGCTCGGCCATTCCGGGCAGGGTGGCGATACCGATGTGCTCGGCATCGTCGTAGACCAGATGCTCGTAGACCTCGTCGGTGAGAACCAACAGATCGTGTTCGCATGCCAACTCGGCAATGGCGGTGAGATCGACGCGATCGAGCACGGTGCCGGTGGGATTGTGCGGTGAGTTCAGCACGATCATCCGCGTCTGCGGGGTGATCGCCGCGCGCAGGCTGTCGTGGTCGAGCACGAAGCGGTCGCCGTCGGCCACCAGCCGCGCCGTGCGCCGCCGCGCGCCGGCCAAGGCCACCGCGGCCGGATAGGAGTCGTAATAGGGCTCGACGAGCACCACTTCCCGACCCGGTTCCACCAGCCCGAGCACCGCGGCGCTCACCGCCTCGGTGGCGCCCACGGTCACCAGGACCTCGGTATCCGGGTCGTAGTCGGTGCCGTAGCGGCGGGCCCGATCCGCGGCGATCGCCTGCCGCAGTTCCGGCATCCCCCGCCCGGGTGGGTACTGGTTGAGTCCGTCGGCGATCGCCCGGCGGGCGATCTCGAGCATCCGGGCCGGTCCGTCGCTGTCCGGGAAACCCTGGCCCAGATTGACCGCGTCGTACCGCAACGCGAGTTCGGTCATCTCGGCGAAGATGGTGGATGCGAAAGGACGCAACCGGGTGACGGTCGGCGTATCGACGGGCATGAACCCACCCTATGGGGCCCCCGTGGGAGGAGCCGGCCGGATACCGCTCAATTTCTCCGGGTTGGCGATATCGTAGGTGCCCGCGATCAGCCCGTCGACCACGCTGAACCCGATAACCCGTCTCGGATACCCCGGATGGACACCGTCGGGACGACGTTCGTGTATCAGCGCGCCGAGTCGACCGTTCACCAGCACGAACTCGAACCCGGAGCTCTCCCCCACCTCGGTGAACCCGTACCGGCGCATCAGACCCAGGAAGAAGCGCGCGACCTTGTCCGGGCCGGTGATCACATTGAGCGCGGTGGATGTGGTGCCATTCGCGTCGCCGATCATCACCGTCTCCGGGTGCAGCGCCGCGGCCACCGCGTGCACATCACCGGAGTTCAACGCAACCAGCAACCGCTGCACCGCGGTCTCGTGTTCGGCATCGGTCACCGGTTCGGGAGCCGACCGCACCGATCGACGCGCCCGCGCCGCCAGTTGTCGCGCCGCGTCCACGGTGACCCCGAGAATCCCCGCGATCTCCTCGTAGGGCACCGACAGTCCCTCGTGGAGCACAAACGCCACCCGCTGGGGCGGTGTGAGGGAATCGAGCACCATCATCGCCGCGAACCGGAACTCTTGCCCCCGCACCACGACCGCCAATGGATCGGCCGGACGCGCCCCGCTCAGCGGGGTGACCACCGGCTCCGGCAGCCACTGCCCCACATAGCTTTCCCGGCGCACCGCCGCGCTACGCAGACGGTCCAGACACAATCGACTCACCACGGTTGTCAGCCAGGCCCGCAGATCCTCGATCTCCGACTGGCGGGCATTCGCCAACCGCAGCCAACTCTCCTGCACCGCGTCCTCGGCGTCGGCGACACTGCCGGTCAGCCGATAGGCCACCGCCAGTAGATGTGCGCGATGGGATTCGAATAGATCGGCGAGGAGCGCGGCCACCACCGAACCGATTCTACGGTCCGGGCACCGGCCCACCGCCATCCGGCACGAACAGCGAAAACCGCTCGGCGGAACCGGTACCCACGTGCCACCATGACGAGATGGAGGAGCGCATCCTGACCGATGGCACCGTCTGGTTGACCCGACCGACGGATGCCGATATCGACGTGATCACCGAGCATTGTCAGGATCCGGCGATCGGTGAATGGGTCACCATTCCGGTGCCGTATCGCCGCCGCGACGCCGAGGGGTTCGTGCGCGAGACGGTCGCGAACGGCTGGGCCGCCCGCAGTCCGGTCTGGGGGGTGCGTTTGGCCGAGCACGGCCCGCTGATCGGCACAATCGGCCTCGGCGCCCTCGACGAGTCCGCCGCCGAGATCGGCTACTGGCTCGCCCCCGAACATCGCGGCCGCGGGCTGACCGGCCGTGCGGTGGGCCTGGTGTGCGATTTCGGTTTCCGCGCCGACGGTATGACGTTGGCCCGGATATCGTGGCGCGCCTTCGTCGGCAACCACGCCTCCGCGGCCGTGGCCCGCAACAACGGTTTCCGCTACGAGGGTCTGTGTCGGCTCGGCAGCCTCCAGCGCGGCTCTCGCCGGGACCACTGGATGGCCGCCCGCCTGTCCACCGATCCACCGGGCCCGGCGCCGGGCTGGCCGGCGCATATCTGACCATCCGTCGGCAACCGGTACACCCGCGCCCGGCACTCCGCTCGGCATCGGGGTCGAACGGTCCGAACTCCGCTCAGCCCCGACGGCGGGCCACCGCGTCGGCGAGTGTCTCCAACTGCACGGCCGTGGTGTCCCAATCGATGCAGGCATCGGTGATGGACTGCCCGTAGGTGAGGTCCTCGGCCCGGCCCAGGGTCAGGTCCTGACGACCCGCCACCAGGAAGCTCTCCAACATCACCCCGACCACGCCCGGCTCCCCGGCGGCGAGCCGGGCGGCGATATCGGTGACCACATCGACCTGCCTGGTGTGATCCTTGTTGCTGTTGCCGTGGCTGGCGTCGACGACGAGTCGCTGCGGCAGCGACGCTTTCGCCAGCCGGGCGCATGCCTCCGCCACCGAGGCGGCGTCGTAGTTCGGACCGGAGCTGCCGCCGCGCAGGATCACATGGCAGTCCGGGTTACCGGTGGTGCGGATCAGCGCCGACCGCCCGGACAGATCCGTGCCGGGGAACACATGGCTGGCGGCGGCGGCCCGCACCCCGTCCACCGCCACCTGGACATCGCCGTCGGTGCCGTTCTTGATCCCGACCGGCATGGACAGCGCGCTGCTGAGCTGACGGTGCACCTGGCTGGCGGCGGTACGCGCGCCGATCGCACCATAGGAGACCAGGTCGGAGATGTACTGCGGAGTGATCGGGTCGAGGAATTCGCAGGCCACCGGTAGGCCCAGGGCAGTGATATCGGTGAGCAGTTTGCGACCGATGCCCAGGCCGGTGTTCACATCGAAACTACCGTCCAGATGCGGATCGTTGATCAGACCCTTCCAGCCCAGTGTGGTGCGCGGCTTCTCGAAGTACACCCTCATCACCACATGCAGCCGATCGGCCACTGCGGCGGACGCGACGGCCAGTCGACGCGCGTAGTCGAGCGCGGCGACCGGATCGTGCACCGAACACGGTCCGACAATCACCATGAGGCGGTCGTCGACTCCGTTGAGGACGTCCACCGTCGCTTTACGGCCGGCGCGCACGGTCGCGGCCAGCTCGTCGGTGATCGGATGCACCATCCGCACCTCCGCCGGGGAGCGCAGCGGGCTCACGCTCAGCGTGCGCTGATGGTCGAGGTCGGTATGGAGAGCGTCGATATCGGCTGCGATCGTCATCGTGGGTGGATTCCTAACTGTTCTGGCCGACCCACGGACATCAACCCGTCGAGCCGGTCCTTGCTTCCGGCTCGGGGTGAAACTGGTCAGCGCACGCGGTTGCCGCAGACCGACCCACCCAGGGCCGGCTTGCTAAACCAGAAATACGCGCGCTGCACGTCGAGCACACTACCAGTCGCCGGACCCCGGGTGCGTACCCGGGGTCCGGCCGGCCGGTAGCACGGTTCAGCCGAGCGCCCCGGGGACGTAGTCGCCCGCGGGGGTGTGGGCGATGGTGTTCATCCGGTTCCAGGCGTTTATGGCGGCGATCTCGGCGATGAGTCCGGCGATCTGGTCGTCGTCGTAGTGCTTGCGGACCTGCTGCCAGACCTCCTCGCTCACCCCACCACCATCGGCGATCCTGGTGGCCTCCTCGGTCAAGGCCAGCGCCGCGCGTTCTGGCTCGGTGAACACGGTCGCCTCCCGCCAGGCGGCGACCAAATTGATGCGGGTGGCCGACTCACCGGCGTGCGCGGCATCCTTGGTGTGCATATCGACACAGAAACTGCAGCCGTTGATCTGGCTGGCCCGGATCCTGATCAGTTCGCAGGTGGCCGCGGGCAGACCGGAGTCCTCGACCACCCTACTGGCGGTGACCAGCCGCTTGGAGAAGCTCGTGACGATAGAGTTGCTGCGGAGGTCGAAACGGGGTTCCATGCCCTGATTCCTTTCCGTTGTCATCGTTTTCATCAGGACGACGACATGGCCACCGCGGGTGTGACAGAACCACGTGAATTCCCGAGGTGTCAATCGCCGAAGCGATAGGTCACTCCGGTCAGTTTCTCCGACAGCTCCCACAGCGCCCGGGCCGTCGCCTCGTCCTTCGCCCGGGCCGAGGACCCGGACCGTCCGGGGCTACCGCGCATCCCACCCAGTCCGACGGGACCGTAGTAGCCGCCCGGTTCCACTTCGGCGGCAGTGGCGGCGTAGAGCTCGGGCAGCGCTCCCATCTCGGCGCTCTGCGCGAGCAGCCGATTACCCAGCGCCATCACCGCGTCCAGGAAGGTTTCGGTATGCGACTGCAGTTCGGTGGCGGCATAGCCCGGGTGCGCGGCCACCGAGATGGTGGTGGAGCCGGCGGCGGTGAGTCGGCGCTGTAGTTCGTAGGCGAACATCAGGTTCGCCAGTTTGGCCTGACCGTAGGCTGCCCAGCGCCGGTAGGTGCGCCGTTCCCAGTTCAGGTCATCCAGGTCGATGGCGCCTATGACATGTGCGCCGCTGGCCACCGTCACGATCCGGTCCGCGATCTTGTCCAGCAGCAATCCGGTGAGGGCGAAATGGCCGAGATGGTTGGTGCCGATCTGCATCTCGAACCCGTCGACCGTCCGGCGCAACGGTATCGCCATCACCCCGGCGTTGTTGATCAATACATCCGCCCGATCCACCCCGGCGGCGAATTCCCGCACCGAGGCCAGGTCGGCCAGGTCGAGTCGACGTACTTCGGCCCGCGGGCCGATCTCGTCGGCGACCGCTCGTCCCTTGTCCACGTTCCGGCAGGCCAGCACCACTTGCGCCCCGGCCCCGGCCAGTGCCCGCGCGGCGACCGCGCCGAGCCCGCTGTTGGCCCCGGTGACAATGAACGTCCGACCCTGCTGATCGGGGATATCCCTCACACCCCATCCACTCATGGGGCGAGTCTAGTTCCGTCCCAGGGCTGTGCGGGGCGCGAAATCCGCCTGTTTCCCCACGTCTACCGAAATTGGATAGGCTTGCCTAACATATCCGAATCGGACGTGACCTATCCGAATCGGACGTGACCTATCCGAATCGGACGTGACCTATCCGAATCGGACGTGACCTATCCGAATCGGACGTGCGCACATCCGTCCATCGACCCCGTCCAGCGAGGCCATCGTGAGTTCGACTTCCACCACCGCCGGTACCCACCGCGACGGTTATGTCCCGTTCCCCACCGACAGCGCCGAGGCCTACCGCGCGGCCGGATACTGGACCGGACGCACCCTGGGCGATCTGCTCCGCACGACCGTCCACCGGCAACCCGACCGCCCCGCCGTGCTGGGAGAGCGTCCCCTGTCCTACGCGGAACTGGACGCCGAGGCCGACCGGATGGCCTACGGTCTGCTCGCCCTGGGTATAGCCCCCGGGGACCGCGTGGTGGTCCAACTGCCGAACGTGCCCGAATTCGCGACCGTCCTGTTCGGACTGCTCCGCGCCGGCATCATCCCGGTGCTCACCCTGCCCGCGCACCGCCGCGCCGAGATCGAGCACCTGGCGACGCTGTCGGGCGCGGTCGGCTATTTGATCGTCGACCGGTTGGTCGGTTTCGACTACCGGGAACTCGCCACCACGCTCGTCGATACGGTGCCGACCCTGCGTCATGTCCTGGTCCTCGGCGACGCCGGCTCGTTCACCGACCTGAACACCGTGGCCCGCGACACCGGTTCGCTGCCGGATATCGACCCGAGTGATATCGCGCTGATGCTGGTCTCCGGCGGTACGACCGGGCTGCCCAAGCTGATCGCCCGCACCCACGACGATTACGTCTACAACGCGACCGCAAGCGCCGAGGTCTGCGAACTGACCGAAACCGACGTCTACCTGGCCACTCTCCCGGCCGCCCACAATTTCCCCCTGGCCTGCCCCGGCATTCTGGGCACCATCGCGACCGGCGGCGCACTCGCGTTCGTCACCGACCCCAGCCCCGAGAACGTTTTCGCCACCATCGAAAAGCACCGGGTGACCGTCACCGCCGTGGTCCCCCCATTGGCCCAACTATGGTGCGCGGCCGTGGAATGGGAGGAGGCCGACATCTCATCGCTGCGCCTGTTGCAGGTGGGCGGAGCCAAATTGGCCGAGGTGAACGCCCGCGAGGTGGCGCCCGCGCTGAACACGACCCTGCAGCAGGTTTTCGGTATGGCCGAGGGGCTGATCAACTACACCCGCCTCGACGATCCTGTCGACACGGTGTGCGCGACCCAGGGCCGGCCGCTTTCCCCGGCCGACGAGGTGCGGGTGGTCGACGAGGACGGTAACGATGTCGCCCCCGGTGAGGAGGGCGAACTGCTCGTCCGAGGGCCCTACACCATCCGTGGCTACTACCGCGCCCCCGAACACAATGCCCGCGCCTTCACTCCGGACGGGTTCTATCGCAGCGGGGATCTGGTGCGCCGGCTGCCCAGCGGCCATCTGGTGGTCTCCGGACGGATCAAGGATGTGATCAACCGCGGCGGGGAGAACATCTCCTGCGACGAACTGGAAGAGCATCTGCTCGCCCACCCGGCCGTCCGCCATGCGGCGGCGGTCGGACTGCCCGACGCCGCGCTCGGCGAAAAGGTCTGCGCGGTTCTGGTGGTCACCGGGCAGATGCCAACCCTCACCGAGATCAAGAAGTTCCTCACCGAGCGCGGCCTGGCCACCTACAAACTGCCCGATATCCTGCGCCGAGCGGACAGCCTGCCGATCACCGCGGTCGGCAAGATCGACAAGAAGGCATTGCGCGCCCAAGGGTGAACGAGCCGGGTTCGATCGAGGTCAGGCCCGCACGACATACGGCGCGACACTGCCCAATTTCTCGCAGGTCTCCTCGAATTCCCGCTCCGGCCGGGACTGTCCCACCACCCCGGCGCCGGCGCGCAGCCACGCACCGTCGGCGTCCTGGTACACCGCGCGCAGGACCAGCGTGGCCTCCATGGCTCCGGTCGGAGAAACCGTCAGCACCGCACCGGAATACAGACCGCGCGGATCGTGGTCGAGCCGGAATACCGAGTCCACGCCCGCACGCTTCGGAATACCCGAGGCGGTCACCGAGGGAAACAGCACCTCCAGCGCATCCCAGCAGGATCGATCGGCGGCCAGTCGACCGCGCACGGTGGAGGCCAGATGCTGCACACTTCCCCGTTCCCGCACCGCCATGAAATCCGAAACCGCCGGGGTGCCCGGATCGGCGACGGCGGCGATCTCGGCGAACGAGGTCTGCACCGATATCGCGTGTTCCACTATCTCCTTCGGATCGGAGACCAGGTCGGCGCGGGCCGCCATATCGATGGCGGCACCCAGTCCGAACGCCCGGGTACCGGCCAGCGGTTCGGTGGTGACCACCCGCTCGTCGTCCACCGACACCACCAGTTCCGGACTGAAACCGGCGGCCTCCAACCCACCGAGCCGCAGTAGGAACGACCGCGCCGGTGTGTTGTTGGCCCGGCCGAGTCGGTAGGTGGCCGGAATGTCCACCGCGAAAGGAAGATCGACCTTCCGGGACAGGATGACCTTCTGGTATCGACCGGCCCGGATCTCCTCGATGGCCTTGGCCACCCGTTCCCGATACCCGGTGGGATCGACGCGGGTGTCCACCGGACACGGCCGCGGTAACGGTAGCTCCTGCGACCGGGCGATCAGATCGTGGATCTCGGCGACCTCCTCCGGTGTGGCACCGTCGATCCGGACACCGTCGACCCCTATGCGCACCTCTATGCGCGGAACCATCACATGCGCCAATACGGTCCGCGGCCCGAGATATGCGGTGGCATCAAGCGCCCAGGCGCAGAACTCGAATCCCACCCAGCCGTAGACATTACGGCCGCGCAACGGCAATGAGGCCAAGGTCCGGTCCATCACCTGGGCGGGGCTGCCGTCCCACGGGACACCGGTGGTCTTCCCCTCCCAGGTCACTCGCAGTTCGTCGACGTCGAGTTCGATACCGCCGATGGGGTCCGCGGCGAAAACCCATTCCCCCGGCCGTTCGTATACGACGTATTCGCCGAACCGCTCATCCCCCGCGAGCCGAGACATCGCTGCCGCCGGGTCGGTCACATACTCAACACGCAAGTACTCATCCGTGCTCGACAACGATCCTCCAAGTTACCCTGACCTAAATATGAAAAGTAAGGTTAGCATTACCTTCAAGAAGTGGGGGATTCTCGCCATACGGCACGAATTCGACTCACGTCGTCCGGTTCGGTGCCCCCATCCCGTTCGGCGCGTTTGAATAGAAGGGTCGTCTACACGCGGGAGGCCGAACGCCATGATCGATCATCGCGGTGGGGCACCCGCCCACACGCCGGGAGAAACGCAGCCCGAGTCGGTCGTTGCCCTGGTCGATGCGACATCGAGCGCGGAACGCGAACTGATCGGCCGATGGCTCGCCGACGGCGGACTCACGGCGGAACTCGGTATCACCGCCCCGGTCACCCAACTCGACCTGGACGCGAATGCGATCGCCACCCGTCTCACCGCACGCACCGACGATCCGCTCGTACTACCGGTTCGGGTGCTGTGGCTGCCTCCGGAACGCGACGGGGTCCGGCGGGTCACCTTCACCGATCTCGCCCTGCTCACCAATCCCCGCAAGCCGAACCGGCTGGCCCAGCGCAGACTGATCGGCCGGGCGCCGAGCCGACACCGGATACTCATCGGCAGCCCCGCCCGCCTGAGCGAATTACGCGCCAACAACCCGGAAGCGGCCGCCCTACACACGGCGGGCACCACCGAACCGTTCGCCCGGGCCATCGTGCGCGCCGCAGTGGTGGCGCTGGAGCGTGCGGAGCGCACCGTGATCGGCGACCGATACAAGGTGCCGCGGCTGGTCGTCGAGGAAATACTCGACTCCACGGAGTTCTTGCGCCGCCTCGACATGATCGCCGACGAAACCGGAATGGAACCGCAGGAGGTGTTCCGCCGGGCGGAGAAGGCGCTGCGGGAACTCGTCGCCGCGCAGAGCCGACTGATCTCGGATCTGTTCACCCAGGCCATGCGACCGGTGCATGCGTCGACCTGGAAGGTGGACAGCGATGATTCCGGCCTGGCCGCCCTACGCGAGCTCAACCGACGCCACCCACTGGTCTTCCTGCCCTCGCATCGGTCCTATGTGGATCCGTTCGTGCTCGGGGATGTGCTGGCCCGTAACGATTTCCCACCCAATCATGTGGTGGGCGGAGCAAATCTGCGGTTCTGGCCGATAGGCCCGATCGCCCGACGCACCGGCACCATCTTCATTCGCCGCAGCTTCGGCGACGACGAGGTGTACAAGGCCGTGGTCGAGGAGTACTTCTGCTACCTGCTGGCCAAACGATTCAATCTGGAATGGTATTTCGAGGGCGGGCGCACCCGAACCGGCAAGCTGCGCCCGCCGCGCTACGGACTCCTGAACTATCTGGCCGCCGCGGTACGCCGAAATCGGGTCGACGATGTGCTGTTGGTGCCCGTCTCGATCACCTACGAGCGGCTCAACGAATTGGGCGCCATCGCCCACGAACAGGTCGGCGGCCGGAAGAAACCGGAAGGCCTGACCTGGCTGGCCCGATACATACGCAGCCAACAACACTCGGCCGGTAGCGTCTACGTCCGGTTCGGGACCCCGCTGTCGGCCCGGGAACGGCTCGCCGCCTACGGCGACCCACTCACCCCGTCCCCGGTCACCATCCCGCTGCACCACACCGACTCCACCGGGCACGTCGGCGCGGTGGCGCACGAACCGGACGACGGCAATGCGGAACTGGAACGCCGGGCGGTGCAGCGACTCGCCTTCGATGTGGCCGTGGGCATCAACGAGGTCACCCCCGTCACGGTCAATGCCCTGGTCACTTTGGTCCTGCTCGGCGTGAACGACCGAGCGCTCACCCTACGCGAGGTGAGCGCCCTGCTCGACCCGGTGCTGTCCTATATCGAACGCCGCGATCTGCCGCGCGGCGCGGTGGAGGCCCTGCGCGACGAGCAGAACCTCGCCGTGGTGTTGGAACAGCTGGCGCTGGCCAGGGTGGTGACCGTCTATCGCGGCGGTCTCGAACCGGTGTACTCGATCGAACCGGGCGCCCATCTCGAGGCCGCCTTCTACCGCAACAGCGCTGTGCACTGGTTCATCAACCGGGCGATTCTGGAACTGGCCATTCTCGGCGTGGTAGAGACCACAGAGGAATCCCGCATCGACCGAACGGCGTCCGGCCCGGACACCGATGCCCTCAAACGCGGCTGGGAGGAAGTGTTCCACCTCCGTGACCTGCTGAAATTCGAGTTCTTCTTTCCCGAACGCACGGAATTCGCCCGGCAGATCAATGCCGAGATGCTGCTGGTGGACCCCGGCTGGCTCTCCCGTAGCCGCGACACACTGAGCACGGAGGTTCTGGAAGCTCTGACCGGCAGCGGTTTCCTGATGGCGCACCGGGTGCTGCGCGCCTTCTTCGACGCGCAACTGGTGGTGGCCGAGCGTCTGGCGGCCCGAGATCCGAGCGAGGAGATCGAGCACCGGAAATTCGTGGACGAATGCGTCTCCGTCGGCAAACAGATGCTGCTGCAACAGCGGCTGCACAGCCCCGAATCGGTATCGACCGAGCTGTTCACCAGCGCACTCAAACTCGCCGACAACTATGAACTGCTCGAACCCGCCGACCCCGAATCCGCCGCGGCGCGGGCCGAACTCGCCGCACGACGGATCGAATTCGCCGAACGGCTCCGGGACATCGGCAAACGCATATCCCGGGTCGCGACGCTCGACCCGTCCAACCGCGTCCCGACGGAGGAACCGTGACCGCACCCGAGCGGGAAACCCGCACCCCGGCCTGCGAGGTCGGCTCCCCGAACACCGCAAACTCACACCCGGGAGCTTCGCCGGGCGAGGCGACCGATATCGAAACGCTGGTCGCCACCATTCGAGCGGCACCGAGCGGACCCCGGATCGCGGCCGTATTCGATTTCTCGGCGGTCGCCGACAACCGGGCCGTCCCCCGGATACGACGCTCCCGCAAGCAGGTCCTGACCGGCCTGTTGCTCGACGGTATCCGCCGGGACGGCGACTACGCACACTTCCTGCGCGGCGCCGAAACCCTGCTGGCCGGCCGTACCGAGGAGGAACTGGACGCGGCGGGCCGGCAGCTGTTCCGCCGCACCTATGAACTGCTGTATCCGGAGATCTGGCGGCTGATCCGGGAACACGAGGCGGCCGGACACACGGTGGTGCTGGTCGGATCGCCGACGAACTTCCAGTTGGCTCCCGTGGCCGAGGCGCTCGGTATCCCCCGAACGCTGGGTACCCGGATGGAAGTCGTCGACGGTCGGCTCACCGGCCGCCCCGCCGGTCGGGTACTGCTGCATCGGAACAAGGCCGACGCCGTCGCCGAATTCGCCGCCGAACACGGTATCGAGCCGGACCGCAGCTTCGCCTACACCGGCAGCGCCGATGATCTCGCGCTGTTGTCGGTGGTCGGACGGCCGGTCGTCGTGGCACCCGACCCCGAACTCGCCGCAGCCGCGATCGAACACGGCTGGCCACGACCCGAGGTGCGCCCCCGAACCGCGCCCTCGCCGGTCGCCTATATCCGAACCCTGTTGGGATTCGCCGGACTGCTCCTCGGCGCGCTGTTCGGGATCGTGGTGAAGTCCTACACCCGCAAACGCAGGCCGATGGCCGACGCCCTGATGAAATACGGCACCGCGGCGACACTGCGGCTGTGTGGGGTGCGGATACGGGTGGTCGGCGAACGATACGCCCGATCGCCTCGCCCGGCGGTATTCATCTTCAATCATCAGAGCCAGTTCGATGTGATCGTCGTGCCCGCGGTGCTCGGCGGCGGTGTGAGTGCCGTCGCCAAGAAGGAGCTGGTCAAGAACCCGATCTTCGGCCCGCTCATGCGGTTCGTCGAGGTCACTTTCATCGACCGGGCCGATACCGCCAAGGCCAAGGAGGCATTGGCCCCCGTGGTGGACACCCTGCGCGCGGGCCTCTCGATAGCGATCGCCCCCGAAGGCACCCGCTCCTACAGCCCACAGCCGGGCCCGTTCAAGAAGGGCGCCTTCCATATCGCCCGCCGGGCCGGGGTGCCCGTCATCCCGGTGGTGATCCGGAACGCGGGTGAGGTTGTGCGGCGCAATTCCATGATCGTTCGCCCCGGCACGGTCGAGGTGGCGATTCTGCCGCCGATCGATGTCGCCGACTGGGACCCGAACGATATGCACGAGCAGGTCGACGCGGTGCGCCGGCAATTCCTGGATACGCTGCGCGACTGGCCGTGCTGAGCACCGGCCGGTTCAGACGGAACGGCCGAAGAGCAGCTTCCACGGCATGAGCGCCGACTCCAACTGCACCTGCAGGCTCATCTTGGACGCGCCAAGGGTACGTTCCTCGAAACGGATGGGCACCTCGGCAATGGCGATGCCCTGTTTCTTCGTCCGGTAGTTCATCTCCACCTGGAACGAATAACCGTTGCTGCGGATGGAGGCCACATCGATGGCGCGCAGCGTTTCGGCCTTCCACGCCTTGAACCCCGCCGTCGCGTCCTTGACGCCCAGTCGCAGGATCAGGTTGACGTAGAAGTTGGCCCACGCCGACAGCACCTTGCGATACCACTTCCATTCCTCGGCCGTGGAACCGCCCGGCACGTAGCGGGAACCGAGGACGACACCCGCGTCGGTGCGTTCCAGTTCCTCCAACATGGCGGGAATGACCTCCGCGGGATGGGACAGATCGGCATCCATCTGCACCACCACGTCGGCACCCTCGTCCAGGGCACGGGTGATTCCGGCGACATAGGCGCGCCCGAGACCGTCCTTCTCGGTGCGGTGCAGCACCCCGACGATTTCCGGCATATCGGCGGCCAGTTTGTCGGCGACCTCTCCGGTGCCGTCCGGCGAATTATCGTCCACAACGAGTACGTGCAGGTCGGATACGGGAAGCGCCATCAGCCGCTCCACCGCCACCGGCAGATTGTCCCGCTCGTTATAGGTCGGCACAACAACGGTAACCCTCAAGGGTCGCCCTCCCTGCTCACCTGGTCGCGCCCGCCGGCCGGTACGCGGGCCACGAGCATTCGTTCTGATTCTCGTGAACGGTAGCCGAACCGTCTCCCCGCGAATTCAGCGCACCGGGCCGTATCGCGCCGACCCCGTCCGATGCCCACCCTACCCGGCCGTCCGATCAGCTCCCTTCCCGCCAGGCCCGATCCTCGGCATCCTGGCGCGCGGTGCGTTCGTGGGCGATCTCCAGGGCACGCTCCGCGGTCGCTCGATCGGGGTACGGCCCCATCCGGTCCCGGAACCAACACTGCCGCCCCTGTTCGGCCCGATTGTGCTTCAAGCAGTAGTACCAGCGCTCGGCCATACCTCAGCATCCCACTATCTCCGGCGCGTGAGAAACACCACGCTCCCGAGTCGGCCGCTATCGAACCGTCGACCCGCCGCTTACTTTTCGGCCGGCACCGCCCGTGGCCGATCCCACGGACCGACAAACTCCGGCAGAGACCGCGTCAGCGCCGCACATCGGCAACCTCCCCCATACCCACCGACGCGACGGCGGCAAGGCCCAAAGGGGCCGAACCCCGCCCGGCCGCATGCACCGCGATCCCCTGCCGCAGCAGATGGCGGAGGGACTCTGCGTCGGAGGGCCTCGGGTCATGGGTGAGCAGCCCGATTACGACCGCCCGGCGGTCGTAGTTCGCGTCATCGGGGCCCGTCCTCGTCACGAGCGGGGATTTGGTCGAGCGAGGCCTGGTGCACGAGAACCATGCCAATGACTCCGCCGACACGGCAATTCCCCTTTTCAGGGCTCGGGGATTCGAGAAGATGAGTACTGCGTATGCCGAACGGGCACAGACCCGGATTTCCGTCCCGACCTACACCGGAACGGCTCTTCGTGAGGTGGCCAGGGCCGGGATCGAACCGGCGACCTTCCGCTTTTCAGGCGGACGCTCGTACCAACTGAGCTACCTGGCCGCAGGCACCCGGTGTGGAATGCCATACGGGAAACGCCGGATTTCTCCGGCGTTTGTTGGCGACCCTGACGGGACTCGAACCCGCGACCTCCGCCGTGACAGGGCGGCGCGCTAACCAACTGCGCCACAGGGCCATGCTCTGTGTACCTACTTTCGTAGGCAGTACCCCCTACGGGATTCGAACCCGCGCTACCGCCTTGAAAGGGCGGCGTCCTAGGCCGCTAGACGAAGGGGGCTCGTCCCGCATTCCTCCGGACCGGCTTTCAACGGCTGTCCGTTGGGAGCTCGCATAGCTTATGCCAGACCGGACCGGTTTCCCAAACCGGCTGGTCAGGGGGCTAAACCCAGGTCTTCCAACCGGGCGGCGGCGCGCCAACCGCGTAACCGGAACTTCTCCACCCACTCGGAGGTCGCCATGGCCTGAACCACCACTTCCAATGCCTCGGTGAATCTGGCCCGCAGTTCCGCTCTGCTGCCCATCAGGTCGATGATGTAGCGCTGACCCACCAACGCGCCGGTGAGGGTACGGGTGAAGGAGTCCGGATCGGCGTCGGCGCGCAGCTGCCCATGCTCGACGGCACGAACCGCGAGCATTCGGATGACCCCGGCGAGTATCCGGCCGCCGTGCTGCGCCTCTCGCTGAAATCCGGGTTCGATGATCAACCGGAATTCGGCCTGTACGACGATGTCGTGCTCCAACCGCAGCGCTATCTCGTCGAGCAACCCGTGCAGGATGTCCAGCGGACCGAGGTCGACCCGGGCCAGCCAGCGTTCCACGGAGTGCCGGTAGCGCTCGATCGCCGAATCGAGTACGGCCCGTGCCAGATCTTCCTTGGAATCGAAATGGAAGTACATCGCACCCTTGGTGGCTCGCGACCCTTCCAAGATTCGGTTGAGCGAAGCCGCGGCGTAGCCGCTCTTCCCGAACTCAACGGCGGCCGACTTGATAATCGCCGCCCGGGTCCGGCGGGCCCGCTCCTGTTGCCGTGCCATGCTCGAAACGCCTCCGAAACCTTGTGCGACCGATGAATTCCTCTCATCGGTCGCCCGCCACCGACCCAAACCACATGAGAGAACGGATCGATGGCGCGAATTTTGCGGTTTTATCTGTATGCCCAGTCTGGTTTTCGCAGCTTTCTGCGCCTTTGGATACGGAAACGTGCCGAATTCCGATACCACACCAGCTGGTACGATTTCCCTGCTCGGATGCGCCGCAAGGGGTGCGCATCCGGGCAAACACCTATCGCGCTTCCGTCGCTCCCGATGTGCCTCCCGCGGCGTAGACCCGTGCGAAACCCCGAATTCACCGACTAGTCACCGTACCTGGAATCCCCGACCGACACGCGGCAAACCGGTGGAGTCGATTAGCCGACCACCACCGAACCGTATATGGCAAATCTGCGGCAATTACACTGATCACCGCACTACATCAGCTGAAATCCCTGGTAGGTGAAGTCTTTCACCCGCGATACCGCGCCATGTGACGAATATGCCGCGGCGCGCACCCGACAGGACCCATGGCACGGACCGCGCCAACCGACGAAACCGACCTCACCCCGGTCCGCGGCCGACCACCCACAGCCCTCACCTCCACTAGGTCAAAAGCATTGGTATGCAACATATTTGGATAGTATCCTGCTCATGGGATGTTCCCCAAAGGCGCCCGACACCGACATCCCGCCCACAGCAAACCTTTCCGCATCGCCCCATCGGCGAGCCCACCGGGCCGAGCCCGGACGAGCGATCGTCTCCACCTCCCCCGATTACGCGGAAACCGCCATCGCCCACTACACTGTGCTCCCACGCCCCTATAGCTCAGTTGGTAGAGCTACGGACTTTTAATCCGCAGGTCCCAGGTTCGAGCCCTGGTGGGGGCACCGACGGGCGTCCGGTACCCACCGGACGCCCGTTGTCGTTTCACCCGGCCTCTGCCAGAATCTCGACTGTTCACTGTGATCCGGTTCGACTTCCTGCGACCCCCGGAGCCGATGACCTCCCTCGACGACCTGTTCGCGCAGATCCCCGTACCTCAGATCGCCGGCCGCCTCGGCGTGGACCCGGCCACCACGGCCACCGCCGTACGCACTGCCGTACCCACCCTGCTCGGCGGCCTACAGTCGAACGCACTACGACCGGACGGCGCGGCCGCCCTGACAGGCGCGCTGGCCCGACACGGTGAACTGGTCGACGGCTCCGGGGCGGTAGATTTGAATCGGGTCGATGTCACCGACGGTGGGAAGATCCTGGACAAGGTGTTCGGCCCCGAGAAACCTCTCGTGATCACCGCGCTGGGCGAAACGGAGGGCACCGGCGGCCGCGAGACGATCGCCGGACTCATGCCGCTCCTCGCTCCCATCGTATTGGCCTACCTGGCCGGACAGGTGGGACCCGACAGACACGCGGGAGGGGTGCTCACGAGATTGTTACGTGGTTACCACTGCCCCGGCCACCGCTCGAGAAACTGAAGGCGCACGCCACCCGAGGGGAATGTGGCACGAACCACCCTCGATAACGAGCCGTAATGCAACTTCGATAGATCCGTGACGGGTCCGAGGCCATACACTCGCATGTAGGCACCGGATATCGACGACAGTTATGTGATGTGCACCAAACCGCTTCCGTATCGGCGGGATGCGTTTCGCATCACACCTACGGTGCCGTAAGGTATGGCCGCATCGCAACGGTCTACCCGAGGGGGACGACCCGCAGGACCGCAACAGATGAAGGGCTTGATTACATGGCAAGGGATCTGACTCAACTCGAACTGCTTACGGAGTTGGAGCCGGTTGCCGAAGAAAACGTCAACCGACACCTGTCCCTGGCAAAGGAATGGCATCCGCACGATTACGTCCCCTGGGACGAAGGTCGCAACTTCGCGGCACTCGGTGGCATCGATTGGGACCCCGAGCAGTCGAAGCTGAGCGATGTCGCCAAGGCGGCGATGGTCACCAACCTCCTCACCGAGGACAATCTGCCCTCCTACCACCGCGAGATCGCCGAGAACTTCTCTCAGGACGGCGCCTGGGGCACCTGGGTCGGTCGTTGGACCGCCGAGGAGAACCGGCACGGCATCGTTATCCGTGACTATCTCGTGGTGACCCGTGGTGTCGACCCTGTAGCGCTGGAACAGGCCCGCATGGTCCACATGACCAACGGCTTCGCCTCACCCGCCGATGCCGATGCCGGGTTCCTCCACTCGGTCGCCTACGTGACCTTCCAGGAACTGGCCACACGGGTCTCGCACCGCAACACCGGCAAGGCCTGCAACGATCCCATCGCCGACCGGATGCTGCAGCGCATCGCGGCCGACGAGAACCTGCACATGATCTTCTACCGCAATATGTGCGGTGCTGCCCTGGACCTGTGCCCCGACCAGGCCCTGGAGGCCATCACCCTGATTCTGGAGAACTTCCAGATGCCCGGCGCCGGGATGCCCAACTTCCGCCGCAACGGTGTGCTGATGGCCAAGCACGGTATCTACGACCTGCGTCAGCATCTGGAGGAAGTCGTACAGCCGGTGCTGAAGAAGTGGAACGTCTTCGGTCGTACCGACTTCACCGCCCGCGGTGAGCAGACTCGCGAACGGCTCGGCAACTTCCTGGAGAAACTGTCCAAGGATGTCGTCAAGTTCGAAGAGCAGCGCGACCGCATGCTCGCCCGCGAGGCCGCCAAGCGCGAGCGCGAGCTGGCCTCGGCCGCAAGCTGATCATCGACCGGGCATATCGTTCGGCCCGGCCACCACAATCCGAACCGCTGATATCCCGGGTTACCGACACACCCGGGGTATGGGCGTTGTTTTTCACGGCGACACCACGGTGCTCCCTTGTCACGCCGGCCCCGGCCTGTTCGTCCCCTACGTGTGGGTAGCGCATCGCGTGGCACCGCGGTGTTGCGTGGAAACCGGACCCACCGGCACCGAATGTGCGGCTCATCCATGCCCGAGCGGCGACCCGTCGGCCGAGGGCACCCGGCCGACGGATGAGACACTGGTGGGCGTGACGATGACTAGTGAGGTGGGGGCAGCCCTGCGGATCGGACCGTATCCGGTCGACCCGCCGGTGGTGCTTGCCCCGATGGCCGGCATCACGAATCTGGCATTCCGCAAGCTGTGCCGCGAGTTCGGTAGTTCCACCTCCATCTATGTCTGCGAGATGATCACCGCCCGGGCGGTGGTGGAACGCAATGAGAAAACGCTGCACATGATGTCGTTCGACGCCGACGAACATCCGCGCTCCATGCAGCTGTACGGGGTCGATCCGGCCACCCTGGGCGAGGCGGTGCGCATAATCGTCGGCGAAGGCCGGGCCGATCACATCGATCTCAACCTCGGCTGCCCGGTGCCCAAGGTCACCCGCCTCGGTGGCGGAGCGGCGCTGCCCTACAAACGGGCGCTGTTCGCCCGAATAGTCCGGGCGATGGTGGCCGCCGCGGAGCCCGCCGGTGTTCCGGTGACCGTCAAATTCCGTATCGGCATCGACGACGACCACCTCACCTACCTCGACGCCGGCCGAATAGCCGAATCCGAAGGCGCGGCGGCCGTGGCTCTGCACGCCCGCACCGCCGCCCAGCGTTACTCGGGCAAGGCCGACTGGAGCGCCATCGCCCGACTCAAGGAAGCGGTCACCACCATTCCGGTGCTCGGCAACGGCGATATCTTCTCCGCGGACGATGCGGTGCGAATGATGGACCGCACCGGCTGCGATGGCGTGGTGGTCGGTCGTGGCTGCCTCGGCCGGCCCTGGCTGTTCGCCGAACTCGAGGCCGCGTTACGCGGCCGCCCCCTGCCGGCACCCCCGAACCTGGGGCGGGTGGGGGAGATCCTGCTCCGCCACGGCGCGCTGCTGACCGACCACTACGGTGAGGACAAGGCCATGCGCGATCTGCGTAAACACATGGCCTGGTATCTGATGGGGTTCCCGGTCGGGGCCGAGTTGCGCCGTGCCTTCGCCACCGTTTCTCGACTGAACGAGCTCGCGGATCTGGTCGGTCGACTCGATCCCACCGCACCGTTCCCTCGGGATGCACAGGGCCCGCGTGGGCGTCAGGGGTCCCCTGGAAAAGTCTCGCTGCCCCACGGATGGTTGGACGATCCGGAGGATCCCGCCGTTCCGACGGCGGCCGATGTCATGCACAGCGGGGGCTGAGCCGGATTTCGTAATACCTCGGCCGGATGGGCCGCAGCATTTACCCCATTTCGAGACCGGCCCCGCGCGGCGAATCCGCCCCGGGTGGGGCCGGCAGTATGGTCTGCTTCGAATGGCAGATGAGCAGTTTCTCCCGAGCCCGGCAATTTTTCAGCATCTGCGCGTGCGGACTACCCGAGTGGCCAATAGTGGCGTAATCGTTATCATTGCGGAATCCGTCCAGCCGATATAACCCGATAGACCCCCGGCTGAGATGGCAGCGAGGAATGGAAACGAGGTTCGTTGGTGGGTGACGATCGGCACGGGCGTGCGCCACGGCCCGGAGGTCGAGCCTCGTGGGAGCGGCATCCCACGACGGAATCCCCCGAACGAGACGGCGCCCGTACCTCCCGGCGGCCACGGCGGAACAACTCTTCTTCCGCCGATCGACCCACCCGCCAGGTCCGGGTCCAGGATCTGGTCGACCGGGTGGACAGTGAACGCATCTCCCGCCGGCGCGACGAACCCGGCGCAGCCCGGCGCGGCGCGGCCGAGAACGGAGCCGATCCGGCACCCCGGCGCGGCGCCTCGGCATCCCGGCACTCCGCCCCCGAAGACCGCCCATCCGGCTCCGGGGAACGGCAATCGCGTTCCACCGACCGGCAATCCGCCGCCACCGGCAGGCCCGCCACCGGTCCGGTAGCGCGGCCGGACGGACGGGAACGGCGACGCCCCGACTCCGCCGCACGCCCCGCGGAAGGCCGACCCTCGCGGCAGCCCGGCCCGAACGGCGAACCCCAGGGGCCGGCCCGGCGAGCGGATACCACCGCGACACCGACCGTCGGTATGCCCACCCGCCGCGGACGTGGTTCCGGCGGCCCTTCGCCCGAACGGGGTGAGCGTTCCAAGACCGCGCGTCGATCCGAGCCGGTCCGACGGGACGCCGGAGCCGACGATCGACCGGTCGGCATGGGTGCCGCCCCGACCCCGCCCGATCGGCCGCCACTGTCCACGGAGCGACCCGAGCCCCCCGACAGCCCTCCGACGACCGCGGTTCGCCGCCCCGCACCGGGGGCAGCCGGCTCCGGTCCGGCAACGCGGCGGCCCGCCCCGGAGCCCCCTCGAACCGAGGCGCCACCCCATCCCGATACCGAATCGCAATCGTCCCCCCAGCCCGTCCGGCAACCGAACAGCACACCTCGCGGTGGCCCGGCCGGGCGTAAACCCGCCGCCACCGCGGCAACGGAGATCGCACCGATGGTCGACAACAGCGTCGCCCCACCCCCGGCGGGTGCCGCCGCGGCGGCGCAACCGGAAGAGGTCACCGACGTCCTCCCGCCCATCGATGATGACGCCACCCGCGATGACGCCACCCGCGTGGTCGGCCGAACCAATACCAGCGGATGGCCGACCGTCGAACACTTCGCCGCCCCCGAGCCCGTCGGTAGGAGACGGCAATCCCACTCCGGGGACGAGCCGGTCCGATACCGCCGTCTGCGGATGGTCGGGCGCGGGGTGGTGGCGTTCCTGGCAACCGTGACACTTCTGGTCACCGGCGGTGCCTGGAGTTATCTACAGGCCACCAACAACAGCTTCACTCAGGTCTCGGCACTGGACGAGAACACCGAGAACGTAATCGACGCGGCGGCCCAGCTCGGCGACGAGAACTACCTCATCGTGGGAACCGACACCCGTGCCGGCGCCAATGGCGAACTCGGCGCGGGCACCGTCGAGGACGCGGAAGGCTCCCGTGCCGACACCACCATGCTGGTGCACATTCCCGCCAACCGGCAGCGCGTGGTCGTGGTGTCGTTTCCCCGCGACCTGGATGTCAGCCGGCCGGAGTGCCAGGCCTGGGACAACGAGAGCTCCGACTATCTCGACGAGACCTATCCCGCGGCCGTGGGCGACAAGCTCAATGCCGTGTACGCCGTGGGCGGACCGAAATGCCTGGTCACCACCATCCAGAAAATGACCGGCAGCACGATCAACCACTTCATCGGTATCGACTTCGCCGGTTTCGAATCCATGGTGGACAAGATCGGCGGCGTCGAGGTGTGTGTTTCGCGGCCGCTCATCGACGGAGTCCTGGGGTCCATCCTGGAGGAACCGGGACGGCACCGGATCACCGGTCCGACCGCGCTGAACTATGTGCGGGCCCGGCATGTCTATGGTGAGGAACGCAGCGACTACGATCGGATCGCCCGACAGCAACGTTTCCTGGCCTCTCTGCTGCGCGGCGCGCTGTCCAGCAGAGTGATGTTCGACCCGGTCAAACTGAACGGCTTCGTCTCGGCCTTCCGCGACGCGACCTTCGTCGACAAGGTCACCACCGACGATCTGCTCACCCTGGGCCGCTCGCTGAAGGGGCTGGACGCCGGCGCCGTGACCTTCCTCACCATCCCCACGGCGGGCACCAACTCGTACGGCAACGAGATCCCGCGCGAATCCGATATCAAGGCGATCTTCCGCGCGATCCGCGACGACCAACCGCTGCCCGGTGAAAAACCACCCGCGGCGGCAGCCAATACCGCCCCTGCCACGCCGACACCGGCGCCGCAATACACCGCCGTCGATCCCAGCACCGTCTCCCTGCTGGTCTCCAATGGATCCGGGGTCACCGGTGCGGCGCGGACCGCCGCCGCCGAACTCAGCAATGTCGGCTTCTCGATCTACAACACCGACAACTACTCCGAAGGCAACTCGACCGAAACCAAGATCCGGTATTCGAGCGGTCACGAGGCGGAGGCGGCGACCGTGGCCAGCGCCATTCCCGGTGTGACGGTGGAGGTCGACGACACGCTCGGCGGTATCGTCGAGGTGGTTCTCGGGGAGAACTATCAGGGCATCGTGAACGAACCGACCCCCGTCGGCGATACGATCACCGAGATGCCGCCGACCAGCAGCGCGCTGGTGGAACTGCCCGAGGACTTGGAGCACGTCAACGCCGCCGACGACCCCTGTGCCTGACCTCGACCGACCGGCCGTGTTCACCAAGGGGTTGTTCACTCGTTGTTGGTGACTTGGTCAGCGGAGCGAACTAGGGTTCTGGTTCATGCGTGTCATCTACAACGAGCAAATGGCCGAACTCGCCCACCTGCTGGGTGAGATGGCCGGTCTCGCGGGCTCGGCCATGGAACGGGCGACCCAATCCCTGCTCCAGGCCGACCTGGCCCTGGCCGAGCAGGTCATCAGCGAGTACGACCGGATTGCCGAGATGATCGCCGATGCCGAGGAGAAGGCCTTCGCCCTGCTGGCGTTGCAGGCGCCGGTGGCGGGTGATCTCCGGCAGGTGGTGAGCGCGATCCAGATCGTCAATGACGTGAACCGAATGGGCGCGCTCGCCCTGCATGTCGCCAAAGTGGCCCGCAGGCGGCATCCCAACCCGGCGCTGCCGGAGGCCGTGAACGGCTATTTCGCGGAGATGGGCCGAATCGCGGTAGGTATGGGCTCCGCCGCCCAGGAAGTGCTGGAAACCCGGGATCCGGAACGCGCGGCGCAGCTGAACCAGGACGACGAGGCGATGGACGATCTGCACCGGCACCTGTTCACCCTGCTGATGGACCGCGAGTGGCAGTACGGTGTGGCCGCGGCCGTCGATATCACCTTGCTCGGCCGCTACTACGAACGGTTCGCCGACCACGCCGTCTCCATCGGCCGGCGTGTGATCTTCCTCGTCACCGGAGTACTGCCGCCGGAAAAGGACAGCGACGAATAATCGTCGGGCCGCACGGCCCGGAAACGAGAAAAGCCCGCGGATCGCGCGGGCCCTTCTCTTCCGGCGTCAGCCGAAGCGACCAGAGATGTAGTCCTCGGTCGCCTTCTGTGACGGATTGGAGAAAACCTTCTCGGTATCGTCGATCTCGACCAACCTGCCGGGCTTGCCCTGGGCTTCCAGATTGAAGAATCCGGTCTGATCGCTCACCCGGGCGGCCTGCTGCATATTGTGGGTGACGATGACGATGGTGTATTCCTGCTTCAGCTCGGTGATCAGATCCTCGATCGCCAGGGTGGAGATCGGGTCCAGCGCCGAACAGGGCTCGTCCATCAACAACACATCGGGTGATACCGCGATGGCGCGGGCGATACACAGTCGCTGCTGCTGACCGCCGGACAGCCCACCTCCCGGTTTGTCGAGCCGGTCCTTGACCTCGTTCCACAGATTGGCGCCGCGCAACGAGCGCTCGGCAACCTCGTCGAGTTCGGCCCGGTTGCGCACGCCCTGCAATTTCAGCCCGGCCACCACATTGTCTCGAATGGACATGGTCGGGAACGGATTCGGCCGCTGGAACACCATGCCGATGGTGCGCCGCACACCGACGGGGTCGACCCGGTCGCCGTAGATGTCCTCACCGTCGAGCAGAACCGAACCCTCCACGCGGGCTCCGGGGGTCACCTCGTGCATCCGGTTCAGCGACCGCAGCACGGTGGACTTACCGCAACCGGACGGACCGATGAACGCGGTCACGCTACGCGGAAGAACCGTCAACGATACATCCGAGATCGCCTGGAACTTGCCGTAGTAGATATTGAGATCTTTGACGTCGATCCGCTTGGCCATGTGTCAGTTTCCGTTCGGTTTATCGGTTCCGCATGAGCACCCGGTTGACCACCGCGGCGGCCGCGTACAGCAGGGCGATGATGAGAATCAGCGTCAGGGCCGCACCCCACACCCGCATTTCACCGGCGGCTTCGGGGTTGCTCAGCTCCTGATAGATCAGCAAGGGGAGCGAGGCCATATTGCCGTCGAACACATCGAAGTTGATCGAACGGCTGTAGCCGACCAGTACCAGTACGGGTGCCGTCTCACCCATCACTCGGGCGACCGCGAGCAGAATTCCGCTGATCATGCCCGGCAGTGCCGTCGGCACCACGATCCGAAGGATGGTTTTCCACTTGGGGATACCCAGCGCGTACGACGCCTCGCGCAGTTCGTCCGGCACCAGTTTGAGCATCTCCTCACTGCTGCGCACCACCACCGGCAACATCAGCAGGACCAAAGCGAACGAGACCGCGATACCGCTCTGTGGCATGCCCAATGTGGCGATCCACAGCGCGAAGACGAACAGGGCGGCCACGATCGAGGGCACACCGGCCAGGATGTCCACCATGAATGTGGTGAGACGGGCCAACCGGTTGCCGGCCCCGTATTCCACGAGGAAGACGGCTGCCATCACCCCGAGCGGCACCGCGATCAACGCCGCGATACCGGCCTGGATCAGTGTGCCGTAGATCGCGTGGTAGACACCGCCGACGAACTGTTCGGGCAATACACCGTTGAGCGATTTGTACCACCAGTCGGTGGAGGTGATCGCCTTGAATCCGCGGCCGACCACCACCCACAGCACCCAGATCAGCGGTACCAGGGCGACCGCGAAACTGGCCCAGATGATGCCCGTAGCCAGGTAGTTCTTCACCTTCCGGGCGGTGCTCACCTCGCGGAAGGTCGGCGCCTTGATGGGGCGATCGAATTTCGATGTCGCGGTTGTCGTAGTGGTCATCCTGCGCTGACCTTTCCTCCGGATGCGGCGCGCGCCAGTGCATTGACCACGAAGGTCAGGATGAAAAGCACGAAGCCGGCGGCGATATATGCGCCGGTCGGCAGCGGCTGGTTGAATTCCGCCGCGGCCGAGGCGATTTTGGAGGCGAAGGTGTATCCGCCGTCGAACAGTGACCAGTTACCCGCCTTGGCCGCGGTACGCAGCACGATGAGCACCGCGATGGTCTCGCCGAGCGCCCGACCGAGACCGAGCATGGAGCCGGCGATCATACCGCTGCGGCCGTAGGGCAACACCGTCATACGAATGACTTCCCATTTGGTGGCGCCGAGGGCCTGGGCGGCCTCGATATGCATCCGCGGGGTCAGGGCGAACACCTCGCGGGTAACCGAGGTGATGATCGGCAGAATCATCACCGCCAGCACAATGCCCGCGGTGAAAATGGTGCCGCCGCCGGACATCGAGACATTGCCATCGGCGAACAGGAAGAACCAGCCGAGATTCTCGTTGAGAAACCGAGCGACCGGTTCCAGCTTCGGCGCCAGGACGAAGATGCCCCAGAGACCGAAGACGATCGACGGAACCGCCGCCAACAGGTCGACGACCGCGGCGAACGGGCGCGCCAGCGCCTTCGGCGCGTAATGCGTGAGGAACAGCGCAATTCCGATACCGATGGGGACGGCGAGCAGCAATGCCAGCAGTGAGCTGAGCACCGTCACCGTGAACAGGTCCCGGATACCGAACCGCAGATGGTCGGCGTCGGTGGTCGAGAACTCGGTGGTGGTGAGGAAGTTGGCTTCGTTCGCCGCCAGCGAGGGCACCGCCCGAATCAGGAGAAAGAGCGCGATCAGGCCGATCGCGGCGACAATAATTCCGCCGGAGGCGACGGCCAGTGAACGAAAGATCGTCTCGGCCCGATTGTGGTGTGCGCCATATCTGTCCGAACCGGCTTTCCGAACACCGGCTTCGGCCTTGACCGTGCTGGGCATGCGCGCAGTATCTCCGGCCACCTGCCGGGTAGTCGAATCCGACTGCCCATAGGTGGTCACATCGTCGTGCAGAGTCATGGGACCGCTTCTAGGAGATGGCATCGATCGCGGCGCTCAGCTTGGCCTTGAATTTCTCGGGGATCGGGATGTACCCGGCCACCTCGAGACCTTCCTGACCGTTGCTGATGGCCGAGTGCAGGAACGCCTTGACCGCGGTGGCGGTCGCGCCGTCCCCATACTTGGAGCACACGATCTCGTATGTGGGCAGGATGATCGGGTAGGCACCCGCGGCGGTGGGGTTGTAGAACGAGGTGGTGTCGAGAACCATGTCGTGACCCTTGCCCTTGATCTTCGCCCCGTCGATCGCCTTACCGGCGGTTTCGACCGATAGTTCGACCGGCTCCGGGCCCGCGGAGGTGATGATGCGGGCGACGGAGAGGCCGTTCTTCTTCGCGTACGACCACTCGTTGTAGGTGATCGAGTTCTCGGTGTTCTTCACGGCGGCCGAGGTGCCCTCGTTGCCTTTGGCGCCTTCGCCGACCCCGCCCTTGAACGTCTTACCGACGCCGCGATCTCCCCAGGCGCCCTCGGACGCGGTGTTCAGGTACAGCTGGAAATTGTCGGTGGTACCGGATTCGTCGCTGCGGAAGATCACATTGATCTGCTCGGCCGGCAGCTGTGCGGTGGGGTTGAGCGCCTTGATCTCCGGTGCGTCCCAGGTCTTGACGGCGCCGCTGAAGATCTTGGCCACGGTGGGGCCGTCCAGCGCGAGGTCGGTGACGCCGTCGATGTTGTAGGTGATCGCGATCGGACCGAATACGGTCGGAAGGTTCCAGGCAGGCGCGCCGGCACAGCGATCGGCGGCCTGGGCGACCTCGGCGGGCTTCAGCGGAGAGTCGGAGCCGCCGAAATCGGTCTGGCCACCGATGAATTCCTTCACACCGGCACCGGAGCCGCTGGAAGTGTAGTCGAGCTTGAATTCATCGCAGTTGACCTGGTAGGCGAGGATGAACCGGGTCATCGCATTGGCCTGCGCCGACGAACCACTGGCCTTCAACGCCTCTTTCCCACCGCACTGGATCTCGGGGTTGACGGCGATGCCGGCCGCGGCTGTGTTGTCATCGCTACCGCATGCGGCCAATGTCATGGCGGTCATGGCGCCGGCGGCCAGCGCACCGACGAGTGCGCTGCTGCGCTTGAACTTCACTGAGTCCTCCGGGTACGTCCTCCCCGTCCGGTCCCTCACCGGCCCGAACGAGCTCTGCGGTGGCCGTGTTCGTAGAACCCGCACACCGGGCGGTTCGGAACCGCCCGGAACCAACCTAGGTTCCCTCGGTAGCCGGCTGGACCAGGGAAAGTGAACGTGAGGTGAACAGGATCGCGCTATTGCGTCCGATATGTGTGATATTTGCCGCCCTGTTAATCTGCGGCCGCCCATCGGGCACCGAGTTCCATTCCGACGACCCGTCCCTCGCCCGGTCGCGCTCTCCCGAAACCGTAAGCGCCGATCTCCTCCACGCGCGGTCGACCCCGCAGGTCACCGGCGCGCGGCGTACGCCGTATCGATATGCGCCGGAGCGAATCCCAATCCCTGATAGGTGCGTACCGCGGCGGTGTTGTCGGCCTCGGTGTACAACAACACCTCGGTGAGGCCGCGAGCGTGCAGGTACCGCAGACCGATCAGGGTGAGCAATTTGCCCAACCCCCGCCCTTGGGCGCCGGGGTCGACCCCGACCACGTAAACCTCACCCACCGGCGGGTTTTCCGTCTCGTGCACCTTCGTCCAGTGAAAACCGAGCAACCGCTCCGGGTTCGCGCTGTCGAAGGCCAAGAACAGCCCGTCGGGATCGAACCACGGTTCGGCGCGACGCAGCTCGAGATCGTGTTCGGTCCACCCCCCCTGCTCGGGATGCCAGTCGAAAGCGGCGTTGTTGACCCGCAGCAGCTCCGCGTCGTCGGCCGGCCCACGGTAGGTGCGCACCACGATATCCGCCGGCGCCTGCACCGACGGTAGCTCGGTATTCGCTATATCGCGTCGCATCTGCCAGAGCTCACGTACCGCGCTCAACCCGAGCCTGGCGGCCACCGCCTCGGCCGCCGGCAATCTACCGTGTGCCCAGATCCGCGCCTCGGCCCCGCCGGCGGTGAGCACCGCACCCACCAGTTCGGTGCCGATACCCCGTCCGCGCGCGTCCGGGTCCACCGCCGCCTCGGCCATCGCCGGGTGCCCATCGCGCGCCGCCATGAGATTGGCATAGCCCACGACCTCCTCACCGCGCACGGCCACCACGTGACGGGCCGCACCGGGATGACGCAACGACAGCATGGTCTGTTCCGAGACCGCCGCCACCCCGTCCGCGTCGGCAGCTCGCGCGAGGAGGGTCCGCACCCGCGCGGCGGTATCGGGGTCGAGAGCATCCGACCAGAGCAGTTGAGTCATCGGTCTACTGCGCCGTGCCGTTGACGGGGGCCAGTGACTCGCCGGTGCCGTCACCCGCACCGTCCGACGACTCGGAAGCCGGTTGCTCCCCCTTGTTCGGTGGCCGAGCCGGACGGACGGCCTTGTAACCGACATTGCGCACGGTGCCGATCAGCGATTCGTATTCGCTGCCCAACTTGGCGCGCAACCGCCGCACGTGGACGTCGACCGTCCGGGTACCGCCGAAGAAGTCGTAGCCCCAGACCTCCTGCAACAACTGAGCCCGGGTGAAGACCCGCCCCGCATGCTGGGCGAGATACTTCAGGAGTTCGAATTCCTTGTAGGTGAGGTCGAGCGGACGGCCGCGCAGCCGGGCGGTATAGGTTCCCTCGTCGATCACCAATTCCCCCAGGGTGATCTTGCCGGTGTTCTCGGGACCGGTCGCCCCGCCGCTGCGACCCACCAACAGGCGTAACCGCGCATCCAATTCGGCCGGGCCGGTGCTGGGCAGCAGGATATCGTCCAGACCCCAGTCCGCGTTCACGGCCACCAGACCACCCTCGGTGAGTACCGCCACCACCGGCACCGACGATCCGGTACTGCCGAGCAGCCGGCACAGCCCCCGGGCAGCGGCCAGATCGGTACGTGCGTCGACCAGCGCTATATCGGCGGTCCCCGCTTCCAGCAGCGAGGACACCTCTGTAGGGGCGGGCCGCACGGTGTGCGCGAGTAGCGCCAACGAGGGCAGAACCGACTCCGGGTCGGGGTCGGAGGTCAGCAGGAGTAGCTCCACAAGCACTCCTCCCATCTCGTAGCTACGCGAAACCCCAGCATCATCGCCGTGAGCCACGTCGCCGATCACATGTAATCCGGTTGTCAGATTAGCGCGTGAAGGAGGATGACCTCGCATTCCGGCCCGGTATACCGCGGCCGCGAAGGAATGGCCGCCCTGGCGTGTCGATTAGGGTGCAGACCATGCGCAAGCTGATCGTCGGGCTCCTGTGCCTCGCCGGACTCGCCGTGGTCATCGATTTCGGGGCCGCCGCGTATTCGGAGTATCGGGTGTCCCGGACGCTTCGCGTCGGCGCGGAGCTCAGCGCCGATCCGGAGGTCACCTTCCACGGTTTCCCGTTCCTTCGACAGGCGATGAACGGTCGCTACAACCGGATCGAGATCACCGCGCGCGGTATGCGGCCCGATATCCCCGGTGAGATCGCGCTGGAGGCCACATTGGCCGGGATGCGACTGCCGGTGGGCAGGCTGTGGGACGGCAGTGTGCGGGGAGTGGAGGTGGAACAGGTCGATGTGCGGATGCGGGTGGAGCCGACCGAACTCGGCCGTCTGTTCGATATTCCGGACCTGCAGGTCCATTCGGCGCCGGCCGACAAATCCGACGGCACCGGCGGCTCGGGCGGCTCGGGGATGACCACGGGGGGCGCGCTCATCCTGACCGGTACGCTGCCCGCGGCGCCCCGCGGACAACTGGGTACGAGCGGATTCGCCGGGGAACGGGTGAGCGTGGAGGCCGACCTGCTGCTCGTCGGGGATCAGGTGCAGATCGTGGCGACCGATATCTACCACGGTCCCGACTCCACCGGCGCTCCCGTTCCGGCCATGGAGGACCCGAGCCCGGCGATCTCGGACGAGGAACGGCCGGCGGTGCTGGCCCGGTTCACCCGTACCATCGATACCAAGGAGCTCCCGTTCGGCATCCTGCCCACCGAGGTCTCCGCCCTGGGCGGACAGATCGTGGTCGAGGGACGAGGCGAGCACGTGACGATCGATTTGGACAGATTGCGGCGGCAATGACCGAAATCATAATTTTGCTGGTGGTGCTGGTGGCCGGCCTCGCCGTGGGACTGTATCTGCGGCGGCGGGAGGGTGCGGTGCGCCCCGGGCCCGCCACGCTGGACCACGATGCCCGTCAGGCCGCCGAACGCGCCGACCTGCTCGCCGCCGCCGGGGTGACCGGCGCGGGTCCGGCAGTCCTGCACTTCTCCGCGAACTGGTGCGGCCCTTGTGACGCGGTCCGCCGCGTGGTGGCCGATGTCACCCGAGATCTGGCGGATACCCCGCGACCCCCGGCCGATATCGAGGTCGATATCGACGCCGACCCCGCACTGGCAAGAGCCCTTAACGTGATGTCGCTGCCCACCACCTTCGTCTTCGACGCCGACGGGCGGGAACGGTTTCGCATCTCGGGGGTCCCCAAGGCCGGTGACCTGCGCAGTGCGCTCGCCACCCTCGACGCCTGAGCGATTCCGCGCACCACCGACGGACACCGCCCGAAATCGGTGCCCCGAAGTGCTTCCGACCTCGATCCCCCCACCCCCGGTCCATAACGCGACCGGATTGGGTAAACTGCCCGATGTGCAATCCCACCGCGAGCTGATGCTCACCCGACGCCGCACAGTCGATCTGTGTCGTCTCGGTGGTTGTTGCTGCCTGTGCCTCTGACGGTCGGCCTCTTTCTCGACGCCGACCCCCGGTTCGTCCACGAGTGATTTCTCGTGTTCTCGACGAGCCGGCCGAGATTCCGCCCCACAGCACCTCGAGCACAGGAGTTTCGTCCATGTCCATCGACACCACGCCCACCGACACCACGCCCACCGGCACCACGCAGACCACCTCCGGCGTCGACGTCCGTGGCCCGCGCTTCGTCGCCTGGGTCACCACCGGGGTCCTGATCCTGGTCTTGCTCACTGCCGCCGCATCCGTCGGCGCCGCCGCCGTGATACTCGCCATCCAGGCGTTGGTCTTCGCGCTCGGCGCGATACTCGGCCCCCGGCGACACCCGTACGGTCGGATCTACGCCGCTCTGGTCGCGCCCCGACTCGGCCCGGTCACCGAGACCGAACCCGAGGCTCCGTTGCGATTCGCCCAACTGGTGGGTGCGATCTTCGCGGTCGCGGGTCTGGCGGGATTCGTCCTCGGTGCGCCCACGGTGGGCGCCGTGTTCACCGGTTTCGCACTGTTCGCGGCGTTGCTCAATGCCGCGTTCGGCATCTGCCTGGGATGCAGGATGTATCCGCTGGTCGCCCGTTTCCGCCGGAATCCCGCTTCGGCAACGAACTGAATCGCAAGTCACACCGAAAGGAACACTATGGCCCGCTCCGATGTCCTGGTCTCCGTTGACTGGGCCGAAGAAAACCTCCACACTCCCGGTGTGGTCTTCGTCGAGGTCGATGAGGACACCACCGCCTACGACAACGGACACATCGAGGGCGCCGTCCGGCTCGACTGGAAGAACGATCTGCAGGATCCGGTGCGTCGCGATTTCGTGAACCAGGAGCAGTTCTCCAACCTGCTCTCGGCGCGCGGTATCTCCAACGACGACGAGGTCATCCTCTACGGCGGCAACAACAACTGGTTCGCCGCCTACGCGTACTGGTACTTCAAGCTGTACGGCCACAACAACGTCAAGCTGCTCGACGGCGGACGCAAGAAGTGGGAGCTGGACGGACGCCCGCTGTCCACCGAGACGGTCGAGCGGCCGGCCACCCAGTACAAGGCCTCGGCTCCGGATGTGTCCATCCGCGCCTTCCGCGACGAGGTCATCGCGGCCATCGGCAACAAGAACCTGGTCGACGTTCGCTCGCCCGACGAGTTCTCGGGTAAGATCCTGGCGCCGGCGCATCTGCCGCAGGAGCAGAGCCAGCGGCCCGGCCATATCCCCGGCGCGATCAACGTACCGTGGAGCAAGGCCGCCAATGAGGATGGCACTTTCAAGTCCGACGAGGAGTTGGCCAAGCTGTACGCCGAGGCGGGCCTGGACACCTCCAAGGAGACCATCGCCTACTGCCGGATCGGTGAGCGTTCGTCGCACACCTGGTTCGTGCTGAAGGAACTGCTCGGACACCAGAACGTGAAGAACTACGACGGCAGCTGGACCGAATACGGTTCGCTGGTCGGCGCACCGATCGAGTTGGGAGCGTAATTACTCATGTGCTCAGCACCTACCCAGGGTCAGGCCATCCCCGCCGGAGTGGACGTGGAGAAGGAGACGGTCATCACGGGCCGTGTCCTGGGCGCGGACGGGCAGCCCGTGGGCGGCGCGTTCGTTCGTCTGCTCGACGGCAACGGTGACTTCACCGCCGAGGTTGTTTCCTCGGGGACCGGGGATTTCCGGTTCTTCGCGGCACCGGGCACGTGGACGCTGCGGGCGCTGTCCACGGCGGGTAACGGCACTGCCGAGATCCGTCCGGAGGGCACCGGCATCCACAACGTGGACGTCGCCGTCGCCAAGTAGGCGATAGGTAGCCACAGTCACAGAGATACCACCGGGCCCCGGCCACCCACCGAAGGTGGCCGGGGCCCGGTGCATTCCGGCCCGACCACCTGACTACACTCGGACAGGTGGTCCTCTTCTACGAGATTCTGCTGGTAGCCGTGTCCATCCTGATCGGCTGGTTCGGCCTGTACGTCCTCTACCGGTTGTTCACCGAGTCATGAGCGGACTCGCGAGCGAAGGACCCGATCCGGCCGAGCGAGCGAGTAACAACACGAACGGTCACACGCCGGTCGACAGACCCGCCCATCGCAGTGGCAACGAGGCAGTGGCCGAGGCGGCCGAACGCGCCAAATCGACCGGTGTGCGCAATATCCCGACGCTACCGGATCTCCCCTTGCCCGACGATACGGCGAATCTGCGGCTCGGCCCCGATCTCAGCGCCGCCATGTTGGCGCTGCTGCCGATGGTCGGGGTGTGGCGTGGCGAAGGGGAGGGCAACGATCCCGATCGCGGCGACTACCACTTCGGGCAGCAGATCGTGGTATCGCACGACGGGGGGGACTATCTGTCCTGGGAGTCCCGATCCTGGGTTATCGAGGCCGATGGCAGTTACGGCGGCCCGGATCTACGGGAAACCGGTTTCTGGCGGGTCGCCACCGACGGCGACGAGGAAGTCCTCGAACTGCTGCTGACCCACAGCTCCGGCATTGTCGAACTCTTCTACGGGCAGGCACTCACCCAATCGTCCTGGGAACTGGCCACCGATGTGGTGATCCGCAGCCAGTCCGGCGCGGTGGTGGGTGGCGCCAAACGGCTCTACGGGATCGTCGAGGGTGGCGATCTGGCGTATGTGGAGGAGCGAGTGGTCGCCGATGGGGCGCTACAACCGCGCCTGTCCGCTCGGCTTCAGCGATACATCGGCTGATACCGACCACCTCACCGACCTGTTTCACAGCATCCGTCCCGGGATATGTACGTCCGGGGATATGGGCCCGGAATATGGAACAGCCCCCGAGCCATATCGGTGCCGGCTACTGCCTGCACCGATCCCGGTCGGACAAGACCGGTGACTCGGGGGCCGGGTGACTGCCTGGGATTCGCTCAGCGCTCTGCGAACGGATCTCCCCGCAGCCGGCGGTCGACTCGCCTCGGTGTGGTGACACAGAACCACGCGGAGACGGCGAGGCCGCCGATTCGACACAGCGCTTAGCGGACAGCCACCTCACGCGTCCTATGAATTTCCATTCTTCGGATCACCTCCTTCCCTGTGTACCGGCGAACTTACCGTCGGCGCACCGGGCCGGCAACGGAATTTCCGCAGCGCGCGACAACTCCCCCGCCGCTCGCGGAGAACACATCTTGACCTGCCCGGACATCTCGACGGTGACCACCACATCGGCCCGGTGATCGGCCGGCAACTGATGCGTGACAACCACTACATCGCGATCGGCGGCCACCAGTCCGCTCTCGATATCCAGCAGGTCGCGCAGCAGCGCCGCGCCTGCCTCCGCCTCCAGATGTTCGGTGGGTTCGTCCAGTAGCAGCACCCGGGCAGGTGACACCAAAGCCCGGGCGAGCAGTATGCGCCGTCGCTGACCGCCGGAGACCGCCGCCGCCCCACCGACCAATGGGGTGTGCACCCCTTGCGGGAGAGCGTCCAGCCAGGCACCCAGCCCAACAGTGCGCAGCACCCGTTCGGCCTCGGCCGGGCCCAGATCACCGCGGGCGACCCGTAGATTCTCCAGCACACTGGTACCGAACAGGTGCGCGTCCTCGGCGAAGAACATCACCTCCCGGTTCGGGGCCTCCGGAAGCCCGGCCCAAGCCATCAACAGGGTGGTCTTACCCGCACCGCTGGGACCGACCACTGCCACGCGCTTCGCATCCGGCCGCGGTATCCACCCGGGCCCGCCCCGGGCGATCATCGGGCCGCCGCGAGGCACGACCGCGCCGCACTGATCGGACGAGCCCGACTCCCGCACCGGCTCATCGGTCGATACGGCGCGCAAGCGGTGCAGGGCGGCGCGGGCGGTGGTGAGCGTCTGCGCGGCCGCGGGCAACGGTCCGACGGCCTCGAAAGCCGACAACGGAAGCAGCACCAGCACCGCCAAGGCCATCGGGGTCATCCCCGTGGGAGTGCCCCCGGTGGGCCCGTACAGGGTTATGCCGACCAGCAGGGCGCCGAACACGCTGACACCCATGGCGAGCGGACCGGCGGCGGCCGATCGGGCACTGCGGGCCGCGGCGGTGTCCTCGGCGGCGACCGATCGCCGGTTGGCCGCGGATGCCGCGGCCAACGCTGCATCCAGTTTCCCGGCAACCCGCAGTTCGGCGGCATGGTCGAGCACGGTCACCGCCCGCGCGGTGAACTCCGCCCGGTCGGCGCGAGCCGCTCGTTCGGCCTCGGCCGCCGAACGGGCCGACAACCACGGCGCGACCAGACCCGATACCAGCAGCGCCACCGCCAGGATCGCGGCGGCGACGAGCGAGATACCCGCCAGCAGCCCCACCGCGGCCACCGACAGCACCAGCGCCACCGCCACGGGAACGAAGGTGCGCACCACGACGGCCCCGAGGTCATCGATATCGGTGCCGATTCGCACCAGGACATCGCCGCGGCGCAGCGGCGCGCCCGTCGCGTTCGCCGCCCACCCCCGGTCCGTCTCGGGCCGGACGGACGGATCACCGTATCGGCCGAACAAACCCAACGGAGCACGAACCAACGCCCCATAGGTGGCCGTACGGGCCTCGGTCATCGACCGCAGCGCCACATCGTGGGTGGCCAACCGTTCCAGATACCGGCACAGGCCGCGAGAGATTCCCAGCGCCCGCACCGCGACCACCGCGACGGTGAGATCCAGCACCGGCGGCATCTGCCAGGCGCGGGCGATGAGCCACGCCGCCAGTGCCGCCAACCCGAGCCCGCTCCCCAGGGAGAGAACTCCCCAGCCCACCGCCACGGCCAGCCGCCATCCCGGTATGCGCAGCATGCGCCACATCTGTCGGATATCACCGACCAGGGCGCGCGCCTCTCGCGATGGTCCCTCGTTCGACGCCGGATCATGGTGCTCGACCAGGCCGTATTCCGCGTTTGGACAGGCGGGAGGATTCGGGGTCATCGGTGCACCCGGTTCCGGCCGGAGGGGACGGGCACGACGAGGTCGGCCGTGGTCAGCAGAGACGGGCGATGCGCGACGACGACCACGATGGCCCCCGCGCGGGCGAGGTCCCGCAACGCGGCGGCGACGGTGATCTCGCTGTCGGAGTCCAGGTGCGCGGTCGGTTCGTCCAACAGCAGCACCGGACGCTCCGCCGCCAGCACTCGAGTCAGCGCCAGTCGCTGCCGCTGCCCCAGGGACAACCCGGCACCACCCATACCGACCACGGTGTCCCACCCATCCGACAGCTCCGCCAATACGGTATCGAAACCGGTTGCTACGCAGGCACGTTCGAGACTTTTCGCCGAACTCCACGAGGCCTGATCGGGCGCGGCGGTGCCGAGCAGTTCCAGATTCTCCCGCAGGGTGCCCGGCACCAGGACCGGGCGCTGCGGTAGCCAGGCGACCTGCGACCACCACCGCTCGGCGGGAAGGTCGCGAATATTGATGCCGTCCACGTGAACCGAGCCCCGGTCGGGTTGGATCAAACCCAGAATCGCCTGCAATACGGTGGATTTCCCACTGCCATTGGGACCGGTCAACATGGTGACCGCACCCGGGCGCAGAATCGCGGTGAGACCGTCCGGCGCGGCCCCGTCCCGACCCGACACGGTCAGATCCCGCAGTTCGATCTCCCCGACGAAACCCGTTGCCGACCCGAGGACAGCGCGAGCGCATTCCCGGCTCGGCACGACCTCGGACGCCGACTCCGCTCCGGTATCCACACCGCCCCCCGACGGGACGACCACCGGCGCGCTCTTTTCCGACTCCCCGGCACCGGATTCCCCAGAAGCAGGTTCGAGCACCGCGAATGCCCTCTCCGCCGCGGCCATTCCGTCCTGCGCGGCGTGAAACCGTTCGCCCACGGTACGCAGCGGCAGATACACCTCGGGCGCCAATACCAGTGCGACGAGCCCGGCATACAGATCCATCTCCCCGGACACCAGTCGCAACCCGATCGAAACGGCCACCAGCGCCACCGACAGGGTCGCCAACAGTTCCAACACCATCGAGGACAGGAACGCCGTCCGCAGGGCGCTCATGGTGCGTCGGTGCAGCTCCTCCCCCAGTCGGCGCACCCGCGGGCGCATGGTCGCCAACGGTGATTCCGAGTTCTCCACCGGCGTTTCCCGCCCCAGCGCCCGCAGGGTGGGCATACCGGCGAACAGGTCGAGCAGCTGGTCCGAGAGCCGAGTGGTGGCGTCCAGGGTGGCACGGGCCCGACCCTCGGTGAGCAGACCGATCAGAATCATGAAGATCGGGATCAACGGCACCGTGATCACCACGATGATCGCGGCCGTCGGGTCGTGTGCCGCAATAACGACCCACACCACCGGCGGCACCAGAATCGCCAACAACAGCGCCGGCAGATATCCGGTGAGATACCCGCGCAACCCGCGCAACCCACTGCTCACCACCACGGAAAGTTCGGTGCGCCGACTTTCCGATTCGCGCGGCGGCAACCCGGCACCGGCGGTGAGCACCGACTGTTCCAGTTCGGCGACCACGGCCGCACCGGCCCGATGCGCGATCCGGGCCTGTAACCAGGCGGCCGACGCGCGACCGCCGACCGCGAGCGCGAGCACCACCAACTCCACCGCCCACGAACCGATATCGCGCCGCGCGGGATCGGTGATCACACCCGCGAGCACACGCCCCAGGGTCACCGCCGCGACAACGATCGCCCCGGTGGTGACCAGGGACAACCCGACACTGAGCAGCAAATACCGACGCGCCGAACGCGCGTACCGCCACAACCGGGGGTCCACAGGCGGTCGGGCCATGGGATCACTCCTCGTTCGACAAGCGGTTCGATGAACAGCCGGACTACGCCTACCGGATCACACTCCGCTACCCCCTCCGGCGCCGACGTTCGGACGCGGTGCCGTCGTGCGAGGGGAGAGTCCGATACCGGGCGGAATATGTTCGACGGTAATGCGTTTGCGGAACACCCAGTACGTCCAGCCCTGGTAGGCGAGGACCACGGGGGTGATCAACGCCGCCGCCCAACTCATCACCTTCAGGGTGTAGGGCGTGGACGAGGCATTGTCCACGGTGAGACCGAATGCGGGATCGATCGTCGAGGGCAGCACGTGTGGGAACAGCGAACCGAACAACAGCACCGATACGGCGATCACGGCCAGCGCGGTTCCGGTGAATGCGAAACCGTCCCGGTCCATTCGCACCGCTACCGTCGTGCCGAGCAAACCGAACACGGCAACCCCCAGGGGAATCCATGTCCAGTCGGTTCCGTGGGCGAGCTGGGTCCACACACCGAAGCCACCCACCACCAGTGCGGTCGGCACCAGTAGCAGCGAAGCGGTTCGGACGGCGTCGGCGCGCACTTCCCCACCGGTCTTCAGGCCGAGGAAGACCGCGCCGTGCAGCGCGAACAGCAGACCGGTGGCGAGCGCGCCGAGCAACGCGTAGGGGGTGAACAGATCCCCGACCGAACCCGCGAACTGTTTGTCCGCATCCAACGGCACACCGCGCACGATATTGGCGAAGATCCACCCCCAGGCCAGTGCGGGCACCCAGGAGCCGATACCGATCCCCAGATCGCACCGGGCCCGCCAGACCGGATCGTCGATCTTGCCCCGGTACTCGATGGCGCATACGCGCAGGATCAGCGCCACCAGCAGGAGCAGCAGAACGAGGTAGAACCCGGAGAACATACTAGCGTACCACTCCGGAAAGGCGGCGAACAGCGCGCCGCCCGCGGTGATCAGCCAGACCTCGTTGCCGTCCCACACCGGCCCGATGGTGTTGAGCACCACCCGGCGGCGGGTGTCGGAGCCCTTGCCCAGGACGGGCATGAGCATGCCGACCCCGAAATCGAAACCCTCCAGGAGGAAGTAGCCGGTGAACAGTACGCCGATGACGACGAACCAGAATTCCTGCAAATCCATCGTCGACTCCTAGTAGGCGAACGAAAGCTGTTCGACGAGCGGTTTCTCCGCCGGTGGACCGCCGGGCCCGCCCGACTCCGATGTGGTCTCGGATGTGGCCGGCCGTTCCGGGCCCGCGATCACATACCGGCGCATCAGGTAGAACCACACCACCGCCAGCAGGCCGTACACCACGGTGAAGGTGAGCAGCGACACCCAGACGGTGGCCGTCGCGTGATCGGAGACACCCTGTTGCACGGTCAGCCGAAGATTCGGGTCACCGGTCGGGTTCGGCACCACCACCCACGGTTGCCGCCCCATCTCGGTGAAGACCCAGCCGGCGCTGTTGGCCAGGAACGGGGTCGGGATGGCAAGCAGGCTCAGCCGGGAGAACCAGCGTCGATCCGGTATTCGTCCGCCGCGGGTGAGCCACAGACCGACGAACACCAGGAGCGCCGAGCCGGCGGCCAGACCGATCATGGCCCGGAACGACCAGTAGGTGACGAACAGGTTGGGACGATAGTCGCCCGCCCCGAAGTGCTCGATATAGGCCCGTTGCAGGTCGACCACACCCTCGAGTTCCACTCCCGTGAACTTTCCCTCGGCGAGCCACGACAGCACCCAGGGCACCTCGATGACGTGGGTGACGCTGTCACAGTTGTTGTGGGTGCCCACGGTGAGCACCGAGAACTCGGGGTCGGTGCGGGTGTGACACAGCGATTCCGCCGAGGCCATCTTCATCGGCTGTTGTTCGAACATGAGCTTGCCCTGGACGTCGCCGGTGTAGACCAGGGCCAGTCCGGCGAGTATCACCACCAGTAGCGACACCCGGGCCGCCGGCCGCCACACGGTGCGTGCCTCGGTGAGTTCCGCCGGGTCCCCGCTGCGCGCCTGCCGTACCATCCACCAGCCGGAGATTCCGGCGACGAAGGTGCCCGCGGTGAGGAACGATCCGGCCACCACATGGGGAAAGGCCGCCAGGGCGGTGTTGTTGGTGAGCAGTTCGACAATGCTGGTGAGTTCGGCGCGGCCGGTTTCCGGGTTGTATCGGGCTCCCACCGGATGCTGCATGAACGAATTGGCCGCGATGATGAAGTAGGCGGAGGCGTTCACCCCGATGGCAACCATCCAGATGGTGGCCAGATGTATGAGCTTGGGTAGTCGTCCCCAGCCGAATATCCACAGGCCGATGAAGGTGGATTCCATGAAGAAGGCCACCAGGCCTTCCAGGGCCAGTGGGGCGCCGAAGACGTCGCCGACGAATCGGGAATATTCACTCCAGTTCATTCCGAACTGGAATTCCTGGACGATACCGGTGGCAACCCCGAGGGCGAAGTTGATCAGGAACAGTTTTCCGAAGAACTTGGTGAGCCGATACCAGTGCTCTTTGCCGGTGATGACCCATGCGGTCTGCATACCGGCGATGAACGGCGCCAGGCCGATGGTCAGCGGCACGAACAGGAAGTGATAGACGGTCGTGATGCCGAACTGCCATCGCGAGACATCCAGGGCGCTCACGCCGGGCTCCTTCTCTTACTACAGGCTGTCGTAGTTATGAGAGTACGCGGCCGCGCGCCCCGATCAATGTGTTACCCGACACCACAGGCGAACTCGCGTCCGCGGGAGCGAAAGCAGTGGGGGTCATCACCCTGCCGCCCCGAACGAAAAACGTTCGTTCACCAGTCCGCGATGGAGCCCGCCCGCTCGATCCCGCGATCGACCAGCTCGATGATCTCCTCGGCATTGTCCGGCGCCGACATCCGCAACCCGTCCAGCGAGTTGACCCGAGCGGCCAACGTGACACTGCTCAACAACCAGATGCTGTCGCAGTCGAACAGATCCGCCGTGAACAAGGATTCGTACCGGCAATCGTAGCCGGCCTTCTCCGCCTCGGCGAACAACGCCCGTTGGGTCACACCGGGCAGCACCCCGTTCTTGGCAGGCGGGGTGAGCAGCTGTTTGTCCCGGCAGATCACCACCGTGGAGCGCGGCCCCTCCAACACCCGATTCTCGGTGCTGGTGAAGATCACGTCCTGCGCACCCATTCGGGCGGCGAAACGCAGAGCCGCCATATTGGTCGCATACGACAGCGTTTTCGCCCCCAACAGCTGCCATGGCGCCTCCTGCGCGAGATCGATGGAGATCCCTCGCGCCAAGGTCACCACCGACACCCCCTCGGTCCGGGCCGCGAGCACCCGCTCCGGAACCGGCGACACCATGGCATAGGAGGTGGGAACCGGTACCGCGTCGGACAACTCTCCCGAGACGAATGCCGAGCGCGGTGTATCGACCTCGCTGTCGCGGCCCCTGGTCATCACCAACCGCATCATGCCCTCGCGGTCGGTGCCCCATTCCTCGACGGCCCGCTCGACCATCGCGCGCCAGCGGGCGATCTCGGGCTCGGGCAGATCGAGGGCTTGAGCCGAACGGCGTAAGCGGGCCAAATGGAATTCGAGCGCACACGCCGTGCCATCGCGCACCAACAGCGTCTCGAAAACTCCGTCCCCACGCAGCACGCCGATATCATCGGCAAACAACAACGGCCGGCCGGCATCCTGGACAGTGCCGTCGAGCGTTACAAGAACTCGATCCACCATGCGAACGAGCGTAGGCCAATATGTCCTGTGGTGAGCGGTTATGAATGGCGACGGCACTCCTGCGCCATCGGCGTTTCCAGCGGTCGCCGTCGGCATATCGCAAAATGCGAACCGCTCGACCGAATTCGCATTTCGGACTTCGCACCCGAATTCCGCTTCCGAACGCCCGCCCCGGTCCGAATCCAACGGATCACCGAGACGAAACCCGCCTCCCCTGACACCACCGCCCGAACTTCGGTCGAGTATGCGCACAACGATGCAACAGGACCACCGGGGAATGGAGTCGCAGCCGAATAGAGTCGAAGCGTGGCAAGACGGACGACCATCGACCCGGCTCGGGTACGCGACGAGGTGATCGGAATACGGGACTGGCTGCTCGACGACACCGCGCCGCCGCCCCCGCGAAACCAACTGGCGACGGCGGTTCGCATCACCGCTCGTGCCCTGGCCGCCGCGGCACCGGGGCATTCGGTGGAGGTTCGGATTCCGCCCTTCGTCGCGGTGCAGTGCGTCGAAGGCCCTCGGCATACCCGCGGCACACCCCCGAACGTGGTGGAAACCGATCCACGCACCTGGCTGCTGCTGGTCACCGGCCTCCAGGATTTCGCCGCAGCCCGCGAATCCGGCGTGCTGCACGCTTCGGGACAGCGCGCCTCGGATATCGCCCGTTGGCTACCACTGGTACGGGTGCGCCCCGAACGAAACACCTGATCGGCCCGATCCGCACCCCGATATTCGGGCCGAACCCAGGAATTCGAGGGGGTCGGATTCACCCGCACAGGCGTGTCGGGAGGTGAGCACGCACCTCCTGTGATATCGGCGGTCGACGGCGCCCCCGTAGAATATCGGTAGCCCCTAGCCCGCCCGATCAGGGAGCATACGGTGACCCGTGCCGACCAGCAGTTTGTCAGCAATTCCCCTGCTACCGATGCCGAGGAGAATCCGCCCCGCGAAGAATGCGGAGTCTTCGGAGTATGGGCCCCGGGGGAAGACGTGGCCAAACTCACGTATTACGGCCTGTATGCCCTCCAGCACCGAGGCCAGGAAGCCGCGGGAATAGCCGTGGCCGATGGCTCACAGGTACTGGTCTTCAAGGATCTTGGGCTGGTCAGCCAGGTGTTCGACGAGCAGACGCTGGGCGCCATGCCCGGCCATGTCGCCGTAGGCCACTGTCGCTACTCGACCACCGGCGCCACCACATGGGAGAACGCCCAACCCATCTTCCGCACCACGGCGGTAGGTTCCGGACTCGCCCTGGGACACAACGGCAATCTGGTCAACACCGCCGAATTGGCCGACCGGGCAAGGGAACTGGGGCTGACCCCCGGATTCGGGAAGACGGGTCGCCCGGGCGCCATCGCCGCGACCTCGGACTCGGATGTCATGACGGCCCTATTGGCGCACGCCGCCGCCGATTCGAGTATCGAGCAGGCGGCCATGGAGCTGCTGCCGACCCTGCGGGGCGCGTTCTGCCTCACCTTCATGGACGAGCACACCCTCTACGCGGCCCGCGATCCGCACGGTGTGCGTCCCCTGTGCCTGGGCCGTCTGGACCGCGGCTGGGTGGTCGCCAGCGAAACCGCCGCACTGGATATCGTCGGCGCCTCGTTCGTGCGGGAGATCGAGCCGGGTGAGCTGCTGGCCATCGATGCCGACGGCGTGCGCTCGATGCGCTTCGCCAACCCGGAACCGAAGGGCTGCGTTTTCGAATACGTCTATCTGGCCCGCCCGGACAGCACCATCGCCGGCCGATCGGTACACGCCACCAGGGTGGAGATCGGCCGCCGGCTGGCCCGGGAGCATCCGGTCGAGGCCGATCTGGTGATCCCGGTCCCCGAATCCGGCACTCCCGCCGCCGTCGGCTACGCCCAGGGTTCGGGCATACCGTACGGACAGGGGCTGATGAAAAACGCCTATGTGGGCCGCACCTTCATCCAACCCAGCCAGACCATCCGACAGCTCGGTATCCGCCTCAAACTCAATCCGCTGCGCGAAGTGATCCGAGGTAAACGCCTCATCGTGGTGGACGACTCCATCGTGCGTGGCAACACCCAGCGGGCGTTGATCCGGATGCTGCGCGAGGCCGGCGCGGTGGAGATCCACGTGCGGATCGCCTCGCCGCCGGTGAAGTGGCCGTGCTTCTACGGTATAGATTTCGCCACACCCGCCGAGCTGATCGCCAATGGATCGGGTATCGACTCCGCCGAGGAGTTCGCCGAACTCGCCCCCGACTCGGCCGCCATGCGCGAGATGGTGGAGGGGGTGCGCCGCTCCATCGGCGCCGACACCCTCGGCTACATCTCCATCGATGGGATGATCGCCGCCACCGAACAGCCACGGTCCCGCCTGTGCTGCGCCTGCTTCGACGGCAACTATCCGATTCCGCTGCCCACCGAGTCGGCGGTCGGTAAGAACGTATTGGAACCGATGCTGAGCGGGCGTTCGGAAACCGAGTTG
>NZ_BAGE01000019.1 GCF_000308675.1 Nocardia paucivorans NBRC 100373 | reverse complement strand
CAGCACCTGCATGGCACGGGTCTTGTTCTGCAGCTGGGAGCGCTCGTTCTGGCAGGTGACCACGATTCCCGTGGGCAGGTGGGTGATCCGAACTGCGGAGTCGGTGGTGTTCACTCCCTGGCCGCCCTTGCCCGAGGATCGGTAGACATCGATACGCAGATCGTTCTCATCGATCTGCACCTCCTGCACCTCGTCGGGCTCGGGGTAGATGAGCACACCCGCCGCGGAGGTATGCACCCGGCCCTGCGATTCGGTCACCGGAACCCGTTGCACCCGGTGCACCCCGCCCTCGAATTTGAAGCGCGACCACACTCCGTCCCGGGCGGCGTCGCGGCTCTTGATCGACAGGGTGGCCTCCTTGTATCCACCCAGGTCGGACATGGTGGCGTCGAGTATCTCGACCTTCCAGCCACGCCGCTCGGCATACCGGATGTACATCCGGGCCAGATCCGCGGCGAACAGGGCGGACTCCTCGCCGCCTTCCCCGGACTTCACCTCGAGCACCACATCGTCGCCGTCGTGCGGGTCCCGCGGGGCCAACAGATCGGTCAGGGCCCGTTCGAGCTGGTCGACCTGCTCCTCGAGTCCGGGTACCTCGGCCGCGAACGTGGAATCGTCGGCGGCCAGCTCCCGGGCGGCCTCGAGATCGTCCCGGGCGGCGACCAGCTTCTTGTAGGTGGCCATCACCGGTGCGAGCTCGGCGAACCGTTTACCCACCCGACGCGCCGCACCCGGGTCGTTGTGCAGTGCCGGATCGGCCAGCTGCGTCTCCAATCCGGCGTACTCCGCCAGAATGTCGTCGATAGCGGACGGTGCAGCGCGATCGGCCATGACGTGGGCTCCTCCTCGAGGACTTGTTCCGGAATGCGGCGGCGAACAGGCAGATAGGCAGATAAGCGCGGACGCCCGGCCTGCCGAGCAGGTCCGGGCGTCCGCGGTGAAGCTACTTGGAGTCGGCCTTCTTACCGGCGCGCTTGCCGTACCGGGCCTCGAACCGCGCCACACGGCCACCGGTGTCGAGGATCTTCTGCTTGCCGGTGTAGAACGGATGGCACTGCGAGCAGACCTCGACGGTGATGTGCCCGGATTCCTTGGTGGACCGGGTCTGGAAGGTGTTGCCGCAACCACAGACAACCGTGGTCTCGACGTAGGACGGATGGATTCCTGCCTTCATGGATGTCCTCTCGATATCGGTCGCCGGGTCGCCCACGCGAGCGTCGGACGTGAACCGGAACCGGACTAGGCGTACCTCCGCCCTCGCTGAGGCCGCGCCCGAACCGCACTTCGCGATCCGTGCCTCGACCGGCCGGTGACGAACCGAAGTCCGGCCACCACCCTCGGGCGGGATTGTCCGTGGAAATCCACGGACGCACGGCGATCCAGTATGCCAGAAACACCGTTGCCCGCTACAACGCGCCCACCCGCCCGCTTGTTCCCCGTACCCGGTCATCTCCGGTTGCTATCGCCCCTGGAAATAGGGGGCAGCGCCGCGAGCGGAGACGTGAAACCCTCGATGGAGGGAGTTGGTTGTCCGCGCACACGCGGCGGTTGCGTCATTACCCCAGATCTGTGGATTACCCGAGATCCGGCCTGCCCGAGATCTGGGTCATACGTGAGGCACAAGGGAGACACGTGTGAGAAGCCGGATCGCTCGGACGGTGATGATCACGCTGTTCTCGACCGCCGTGACGGGTCTGTGCCTCGGGCCCGTTCCGCACACCCCCGCGCGAACGGCGCACACCCCGCACGCCGGAAGCACGCTTTCGGCGGCCACGCAATTCACTCCCCCGCCGTCGACCCTCGAACCGGATGGCGCTTCGCTCACCGCACTCCCGTCGGAAACGGCGCCGACGACCGTTGCGGTGGCGTGGGTTCTCCTCACCCTCATCGTGGGGGCCGCCGTCATTGGAGCGATCTTCTTCGCGCCACCTCCCGAAAACGAACGAGGACCCCGCCGAAGCGGGGTCCTCGTCGCGATTCGAACCGATACGGAATTGCCGATGTGGCTATTCGTCCAACGCGCCCGGCGCGGTCTTGGACACCTGCATCAGGAATTCCAGATTGTTCTTGCTCTTCTTGAGCCGGTCGATCAGCAGGTCTATCGCCTGATGCGAATCCAGCCCGGACAGCACCCGACGTAGTTTGTGCAGTACCGCGGCCTCGTCGGGGCTCAGTAGCAGCTCGTCCTTGCGGGTACCGGACGGGTTGACGTCCACCGCCGGGAACACACGACGCTCGGCGATCTTGCGATCGAGTTTGAGCTCGGCGTTACCCGTGCCCTTGAACTCCTCGAAGATGACCGTGTCACCAGTGGACCCGGTTTCCACCATGGCGGTGGCGATGATGGTCAGCGAGCCGCCGTTCTCGATATTGCGGGCCGCGCCGAGGAACCGCTTCGGCGGGTACAGCGCGGTGGAGTCGACACCACCGGACAGGATGCGGCCCGAAGCCGGCGAGGAGTTGTTGTACGCGCGACCCAGTCGAGTGATCGAGTCGAGTAGTACCACCACGTCCTTGCCCATCTCGACCAGGCGCTTGGCCCGCTCGATGGCCAGTTCGGCGACCGAGGTGTGGTCCGACGGCGGCCGGTCGAAGGTGGAGGCGATGACCTCACCCTTCACCGAACGCTGCATATCGGTGACCTCTTCGGGGCGTTCGTCGACCAACACCACCATCAGGTAGCACTCGGGGTTGTTGGTGGCGATCGCGTTCGCGATGTCCTGCAGGATGGTGGTCTTACCGGCCTTCGGCGGCGAGACGATCAGCGCGCGCTGTCCCTTGCCGATCGGCATGATCAGGTCGATCACCCGGGTGGTCAGCTTCTGCGGTGTGGTTTCCAGCCGCAGCCGCTGGTTCGGGTAGAGCGGGGTGAGCTTGCCGAACTCGGGACGACGCTTGGCCGATTCCACATCGCTACCGTTGACGGTGTCCAACCGCACCAGCGGATCGAACTTCTGCCGCTGGTTGGACTGCTCGCCCTCACGCGGGGCACGCACCGCGCCGGTGATCGCGTCACCGCGGCGCAGACCGTTCTTGCGGACCAGGTTCATGGAGACGTACACGTCGTTCGGGCCCGCCAGGTACCCGGAGGTGCGCACGAAAGCGTAGTTGTCCAGTACGTCGAGGATGCCTGCGACGGGCTGGAGCACATCGTCCTCGCGGATCTCCGGCTCGCGCGACTCGCCACCGTCCCGGTCGCGACCGCGGCGGCGTTCCCGGAAGCGGCGGCCGCGGCGACCGCGTCCACCTTCCTCCTCGTCCCGTCCGCCACCGGAACCACGTTGCTCGGTTTGAGTGGACTGGTTCCGTTCCCGACGGCGTTCGCCCTGGTCGGTATCCGATTTACCGTCCTGTTTGGCGTCCGTCCCGGCCTCCGGCCGGCCGTCCTGTTTGGTCTCGTCGGCGCGGCCGTCGGTGGTGGCGCCGGCCTTGGCCTGCTCACCACGTCCGGCCTGATTGCGTTCGCGGCGCTGTCGGCCTCGACCACGCTGCCCCTGGTCACGTCCGGATTCCTCGGTTTCACCCGCCGGTTTGCCGGTGGTCTCGACCGCTCCGTTGGTTTCCGCGGGCTTGGTGTCCACCGACTTGGTGTTCGTGGACTTGCCCTCCGCGGGCGCATCGGCCTTGGGCTTGGCAGCCGTATCCGGCTCTGCGGTCGGCGCGGCCGACTTGGCGGCGGAGCGCGCGGACGAGGCCTCGGCCTGTTCGGGGGCCGGAGTGGACGCGGTGTCCCGGCTCGGCTGCTCGGCGGTCTTGCGAGTGGTCCTGGAGGCGGTCGACTTCGTCGAACGGGCTCTGCCCGTGGTTGCCGCCTGCGCCTGATTTTCCTTGATGGCGGCGATGAGATCGCCCTTGCGCATTCCGGAGGTACCTCGGATACCGAGCTCCCCCGCCAATGCGCGCAACTGCGGCAACAACATTCCAGTCAGCCCCGATCGTGCGACGTCGGTGTATTCGCTCATCTTCGAAATCTGTCCGGAGTCACTTTCGCGGTCGCCCGAGGGTTGGGTGTCGGATTCCACCCCGGGTGTCGCGAGCAGGTCCGTATCTGTCACGGAGATCCTTTCCTTCCCTCGGCGGCCGTGTGCTGAGTCGAGGGTTCGTTCCGTAGTCCGAACGCATACCGGACTCGGATGTATAGCCGTACCGCCTGCTCCGCCGGGCCCGGAGGCTTCACCACCGGTGATGAATGGTGGGAGAGATCATTCCAGCTGCGTAGCTTCCGAAGCTGCGCAGCACCCCCATGGCCTGGAGGCTCGAGCCAGGAGCCTGCTGGAGCGATTGCCCTGATGAAGCACCGGCGTCTGATGCGCGCGATGTACGGACTCGCCCAGGATAGCCGCACAATGTCACCCTCGGCAAGGTGGGCGCGCCCGTCAGCCGACGCGGACGCCCTCGGCAAGCCCCGGCTCCACCACCCGCAACCCGTCCGCGATCGCGAGGTCGCGAAGTTCGACGGGGAACGGTTCGGTGCCGAGGGCCAGCACGGTGGGTCCGGCGCCGGAGACCGTGGCGGCTATGCCGGCGGCCCGCAGCCGTTGGATCCAGGCCGTGGTGACCGGGAGCGCGGGTGCCCGCTGAGCCTGGTGCAACCGGTCCTCGGTGGCGGAAAGCAGCAGGTCAGGGCGCTGAGACAGCGCGACCACCGCCAAGGCGGCCCGGCTCACGTTGAACGCCGCGTCGCAGTGCGGAACACTTTCGGGCAACAGGCCCCGGGTATGCGCCGTGGAGGAGCGATCCTCGGGAATCAACACCACCGGATGCAGCGCCGGATGGGCCGGCACCCGCACCGCGCGGTAGATCCGCTCGGGGCGGTCGGCGTCATCGCCGGGCCGCGCGGTTTCGGTCCACGACACCACGATTCCACCCAGCACACTGGCCGCGGCATTGTCCGGATGCCCTTCGAATTCCGAGGCCAACTGCACCAGCCGATCGGTATCGACGGTCAGGCCGGGATCGAACTCGGCGGCCAGCGCGCATCCGGCGGCGAGTCCGCCCACCACGGCCGAGGCCGAGGAACCTAGACCACGTGAATGCGGAATCGCATTCCGGCACACCACATCCAGGCCGTTGGCCCAAACCCCGGCGGTCTCCAGACCACGCTCGATCGCCCGGACCACCAGATGCGATGGGCCCCAGGGCACTTCGTCGGCACCCTCGCCCTCGACCCGAACGGTGAGCCCGGAATCGGTGCTGTGAACCTCGATCTCGTCGTAGATACCCAGCGCCATACCCAGCGAATCGAAACCGGGGCCGAGATTGGCGGTGGACGCGGGAACCCGCGCGGTCACCGTGAGGCCGGCGGGCAGAGTTCGGGTCATGACTTGACTGTCGTGTGTGTCCAACTCAGGCCAGCTCTAGTTCGGTGGCCACCGCAACGGGGTCCACAGCGATCGGCCGCACCTGCGGCATACCGGACAGTGCGGTATCGGGGTCCTTGAGACCATTGCCGGTCACGGTGCACACCACGGTCAGGCCGGCTTCCAACTGCCCTTCCTCGCGGGCGGCCAGCAGACCGGCCACACTGGCCGCGGATGCGGGCTCGACGAAAACACCCTCGGTTGCGGCGACCAACCGGTACGCCTCGAGAATCTTCTCGTCGGTCGCGGCCCGGAACATGCCACCGGACTGTTCCTTGGCCTCGACCGCGCCGTTCCACGAGGCCGGGGCGCCGATCCGGATGGCGGTGGCGATGGTCTCCGGATCCTTGACCGGAGCTCCCTGCACCAGCGGCGCGGCGCCCGCCGCTTGCACACCGAGCATGCGGGGCAGGGAAGCGGTGACACCGTCGGCCTTGTACTCCCGGTAACCACGCCAGTAGGCGGTGATATTTCCGGCGTTGCCCACCGGTAGCGCATGCACGTCCGGGGCTCGACCCAGGACGTCGCAGATCTCGAAGGCAGCGGTCTTCTGGCCTTCGATACGGGCCGGGTTAACCGAGTTGACCAGGCCGATCTCCGGGAATTCGGAGGTGACCTTGCGGGCCAGTTCGAGGCAGTCGTCGAAATTGCCCTCGACCTGGATGATCTTCGCGCCGAGCATCACGGCCTGGGCCAGTTTGCCCATGGCGATCTTGCCCTGCGGGATCAACACCGCGCAGCTCATTCCGGCCCGGGTGGCATAGGCGGCCGCCGAGGCTGAGGTATTGCCGGTGGAGGCGCACAGCACCGCCTTCTGGCCGCGATGCCTGGCGTCGGTGATGGCCATGGTCATCCCGCGGTCCTTGAAGGAACCGGTCGGATTCAGGCCTTCGACCTTCAGGTAGACCTCGCAGCCGGTGAGCTCCGACAGGTGCGGTGCGGGGACCAGCGGGGTGCCGCCCTCGTAGAGGGTGACCGGCTCCCAGTCGGCGCCGACGGCGAGCCGGTCACGGTAGGCCGCGATCAGCCCCGGCCACCTGGTGTGGGTTCCCGCTTGTGGCCGGACGCCAGTCGTACTCATTCTTCGGTGCCTTCCAATCTCAGAACACTGGTCACGGAGATGACGGAATCCAGTTCCGCCAGCGCGGACACGGTGTCCGCGAGCGCCGATTCCGTCGCGGTGTGGGTGACGACGACCAGCCGGGCGCCCTCCCCGTGCCCTTCCTGGCGCACCGTGGAGATGCTCACCCCGCGGTCGGCGAATTCACCCGCCACCGCCTGCAACACACCCGGCCGGTCGGCGACCTGCAGGTTCACGTGATAGCGGGTGGGCGTATCGCCGATCGGCGCAATCGGTAGCTCAGCATAAACCGATTCGCCCGGAGCACGGCCACCGAAGAACTTGTTACGCGCGGCCATCACCAGATCACCCAGGACCGCCGACGCGGTCGGCGCACCGCCCGCACCCTGGCCGTAGAACATGAGCCGGCCCGCGTTCTCGGCCTCCACCACAACCGCGTTGAAGGCACCGGACACCGCTGCCAAGGGGTGTTTGCGGGGAATGAGCGCCGGATACACGCGCACCGAGACCCGCTCCTTGCCGCCTTCCTCCGGGCCAGGCTCCCCCGGTCCGGCGGGAACCCGTTCGCAGATGGCGAGCAGTTTGACGGTGCAACCCAGCGCGGTGGCCGTTTCCAGATCCTCGGCGGTGATCCGGGTGATGCCCTCGCAGTAGACGTCGGCGGCGGTGACCCGGGTGTGGAAGGCCAGCGAGGCCAGGATGGCGGCCTTGGCGGCGGCGTCGTACCCCTGGACGTCGGCGGTGGGGTCGGCCTCGGCGTAACCCAGTCGGGTGGCCTCGGCGAGGACCTCGTGGTAGTCGGCGCCGGTCTCGTCCATGGCGGAGAGAATGAAGTTGGTGGTGCCGTTGACGATACCGACGACGCGCTGCACCCGGTCACCGGACAGCGACTGGATCAACGGCCGCACCACCGGAATGGCACCCGCCACGGCGGCCTCGAAGTACAGGTCGGCCCGACTGCGCTCGGCGGCGGCGGCCAGCTCCCCGGTGTAGTCGGCCAACAGCGCCTTGTTCGCGGTAACCACGGACTTGCCCGCCTCGAGGGCGGCCAGGATGAGCCGGCGCGGTACGGCGATCCCACCGATCACCTCCACGACGATATCCACATCGGGGCGGGCGACGAGGGCATCGGCGTCGGTGGTCAACAGCTCGGCGGGAATACCGCGATCGGCCGTATTGCGCACCGCGACTCCGCGCAGCACCACCGGCGCGCCGACTCGGGCACGTAGATCGTCGACGTGGTCCCGCAGAATGCGCACCACCTCGGTGCCGACATTGCCCATTCCGAGCACGGCCACCCCGATCGGCCGTTCGGACCCCCACCGGCCGTGTTCGGTGGTCGACTCGGTCATGGTCGCCCCTTTCGTCTCGCTCATCGGACCTCCAGGCTCAGCAGGTCCGCCACCGTTTCCCGACGCAGGATCAGCCGGGCGGCGCCATCGCGCACGGCGACCACGGCGGGACGGGTCAACATGTTGTATCGACTCGACATGGAATAGCAGTAGGCACCGGTCGCGGCCACCGCGAGCAGATCACCCGGACCGGCGTCACCGGGCATCCAGGTGTCCCGAATGACGATATCGCCGCTTTCGCAATGCTTTCCCACCACCCGGGCCACCACCGGAAGGGCCTCCGACGCTCGGGACACCAGGCGGCAGTCGTAGTCGGCCTGATACAAGGCGGGACGGATATTGTCGCTCATCCCCCCGTCCACGCTGACGTAGCGGCGGCGCAGCCCACCATCGAGGCCGACATCCTTGATCGTGCCGATCTCGTACAGCGTCACCGTCCCCGGACCGGCGATGGCCCGGCCGGGTTCCACCGCGATCTCCGGCACCGGCAATCCGGCCAGTTCCGCCTCCCGGGCGACCAGTTCGCGCAGTTTGTCGGCGAATTCCTGCAATACCGGCGGATCGTCCGAGGGCAGGTAGGAGATACCGAGACCGCCACCCAGATCCAACAGCGAGATCTGCGCGGTCCGCTCGACCCCGAATTTGTCGACGGCCTCGCGCAGCAATCCCAACATCCGGTGTGCGGCGATTTCGAATCCGTCGATATCGAAAATCTGCGAACCGATATGGCTGTGCAGTCCGACCAAACGCAGATTATCGGCGTCGAAGACGCGCGCCAATGCCTCCATCGCATCGCCACCGGCAATGGAGAAACCGAATTTCTGGTCCTCGTGCGCGGTGGAGATGTATTCGTGGGTGTGGGCCTCCACGCCGACGGTGACACGCACCAGTACGTCCTGCACCACTGCGGCGCGCCCCGCGACGGCCTCCAGCCGTTCGATCTCCACGAGGGAGTCGACCACCACGTGCCCGACCCCGGCGGCCACCGCGGCCTCCAGCTCGGCGACGGATTTGTTGTTGCCGTGGAAGGTGATTCGCTCGGCGGGGAACCCGGCGTGCAGCGCCACCGCCAGCTCACCGCCGGAACACACGTCCAGGGACAGCCCTTCGTCCCGAATCCAGCGCGCCACCTCGCTACACAGGAAGGCCTTGGACGCGTAGTGCACCCGGGCGCCCTGCCCGAACGCCTGCACCATATCCCGGCAGCGGGAGCGGAAATCGTCTTCGTCCACCACGAACAACGGCGTACCGAACTGTGCCGCCAATTCGGTCACCGGCAGGCCGGCGAGCCGGACGACCCCATCCTCGCCGCGGGTGGCGTTACGCGGCCACACCTGGGCGGGCAGGTCGATCAGCTCTCGCGGATCGGTCGGACGTTCCGGCAGGCTGGGGGCATGCGGGATCACGGCGTGCCGGGGGCCGGCCGGATGCGCGCTCATCGGTCTTCCTTCCTCGTCCGTCCTCGGCGGGATCGGGCGATGCGGTCTCGGGATGACGGTCGAACGCTCACATGCGCTCCGGAGCGGTGACGCCGAGCAGGCCGAGACCATTGGCGAGCACCTGTCGGGTGGCGTTGACCAGGACGAGCCGGGCGGCATTGACCGGGGTCACGGGATCATCGCCCTGCGGGAGTACGCGCAGGGCCTTGTTGGTCTGGAACGCGTGATAGGCACCCGCGAGTTCCTCGAGATAGCGGGCCACCCGATGCGGTTCGCGCAGCGTGGCGGCCGCGGCGACCACCCGGGGGAACTCGCCGATGGTGCGGATCAGCGCACCCTCCTCGTCGGCGGACAGCAGCGCGAAATCCGGCTCCACCGCGTCGTAGTCGAACGCCTCGGCATTACGGGCGATGGAGCAGGTGCGCGCATGCGCGTACTGCACGTAATAGACCGGATTGACGCTGTCCTGTTTCGCCCACAGATCCAGGTCGATATCGATACTCGAATTCACCGAGCTGCGCACCAGGGAATAGCGGGCGGCGTCCACACCGATGGCCTCGACCAGATCGTCCAGGGTGACCACGGTGCCCGCTCGCTTGCTCATCCGCACCGCGACACCGTCGCGCAGCAGGTTGACCATCTGACCGATGAGCACCTCGACGGTATTCGGATCGTCGCCGAACGCCGCCGCGGCGGCCTTCAACCGACCGATATAGCCGTGGTGGTCGGCGCCGAGCATATAAATGCACAGATCGAAACCACGTGCCCGCTTGTCCTGGAAATAGGCGATATCGCCGGCGATATAGGCGGCCCGACCATCGCTTTTTATGACCACCCGGTCCTGATCGTCGCCGTATTCGGAGCTGGCGATCCACCAGGCGCCGTCCTTGGCGTAGAGATCACCGGAATTCTTCAACTGCTCCACCGCACGGTCCACCGCACCCGAGGCGAACAGCGAACTCTCGTTGAAGTACACATCGAAATCGGTGCCGAATTCGTGCAGCGTCTTCTTGATATGGGCAAACATCAATTCGACGCCTTCGGCGCGGAACAATTCCAGCCGTTGCGCCGGCTCCAGTTCGAGCGCTTCCGGGTGGGCGGAGACGATCTTGTTCGCGATCTCGCCGATATAGGCGCCCGCATACCCCTTCTCCGGGGTGGGCGCCCCGGTGGCGGCGGCGACCAACGATTCGGCGAACCGGTCGATCTGCGCGCCGTGATCGTTGAAGTAGTACTCCCGCACCACTTCGGCGCCCTGCGCGGCCAGGATACGGCCGAGCGCATCACCGACCGCGGCCCAGCGCGTACCGCCCAGATGCACCGGTCCGGTGGGGTTGGCGGAGACGAATTCCAGATTGATCCGGGTGCCGCGCAGCGCGTCGGAGGTGCCGTAGGCGGCGCCCGCGCGGGTCACCTGCTCGAGAATGGCGCCCTGCGCCGAGGCCGCCAGCCGGATATTGAGGAAGCCGGGCCCGGCCGGCTCGGCCGAGGCCACTCCCTCGGCGCCGATCAGTGCCTCGGCCAGCCAGCCGGCCAGATCACGCGGGGTGGTCCCGGCCTTCTTCGCGACCCGCATCGCCAGATTGGTCGCATAATCACCGTGCTCGGGGTTTCGCGGGCGCTCCACATCGACCTTGTCGGGCAGGACGGCGGGGTCCAGGCCACGTTCGGCGAGGACCTTCGCCGCGGTGGCATGAAGGAGATCTGCGAGGTCGGCTGGAGTCACGAGTCTCTATCCTATGGTCCGGGCAGGTGCGCGCCGCGAGTGGGCACCGTCGACCGGGCAGTGTCCACACCCGACGAAGAGCGAGGACCAGTCGATGCCGAACAAGACCAGCGCCAAATCGGCGAAGGCCGTGAAGGCGGCGGGAAAGGTCGGCCCCGCCCGCAAGAGCGGCGCCGGACAGTCGAAGCTTGCGGGTATTCGCCGAATTCCGTGGCTCACCATCGGCGCGGCCGTCGTGATCATCGGGCTGATCGGAGCACTGGCGGTCTACCTGGTACCCAAATATCAGGAAAAGGCCGATCTGGAGAAATACACCCCCAGTGAGGCGCACAAGGACCCCTCCGACGAGATCGAGGGGGTGGTGAAGCAGGACTTCCCGGCCGGATTGCACATCGGCCCGGACCAACGGGTCGCCTACGACCGGCATCCTCCGTTCGGCGGACCGCACGACTCGTCCTGGGCCACCTGTATGGGCACGGTCTACGACAAGCCGATCCGGGAGGAGAACGCCGTGCACTCCTTGGAACACGGCGCGATCTGGATCACCTACAACCCGGCCGAGATCGATAGCGCGGGAATCGAGAAACTGAAGGACCGGGTGAAGGGCGAGCAGTACATGATGCTGTCGCCGCATCCCGACCAGGAGGCTCCGATCTCGCTCCAGTCGTGGGGCCACCAGCTGTCCGTCGACAGCGCCGACGACAAGCGGATCGGCCGGTTCATCACCGCGCTGCGCCTGAACCCCAATACCTATCCGGAAATCGGCGCGGACTGCTCGACCATCGTCTTCGACACCGACAACCCGCCGCCGTACGACCCCACCCCGCCCGGACCGAATGCGGTGCCGATGGACGGCGCCGGCCTCACCCCCGACCAGTCGGAACTCGGCGGGCTCTCCGGTATGCCCGGCCTGCCGCCCGGCATCCCCGGCATCCCTGGTATCCCCGGCATGCCGGGAACGCAGCCCCCGGCGGGAACGGACCGCTAGTGCCGGAACCGAGCGCACACGTCCGTACCGAACCGGCCGGGACCACCGGGTCGGCGGACTCCCCGGACACGCCGGTATCCGCCGATACCGGTCTGCGCGCGCAGTTGCGCACCCAACGAATTCCGCTGCTGATCCTGGCCGCCATCGGTCTGCTGGTGCTCGGTTTCGCGGCCGGCGCGCTGGTGTGGGCCGGCACCGACGGTACCCCCGCCCCCGCGCCCGGTCCGGTCGACATCGGGTTCAACCAGGACATGTCCGCTCACCACGCCCAGGCCGTGGAGATGGCGGGGGTGGCACTCGTCCGCTCCACCGATCCCGACGTGCGGCGACTGGCCTACGACATCCTCACCACTCAACAGAGCCAACTGGGCCGTATGCAGGGCTGGCTTCAGCTGTGGGGCGCACCGGCTCGCGGCGCCGACGGATATATGGGCTGGATGACCGGACACGACCACGGCGCACATACCGGCCACGGTGCCGTATCCGCCATGCCCGGTATGGCCGACACCGAAGAACTCGCCGCATTGCGCCGCGCCGAGGGCAGGGCCCTGGACGTGCTGTTCCTGCAATTGATGTTGCGCCATCATCAAGGCGGTCTGCCGATGCTGGAATACGCCGCCGAACACGCGGAAACCGCCGTGGTGCGCGGGCTCGCCGAGAAGATGACCACCACACAGCAGGGCGAGTCCCGGCTCATCACCGATATGCTCGCCGCCCGCGGCGCCGGCCCGTTGCCGGCGAACTGATCCGATCCCAGCCCCTACCGCGCGTTTTGGCGCGCGCCCGTCGATGCGATACGCTGTGGTCCGCCCGATCGACCGGATCCCCGAGTCCGATCGGACGGATCCCCGCCCTCGTAGCTCAGGGGATAGAGCGTCTGCCTCCGGAGCAGAAGGCCGCAGGTTCGAATCCTGCCGAGGGCACCATGAGCCGCCTACCGAGCAACCCGGTAGGCGGCTTTTTCATATCCCGGCCGCATATCTCTCGGTCGAGGGGCGCCGATGACAGCGATCAACCGCTGCCGAACGAACCGCCGGGTATGAGATCGCGGAACAGCCGCCACAACGGGTCGTTACCGCGACCACGATCTCCCCACCGGTCGTTACCGCGACCACGGTCGCGGTCCCCCCACTGGTCGTTACCGCGGGGGCCGGGGCGGTCCTGTGCGATGTGGTCGTGTCCGATTGCGGTGCCGACCGCAACGAGCGGCGGTGGCTCGGCCGATACCGAAATCGGCAAGGCGGTCAGGGGTGCTATGGCGATACCGCCGACGACAAGCGCGCGGGCCAAGATCCGACGCGGGGCGGTGGAGATGGTTGCCGAGAACATCAGCAGGTCCTTTCTCGCGACAGCGGACGTATTCACCAGGCCCGAGCTGCCCCGAAGGCAACCTGAGCGGGGAGAAGATCGACAGCGCCGCCGTACGGATGTCCCAGTTCCATATCGTTCGAATCGCCCGTGTTGTTAGCGAAGCGGTGAGGTACGGGGCCTCCCACCGGTGGGCTTCATCCGCGTACATCACCGCCGACTGTCGTAATCTGCGATGGATATTCGGCAACGAAGGATGTGAACGATGACCTACCCACCGGGGGGACAACCGCCTCAGGGCATGTCTCCGTACGGACAGCAGCCGCCGTACGGAGGACAGCCACCGGCATATCCGCCACCACAGGGGGCTCCGCAGCCGGGGATACCGCCACAACAGGGAATGCCGCAGCCGGGCTTCCCGCCACCGCCCGGCGTACCTCCGCAGGGCTTCCCACCCCAGCCGGGGATGAATCCACCGGGCGGTTTCCCGCCCCCGGGTATGCCGCCGCAACCGCAGAAGAGCCGCACCGGTCTCATCGTCGGTTTGATCGCGGCCGGATTGGTGGTCGTCGTGGGGATTGCGACCGTGGTGGTGCTCACTGTCCAGGGCCGCACCCCGCTCGCATCCGACGAGCAGCGGGTCGAGGCGGCCATCCGGGATTTCTACGAAACCCTGAGCGATGACGGTATGGCGGCCGCCGCCGCCAAGGCCTGCAAGGCCGACCGGGACGAGTTCGACGATATGTCGGCCTCGGAGAAGGCCCAGATCGCGCAGGCGAACTTCACGGTCGTCATCGAGTCGGTGGAGAACATCGTCGTCACCGGTGATCGAGCCACCGCGCACATCACCGGGCAGATGAAGTTCTCCATCCCCGGCAAGAACGGGACGAAGACCGATTCCAGCAACAGCTCCGACGAAACGCTGAAGAAGGAGGACGGCGAGTGGCGGGTCTGCTCCAGCAGCAATATGGATTCCTGACCGGCACCCGCCCGCTGTGAACTGCTGCGGGCCTTCACGCCGCACAATACTGGGGGCGCTGGGTCTGGCCATGCTGCTGCCCGCCACCGCGTTATCGCGCGCGGGGCGGGCAGCGGCCCAGACCCCGGTGGTGGCCAACGATCTGGAGGTCGTCACGGTCACCGACCGCTCGGCGGTGCTCACCTGGACCAGCCGCGCCCGCGACGACGCTCGGGTACCGGTGGCCACCGAGGCCGAAGTTCTACTCGGACCGGCCGACAGCTCGCGAGCGCCCGTACCGGTATGGGCGTCCGCGGAGTCGACGCCGTACCACTATGCGCAGATCGACGGCCTGGAACCGGGACGCACCTATCGTTTCGAGGCCCGGTCCGCGGGGGTGCGCGCCGTCGCAGCCCCCACGGTGACCACCCGGCTGCCGGGCGCTCCGGAAGTCGTCGGCGAATTCACCACCTTGGTTCCGCCACCGGGACGACTGTTGCGCACCATTGCGCTGGCCAATGACGTGCACTACGGCGAAACCGTCAGCGGTCTGCTCGTGGGCGATCTGCCACCGGGTATTCGGCAGGACCCCGGGTTACCGCCCTATCCACAGCTCATGCTGGACGCGCTGCTCGACGATCTGCGCCGACCGGATCGCGGGGCCACCGCCCTACTGCTGGCGGGGGATCTGACCGCCGAGGCCGCGCGCGCGGATATGCGCGCCGTACGATCCCGACTCGACGACTGGGGTGTCGCGGGCGTCGACTATCTCGCGGTGCGCGGCAACCACGACCGCCCGCACACCGGCGCCGAGCACACGGACTGCCCGGCTGTGTCCGACGCACCGGATCACCACGACTGTTGGGCCGAGGTCTTCGGTGCGCGCGGCCAACTGATCGAGCACGAGCTCGGTGGGCTGCGCCTGCTGGGACTCGATACCAGCGCCCTGGACGGTTCCGGAGGGCAACTGGCTCCGGCGCAACTGGACCGGCTCGGGCAACTGCTGCGGGACGAACCCGACCGCCCCACGCTGGTCTTCGGGCATCATCCGGTGACCGTGGAATCGGGACTGACCAATCTCGGCGGGCCGGGTTTCGCCCTCGACCGCGCCGACGCTTTCCGCCTCCAGGCGGCCTACGAACGCGCACCCGGCGTTTTCCTGCACCACAGCGGTCACACCCACCGCACCCGTCGCACCCGACCCGACATCCCGTGCGCCGTGGAGTTCCTGGAGGTTGCCGCGGTGAAGGAATACCCGGGCGGATACTGCCTGCTGCGGATCTACGAGGGCGGATACATGGTGAATTTCTACAAGACGCGCACCGCCGAGGCGCGCCGCTGGAGCACCCTCACCCGAGGTGAGTATCTCGGCCTGTTCCCCGACTACACCCTCGGCGGCTGGTCCGATCGCAACCATGTCGTGCTACGGGATTTCTCCGGGCTCGGCTGAACCCGGAGACGGTCACGCATATCGGCGAACGGTGCGCCGATCGTAGAGCGAGCGGCGGGAATCGAACCCGCGTGAACGGCTTTGCAGACCGTTGCCTAACCTCTCGGCCACACCCGCGTGCCTGTTCATGGTGACCGAGCAGGGGTCGAGTCGGGAGTGTTGTGTTCATTCTGATCGCAATGGTCCCGTCGATCGCCGCACAGGCCTATCACCGAACCGCTCGGATATCGGTTCACGGTCGCGCGGCACTCGGCACGTATGGGGTGTCCTGCACCACCAGTGCCGTACGGTTCAATACCACCCAGTACACATCCGTGTCACGGTAGTAGCCGTGCTCGAGGGCGTACGCGTCGTACCCTCTTGCCGCTGCGAATCGGCCCAGGTCCCCATAGAGGGTGATTGCCGCCTTCACCTCCTGTAAGCGAGCGGCGACTTCGGGTGTTCGTTCCATCTGTTCGAGCCGGTCGCGCTCTTTTCGATAACCGTCCAGGACCACATCGTGCTCGACCTTCAACCGGTCGATATGGGTGACACGCGCATCCGGGCGGAGCGCCATTCGCATAACACCTTCGGGGTTCTCTCTCGCCGAACCCTCGGCGACCAGGCGGCCGGTGGAAACGTAGGTTCCGTTTCCCATGACATGTCCGTCGGCTCTACCCGGAAAATAGGGACCTTGTTTGAAGTCTCGGACATATACCGCGTCCGTTACACCCCGGAAGAACTCGATACCTCCGGCGGCGATGACCGCGTCCACCCCGTTCGAGTCCGTCACCGCCGGCAGTCCGTCGAATCCCTGATGCCGGTAGATCTGCCCCAGTGCCGGATCGGCGGGTCCGCGAATGTATGCGGGGTCGGTGAACTCGGCCGCCTGCACGACATCGACATCCTCGAGTACATCCCGACCTCGCACCGGCCGGCGATCCGGCGAGGGGAGGGTGTCCGATCCATATCTGTTGAACCAATCTTCCGCCGCCTTCAACTGGGCATGCTCGGCGAGCATCGGGTAGAGGAGAGAGTCCTCCATCCGTCTGGCACGTATGTACTCTTCGCCGACCTTCTGCTCCGCTTCGTCGATACGAGCGCGTAGCGCATCGTCGACACCGAATCGCTCCGCTTCCGCTTCCAGGCGAGTCAATTCCTCCTGCGCTGCGGTGAAATTCGCCCGCAACTCGTCCACGACGCGCTGCGCCTCGCTGAGACGGGGCTGCAAAGCTTCCGCAAGCCGCCGCGCCTCGTCCGCATCCCGAGGCAGCCCCAGCGGTGGCGATTCGACATGTGTCGCGGCGGGCGTTTCGGATTCCGATCGCACCGGGATGTCCGATTCCTCCTGCCGCGCCGGGCCACCCGTGCCCTCGGCCGGTGGCGGAGCCTCCCCGCCCGGATCGGGCGCGCCGCCGGATTCCGGTGACTCGGCCCCATTCTGACGCGACGGCACCGGGGTCGGTGACGACGACCCGTCCTGCGGCGCGGGAGGAATATCCGTTTGCGACGACGAAACCTTCGGCGGTGCCGAAGCATTGGGCTGTGACACCGATACATCCGACTTCGGCACCGGATTGTCGGGCCGCGATACCGCAATATCCGGTCGGGGTGGCGAAGTATCCGCTCCCGAGGAGTGAACGGTACGTGCCGATGGAGGTCCGGGCACACCGGCGAAAACGGCCGCCGAGCCCACGC
>NZ_BAGE01000020.1 GCF_000308675.1 Nocardia paucivorans NBRC 100373 | reverse complement strand
ATCTGGCTGATTATCTCAGCTGATCGGTGAAACGACTTTCCTAGCCTAGCTCACTCAGGCGCCCGGTTGCAAACCGGACACTCGATCGAGTCGGCGTGATTGTCAGGCGCTCCTCGTCCTACCTCGTTTTCCCTGGTCCCTCCGGCTCGGCGTTTCCGCCTCGCTCCGGGCCCCTGGTCGGTGTCCGTGTCGCTCTGACGTGGAATAAGTTACGGGTAGTTGTTTGCAATGTCAAATCGCCTGGTCAGGAATGATTTTCAAAGCACCTTTTTCGGTGCCGTTCACACCACCCCGGCGAAACGAATCCGTTCATTCCGCGGCACCCACCCGTTCGATCCGCGCGCCCAGTGCTTGAAGGTTCTCGACGAAGTTCGGATAACCCCGATCGATGTGGAAAACGTCGTGCACTTCGGTGGTCCCCTCGGCGACCAATCCCGCGAGCACGAGACCGGCGCCCGCACGAATATCCGACGACCAGACCGGCGCACTGGACAACCGCGGAATACCCCGCACCACCGCGTGATGGCCATCGGTGCGGGCATCGGCGCCCAACCGGATCATCTCCTCCACGAAGCGGAACCGCGCCTCGAAGATGTTCTCGGTGATCATGGAGGTGCCATCGGCGATGGAGGCCAGGCCTATCGCCATCGGCTGCAGGTCGGTGGGGAAGCCGGGGAACGGCAGGGTGGAGAAGTTCACCGCCCGCGGACGTTCCGGTTGGACCACCCGGAACCCGTCCGGCTCGAAGGAGATCCGCGCCCCCGCGGCGCGCAGCTTGTCCAACACCACCGACAGATGTTTGGGGTTGACCCCGGTGACGCGCACGTCACCCGTGGTCATCGCCGCGGCGATGCCCCAGGTCGCGGCGACGATCCGGTCGCCGATCACACGATGTGTCGTGGGCGAGAGCCGTTTCACGCCCTGGATGGTCAGCACCGAGGTGCCGGCCCCGCTGATCCGGGCGCCCATCTGGGTGAGCATGGTGCACAGATCGACGATCTCGGGTTCCCGGGCGGCATTGTCGATCACCGTCTCGCCCTCGGCGAGTACCGCGGCCATGAGGATGTTCTCCGTGGCGCCCACCGAGGGGAAGTCGAGTCGGATGCGGGCGCCTTGGAGCTCATCGGCCCGGGCGACCACACAACCGTGCTCGATCTCGCTGGTCGCGCCGAGCAGCCGCAGGCCGGCCTGGTGCATGTCCAGGGGGCGAGAGCCGATGGCATCACCGCCGGGCAACGCCACCACGGCGCGTCGACAGCGCGCCATCAACGGACCGAGCACACAGACCGAGGCACGGAACTGGGTGACCGCCGCGAAATCCGCGTGATACTTGGGCTCGGCGGGCGTGTCGATGGTCACCACCGGTCCGTCGATCGTCACATCGCATCCCAACCCGCGCAGCACATCGGCCATCAGCGGCACATCCAGGATGTCGGGACAGTTCGTGATGGTGGTGGTGCCCTCGGCAAGCAGGGCAGCAGCCATCAGTTTGAGGACGCTGTTCTTGGCGCCACCCACCGTGACCTCACCGACCAGCCGGTCGCCGCCCGTTACCAAAAACCGTTCCATGCCGCCTCTCCGCGTTATCGGCACACCAGTGAGTGCCAGGATAGTGCGCTCTCTTCCTGCGACGATGCCCGCCGCGGAGCCACCGCCCACCCCCTTCGCCCCGGGGGCCGGGGCTCGGGTTCGTCTGGCGCAGTATCCATGGTTCCGATGAAATTCGGTCGGATTTCGTCACAGTCGGATGGGCGCGATCAGATCTCGGAATCCGAAGTGGTCCGTGTCTCATCGGTGGCACGACCGCCCCCGGGGCGCCACAGGACATCTCCACCCGGATTCGCGTGGCGAGCGAGGATGAACAACAGGTCCGACAACCGGTTGAGGTATTTGGCGGGCAGGACCGAGGTGGCGTCGGGATAGGCGGCCACGGCCGCCCAGGCCGAACGCTCCGCCCGGCGCACGATGGTGCGCGCGCTGTGCAGTAGGGCCGCCAGAGGAGTGCCGCCGGGCAGGATGAACGAATTCAACGGTGCCAGTTCGGCGTTGAATTCGTCACACCAGGTCTCCAAACGCTCGATATAGGACTCGGTGATCCGCAGCGGTGGATACTTCGGCTCGGCGACAACCGGGGTGGACAGGTCCGCACCCACGTCGAACAGGTCGTTTTGCACCTGGCGCAGCATCGCGAACAGTTCGCCCTCCGGCCGGCCCAGCGCGACGGACACTCCGAGGGCCGCGTTGGCCTCGTCGCAGTCGGCATACGCGACCAGGCGCGGGTCGGTTTTGGCGACCCGGGAGAAATCGCTGAGACCGGTGGTCCCGTCATCTCCGGTGCGGGTGTAGATCCGCGTCAGGTGCACGCTCACACGACAACCATAAACGTGTCCCCGCTCGGGCGTCGGATCGATCGCGGAGAGCCGGCGATGGCGGAGATCTCGATCAGACCGGTCCGGAACCCGGTCGGCCGCGCAATCGACGGGCGCGGTCGGATGGCCGGGACTCCACCCAGGACAGGAAGGCCGCCAGGGAGCCGCGATCCAGCGCCAGCTCGTATCGGCCTTCGTTGTCGGATACCGCGATCACGACGATCTCGTCGGTCATGATGTCGTATTCGTCGCCCTGAGGACCGCGCTTGTCCCCGAGCTCGATGCCCCGGCGGCGGATCACCGAATCCGGTCCGAGTTTCAGGCTGGTCAGTTTGAAGAACACCAGCCGGTCCTCGTCATAGCGGATCAGGCCGTGACGCCAACGCTCACCCGCCCGGGCGGGCAGGACTCGCAAAATCGCGGCGGTACCACCGCGACGCAGCATGACCAGGCGATATGTGGATGCGAAAGCGATTCCGGCCAACAGCAGCACCAGAATGATCAGAAAAACCATCCCGGTCTGCAATGCCGCACATCCCTTCACTCACCCGACCGAATCGGAATCGACCATTCGGTGTACTCGCGGTCATTCAATCATGGACCCGAGTTTACAAACGGTCGGGGCATGTCAACGTCACCGACCGAATGTCGGTTCCGCCCGGCGATCCTTGTCGTCACCGCGGAACGACCGCCCTTCCCCGAAAGACGACTCGACCGGCGGTGGGCGAACCCACCGCCGGTCGAGTACCGGCTTGTCGAATCGGCACCGATACCGGCGGCCGACGAAACGGCGCGCTAGGACGAAGCGCTCTGCTCCACCGCGCGCACCCGGCCCTGCGCCGCCCGCAATTCCTCGGCCGAGGCGGAGGAATCGGCGAGCACGCGACGGGCCTCCTCGATATCGACCTCGGTCGAGAACTCGGCGGACTCGGCCAGCACACGCACCGAGTCGGCGGTGACGGAGAAGAATCCGCCGTGTACCGCCGCGACGATCCGCTGTCCCTCGCCGTCGACGATGGTCACCGTGCCACCCTCGACCAACTGGCCGAGCAGCGGCTCGTGACCCGGCATGATGCCGATCTGTCCCTCGGTGGTCTGGGCGCTGACGAAACTCGCCCGACCGGACCACAGCCGCCGTTCGACGGCGACCAGATCAACTGACATATCCGCCATCGGTGACTACTTTCCGGCGATCTTCTTCGCGGCCTTCTCGACATCGTCGAGACCACCGCAGGAGTTGAACGCCTGCTCCGGGTAGTGGTCGAACTCGCCCTTGCAGACCCGATCGAAGTCGTCGATGGTCTGCTCCAACGGAACCACCGAACCCGGCTGACCGGTGAACTTCTCGGCCACGATGAAGTTCTGACCGAGGAACTTCTCCAGGCGACGGGCGCGGCCGACGAGGACCTTGTCCTCTTCGGAGAGCTCGTCCATACCGAGGATGGCGATGATGTCCTGCAGTTCCTTGTACTTCTGCAGGATTCGCTTGACCTCGTTGGCCACCGCGAAGTGCCGGTCGCCGACGATCGAGGCCTCCAGGATGCGGGAGGTCGAGGTCAGCGGGTCGACGGCGGGGTAGATACCCTTCTGCGAGATCGGGCGGGAGAGCTCGGTGGTCGCGTCCAGGTGGGCGAAGGTGGTCGCCGGGGCGGGGTCGGTGTAGTCGTCCGCGGGCACGTAGATGGCCTGCAGCGAGGTGATCGACTTACCCCGGGTGGAGGTGATGCGCTCCTGCAACTCACCCATCTCGTCGGCCAGGGTCGGCTGGTAACCGACGGCCGAGGGCATACGACCCAGCAGGGTCGACACCTCGGAACCGGCCTGGGTGAACCGGAAGATGTTGTCGATGAACAACAGCACGTCCTGGTGCTGCACATCGCGGAAGTACTCGGCCATGGTCAGGGCCGACAGCGCGACGCGCATACGGGTGCCCGGCGGCTCGTCCATCTGGCCGAAGACGAGGGCGGTGTCCTGGAGGACGCCCATCTCCTCCATCTCCAGCCGCAGGTCGGTGCCCTCACGGGTGCGCTCACCGACGCCGGCGAACACCGAGGTACCGGAGAACTCCCGGGCGATACGGGTGATCATCTCCTGGATGAGCACGGTCTTGCCGACACCGGCACCACCGAACAGGCCGATCTTGCCGCCCTTCACGTACGGGGTCAGCAGGTCGATGACCTTGATGCCCGTCTCCAGGATCTCGGTCTTGCCCTCGAGCTGGTCGAAGCTCGGCGGCTTGCGGTGGATACCCCACTGCTCGCCGTCCCGGCCGGTGCCCGGCGCGTCCAGGCAGTCGCCCAGCGCGTTGAACACGTGGCCCTTCACCACGTCACCGACCGGCACCGAGATCGGCTTGCCGGTATCGGTGACCTCGGCGCCGCGGACCAGACCGTCGGTCGGCTGCATCGAGATGGTGCGCACGATGTTGTCGCCGAGGTGCTGGGCGACCTCGAGGGTCAGGGTCTTGGCCACCGCCGGGAGAGTGATCTCGGCGTGCAGCGCGTTGAACAGTTCCGGTATCGAACCCCGGGGGAACTCGACGTCCACGACGGGGCCGATGACCCGGACCACGCGGCCCGCGGCCGCGCCGGTCCGGCTCGAGTTGTCTTGGGTGACAGCTGCGGTCATTTGGTTGGTTCTCTTCCTGGGGGTCTAGTCGCGATCCGAGCTCGCCGCCAGGGCGTTCACGCCACCGACGATTTCGCTGATTTCCTGCGTGATGTTGGCCTGACGCACCGAGTTCGCCTGCCGAGACAGCGTGTTCGCCAGTTCGGTGGCGTTATCGGTGGCCGCCTTCATTGCGGTGCGCCGAGCCGCGGACTCGGATGCCGCTGCCTCGAGCAACGACGCGTAGATACGCGTGCTGATGTACTTGGGCAGCAGCGCTGCCAACAGCACATCGGCGTCGGGCTCGAATTCGTACTGGGCCCGGGCCACGGCGGTGGGCGAATCGGTCAGCATGTCCTCACCCAGATCGAACGCCTCGTCGACGTAGCTCACCTGGATGGGCGCCATCCGGCGCACCTCCGGGGTCTGGGTCAGCATGCTCACGAACCGGGTGTAGACGATATGCAGTTCGTCGACGCCGGCGATATTTCCCGTGCCGTTCGGAGCCGGCACCTCACCATCGGAACCGGCCATGAAACTGGCCACCAGGTGGTCGCAGGCCCCTCGGGCGTCCGAGTACTTCGGCTGCTGGGAGAAACCGGTCCACGAGGCGGTGGGGGTCCGGTTGCGGAAGGTGTAGTACGTCAGGCCCTTGTTGCCCATGACGTACAGCACCGGCTCCTTACCCTCTTCGCGCAGGGTGGTCATCAGCTCCTCGGCGCGCCTGAGCACGTTCGAGTTGTAACCACCGCACATACCGCTGTCACTGGTGATGACCAGCACGGCCGCTCGCCGCGGGTTCGGACGTTCGGTCAACAGCGGATGCGTCAGATTCTTCGATGCGCTCGCCAACTCGGCGACCACCTTGGTGATCTCCTCCGAGTACGGCTTCGCGGCGGCCACCCGGGCCTGGGCCTTGGTGATACGCGAGGTCGCGATCAGTTCCTGGGCCTTGGTGATCTTCTTGATCGAATTGACACCGCGAATGCGGGAGCGCAGTTCACGCAAGCTTGCCATCAGCGGTTCACACTCCTGGCTCATCCCCGCTTATGCGGGGAGCTGGGGTGAATCGACGGCGAGCGCGCGCCGGCGCACGGTCGTGCGCTCGCCTTTCGCTCTCGCCGAGGATCGTACGACTCATCACGGACCGCCGACTACTTCTCGACGTGCTTGCGGGTGACCGACAGCGACTCGACCTCTTCGTGCTCCAGTTCACCGGCCGGCGCTTCCACCACCCGGCTGCCGTCGGAGGCCAGGAAGCCTTCCTTGAACTTCTGGGTGGCCGCTTTGATCTGCTCGGCCGCCTCACCCTCGAGCACCTTGCCGCCCTCGATGGAGGCGAAGGCCTCGGCCGCGGTGCGGTGCAGATCCTCGATGAGCTCCCGGTTGAAGCGACGGATATCGGCGACCGGCACCGAGTCGTAGAAGCCGTTGTCGACCAGGAAGATGGACACGATCTGGTCCTCGACCGGAATCGGCGAGTACTGCTCCTGCTTGAGCAGCTCGACCCAGCGGGCACCGCGCTCGAGCTGGGCCAGCGAGGCGGCGTCCAGGTCGGAGGCGAAGGCGGAGAACGCCTCCAGCTCACGATACTGCGCCATTTCCAGACGCAGCGAACCGGCGACCTTCTTCATGCCCTTGGTCTGGGCGGCGCCACCGACGCGGGAGACCGAGGTACCGACGTTGATCGCCGGACGGACACCCTTGTTGAACAGGTCGGACTCCAGGAAGACCTGACCGTCGGTGATGGAGATGACGTTGGTCGGGATGAACGCCGAGATGTCGTTGGCCTTGGTCTCGATGATCGGCAGACCGGTCATCGAACCGCCACCCATCTCGTCGGACAGCTTCGCGCAACGCTCCAGCAGCCGCGAGTGCAGGTAGAAGACGTCACCCGGGTAGGCTTCACGGCCCGGCGGGCGGCGCAGCAGCAGCGAGATCGCGCGGTAGGCCTCGGCCTGCTTGGTGAGGTCGTCGAACACGATCAGCACGTGCTTGCCCTGGTACATCCAGTGCTGGCCGATGGCCGAACCGGTGTAGGGGGCCAACCACTTGAAGCCGGCGGAGTCGGAGGCCGGGGCCGCGACGATGGTGGTGTATTCCATCGCGCCGTGCTCCTCCAGCGCGGCCTTCACACCCGCGATGGTGGAACCCTTCTGACCGATGGCGACGTAGATGCAGCGCATCTGCTTCTTGGGGTCGCCGGACTCCCAGTTGGCCTTCTGGTTCAGGATGGCGTCGATGCAGACCGCGGTCTTACCGGTCTTGCGGTCACCGATGATCAGCTGCCGCTGGCCACGGCCGATGGCGGTCAGCGCGTCGATGGCGGTGATACCGGTCGCCATCGGCTCCTCGACCGGCTGACGCTCCAGCACGGTCGCGGCCTGCAGTTCGAGGACGCGCCGCTCTTCGGCCTCGATCTCGCCCAGGCCGTCGATCGGCTGGCCGAGCGGGTTCACCACACGGCCGAGGAATTTGTCGCCGACCGGGACCGAGAGCACATCACCGGTGCGACGGACCTGCTGGCCCTCCTCGATCTCGGCGAATTCGCCGAGGATCACGGCACCGATCTCGCGGTCCTCGAGGTTCAGCGCCACGCCGAGCACACCGCCCGGGAATTCGAGCAGCTCGTTGGCCATGGCCGAAGGCAGGCCGCTGACGTGCGCGATGCCGTCACTGGTATCGGTGACGACACCGACTTCCTCGATGGAGGTTTCCGGGGTGTAGCTCTGGGTGTAGCTTTCGATCGCGCTACGGATCTCGTCGGAGGAGATCGTCAGCTCCGCCATGTTCTTCCTGCTCTCGGTGTCTGGTCTGGAATGTCGGGGGTGGGGTGGGCCGGCCGGCGGCGAATCACTTGCTCAGTTCGCGGCGCAGCCGTTCCAGTCGGCCGGTGGCACTGCCGTCGATCACATCGTCACCGATGCGCACGACGAGCCCGCTCAGCAGAGCGGGGTCTACCTCGACGTGCACCGTGACGCCGCGGCCGTAGATGCGCTGCAGCGAACCGGCGAGCCGTTCCCGCTGCCGGTCGGTCAGAGCGATCGCCGAGCGCACGTGCGCGACGATTTGGTCCCGTCGGGCCGCGGCCAGATCGGACAGTTCGTCGAAGGCCGCGCCGATCCCGGTCCGAGGGCGGCTCACCACCTGTTCGGCCAGGGTCTGGGTGATGTCCTCGGTCTTGCCGGAAAGCAGCCGGGACAGCAGTTCGCGTTTGGCCGCGACGGGTTTACCGCGGTCGGACAGCGCCTGCTCCAGTTCGGGATTGTCGGCGATGATCCGACCGAGTCGGAACAATTCGTCCTCGACCGCGTCCAGGCGGCCCCGTTCGGCGGCCGACTCCAACAGGGCCTGCTGTCCCAGCAGGACCAGGGTGTCGACCAGATCGGAGGGACGCGACCAGTCCTGGGCGACCGCGGTGGTCAGCACCGCCAGGGTGGCGGCGCTGACCTTGCCGCCGAAGACTCGTTCGCTCAGCTCGGCGCGGACCGAGCCGGGCACCGACACGTCCGCGAGCGCCACACGCAGCGAACGCTGGTCGTCGAGCACGGAGACAACGGCGAACAGTTCGGACCCCGTCGCGGCCGCGACACCGTTGCTCCCGGTCAGCGCGGATGTCAACGCCTCCCGGGACCGGGAACTGGCCTCGCGGCTCGCTGCGTACATGGTTCTCACGCCTTTCGTCGTTACCTTCCGACCCCGATGCCGGCATTCGACTTATCGATCTCGTCGAGGAATCGCTCGATCGTCGCCGCCTGCTTGGCCTCGTCCGACACCGACTGACCGATGATCTTCTCGGCCAGATCCACGGCGGTGCGGCCCACATCGGCCCGCAGCTCGGTGAGGATCTGCTGGCGCTGGGCCTCCAGCTGGGCGTGTCCGGCCGTGATGATGCGCTCGCTCTCGGCCTGGGCTTCGGCACGCATCTGCGCGAGAATCTGCTGCCCCTGGGCACGAGCGTCCTCGCGGATCTTCGCCGCTTCGAGCCGTGCTTCGGCCAGCTGCTGCTGGTACTGCTGCAGAGTCTGCTGGGCTTCCTCCTGCGCGGCCTCGGCCCGTCGGATTCCTCCCTCGATCTTGTCCGAACGCTCGTCCAACACCTTGGACAGACGTGGAATCACGTACTTGTAGAAGATGACGGCGATAACCGCCACACACACCGCCGACCAGACGATGTCGTACGTCGCGGGCAGAAGAGGATTCACATCCTCTCCTTCTTCGGCTGCGAGCAGAGTGAACTCGATCATCGGAATCAGAAGATGAAGCCGGCGACAAGGCCGATCAGGGCGAGCGCCTCGGTGAACGCGATGCCGAGGAACATGTTGGTACGGATCTGACCGGAGAGCTCGGGCTGCCGGGCAATACCCTCGATCGCCTTACCGACGACGATACCGACGCCGATGCCCGGACCGATGGCCGCCAGACCATAGCCGACGGCGCCGAGGCCCTTCAGCGTCGACTCGTTGGCAGCTTCCTGGGCCAAGTACGAGAGGCTCATGAGTCTTCCATTCCCTTTCTTTTGCTCACCCGCCGGTCGGCGCGGTGCAGCAGGTCTTCTGTGCGGTTGTTGCGGTCAGGTCAGTGTGAGTCCGCGTGTTCGGCGAGGCTGATGTAAACGGCGGTCAGCAGGGCGAACACATACGCCTGCAGGAAGATCACCAGCAGCTCGAACAGCGTGAAGGCGAAACCACCCAACAGCGAGAACGGCGAGAATCCCTTCATCCACGCGGCGTCGGCGTCGAAGAGGAAGAACTGCGTCGCGCTGAAGAACAGCACCAGCATGATGTGACCGGCCAGCATGTTGGCCATGAGTCGGACGGTCAGCGTGAACGGGCGCAGCAGGAAGGTCGAGATGAACTCGATCGGAATCAGGAGCACGTGCATGGCGGCCGGAACATTCGGAACCACGATGCTGCTGCGCATGTACTTGACGAAGCCGTACTTCTTGATGCCCACATAGTTGAACGCGATATAGGCCACCACGGCCAACACCAGCGGCATGCCGATACGGGCGTTCGACGAGATATTCAGCAGCGGGATCACGCCGGTGAAATTCAGGAAGAGAACGGTGAAGAAGATCGTCGCGATGAGCGGGAGGAACTTGCGCCCCGTCTCCTTACCGAGAACCTCTTCGCAGATCTGTTCCTTGACGAAGATGAGCCCCATCTCGGCCGCATTCTGCAAACCGCGCGGCACAATGCGCGGGCTGCGGAATGCCAGCAACATGACACCGGCCAATACCGCCGTCATGAGGATGCGAATCAACATCAGACGATCGAGTTCGAACGGTGTCCCCTCGAACAGCACCGCTGGGGGGAAGAAGTCGGTTAGCGATGGCGCGTGGAATTCCGCGGCCAAGGTGGTGACGCTCAGCGTTCTCTCCCGTGTTCGGGCCGCAGGACCTGCACGCTCCCGCGGTTCGATCGGACATTGACGATCAGTGTGGGTCGACTCAGGTCGGCTCGAAGTTCGTCAGCAGCTGCGCGGCGTTCCCGCTCGGGCGTCTGTACGTGTCGGCGACGTCGTCGACATGCAGAACCAGACCTTTACAGGCCCGGAACGGCAATTAGCATAACGGCAGCCGGCAGGACCAGTTCATCCTCCCGGACGGTCGCTTTGCTTACCAGTACTTTACCAAGTTATCTACGACAGCGTGTAGGTGGGGGCAGGCGATGTGCGTCAACCCCCTCACCTGCTCTTATCGTCGGATTCGGGCACCGTCACATACGGAACCTTCTGCCGTAATACACCGTAAGTCTCCGCGCCGAGAACGATCACCAGGGCACCGACCACGGTCAGGAACAGCGCGACCCGGTCGTAGAAATCGAACCGATTCAGCACGGCGATGACGATCAACGCCACCAGTAATTTCCCCACCCAGCTGACCAGCATAACCAATCCGGCGGTGGTGGGCGGTAGCTTCGCGCCGAACAACACCACCGCGGCGGTGGTGAGAATGAATCCCCCACCGATCGCCGCGCCCAGCAGCGCACCCCACACGCCCGCCGAACCGCCGATCACACCCCCCAGCACGACCGCGAGCACGGTCAGCACGACCAGCCCCACCAGCCCATAGCGCAACGCGGCGCGCAGCGGAGCGTCGGCGGATGAGGTCGATGGTGTACGCACGGCCTGCAACTCTACCCGTTCTCCTCGTCGGCGCCGGCGGACTCCCGCAGCGCCTGTCGACGCCACAGCCCCGGCAAGGCGGTGGCGACCAGCGCGAACAACAGTCCACCGGCCATCAGCAGCACCACCACGCGCCGGTCCATCAACGAAGTACCCACCGCGCCGAAGGCCAGCACACAAACCCACAGGTAGATCAGCAGCACCACCCGTCGATGCGAATGGCCGATCTGTAGCAGCCGGTGGTGCAGATGCATCTTGTCCGGCGTGGAGAAACTCACCCCCGCCCGCACCCGGCGCACCACCGCCAGGACGAGGTCCAGCACCGGGATGAACATCACGGCGCCCACCAGCAGCACCGGCGAGAGCAGACCGACGATGTCGCGCGGGCCGTACCCCTGCAACGGGATACGACCCGAAGCGCTGGTGGACACCGCCGCCAGAACCAGGCCGATCAGCATGGACCCCGAATCCCCCATGAAGATCCGCGCCGGCGAGAAATTGTGCGGGAGGAAACCCAGACAGGCACCGGCCATGGCAGCCGCCAACAGCGCCGGCGGATAGGTGTCCACCGAACCGCCCTGTTCGGTGAGCAGCCCCACGGCGAATGCGAAAACCGCGGCGGACGCGATCAGTCCGAGTCCGGCGGCCAAACCGTCCAGACCGTCGACGAAATTCATGGCGTTGATCAGTGTGACCGCGACCGCCACGGTCACCAGACCACCCTGGAGGGCGTCCAGCACCACCGTGCTGTTGTTGAACGGGTTGTAGATGACGTACCAGCTCAGACCCATCACCGCCATGACCCCGGCGGCGGTGACCTGGCCGGCGAATTTCGTCAGCGCGTCCAGGCCCCATCGATCGTCCACTATGCCGACCACCACGATGATCGATGCGGCCACCAGCACCGCGGAGATATCGGGCAGATAATCGAACCCCCGCCGCAGCGCGGGAAGTTGATGGGCGAACAACACGGCCGCGACCACCCCGATGTACATGCCGACCCCGCCCATCCGGGGAATCGGCTTGACGTGCACATCCCGGTCACGCGGCACCGCCACCGCGCCGAACCCGATGGCCAAGACCCTGATACCGCCCGTGGCCAGGAAGGTGACCACGGTGGAAACCAGTAGGACCAGCAGGAGTTCCCGCAGCGGTACGACCGCACCGGAACCGCTCATAGCACCAACCACCCCATCACCGGGGGTACCGCCTGTTCATCAGTAGATTGCGTTCCGTCACCGGGCAAGAGGGCCGGACAGGGCTTCGGGCTCCATACCGAGTACCGCGGCGATCTCGTCCACCGGCACCGCACCCGCACGCAGGATACGCGGCTGGTCGGCGGTGAGATCGACAATGGTGGAGGCCACCGAATGTCGCGCCGGGCCCCCGTCGAGATATACACCCACGTGGTCGCCGAACTGTTCCCGGGCCTCGGCCACGGTCGTGGCCGCCGGATGCCCCGACACATTCGCGCTGGACACCGCCAACGGGCCGACCTCGCGCAACAACTCCAAGGCGATCGGATGCAACGGCATCCGCAACATCACCGTGCCCCGCGCGTCACCGAGATCCCAGGTCAACGACGGCGCCTGCTGCACCACAATGCTCAGACCACCCGGCCAGAACGCCCGGATCAACTCCCGCGCCTGCGGACGCACCGAGAACACCAGCCCGTCGATGGTGTTCCACGACCCGACCAATACCGGTACCGGCATATCGCGCCCACGTCTCTTGGTGGCCAGCAGCGCGGACACGGCCGCGCTGTCGAACGCGTCGGCACCGATTCCGTAGACGGTGTCGGTGGGCAGCACCACCAACCGCCCGGACTTCAGGGCGCTGGTGGCGGCGGACAGTCCGGCGGCGCGCGAATCGGAGTCGGCGCAGTCGTAGACGGTACTCACGGCGTCCATCCTGTCATGGCGTGGTTTCGGCGCTGCCTTCGGCGGCGCGGGGTCGAAGACTCTCACGGGGCCACTCCTGCTCATCCTGCACCATCCCACCCCCGAACGCGGATCGGGCCCGAGTACCGCGGGAAGAGCTCGGAATCGGTTGCAGCGGAGTACCTTCCGGGGAACAGGTGGGAAATTCAGTTACGAGCGGCGGCGACGAAACGGGGTTTTCCCGCCAGATCGGGGTGTTCGACGATTTCCACGAAGTGGCCGTCATCGGCCAGCAACCCGGCCAGCAGGGCGCCGTTGGTGTCATCGTGTTCGATGGCGACACCGCCACCCGAGCGCAGCAGCCGCGCGATGGTAGGGATCGCGGGACGGATGACGTCCAGGCCGTCGGGGCCGCCGAACAGAGCGCGATGCGGGTCGTGGTCGAGGACTTCCGGGTCCAGATCGGCGCCCTCCGGGATATAGGGCGGGTTGGCGACCACGATGTCCACTCGACCGTCGAGTTCGCTCAGCAGCTCCGGATCGGTGACATCGGCGTCGTGCAGGGTGATCGGGGTATCCCCGGCGGCGATACGGATATCGGCATTACGACGAGCCCACCGCAATGCGGCCGGATCGATGTCCACGGCGTGCACCACCGCGTCCGGGCGGGCATGGGCCAACGCCAGCGCCAGGGCGCCCGATCCGGTGCACAGATCCACCACGACGGGTGGGTGATCGTGTCGCACGGCCTCCAGACGCGCCAGGGTCCAGGCGAACAACAACTCCGTCTCCGGGCGCGGGATGAAAACCCCCGGCCCCACCACGAGCTCGATACTCCCCATGACGGCCTGACCGGTCAGATGTTGCAGCGGAATTCGAGCGGCCCGCCGGGCGACCAGCTTCCGGAACTCGTCGAGTTGCTCGACTCCGATCATCGGGTGCAGCAGCAGTCGGGACCGATCCACCGACAGCACATGCGCCGCGAGCTGCTCGGCGTCCGCGCGCGGACTCGGCACACCCGCCGCCCGCAGCATTTCGGTCGCCTCGACGAGCACCGGCCGCAGCTGCACGCGACTCACGCGTCCCGGTCCTTCATGCCCCGGTCCTTCATGTCGCGGTCCTTCATGTCGCGGTCCTTCATGTCGCGGTCGTTCATGTCGCGATCGTTCATGTCGCGATCGTTCATGTCGCGATCGTTCATGTCGCGGCCTCTCACTCCGCGATGCGCACCGCGACCGGCTCGCAGCACGGCCACCGCTTATTCGGCCGCCATCCGGGCAGCCCGGTCCGCATTCGCCAGCGCGTCCAACAGCGCATCCATATCCCCATCCAATACCGCGTCCAGATTGTGCGCCTTGAACCCGATCCGATGATCGGCGATCCGGTTCTCCGGGAAGTTGTAGGTGCGGATCCGCTCCGACCGGTCCACGGTGCGGATCTGGTCGGCCCGGCCGGCCGCGGCCTCCCGTTCGGCCTCCTCCTCGGCGAGGGCCTGTAGCCGGGCGGCCAGCACCTGCATGGCACGGGTCTTGTTCTGCAGCTGGGAGCGCTCGTTCTGGCAGGTGACCACGATTCCCGTGGGCAGGTGGGTGATCCGAACTGCGGAGTCGGTGGTGTTCACTCCCTGGCCGCCCTTGCCCGAGGATCGGTAGACATCGATA
>NZ_BAGE01000021.1 GCF_000308675.1 Nocardia paucivorans NBRC 100373 | reverse complement strand
GAAAGAATGTTCCGGCGGTGTCCTACTCTCCCACACCCTGTCGAGTGCAGTACCATCGGCGCTGGCAGGCTTAGCTTCCGGGTTCGGAATGGGACCGGGCGTTTCCCCACCGCTATAACCGCCGTAACTCTATGAAACTATCCACGAACAACCACCCCACCAGGGATGACGCCGTGCTCGTGTGTTGTTTCAGATACCGCACAGTGGACGCGTAGCAATCTTCGTTGGTAAGCCCTCGGCCTATTAGTACCGGTCACCTCCACACGTTACCGTGCTTCCAGTTCCGGCCTATCAACCCCATGGTCTGTAGGGGGCCTTAACCACTCGAAGGTGGTGGGAAACCTCATCTTGGAACAGGCTTCCCGCTTAGATGCTTTCAGCGGTTATCCCTTCCGAACGTAGCCAACCAGCCGTGCCCCTGGAGGGACAACTGGCACACCAGAGGTTCGTCCGTCCCGGTCCTCTCGTACTAGGGACAGCCTTCCTCAAGTTTCCAACGCGCGCGGCGGATAGAGACCGAACTGTCTCACGACGTTCTAAACCCAGCTCGCGTGCCGCTTTAATGGGCGAACAGCCCAACCCTTGGGACCTACTCCGGCCCCAGGATGCGACGAGCCGACATCGAGGTGCCAAACCATCCCGTCGATATGGACTCTTGGGGAAGATCAGCCTGTTATCCCCGGGGTACCTTTTATCCGTTGAGCGACACCGCTTCCACATGCCGGTGCCGGATCACTAGTCCCGACTTTCGTCCCTGCTCGACATGTCTGTCTCACAGTCAAGCTCCCTTGTGCACTTACACTCGCCACCTGATTGCCAACCAGGCTGAGGGAACCTTTGGGCGCCTCCGTTACATTTTGGGAGGCAACCGCCCCAGTTAAACTACCCACCAGGCACTGTCCCTGAACCGGATCACGGTCCGAGGTTAGAGGTCCAATACGATCAGAGTGGTATTTCAACGACGACTCCACGAACACTGGCGTGTCCGCTTCACAGTCTCCCACCTATCCTACACAAACCGTACCGAACACCAATACCAAGCTATAGTGAAGGTCCCGGGGTCTTTTCGTCCTGCCGCGCGTAACGAGCATCTTTACTCGTAATGCAATTTCGCCGAGTCTGTGGTGGAGACAGCAGAGAAGTCGTTACGCCATTCGTGCAGGTCGGAACTTACCCGACAAGGAATTTCGCTACCTTAGGATGGTTATAGTTACCACCGCCGTTTACCGGGGCTTAAATTCTCAGCTTCGCGCCGAAGCGCTAACCGGTCCTCTTAACCTTCCGGCACCGGGCAGGCGTCAGTCCGTATACATCGTCTTACGACTTCGCACGGACCTGTGTTTTTAGTAAACAGTCGCTTCTCTCTGGTCTCTGCGACCCAACCCAGCTCCCACCGCAAGGATGTTCACCGGATCAGGTCCCCCTTCTCCCGAAGTTACGGGGGCATTTTGCCGAGTTCCTTCACCACAGTTCTCTCGATCGCCTCGGTATTCTCTACCTGACCACCTGTGTCGGTTTGGGGTACGGGCCGTGTACCAACTCACTAGAGGCTTTTCTCGGCAGCATAGGATCACTGAATTCGCCTCAATCGGCTACGCATCACCTCTCAGGCCACATGAGTGACGGATTTGCCTATCACTCGCCCTACAGGCTTACACCAGTATTACCACTGACTGGCCCAGCTACCTTCCTGCGTCACCCCATCGCTTGACTACTACAGCGAAGGTCCCGTGCATCCCCCTCACGCCACCCGAAGGTGATCGCTCGAGTTCAGGACGGTTAGTACCACTGCCTCGCCATTGGGCGCGGATACACGGGTACGGGAATATCAACCCGTTGTCCATCGACTACGCCTGTCGGCCTCGCCTTAGGTCCCGACTCACCCTGGGCGGATTAACCTGGCCCAGGAACCCTTGGTCATTCGGCGGACGAGTTTCTCACTCGTCTTTCGCTACTCATGCCTGCATTCTCACTCGCGCACCCTCCACACCTGGATCACTCCGGCGCTTCCCCGGATGCACGACGCTCCCCTACCCATCCCGACCACTGCACAACCCCCCGAAAGGAGAAGCGAATGACATGTCGGAATGCCGCGGCTTCGGCGGTGTACTTGAGCCCCGCTACATTGTCGGCGCAGGATCACTCGACCAGTGAGCTATTACGCACTCTTTCAAGGATGGCTGCTTCTAAGCCAACCTCCTGGCTGTCTTCGCAACCCCACATCCTTTTCCACTTAGTACACGCTTAGGGGCCTTAGCCGGCGATCTGGGCTGTTTCCCTCTCGACTACGAAGCTTATCCCCCGCAGTCTCACTGCCACGCTCTCACACACCGGCATTCGGAGTTTGGCTGACTTCGGTAAGCTTGTGGGCCCCCTAGGCCATCCAGTAGCTCTACCTCCGGCGTGAAACACGTGACGCTGCACCTAAATGCATTTCGGGGAGAACCAGCTATCACGGAGTTTGATTGGCCTTTCACCCCTACCCACAGCTCATCCCCTCAGTTTTCAACCTAAGTGGGTTCGGGCCTCCACGACGTCTTACCGTCGCTTCACCCTGGCCATGGGTAGATCACTCCGCTTCGGGTCTAGAACATGCGACTCCCAACGCCCTATTCGGACTCGCTTTCGCTACGGCTACCCCACACGGGTTAACCTCGCCACATGCCACTAACTCGCAGGCTCATTCTTCAAAAGGCACGCCATCACCCCAAAAGGCTCTGACGGATTGTAAGCGCACGGTTTCAGGTACTATTTCACTCCCCTCCCGGGGTACTTTTCACCTTTCCCTCACGGTACTATTCCGCTATCGGTCACCAGGGAGTATTCAGGCTTACCGGGTGGTCCCGGCAGATTCACAGCAGATTCCACGGGCCCGCTGCTACTCGGGCATCCATCACACGAGCCGTCGCGTTTTCGCTTACCGGACTCTCACCGTCTACGGTAGGCCGTCCCAGACCACTTCAGCTAACACAACGGTTTCTGACTCGCGCTCCCCACGGCAGTGAGAAGAAGATGAACCCCACAACCCCACACACGCAACGGCTGCCGCCTATCACACGCGCATGGTTTAGCCTCATCCGCTTTCGCTCGCCACTACTCACGGAATCACTCTTGTTTTCTCTTCCTGTGGGTACTGAGATGTTTCACTTCCCCACGTTCCCTCCACACACCCTATACATTCAGGTGCGGGTGACACGACATCACTCGTGCCGGGTTTCCCCATTCGGAAATCCTCGGATCACAGCTCGGTTGACAGCTCCCCGAGGCATATCGCAGCCTCCCACGTCCTTCATCGGCTCCTGGTGCCAAGGCATCCACCGAACGCTCTTACACACTTACAAACAAAGATGCTCGCGTCCACTGTGCAGTTCTCAAACAACACACCCAACCAAACCCTTACCGGGACCAGCACCCCAACCCCTCCCCACGGGAGGAAACCGAGGCCGGTATCACCGAGATCCGGCGGATCGTATTTCTTGCCTGGAAAGAACGTCTGTTCTTTCAGGACCCAACAGTGTGTCGACTACATCCCCACCGGCCACCCCATCGAGAGCAACCGAAACGTGAGGCACATGCCAGCGTTCCACCCATGAGCTTCCACCGAACCACATTCGGGCTCGTAGTGGCTCTGCCGACGGCGGCCCCGACTGTTCGGAACCCCGACCGGAGAATGCTCCTTAGAAAGGAGGTGATCCAGCCGCACCTTCCGGTACGGCTACCTTGTTACGACTTCGTCCCAATCGCCGATCCCACCTTCGACAGCTCCCTCCCACAAGGGGTTAGGCCACCGGCTTCGGGTGTTACCGACTTTCATGACGTGACGGGCGGTGTGTACAAGGCCCGGGAACGTATTCACCGCAGCGTTGCTGATCTGCGATTACTAGCGACTCCAACTTCACGGGGTCGAGTTGCAGACCCCGATCCGAACTGAGACCGGCTTTAAGGGATTCGCTCCACCTCACGGTATCGCAGCCCTCTGTACCGGCCATTGTAGCATGTGTGAAGCCCTGGACATAAGGGGCATGATGACTTGACGTCGTCCCCACCTTCCTCCGAGTTGACCCCGGCAGTCTCTCACGAGTCCCCGCCATTACGCGCTGGCAACATAAGATAAGGGTTGCGCTCGTTGCGGGACTTAACCCAACATCTCACGACACGAGCTGACGACAGCCATGCACCACCTGTACACCGACCACAAGGGGGCCTACATCTCTGCAGGTTTCCGGTGTATGTCAAACCCAGGTAAGGTTCTTCGCGTTGCATCGAATTAATCCACATGCTCCGCCGCTTGTGCGGGCCCCCGTCAATTCCTTTGAGTTTTAGCCTTGCGGCCGTACTCCCCAGGCGGGGTACTTAATGCGTTAGCTACGGCACGGATCCCGTGGAAGGAAACCCACACCTAGTACCCACCGTTTACGGCGTGGACTACCAGGGTATCTAATCCTGTTCGCTACCCACGCTTTCGCTTCTCAGCGTCAGTTACTGCCCAGAGACCCGCCTTCGCCACCGGTGTTCCTCCTGATATCTGCGCATTTCACCGCTACACCAAGAATTCCAGTCTCCCCTGCAGTACTCAAGCCTGCCCGTATCGACCGCAAGCTCACAGTTGAGCTGTGAGTTTTCACGATCGACGCGACAAGCCGCCTACAAGCTCTTTACGCCCAGTAATTCCGGACAACGCTCGCACCCTACGTATTACCGCGGCTGCTGGCACGTAGTTGGCCGGTGCTTCTTCTACAGGTACCGTCACTTGCGCTTCGTCCCTGTCGAAAGAGGTTTACAACCCGAAGGCCGTCATCCCTCACGCGGCGTCGCTGCATCAGGCTTTCGCCCATTGTGCAATATTCCCCACTGCTGCCTCCCGTAGGAGTCTGGGCCGTGTCTCAGTCCCAGTGTGGCCGGTCGCCCTCTCAGGCCGGCTACCCGTCGTCGCCTTGGTAGGCCATTACCCCACCAACAAGCTGATAGGCCGCGGGCTCATCTCGCACCGATAAATCTTTCCACCACCAACCATGCGACCAGTGGTCATATCCGGTATTAGACCCAGTTTCCCAGGCTTATCCCAGAGTGCGAGGCAGATCACCCACGTGTTACTCACCCGTTCGCCGCTCGTGTACCCCCGAAGGGGCCTTACCGCTCGACTTGCATGTGTTAAGCACGCCGCCAGCGTTCGTCCTGAGCCAGGATCAAACTCTCCGTTGAAGACTCACAATCACACCCCGAAAAGGGGTGCAATCAGAACAACTGGAGTCCGAAAACCCAGCAAAACAATCGCCAGCCGGAATTAAGCTGACTAAAAAATGTCCGATCCTCCACACGGGGGTATGAAGAACCGAAACCAAAAACATTTGGCACTGACATTCATCGACACACTATTGAGTTCTCAAAGAACAGGCGCACACACT
>NZ_BAGE01000022.1 GCF_000308675.1 Nocardia paucivorans NBRC 100373 | reverse complement strand
CACTACCGTCTCGTCCCCACCGGGAACGACCAATGCGCAGGCGGAGACGAATCGCGCGCCGCGCCGCTCGTCGGGCACATCGGCGAGCTGGGCCAGCAGCAGCGCATTGTTGGCGGCGTCGTCGCCGTGGCGGCCGGCCCAGCGCGCCGAGAGCACCCCGGGCATTCCATTGAGGGCGTCCACCTCGAGCCCGGAGTCGTCGGCCACGCACGCCAGTCCGGTGGCCGCCGCCCCGTCACGGGCCTTGGCCAGGGCGTTCTCCTCGAAGGTGGCCCCGGTTTCCGGTGCTTCCGGATATTCCGGGACGTCGTCGAGGCCCACGATCTCCAGGCCGTCCACCCCGGCCTCGGCGAGGATGCGGCGCAGTTCGTTCAGTTTTTTGGTGTTGCGGCTGGCGACCAGCACCCGTCGGGCCATTACTTCTTCTTCGACGATTCGACCGGTTCCGGCAACACACCCGGGTACGGCAGCGCCAGCGCTTGCCGCTGCACCTCGAACAGTTTCTCGCAGCCGGCCAGCGCGGCGTCGAGGAGTTTGTCCAGGGTGGAGCGGGGGAAGGTGGCGCCTTCGCCGGTGCCCTGGATCTCCACCAGGGTGCCGGTGTCGGTGGCGACCACGTTCATATCGACCTCGGCGCGGGAGTCCTCTTCGTAGGGGAGGTCCAGCCGCACCCGGCCGTCGACCACGCCGACGCTCACCGCGGCGATGGCGCAGGAGATGGGTTGCGGGTCGGTGAGGGCGCCGGCCGCGCCGAGATAGGTCACCGCGTCGGCCAGGGCCACGTAGGCGCCGGTGATGGCGGCGGTGCGGGTGCCGCCGTCGGCCTGGAGCACATCGCAGTCGATGGCGATGGTGTTCTCCCCGATGGCGGCCAGGTCGATGCAGGCGCGGAGGGAGCGGCCCACCAGGCGGCTGATCTCCTGGGTGCGGCCGCCGATCCGACCCTTCACCGATTCGCGGCTGCTGCGGGTGTGGGTGGCGGCGGGCAGCATGGCGTATTCGGCGGTGAGCCAGCCCAGGCCGGTGTCACGGCGCCAGGCCGGGACACCTTCGGTGATGCTGGCGGTGCACATCACCCGGGTCTGCCCGAACTCCACCAACACGGAACCGGCCGGGTGTGTGGTGAAGCCTCGGGTGATCCGTACCTCGCGGAGCTCGTCGTCCGCCCGTCCATCGGCTCGTCTCGACACGCGCCCAGCGTAGTGGGGGCGGTTGGGCGAATCGCGCACGGGGTTACCGAGGATCAGAGCTCGAACGTCTCGCCCGGGGTCACGGCATGTACCGGACCGGTGAACTCGGCCTTCGCCTCGGCGATGACATCCTCACGGGATGTCCACGGCGGGATGTGGGTGAGCAACAGTTCCTTCACCCCGGCCTCGGCGGCGATCCGGCCGGCCTCGGTGCCCGAAAGGTGCACACCGGCGGGACGATTGGCCGGGTCGTGGGTCCAGGACGCTTCCGCCATGAGGATGTCGGCGCCTTGGGCGAGTTCGTGGACGGCCGGGCAGACCGCGGTGTCACCGGTGTAGACGAAGGTGCGGCCGGCGGCGGTGACGATCCGCAGCCCGTAGGACTCCGGCGGGTGGTACATGCGACGGGCCGTGATGGTGTGGCCGGGACCGAAGGTGACCGATTCTCCTTCCACCCACGGCCGCATATCGATCACATCGGACCAGTCGTCGCATTCGCCACCGATCTCCGCGGAGGCGTTGCCGATCCGCAGCGAGGTGTCGGACGGTCCGCGGACGATGGCCCGACCGACCGGCGGGGTGGGGTGGTAGCGACGCCACACCAGCAGACCCGGCAGGTCCAGGCAGTGGTCGGCGTGCAGGTGTGTCAGGAAGATCGAAACCTCTCCGGGATCGGCGTAGCGCTGTAGCGCTCCGAGAACACCGGGGCCGAAATCGATGACGATCGGCGACATATCCGGGCCGGTCAGCAAGTATCCCGACGCCGGGGAGTCCGGGCCGGACACACTGCCCGAGCACCCGAGGACGGTAAGGCGCATCCCCCCATGCTGCCACGCTGCTGTCTCACTCATCCGCCCATCCCCCGAAAAACGCGGCCGACCGCGCGATCACCGGGGTGAAACGATGGGGCCGGCATTCGCGTGACCACGATGTCGACGTTCATTCCCGGAGAGTACCCAACCGGCCAACAGTCCACCCATGGCACCGAATAGATGCCCCTGCCATGAGATTCCGTCCTGTCCGGGCAACACACCCCACAGCAGCGAACCGTAGAGCAGCAGCACCACCAGACCGAGGACGATCTGGCCGGCCTTGCGGGCGAACCACCCACGGGAGATGAGGTAGGTGAGCCAACCGAAGACGAGGACGGAGGCGCCGATATGGATGGAGCCGGTTGCACCGGTGAGCCAGGTGCCCACCCCTCCCACCACCCAGATGATGGCGGTGGCGGCCAGGCCGCGGGCGAGTCCGGCGGCCAGGGCGAGGAAACCGAGGATCAGCACCGGGAAGGTATTGCCGGCGAGATGGTCCCAACCACCGTGCAGCAGCGGCGCGAAGACTATGCCGTCGAGGCCGTCGGTCTCGCGCGGTTCGATACCGAGGGTGCGGTCGAGGCGGTTGTATTCGGTGAGCCCGTCCACGAACTCGATCACGTACAACACGACGACGAAACCGAGGACGATCAACCCCGCGCGGGCCCACTGCCGGCCGGCGGTGAATCCGCCGGGTCGGCGTGAGGCGTTCGGCGCGGGTGGGATGCCGCCGGGTCGGCCGCGGGCCGCGGCGAAACGATCGGGATCGAACGAGGCGCCCAGGCCTGCGCCACCGGTCATGGTGCTCCACCTCCTCGCGCCGGCCCGCGCCGGAAGCCCGCACGGGCACGCTGCTTACGAGGGTACCGACGGTCCGGGCGTTTCGGCCGCGAGTATGCGCCGGGCCACTCGACCGCACACCCCCACCCGGGAGGGGCGCCGAACCAGGATCAGGCCCAGAGCTGGCCTTCGAGGCGTTCCTCGGCTTCCTCCAGTGTCCCGTCGTAGGCGCCGGTGGACAGATATTTCCAGCCGCCGTCGGCGACGACGAACGCGATATCGGCGCGGGTGCCGGCCCGTTCCGCCTTGCGGGCCGCCCCGAGCGCGGCGTGCAGGATGGCTCCGGTGGAGATACCGGCGAAGATGCCCTCCTCGAGCACCAGTTCCCGAGTGCGTTTCACCGCGTCGTACGGTCCCACGGAGAAACGGCCGGTCAGCACCGTTTCGTCGTAGAGTTCGGGAATGAAGCCCTCGTCGAGGTTGCGCAGACCGTAGACGAGTTCGCCGTAGCGCGGCTCGGCGGCCACGATCTGGATATCGGGCACCTTCTCCCGCAGGAAGCGTCCGGTGCCCATGAGGGTTCCGGTGGTGCCGAGACCGGCCACGAAATGGGTGATCTCCGGCAGGTCCGCCAGGATCTCCGGGCCGGTGGTCTCGTAGTGGGCCAGGGCGTTGGCGGGGTTGCCGTACTGGTACAGCATCACCCAGTCGGGATTTTGGGCCGCGATCTCCTTGGCCCGGGCCACCGCCTGGTTGGAGCCGCCGGCGGCGGGTGAGTCGATGATCTCGGCGCCGTACATGGTGAGCAGTTGGCGTCGTTCCACCGAGGTGTTCTCCGGCATTACGCACACCAGCCGGTAGCCCTTGAGTTTGGCCGCCATGGCAAGCGAGATACCGGTGTTTCCGCTGGTCGGCTCCAGGATCGTGCAGCCGGGGCGCAGAACGCCGTCGGCTTCGGCCTGCTCGATCATGCGCAGGGCCGGCCGGTCCTTGATCGACCCGGTGGGGTTGCGGTCCTCCAATTTGGCCCACAACCGCACGTGGTTGTCCCCCTCCCAGCGGGGGGAGAGGTTGCGCAGCCCGACCAGGGGGGTGTCGCCCAGGGTCGCGATGAGGGATTCGTAGCGTGCCACGGGCCCGTCAGACGTCGACGTGGGTCGACGCGCCACCCGCGACGGCGGGCAGGATGGTGACGTTCGCGCCCTCGGCGACCTCGGTGTCGAGACCGCCGGAGAAGCGGACGTCCTCGTCATCGACGTAGATGTTGACGAACCGGTTGAGCTTGCCGTCCTTGAGCAGCCGTTCGGCCAGACCCGGGTGATTGGCCTCCAGGTCCTCGATCACCGCGGCGAGGGTCGCGCCCTTGGCTTCGACCCGCTTCTCACCTCCGGTGTGGGTGCGCATGATGGTCGGGATGGACACGGTCACCGACATGGGTACTCCTCGGTTCTGCGGCTCGTCGGGTTATCGGACGGTTTCAGACGGTTTCATAGGCGGCGACGATCTCCACCGGTTCCTCGGTGACCTCGCCCTCGACGATCCGGTAGCTGCGCAGTTCGTGGCGTTCCGGGTCGCGGGTGGAGATCAGCACATAGTGTGCGTTGGGTTCGGAGGCGTAGGAGATATCGGTGCGGCTGGGGTAGGCCTCGGTGGCGGTGTGCGAGTGATAGATCACCACCGGCTCCTCGTCGGCGGCCTCCATCTCGCGCCACACCCGCAGCTGCTCGCCCGAGTCGAAGCGGTAGAAGGTGGGGGAACGTTCGGCGTTGATCATGGCCACGAAACGCTCCGGGCGGTCCGACCCCTCGGGACCGGCGATGATGCCGCAGGCTTCGTCGGGATGATCGGCGCGCGCGTGCGCCACCATGGCATCGACGAGGTCGGCCCTGATCACGAGCACAATCGAACCCTTCCACGTAACTACTCGGCCGTCGCCGACCCGATATTGCCGACAACGAGTCAGCTTATGCGGCTATTCCCGAGGGCCCGCAGCTGCCTCCACTCGAGACCGACCGGTCGGGATTTTCGTGGGGTGTGTCACCCGGTTCGTTCGAGGCCGTTCGCGCAGTCGTCACCCGGGGAACAGATCGGAATAGGCGGGGATACCGGCCACCGTGTGGGCGCAGCGGATGGCGTCGACGATCGCCCGCTCCACACAGACCGCCGCGGCCGTGCACAGCTGATCCAGCAATGACAGGTCGGGTGGGAAGGCCGGCGGCAGCGGGTCCGGGGCCGGGGGTGTCGCGGTGCCGGTGGCCAGGGCGAAGAGCGTGTCCCCGTCCAACGGAGAATGCGCCGGACGCACCGCGCGGGCCAAACCGTCGTGACCGGTGGTGGCAAGCCGGCGGCAGGCGACCGGGTCCAGCGGCGCGTCGGTGGCGATCACGCCGATGGTGGTGTTGAGTACGGTGCCCTTCACCGGTAGCGCGTTCGCGGCGGCGAGCCGCTCCGGATCGGCCGGACGCACACCGAAGAAGTCGGGGCCGTCGGTGCCCACACCCCACGGCACACCGGTGCGCGGATCGAACACCGACCCGACACTGTTGACCACGAGCAACGCGCCCACGGTGACCCCGGCGGCCGGGCCATCGGCGAACACCACACTCGCACTACCGATCCCGCCCTTGATCGAACCGGCCCGCGCGGCCACCCCCGCGCCCACGCATCCGCGTTCGAAGTCGGCGGCGGCGGATTCGGCGGCCCGATAACCGAATTCGGCGGTCGGGCGAATACCCCAGTCCCCCACCGGGAGATCGAAGATCACCGCGCCGGGCACGATGGGCACCACCGCGGCGGGATCGGCCGGGTCCATCGGAATGCCCTCGTGATGTTCCTCCAGCAGCCGCATCACCCCGTCGGCGGCCGCCAGACCGTACGCACTGCCCCCGGACAGCAGAATGGCGTTCACCCGGCGCACGGTATTGGCGGGGTCGAGCAGATCGGTTTCCCGCGTCCCGGGACCGCCCCCGCGCACATCCACCGACGCCACCGCCCCACCGGGCGCCCGGACAACCGTGCAACCGGTGGCAGCGCCGCGACCGTATTCGACCTCCGGATCGAGCACATGATGGTGACCGACGAGCAGCCCGGGCACATCGGTGATCGCGTTGCGCGGGCCCGGCGCGCCTGCGGTCACGGGGCCAGCGCTTGCAGGAGAGAGTCCTGCATCCAGGTCAGCCAGTGATAGACGTCCAGATGCGGGGCGCGGGGATCGCTGGGATCGAGATGATCGGGAGTGTCGGCGTCGATCTCGAGAACCGCACCGAGCGCCAACCGCACATCGGTGAGCGCGGTCAACCAGGCGTCGGCCTGTTCGGGGGTGAGGATCACCCGGCCGCCCTCGGCGGGCACGGTCTCCAACACCACCGCGCCGGCGGCGAGTTTCGCGTCGATGATCTCCGGTTCGTGCAGGCTGCGCAGGGCGCTGTTGAGGTCGGCGCGTTCGGCGTCGGGCGAACCCGGTTCGGCGTGGTGGAAATCGGGCAGCAGCCGGCGTAACCGCGGATCGTCCGGCGGGGTGGTGTTACCGGTGCGCAGACCGGTGAGCGCCGCCAACTCGTCGTCCGGAGCCGATGCGGCGCGCTCGCTCAACAGGCCGGTGACCGCGCCCACCAGGGCCCGCAGGACACCGGCCTCGCGTGCGTCCATTTCCGACCGCAGCTTGAGACCGCTCAGCGAGTTCTTCCGGCTCCACTTACGCACGACGCTACGGTAACCGTTCGCTCAGTCGTCTCGTTGCATGGTCGCCCACAACCCGGCGGCGTGCAGCCGGCGCACATCTTGTTCCATCTTGTCCCGCGATCCGGAGGAGACGACCGCCTTGCCCTCGTTGTGCACCTTGAGCATCAACTCGGTCGCCTTGGCTTTGCTGTACCCGAACAGCTTCTGGAAGATATACGCGACATAGTGCATGAGGTTGACCGGATCGTCCCAGACGACGGTTACCCAGGGGCGGTCCTCGGCCTCCAGGATCTCGGTGTACTCGACCGCCTCCGGTGTCGCCTGTGCCGCGCCTGCCGAGGACAGGGTGGCGTCGACGGCGATGCCGGCGCGGACCTCATCCGTCCGATAGCGGGGTGCTGTCTTGCACAAGGCCATATGCCCAGGGTACGACGCGGCCCCCGATACACAACACCCGAGGATGATCGAGTCCGTCCGTTGACCGTAACGCCTGGTGAATGCGATGGAATTCGGCGCGAACCCCACCTGGGCCCGTGGGAACACCGGCATATCGGATGGGCTGTCTAGAGTGACAGCGTGTCACCCCACGCCCCCGCGACCAGCACCGCTCTACTCACCGACCAGTACGAACTGACCATGCTGGCCGCCGCACTGGCCGACGGCTCCGCGCAGTGCACCTGCACCTTCGAGGTATTCGCCCGCCGGCTGCCGAACGGACGTCGCTATGGTGTGGTCGCCGGCATCGGACGGCTGCTCGACGCGCTGCGGGATTTCCGATTCGGCGAACAAGAACTCGAAACCGTCGCGAATTTCCTCGACACCACCACCCTGGATTGGTTGCGCGACTATCGGTTCTCCGGGGATATCGACGGCTATCCCGAAGGCGAACTGTATTTCCCGGGATCGCCCATCCTGTCGGTGCGCGGCAGTTTCGCCGAATGCGTGGTGCTGGAAACACTGGTGCTGTCGGTGCTCAATCACGACAGCGCCATCGCATCCGCGGCGGCGCGCATGGTGAGCGCGGCGGACGGCCGGCGGTTGATCGAAATGGGTTCCCGGCGCACCCACGAATACGCGGCGCCCGCCGCGTCCCGCGCCGCCTATCTGGCCGGTTTCGACGCCACCTCGAACCTGGAGGCGGTGCGTCGATTCGGGATTCCCGGCGCGGGCACCAGCGCACACGCGTTCACCCTGGTGCACAGCGGCCCGGACGGGGAGCACGAGGCGGCCGCGTTCCGCAGCCAGGTCGCCACGCTCGGCACCGACACGACCCTGCTGGTGGACACCTTCGACATCACCCGTGGGGTGGCGACGGCGATCGAGGTCGCCGGGCCGCAACTGGGTGGGGTCCGGATCGACTCCGGGGATCTGGGCGTGTTGGCGCGTCAGGTGCGCCGACAGCTCGACGAACTGGGCGCGACGTCGACGCGGATCGTGGTCTCCGGCGACCTCGACGAATACGCCATCGCCGCCTTGCGGGCCGAGCCGGTGGACGCCTACGGGGTGGGCACCGCGTTGGTCACCGGGTCGGGGGCGCCGACCGCGGGCATGGTGTACAAGCTGGTGGAGGTGGAGGGGCTGCCGGTGGCGAAGCGGTCCAGTCACAAGGAATCACGCGGCGGAACCAAACGGGCGGTCCGGGTGGCCCGCGATACCGGGACGATCGTCGAGGAGATCGTCTATCCGGCGACCGCACCGCGACCGGCTCCGAACGGTTTCGTGGTGCGCGATCTCCAGGTGCCGCTGGTGCGCAAGGGCGAGATGCTCGAGCGACCGTCGCTGACCGAGTCGCGGGAACTGGTGCGGCGCGGGCTGATCAGTTTGCCGTGGGAGGGGCTGAAACTGTCCGCGGGCGATCCCGCCGTACCCACCACGTTCCTCTCCTGATCCCGTCGGCTCCTGATCCCATCGGGTCCTGGTTCCGTCGGGTCCTGGTTCCGTCGGGCATAGCACACTGGTGACGAGAAACAGGGTCGCTCGGCGCGCCCGTCGGTGGACCGGGGTGCTGGAGCTCCCATCAGGAGGACGGTCATGAAACGCGCACTGATCGTGGTGGATGTGCAGAACGATTTCTGTGAAGGAGGTTCGCTCGCCGTGACAGGCGGTGCCGAGGTGGCCCGCCGGATCAGCGACCACCTGCGTACCCACGACTACGACGCGGTGGTGGCCACCCGCGACCACCACATCGACCCCGGGGCGCACTTCTCCGACGAGCCCGACTATGTCGACAGCTGGCCCCCGCACTGCCGGGTCGGCACCCCGGGCGCGGAGTTCCATCCGAACCTCGATACCGCGCCCGTGCAGGAGGTGTTCTCCAAAGGCGAATATTCGGCGGCCTATTCGGGTTTCGAGGGGGTCGCGGCCGACGGTACCGGTTTGGCGGATTGGCTGCGAGCACGAGGGATCGGCGCGGTCGACGTGGTGGGGATCGCCACCGACCACTGTGTGCGGGCCACCGCATTGGACGCGCGGGCGGCCGGATTCGACACCCGGGTGTTGCTCGGGCTGACCGCGGGCGTCTCCCCCACCACGGTCGAAGCCGCGGTGCGGCGGATGCGGCAGGCGGGCGTGGAACTCGCGCCGGAGGCGTGACGGCGACGAATCGGATTTCGCGGCCGTGCGTGCGGCTGTCGGGGTGGCGCAGTAGGCTGCCCGGGTGCCCGAATTACCGCCCGTCTCCGAGCTGTTGGCGACCGCAGTATCCGCGCTGGGCGGTAAGGAACGACCAGGTCAGATGACCATGGCCGCGGCCGTCGACCATGCCATCGACACCAAGGAACACCTGGCCGTGCAGGCGGGTACGGGGACCGGGAAATCGTTGGCGTATCTGGTGCCGAGCCTGCGGCACGCGGTGCGCACCGGACGCACCGTGGTGGTCTCGACTGCGACCATCGCCCTCCAGCGTCAGCTGGTCGATCGGGATCTGCCGCGACTGGCCGAGGCATTGAGCGGGCCGCTCGGGCGGACCCCGGAGTTCGCGATTCTGAAGGGGCGCAACAACTACCTGTGTCTGAACAAGATCAACAGCGCGGTCCCGGACGAACCGGCCGAGGTCGAATTGTTCGACGCGTTCGCGATCTCCCGGCTGGGGCGCGAGGTGAAGCGGCTCAACGAATGGGCCTCCGAGACCGAGACCGGCGACCGTGACGAACTCACCCCCGGGGTCACCGATCGGGCGTGGCGACAGGTGAGTGTCTCCTCGCGGGAATGTCTGGGTAAGAGCCGTTGCTCGTTCGGGGAGGACTGTTTCGCCGAACGCGCCCGGGTCGAGGCCGCGCACGCCGATATCGTCGTCACCAATCACGCGCTGCTGGCCATCGACGCCATCAGCGGTGTCCAGATCCTGCCCGAACACGATGTGGTCGTGGTGGACGAGGCCCACGAACTGGTCGACCGGGTGACCGGGGTGGCCACCGCCGAACTGTCCACCACCGCCATCGGCACCGCGGCCCGCCGCTGCGTCAAATTGATCGACGAACGGGAGGTCGATCGACTGGAGGCGGCCGCGGAGGCCTGGCACACCGCCCTCGACGAGCTTCCCCCCGGACGCTGGGACAGCCTGCCCGACGGGGTCGACCGAACGCTGGCACTCATCCGCGACGCGGCCTGGAACGCCCGCACCGCGCTCAACCCGCAGGGCGCCACCCCGCCGGGCAGCGATCCGGACGCTGCGGCGGGACGCAATCTGGCCCTGGCCGCGGTGGAAGAGGTGCACGACAGCGCGGTGCGCGCCCTCGCCGCCTTCGACGGGCCCGATCCGTCCGAACGCACCGATGTGGTGTGGTTGTCCGCCGAGGACGTTCGCGGTGTCACCCGGCGCACATTGCGTATGGCACCGCTGTCGGTGGGTGGTCTGCTGCGCGGCCGACTGTTCGGCGGCTCCACCGTGATCCTCACCTCCGCCACCTTGCAGATCGGCGGCTCGTTCGACGGTCTGGCCACCACCTGGGGTCTGCCGCCGCAATCGAGCGGGCGGCCCGATACCGCGACCGCCAATGGCGCCGAGGCCCCGTCGGACGGGGAGACGGTGCGGTGGACCTCGCTGGATGTCGGGTCACCGTTCGACCATGCCCGGTCCGGGATCCTGTATGTCGCCAAACATCTGCCCACTCCCGGGCGGGACGGTCTGCCGCCGGCCTACCTGGACGAGATCGAACGCCTCATCACCGCCGCCGGTGGGCGCACCCTCAGCCTGTTCTCCTCCATGCGCGCGGCGAAGGCCGCGACCGAGGCGCTGCGCGAACGGCTGGACACCCCCGTGCTGTGTCAGGGTGACGATTCCACCGGCGCGCTGGTGCAGAAGTTCGCCGACGATCCGGAAACGTCGCTGTTCGGCACGCTCTCGTTGTGGCAGGGCGTGGATGTTCCCGGTCCCTCGTTGAGCCTGGTGATCCTGGATCGCATTCCCTTCCCCCGCCCCGACGACCCGCTGCTGGCCGCCCGGCAACGCGCTGTCGAGGCCCGTGGCGGCAACGGATTCCTCTCCGTCGCCGCAAGCCACGCCGCGTTGCTCCTGGCCCAGGGCACCGGCCGGCTGCTGCGCAGCGTCGATGATCGCGGTGTGGTCGCCATCCTCGACCCCCGGCTGGCCACCGCCCGCTACGGCGGTTATCTGCGCGCCTCGCTGCCGCCCTACTGGGAGACCACCGATCCGGACGTCGTCACCAGCGCGCTGCGCCGACTCACCGCGGCGGCCATCCGCGGGTGACGGCCCGTGCGCGTCACCGCGCCGCTCGGGTCACAGCACCGCTTTGAGTATCAGCACGAACACGCCCGAAACGACGCCGAGCACGATCGCGCCGGCCGCCCAAGGGTATCCGCCCCGCACCCACGGCCGGTTGAAGTCGAGCGACAACCGACCCGGTCCGGTGCAGGCGACGGTGAACGCGGCGGCGGCGTAGAGCAGGCCCATCTCATAGCCCTCGCCGGTGAGCAGTCCGCCGCTCCAGGTCTGGTTGACGATGTTGACCGTGGTGCCGAGCACGATCGCCGCGGCGAGCGGGGACAGCAGACCCGCCAGCAGCAGGAGACCGCCGACGAATTCGCTCAGCCCGGCCAGCGTGCCGAAGAGGTCGCCGGGGTTGTAGCCCATCTGTTCGAAGCCGGCGTTGTTGGCCTCGAGTCCGGGGCCGTCGAACCAGCCGAAGAGTTTCTGGGAGCCGTGTCCGGCGAGCAGACCGCCGAACACCACACGGAGTACGAGCAGACCGATATCCGCGGAAGTGGTGGTCGAGGTGCGCGTCCGTCCGACGGTCGTATTGGCGGTCATGGATTACCCCTTACCCTCATCAGGCCGAAATCCTTAGCGAGGACAACAAACGGACTCTGGTCCGATTTCCTCGTCGTTGGTAACCCTACTGCGGACGCGACTATTCCGCGTCGCTCGACTATCCCGCGCCGCTCGACTATCCCGCGTCGCTCGACTACTCCGCCAGGAAGAAGAAATATCCGCAGAACACCGCCACCAGGACCCACATGACGGGATGCACCTCCCGACCCCGGCCCCGGGCGGTCATGACGATCGGGTAGAACACCAAACCCAGGGCCAGACCATTGGCGATGGAATACGTCAACGGCATCACCACGATGGTGAGAAAGGCCGGAATCGCGTACTCCAACCGATTCCATTCGATCGACCCCAACGATCGCGACATCAACACCCCCACCACGATCAGGGCCGGCGCGGTCACCGCACCCGCCGCCGCGACCACCGCGAACAGCGGGTAACAGAACAGGGCGAGCGCGAACCAACCCGCCGTGGTGACCGCCGTCAACCCGGTGCGCCCACCCGCGGACACACCCGCCGTCGACTCCACATAGGCGGTGGTGGTGGACGTGCCGATCACCGCGCCCGCCATGGTTCCCACCGAATCCGCCGCCAATGCACTCGCCGCCCGCGGCAACTTTCCGTCCCGATCCAGCAGGCCCGCCTGATTGGCGATACCGATAAGCGTCCCCGACGCGTCGAAGAAATCGACGAACAGCATGGTCAACACCACGATCGCCATCTGCCCGGTGAAGGCGTCCGGCAGATGGACCACGGCCTGACCGAAGGTCTGATCCAGCCCCCGCGGCAGCGCGGCGATACCGTCGGGCAGCTCGACCAACCCGAAGACCATCCCCACCACGGCGGTCAGCACGATGCCGTACAGCACCGCGCCGTGCCAGCCCAACGACAGGAACACCACCGTCACGATCAGACCGAACAACGCCAGCAGAGTGGTGCCCTCGGTGAAATCGCCGAGGGTCACCAGCGTGGCCTCGTCGGCGACCACGATCCCGGCGCTCTCGAGCCCCAGGAACGCGACGAACAGACCGATCCCCGCGGCGACCGCCAACTTCATCTGCAACGGGATGGCATCGAGAATCCGCTCCCGGACCTTGGTCACCGCGAGCACGAAGAACACGATGCCCGATAGCAGGGTGCCCGCCAGGGCCACCTCCCAGTCGATCCCCATCCCCAGCACCACCGCATACGCGAAGAACGCGTTCAGGCCCATACCGGGTGCGAGCGCGATCGGATACCGCGCCCACAACCCCATCACCAGGGTGCCGAACACCGCCGCCACCGCCGTCGCGGTGAAAACCGCCTGCATGGGGATGCCCCGCTCCCCCAACGCCCCCTGATCACCGAGAACGGACGGGTTCACCGCCAGCACATAACACATGGCCAGGAAGGTGATCGTGCCCGCCATCACCTCGCGTCCGACGGTCGAACCCTGGCGAGCGAGACCGAAAAAGGAATCGATCCCGCTCCGAACCCCGGTCAACGGGCACCTCGAGGCGTGGTCAACAGATCGGTGGCCATGGCCCTCCCGTCGGATATCGCGAACGAACTCCTGGTGACCGTAACCGAAAGGAACCCGCCCCATGCGTCGGGCAACGTGGTCGTAGCCGCGCGGTAACCGTCCCGGCGAGGACGGTCAGGCGTTCACCACCAGCCCGAACTCGGCCGGAGAGGACAGCAGCTCGTGTCGCGGTAGCACCCGCACGGTGTAACCGACCGCACCCGACAGCGGCACCGGGGTCTCGACCGTGAACAGGTGCACCCCGGACTCCGACCCGGTGTGCGCCATGACGACGGTGCTGATATCGGACAGCTCGTCATCGGCCGACACCCGCCCCAACACCGTCTGCACGGTCACCTCGTCCGGTGCCAGACCCGCCAGATCCACCCGGGCCGTCACCGTCATCACCGCCCCGATCACCGGCGTATCCGACAAACCGGCCGTATCGACCCGCACCACCTGCACCCCGGGCCAGGCGGTCTCCACCTTCCGCCGATACTCCGCGAGGGACCGCGCGCCCCGGAACTCGTCCGCCACCGCCCGGCGGCACGCCGCGGCGGTCGGCGCGTAGTACTCGGCGGCGTATTCGCGCACCATCCGATCGGCCGGTACCCGCGGGCCGAGGGTGCGCAGGGTATGGCGCACCATCTCCACCCAACGCACCGGAACACCACGCTCGTCACGCTCGTAGAAACGCGGGGCGACGGTGCGTTCCACGAGGTCGTAGAGGGCCGCCGCCTCCAGATCGTCGCGACGGTGCTCGTCGACGACACCGTCGGCGCTGGGAATCGCCCACCCGTTCGCGCCGTCGAACATCTCGTCCCACCAGCCGTCCCGGATGGATAGGTTCAATCCGCCGTTGAGCGCCGATTTCATCCCCGACGTCCCACAGGCCTCCAAGGGGCGCAGAGGGTTGTTCAACCACACATCACAACCCCAGTACAGGTGGCGGGCCATGGACATGTCGTAATCGGGTAGGAAAACGATCCGGTGCCGGACCTCCGGGTCGTCGGCGAACCGGACCACCTGCTGGATCAACGCCTTCCCACCCTCGTCGGCGGGATGGCTCTTACCGGCCACCACCAGTTGGATCGGCCGCCGCTCGTCCAACAGCAACGCCCGCAACCGCCGCGGATCGCGCAACATGAGGGTGAGCCGCTTGTAGGTCGGTACCCGACGGGCGAAACCGATCGTCAACACATTCGGATCGAAAACCTCGTCCACCCAACCCAGTTCGGCCGCCGCCGCACCCCGCTGCAACCAGGACGCGCGCAACCTGCGCCGCACCTCCGCCACCAGACCGGCGCGCAGACCGTCGCGGATCGCCCACAACCGTTCCGGTTCCAGATCACCCAGCCGCGCCCAGATCGACGCGCAGTCCGCGGTATCGACCTCCTCGAACCATTCCCGGGCGGCCCAGGTCGGCGCGTGCACCCCATTGGTGATCGAACCGATCGGCACCTCCGCCGCATCGAACCCCGGCCACAACGAAGCGAACATCGACCGGCTCACCTCACCGTGCAATCGGGAGACCCCATTGGCGCGCTGCGCGAGCCGCAACCCCATATGCGCCATATTGAAAACCGCCGGATCCGCTTCCCGCCCCAACGCGACGATCCGGTCCACCGGAATCCCCGGCAGCAGCGCCGACTCCGCCTCACCGTGTCCGCCGCCGAAGTAGTGGTGCACGAGCGACACCGGGAACCGGTCGATCCCGGCGGGCACCGGGGTGTGCGTGGTGAACACCGTCCCGGCCCGCACCGCCGCCAACGCGGTATCGATATCGGCGCCGCGCGCAATGTATTCGCGCATACGCTCCAACCCCAGAAACCCCGCGTGCCCCTCGTTCATGTGGAACACATCCGGATCGGGCAACCCCATCACCGCCGTATAGGCGCGAACCGCGCGCACCCCGCCGATCCCGGCGAGAATCTCCTGTTCGATGCGATGGTGCTGGTCGCCGCCGTAGAGCCGGTCGGTCACCGCGCGCAGATCCGGATCGTTGTCGGCGATATCCGAATCCAACAACAACAGCGGCACCCGTCCGACCTGCGCAATCCACACCCGGGCCCGCAACACCCGCCGGTGCGGCATCGCGACGTGCACCAGCACCGGTGCGTTGTCCACGGTCAACAACCGCAACGGCAGCGTCTGCGGCTCCAGCGCCGGATAGTGTTCGGCCTGCCACCCGTCCGCGGTGAGCGACTGCCGGAAATACCCCGACCGGTACAACAGCCCCACCCCGATCAGCGGCAGCCCCAGATCCGAGGCGGCCTTGAGATGATCACCGGCCAGAATTCCCAACCCACCCGAATAGTTGGGCAGCACCTCGCTGACCCCGAACTCCATCGAGAAGTAGGCGATCCCCCGCACCCCGCCCCACTCCTCGGCGGGTTCGATCGGCCGCGTCAGATAGGCCCGCAGATCGGCCGCCACCGCATCCACCCGCTCCAGGTAGCCGGGATCGGCGGCGAGCTCCTCCAGCCGCTCCCGCGGCACCTGCCCCAACATCCGCACCGGATCGTGCCCGACCTCCCGCCACAACCCGGGGTCGAGCTCGGCGAACACATCCTGGGTCGGGCCATGCCAGGACCAGCGCAGATTGGTCGACAACTCACCCAACGCCGTCAGACGTTCGGGCAGATGGGCGCGGACGGTGAACCGACGCAGTGCCTTCACCAGCCGAACCCTAAGGCATGTCCCGTGCACGGTCCGCGCCGCCTCCACAACAGTCGCGACAAAAACCGGTGAACCGGACCGCGCACCCCGTGCGAAGCACCGAAACTCCTGGTCGGCACCACCTATCCCGCCACCATCGGATCATCGCCGTCGCTTCACCCCCGCCCACCGGATCACCCGCCGCCGCGCTCCACCACCGAACGAACCGCCACCCCTACTCCGGCACGAAACCGTGTCGGAGCTCACCGGCCTCCGACCCCGGAGTCCCCACCGGACCACGCCCCACCGCCGGTACGGTTGTCGCGTGACCGGCCGCATCGCCATCGATGACACCGCCCCCCACATCCCCGGAGGCCGGCCGGCCAAGGCCGTCGTGGGTGAGGTCTTCCCGGTACGCGCCGTGGTGTGGGGTGAAGGGCACGGCGTGATCGGCGCCACCCTGGCGGTTCGCGCGCCCGGCTCGTCCCGGGCAACCCGTATCCGGATGAGCCCCGGATACGAACCCGACGTCTTCCACGCCACCTTCACTCCCACGACCGTCGGGCGATGGGAGTTCCGCATCGAGGGCTGGAGCGACCCGATCGCCACCTGGCGGGCCGCGGTGGAGGCGAAGCTGGCGGTGGGGCAGACCGCCCCGGATCTGGCCAACGACCTGGAGATCGGGGCGCGTCTGTTCGAACGGGCAGCGCTGGCGGTGCCGAAAAAACAGTTCGAACGTCTGCGGGCGGTCGCGGCGGCGCTGCGCAGCGACGATCGACTCCCCGCCCGAGTAGCGCCCGCCTTCGCCGACGACGTCGCCGAAATCCTGCGCACCGCACCACTGCGCGACAAGGTGACCCGCGGCCCCCGGCACACCGTCCACGTCGAACGCACCCGCGCGCTGTTCGGGTCCTGGTACGAGTTCTTCCCCCGCTCCACCGGCGGATGGGACGCCAACGGACGCCCGGTGCACGGCACCTTCGCCACCGCCGCCGCGGCGCTGCCGCGAATCGCCGCCATGGGCTTCGACGTGGTGTATCTGCCCCCGATCCACCCCATCGGCACGGTGAACCGCAAAGGCCGCAACAACGCCCTCACCGCCGAACCCGACGATGTCGGCTCCCCTTGGGCCATCGGCTCGGCCGAGGGCGGCCACGACGCCATCCACCCGCAACTGGGCACCGAGGCCGATTTCGTCGATTTCGTCGCCGCCGCCGAACGACTGGGCCTCGAGGTGGCCCTGGATCTGGCCCTCCAATGCGCCCCGGACCATCCGTGGGTGCGGGAACACCCGGAATGGTTCACCACCCTCCCCGACGGCACCATCGCCTACGCGGAGAATCCGCCGAAGAAATACCAGGACATCTATCCCCTCGACTTCGACAACGACCCCGACGGCCTGTACGCCGAGGTGCTGCGCGTGGTCCGGCACTGGATCCGATTGGGGGTGAAGATCTTCCGGGTCGACAACCCACACACCAAACCCCCGGACTTCTGGGAATGGCTGATCGCCGCCGTGCACCGCACCGACCCGGACGTGATCTTCCTGTCCGAGGCCTTCACCCACCCCGCCCGGCTCTATGGGCTGGCCCGACGCGGATTCGGCCAGTCCTACACCTATTTCACCTGGCGGGTCCACAAATGGGAGCTCACCGAATTCGGTCGGGAACTGGTCGCCAAGGCCGACGAGGCACGTCCCAACCTGTTCGTCAACACCCCCGACATCCTGCACGAGAGCCTGCAACACGGCGGTCCGGGCATGTTCGCCATCCGCGCGGTTCTGGCCGCCACCCTCAGCCCCACCTGGGGGATGTACTCAGGTTTCGAACTGTTCGAATACCAGGCCGTGCGTCCGGGCAGCGAAGAGTATCTGAACTCGGAGAAATACGAACTGCGCCCCCGACCGTTCGCCGAGGCCCGGGCCCGCGGCGAATCCTTGGAACCGTGGATAACCCGGCTCAACGAAATCCGCCGCAACCACCCCGCCCTGCGGCAACTGCGCTGTCTGCACTTCCACCACGTCGACAACGACGCGCTGCTGGCCTACTCGAAAATCGACCCTGCCACCGGCGACGCCGTCCTCGTGGTGGTGAACCTCAACCCGTTCTCCGCCGAGGACGGCATGCTCTCCCTCGACCTGCCCGCCATCGGCCGGGAATGGCACGACCGTCCGGTGGTGCACGACGAGATCAGCGGAGAGGAATACCACTGGGCGCAATCGAACTACGTGCGACTCGACCCGACCCGCGCGGTCGCGCACATCATCGCGCTCCCTCCGGTACCGCATCACCGTCGTGCCGAGCTCGCGTACCGGAGGTGGGGTTGACGGCACCGCCTGCGACCTCACGGATCGCAATCCTCGCGCCCTCGGAATTCCCTGGCGCGCCGACACCACATTCGGTCCGAACCCGCGACGGCGCAACGCCCCTCCGGAACACCGGGCCGCTCCTGCGCCCACGACATCACCACACCATCGGCCCGATCTCGGGGCACATCGCACCCGAACCGAGGAACGGCGGCGCGTCGACCACCGGTGAGGAACGGCGGTGAAGCGTCGAGACCTGCTGTTACTCGCCGCGGGCACGCATCCGGACCCCCATACGGTGTTGGGGGCGCATCCGCATCCCGAGGGCACGGTGGTGCGGATACTGCGGCCCCGAGCGGAAACGGTGTCGGTGCGCGTCGGCGATGTCGAGCACCGCCTCGAACCGCTCGAGCACGGAGTGTTCACCGCGGTTCTGCCCTATCCGGACCTGATGGACTACCGGGTGATCACCACCCACCCGGACGGCCGGACAATCGTCGCCGCCGATGGATACCGTTTCCTGCCCACCCTCGGCGAACTGGATATACACCTGATCGGCGAGGGCACCCACCAACGCCTGTGGCAGGTCCTCGGCGCCCACCCCCGCCGCTACACCACCCTCGACGGCGAGGTCATCGGAACCTCGTTCGCGGTCTGGGCCCCGAACGCGCGTGGGGTCACCGTCTTCGGCGATTTCGACGACTGGCACGGTGACACCTATCCCATGCGATCCCTGGGCGGCTCCGGTGTCTGGGAGCTCTTCGTCCCCGGCGCCGCACCGGGCCACCGCTACAAATACCGCATCCACGGCGCCGACGGCCGCACCACCGACCACGCCGACCCCCTGGCCTTCGCCACCGAAATCCCACCCGCCACCGCGTCCGTGATCACCGAAAGCTCCTTCGAGTGGACCGATCACGAATGGCTCGCCGCCCGCGCCCGCACCGACCCCGCCCGTGCCCCGATGAGCATCTACGAGGTCCACGCCGGCACGTGGCGTCCCGGGCTCGACTATCGGCGGCTGGCGGAGGAACTCGCCGACTACGTCCGGGAACTCGGATTCACCCATGTCGAGCTACTCCCCATCGCCGAGCACCCGTTCGGCGGTTCCTGGGGCTATCAGGTCACCTCCTACTATGCGCCGACCGCCCGCTACGGCGCCCCCGACGATTTCCGCGCCTTCGTCGACCATCTGCACGCTCAGGGCATCGGCGTCATCCTCGACTGGGTGCCCGCGCATTTCCCCCGCGACGACTGGGCACTGGCCCGCTTCGACGGCACCCCCCTCTACGAACACCCCGACCCGCGCCGCGGCGAACACCCCGACTGGGGCACCTACATCTTCGACTACGGCCGCAACGAGGTCCGCAACTTCCTGATCGCCAACGCCCACTACTGGATCGAGGAATTCCACCTCGACGGCCTACGCGTCGACGCCGTCGCCTCCATGCTCTACCTGGACTACTCCCGCCCACCCGGCGAGTGGGAACCCAACCTCCACGGCGGTCGGGAAAATCTGGCGGCCGTCGATTTCCTCACCGAACTCAACGAGGGCCTGCGCCACCGCCACCCCGGCATATCGATCATCGCCGAGGAATCCACCACCTGGCCCGGCGTCACCCGCACCCCCGAAGTGGGCGGGCTGGGTTTCTCCCTGAAATGGAATATGGGCTGGATGCACGACACCCTCGGGTATCTGGGTCGCGACCCCGCCCACCGCACCTGGCACCACAACGAGATCACCTTCTCCCACACCTACGCCTGGAGCGAGCACTATCTGCTGCCCATCAGCCACGACGAGGTGGTGCACGGCAAGGGCACCCTGTGGACCCGTATGCCCGGCGACGAATTCGACAAGGCGTGCGGGGTGCGCGTCCTACTCGCCTACATGTGGGCCCATCCGGGCAAACAACTGCTGTTCATGGGCCAGGAGTTCGGCCAGTACCGGGAATGGTCGCACGAGCGTGGTCTGGACTGGTACGAACTCGACAACCCCCTCCACCACGGGGTGCACACCCTGGTGCGCGATCTGAACACCGTCTACCGGGCGCATCCGGCGCTGTGGAGCCGCGACACCACCCCGGGCGGCCATTCCTGGATCGAGGCCGACGACCGCGCCGCCAATACATTGGCCTTCCTCCGGCACGGCACCGACGGCTCCGTCGTCGCCTGCCTCTTCAACTTCTCCGGCGCGCCCCACCCCGACTACCGCATCGGCCTGCCCCGCCCCGGCCACTGGGTCGAACTCCTCAACACCGACGCCGTCTCCTACGGCGGAACCGGCACCGTCAACCCCCACGGCGTCCACACCGAACCCCAACCGTGGCAGGGTCACCCGCACTCCGCGGTCGTGGCCCTGGGCCCGCTCAGCGCGGTATGGCTCGCCCCGAGCGATCCCGTGGGCGAAGAGAACATCTCCGGGCCCGAATCCCGCTGAGCGACTTCCGAGCGACCGCAAGCACAGACGAAAACCTCACCCGGCGGTACCGCCGGGTGAGGCCGTCAGTACAGCGCTGCGGCGAGTTTGCGCCGGGCGGCGACGACGAACGGTTCCTTCTGGTCGAACAGTTCGAACAGTTCCAGCAACCGGGTGCGCGCCTTGGTGCGCTCGTCACCGGAGGTACGTTTGACAACCGCGATGAGACGGTCGAACGCTGCTTCCGGACGCTGCTGGAACAGCTCCACATCGGCGGCGTCGAGCGCGGCATCCACATTCGCCGGGTCCGCGTCCGCGGTGGCGATGGCGGTCTCGGGTAGTTTCTGGGCCCGCTGCAGGAACTGCACCTGCCGCAACGCGGCCTTGGCGTCGGCATTGCCCGGTTCCGCGGCCAGGATGGCCTCGTAGGCAGAGGCCGCGCCGGCAAGATCACCCTGTTCGAGCAGGGCCTCGGCGGCGGCGATCCGCGGATCGGTCCGCTCCTGCGGTTGTCCACCGCCTTCGAGCTTGCCCTCCACGGCCTGCACCACCGCGGCCAACCACTGCCGCACCTGTGGTTCGGGCTGGGCGCCCTGGAAATCGGCGAGCGGCTGCCCGGCGGCCACCGCGATGACGGTGGGGATTCCCTGCACGCCGAAGGCCTGCGCGATCCGCATATTGCTCTCGGCCTCGACGGCGGCCAGATCCCAGGTGCCGTTCGATTCGCCGACCAGCCGCTCCAGCAGCCGGACCAGCTCGACACTGCCGGGACTGCGCTGTGAGTACAGCGCCACCACCACCGGCACCTGCATGGAGCGGCGCAGCACCTTGGTTTCGAAATCCGCCTCGGTGACCGCGTGGTCACCGCCGGCGGAACCGGAGGGCGGCTGTTTCAGACCGGACAGATCCACCGCCCCGGACATGGCGGCGGCAACGGCTGGCGAAGGTCGGCGAGCTGCTGGTCGAGTCACGACATCTAGTGTGTCACGCCGAAACCGTGGCCGACGCGGCACCCGCGGCCGTTTCCGGTTCGACGGCACCGGCTGCGCTCAGCTCGCCCAGTTTCCCGGTGCGCACCGCCCAGATCTCGAACACCACCGTGCAGAACGGAGGCACGCTCGACGCCAAGGCCAACAGCAATGTCTTCGTGTTCCATTCCAGCTCCCGCCAGGCGAGCAGGGCGATCAACGCGAAGGCCACGAAAGCCGCCCCGTGGGTCACCCCGAACACCTTCACCGGCCAGACCACCGGGTCGGGAAGCCGTTTGCACACCATGCCGATGATCAGGAAGAACCATGACACCGCCTCCAGGAACGCGACGAGACGAAACCTCTTGGCGACGGTGCTCAGGTCGAAGACATTGCCCATGGTGATCATTCTGCCCAACAACTACGACAATGCGTAGTTGAAAGCGTCACACCCGTTCTCAGGCCGACGGCACACGCAGGATCAGCGCATCGCCCTGACCACCACCGCCACACAGCGCCGCCGCGCCGACACCACCGCCGCGCCGCTTCAGCTCCAGCGCCAGATGCAGCACGATCCGGGCCCCGGACATACCGAGCGGATGTCCGATCGCAATGGCACCGCCGTTGACGTTCACCTTCTCCGGATCGATCCCCAACTTCCGGGTGGAGGCGATCCCCACCGCCGCGAACGCCTCGTTGATCTCCACCAGATCCAGTTCGGTCGGTGCGATACCGGCCTTGGCGCAGGCCTTGGCAATGGCATTGGCGGGCTGGTCCTGCAGAGTCGAATCCGGTCCGGCCACCACGCCGGCGGGGCCGATCTCGGCAATCCAGTCCAACTCCAGTTCCTCGGCCTTGGCCTTGCTCATCACCACAACCGCCGCGGCGCCATCGGAGATCTGCGATGCAGAGCCTGCGGTGACGGTGCCGTCGGGACGGAACGAGGGCCGCAGTTTGGCCAGTGATTCGACAGTGGTGTCGGCGCGGATGCCCTCGTCGGTGCGCACCACGACCGGATCACCCTTGCGCTGCGGCACCTCCACCGGCACCACCTCGTCGTCGAACAGACCGTTCTTCCACGCCGCGGCAGCACGCTGATGCGAGGCGGCGGCGAAGGCGTCCTGGTCCTCTCGGGAGATCGGATCGGCGTCGTTGCGCTGTTCGGTCAGCAACCCCATCGCCTGATCGGTGAACACATCGTGCAGGCCGTCGTAGGCCATATGGTCGCGCAGGGTCACATCACCGTATTTGAAGCCCGTGCGGCTCTTCTCCAACAGATGCGGGGCCCGGCTCATCGATTCCTGGCCACCCGCCACCACGACCTCGTATTCACCGGCGCGGATCAACTGATCCGCCAACGCGATGGCGTTGATACCGGACAGGCACACCTTGTTCACGGTGAGCGCGGGCACATCCATGGGGATACCGGCCGCCACCGCCGCCTGTCGGGCCGGGATCTGCCCCGCGCCCGCGGTCAACACCTGACCCATGATCACGTAGTCGACCTGATCGGGCCGGACCCCACCCTTCTCCAGCGCCGCTTTGATCGCGAAACCGCCCAGATCCGAGCCACTGAAATCCTTCAGGCCGCCCAACAGGCGGCCGACCGGGGTACGCGCACCGGAGACGATCACGGAGTTGGTCACGACAAGCCTCGCATTCTCGAAAGCCACCCTCGTCGAGGATCTACTCCACGGTAGCTTGTGGCTGTCACAACCCTGAGTAGAGGTATCCGCAGATCACCGACGAATATTTGAGGGCAGCCGCCCTCGGTTTGTCGCGAAACGGGACGGCACCCACCACGAACACATCGATACGCGCTACTTTCGAAGGGTGAGCACCGCTACCCCGTCATCCGAATTCATCCCCGCCGACTACGTTGTCGCCGTCGACCACGTCGGTATCGCCGTACCCGATCTGGACGCCGCCGTGGCCTGGTACGCCGAAAATCTCGGCATGGTGGAAACCCACCGCGAAGTCAACGAGGAACAAGGCGTACAGGAGGCCATGCTGTCCTGTCCGGCCGCCGACGACGACTCGACTGCTCTACAGTTGCTGGCCCCCCTTGACGAAACATCCACCATCGCGAAGTTCATCGATCGCAACGGCCCGGGACTGCAGCAGTTGGCCTACCGGGTCACCGATATCGAGGCGGTTTCGGCGTTTCTCCGTGGTCGCGGCCTCCGATTGCTCTACGATTCCCCACGTCGCGGCACTGCCGACTCCCGGATCAACTTCGTTCACCCGAAGGATGCCGGCGGTGTGCTGGTGGAGATCCTCGAACCGAATCCGAATGTTACGCACTAGTACCGTGATCGGATTCGACGGAGTCGAGTCGATAACATTCCCGGTCGAGTCACCATCTTCGGTTCATAGGCTGTAGTTTGTTGCCCATGTCGTCACCCGAGTCCGATCGCAATCGCTTCGTTGCACTGCCCTTCACCATTGTGCGCAAGGGTTATGCGCCCGACGAGGTGCGCAATTATTTCGACCGTTTCGATGCCGAACTGAGAGTCACCGCCACCGACCGTGACGCGGCGGCGGCCCAGGCCCGTAATCTCGCGGCCCAACTGGAGGATGCCCGCGACGAAATCGATGAACTCCGTAAGGAGGTCGACCGGCTGTCCGTGCCGCCGACCACCGCGGAGGGCATGAGCGACCGCATCTCCCGCATGCTGCGTCTGGCCTCCGACGAGGCGTCCGAGGTGCGCGCGCTCGCGCAGGCCGAGGCCGCCGAAATGGTGTCCATCGCCGAACAGCAGGCCGCGGAGATGCGCGGCAAGTACGAATCGCTGCTGGCGGAGACCAAAGAAAAGCGCGAAGCGCTCGAGGTCGAATACGAGCAGACCATCGCCAAGGCCCGTACCGAGTCCGCGAAGATCGTCGAAGCCGCCCAGGCCGAGGCCGATCGGCTCACCAAGGAGTCCGAGGCCAAGCGCAAGGCCGCCCAGCAGGAGTTCGAGGCCACCATGGCCGAACGCCGCAACAAGCTCACCCGCGCCATGGAAGAGCTCGAGGCCACCAGCCGCGCCGAGGCCGCCCAGCGCATCAAGGACGCCACCGACGAGGCCAACCGCCTCATCACCTCCGCCACCCAGACCGCGGAGCGCAAGATCGCGCACGCCAAGGAACTGGCCGAGGAGATGCGAGTGCTGCGCGGCCGGGTCCTGGCCCAGCTGCTGGGTATTCGCGGCCAGCTCGATTCGGTGCCCGCCATGCTGGCGGCGGTCAACCGGGAGAGCGAACTGCTCGACGGTGTGCCGGAAGAACCGCGCAAGTCCATCGGAAACGGCAACGGCACCAAGTCCGTCACCGGATCGAACCAGAAGGCCATCGCCGAAGGTTCGTCCGAGGACGAGACCGAGTTCATCGAAAAAGAGCGTGAGAGCGCAAATATCGGTAACTGACCCGTCGTCGGGGTCGAACGACGACACGTAATACACCAAAGGCCGCCCCTATAGGGGCGGCCTTTCCCATATCCGGATCCCACCGAGCGTTGTCCTCCCAACTCCCGGAACGCGATTCGCCCATGGTTCACAAACGAATCGCCGGCACCATGAAATGAGCCGCCGGCGCGCCCGGGACGAATCCTCGACGGCTCATCTGTCGAATACACCGAATTCGCTCCACCGATCCGAAACACGGACGGCAAGAGTGTCGAACGGCAGGGCTCTCTCCATGCGACCGCACGAATTCACGATCGTCCCGCACATCCTCCGGAACGAGCATTCTCCGGCGGCTTCCCCGGCGTGGGATTCGGCTCGGCCGACACGGCCCCTGGAAACCTCGGACGGTCGCCGGTAGCCGGAACCACGCTGCCACTCCCGACCGCCGGCCGTCACCACCAGCGTCGTGTGATCCCCCGGGTGCGCCGACCGTTCCAACAACCGCGGTGCCAGTGCCGGCGATCGTCCGCGTCCCCGTCGACCGCCCAGGCGACCACATGCGCGACACCGGGCGAGATCTCGTGATCACAACCGGGGCAGCGGTAGACCTTCACCGCACGCGCGCCCGGCACGGTGCGGACGTGGTAGGGCTCCACCCCGTCGGGCCCGGTCTCGATCTGCCCGAACACATCACCGGACAGCCCGCCATGCGACCGCGCCATACGCTTATGACTGCGCGGAGAGCGTGGTTTTCGGCGGGGCATATACCCAAGTCTAGAAGAGACGGAATTCGTTGCTCTCGGTGCCGCGTAGGGCGTCGTAATCGAGAACCAGACAGCGGATCCCCCGATCCTCGGCGAGAGTGCGCGCCTGCGGTTTGATCTGCTGGGCCGCGAAGACCCCGGACACCGGCGCCAACAGCGGATCGCGATTGAGCAACTCCAGATAGCGGGTGAGTTGTTCGACGCCGTCGATCTCGCCCCGCCGTTTGATCTCCACCGCCACGGTGGCGCCCTCGGCGTCCCGGCACAGCAGATCGACGGGCCCGATGGCCGTCATGTACTCCCGGCGAATCAGGGTGTAACCGGGTCCGAGGGTCTGCACGTGCTCGGCCAGCAGCTCCTGCAGATGCGCCTCCACCCCATCCTTCACCAGCCCCGGATCCACCCCGAGTTCATGAGTCGTATCATGCTCGATCTCCGCGACCCGGATCCGCAGCTCCTCACCGGCCTTGTTGGTGACCACCCACAGCCGTTCCGCCTCGTCGGCGCCGTCCGCGGCGGATTCGGTCAACCAGCACGGTGGACTCATCCAGTTCAACGGCTTGTAGGAGCCGCCGTCGGAATGCACCAGCACCGAGCCGTCCGCTTTCATCATGAGCAGTCTGCGGGCCATGGGCAGATGGGCGGTCAATCGCCCGACGTAGTCGACCTGACAGCGAGCTATCACAAGGCGCACCCGGGAAAGTCTAGGCCCTGCCCCGAAAGTCGCTCATCCGGCCGGGCAATACGCTGTGCCCCACCGACAGAAACGGAAAAACCCCACAACGCATCGTATTTCGAGCAACCGAAACACAATGCTCCGAAAACGCCTCGAGGGGCCCATTGATATGGGCCCCTCGA
>NZ_BAGE01000023.1 GCF_000308675.1 Nocardia paucivorans NBRC 100373 | reverse complement strand
CGTTGGGGTGGGTGGGGGTGATCGGGTGGGTGTGGTGTGGCAGGGCGGGGATGGCGTCGGCCGGCGGGCCGGCGGGGGGTAGGGGGGTGCCGGGGGTGGTGATGTGGTCGCCGTGGGGTTGGTTCCACTGGTCGGGGTGGTCGGTGGGGTGTTCGGGGGTCGGGTGGGGGTCGGGGTGGGTGAGGGGGACGTGGGGGGTGGCGTCGGGTGGTGTGGGGGTTGGGGCTTCGTCGGGTGGTGTGGGGGTGTGGTCGGGTGTGGTGGGGTCGGTGGGGGTGGCGAGAGCGGCGGTGGCCGGGGTGGAGGCCGTGGTGGGGAGGGTGGATTCGGTGGCCGGTGGGGGTGTGGCGGGGGTGTCGGTGGTCGCGGCGGGTGCGGCCGAGGCCGCCGAGGGCAGGGGCGCAGCGGGACTCGCGGCGGGGTCCGTCGTCGGCGGCGAGTCGAGCTCGCCCTCGGTGTCGACGGGTGCCGACACCGAGGCCATCGCCGCGACCGCCGGCACCGCCGCCGAGGCCGGGCTCGACACGCCCGCACCCGCGGCCACCGACCCCGGAACCGAAATATCTGCACCCGAGGTCACCGCCCCGGAACTCGAAGCACCCGCCACCGTCGCCGCCGGTGGCGCCGACGCCCCGGTCGAAGCAGGGGCCGTGGCCTCGGTCGGTTTCTGTGTCCCCACCGATGTCTGTGTCCCCACCGATGATGGTGTTGGTGTGCCGTGCCGGTCGGACGCCGTCACCGCCGCCCCGGAATGCCCCTTGACCTCCGCAGGCGACACCGAACTCCCGGCCGAAACCTGCTGAACCGCGGCACCCTGCTGCCCGGACACCTGCTGAGCCGAGGCCTGCTGTACAGGAACCTGTTGCTGGACCGAAGGCACCTGCTGCCCAGGCACCTGCTGCTGGACCGAAGACACCTGCTGCTGAGCGGGTACCTGCGGCGAAGCACCCGAGCCCGGCGCATCCCGACCCACCACCGGCCGCCCCTCCACCGACCCACCACCAACCGGCACCGAATCATCGACCGACCCCACACCCACAAACCCCGGCTCCTCCCCCACCGAACCCACACCAGGACCCCGACCCGACACCCCCACATCCCGACCACCAACAACCGATCCCCTCAACCCGACCGGATCCACACCCCCACCGGACACCCCGGCCGCACCCCCCACCTCCGACGCGGCAGCCACATGCGTCCCCGGCCCCGACACCGCCGGCGGCCCGTGCACACCCACCACCGACCCCGAAACCACACCACCACCGGCCACCGACCCCGTCCCGGCCACCACACCACCACCGACCTCGGCACCGGACCCCACCACAGTCCCCGCCAACACCATCTGCGGCGCCACCACCGCCCTACCGCTCATCGACCCCGCCTGCGGCGCACCCCCCACAGACCCCGCCCCCGACACCGGTGCATCCGCCCCCACCACCCCCACCTGAAACTGCTCGAAAACCTTCGACCACACCCCCGACCCCGGCCCCCGACCCGACCCCGGCCCCGAGCCAGAGCCAGAGCCAGAGCCAGAGGATGGTGCCACCCCCGACCCCGGCGACGCGGGCGGCGACGCCGCATCAAAGGCACCCACCCCCGGCGGTGTATCGGCACCCCCCTGCAACCCCGCCAACAACCGCAACGCCTGCGCATCGGCCATCTGCTGCCATTGCGGCAGTCCCACTTCCCGAAACCGCCCCGAACCCCCCGACACCTCCGACACCTGCCCGGCAGCGAACTCCAACAACGAACGCCCCCCAGGCGCAACATCATCGAGCCGCGGATCACGCACCACCTCACTCGCGATCTCCCGACCCAACCGCACCAACTCCGACGACAACTCGGGCCGACGCGCATGCCCATCCCCGCCATCGGAACCGGGCCCACGCAAGGAAACGGCATCACCGACGACCTCTTTACGGGGACGATTCCGACCCGAAGTGAGCCCGGATCGGGGGATGGGTTCATTCCTGTTACCCACATCCGACCCGGACTTCCCCACCTCCACCGATCCCGGCGCCGGTGCCGCCGCACCAGTGCGAGCGGCATACACCGCCGCACCGAGCCCGCCCACGGCTCCCCCACCGATACCCATCAACACCATCTCGACCAGGTCGCGCACCCCGAACCCGCTGTCGGACAACTCGAGTGCGGTCAACCCCCCGGTCAAACCACCCACGGCACCGCTGATACCACCGGTACCCACCACCGCCCACACCGCCGGCAACGGCAAACCAGCCCCCACAGCCCGGCGGTTGAGCCACGGCATCACCCATCGCGCGGCCACCGCCCCCGACGCACCACCAACCGCACCGGCCGCCGCCGCCACACCGACCTTCCCCCAATCCATCTCGGTGACTCGTCCCGGCCGACCCTGTCCCCGCTCGATCTGGATGTACTGGGCGGCCGCCGACGCGCCGGCCATGAACCCCGCCCCCATCAGCAATCCACTCGCCGCCGACGCCATGCGTGGGAAGGTTTGCCCGAAAGCGAACAGCCGCTGCGTGAGCCAGACCATGGTGCGCCGCCGCGCCGCCTCCACGGCGACCTTGGCCCGGAGACGGGCCAGCAGCGCCTGGGTACCGACACTGGCGGTGATGGTCAGCAGCATCGCGATACCGATCGCCCGTACGGTCAGCTGCTCCAGCTCGATGACGTTCGACGCCTCGTGCATGAGCTTCGACAGCTCCCGCAGCGCCTCGACCTGGTTGTGACCGTCTTCGACCTGTCGCTCCAATGCGACTTGTAGGCCTGCAGCGATCTGCCCTTCGATCACGGACGTGAGACCCCGTTCGAGCATCGTCTCCACCTCGCCCACGATGCCCGCGAGTTGGGTCGCCGAACCGGCCAACGTCGTCGCGATATCGCGCATACCGGCCACGTCACCGACCGGGGAATGCCCGATGATCCAGCGGGTGATCTCCTCCGGAACCCCTGGGATGACGGTCTCGTTCACCGCGAACCCGATCGCCCGCGCATACTTTCGACCAGCAGGAGATGCAGCACCTTCGCCGGCCCGCACGCCGCGGTATGCAGCTCGACCTCGACGAACGCAGCCACCAACGCTGCGCGCGGCTCGAACCGGTCCCTGATGACGGCACCGCCCCCCAGCTGATCTCGCCAATCCCGATAACCGCCGACGACTCGGGCGAGAGTTTCACGGCCGGCCCACGGGCCACTGATCCGGTGGTATTCGGTGATCAGAGTCCGCTGTGCCGACCGACGCGGATACGACCCCGCCGCGGTTTCCAGAATCCGCCCCAGACCGGTGACGACGATCGAATACATCGGCCGCTCGACGCAACCGCGCACCATATCTCCCGCACGGACGGCCGTCTGCACCTGCTCGGCTGTGCGCGCCGGATCCGCGACGAGTGTTCGATCGAGCATTAGCCACGACCGACCGTCGTGGTCCTGTCGTGCTTCGTCACCGCTCTCGCCCCCCTGTATCCGGAAGATCACCTCCTCGAGCTCGGCGATCGCGATACCCGCGAGCTCGAGGAATGGATATTTGCCCATGATGTCGTCGAGCGCCGCCGCGATCTCGTCCACCGTCGGTATTCCGATGCCCGAGTTCTCGAACCCGGCGAGTCGTATGCGGTGACGTTCTGCCATCGCCCGGGCCGCTTCCAGCGCCCGGGGGTCCGTTGGGATGGGACGGTCCTTTTTCACGTCGGCGTTTTCCTTCTTCCGGGACTTGTCGTCCGGACCTTTCCGGGCGGTACTCCCGGGTGCCTGAGCTGCCCCGACGAGCTCCGGCCCGGAAACCCGTCCGAGCCGGTTGCCCCCGGGACCGCGTGTCCCGGGGGCAACACCGAAGTTCGGCGCCCAAACCGGCCCACCGGGACCGCGCGACCGGAGTGCGTCGCCGGATCTCGACAGCGATACCGGTCCGCCGGAACTGCGCGACCAGGGGGTTTCAGTGGTTTTTCGAGCGGCGGGAGGTTGGCCGGTCGGAGGTGAACCGGGGGCGGGCGGTCCCGCCACCGGGGTTTGTCGCGGAACCGAATTCACGATGTAGGGGGTGACCGGCGTACCCACCACATTCGGTGAGCCGACGGTAGGGGGTGGGGTGATCGGAGCGGTGGTGCTCGCCGGATGCGGTACGGACGGTATGGGCTTGCCGACCGAACCGTCACCGACGGGCCACGACATCGATCCAGGGGATGCTCCCGGTTCGGGGGTGCCCGGCTGCCGGTTCGTGGTGTTCCCCTCGACCACCGGCCCGGAAGCAGCCGGGTACACGATGGCCGGGTGGTCTGTGGGCTGCTCGATCGGCAGGCTCGGCCCGATCGGCAGGCTCGGCCCGGGAACCGGGTAGATCGTATCGGTATGGGAGGCGGTCGGATCGATACGGTCGCGTTCGATGGCGCGGACCAGATCGCCGGCGAGCCGATCCTGCCGGTCGAAATCGGTAGTGGCGTCGGTAATGCCCCTGCTCATCCCTTGCAGGTTGTCGACCAGATTCTGGTACCCCTCCAGCGTCTGCTCCGCATAGGGTGTGTAGGACTCGCCGATCGCCCGCCCTGGCTCGTCATCACCCCAGGGTTCGCCCTCTTCGGCGAGTGCGGCTTTCAGTTCGTTCAGGTCTCGTCGTGCCTGCTCGGCCGCCATCGCCAGCCTGTTCGTCAACTCACGCACCGACTCGACGTCGATATTCAGCGATCGACTCATCCCGGTGATCCTCTGTACCCCATAGAACCGAAAGGGTTATTCTCGCTCCGTTTTCCGACCATTTCGGCCTCGGATTCCCCAATTCGGGGAACCCGGATGGTCACGGACGGCTCCCCGAACGACGCAACAGATGGCATGAGGCGGGGTGCAGGTCACCGAATCGCCGGTATCCGTTCGTCAACGGTCGACCGGACTCGACGGTTGTTCGGGGGCCGGAACGCCTTCCGCGGCACGACCGTCCGCCGGGATCACCACACCGTTGCGCTGCGCGAAGCGACGCTCGAAATCCGCCATATAGGTGGCCGGCGCGATCGAGGACGACGCGTGCTCGAGTACACCGTCGTCACCGACGTAGAAAACCGCCCGGCCGATGGCGATCTGCCCTTCCGGCACCGGTACATGGATCATCCAGCCGACGCCGAACCGCTCGGCGACCAGCTGCGACAGCGGGTAGCCAGTGGTGTCGAACCGGTTGCCGGTGATGTAGTCGCGCACCCGCGATATCGCTTCCTCCGCCGGGATGGGTTCCGTTCTCGGGGCCAGCAGACCGGCAAGGGAGAACTGGTGCAGCGCGCCGTCGATATCGAAACGTCCGTCCTCGCCGAACACCTCGACCACCGAGCGGCGGGTCACCATACCGGTTTCGGCGGCGGTGATCAGAGCGGCCATCGCGGCTCGGGCCGGAACCTGCCGGTCGGCGGGCAGCAGTTCGACGACGATTCCCGTCACGGTTTCGGGAGTCCACACTCCCGGTACGGCCGTGGCGCATTCGTCCGCCGACGGCGACTGTCCGCGATACCAGCGTCCCGCCTCCCACCAGTAGCAGAACGACAGCAGGCCGGTCACCGCGCGCGGATTGAGGACCTCGTCGGTCACCCAATCCGGTGCTCCCGCATAGAGGTTCGGCATCGGCGCGCCACCGTTGTAGACCGCGTCCAGGGTCGGCGCGTCCCACACTCCCCCGGACAGCACGGCCCGACCGGACGGCAATGCGTACAGGGTCGACCCGCTCCGGGTACTGCCTTCGAATATTCCGGTCCAGGGCGCCATACGCGGCCCTCGCTCCGATCCGACGGCGACGAAGGCCGCGGCGATCGTCGCCCATCGCGCCCACATCGCCGGAAACGGCGGGAACTCGTTCTCCGCCAATCTCGCCCATACCCGACCGGCTCGGTCGGCGCGGGCCTGCTCGGCGGCCTGCCGGGGTGCGCGGCGTTGCCGGTCTCCGTGCTCGAGGTAAGCGGTCAACCATATCGGGACACGGCTGCGGGGATACGTCGCCAGATCGGCCCGATAGCTGTCGGGTTCGAACAACTGTCCCGGCGGGAACGGTGTTTCGCCGTAGTCGTAACCGATTTCCGTTTCGCCGGAAGGGGTTTGCGCGATGAGCATCCGCCACCACGGCCCCCCGGCCGATCGGGCGGCGACCGCCCGCTGTTGCCGCACCGCGGTCAGGACCGACTCGGGCGCGGTCATGGAGATCGTCTGTTCACCGACCGAGTACACGATGCGTCCGAATTCCTGGGATACGGTCATCGCGAACACGGCTTCCGCGCGCTGCCAGCCCGCCGGGGCATGAGCTGCCAGCGCCCGACCTATCAACTGCTCACCGGTCGGTTCTGCCGATTCGTCTACCACCGGGTCCTCCTCGTGCAGGCGCCGGATACGTGTATGGCACTCGTGCGACCGTTCCTCATTGTCGAGGGTTCCCAATGTTGGGGGCCGTCGCCGGCAGACTACGTTCCATGAAATACAGCGCCGGAGTCCTGCTGTTTCGCCGTGAACCGGAGGTACAGGTCCTGCTGGGACATATGGGCGGGCCGTTGTGGGCGCGCAAGGACGCCGGGGCCTGGTCGATTCCCAAGGGTGAGTACGAACCGGAACTCGAGGACGCCCGAGCCGCCGCCGGTCGCGAATTCACCGAGGAATTGGGGTTACCGGTGCCCGCCGGTGAGTGGCTCGCACTGGGGACGGTGCGGTACCGCAGCGCCGGCAGCGAGAAGCAGGTCGTGGCGTGGGCGGTGGAGGGGGAGCTCGATCCGGCTCGGGTGGTGCCGGGAACGTTCGAGATGGAATGGCCGCCCCGGTCGGGCAGGTATCAGGCCTTTCCCGAGATCGATCGGGCCGAATGGTTCGATCCGACCACCGCACACGACAAGCTGATCGCCGGGCAACGACCATTCTTGGGGCGGCTCGCCGAGCGACTTCGCGAGACCGAAAACCGGTGAACAACTCCTCCGCCGCTCACCGGTGCGGAAAACGAAAGAAAGGGTCGCCGATCGCCCCACCCGGTCCGGGCAGGCCGGGAAGATACCCGGCCCATCCCTATACGGGCAGGCCTGGCGCGGTGGAGATGGAATGCATCACCCACCGTCCCCGTCCCTCCGCTTTGGCGCGGCGCAGCCCGGCATCGGCCACCTCGAGTAGGGTTTCGGCGCCGATACCGGCGATATTCGCCGATACCACCCCGATACTGGCCGATACTCGGATCCGATGGCCGGCCACCTCCACCTCGGCCGTGGACGCCTCCCGCAGGTGATCGGCGATCTCGACCAGTCGCGCTTCGTCGACCGGCGGGGGGATCAGGACGACGAATTCGTCACCGCCCCACCGCGCCGGCCGGCAACCGAGTGGCACGGCGCAGGTACGCAGCCGGCGGGCGACCGTCATCAGGGTCTGGTCCCCGACCCGATGACCGTAGCGGTCGTTGACATGTTTGAAGTTGTCCACATCGATGAAGCACAGGCCGATTCGGCCGGCGGTCGAGGCGGTGGCAGCGCAGATGACCGCGTCGATCTGTTCGAGCAGATGGCGTCGATTGGGCAGCCCGGTCAACGGATCGTGGTGCGCCTGATGACGCAACCGGTGGTGATGGGTGACGTCCTCGCCGATGGCGAGGAGGTAGTCATCATGGCCCTGCCCGCCTCTGATGAATGTGATCGTGAACGCGAGCCGGCACCGACTGCCGTCGGCGCGTACCAGCCGCCGTTCCAGCTTCACACTTCCGCCCCGGGCGGGCACGAGGTGTTCGTAGATACGGGAACGGATTTCGGCTCGGTCGTCGGGATGAGCGAATTCGTAGACCGAGATGCCGCGCAGCGCCTCGACGGGAACGCCGATCATATCGGCCAGGGCCTGGTTGGCCTCCAACAGTCGTCCCTCGGTGTCACCGATGGCGATGGCCACGGACGCGTGCTCGAAGACGAGCCGAAACCGCTGCTCCTGTAAGGTGATCCGCCGTGCCGATCGGGCCCCGGCATTGTCGGCCACCTCCTGACGACGCTGTTGGTAGCCCTGGCCCAGCGCGGCCAGGAGAGCCGGAAGCCGTTGGTATTTCTCCGGGGGATCCCAGAGCTCGGCAAGCGAGAACAGCTCGGCGGAGGCCGTGGACAGGAAATCGGGATCGGTGCCACCGATATCGGCCAGGGCCGCACCCACTCGAATACCGGCGGCGGCCCGGAAAGGCTGTGCGCACAATGCGTTCACGAACCGGTCGACCAGATCGGCCGGTAGGCCGGACACCCGGCTCGCCGCTGTCGCGAGCGAGCCCACCTGCTCACCACATGCCGCCACGAATCGACCCCGATAGATCGGCCCGGCACGGTGTCGCTGGAGTTCTGCTGGTCTGGCGCGGTCTCATCCTCATAAGCCTGCGCTTTTCGCGACCGCGCCGCATCGGTGTACCCCGCCCGATTACCGATTACCTACTTAAGCAGAATGGTGCGTGCGATGTTTCGGTCGACGAGGGCACCGCACAGCAGCTCAGGTTGTGCTGGTCGATGTGCCCCCTATACCGATGTAGAACAGCATGATCAGGAACAACAGCCAGCCTGCTCCCTGCCAGATCGGCCAGTTCCCGCCGCGTCGCCACTCTCGGAAGGTCTGCACGAACGCACCGATCCCCCCCAGGAGTGCGACGGTCGACGGCCCGAGCAATACCGCGACCTGGGCCGGTCCATCACACAGCTGGGTGCCGGCGTCGCCGCACCGCGACGACGCGTAGAAGACGGCGACCCCGAACACGACAACCGCCAGTACCAGCACCGCTGCCACATATCGCCCGGCTCGGCGATAGGTTCCCCGATCGGTCCAGCGTTTCTCGACATCGTTCGTCATATCGGCCACATCTTTCGACAGCCGGTTCGATCTACCCATATTCCCTGCCCGGACCGGGCCGTATGTTCCGCGTCGCACCGGGTCAACGACCGGCGGTCGCGCCTTCCGGATGCACGCGATGCTCGCCTTCGGCGAACTCCTCGACGATCTTGGCGCAGAAGGCCGGGAGGTCGCCGGGATTGCGGCTGGAGACCAGACCGTTGTCGGTGACCACTTCCTCGTCGACGACATTGCCGCCGGCATTGCGGATATCGGTACGCAGACTGGGATAGGAGGTGAGGGTGCGGCCCCGGACCACATCCGCTTCCACCAGGGTCCACGGACCGTGGCAGATCACCCCGACCGGTTTACCGGCGGCGAAGAATTCCTTTACGAACCGGATCGCCGATTCGTCCTGCCGCAGCTTGTCCGGGTTGGCGGTGCCACCGGGGAGCAGCAGGGCGTCGAAATCGTTCGGGTCGCTGTCGGCCACCACACCGTCCACGGTGAAGGTGTCGCCCTTTTCCACATCATGGTTCATCGCCTGGATACGGCCCGGTTTCAGGGAGATCAGCCGGGTGGTCGCGCCGGCGTCCTCGACCGCCGCCCGCGGTTGGACGAGCTCGGCCTCCTCCACACCGTCGGTGGCGAGGATCGCGACCCGTTTCCCGGTCAGGCTCTGTTGAGCCATGGTTTTGCTCCTTTCGGCTCGTTCGACGGTTGTCCGTTCCGGACGGGACCTACTCGAGCGGTGTGCCCGGCACGAGATGGGCGAAACGTGGTCACGGGCGTGACGGCCGACGGCATGGACCGTCACGTCGCGAGCGGCCCGTAACTTTTCTAGGCTGAACACCCGACCGGTTTCGTTGTGAACATCTTCGGCAAACGAGATCACCCGCAGAGGAAGAAGGGTGCCTGTGGACGACTGGGAACACGACGCGCTGCGTTCGACCAACGAGGGGCTGCGCAACCAGGTGCATCGGCTCATGGACGCCTTCGAACAACAACAGCAGCAGATCGGCGAGGTGCGGCGGCAGTTGGCCGAGCTCAGGGTCTCGGTGCAGTCCTCCGACGGTGGGGTGGAGGTGATCGTCGATTCCGCCGGAGCGGTTGTCGAGGTGCGGGTGACCCCGGCAGCGATGCGCGGCACGGCCGAGCAGCTGAGCCAGACGATCACCACGGTGGCCCGGGAAGCGGTGCGCCGGGCCAAGGAGCAGACGGAGACCATGCTCGCGCCGCTGGCCGAGGCCACCCGAGACCTGCCGGATCTGCCCGATATCCTGCCGGGCGCGCCGAGCCTGTGGGAAACCGACGCGGACCTGGCCGACGACGACCGGCCCCGCTAGCCCGAGGCGGAGCCGACCAACCATCTCGGCTCCGAGTCGACCCGCCACCTTGCCTTCGAGTCGACCCACCATCTTGCCTTCGAGTCGACCCACCATCTTGCCTTCGAGTCGACCCACCATCTTGCCTTCGAGTCGACCCACCATCTTGCCTTCGAGTCGACTCACCATCTTGCCTTCGAGTCGACTCGAAGGTCTTCAATACCGCCATGAGTACCACCACACCGGCGACGCTCGCGAAGTCCCGTTACGTCCTGCTCCGTAGCCACCGCCGCGACGGCACCCCGGTCGACACCCCCCTCTGGTTCCACCTCACCGGCAGCACCCTGGTGTTCCGCACCAAACGCGGCCCCAAGACCCGACGGCTCCAGGCCGACCCGCGCGTCGAGCTGTGGCCGTGCGACTATCGCGGTCGGGTGCGAGACGGCGTCGACTCGGTGCACGGAACGGCGACCATCCTCGACGGAGAAGCCGCCGAACGCGCCGAACGCGCCCTACACGACCGCTACGGTCTGCAATGGAATCTGATACCGCTGATCAAGATCCCCGGCGTGCCCAATGTGCACCGAAACCTGCCACTGCGCGAAAAAATCCGACGCGCACGAGCACGGTCGCTGTGGCCGGACAGCGTCATCGTGCGCGTCGATCTGGAGAACGGGGAGCGGCCTCGATAGGCGCGTATCGGCTGCTCGACCTCACCGGTAGCGGTCGCGGAGTTTGCCCTTGACCAGCTTCCCGGTGGGAGTACGCGGCAGCTCGTCGACGAAGTCGAAGCTGCGGGGCACCTTGTAGTGGGCGATCCGCTCACGCAGATAGATCCGCAGTTCCTCGGCGAGCTCGGGGCCGGTCTCGACACCGGGCGCCGCCTGGACGACGGCCTTGACGGACTCACCCATTTCCTCGTCGGGGACCCCGATCACGGCCACGTCGAAGACCTTGGGATGCAGCGCCAGCGCGTCCTCGACCTCCTGCGGGTAGATGTTCACACCGCCGGAGATGATCATGAAGGCCTTGCGGTCGGTGAGGAACAGATAACCTTCCTCGTCCACATACCCGATATCGCCGGTGGTGGTCCAGGTGGAATGTTCGGGGTGGACCGCCTGCGCGGTCTTGGCGGGATCGTTGTGATAGGCGAACGGCATTTCCTCGCGTTCGAAATAGACCGCGCCGATTTCCCCGGTGGGCAGTTCGCGCCCGTCGTCATCGCAGATCCGAATGACACCCAGCCCGGCCCGTCCGACCGATCCGGGTTTGCGTAACCACTGTTCGCTATCGATGAAGGTGACCCCATTGCCCTCGGTCGAGGCGTAGTACTCGTGCAGCACCGGCCCCCACCAGTCGATCATGGCGCGTTTGACATCGACCGGGCACGGCGCCGCCGCGTGGATCGCGACCTTCAGACTCGACACGTCATAGCGCGCCCGGGTGGCCTCGTCCAGTTTCAGCATCCGGACGAACATGGTGGGCACCCACTGGCTGTGGGTTACCCGGTAGCGGTCGATCGCGGCCAGCGCCCGTTCGGCGTCGAAGCGTTCCATGACGACGAGGGTGCCGCCGAGCGCGTGCACCACTCCGCCGAACCGCAGCGGCGCCGCGTGGTAGAGCGGTGCGGGCGACAGGTACACGCTGTCGGTGTCGAACCCGTAGAGGGGGCCGAAGACGGCGGTGTAGGCATCACCGGGCGGGTCGCCCACCTGCCGTTCGGGCAGTGGATGCTTGATGCCCTTGGGCCGGCCGGTGGTTCCGGACGAGTAGAGCATGTCGGCGCCACGCGGCTGGTCGGGTAGCGGTTCGGGGGACGAGGCCGCCAGGGCGTCCTCGTAGGACTTGTGACCGGTGACGCCACCACCGAAGGCAAGCCGGATCTCCACGCCCGGCGTATCCGCGACGATCTGTTCGGCGGCCTCCCCCAGATCGGCCGACACGATGAGCGCGCGGGCATCGCAGTCGTTGACGATATAGCCGATCTCGGCCGGGGACAGATGCCAGTTGACGGCGGTGATGTAAAGGCCGGATCGCAACGCCGCCCAGTACACCTCGTATATCTTCGGGTCGTTGACGGACAGCAACGCGATGTGGTCGCCCTTGCGTAGACCGGCCTCGTACAGGTGTCGGGCGAGCCGGATGGAGTTGTCCTCCAACTCCCGGTAGGTCAACACTTCGTCGCGTTCGGCAAGGATAACCGCTGGTTTATCGGGAAAACGGTCGACGTGCGCACCGGGATACATGCGGCTCCTCTACGAACGACAGCGGCCGCTTCCCGACCGCCGGGCCTGCACGGGTCACCGAGATCGACGAACACGGCCGGGACCTCAGTGTCCCACCGGGCGTTCGCCCGGTAGCCGCGAGGATAGCCGAAAGTAAACCGCGATTCGACAGTATCGCCAGAACTGTCCCGTCCGGATGACGCGCCCGTGTCGACCGCCGGATACCCGACCGAACACCTCTACATCCGGCCGGGGTGAACAACTCCTACCGTCGGCCGACCCGCAAGCCCGACCGGACCGCGCAACCTCCCCGGATCGCCGGTAGCGCCACTCGGACACCCGGAACGGTCGATCACTCGAGGGCATGGTCGGCCGTCCGGCGACAAGGGGCCGACGACGCGGAGCAGCTCGGCCCACGCCCCCGGACATCGACGAACCCGTTCGCGACCGAGTGGTGAAATCCCTCGACCGTACCGGGCGTAAGGCGAGCGCGGAAGCGGTTCGTTCGATCCGGAGCCGGATACCGACCGGCTACCGGTGCCGCCGGTCCCGATCTGTGGCACACTCTCGAAGACTGCTCATATACGGCCGGCCGACGACCGTACGCGGAAGGTGATGCGGGAGTTGAGATCGCGATGGATCTGATCGCCATCGAGGCCCACGTGGCCGAAAAACGTCGCGCGGCACGAGATCGCACGGCCGAAAGCGAACTTCGGCTCGCGACTTCGTTGTGCGAACTCGCCGCGGCGCTCATCGCGACCAAAGACGACAAATCCGTTCGCGACCGGTCCGCCGGCGCATTGGAGCCGGCGCAGGAAGCCGTCCTCATCCGGTTGCGTTGGCTCACCGCCGGACATGTCTCGGCGCGGTTCGCGACCGAGGTGCAGGACGCGCTGCGCCTACTCGAACAGGCCGCGCGCGCCATCGGCCACCGGGAACTGGCCGCCGCGACCATCCGCGACGCCTGTAACGCCTACACCAGGGTGGCGCACGAGTACCCGCATGCCGCGGGGGTCTGCGCCGACGGCCTGTCGAAATGCGGAGTGTGGTTGTGCCGATTGGACCCCGGCGCCGCGGTCACCGCCACCGACGAGGCCGCACGCATCCGGGCCTCGCTGTTCGCCTCCGATCCGGATCAGTCCCGGAAATATCTCGCCACCCTCAACACATTGCTGCGCACGCTCATGGTGGGCCGGGAACGCAAACAGGCCATCGCCATGTACCGCGAACGCTATGCCGCCCTGACCACTCCCGAGATGGCGGCCCGATTGCGCGGTATGAAGATCGATGAGGTCGGCTTCACCCTCAAGACCTGTAAGGCGCTGGCGAAACTGGAATGCCCCACCCTGGAACGAGCGGGTCGGCTCACCCAGCAGCAGATCCTGTATCAGAGCTCCGGTGATCTCTCCACCATCGAGGAGATCAACTGGCATCTGGCGCTGATCGGCCTCAAACCGCTGGTGGCGGGCGCCATGCCCGACCGTCCCACCGAACCCGTCGAGATCGCCACCTCGTTCGGCGCGCTGAGTGTGCTCTGCTCGGCTCCCGACGCGGTACAGCAGGTGCGGGAGGCGGTGATCGATGCCTTCACCTCCCACGGCGCCCGGCAGGTCGATATATCCAGCTTCCACGGGGTGGACAAAAGCCATTGGGCCACCCCCGATCCACAGATGAACACCAACCCCGTCCTGGGCGACGATATCGTCCTGGTCGAACGACTGTCCGGTAGCTGGGTGGCGGTGATGAGTCTCAAATGGGAAGTGGCCCCGGTGGCCAAACACCCCATCGCCCTGCACCTCTCGCAGCGCTGGCCGGTGGTGAGCGTGACGACCACCGAGAACGTCGCCTACGAACTGTGCTGGTACGAGCATGGCGCCGCGACCCAGTACGCGGCGCTCGGCCGCCCGGCCGAACCGGTCGCCCTGGACACCCCGTTGGCTCCCCTGGATTTCGGCAAACTCGCCGACTACGGCGCCGACTACGCCTCGGAAACCCAGGTGCGCACCGCCTTCGGCAACACCCCCATGTTCGCCAAGCTGACCGAACTGCCCGCCAGCGGTATCCGTCAGGCGGCCGAGGCCCGACCACTGGCTTCCTACGGCGAACGGGTCCTCACCTTCCGCAGCGCGTACACCTACCCGGGCCGCTGACCGAGGTTCGGAAACCGTTCCGGTTCCGACGACTCCCACCATGCGGTGGCCGCCCCTCGCAGGAAGCCGGCCACCGCACCATCCCGAGTGAGGACAGCCGGATGGTCGGGGTGGTCGACGGCCGAACCATGAACCCGGCGCGCCCGTATCGAAACCTCTTCCGAGGACATCATTTCGATACGTCACATGACGTCGATGGTCGTCCACCATCGAAGTTCGCCGGGCAGCCGCCTCCGAAGCGCGCGACACTGTGTGAACACCCATCCACGTGATCCGGACGCGGAAATCCGCATCGACGAAAAAACCCGGTGGCGCGGCCGCTACCGCGCCACCGCCCGGTTCATGCCGTCCGCGCCACTGTCGCACTCACCTCCGAACACACCCCCTCGCGGATTTCGAGTCGGGTGCCCCGGAAGTGGTCGCGAATGCGCCGATCATGGGTGACCAGCACCAGCGCACCGCGATATCCGGTCAGTGCCTGCTCGAGTTGTTCCACCAGCGCCGGGGACAGATGGTTGGTCGGTTCGTCGAGCAGCATCACATCGACCGGCTCGCTGACCAGACGGGCCAACTCGACACGTCGGCGTTGCCCATAGGAGAGGTCACCGACACGGGCATCCAGGTCTTGCGGCCGGAACAACCCCATTCGCAGCAGTTCGTCGGCGTACTCCTGCGGATGCCACGGACGGTTGTGGGCGAAGGCCTGTAGCACGGTCATCTCGGCAGGCCACCGAACTTCCTCCTGACGTAGATGACCCACCCGGCCTCGCACCCGCACCGATCCACTGTCGGGTTCCAGTTCGCCGGCCAGCAACCGCAGCAGCGTGGTCTTGCCCGCGCCGTTGGGGCCGGTGACCAGCAGACGTTCGCCCGCGGCCAGGGTTATCTCGTCGACTTCGAGCCGACCGGCCACCCGTACCCCGCTCATCGCGACCACCGGCTCACCTGCCGCCGGTGCGTGGAAATCCAGGTCCGGGGTGAAATCCAATGGCTCCGGCGGTGCCGCCACCGGGTTCTCGGTGAGCCGTTCCAGGCGTTCCTTGGCATTGCGGATCCGCGCGCGGGCGCCGTGATCACGCCCACGCGCCCGGAAGGCCCCGTCGCCGAATCCCGCGAGTGGAAGCTTGCGCGGAATGGCCTCCAGCCGAGCCACATTCGACTCGGCCAAGCGGCGGTTACGAGCCAGCTCCTCCTTCCATTGCCGATGTTCTTCCGCCATTCGCTGCCGTTGCGCCGCTTTGGCGCGCAGGTACCCGCTGTATCCGTCCCCGAACCGGGTGACCCGGCCGTCCTCGACCTCGAGGATCACATCCGTGAGCCGCTCGAGGAACACCCGGTCGTGCGTCACCACCACGGTGGTGCCGCGATGAGCGCGCAGATACTGTTCGAGCCGGCCCACCGCGACATCATCGAGATCGTTGGTGGGCTCATCGAGCAGCAGCAGTTCCGGCGCGGCCGCGAGGGTGGCCGCCAGCGCGAGCCGGGATCGCTGCCCACCCGCCAGGGTGTCCAGTGTGCGGTCGCGCGCCAGATTCGGAAGCCCGAGTGCGGCCAGCGCGGTGTCCACCCGCTGGTCGGCCAGGTATCCCCCTCGTGCTTCGAACCGTGTCAGCAACTCCGCATAGCGGGCCATCGCCGGTGCCGACGAACCCTCGGCGCCCAGTTCGATTTCCGTGCTACGTAAATCGTTCTCCAGTTCACGAATATCGGCCAGTGCCAGGTCGATCGCCTCGGCGACGGTTGCGGTCCCCGGTAGTTCGAGTGATTGGGGAAGGTAACCGATTCCGCCGGGCGCCGAAACGCGGATATCGCCGTTGTCCGGTTGTTCCTGTCCGGCGAGCAATCTCAGCAGTGTCGATTTACCGGAACCGTTGTCGCCGACGATACCGACCGTTTCACCAGGACGGATCGAGAGTGAGACGCGATCGAGAACCGGACGATCGCTGTAGCGTTTGGTGACCTCGGAGAGGGTGAGTTGAGCAGCGGTAAGCATGAATGTCCTCCTGTTCTCGGCGCACGGCCGGGATTGCGAGAACCCACACGCAAGAGCAGCCGGATAAACCGGTAGGCGTGGTGGGTGAAGAACGCGGAGCTGCACTCACCTGAGGAGTGGTGCTCGACGCGTCGGGGGCGTGATTACAGGAAGAACAACAAAGTACCCATGAGAGCTCTGACTGTATCGGTATGGAATTCGCCCGTCAACCCTGCTTCGAGATTCACCGGAGTATTCGGCGAACAGGTCGACGCCTGTACCCATTCGCGGTTGCCGCCCGCCATTACAGCATGCGCGAACGGCAGATACACGGCCTATCCTGCCGCCAGGACCGAAGGACACACTCTGATCATGGATCAGTGGAGGTTTCCGTTGCTTTTCGGCGATCGGCCGCAGAGCCTCTCAGACCAGCCGGAGTGCAGGACGCCGGCACTCCTGTCCGAGGAGTAGCCGCAGTCGGGGGATGCTCCACCGTAGCTCGCGAGCGAGGTCTGCGGTGGTGAGTATTCCAGCGGCTTCGGCGAGGGTGAAAGCTTTGCTGAGCAGAGTGGGAATTTCGCCGGGGTAGTCGGTGACCGGTTCGGGAGTGAGAATCCGTTGTTCGTAGAGGTGGTGCAGACGTTGGTAGGCGCGCCGGGCACCGGCTTCGGAGAGGACACCGAGTTCACACGCGCGATAGATCAGCGATTTGACCGATACTCCCCATTCTCGGCCGAGACTTTCGAGGATTCCGAAATCGACTCGTGTCGACAGCCGGGGGGCGAGGCGATGGGCGGGAGTGAGGAATTCGGCGGCGAAGGCGTCCGCTTCCTGTTCCTGCCGGGGGTCACCGGGGGCGGCGTCACGGTGCAGGATGAGATGGCCGAGTTCGTGGGCAGCGGTGAAGCGGTGCCAGTACACGTCATCTCCCCGGTCCGGGGTTATGACCACCAGTGGTCGTGGGAGCCGGGAGGTGGAGAAGGCATTGATGGTGGGGGTCTCGGCGCCGGCGAAGGCGACCATGGTGGTGACGATACCGTGCATCTCCATGGTGCGGATCAGATGCGGAACCGGACCGTCACCCAATCCCCACCGTTTCCGGAGCGCTTGTGCCGCCTGAACCGGCTCGACAGGTGAGTCGGCAGGTTCGGTGAGCGGTTCCTCCGAGCAGAACCCGGGTAGGTCGACCGCAGGAAACCGCACCCTCTTCTCCAGAGCATAGGTGAGTTCCCACACCTGCTCGACGAACGCGATGGCCCTGGCGCGTTGAGAGGATCGGGTCGAACGCAGGCTGCGAAAATGTGCGGTAGAGGCGTCCAGACGAGCATGGGGACGCCCCCTGGCGAAGAATTCGACCGGGACGTCGAGAATATCGGCCAGCCGTTGCAGATGGTCCGGCCGCGGCAGCGAAGTATGCGCCTCCCACTGCGATACCGCGGCCGCCGAGACCCGCACCGCGGCAGCGAGGGCCGCTTTGGTCATCCCGGCCAGCTGTCGCGCCTGGGTCAGACGCGCGGCATCGAAGACCTGGACGACTTCGGCGGCGTCGGCGGCAGGCTCGACACGGCCGAACAGGCGTAGTCGCGAGCGGTCGTCAGTCATCACTTCCTGTTTCATCGCGTGGGATCGGCCGTTCGGGCTCCGGTGGCGAGGCCAACGGCGGGCGTATGCTCAGCTCGATATCCTCCAGCTCGGCCTCGTAGAACCGTTGGGGGCGTGAAGGAGCAGATGCCGGTCCCACGGGTCGCAGTTCCACACCGCCGGCTTGCTCACCATCGATGAGCGGGATCTGTTCCACGTGATTCCAGAGCACATGTCCGCGTTCGTCGACCCCCGAGGCATCGCCCCAGTAGATACGGAGGATACCCGAGCGTGGATTACTGGCATAGGCGATGATGACCGTGCAACTGTCGGAGTCGGCTTCCTCGATCATCGCGGTCAGCTCCGCGTAGTAGGCATCCAGCTCCGCCTCGCTCATCATGGCCTGATCGATGGTCATTTGAGCATCCACGACCGGTATCAGAGCAAGCAGTTCTTGCCGCAGATCGGACAGTGGAGTATTCATCTTCGCCGTGCGCAGGTCGGAGTACGCGTTGTCGGAGAACTTCCACGGGTACAAAATGACGTTGTTCTCCCCGACCATCGGCAGGTCGTGCTGCGCCCGGGGTGGGCGGACACGACGCACCTCGGTGAGCGGCTCCAACGCTTTGATCAGCTCGTCCGGAGCCGCCAGCCATATCTGCCCGTAGGCGTGATTGGTTTGTAGTCCCAGGCCCCTGTGTGATTCCAGCGCACGCTGGTGCGCGGCCTGCAAAGCAACCGGGATCGCCCGGCGCAAGGTCACTGCGAGATCGCCGAACCGCTTCCGCTCCCAATCGGTCGGCACATCAGGGTTACTCACCCGGCCTCCTCGTCCCCCAATCGGTCTCTTACGGACCGGACCGAGAAGTAAGGGTATCACTTGGGTTTTGCACGCAAATGCGTATTTTATTGTGTTGCAACGAACTTCATGGATCAACGATAGCGTTGCCCAGGCGCCGACGAGTCATCGACAGCATGGTGAGCAGGGACGTCGGCCGTGATGCGTTCGAGCATCCGGCTCATGAACCGTCACATCGATTCGATGCTTCAGAACAGCGTCAAGGGGTCGGCGGATGCGGGGTCGGGCAGTGGCACCAATTCCGGGATGTGGGCGCGTATCTCGTCGTGGAAGCGTCGGGCGAGGACACGGGAGCCGGCGTTGTCGGGGGTGTGTACGAAGACCGTGGGCGAACGTCCCTCGCGCAACCAGTCGACGACCGTGCCGATCCACGGCTGCCAACCCTCGATGGTGCGGGCGCTGTCATCGCAGCCGTGATATCGCACGATCGGCCGATCGGTGAGGGCGCGGGCCCGACGCGGCAGGTGCGGTTTCTTGGACCTCGCCTCGTATTCGGCGGCGCTGGTGGCCTCTCGGGCGAAGAGTGTGGTGGTGTCGAAGGGGATCCATTCGGCGCCCACCCGGTCGAGGACGCGTTCCAACCCGGACGCGGCCCGGGGGTCGTCGAAGAAGGCACGGTGGCGGACCTCCACCGCGAGCGGGTACCCGCCCGGCAGATCGCGCAGAAACGCGGCCAACGACCCCAGATCCGTCGGACCGAACGCGGACGGCAACTGCACCCACAGCGCGTGCAGCCGCGGTCCCAACGGTTCGACGGCGTTCAGGAAGTCACGCAGCTCCGCGTCGACGCCCGACAGCCTGCGATCGTGGGTGATGGTGCGGGGCAGTTTCGGTACGAATCGGAAGTCCGGATCGGTCTGGTGGGCCCACGATTCGACGGTGTGACGGGCCGGGACGGCGTAGAAGGTGGTGTTGCCCTCGACCGCATTGCACCAACTGGCGTAGGTGCGCAGGCGTTCTCGCGATGCGGCCGGCCAGGTGGGGTGCGACCACATGGCGCACCCCACGAACAACCGGGGCCGGGGGTTCTCCGGCATGTTCACCGGCTCATCGGCGCAGACCGTGCACCCGGGCGACGACCCGCTCGATAACGCTGCCCGGAACCAACCGCCGCAGCAGGAACACGAGCGGCGCCCGACTTCCGGTGGCGTACAGCGGTTTCGGGCGGTCTGCTTCGATGGCGCGCAGGATGAGCGCGGCCACCTTCTCCGGCGGGATACCGTTGCGTTCGTTGTGATCCAGCCGGGTGAGCATGGTTCGGAAGTCATCGCCGTAGGGGGAATCCTCGGCAATGTATTTGGTGCGGCGTTCCCCGATACCGGTGCTGATCGATCCGGGTTCGACGGTGGTGATCCATACCCCGAACGGCGAGGTCTCCAAACGGGCAGCGTCCGCGAATCCCTTGATCGCGGCCTTGGCCGCCACATACGAGGAACGGTAGGCCAGCGGGAAGCTGGCCAGCATCGATCCCACCATGACGACGCGGCCGTATCCCCGTTCCCGCATCCCGGGCAATACCAGCTGCGTCAGCCGCACCTGGCCGAACACATTCAATTGGAACAGGCGCAGCAGCGCCTCGCGCGGTAGTTCCTCGAAGGGACCCGACTGGCTTTCCCCGGCATTGTTCACCAGCACGTCGATCGGGCCGAGCTGCGCGCCGAACTCCTCGATCCCCGCCACATCGGTGAGGTCGAGCGCCCGGTACTCCACACCGGGAATCCGGTCCGACTCCGCGATCGTCTCCGGATGCCGGCTGGTCCCGATCACTCGATAACCGTGCTCGACCAGCAGCCGCGCGGTCGCCCGGCCGATACCGGACGACGCACCGGTCACCAGCGCAGTCTTGGTCATACTCCCTCGATCCTCGAGCAGGCGCCGAGCCGCGGACCGCTCCGCCGCCCGGTTGGCCAATGTATCCGATGGGTTGTATCCGATGGGTTCGACGATATTCTCCGCGAACCGCGCGGCACTACACGCGCAGAGCCGTGAGCTGCCACCCCGTCGCGGGGGCACGGGTGATTCTGGCGGCGATGGCGAAATGCCGGGAACCCCGCTGATAGGTACCGCACACCTCGATGGCGCCGTCGTCGCCGCCGATGACGTGCACTCTCGCCAATACCGCGGTGCCCAGTTCCCGATGGCGCAGATGGTTCCCGCCGACCAGGGTGCCCACCGCCGCCTGCACCGCCGGTGACGCGAACCGGGCGAGCTGGGCAACCGGACGCCTACGGTCCAGCACCTCGAGCACCATCCGCAGCACACGCCAGGAGTATTCGCGGGCCTCGGCCATCGCCGCGGTATGTCCGGCGCGCAATACCTGGCGCACCCCCTCGGGAACACCGTGGCCCGATACCGCTCCCATCCGCGAGCGACGCCGACCACGGGGAACGCCACTCGAACAGACCGCGGTAACGGAACCACCACCCCGCCGCCCCTTCGACACCACGGCGTTCCCGCAGGTCGGCTGCGAGTGGGCCCGTTCTCGTGGTGGTGTCGCGCGAGTGGTCCCACCACCCTCGGTCTCCGCCCGCGAACCAACCGCACCCCCTACCTCCGAACCGGAACCACCCCGGTCCGGCTCGTTCGGATGGCGACGAGCCGACGGTTCGAAACGAGGAACCGGCCGCAATACCGGTCGATACTCGGACATCCGATCTCCCCCATATCCGGTATGACTCCCCCACACCCGGACCGCCGCGCGCCGATCCGATCGGGCCAATATGGCATCGATTCCGAACACAGGTGTATGTGACGTTCGGTTCCCCATAAAACCCCACGGCGTGTCATGCGCAACACGCCGCAATGGCGCGGTCGAGGGCGGTATCGACATCGACATCGACATCAACATCAACATCAACACCGACACCGACACCGAGCCGGACGCCCTCGGCCCCCCGATGTCACGAGTCCGGCCCACCGTCTCGGGACTCGGCCGCATCCCTTCCCGAGCACATGGCAATACCACCTGCGGCATGCCACAGCCATCCGATCACCAGGACTTCGGAGTTCTCACCGCATCGGTTCGGGTTGCTAAGTTGGTCGGGCTGTCCAGGTCCACCGATTCGGGGGAAACACTTTTGCTCGGTCACTCCCATGCCACCAGCGGCGCCCTGGCCTTCGCCGCGGCCGCCACCCTCGTTCCGGTCGCCGCCGCGGACGCGATGGAACTGATCCAGGGACCGGTCCGGATCAGCGCCATGGAGCTGGTGCTCGGCACCTTGATCACCGCGGGCGCGGCACTGCTGCCCGATATCGACCACCCGAAGGGCACCATCGCCCAGTCTCTGGGCCCGGTGAGTCACTACCTGGCCAAAGGTGTTTCCACGATCTCGGGCGGCCACCGCCACGCCACCCACAGCCTGTTGTTCGTGATCCTCGCCGGGTGGGCGACCTGGGCGGGCCAGCATTTCCTCGGCCGCCCCTTCACCCTGGGACTGGTCTTCGTCATGCTCGCCTTCGGGGTGCGCGCCCTACACCTGAGTCCCTCGGGTGATTCGCTGCGCGCCTACGGCCTCTGTGTGATCTTCGCCGGGGCCGGGACGATCCTCATGCACCGCTGGCTTCCCGACACCCCCCGCTGGCTCCCGTTCGCCATCGGCCTCGGCTGCCTCATCCACCTGGTCGGCGACTGTCTCACCGAACGCGGCTGCCCACTGCTGTGGCCGCTGAAACAGCGCGCCGCCATCCCGGTCATCTCCCGCACCGGAAACAAGGTCGAAACCTGGATTCTCACCCCACTCATGGGCGTGGGCACCCTCGTCCTGCTCTACCTTTACGCGGTGCCCTGACGACGGCGTAACCGAACCTCCTCACACCTCGGCCCGGACCGGGGTTCGCAGTGCCGAGCGCGGTGTTCCCACCAGGGTTTTGCCCAGTCGGGTTCGTAGCGTTGTGACCGAGTCGAGCAGGTAGTTCTGCCGCACCCGCCACGGATGCCGGTCGCCCTGGCGCGGGAAGTGGCCGATGGAGCGTTGTACATACCCCGAGGTCAGATCGATCAGTGGGCGTTCGGACAGACCGCGGTCGGGGCGAGGGACGATGGCCGCGTAATCGTTGCGATCCATATGGCGCAAGATCTTGCAGACCAACCGTGAGGTGAGGTCGGCGCGCAGGGTCCAGGAGGAATTCGTGTAGCCCAGGCATACCGCGAAGTTGGGCAGCCCGGTCACCATGGCGCCCTGCCAGACGAACTGGCGGGCCAGGTCCACCGGCCTCCCGTCGACGGTGGGTGCGATACCGCCGAAGGCCAGCAGTCGCAGTCCGGTCGCGGCGATCACGACATCGGCGGGCAGGACACGACCGGAACGCAGGCGGATACCGTCGGGAACGAAACCGTCGATATGGTCGGTGACCACCTCGGCCTTCCCTTTACGCACGGCGCGGTAGAAATCGGCGTCGGGCGCCGCGCACAACCGCTGATCCCACGGGTCGTAGCGGGGTGTGAAATGTTCGGCGACGAGTTTCTCGTCCTTCAGAATGCGGGTGGCCAGGCCGGTCAGCAGTTTCCGCGCGGCGGCCGGGCGGCGTCGACAGTACTGGTAGAAGCCGATGCCGAACAGGATGTTCTTGGTGCGGATCAACCGGTGGGCGAGGTCCGGGGGCAGCAGGGCGCGCGCCCGGTCGGCGAAGGCGTCCCGCCCGCGCACGACCCCGATCCAGGTGGGGGAACGTTGCAGCATGGTGACCGACGCGGCGTCGTCGGCCATGGACGGCACGAGGGTGACGGCGGTCGCGCCGCTACCGATGATCACCACGCGTTTTCCGCGGTAGTCCAGATCTTGCGGCCAGAACTGCGGATGGACCACGGTGCCGGTGAAGGATTCGATCCCGGGGAATTCGGGGTTGTGACCTCGGTCGTAGTCGTAGTAACCGGCGCAGGAGTAGAGGAATCCGCAGGTCAGGGTGCCGCGTTCGACGGCACCCGTGGAGTCGCGGCGCTCCAGTGTGAGGGTCCAGCGGGCGTGTTCGGTCGACCAGTCGGCGGCCACCACCTTGGTGTGGTAGCGAACCCGGCGGTCGATCCCGTATTCCGCGGCGGTTTCCCGGATATAGCGCAGGATGGAGGGTCCATCGGCGATGGATTTGGCATCGCGCCACGGTTTGAACGGGTAGCCGAGAGTGAACATGTCCGAGTCCGAACGGACCCCGGGGTACCGGAACAGATCCCAGGTACCGCCCATATCGCCCCGGGCTTCGAGGATGGCATAGGTCTTGTCCGGGCATTCGGTCTGTAGCCGGTAGGCGGCGCCCACACCGGACAGACCCGCCCCCACGATCACCACATCGAGGTGTTCCGGGGCAGCAGCGGTCTCGGTCATGCCCTACAGTGTCGCCGAACCCCGGCCCGGCGTCGCGACCACCTCCGCTTCGCCTCCCGCCGCGAGTCGAAATGTCACCGTCGCGTCCACGGCCGAAACATTCCCTAGGCTGACGTCATGAGCGATGCCGAGGCTTCATCGCGCGAACCGCACGGCACGGGACTGGCCGCGAAACTGAACTGGCTGCGCGCGGGGGTGTTGGGCGCCAATGACGGGATCGTGTCGACAGCGGGATTGGTGGTGGGGGTCGCGGCGGCCACGACCAGCACGGACACCCTGATCACCGCGGGTGTGGCGGGTGTCGGAGCGGGAGCGATCTCCATGGCGGTGGGCGAATACGTCTCGGTGAGCACCCAGCGCGACAGCGAACGAGCGCTGATCGAATTGGAGCGCCGGGAACTGCACGAGGCGCCGGAGGACGAGCCGGCCGAGCTCGTGGAGCTGTATCGGATGCGGGGCCTTTCCGCGGAGACCGCCCGGAAGGTGGCCGAGGAGATGACCGCTCGGGACGCGCTCGCCGCACATGCCGAGGTGGAGCTCGGCCTGAATCCGGCGGAGTTCACCAATCCCTGGCATGCGGCGTTCTCGTCGGCGATTTCCTTTGTGGTGGGCGCGTTGCTGCCGTTGGCGGCGATTCTGCTTCCGCCGGTGTCGGCTCGTGTTCCGGTGACGATCTGCGCGGTGTTGGTGGCGTTGGCACTCACCGGGTCGGTGAGCGCGCGACTCGGCGGCGGTAGTCGAGCACGGGCCGCGGTCCGGGTGGTGTGCGGTGGAGCCCTCACCATGGGCGTTACCTACGGTATCGGCCAACTTGCCGGCGTCGCGGGGTTCTGATCCCGAATCTCGCTGCGGATCAGAACTTTTCACCGTCCATCCCGCGAATTTCTATGAGAACTTTGCTGTAATTACCGGGTGAGTTTCCTCTTCGCCGTATTGCCCGCCGCCGCAACGGACTCGGCCGAACAGGCATACGAGCAGTACGTGGCGATGGAGCGCGCACCCGAACCGACGGCGCCTCTTCCGGTTGTCGGGGTGGTCTACGCATTGATCGACCGCGCCGATGCCGGTCTGTCGGTGCACCGACCACCCGATGGGCGCGGTCTGCTGTTGCGCGCCACGGTCGACGATCGGATCGCCTGTCTATCCGCCCTGCTCACCCTGACCGGCGAACGCGACCTGGCGGTTTTCGATGTGACCGCACGCCGCCTCTACAGCCCTCGCCGGCGGGCCCGTATGCCGATCACCGTCGGCGAGATCACCCTCCCCTATCTCACCGAGGAGCTCCTGCGCGAACTGCTCGACAACCCGTCCACCCCCACCCTCACCGTCACCCGCGCCCCCATGTGCCATATCGGCACCCGACGGCTACCGGAGGGTGTCCACGAACTGGAGCACCGCCGAATCGACGACTTCTATCGACTGCTCACCGACAACACCGAGCTGGTCCACAAGACCATCTGGGCCTGGGCCACCGACGACCCGTGGTGGCAGCAGGCAATCGCCTGGCAGCCCGTCACGGCTCGGACCGATGAGCCCACGAACCCCGAGGACGATATCGACACGGTCATGGCCGAACTCCGCCGAATGGCCGAGGAGACCTCCGACCTGCCGACCCTCGATCTGATCTCCACTCTGAACGACCTGGACTCCCACACCCGAGCCATCCTCGACCGCGCCGAAGACGACGAACCCCCTGTCGACTGAGGCCTTCCTCGCGACGAGACCGGCACCGCGGATGAGGACGGTGGCACCCGAGCCGTGACGGTTCGACCGAATCAGCCATTCGACGGCGTCGGCCGCTCCGGGAGCGTGACCTGCCCGTACTCGTTGTGCAGCCGTACCTGCCCGCGCGCGACCGCCCGCTCCCGATCGTCGGTGACCTCGACCGACCACAGTTGCTGACTACGCCCCCGATGCACCGGGGTCGCTTCCGCGAACAGCGTTCCGGACGACACCGCCCGGAGGAAATCGGTGTTGTTGTTCACGCCGATGACCCGCCCACGCCCGGCCAACCATGCCGTGGCGGCGACACTTGCCGTCGATTCGACCACGGAGCAGTACACCCCGCCGTGCACAATGCCCGCCCCCTGTTGTAGCGCGGGGGTCACCGGCAGTTCCGAACGAACCCGATCCGCGGATATCTCGGTGAATCGAAGACCGATAACGCCGTGGAAATACCGACTCAACCATGCGGTCACCTGCTCCGGGGTGAGGTCCCGATAGGGGTTGTCGTCATCGATCGAAGCCTCGACAACAGTCATTTCAAGGCCACCTCCAGCTAGGTTTCATTTTGCTACCAACTAGGAGACCACAGCGTACCGCCTGGTGCAACCGGTTCTCGCTAGGCTGCGACCATGCCTCGACCCCCCTCGATCCGTCACGATTCCGTAGACGCCGCATTGAGCGCGGTCGGCGACCGCTGGACCTTCCTGGTCTTGCGGGAATGCTTCTACGGCGTGCGCCGTTTCGCCGAGTTCCAACGGAATCTGGGCATTGCGCGCAATATCCTCAGCGATCGACTCGACCGGCTCGTCGGCAACGGAATACTCGAGCGACGCCGATACAGCGACCATCCCCCACGCGAGGAGTACCGCCTCACCGAAAAAGGCCTGGATCTCTACGGCGTGACGGTGGCGCTGATGCGCTGGGGCGATCGCTGGATCGTCGAACGTCCCGCCCTGTCGCTCACCCATCGCGCCGACGGCGGCGCGGTACGGCAGCGGCTGGAGTGCGCGCACTGCGGGGCGGAACTCTCGGCCACCGATGTGACCTACCACGTCCATCCCGCGGAGTGATCGATACCGCCGCCTCCCCCAACCGCGCGAACTCGATCAGGTATCCAGATCCACGCGCACGGTGAGCAGGTCGTTCCCCATGATCCGCACCATGGCGCCATTGGCCCGGGGCAGCGAACGCAGCCGTTTCCGGGCATCGTCGTCGGGCAACACATGCGCCGTCCCGGAATACCACCGCCCACCCGTCCGAACCCGGACCCTGTTGTTCGCCCGAATATTGCGAATGTATTGGGACCGTTCCCCGAACTCCGAGACGAACCAGAACTCGTTGCCCACCCGCGCACCGCCGATCGGCGTGATACGGGGCTCGCCACTCTTGCGCCCGGTCGTCTCCAGCAACTGCTGGAAGGGCAACCGCCGGTTCAACGGATTCGCCACCAGACGTTGGACTGTGGTGACGATGCGATGTTTCACCGCGCGCGCGTCGGCCATATGGCAACGGTAACACCGGAACCCGGTCGGGCCGGGACGTTTCCGTCGCGCGTCAACAGCATTCGCCACCTGCGCGGATCACGGATCCGTCGACCGGTGGAGTATGCGTGGGTGACAATTCGGCGGTGCGAACCCGGTTCACCGACGAGCTCCTCGCACCGACCGCACACCTGACGCAGATGTGCCAACTCCCCCAGGAACGCCACGGAACGGCCCACCGACGCCCTTGTCGCGGTCGGCTCGCTTCCCGGGCGGCCGAGCGCGTCGACGAATACCACCCCGAACCCGTGGCCCCGGCACCCGCACTCGACCTACTCGCCGATATGGGCCGCCCGGCGGCCCGCGCCACCGCCCGCGCCGACACCGCCGTCGCCGAACGAATCCGATTCCGAGCGAACCGACCGATCGTAATATTTCTCCCAATTCTGGGAATCCCCAACGGATTCGGTGTATGTACTGTGTTACGGTTCCACAGCGGAAGACGTGGCCGGTTCGTCGTATCCGGCCGATGAACGTCACGACGAGTTCGCGCCCGGGCCCGAACGTCGGAACGGAGCTATCCCCTCATCAGCTCCGTCCTGCGAGCGGCAGCCGGTCCGGACAATCGGCCCCGCACCCGGTCCCCCGGGCGGTAGCCGGCTCGTTCGTGACAGCCCTCCCCCTGCGCCGTCGCCGGCACGGCGGCGCAGGGGGAGGTGCATCGATCTCCCGGCCGACGATTGCCTCCCATTAACCGTTCCCGGTAGTTTGACGCTTGTACAACTCGGCGCGTCGGCAAGGAAATCCGTTGAAGTTCACAGCGTTCGTAGCTGCATCATCCGCCCGGCTCGTGCCGGTGAGCCGAGTGGGCGGAGATAATCGATGATCAAGCGCATCGGAGCCGCCGCCGGCTCGATTCTGATCGCCGTCGTCGTGGCCGTCGGTTGCTCACTGCTCGAAGACCCCACCGACCCGAACGTCATCACCCCCGACACCGCGGACCCCTCGGCGGTTTCCGCGCAAGAGGTGCTCGACGCCCTGGGGAAACTCCCGGTCGGCAAAGAGGTCCCCATGGCCGGCTACAGCCGCGAGGAGTTCCCGCACTGGGACAACAACGACCCCGAACACGGTTTCGGTCCCGAATTCGCGCAGTACCAGCGCTGCACCACCCGCGAGGTGATGATGTTGCGCGACTCCACCGGCACCGTGACCCTCGACCCGAAGACCTGCGATCTGAAGGTCGGCAAGGACGGCGGCTGGCGCGACCACTACGGTGTGCTGGACCGTAAGACCGGACAGCTTCAGCCGTACAAGTGGATCACCGAGCCGAGCAAGGTGGACGCGGAGCACATCGTTCCGTTGGCCGAGGCATGGCGCTCGGGCGCCGGGAAACTGGACAAGGACACCCGTCGCCGCATCGCCAACGACGCCGTCAATCTGGTCGCCTCCGATCCGTCGGCCAACCGGTCCAAGGGTGACCAGGACCCGGCGGATTATCTGCCGCCGGGAGAATTTCGGTGCAGTTATATCGATCGATACATCAAAATCAAGCTAAAGTACGGCCTGAGCGTTGATTCCGACGAACAGACCGCGCTCCGCACCGCGGTCGACGACTGCGTGAAACGAGGCGAGTTCAAATAGACGTCATCGAGATCCCCATCGAGACATCGATCATGACCCAGGAGGTTGGGACGGTCTCCGGGGAGCTCGATGTCGCCGTCGACGACAAGGGCTACGGCCTGGTCCGCTATCGAGGCACCGACACCTGGTACACGATCGGCAACCTCGAGGCCACCGAGCCGTGCACCTGGTCCAGCTGCGACGAACTCGTCTCGGCCATTGTGGCCGCGGCCGGTACCCGCGACGCGGCCGGTAACACGATTCCGTTCGAGGCCGGCAAGGACGAGGAGTCGGAAGACGCCGCCTCGTCGGACGAGTCTGCGGCGACCCCGGAGGAGTCGGAGTCGACGGAGGAGTCCGCGGCGAAGACGACAGCGGAATCCGAGGCGACGGAAAAGCCCGAGTCGGCGGAAAAAGCCGAGGTAGCGGAAGAGACCAAGCCGACGAAAGCGCCCGAGGCAACAGGAGAGGCCGAGGCGGAAGAATCCACAGCGGCAGCCGACTCCGCCCCGTCGTCGACACAGCCGGAATCGGCAACCGACGAAGCGAAACCGGAGCCGGAGTCCACCTCGGCGAAGTCCTCCGGGCAACAGCCTCCGGCGCAGGAAGCAGCAACCGAAGAGACGACGCCCTCGTCCGAGGAGACCACCGAGCAACAGCCCTCGGCGAACCGCCCCGAAGCGGAGACCGGCGCGCTGCGGCGGCTCGTGCGGAAACTACGGAAACCCTGGTGAGGTGGGTGGGCGCCGACATATGGCGCCCACCCACTCCCCGACTACACCGCGCTCGCGACGAGTTCGGTGTGCACCGGGGCCGCCCAGTCGATCCGATACCGCTGTTCGGCCCCCATCGTCTTCTCGGGATTCATCACCGTCCGCGCCAGCACCGGCATGAGCGTCCGCATCGCCACCCGCGCCACCGGCCCCGGTGTCTTGCTGTGGTTGATCCTGGCCGCGCGCGCCGCCACCCCCTCCACTCGAGTGCGCCGCAATCGCTCGTAGGCGGCGAACGCCTCGCCGGGGGTGGGCAGATCACGCAGGCAGCGCGCCACCTGGATCGCGCTCTCGATCGCCAGCGAGGCCCCCTGCCCGGAGCTGTTGGACGGCGCGTGCACCGCATCCCCCACCAGGACCATCCGATCGCGGTACCAGCGCGGCACCGACGGCATGATGTGCAGCGCCCCGACTATCTGTAGATCTTCGGGCCGGGTGGCCCGAGCCAACTCCCCACCCGGTGTGTCCGCGCCGTAGACATCGCGCAGAATCGACAGCCACCGCTCGGCCGGTATCTTCCGCGCCTCGGTCAGTGACAGATATTCCTTGTGCGGCAGGTTCGCGCCCCAGGCCACCCGTCCGTCGCCCTCCGACCAGTACAGGTAGTAGGCCCGTTTGCCGTAGGCGAAGACCATGGTGTTCTCGTCGAGGTCGACCGGACATTCGGTGAGCGCGCCGAATCCCAGCATCCCGGTGTAGTTCGGGCCGGGCGCGTCGGGATCGATGAGCTGCCGGACGGTGGAACGGATACCGTCACAACCGATCAGCACATCGGCGCGGGCGGTGCTGCCGTCGGCGAAGCGAGCGGTGACACCGGTCTCGTCCTGCTCCGCCCCGATCAGTCGTTTCCCGTATTCCATCGGCACACCTTCCGCAACGGCGTGTCGATGCAGAACCCGGTGCAGCTCACCGCGATCCACCACCTGCATGGGTGGCACATCGGTCAGAGTCGGCAGGGGGATCTTCTTGTCACCGATCCGCATGGCCGTTTTCGAGATCGCTATTGCGATATCGCGGACCGCGTCGCCCGCGCCGATCAGATCGAGGGCGGCTATCCCATTGGGCGCCAAGGCAAGTCCGCTGCCAATGGTGTGCGCGGGGCCGGGATAGGCCTCGTGGACGCGGGCATCGATACCCGCTTTCCGCAGTGCGGTGGCCGCGACCGGCCCCGCGATACCGCCGCCGATCACCAGGGCGGAACCGATTCCGGGCATGGATATATCTCCTCGGGTGTTTCGAATTCGAATCAGTTCGAGTCGGACCACCCCGCGGATCGATAACCCGGTTATCCTGTGTCTGCCAAACTCGCGGCCGGGTGTGCGATTCGAAATGCGCGGGCACGGTCCGAGGCGGTTACCCGGACTCGGCGGTGGTGTTGCCGCACCTCCGCCGAGCCCGGTCAAATCATCGGCTCAGCTGTCTTCCGAGACGTTTCCCCCTTTCGCCTCTTCGGCGTTCGCCGTCGCGATCCCGCCGGTGGTCCACGCGCGCCAACGGTCCTGTTCGGGAAATGTTCCCGCTTCCAGTTCCGCGCGCAGCGCGCGCACCCATTCGGCCTCGGCCTTCAACATGGCCAGCCCGTACTCCGTTTCGATGAGAAACAGCCTGGGCAGCGTGTGCGCGCATTCGACGAGTTCACGCCGAGCCTCGGCGATCTGCTCGTCGAGCGCGACCAGCCGCCTGCCGAGCAGCTCGACCACCTCGTCGGGGGAAAGCGCCCCCAGAATCGAAAGCCCGGCCACGAAGCGTCGCTGTTCCGGGACCGGTTCGGCGATCAGCTCGCGGGTCCAGTCCACCAATTCCGCGCGCCCGGCCTCGGTGATCCGGTAGATCACCCGCTCCGGTCGCGCTCCCGCCCGCTCACTGCCGACCACTTCGAGGAAGCCGGCCTTCTCCAGGTTCTGCACCACCGTGTAGAGCGAGCCCCATTTGATGTCCATATCGCGGTCCTTGCCGCGTTCCCGCAGCGTGGCAGCGATTTCGTAGCGGTGCATGGGCCGGTCGGTCATAACCGACAGCACGGCCAACGCCAGCAGGTTGCCGACCTTGCGCTTCTTCGCCATGCACCCTCCTTACTCGCTTACGAATATACGTAGACGAGCATTGTGGTCGCAAGCATTGGAAAAAAACCGCCCCGGGTCGAATGACCCGGGGCGGTTTCACCATGTGTTTCCATCGGCCGAGGCGATATATGCGCGAACCGAGCGCGGTATGCGCGAACCGAGCGCGCGACCCGCCGCTCAGACGCCGAAGTCGCGTTTCACCTGCACCGCATTGCGATGTTCGACGAAGAACGACAGGAACGGGATGGTCCCGGCGATGAGTGTGCCGATGGTGCGCCCGATGGGCCAACGGACCTTGACGGCGAGATCGGCGGTGAGGATCAGGTAGACGAAGTACACCCAGCCGTGCACGATCGCGATCCAGCTCGGGGTGTCGACACCGAAGCCGTACTGGGCGATCATCTCACCGGTCAACAGCAGCAGCCAGATACCGGTGGCCCAGGCCAGCACCCGGTAGCGCAGGAGCGCACCCGCGATCCGGCGGGTGTCGCCGGCCGATCGGGCCGGGGCGGTTTTTGCCTCGGTGATGTTCTCGCTGGTCAACCGGCGTTCCTCTCGGTATGTCGGATCGATTCGGTCGCGGCGCGCACCTGTTCGTCGATATCGGCGGCGTGCAGCCGGGCCAGGTATTCGTTGTATTCGGCGAGCACCGGGTCCTCGTCCCGGACCGCCTTCGGCCGTTCGGGCAGAAAGCCCGCCGGGATTTCTCGGGGAGCCGAGGGCTTTGCCCGATCGCCCCGTTTCCCGCGCTTGGCGGTATCCGCCCGTGTGGACTTCCCGGGCTCCATACCGTCGGTTGCCGCATCCGCTACTGCGGTCTCGCCCTCTTCGCCGTCCTGGGCTTCCTGCTCCATGCGTACGAACCGGAAGTAGGCGAAAACGGCGAACCCGGCGAACAACGGCCATTGCAGCGCGTAGCCGAGGTTCTGCGCGGTCCCACTGGCAGAGGAGAACCGCTCCCACTGCCACCAGCCCAAGGCCAACGCGGTCATCGCGGCCACGACGACCAGCGCGATCAACGCCGGACGATGATGGACATGACGAGGCGGCGGAGCGGACACGCCTACCACGGTACTCGTCTACTACAACGGCCGTAGAGTGAGGTCGCACCCCGGAAACCGGCATGACCGGGGCATACGCCGATCAGAGCGAGTACGTGATCCCGGTCATACGCTCCGATTCCTCCCACAGCCGCCGCTGCAACTCGGTGTTCTTCGACAACCGGCTCGACGGACAGGCCGTCACCGGCCCGCGCATGCCGAACAACCAGTTCGGTCCCCAATATTTCTCCGGGTCGGCATTGGGTTCGGTGGCGGCGAACAGACTCGAGTGCGCCGCCTTGGCGGGCGAATGTCCGACGATCGCGATGAACGGCTTGGAAATGTGGTCCAGCGGGGTTTCGGTGCGGGTGAACAGATCGGTCGCCGAGACACCGGGATGCACCGCGTAGGACCGCTTGGACGACCCGGCCGCGTCGAGACGGCGCTGCAATTCCCGCGCGAACATGAGATTCGACAGCTTGGATTGCGCATACGCCAGGTTGCGCTGGTACCGACGGTTCTCGTAGTTGAGGTCGTCGATCCACAGCTTCGGCGTCTGCCGGTGGGCGATACTCGCCAGCGTCACCACCCGATCCTTCAAACGGTCCAGCAGCAGCCCCGTGAGTGCGAAATGCCCGAGGTGGTTCACCCCGAACTGGGTCTCGAATCCGTCCTTGGTGCGGGAGAACGGCAGGTTCATCAGCCCGGCGTTATTGACGAGCACATCGAATTCACCGGTGTCCGCCGCGAACTTCCGAATCGAGGCCAGATCCGCGAGATCCAGTTCGGCCACCCGCACATCCCCATCGATCCGGTCGGCGACCCGCTGCGCCTTATCGGTATTGCGGCATGCCATGACCACCGTCGCGCCCTTGCTCGCCAGGACTTTGGTGGTCTCGGCCCCGATTCCCCCGTTCGCTCCTGTAATGATGAAGGTGCGCCCGCTCTGATCGGGTATCTGGTTCGGTTTCCACGCCATATCCAAACCTTACTTAGGAGTAAGTTCCCAGGGAAGCCTGGAGGCGAACGCGCCGCACCACAACCACCCGTCCGCTGCTCTCGACCACCTGTCACCTCCGGTCGATCCGTCCGTCTCAGACGGAGTCGATCTCGGCTCCGGAATATCTCCGCAGGTCACGCTAGCCGGATCCGGCCACTGTAGCTCGAGCGAAGCCTTTCGATTCCTGATCGATATGGTCACTCCTCGGCCACATGCGCCGTCCGGGCGCACCGGGGAACGGTGTGGACGAACCACCACCCGACGCGACCACCAGGGCCGTACCGGATGCGTCGCCACGGCGAGGGGCGTACTCGGATGGACAGCGACGAACCCGCTCCCCGATGCCGCCACAGCCAAGCACCGAAGGAACCCATCCCACCTGCGGCGATAGCCGGTTCGAATGGTTTTGCGCATTTCCCCAGCGCGACGCCCAGGGTTGCGCCACAATGACTTCCACGGCAAGGGGCGGCCGATTTCCAGGAGGGGACTTTTCATGTCCGCCAAAGCATCTGTTGGCAGCGGTAATACTGTGCCGCGACGTCAACTGGGGCGACACCTGCGCGAAATGCGCCAAGCAGCCGGGCTCACCATTGCCGAAGCCGCCCGTCATATCGGGTGCGGGTCGGGGACCGTCCAGCGGCTCGAAACCGGGTATCCGGGACGGATCAGGCTGGACATCATCACCGGTCTGTGCGAGCTGTATGACGAGCTCGGACAGAAGGATCTACTGCTCGGGCTCGCCAAAGAGGCAGCCGCAGAGTCTCGGAACGGCGGCTGGTGGCACGAGTACGGGGAGCTGATCCCCGACGATTTCGAGCTCTATGTGGGTTTGGAATCGATGGCATCCTCGCTCTTGATGTACCGGCCCGACATGGTCAGCGGACTCTTCCAAACGGCCGGCTACTCGCGAGCTCTGGATGCGGCCTATTTTCCCACGGACACACCCGAAGAGCTCGACAAACGAGTACGGATGCGGTTGGGCCGCCAGAAGATCATCACCCGGAAACGGAATCCGGCCACGGTAAGCCTGATTCTGGATGAAGCAGTGCTGAACAGGGTCGTCGGCGGACGCAAGACCATGGCCGCGCAACTGCGGCACCTGGCCGATCTGCCGCCGAACATCGATGTACGAATCCTCCCGTTCTCCAGCGGTTTTCCGATAGGAATGTCCACCGGTCCATTCATCGTGCTTGACTTCGCACCGTCGACGCATGAACCGGCGACCGTATACGTAGAGTCCTACACCAGCGACATCTACTACGACAGAGCCGACACGGTCGATCGCTATCGAAAGGCGTTCCGAACCATGCAGGGAGCAACCCTGAACAGCGTCGACAGCAAGAACCTGCTGAGAGCGAAAGCAAAGGAGTACGAACGTGCACGATGAACTAGCCGAGGCCACGTGGATCAAGTCCAGCCGTAGTGCAGGCGGTAAGGAGTGCGTCGAGATCGCACACCTGAACCGTGGACATGTCGCCGTCCGAGACTCCAAAAACCCGACCGGCCCTGCCCTGATCTTCACCCCTGACAAATGGGACGAATTCGTATCCCACACTCGCTCGGGCAAATTCGACCGTCCTTGATGCAGCCGAACACCCCACTGGGATCGCACCCACGATCTCAGTGGGGCTGTCCGCACTGTGTCATCAATTGCGCTGCCCGCCTTCTTCGAGCATCGCCCTTACCTGGGCTACCAGCGCCGGGCCGGTGAGCGACGGGTCGTCTCGATGAGTCGTTGGAGTTGGCGCGCCACCTCATCCGGTTGGCCGGGGGTGAGGACGAACTCCTCGTCCGGGAGGTGATGCAGGATATAGCGGCCGTCCTCGGGCAGGTAGTCCATCCAATGGAAACCACGCACATCGGGCGTGGGCCGCGCGTCGATTGCGGGACCGGCCAGGACACCCACCTCACCGAACCCCGAACGGCGACGACGAATGATCCGGTTGACCTCCTCGGAAGGCGACAACCGGGTGGGATGCTGCGAGTACTCGGCCTTATCCACATCCGAGCGCCGCGAGCGCACCGGGCGGTACCGCCCCGGAGCACACGCCGGCAGATGCATCACGATCTGTTTCGGCAGTGCCTCGGGCGGTAGCCGGGTGAGGATGATGTCGCGGCCGTATTCCTGTGTCGGCCCCGGCAGTTGGATGGCCAGGGCCGCCGAGCCACGGCTCGTTCCCGCATGCATGCGAACGACCTGCTGGAAATTCGGCCCGTAGTAGCCGTGGACCTCGATCCGAACCTCGGGTTCCAGCAAAACCGAGAGCGCATGATGCAACCGCTCGTCGGCCATCTGCCGAAGCCGTCGCCGCGCCTCGGTCCGCAGTCGCTGATACTCGTCGTATCCAACCGGTTCATGGGGATGGCGGCGTTCGGGCTCGTAGCGAAACGGGTACGGCAACCGATCGCGGCCGAAGCCCTGTACGGCCAAGGTGAACATCATGCCGTCGAGCCGCCAGCGAAGCTCGCTCAACCGCCTATCACCCCACCGGGCGGGAGCGCCGGCGGAATATCACCGATCAACTCACTCTCACGTTCGTAAACCAGATAATCCGGGGTCTTGTGTTCGGTCTCGTCATCGTCCCGACCGCCCCGAGCACCGGGGGACATCATACCCGGCATCCCCATACGCCCCGAACGGCTCGCATTACTCGCCGAAGTGCCGGTCTTCTTCGGCGCAGCCGTATTACTCGGCGTGCCCGCAACAGTGCGGCCGGGCGTAGGTGTGCCCGTCGTGTTCGGTCCCGGCACGCTCGGAGTGCCGGTGGTCAGACCGGGCGTGGTGGTCCGTGGGTTCTCCGTGGTCGGGGTACCGGTCGTCGTGGGGGTGGTGGTGGAGGAGGGAATGGTCGACTCCGGGGTGGTCGACTGCGGAGTCGTCTGGTTCTCTGGAGTCTCCTGCTCCGAAGATTGATCGGTCGTCTCCGGCCCCGGCTGGTTGCTCGGGTTCCCCGTATTCGTATTCGGCGGGTTGGTGGTCCCCCTCGGTTTCCACGGCTGGTCCGTGGGATTCGAGCCCTCCACCGGGTTCTTCAACTGCGGTAGAACCGGCGTTTTACTGTCCACATCCTCCGCGCCGGGACGGTAGTACGTCGTCATGATCCATCGCGCCGTCTCCTGCGCCTCATTGGCCCGATACTCCGGCCCCTTGAGGATGTTCTGCATCGGCAGCGCGCTGATGATCTTGTCGCCGATCGTCACATTGTCCGGTTTGGCCACCGAACTCTTGGCCTGCGCCAAATGGCCCTCGATCAGGTCCAATCCATGTGCGACCATCTGGAAACTCGCCGCCAGCGCGGTGAGCTCGGTCGCGAACGCCTTCGTTCCCTCCACCGCCGCCCGCGCGGATTCACCGTTCCAGTATTGATCTATGGCGGCAGTGATGCCCTGGGTGAACGTGGTATCTGCCTCCCGAACAGCGGTTGCCAGCCCTCGCCACCCATCGGCGAGACCATTGATTTCGCCCGGATCGACCTCCGTAAGCGCCTGATAGATCTCCTGATGCGACATGGTTTCGAACGGATCAGGTTCCTGAATCGCCTTCGGTGCGAACTGCGCATTCGGGTAGTCCGACAACAACCCGGACCACTCCCCGCCCACGATGGCCCTGTCCCCGTCCCATTTGGTCTTTTGAGACTCGGCCAGCTGGGTGTCGGTCCGCTTGTTCTCCGCAGCCTCGGAAGGCCCGCTGAAAACCGAAGTCATCCATTCACTCAACCCAACCATTACTGCTCCCCTGCATTACCGAGCGCAGCGGCGGTGGATTGATCTGTTTCCTCAATTTTTCCAATCGCCAATGAGTAGGTATCTTCCATCAACTTGGCGATATCAATCGCCTGCTTCAGACGATTCACGGCAGAATCATCGTCTGTCACAGCCTTGTTTGCGAATTTCTGCTGAAGAGCCTGCGCCGACTTCAAACCACCGAAACCCGTTACGAATTTGAGCCTTTCCGCCGGGCGTAACTGCTCTTCTAGCTGCTTGATCAACTCGCCCACATGGCGCTTCAGCTCAGCCCCAAGCTCTGGGTCCATCCGAAGTGCACCATTTTCAGCTTGGGTATGAAGATTCTGCCAATGCTGCATCATTCCAGCCAGCTGCGGATCGGCGTTCTGATCATCCGTCACGGGTCTACCCCCTATTCACCCTCGTTCCGACCCATCGTTTCTCGCGCTGCATTGCCGTCCATCCCGACCCTCACTTCGGCAGAAATGGTTCGAGCTCCCGCGCATGCCGAATAGCCAGGTCACACGGCGGCGACTGCGGCATCGATTCACGCTCGCCATAACGCCAGTCGACGATCACGTTGAACATTCCCTGCTTAGCAGGAAAACTGACATAACAAGAAAGATGGTCCGCGTCAGAGCTGCTATAGAAACTGAGACCAGACCTCTCGTTTACTTGCACCGACCGGAACCCCGTCACCGCAGGGTTGCTGTAAAGCTCATCTTGCCTATGCGTCGTCGACGCGACGCTGACGAAATATGGCCCGTCAATCGAATCCCACGCACAGATGCGCCACGTGCTCGGCCCCTCCGGAGGATCGATATCGGCGTCCTTGGTTGCCGGATCCACCCGCGTAGCCCGCAACGCCTCATCCGACAGATCTGTACACGGGTTGTACTCGACATTTGTGTCCCCGTTTGCGGTGCTCTGCCCTTGCGCTTCGGGTTGTCCGTCCACTTCCGACGAACACCCCACAACCAGCCCCAACAGAGCCACACCGGCGAGCGCTACGCGACCCGCGCCCCCACCGTATCGCCGTACCACGGAACGCATGCCCCTCCTGCCACCGGTGCGAACAACCCCGCACACTCGTCCAAAGCACCATACCGCGATCCAATATCGGCCAACAGCCCATCCGGTATCGCCCTGCTACCGACCGCACCGGCACAGAACCAGAGAAGCCGAAGACCGCTCCTCGGCAGCCTTCCTCTGGTGGCCATGCCGCCACATCCACCTCACGAACCGCCCGCGGCGATGCGATCCGCAATCGGGCTACCGATGATGTTCGGCTCCATATCACCGTCTGGAACCTGGTAATAGTTCGCCGAGCGCAACTTCGGGCCTTCGACGGCGTCACGTATCCGATGGAACCGGTGCCGGCGTCATCCGCGTCCGATTCAGTGAGAGGTCGATCGAACCGGTACGAGGAGTGACGGTGGATTACGAGAAACCCGACGGTACCCTCGCAGACCATTCCGGTCTTCCGAGATGGATACGCGTCGGAAGGTGGTTGCGCAGGTTCTTCGCCGAGCTCTACCGATCCGGCGTTTTCACCCCGCTTGCCCAGGTCGCAGGCTGGCTCGTTGTCCTCGTGGTGGCCCTAACGGCATCGCATGGATCGGAAATCCCTACCTCGACAAGGCGTCCGAAGCGCACGAAGCCGCTTCCGCGTGGATGCCTCCGCCTCCGGTCGAGTCCACGACCCCTGAGCCTCCATCGAGCTCGATCCACCGTCAGCCGCTCCGCCCGAGCCGGCGGATCTGATAGCGGAGACGACCGGTGTGGTCGGTGATGTCAACGAGGCGGTGAAGAACGTTACGAGGATGGCGGGCAGTGAAGTGAACATGCTCGAGACGCTCCTCGCACCGATCACCGCCAACTGGAACGAGTTACGTCGGATCGGCGAATCGTACAAGCTCGCGGGAAACTCCATGGAGAGTTGCGGCGGCAACCTCGAAGAGGTGGTGCGCCGAGTCGGCCCACACTGGGATGGCAAGGCCGCGCTGGCATTCGAAGGGTGGGCACAGTCCCAGATCGCGGCCATGAAATGGGAAGGCCCCGTGGGCCGGGTCATATCCGACCTCCTCCCAACCGTATCGACAATGCCGCCAAGAAGGCCGCGCTGATCAATGACATCGCGATGGTGAGCCAGGCGCAGAACACACTGAATCGGCCGAAGGAAGCCTATGAGACAGGATCGGGACGCGAGCCGTGGGAGGACGCGGTATGAGAACCGCGCAGGAACACCGAGAAGTAATCGTGAACAACGGTGATGTCCATGCTCGATGACCCGAATCTGGATCCCGAGGTGGAAGCGATGGCGCGACGGGTACTGAATGCCGCCGATGATCTGGAGACGGCAAGCCTGCGCGTCGAACGTACCGTTCTCGAGGACCTGTGGCGTGATCCCATCCTGGTCAACGAAGGACTCATGAGCGCCTTGGCTGCCATCCCCAACGCATCGCCCGAGCTGAAGGCGTATGCGGCGAGAGTCGAGGCGGGTGAATGTCGATGGCCCGAGATAGAGCTGATGGCTCGTCCCGTGCCGCCGGAAGTCGCGGAGTTGAAGAACTCACCGTCATATGCCTGGACCTGGGACATCCCCGAGCCCGTAGCGGAACCCACGCCCCCGCCACAACGGAAGAAGGCCCCCGGCGTCGTCGGTCCTACCGACTGGCCCGACGATTTCGACGAGTACCCGACACAAAGGACCTGGTTGGTATGAGAAGAAGTATCGCGGCGACGTTGATCGGCCTCGTTGCGTCGGCAACGGCCTGCGGCAGCGAGAACGCTTCCGCGGGCAGTGAAAATCGAGCCGCACACCCCTGCGACATACCGAAATCGGCACTGACCGATTCCGGCTTGAACACCGAGCCGCTCATGACGGAACCGTTCGGGGCCGAGTTCGCGGGGTGGCAGGGGTGCTTCTGGAAGTCCACCGCGGGCTGGTACGACCTCGCTGTCTACTATGGCCCGATCCCATTGAACGAGTTCGAGAAAGATCAGCGCTATCGGGACTACAAAGCGGTCGGCTCAACCACGGTCGATTCCCGTGAAGCCGTGAAATTCGCCGATTCCCTGGACCCGGAACGCCAGGAGCGATGCTATATCGGTATCTCGCTACCGCAGGGCATGGCGCTCATATGGTCACGAATTCCGGTGGGACCTGCCGGTGGGGCGCCGCAAGGCAACCTTTGCGGCGAGGCCGAACGGATCAGCGGCCAACTGGCTCCCCACCTGCCCGGATAATTCGCTTCGCCCATATAGGAGAAGGCGCTACCCGGTTCGGCTCACATACGGTGGGCAGGACGCACGGACCGAAAGAGGCCGAGCCGGGTACGGGGTCCGATACTCCGGCGCGTCAGGCGCTTCGGTCGGCCAATGCGGTGAGGGCCGGGATGAGTTGGGTGAGTGCCCGCCCTCGATGCGAGGCGGCGTCCTTCTCCGCCGGGCTCAGTTGTGCCGCGCTGGTCGCGCCACCGTCGGGCCGGAACAGCGGATCGTAACCGAATCCCCCGTCGCCCAACAGTTCCCGCCCGATCGTGCCCGGCCACTCCCCACG